>JAEBET010000003.1:0-624001 GCA_049998195.1 Streptomyces sp. cmx-11-4
GCGCACCACCAGGAGGTAAGAACGACTCCAGTCGATCCCACTCCGCATTCGTCAGATCTCCACGGCCCATGCAGCCAGCGTGCCCCAACACCCCACTCACGTCAGGAGATCCGAGAAACAGTGCCTAGCAGAGGAAGGCGCTGCGGGCACCTCGCCCCGCCGCGTCAGGGATCAAACGGCCCTGAGGGCTTCGGCACCCAGGTCCCGGACCTCGGCCAGCAGTCGGGCGTTGGTGACGCCCTTGACGAGGTATCCCGCGACGCCGACCGCGGCCATCTCGGTGCGCGGGCCCTGGTCGCCGTAAGCGGAGAACGCCAGGACGCGGACGCCCGGGACGGCCCGGAGGATCTGCTCGGCGGTGTACGGGCCGCCGCCGGGGAAGCGCACGTCGAGCACCACGACGTGCGGCCTTTGGGCGGTGGCGAGTCGGATCGCCTCTTCCGCGTCGGCCGCGCTGCCGGCCAGGGTGAGGTCGGGCTGGGCCCCGACGACCTCTGCCAGCGCCGCGCGCAGCATGGTGTTGTCGTCGCAGATCAGCACCCGCAGGGGGCCCCTGGTCGTGTCGGGCTGGGTCACGACGGGCCCTGGGGCGCGGTCAGGGAGTCGAAGGTCCTGGCGGGTGCCCCGGGCAGTGGTTCGTCCAGCTCGCCGGTCGGCAGGTCGGGCACCCAGAACTCCACGGTCGTGCCAGCACCGGGCTCGCTGCGCAGTGTCCACCAGCCGCCGGCGGTCTCGGCCCGCTCCCGCATCTCCATCAGCCCGAAGTGCTCCTGCACCCTCCGGGCGACCGCCGCTTGCCCGATGCCGTCGTCGGTCACTTGGACTCCGAGGCCCTGGTTCTCGGTGGTGACGCTGACCCGTACGGTGCGCGCTCGGGCATGTTTGCGCACGTTCAGCAGCGCCTCCTGCACGATGCGGAAGATGGTGATCGCGGTTTCGGGGGCCGGTTCCTTCTCCAGGTCGTGTTCCAGGGACGGCTCGAGGCCCCAGCTCCCGGCCACCACGTCGTTGAGGTGCTGGGACAGTGACTCGACCAAGCCGTGCCGGTCGATGCCGGGCGGCTGGAGCCGGAAGGTGAGGCTGCGCAGGCGGCCCACCGCCTCGCGCACCGACGCGTCGAGCAGCGAGAGTTCACGCGCGTAGGGCTCGCCGGCCTGGTCGGCGAGGAGCTGTAGCCGCATGCCGACGGCGACCATGGCTTGGATGGAGTCGTCGTGCACGTCCCAGGCGATGCGGCGGCGTTCCAGCTCCTGTGCCTGTACCAGGTGGGCGAACAGGCGTCGGCGTTCGGTGAGCGCCTGCTCGGCGGCGCGGCGCTCGGTCATGTCCCGCGTGACCTTGCCGAAGCCGCGCAGTTCGCCCGTCTTGTCGAAAAGGGGGGTGATCACCACGTTGGCCCAGAAGCGGGTGCCGTCCTTGCGGATGCGCCAGCCCTCGTCCTCCAGCCGACCGTCGGCGATGGCCGTGTCAAGCTCCATGTGGGGCTTGCGGGCAGCGATGTCCTCGGGCGGGTAGAAGACCGAGAAGTGTTGGCCGATGATGTCCGAGGCACGGTAGCCCTTGATCCGCTCCGCGCCGGCGTTCCAGCTGGACACGTGGCCTCCGGGGTCGAGCATGAAGATGCCGTAGTCGACGACGCTCGTGACCAGCAGGGTGAAGGCCGTCTCGGTCGGCGCGAGGACACTGCTTTGCTCGGCGCGGCTGTTACCGGTCATCGGAGCATGCCCTCACGGCGGGCCACGGCGACCGCCTCCAGTTGGGAGCGGGCGCCGAGCTTCTCCAGGACCCGCTGGACGTGGTTCCTGGCGGTGTTGAGGGCGACGCCGAGCCGCTGACTGATCTCGGCTGCGCCCAGACCGTCGCCGAGCAGGCAGAGGGTCTCGCGCTCGCGCGGGGTGAGGGTGGCGCCCAAGCCGACGGTTCTGCCGGCCAGCCGGTCCAGCGCCCCGCTGAGCAGGCCCTCGCTGAAGGCCACTTCACCCTCCGCCACCCGGCGTACGCCGTCCTGGAGTTCGGCCAGGTTGCCGACCTTGAGGATGAGCCCCGAGCCGCCGGCCTCGGCGACGTGGGCGGCCACCGCCGGTGTCCCTTCGCCGGTCAGCACCAGTACCCGGGTGCCGGGTGCGGCGGCCTTGAGCGCGGCGATGGCGGCGATGCCGTCGCCGTCGGGCAGTCGCCGGTCCAGCACCACCACGGCGGGGTGCAGCCGGGCGGCGTCGGCCAGCGCGTCCTTCACGGACAGGCTACGGCCGACCACCTCCAGGTCGTCGGTACGGTCCAGGGCGAGCCGGATCGCCTCGGCAACCATGTCGTGGTCCTCGACGAGCAGGATGGTGATGCGCCCCCCGGCGGTGCGCGGCACGGTGTCCGGCACCGTGTCCGGCGGGGTCTGCGGTGTCGAAGGCATCACACGGTCCTCGGTGGTAGACGCGGCACGCCGCCGGCGAGCAGGTCGTCGACGCCAGTGAGAGCGAACAGTCGGGCGACCTGCGTGCGGGCGCCCTCCACGTGCAGATCGGTGCCGATCCTATCCGCAGTGGCTTTGGCCTCCATCAGCACGTTGAGCCCCGCGCAGTCGCAGAACCGCAGGCCCCGCAGATCGAGCACAAAGCGTTCGGGCCGCCGCGCGAAGCAGACGGCGAGGGCGGCACGCAACTGCGCGGTACCGTCCAGGTCCAACGCGCCGACGAGCCGTAGCCCGGCCACGTTGGGGTCGAGTGCGGTTCTGACCTGGAACGCCGGGCCGGTCATGTTGCGTCTTCTCTCATGTGGCAGCCCCCAGCGTGGGTAATGGGCACCAGTCAAGAGTAGTGAATCTGCACTAGAAGGGAACCCGTTCTCCCGACGGGACACCACGTGGCCGGATCAGCGCAAGAGCGCGCGACAGCACGGGACGCAAACCCGTGAAACGTTTCGAACGGGCTGGGTACCCTGCTGTGTGGGGAAACGCCAAGGGACAGCGCCCCGACAGCGCTACGGGCTCCGAGGCAGCGGTGGGGCACCCGGGCGGTGAGGCACTCAGGGGAAGGGGCGTGGGGTTGGAGCTCCCGTCGGCCATTCCGCACGACCCCCGACCAGCGGAGGTGCGTGTGAACTTCGACGGCGCACCCGGCTGCATCGCCGAAGCACGGGAAACCGCCGCCGCCTTTCTCGGCCACCACGCCCAGCCCGCCCGCCGCACCTTTCACGACGACCTCCTGCTGGTCGTCTCCGAGCTCGTGACCAACGCAGTCCGCCACGCTCCCGGGCCCTTCGTCCTGGAACTCGGTCTGGTTCCCGGCGGGATCGAGATCGCCGTGCGCGACACCAGCCCGCACCCCCCGCACTTCCGGACTCCCGACCGGACCGGCGGACGCGGGTGGACCATCATCCAGACCCTCGCACGCCGGGTACGCGTCGTCCCCTGTCACGACGGCAAGACCGTCCACGCGGAGATGGCCTGGTAGTCCCAGGCCCTGCGACGGATCGGAAGGCCGGTAAGGGGCGGGGTGGCAGACACACCTGGGGCCGAGCGCTGTGGTGGGGCTTTCCGGCCCGCCGTCCGCCGACTGTCCGGCCGCCGTCCGCCGTCGGCCGTCGGCCGTCGGCCCACTGTCTGGCCTCCCGTCCGGCCCACTGCCGCGCTCGGCTCCCGGCTGGGCGCGCGGATTGCCCCGTCAGCCGGTGGCGCGCAGCGCCTCCCTGTGGGCCCTCACCTGATCGGCGGTCAGATAGGCGTCGGTGTACTCGAACTCGCGCAGCGTCGGCGGCCTGGAGGACGGGAACCCGCTCCGGACGAAGTCGTCCCCGGCCACCGCGTTCAGCAGCCAGTTGGTCAGGACGCGCGTCTTGGCGACGTTGGTGCGCAGCGCCGACCAGTGGTACCCGCGGGCCACCGCCTGGGCCGGGAGCCCGCGCAGCGGAATGCCCAGCGGCTTGGACACCGCGTCGGTGCCCCCGAGGTCGACGACGAGCCCCAGGTCCTTGTGCACGTACGGCCGAAGGGTCTGGTGGCGCAGCGTCGCGATCAGGTTGTCCGCGACGGTGCGCCCCTGGCGCAGGGCGTGCTGCGCCGTGGGCGGGCAGATCGCGCCCTCTTCCTGTGCGGCGAGGTCGGGCACGGCCGCCGCGTCTCCCAGCGCGAACACTCCGGCCGCACCGGGCACGGCCATCTCCGGGGTCACCAGGAGCCGACCGCGGACGGTTTCCGCATCGAGCGTGCCGATCAGCGGGCTCGCGGCGACTCCGGCCGTCCAGATCAAGGTCCTGCTGGGCAGCACCCGGCCGTCGGTCAGCGTCACCTCCGTGGGGCCGGCCTTGGCGACGCTGACACCGAGGGAGACCTGGATGCCACGGCGGCGGATGACGTCCAGGGCCACCTGCCCCAGGGTGTTGCCGAGTTCGGGCATCAGCTTCGGGGCGAGGTCGAGGAGGTGCCAGGTGATCTGGGCGGGGTCCAGCCGGGGGTAGCGCTTCGCGGCGTGGTGGGTGAGCCGCTGGAGGCAGGCGGCCGTCTCCGTGCCGGCGTACCCGCCGCCGACCACGACGAAGCAGAGCCGGGCGGCCCGCTCCGCCTCGTCCTCGCTCGCGTCGGCCAGGTCGAGCTGTGCGATGACGTGGTCGCGCAGGTACGTGGCTTCGGCGAGTGTCTTCATGCCCCGGGCGTGCTCGGTGAGTCCGGGGATGTCGAAGGTACGGGTGATGCTGCCGGGAGCCAGCACCAGGTAGTCGTACGCATGTTCCGTCAGCTCGCCGGTGATCTTACGTACGATGCAGATCTTCGCCTCGGTGTCGACGCCGACGGCGCCGCCGGGGATGATCCGGGTCCGGTATCGGCTGCTGCGACGCAGCGAGACGGCGATGGACTGCGGGGTCAGCACGCCGGAAGCGACTTGGGGCAGCAGCGGCAGGTACAGCTGGTAGGAGTTCGGTGTGACCAGGGTGATGTCCGCTTCGGCGGGCGAGAGCCTGCGCTCCAGCCGACGGGTGCACTCGACCCCGGCGAATCCGGCTCCCACCACGAGAATCCTCGGTCGTACCACGGTGTCCGTCCTTCCTCGGGCCTGCCAGGTCCACCCGCGCCTGCCCGCCCGGCGTCGGTCTGCACGCGGAAGCACCCGATGGGGCTGAAAGAAGGAACGTTTCGGCGCCTTCTGCCCGTCTTCGTCGCACGTTCCGGGGGTTTCAGCGGCGTCCGGGCGGAAAGGCGCGAAGAGGCCCAAGAGGTTGAAGAGGTACGGATCGCGAGGAGACGAATCGCCATGAGGACCATGATCCTGCTGATCGCACCGATGCTGCTGGCCCTGCTCCTGGTGACCCGCCGTAACGGCCACCGTCCCCGCCACCGGGCCGGCCGCACCTGACGACGACCGCGAATGTCCTATGCGGCACGGCACTTGCCGCAACGCCCGTGGCGCATGGGATCTGCGACCGGGGGCAGACGACGCGTCGGTGGCGTCCTGGCCTCCCGTGAAGTCGTCGTTCGTGAAGGAGCGAGATCGTGCTGATGGCTCACCCCGCGGTGCTGGCGCGTCTGGTGGAGGAATACGAGATGGTGGCGGAACTGCACGCCGCAGACCGAGACCGGCACGAACCGGTGCGGCAGCGGATGGAGGACGTCGTGTACACCCTGTGCGTGTCGACCGGGACGCGTGACATCGAGTCCGCGCTGGCCGCGGCCCGGGAACGGCTGCGCACCGTATGGCTCGGTGAAGAGGAGGCGGCCGCGCGGGACTGCCAGATCCTGAGCGGTACGCCGAAGTAGTCCCGGAGCGGTGCCGTACCGGTGCCGGAGGCCGGTACGGCACCGCCCAACGGGCGGGCCTGGCACGGATGGGCCAGTCACTCGAGGCGGCGCGGATCCGCTCGAACGCCGGCAGCTCCTCGGCCAGGCCTGGAGTCTTGTGGTTGGCATTCGTCCGCTTCGGAGGCTTCCCGCGCCGTCTGCTCAAATCGTCCTGCCTCGGACGGACCGTTCGGGTCATCAGGGAAATCTGCGCCGGGGTAGACGACGCAGTCGGGGTAGAGCGGCTGGGACCCGTACCAACAGGCTGGCATGAGAAGTGCCAGTACAAGGCAGACGACGACGTGCCTAGCCTTGGGAGGCCCTGACAGGGGGCGGTATACGCACGGCACCAGCACCAGGCCGTTGCCGCCACCTGGCCAACCAGGTGCTCACTGCTCAATCCACGGGTAGAGGCCCAGAACCAACCCGGACCATCAAGACGCCTGCTGGGCCGACAGAAGTGCGCGGAGCCGGTCGGCGGACGCGGCGTGAGACGCGCGGACGGTCAGCCAGGAGCCGTCCGCGCATCGAATGTCCACGCGCCGCCGCATCCGTCGCAGCCGCGGGGTGTCCCGCCCACCCGCATGCGTGCACGAGACCGCCTCCGACGCGTCCTGCCAGGCGGCCCGCACGGTGACCATGCCGTCTGCCACGACGAGCAGACAGTCCGCCTCCTCCGCGCGCAGCACGTCCCTCACCCAGTACGCCGTGTGCACCGCGAGGACGAGTTGGCCCGCATCACTGTCCCAGCCGCCCCGCATGCCCGGCCCGGCCCATAACCGCACCAGCAGCCGCAAGGCCTTCCGTACCGGCTCGAACAGCGCGGAGAACGCCGCGATGGGGTCTTCGGGCAGCGAGACGAGGAAGCGGACGAGGAAGAGTGAGCCCAGGGACCTCCACCTCTTCCGACGCGACTGCGACGGCAGGCGCCGCATGCCTGGCCGGCGCCCGTACCGCGGCAGCCCCACCCCGAACTCCATGCCTCACTCCCCCACCGGAAGACCTGGCGGATCCTGGCGAATCCCAGGCCGCCACGGCAGCGTCACGACATCGGGGTGCTCGAACACGCCGTAGTTGGCCCTTCTGGCCAAGTGCCACCAGGTTTCGGTGAGTCCCTGGACTTCAGGTACCGGCTCGAATCCGTCGAGGTCCAGCTCATCGACGGCGTCACCCTTGATCTTGAGGCCTTACTGACGCCGCTGGCCAAGCACACAGAACTCGTTGCCTTCGGGGTCGGCCAATACGACCCACGATTGATCGCCCTGGCCAATGTCAACACGCTGTGCGCCGTGCGCCACCAGACGAGCCACCTCGGCGTCTTGGTCATCGGGCCTGAAGTCGAGATGCAGTCGGCTCTTGGCCTTCTTGCTCTCGTCGACCCGGACGAAGTCCAGCCCCGGCAGTCGATCCGCCTCCGGGCGGATCTCGAACTCGTCATCCGAGGAGTGGACCACGACCCAGCCAAGAGCCTCGGCCCACCACTGCCCCAAGGCCGTCGGATCTACCGAGTGAACGATTACCTGTTCCCATTCCAAGGTCATCCGCCGAGCTTAGACCTCACGGAGCCACCGCGCCGGTTAGGCCGCCTGGCCGAGGTCTCCCTCGATGAGCTTTTGTACGATCTTGGGCCGGTCCCAGAGGGCCAGGATCTCGTTGGCGAGGGCCACGACGGGCAGGTGGTCCTGGTCCCGCACCTTGATGGCTGCCGCTTTCAGGCTGCGCGGCACGGCTCCGGCGTCCAGGAGGACGCGCCATTCCTGCGCGCCGAGTTCCAGGAACTCCAGTCGGTGAGCCCAGCGACCTCCAGGGGATCGGCCAGTGTGCCGGGCAAGGCGGTCAGAGTGCGCAGGCGGGGTAGTCCGGCGACGGGCGCGAGGCTGAACGGAGTGCCGTGCCAGGCCTCGAGGGAGAGGACTTCCAGGGTGGGATGGGCGGGGGCCTGGTTGGTCTCGAGGCGTCCGGTGCCGACCCTGGCCACGGCCGGAAGCTCGTCTCCGTGGCGGTCACGGCGTTCCTCCCGCATCCGGCCCAGAACGAAATCGGTGAGGGAATCGGCCACGAGCTCGGCACTGAGGCTCTGCTCGTGATCAACCAGGATGACCTGCCCGACGTGTCCGGCCGGGCCGGGAGTCAGGTCGACGGCGAACTCGTCGCCGCCGCTGCTCCCGAAGCCGATCCAGCCTGGTGAGCCGGCCGGGCCCTGCACCGCGGCGTCCGGCTGATGCGTCCTGCGACACGGGCCGACCGGCCGGCACGCCGCTCGGTGTCGTCGGCCTGCATGAGCCGCAGCACGGGCTCCCAGGTCGCGAAGTCGCACACCGACGTCAAGGGAGGTCTTTGGTCACCATGTGCAGACCGTACGCAGAGCCTCTGGCAGTGGAGACGGCCGGGCCGCCGCCTGCCAAGCGAGGACCCGAGACGCGAACGCCGACCAACTGGACGCTCCTCGTGCCGGTTCAACCGGCACGAGGAGCGGGAGCGGCGAGGAGCGGCGAAGTCGCACTACGCGACGGCGGTCCCCTCAAGCTCGACCATCTGGCCGGGGATCGCCAGTCGCGTCACCCCGAGCATCGTGGAGGTCGGCGCCACCCCTGCGGCACCCAACCGCGCCGCCAGCACGCCGTAGTGCCGGAAAAGCTGATCGACGTCGGTCGTGTAGACGTTGAGCCGGACGAGGTGCGCGAGAGACATGCCGGCCTCGCCGAGCACGGCCTCCAGGTTGTCGATGCTCAGCGCCAACTGCGCCGCGATGTCCCCCTCGTGCTGGGGCTTGCCGTCGCCGCTCATCGCGGTCTGCCCCGAGATGTACAGCGTCCGTGTGTGCCCGGAGACGAGCTCACCCTGGTTGAATCCCATCTCCTGCGACCACGTCACCGGGTTGACCGCCGTTCGTTCCACTGCCACATCAGCTCCATTCGATTGACCGGGAGTACGCACGTCCATCGGCGCGGTAACCGCCGGCTGTGACGTCGCGTCAACGAGCTTCGCAACACATCACGACACCCTCTGTCATGTATTCCGTTAACGTTCTCGTATGCGCGCCGACCGGTTGGTTTCACTGGTGCTGCTGCTGCGCCAGCGGGGTCGACTGACAGCGGACACACTGGCCCGCGAGCTGGAGGTCTCCACCCGCACCGTGCTGCGCGACATCGAGGCGCTGTCCGCGGCCGGCGTCCCGGTCTACGCCGAACGCGGCAGGCACGGCGGTTTCGCGCTGTTGCCCGGCTTCCGTACCGAGCTCACCGGGCTGAACCACGACGAGGCCCTCGCCTTGCTGACGGCCGGATCGGGGCGCGGCGAGCAGGTATTCGGCCTCGGCTCCGCGCTCGCTTCGGCCATGCGGAAAGTGGTCGACGCGCTGCCCGAAAGCCACCGGGCCTCCGCGAGCGACGCGGCCCGGCGATTCCTCGTCGACCCGGCAACCGACCTGCTCTCACGCCGGCTGGTCACCGAGGAGGTACCCGACTCCACCATGATCGAGGTCAGGCGCGCGGTGCTCGCCGGACGCAAGCTGCGCATCCACTACGCGGCCACGGGCCAGACACCACAGTGGCGCACGGTGGACCCGATCGGGCTGGTCACCGTACGCGACCGGGGCTACCTGCTGGCCACGAGATCCGGCGCGGACCGCACCTACCGGCTGTCGCGCATAGTGGCCGCCGAGGAACTCCCTGAAACGGTGCAGCGACCGAACCGGGTCGATCTGGACCGGATCTGGCAGGAACGCTCCGCGCAGTTCCTGTCCGACGGCCACATCGCCGTGCTGGTACGGGTGAACCCGGCGCGGCGGGAGGACCTGCTGGACACCGCGCTGGCTGTCCGCGCCGAAGAACCCGACGCGGACGGCTGGCTGCGGCTGGAGGTGACCTTCCAAGATTCCCGACACGCCGAATGGGCGCTGTGGCAGCTTGGCACGGACGCGGAAGCCCTGGCCCCGCAGTCGTTGCGCACCTCCCTGCGCGACCGCGCCGCCGCGATGGCCACCCGCTACGGAGACGCGTCCTGAAACCGAGTGGGCGACCTCTGTCGGACGGGACCCGTCCGGTGGTGTGGGCGTCTGCGACTTCGGTGATGGTCCTTCTCGGTGTCTCGGGCGCCCAGGAGTGATACTTGACCCGCACCCCGCCCCGCGACGGGACGTGGGTTCGGCCGACGACGAGGGAGCCGTACATGACCACGGCGAAAGACCTGTTCACCGTTGCCTTGGAGCCCCAGCCGGAGCGCTCCGTGGGACAGGGCGACCTGTCCCTGTCTCTCGCGGGCGCCGAACTGATCGACCTCCTCCGTGCGCGGGCCGTCGACCTGGACGGCGATTCCATCGTGCCGGGCCCACAGCCGGACCTGGACGACCGGCTGCTCGGCGCGGCGGCTTCGGCACTCGTTCGGCAGGTGCCGTACGAACACGTCGAGGACTGGCTTTGGCGCAGGGGCCGCGACCTGGCAGCGGCCTACCAGGCCGCGTTCGAGGAGGACGGCCTGCTGACGCGTACGCGGCGCGGCCGCCTGAACCTCGGGGCCGAGCGCATGGAACTCGTCGACACACCCGCCCGGCGTCTTGCGCACAGCCGCTGGGAGGAGGACGAACCCGTCCTCGGAGCCCTCGCCGCGGCCATCGGCATCCGCCGCGGCGAAGACCCCCAGAACGATGCCGACCCGGACGGCGAAGCGGTGACGACCGTGCTGGCCGCCGTCAACGACGCGGTGATGGAACTGGAAGCGGTACGCCAGCGGCGCTCCGTCGAGAACGCGGCCTTCGCCAACGTGTGGCGGGTCCCGTAGGCGCCACCACGCCGCCCGGCCGCATCGCGAGCCCAGGCCCCCGGTCACCCCGATGCCCGCTCCCCGGTTCGCCGCGCTGCGCCTCCTGGATCCGGTGGCGCCGCCAATCACGCGGCGTGACGCCGTAGGCCGCCCGGAAGCGGCGGGTGCAGTGGCTGGGGCTGGTGAACCCGCAGCGCGCCGCCACCGCGGACACGGGCAGTTGGGCATGGCGCGGGGAAGCCAGCATCCGGCAGGCCTCCTCCGGCCGTTCGCTGATGACCCACTGCTCCAGACTGATGCCCGCCCGGCCGAGGACCACGTACAACTGGCGTTGGGAGACCGCGTGTTCCCGGGCGACGCGTTCCGGGGTGGGATCGGGATCGGTCAGGTGGCGACGTACGTAGGCCATGATGCGGACGGCCAGGGCATCGTCCATGGCCGACCGGACGCGCTTGTCCCCGTCCTCGTGCGCCGCCGAGGTCAGCAGGGCCCGGAACAGCTCGGTGGTGGCGTTCGCCAGGCCGGGGCGCCGGGGTCCGTCTCCAGGCGGCCGGGGTCCTTCCACAGTGCGCGCAGGTGCCCCATGCCGTAACGCGGCAGAGCGGAGAAGCGGCCCCGTCGAAGCGCACCGATGTTGTCTCCACGTCGGGCACAGCCACAGGCCAGGGCCGGAGCCGGGGCGGGATACAGCAGAAGGGCCCGGATCCTGTTGAGGATCCGGGCCCTTCTGAGCAGTAGCGGGGACAGGATTTGAACCTGCGACCTCTGGGTTATGAGCCCAGCGAGCTACCGAGCTGCTCCACCCCGCGTCGATGCCCCCACCCTACGCCACCTTTGGCCTGGACTTCGCCAGCTTTTCCCGGCCGTCCCGCTGAAGGCGCCGGCCTGCACAGTGATTGCGGGTGCAGTCCGTCACGGGTGCAGTTCGAGGGTGATGTGCGGGGACAGCGCCCGAAGGAAATCCGGGGCGTCGAACATCGCTCCCGCCGAGGCGACCCCGACTGCATGGGTCCGTCCGGTGAGGACGCGCTCCAGCGCTTCCACGACGAGGGGCGCGGTGACGGCGTAGATGTCCCGCCCTCGCGCGACGGCTCGTCGCTCGGTGTCGCCCGAGCGCACGACGGCGTCGATGAGGAAGGTCTGGTCGGACCGGCCGCTCTCGTCGGCTGCGGCCGGCGCGGGCGTGTCGGGCGCCACGACCTCGCGGGCCGCCTCTGTCGTCATGTAGGTGGTCACGTCGGGGATGGACAGGTGGCTGGGTACGGTCACGACGTCGGCCATCGTGAACTCCCCGATGACGGAACGCGGGCCCATCGGCGCGGGGAAGGACCATTCCAGGGCGGGCGGGGCGTCGGTGCGGTGCTCCCAGTGGCCGCCGGCGTAGCGCAGGCGGTAATCCCCGCGCCGCTCGCGGGAGACCGCGCCCGACAGGCGCGTCCCGGCGGTGGGGCGCCAGCTGCTCAGTCCGTACGCGATGTGCGCCGAGTCGGCCTTGGTCCAGTCGCCCATCGCCGCCGTGGCCAGCAGATCGCCCAGACCGCCGAAGAAGGCCATCGCGGGGACGATGACCGCTCCCGCCGCGCGTGCCCGGTCCGCGAAGTGCGCGAAGGTGTCGAGGTTGGCCTCGATCTCGGCCGCCACGTCCAGATACGGAATCCGTGCCCGCAGGGCCGATTCGATCACCGGGGCGGTCGTCGAGGCGAACGGCCCGGCGCAGTTGATCACGGCCTCTGCGCCGGCCAGGGCGTGGTCGAGTGAGGCCGGATCGTCGACCGACGCCACGCGAACGTCCAGCCCGGTCTCGTACGCCAGCGCGTTCAGCTTGTCGGCGTCGCGGCCGGAGAGAACCGGGACGTACCCGCGCTGCAACAACTCCGCCACCACGAACCGCCCGGTGTGCCCGTACGCACCGAACACCGCCACCGTCTGACCCGATCCCATGAAGTTGCTCCCCTGCACTCGCATGATCCGCGGCTGGCCCGCTGCGATCCGTCACGGACATCCTGACGAGGAACGCCAACCCCACACGAGTGTCTGGAACGACATGACCCATACACTTTCGGACATGCATACCGTCGCGTTGGCCGTCACAAACGGCATGCTGCATTTCGAGCTGTCCATGGCGATCGAGGTCTTCGGCTCGGACCTGACCCACATCGTGGACCCCTGGTACCACTTCTCGCTCTGCGGAACGAGCGCCGTGCAGGTCGACCGCTTCCGCCTGGAACCCGACCACGGCCTCGACCACCTCGCGCACGCCGACACCGTGATCGTCCCCGGCTGGGCCGACACCGACGTAGACCCGCCGGCGGAACTCGTCGACGCGGTGCGCGCAGCACACGCGGCGGGCGCACGCGTGGTCTCCCTGTGTACGGGGGCCTTCGTCCTGGCCGCGGCCGGCCTGCTGGACGGCAAGCGCGCCACCACACACTGGGCGCACACCGGGGAACTGGCCAGGCGCCACCCGAACGTCACGGTGGACCCGGACGTCCTCTACGTCGACAACGGTGACGTGCTCACCTCCGCCGGCAAGGCCGCGGCCATGGACTTGTGCCTGCACCTCGTCCGCCTCGACCACGGCTCGTCGAACGCCAACAGGATCGCCCGCCGGCTGGTCGTACCACCACACCGCGACGGCGGCCAGGCCCAATTCATCGCCACTCCCGTCCCCGCCCCGGGCAATCACCCCCTCACCGATCTCTTGCCCTGGGTCCTCCAGCGGCTGGACGAACCGCTCACCGTGGAAGACCTGGCCCGCCAGGCGCGGATGAGCTCGCGCCATCTGGGCCGCCACTTCAAGTCGGTGACCGGCACCACCCCGCTGCAGTGGCTCCACACCCAACGCATCCGCCATGCCCAGGAACTGCTGGAGACCACCGACGACACCATCGACACCATCGCCACGGCCACCGGCATGGGCACGTCCACCACCCTGCGCCGGCACTTCCACCGGACCGTCGGCGTCCCACCGGACACCTACCGCCGCACCTTCCGCCTCCACACCCACCCGCACCCCCACTTGCACCCCGACCCCGACAACCGCGGACGACGCCCCCAGCACGAGGCATGAGGAACAGGGACGTTCCGACAGCGGCCCAGTGCCACCGGGGAGCTCCCCCTACGCGGTCAGCGCAGGACTTGGCCCGCGTAGAGCGCGCCGACGCTCGTGGCCAACGTGCCGAGCAGGAGCCGCAGCCCGGTCTCGGGCAGGTGCGGCTGAAGACGCGCGCCAAGGTATCCACCGACCAGGCCGCCGGCTCCGCAGGACAGGCCCAGCAGCCAGTCGGGGGCGGCGTCGCCCGTGGCGGCCAGGGAAAGCAGCGCGTAGGTCGCGGCGCCGACGACGGAGGTCACGAAGGTGGAGGCCAGGGCGGCGGGTGCGACGGTGGCCACCGGCGCCCCGCGGCCGACGAGGATCGGGCCGAGCAGGGAGCCGCCCCCGATTCCGTAGATACCGCCGGCGACACCCACTGCGAGGGCCAGCGACGTCGTCGCGCGGGTCGAAGGCTGGCGGAGGGTACGGGCTGGTGCCGGGCGCACGGTCCGTAGCCATAGCCACAGGCCGAGCGGCAGCAGCAGCGCCGCGACGAGGAGACGGAAGGCGTGTGGGCCGGGAACGGCGAACACCCTGATCACGGCGCCGATGACGACACCGGGGACGGTGCCCGCGATGAGCAGGCGGGTCAGCGGCCCGCCCAGACGCCCAGCCTGCCGGAAACGCACGAGGGCACCGGGGCCGGCCACGACGTTGTACAGCAGGTTCGTCGGTGTCACTGCGGGGCTCGGCACCCCCAAGATGCTGACCTGCACGGGCAGCAGGAAGACCGCTCCGGAGACGCCCACTGGCGCCGTGGCCACCGATATCAGGAGCCCGGCCGCGAACCCGAGCAACCCCATCGACCACTCCACGCCGGCCCCCTTGCAGAATCCCTTCCACGACCCGGAGCAGGCTCCGGATCCGGCGCCTTTCGTTCCCGTGAACATCGACCCCGGCCCGATCCAACCGCTTACCGAGGCAATGAACAACCGCTGTCCCGACTCGGGCTCTGGCTCAACTTCTGTGGAGTGTCACTCCCCGTGGCGCAGGACCCTTGACGGCCCCCCAGGTGCCGTCCTGCGTGAAGAGGTCCGCCACCGAGCCCGGGGTCCCCGAGGTCGAGCCGGTGGACGAACTCGACGACCAGCCGCTCACAAGCCCGCTCTGCGAGCAGGCGCTCCATCGGGTCAAGAGTTTCGGCATTCATGATCAACTCATATCAGATCGCCCCTGGCTGAGGCAGCCTCACCCGAGCTGGGCCCCGGTTCCGGGCGCATGTTCTCCGCAGCCGTGCCCGTCCGTGGCCGCCCCCCACCTGCCGATCCGTGACTCAGTGTGGCCAGTCCACAGAACCTGAGCCAGAACCTCAACTCGTGAACAAGCCACGAATGCGGTCCGGTGCGGACGTGTCGGTGGCGTCGACATGTGAACAGGCCTGGACGGGGCAGGTTCCGCGTACGGTCGGGCGGTGTGCCGTGGCTTGCTGTCGCGGCTGTCGTGCCTCATCACCCGGTCGGAGACCGGTCTTGTCCGTTGATGTCGCCGGAACAGGAGCACGCAGATGCGCCTTTACGCCCAGACCCGAGCACATCGTTGCCGACAGGTGCTCGCTGATCTCATCGCCGTGATCCTGGTGGCGGCCGCAGTGAGGTTCGCGCTGGCTGCCCACGAAGGGATCATGCAGCTGGCCGAGCCGGGGCGGAAGGTAGAGGACGCGGGAGGCAGTCTTGCCTCCGGCCTCGGCGATGCGGGGGATGCGGCCTCGAACGTGCCGCTCGTCGGGGGCATCCTGAAGAAGCCGCTGCAGTCCGCCGCCGAAGCCGGCAACGGGCTCTCCGATGCCGGGCAGTCGATGCAGGACGTGGTGAGCCGTGTGGCCGACCTGACCGCATTCGCGCTGATCGTCGCCTCGGTGACGTTCGTGCTGGCGCTCTGGCTTCCCCCGCGCGTGCGCTGGATCCGGCGCAGCGCTCTGGTCCGAGGCCTTGTCGACGCTCCCGGCGGTGCTGATCTCCTTGCCCTGCGTGCCTTGACCGGGCCGGTGGCAGACCTCGCCGCGGTCTCGGTTCCGCCGGGGGGTCTCGCTGACGCCTGGCGCCGGGGAGACGAACAGGTCATCGGTGACCTGTCCCGGGTGGCACTCAGGCAGGCCGGCTTGCGCCCCTGAAGGCTGCCTTGACCCCCATCGAGGCGGAAACCGAAAGGGGGCGGCGGCGCGCATGGCCATCGCCGGGCGGCTCGGTCACGGGTACTCCCGCCCGCCGGCGCGCTGGACGGGACAAGGACAAGCCGGAACGGGCGGGGACCGTGGAGATCAGACGCCCGTGATCGCCCAGGACTTGTCCGATGGTCAGTCGCCGGACCCCCTCGCCGAAGCTCTACTGTCGTCTCCTGTGACCGAACTCCCCTCGCACCTCCGTGCGACAGCAGACGCCTACGACACCGTCGCCGTTCTCTACGCAGATCTCGTTCGCGACTCGCTCGACGACCTTCCGCTGGATCGCGCGTTCCTCGCTGCGTTCGCCGAGCTCGCGCGAGCCACGGCTATCGGGCCCGTCGCCGAGCTGGGATGTGGCCCGGGCTATATGACGGCGCACCTGCGGGACCTGGGACTGGATGTTTTCGGCGTCGACGTTTCGCCGGTGATGATCGACCTTGCCCGCGCGGCATACCCCGCCTTGCGTTTCGAGGTCGGTTCGATGGACGTCCTGGACTTGGCCGAAGGCACGCTGGGCGGCGTCGTGTCCTGGTACTCGGTCATCCATACGCCGCCGCAGGAAATGCCGTCGTACTTCGCCGAGTTCCGCCGGGTTGTGGCCCTGGGCGGCACCTTCCTGCTTGCCTTCTTCGAGTCCGAGGGCGGGCCCGTTACGGCGTTCGACCACAAGGTGACGACTGCCTACCGATGGCCGATCGACGGCCTCGCCGGGCTGGCCGGCGAGGCCGGGTTCGTCGAAGTCGGCCGGATGTTGCGCGAGCCCCGCGAAGGCGAGCGGTTTCGCCGCGGTCACCTGCTGATGCAGGCGCAGGATCGGTAGCAGCAGCGTCTCAGCCGCTGGACCCGCCCCAGTCAGGGTGCTTCAGCTCCACCCCGCCCGTCGTCATGGCTCACCCGGCACTCCTCCTTCGCAGGGGTGCCGGGCCACAGGCCGTGGGGGGTGCGGCGGTGCGTTGTCTCGCGGCTACTTCGGCATCAGGACGGTGTCGATGATGTAGACGTTGGCGTTGGCGGTCTTGACGTTGCCGCAGACCACCGAGGCGGTGTCGTTGACCTTGTAGGCCTCGCCGGAGCCCTTGGTGGTGACCATGCCCTTCTGCAGGGTCGCGAAGGAGCCGGTGTCCAGCTGCTTCGGCGTCAGCTTCTGGCCGACGACGTGGTAGGTGAGGATCTTGGTCAGCAACTGCTTGTCAGCGAGGACCTTGTCGAGGTCGGCCTTCGGGATCTTCGCGAAGGCGTCGTTGGTCGGGGCGAAGACGGTGATGTTCTTGGCGTTGTTGAGGGTGTCGACGAGACCTGCCTGCTTGACCGCGGTGACCAGGGTGGACAGGGCCGGGTTGTTGGAGGCGGCGGTGGCGACCGGGTCCTTGGCCATGCCGTCGAAGGAGCCCGCGCCTTCCTTGGGGACTCCGGAGCAGGCCCGGCCGAACGGCTCGTCACCCGTCACCGAGTCGGCTGTCGGCGCTGCTTGGCCGGCGTTGGCCGAGTCCCCGGCGGCCGCGGTGGGGGCGGCCTCGGTGTCACCGGAGGAGTCGGAGCAGGCGGCCAGCGCGAAGGGCAGCAGGACGGCTGCGGCGACGGCGATCCCGGTACGGCGGATCTTCAGGGTGTTCATGATCGGTTTCTCCTTGAGGTGGTTCGGTTCTCGGGGGTGTTCCTTCCGGACCTGCGCCGCATGGGTGAGGCCAGTCCGGTGGTCTTAGGGGACGGTGACGAAGACGCTGTGCCAGCCGCTCGCTCCGTCGGGGATGGTGCGGGTGCGCTGCTCGGTCTGCGCCTGACCGGTGCCGTCGGTGGCGCGGACGGCGATCGTGTGGCCGCCCGGGGTGGCCTGCCAGCGATAGGACCACTGGCGCCAGGTGTCGACGGTGTCCTCAGCCGCGAGGTCGGCGTCCTGCCAGGGGCCGTCGTCAATACGGACCTCGACGCGGGTGATGCCGCGGCGCTGGGCCCAGGCCACGCCGGCGACCATGACGGTGCCGGTGGCGGGGCCGGTGCCGGTGGTGGGGCGGGCGAAGGGCTTGGGGGTGTCGATGCGGGACTGTGTCTTGATCGGCGCCCGACGGGCCCACTTGCGTTTGACCCAGTACGGGTCGTAGGCGTCAAAGGTGGTCAGCTCGATGTCTTCGATCCACTTGCAGGCGGAGACGTAGCCGTAGAGGCCGGGGACGAGCATGCGGACGGGGAAGCCGTGGTCGAAGGGGAGCGGTTCGCCGTTCATGCCGATCGCGAGGATCGCGTCCCGGCCGTCCATGACGTCCTCGACCGGGGAGCCGAGGGTCATCCCGTCCACGGAACGGGCCACCAGCTGATCGGCCTTGCCGCCCTTCGACGGCGGCTTGACCCCGCATTCGGCCAGCAGGCCGGCCAGGGGAACACCGAGCCAGCGGGCGTTGCCGACGTAGGGGCCGCCCACCTCGTTGGAGACGCAGGTGAGCGTGATGTCGCGTTCGATCAGCGGGCGGGCCAGGAGCTGCTCGAGGGTGTAGGTGCGGGGCCGGGTGACGCCTTTGCCGTGGACGCGCAGCCGCCAGGTACTGGCGTCGACCTTGGGGACGACGAGGGCGGTGTCGACGCGGTAGAAGTCCCGGTTCGGTGTGGTGAACCCGCTGATCTCCGGCAGTTTCAGCTCCGTTCCGGAGGGAACGGCCGGAGCCGGTGAGGCAGGGGCGGGCAGGGTGAGGCTGCTGCGGGAGGCGACGGCGCCCTGGCCGCGCTGCCCGGACAGCGTGCGTCCCAGCACACCGGCTCCGGCAG
The DNA here is from genome assembly GCA_049998195.1 of Streptomyces sp. cmx-11-4. Lineage (GTDB taxonomy): Bacteria > Actinomycetota > Actinomycetes > Streptomycetales > Streptomycetaceae > Streptomyces. The sequence continues at coordinate 18,538 of JAEBET010000003.1, forward strand.
CGGCAGCGGCGGTCACGCCCGCCGCGGTGAGGAACCGCCGTCGGCTCCACCCGCCCACGGTGCCCTCGTCACCCGACGGGGAGCCGGCGGGGGCGGCTATACCCGCCAGGACGTACAGCACGGCAGCACCCGCCGCAGCACCGGCAAGGGCGGGCAGCGCGTCACCGGCGCCCTCGGAGTCGGGCCTGCTCAGGGCCGCTGCGGCGCCGACGATCCCGAACACCAGGACCCCGGCCGCCCCCACGCGCCGGTACCGAACCGCCAGGACACCCAGAAAGAGTGCGAACAGGCCCAGCAGCACGAGGATGCCGAGCTGGAGGACGAGCTTGTCGTTCTCTCCGAACGTGCGGATCGCGAAGTCCTTCACCGCAGCCGGGGTCCTGTCGATGACCGCGCCGCCCACGACGGTGACCGGTCGGGCGGCCGGCCGCACCAGGCCGGCTACCAGCTCGGCCACGGTCAGCGCGGCGAACCCGGCCAGAAGCCCGGCCAGCCCGCCACTGGCGGTGCGGGCGGTACGGGCGGTGGTGTTGCGGAAGCTGCTCACACCCTGGGTTCGGTGGCACCCGCCCGGCGGATTGGTCTTCCACCCGAACGAGTCGTATCTGGCGTTCCCAAGGCGTCAGGGGTTGCGTACGACCGGGCGGGCGTCGCGGTCAGCGCCGTGCCCTCGGGGCGGAACTGTTCGTCAACCCCGCACCCCGCGGCAAGCAGGCCCTGTCCTTCGCCACCGGGCCCTTCGGCTTGGCCGTACCGGCACGATTCCGTCGATCGGGGTGCCCGCTGACGCTCCCGCTGACCAAATGCACACCCATCCGCACGCACGTCCGCTACGAAGAACTCTCAGACACCCCGAACGGCTCAGGGGCCGGAACGCCCCGACGTGGCGGTCCGGCTACGCTCGACCGACAAGGACCACTATGCGATGGACACCCCGCCCCCGGACGGCCGACGCCGCCCGCCCCTTCGCCCGGCCGCCACAGCCGGAGCCCGGACGGTGAACCAACCGCTCCCCTTCGGCGCCACCGGTCACTCCCGCCACACCGGTCTCGCCGAGGTCATGCAGAGGGTCGCGCACGGCGACAAGCAGGCCTTCTCCGCCCTCTACGACGCCCTCGCACCCATGGTCTTCGGGATCGTCGTCAAGGTCGTGCGCGACCGGGCCCAGTCGGAAGAGGTCGCCCAGGAGGTCATGATCGACCTGTGGCGGCAGGCCGCCCGCTACCGGCCCGACGCCGGCAGCGTGAGCACCTGGGCGGCGACCATCGCCCACCGCCGGGCCGTGGACCGCGTCCGCTCCGCCCAAGCGGCCGCCGACCGCGACCAGGCCCAGGCCGCCCGCGAACACCAAACGGCATTCGACCAGGTCGCCGAGCAGGTCGAGACCCGGCTGGAGAGCGAGCAGGTGCGACGCTGTCTGCGCGGCCTGACCGAGCTCCAGCGTCAGGCCGTGACCCTGGCCTACTACCGGGGGCTGACCTACCGTGAAGTCGCCCAAACGCTGCGCACGCCGCTTCCCACCATCAAGACACGCATGCGCGACGGGCTGATCCGGCTTCGCGACTGCATGGGGGTGACCACATGAAACACCACGCATCCGACATCCATGTCCTCGCTGCCGCGTACGCGCTGAACGCTCTCGATCCCGCCGAGCGCGAAGAGTTCGCCGTACACCTGGCCGAGTGTGACGCGTGCCGGCACGATGTGGCGGACTTCCAGGCCACCGCCGCGCGTCTGGCGGCCGCCACGGCCCAGGCCCCGCCCGCCTCGATGAAGCCGCGGACGATGGCGGACGTCGACCACGTACGCCAGCTCCCGCCCCGCGTCCCCGCAGCCACCCCGGCCGCCTTCCGCGGCATGCTGCGGCGCAGGGCCCTGCCTGTGGCCCTGGCCGCGAGCCTGGCCGCCGCCGCGTCGTTCGCCGGCCTGGCCGCCTGGCAGCACCAGGAGAACCGGCAGCTCGAGCAGCGGGCCCGGCAGAGCGAGCAGCGTCTCGACGCCGTCAGCACCGTCCTGGCCGCCCCGGACGCCCGCACCGCCCACGGCCGGACCAGCAACGGAGCCTTCACCACCGTCGTCGCCTCCGACCGGCAGAACAAGGCCGTCTTCACCGCCACCGGCCTGCCCACCCCGGCTGCGGGCAAGACCTACCAGCTGTGGCTGGACCACGACGGCACCATGCGCCCGGCGGGGTTCATCCGCCAAGACGGCACCGTCCTGATCGCCGGGGACACCGCCGACGCGGGCGCCGTAGGTCTCACCCTCGAACCGGCCGGAGGATCCCCGCAGCCCACCACGACTCCCCTGCTCCTGATGACCCTTCCCACCTGAACCGCAACCCCTTGACCTGCCCGGCCGTTGCCAGGAGGCGCGTTGACGCCCTGCGACACCCGAAGGGCAGACACCCGAACCGGTGAAGGTGCTCAGCGGCTCGTCGGCACTGCGTACGATGCCGCCGAGACCCAGACCGAGTCCGAGACACCCCAGACCGAAGGGCGGAGCCGTGGCAGAGCGGTACGACTGCTCGAAGACAACCGAACGCACTGCCGGCCTGCGCGCGGCGGCATCAGCCGTGCGATCCGGCGGGCTCGTGGTGCTGCCCACCGATACCGTCTACGGCATCGGCGCCGACGCGTTCGACCCGCAAGCGGTCGCCGCTCTGCTCGATGCCAAGGGCCGGGGCCGCCACATGCCTTCACCCGTCCTCGTCGGCTCCGTGGACGCCCTGGACGACCTCGTCACCGATTTCCCCGACATCGCCCGGAAGCTCGTCGAAGCCTTCTGGCCCGGCGCTCTCACCCTCGTCGCCCGGCACCAGCCGACGCTGAAATGGGATCTCGGAGACACCCACGGCACGGTCGCCGTCCGCATGCCACACCACCCCCTCACCCTCGAACTCCTCAACGACACGGGTCCGATGGCCGTCTCCAGCGCCAACCTCACCGGCCGGCCGGCCCCGCAGGACTGCGACGCCGCCCAGCGCATGCTCGGCGACAACGTCGCGGTCTACCTCGACGGCGGACCGACCGCCGCCCTCGTCCCCTCATCGATCGTGGACGTCACCGGCCCCGCGCCCACCCTGGTCCGGGCCGGCGCCCTGACCGCCGAACAGCTCCGTACGGTCGCTCCGGACCTGGCAGAGCGCAGCTGACCACCGCCCCGCCAAGGTCCGATCTGCGACACCTGGTGTGGCAGTGCCCGCCCACGGCCGTGATGCCCAGCTGCATCCGGATCGGGTCGTCGGCCAGAAGTGAAGGCGAGGGGCTGTGCTGTCGGTGTCACGCATGACCTCGGCAGACGATCTCTCGATGATTGACCTTCTTTACTGCTGACGTGAACTCATCGCCAAGGGACTCCCATGAAGAACACACCGCGCTGGGCTCGCTGGATCGTTCCCCTCGCGCTGTTGCTCGTATGGCTCGGGATCGGCGGGACGCTCGGACCGTACGCGGGGAAGCTGGGCGAGGTCGCCACCAACGACCAGGCTGCGTTCCTGCCGCGCAACGCCGAGTCGACGCAGGTCCTCGAAGCCCGCAAAGCGTTCGAGACGGAGCAGTCGGTCCCGGCCATCGTGGTGTGGTCGGCCGCCGGGGCGAAGGTGAGCGCCGAGCAGCAGCAAGCCGCCACGCGGGCGGTCGGAGGCCTCGTCGGCAGGCCCGGGATCGCCGCCGCGCCCTCACCGGGCCTCGTCTCGGATGACAGCCAGGCGATCCAGGCCGTCGTGCCGCTCGCCCCGAACCTGGGCGAGGAACTCCCGGCGGTCCTGGAGGAGGTACGGCAGGCGGCACAGCGGGTACCGGGCACCTCGGTCCAGATCGCCGGTCCTGCCGCCAGCCAGGCGGACCTGTCCGATGCGTTCGCCGGCATCGACGGGCTGCTGGTCGGCGTGGCGCTCGGGGCGGTGCTGCTGATCCTGCTGCTGGTCTATCGCAGCGTGCTGCTACCCCTGGTGATCATCATCAGTGCGGTGTTCGCACTCGGCCTGGCCTGCGCGATGGTCTACGCGCTGGCCGACCGGGGCGCGGTCCGCGTGGACGGCCAGGTCCAGGGGATCTTGTCGATCCTGGTGATCGGGGCGGCGACCGACTACGCCCTGCTCCTGGCAGCGCGCTTCCGGGAGGAACTCGCCCAACGGGGGGACCGTACGGAGGCGGCACTGGCCGCCGTGCGCCGGTCGGCCGGAGCGATCACCGCCAGCGCGGCGACCGTGGCCCTGGGCCTGCTGGCCCTGTTGGCGAGCGACCTCACGAACAACCGGGCTCTCGGGCCGGTCGGGGCGATCGGCATCGTCTGCTCGGTCCTTGCCGCCCTCACCTTCCTGCCGGCCGTGCTGGTCCTGCTGGGCCGGGCCGCCTACTGGCCCGCCGCGCCCCGGACCGACGACGCCACGGCCGAGGGCCACGGCATGTGGCGTCGTATCGCCGGGCTGATCGACCGGGCGCCGCGGCGCGTGTGGGTGTCCACTGCCCTGTTGCTCGTGGTGCTGGCCGGGTTCTCCCCCGCCCTGTCGTCCAAGGGCGTGCCTCTGGACGAGATCTTCGTCAACGACGCGCCTTCGGTTGCCGCCCAGCAGACCCTGGCCCGGCACTTCCCCGGCGGCTCCGGCAACCCCGCCGTGATCATCGCCGATGCCGAGCGGGCCGCAGACGTACGAACGGCCGCCGAGCGGACGGACGGTGTCGCCACGGTCCTCCCCGTCACCGCGAGCGGGCGGCCGGGCACGGGGGCTCCGCTCGTCGTGGAGGGCCGGGTCCGCCTGGACGCCACGCTCGACGCGGCGGCCGACAGCGACGCGGCCAAGGACACGATCCGGCGGCTGCGCGAGCGGGTGCACGCGGTGCCGGGGGCCGACGCGCTGGTCGGGGGTTACACGGCCCAGCAGTTCGACACCCAGCAGACCTCGGCCCGCGACCGTGCCGTGATCGTCCCGGTCGTGCTCGGCATCATTCTGCTGATCCTGATCGCGCTGTTGCGGTCTCTGCTCGTGCCCGTCCTTCTGGTGGCGACGGTCGGCCTCAACTTCCTCGCCACGCTCGGGGTGTCCGCGCTGGTCTTCGAGCACCTGCTGGGCTTCAGCGGGACGGACGCCTCCGTACCGCTCTACGGTTTCGTGTTCCTGGTAGCCCTCGGTGTCGACTACAACATCTTCCTGATGTCCCGCGTCCGCGAGGAATCGCTCACCCTGGGCACCCGCGGGGGGGTCCTGCGCGGGCTGATCACCACGGGAGGAGTCATCACCTCCGCCGGCGTGGTCCTCGCCGCGACGTTCGCCGCGCTGATGGTGATCCCCCTGGCCTTCCTCGTCCAGATCGCCTTCATCGTCGCCTTCGGCGTGCTGCTCGACACCCTCGTCGTGCGTTCCCTGCTGGTACCGGCCCTGGTCATCGACATCGGCCCGCGCGCCTGGTGGCCCAGCGCACTGGCCCGAAACGACCTGCGGCAGCCAAGGCCCGGGGCGCAGCCGCCAGAGGCTCCTCCCGCGGCGCGCTGAGGACCTGGTGGATGGCCAGGACCATGGCCCGGACCATGGCCAGGACCATACGGCGGACGAGCCGGGGGGACCGGAGGCCCGATCTGGTCGGGCTGCCAGCCACGCAGTCACCGTCAGGCCGGACCACACGGTGCTCCCTCACCGCGCGCCTCTACAGGTGTAGAGTGCGACTCGTCTCGCCCTCTACAGATGTAGAGGTCGACCTGGCCCACCCTCAAGGAGTCACGATGAGCGCGACCGCTCCCCCCGCCCTCAGGAACAAGCCCAAGCCGCTGGGACCCTTCAAAGTGGGGGCCTGGGGCTTCGTGTTCCTGGGTACGGGCCACCTCGCCCTTGCCGCCGCAGCGGCCTGGGGCGACCCGACCCCGCAGCAGGAAGCCTCCTCGGCGGCCATGCGGGCAACGAGCATGACGCTGCTGGGCCTTGAACGCAGCACCCTCGACGTCGTCAACGGCATGAGTTCCGTCATGGCCCTGTTCGTCATCGCCTGTGCAGTCCTCGCCCTGTTCGCGGCCCGACACTCCCTGTCCCTTGTCGAGCGGCGCACCGCCTTCGGGTGGACGCTCCTCGCCGTCTCACTCGTCGGCCTGGCGATATCCGCCCTCTACCTGCCCCCTCCGCCGATCGCCGTCCTCACCGTCACCAGCTGCGCCTTCGCCTTGTCCCTGCGCCGGGCAAAGCCGTGACCTGGGCCTCGGGGCGGGCGACGCGTAAGCATCGCCGCTAACACCCCGCCCGTCACCGTCACCGTCACCAGGCGGACGTTCGCCGCTTCCCCGACCCGAGCTGGCCCAGGACAGCGGCCCGGGCAGCGAGTTCAAAGCCAATCGGTACCGCCAGGCCTTCGGTTCGGCGCCCCCACATGCTGCGAGCGTCCGCGCTCACGGCAGGCTCCCACTCCAGCACCGCGACGACGGGCTCCGGCTCGGTGCGGCACGGCAGTGGACAACCAATCCTGGACGCCCATGACCGCACCCTCCCAGCCGAAATGGGAGCCGGGCCCCCTCGACGACATCGACTACGGCGGCGTCGGCCTCCGGATCAGGCCCCCACGACGTTGACGCGGCGGCGGGCGAAGGCGAAGGCAGCATGGACGCGCCGCTCATCGGTCAACTGAATCCCCGGGTGGAAAGAAGCTTCTACGAACTATTCAATCGATCGACAATGGGAGCCGGGGCTGGCAACCTCGCTTCTCCGAAGGGAGCCAAGTGAAAACACGTCACAAGAGCCGCAGCGTGACCGAGCCGCGCGCCCACTGGAACGAGATCGCACCAGAGCTGTGGATGGGCGGTCACCACTGGACCGACGCCTATGGCGACAGGCCTCGGGCGGTCGTCGGCAGGGAGTTCGACCTGGTCATCAGTCTGTACACCCGACCCGGCCACGGACCCGATCCGGGAATCGACCATGTGGTCGCCGAGATTCCCGACGGTCCACTCATCGCGGAGCAGTTACACACCGTCCAGCGGCTCGCCCACACCTCTGCCCAAGCCGTCCGAGACGGGCGCACCGTCCTGGTCCGCTGCAACGCCGGCTAACCGCTCCGGCCTCGTCGTAGCGCAGACCCTCATCGAATTGAGCCACAAGGCAACGACAGCCGTCGAAGCCATCCGGCAGAAACAATCCCCCTACGCCCTGACCAACCAGAACTTCGAGGAGTACCTGACCACCGGCCTCGAAGTCGCCTACCTCCTCGCCGGTCTGGACCCCGCCACCTGACCAGATCGAGACCAAAGAAGCAGGTCAGCGGACGGCTACGGCCTGACCCACCCCGAACCGTGGAACCTCGAGCCCGTTTCGCGCTACCGGCGACCGTTCGGATCCCGCAGTGCAACGCAGGCACCTACCAGGTCGTGGAGCTCATAGGCCGCGTCCATGACCCGGTCAGCCACCTCCCCCTCGTACAGCCCGGCGTTGGCCTCGGTGGCGGGGAACACGTCGACGAGGACGTTCACTCCCACCCGCGGAATGGCGTCGAACCCGGCCCACGCCTCCACGCACCCGCGCAGGGCCCGCCTAAGCCGCTCGTACGCCTCCACATCGAAGCCACTCCCCGCGCGAAGCCCATCATCGAAGGAGAGCCACGCATCGATCATCTCCCCGAGCGGGCCACCCGTGTACGGCCCCGGCTGCTGTTCCCTCACACCGCGATACTACGGAGGCACGCGAAGCCCTCGCCCCATACCGCCTACCCGCCACGCCACGACCCGCGCCTGCAGCCGATAGGCATCTCCCGCCCGGGCGAACGGCCCCACACTCACCGCCCTGACCAACCCCCACGTGCGGCGCCGACGAAGCCCCCATCCAAGCAATTGAACGTGTTCAATTGCTTGGATGGAGTGATGCCGAATCGAGGCACGGGAGGCAATCGCAGTGACTGCTGCCCTCGGCGGGCGAGATCGCGAAGGCAGGAATGCGGAACCGCTGAATCAGGGCATGGACGGCGCTCAGGACGGTCCTGGGCTTGGTCGGCGTGCTGTTGTCGGATGCATCGTTCTGTATCCCGGACCACAGCCGCCCGGCACGCCGCGGACACTGAGCGACGTCGAACTGGTGCGCTGAGCTTGCCGCGTTGCCCCGGGCTGCCGTTGGCTGCCTTACGTGGCGTCCGAGTACCCGACGTGGATTCCGCAGGAGCGGCACCTGCAGAGGTACGCGGTCGGCTGACCGCCCTTGGACAAGGCGCTCAGGTAACTGTCCATCGGGGGCTGGGCCACCACTCTGCGAGGCCTTCACGGAAGGCAACCAAGGTCTGCGGGGTAGTTGGCGAGTGCGACGGCGTCGGCAGTCCGAGGAATGCTGCGCCGTCTCCGCAGTGGACCATCCCGTAGTCCTGCCGCCATCCCGTAAGTCCAGGGCGACTGGTGATATTCAGCAGCCGGTCCGTGAGAACGTCGTACACCACGTCCGTGAAGGGTCGGCGCAGCGGTCTTCGCACGGGCCGCGCAAGCCGGTGGTGAAGCTGGCAGACAGAAATTGTCGGGCGGGCGTGCGACGTACCAAAATCGGGGACCTCGGGGCCGCCAGGAATGGGGTCGTGCGCGGCCTCGGCAAGCCCCCGACCACGCTCTGGCGGCGGTTCGCAATCCCTGCGCCGACCGCCTCCGGCAGCGCGTTGTCCTAGGCAGTCGCGACCTCCACCCACCGGCTCTGACCTGGTGTTTTTTGTGGGTCCACCTAAGCTGGGGAAGGTTATCGGACGCCATCGGAGGGAACTTCGTGACTGACGACGTCAACAGGTACGACGCTAGCCAGATCCAGGTACTGGAGGGGTTGGAGGCCGTTCGGAGGCGGCCTGGTATGTACGTCGGCTCGACCGACGAACGCGGCCTGCACCACCTGTTGTTCGAGGTCGTCGGCCGTGCGGTAAACGAGGTCCTGGTCGGCCGTGCCGGCTCTGTCGACGTCACGCTCACAACTGGCGGCGGCGTGCGTGTCACGGACAACGGACAGGGCGTCCCCATCGAGGCATCCGGGGATGGCGGCGGTCCCGGCCTCGAGGCCCTGCTGACCCGTCTGCACGCCGGGGCGGCGCCCGGCGGCCGATACGCCGCAGCCCTGGGTCCCTTCGGCATGGGGCCCTGCGTCACCAACGCACTGTCGAGCCGCCTGACGGCCGAGGTGTGGCGCGATGGACTGCGCTGGATCCAGGAGTACGCGCGCGGAGTCGCGCTCACACCGCCCACCGCCCTGGGTCCTGCGACCGGAAGCGGCACCACCATCGCCTTCTGGCCTGACGCTGACATTTTCGGGACGGCGGAGTGCTCCTTCACCGTGCTGGCGGAGGCCTTCCGGGAACTGGCCTTCCTGAACCGCGGCCTGGGCATCTCACTGACCGACGAGCGCCCCGCGGGCGGGTCCCGGTCAGTGCGGTTCCACTTCCCGGGCGGGTCACGGGACTTCGTCGCCTTTATCGACGGGCAAGCGGGGACGCTTGTTCCCCCGAACGTGATCGGGTTCGAGCGGGAGGACCCGCGGCTGGCGGGGACGGTGGAGGTGGCCTTCCGGTGGTGCGACTCCCGCGAGGAGCGGGTACGGAGCTTCGCCAATGGTTCACCCACCTCGGGCGGCGGCACGCACGAGGCTGGCTTCCGTGCCGGGTTGGCGGCCGCGGTCAACGCGTACGCGCGGGAGCAGCGACTGCGAGCCGCGGCGGACACCGATCTGAGCACCGACGAAATCGGCGAGGGCCTGACGGCGGTCGTCTCGGTGAAGCTGGACCGTCCGGAGTTCCTCGGTGCCACGCGGGGCGTGCTGGGCGGCGCGGCAGTGCACGCCTGCGTCGCGGACGCCGTCCGGGAAGCCCTCGGCACGTGGCTGTACAGGAATCCGGAGGAGGCCGCGGCCGTCATCAGCCGGATCATCCGGCGCGCCCGCAAAGGTTGAGCATCACCATGGAACCCGTGCCCGCCCTCGTTCACCTGGACAGTCCCTCCATCAACTTCCGGGGCTTCGACTTCGACAAGGGCTCCCACGGCTACCGCTGGGTTGACGCCAAGCGCTTCCAACTCTCGTCCGAGGCTCCCACGACCGAGACGTGCCAGCCGATGAATGACGCCCCCGCGATCAAGCGCCACCTAGGCCCCACCCCGCCGACCGCGCATGGGCCGCGCTCGTCCCGCCCGTGTTCGTGTTCGTGCTCCTGCTCGGACTCTGACGGGGTCGGGCGGGGCGGCGAGGGGCACAGGGTCAGCCGCGGCGCGGTGGGATCAGGCCGGCCTCGTGGGCGGCGATGGCCGTCTCCACTCGGTTGCGGGCGCCCAGTTTCGTCAGCACGGCGCTGACGTGGGCTTTCACCGTGCCCTCGACGAGGTGCAGTCGGCTCGCGATCTCCGCGTTGGACAGGCCCGCGCCGAGCCCTGCCGACACGTCGCCCATCGCTGCGCCGGGAGATGGGCGTCGACGTGACCGCGGTGGCCGCCCTCGACCGCAGGAACCCGCCGCCCAGCGTCATCTCAGGACGCATGAACCGGGGGAAGGCCTCCCTCGCCCGCCGCCTGGCCACCCGACGCCAGATCATCTGGGCCATCGGCCGGCTCACGGCCGATGGAGCATGACGGCGTGAGGGCGGAGGAGACGCAGTCGGCCTCGGCCGACCACATTGATCAGGACGCGGGTCACCGCCGCCCGGCGCCGCCCCTGCTTGCGAGAGCGCCGGTACCCATGGGCCCACTCACTCAGGCCGAGGCCGACGGGTCGGAGGATTCGGCGGCGCGGCGGTATTCGGCGTTGATGCGCTGGGCTTCTTCGAGCTGGTCTTCGAGGATGATGATGCGGCAGGCGGCATCGACCGGGGTGCCCTGGTCGACGAGTTCCCGGGCGCGGGCGGCGATGCGCAGCTGGTAACGGGAGTAGCGGCGGTGGCCGCCCTCGGAGCGCAGCGGGGTGATGAGGCGGGCTTCGCCGATGGCGCGGAGGAAGCCTTGGGTGGTGCCGAGCATCTCGGCGGCCCGGCCCATGGTGTAGGCGGGGTAGTCGTCGTCGTCGAGACGGCCGAACGAGTCGTCCGCTGTCATTGCACCTCTTTCATGGAACGCGTGGAGGGGCCCTGGTGCCATTGGCACCAGGGCCCCGAAGGAACTACTACACCATCTGCCGGCTCTGGACCTACGCCGGCCTTTTGTATCCGCGGACCCGACCGAGTTGCCGTCGGGGGCGCGGGGATCGCGGTTGCTTGACCGGAGACCATCTCACTTCGATGTCCTGCGGTACCCGGGCTCGAGAGTTCCGCCCGGGCGATCCTGATGGCGCTCGGCTCCTCCGTTCTTCCCTCGGATCAACTACGCATCAAACGGGATACTGCGTTGTTCTCTCGCTACGAGAGAAACCATACCCAGGCCACCGAGCAATGTCTACTCCAGCCACGATAGATTTGCGTGCGCTCCGAGGAGAGGAATGCCTTCGCAGCCGGTCCAAAATCCGGTGAGTGGGCGCCCTTCTCCCGGTCGAGGGGACATGGGCGGTACACGGAAGGAACCCGAACAGCGAGGAAGGGCCCGACCGGCGCGCGCCGGTCGGGCCCTTCCTCGCTGTTCGGGTGTCGGCTCGCGCCCTCACCCTCGGTCATACGGTCAGACGACCGCAGGGGTGCCGAGCATCGCAGAGGCATGCTGCAGCGGGCTGAGGACGCGCGTGGGCGCTACGACCCTGGGAAGGCCGCGGCAGGTGAAGCCGAGCTGGGTCATGGCCCGGAGTACTTCGCCGACGCTGAAGTCGCGGCGGTCTTGGCGGGTGATGACCTGGCCGACCTGCTTGAGGGGGTAGGTGCGGCGGCCGATGATCACGGACTCACCGGTGACTTCCTCGGGCTTGACGCCCTTCATCGATTCCAGGACGCCGCTCTTGGTCAGGTCGAACGGGAAGCGGGCGATGACGCAGCGCATGGTGCCTCACAGGGAGAAGTGGTGAATGGTCCGACCGCGGCGGGGCGGTTCAGCGTGCAAGGGCCAGGACGCCCAGAGCGCTGCCCTGTTCGTCGACGGCGGGCGGGGCGTCGACCGGGATGTAGCGCACCGCGTGTCCGGCCTCGGACGTCGTGGCCAGGGGCGAGATGAACGGCCCGCGGTCGCGGAGGACGTCGCGCAGCCGGACCTGGTCCGTGTACGCGTCCCCGTCTCGGACGGCGGCGAGCTGGGCCTGGGTGACCAGTCCCGTGTACAGGCCGTCCTCGTCGCAGACGAGCAGATGTCCCTCGCGGGCACTGGCCATGACGGACAGGGCCACTTCGACCGTCATGTCGTCACAGACCTGCGGGGCGGCCGCCTCTATGGCACCGTCCACCGTCGGGTGCACAGGATGGGCGTTCGCCGAGCGGGACTGCATCTGGACCAGCGTCAAAACGTGCCTCCTGCTGAGATGGGTCAGCTTCCTGAACAAGTGGTTCTCAGGCCGCCGCATTGAAAGCGGTCTGACGCGCGCCCACGCGCCGGGCCGCCGAAGCGGGACTGCGTCGGCCGCGCGAGGAGGTGCTGCGCTTGGACCGCTCGGACACCGGCGCGGTGATCGTGACGGGGACGCCCGACGGGGTTCGCGCGCCGGTGATGCGGTTGAGCTCATCATCACCGGCCCGGACCTGGGTGGCCACAGGGACGATGCCGGCTGCGGTCATGAGGCGGGTCATCTCGCGGCGCTGGCCGGGCGTGACCAGGGTGACGACGCTGCCGGACTCTCCGGCGCGGGCGGTGCGGCCGCCGCGGTGAAGGTAGTCCTTGTGGTCGGTCGGCGGGTCGACGTTCACGACGAGGTCGAGGTTGTCGACGTGGATGCCGCGGGCGGCGACGTTCGTGGCGACGAGCACGGTGACGTGTCCGGTCTTGAACTGGGCCAGGGTGCGGGTGCGCTGGGGCTGGGACTTACCGCCGTGCAGGGCGGCGGCGCGGACCCCGCTGTGGAGGAGGTCCTGGGTGAGGCGGTCCACGGCGTGCTTGGTGTCGAGGAACATGATCACCCGGCCGTCGCGGGCGGCGATCTCGATGGTGGTCGCGTGCTTGTCCGTGCCGTGGACGTGCAGAACGTGGTGTTCCATCGTGGTGACCGCGCCCTGCGAGGGGTCCACGGAGTGGACGACGGGGTCGGTCAGGTAGCGGCGGACCAGGAGGTCGACGTTGCGGTCCAGGGTCGCGGAGAACAGCATCCGCTGGCCTTCGGGGCGCACCTGGTCCAAGAGCGCCGTGACCTGCGGCATGAAGCCCATGTCGGCCATCTGGTCGGCTTCGTCGAGGACGGTGATGGCGACCTGGTCGAGTCGGCAGTCACCGCGGTCGATGAGGTCCTTGAGGCGTCCGGGGGTGGCCACGACGACTTCGGTGCCGCCACGCAGCGCGCCTGCCTGCTTGCCGATCGACATCCCGCCGACGACGGTGGTCAGCCGCAGCTTGACGGCGCGGGCGTAAGGGGCGAGGGCGTCGTTGACCTGCTGGGCGAGTTCCCGGGTGGGGACCAGGATCAGCGCCAGGGGCTGACGCGGCTCGGCGCGCTGTCCCGCGGTGCGGGCCAGGAGCGCAAGGCCGAAGGCAAGGGTCTTGCCGGAGCCGGTACGGCCGCGGCCGAGGACGTCACGGCCGGCGAGGGAGTTCGGCAGTGTCGCGCCCTGGATCGGGAACGGCACCGACAGGCCCTGGGTGCCGAGCGCGGCCAGCAGCTCCACGGACATGTCGAGGTCGGCGAACGCCTCGACCGCGGGCAGCGCGGGAGTGATCGTCTTCGGCAGGGCGAACTCACCCTGCACCCCGGCGGGTCGCCGGCCGTAGCCACCGCCCGAGCGGCTCGGACCCCCCGAACGGCTCGGGGCGGATGAACCGAAGCGGCTGCCGCGGCCCGAACCAGATCCAGAGCCGAAAGCAGGGCCGCCGGTGCGGCTGCGGTTACGAGAAGAACGGTCGTTCGTACGTGCGGGGTTCATGCAGAACCTTCCTTGATACGGCACGCATCAAGGAATTCCCGCAGCGGAAGAGCAGCGCGGGGAATACACGAGAACGAGCCGAATAGAATGCGAAAGCGAACGTGGCCCACGGAGAATCCGCGTCGGCGCAATCGCTGAAATGGGTGATGTCACACGGAAAAGAATCCAGTACATCGGCGGGTGCGGCTCAGAGGAGGCGGCATCCCTGGAAATCTACGTTCCCGCAGGTGAAACCACTGCGGGAAATACGTGCAGCTGGGGCCCACACCCCGAGGGATGCGGGCCCCAGCTACGAACTACGCGTCAGCGTCAGGCGAGAACGATGTTCTCGGCCGTCGGGCCCTTCTGACCCAGCGCGATGTCGAAGGCGACCTTCTGGCCTTCGAGCAGCTCGCGGAAGCCCTGGGAGGCGATGTTCGAGAAGTGGGCGAACACGTCAGCGCCGCCACCATCCTGCTCGATGAAGCCGAAACCCTTGGCCGCGTTGAACCACTTCACTGTGCCAGTAGCCATGTCATATCTCCCTTTGGGGCAGTACAGCAGCATCCACACTGTGCGGACACCGTGTCGCCGCGATGATGCCCCACCGGAAAACGACCCGGAAATACGAAGCACTTCCATGTGGCGCGGAGGCCGAGGAGGCGCTTGAAGTTTTTGGGTACCAAAACTGCAACCGAGATCGACAGTAGCACGCCGCAGTGGCTTGTGTACGTCAGATATTTCCACCCCGCGCGTTGAGGCAGAAAACCTCCGTGCGGGGTCCGTTAAATTCTCAGACCGCGGGCACAGATATTGATTCACCTCGAGCGCGGCGTTTCCGGCGGCCGTGATCCGTACGGCAAAGGCGTGCAGGACCGCCGACTAGACGACCCCGGACAGGTGGGAGCGAGCGCCGATACGGCGGGCCGATGCAGGCGACCGCTCGCAGTGGGTAGGGGGGGTGTGTGAACGACGAGCGAGAGCAGAAGCGCCCCGAGGCCGAAGACCTGCTGGCGGGGCTGAGCGTGGACGACCACCGACCGGAGCAGCCCGTGCTGCTGGACTCGGCCGGCGCGCCGATCCGGACCTGGCAGGAGAACTATCCCTACGACCGCAAGCTGCGCCGAGCCGAGTACGAGCGGACCAAGCGGATCCTGCAGATCGAGCTGCTGAAGCTGCAGCGCTGGATCAAGGACAGCGGAGCCCGGATGGTGGTGATCTGCGAGGGCAGGGACGCGGCCGGCAAGGGCGGGACGATCCAGCGGTTCACCGAGCGGCTCAATCCCCGCGGGGCCAGGATCGTCGCCCTGGACAAGCCGACCGAGCGGGATGCCGGCCAGTGGTACTTCCAGCGCTACGTCGCCCACCTGCCGACCGCCGGCGAGATCGTCTTCTTCGACCGCTCCTGGTACAACCGCGCCGGAGTCGAGAGGGTGATGGGCTTTTGCACCGACGAACAGTACGAGCTGTTCTTGCGGCAGTGCCCCGCCTTCGAGGCCATGCTGGTGGACGAGGGGATCCTGCTGGTGAAGTTCTGGTTTTCCGTGTCGCGCGCCGAACAGCGCACCCGCTTCGCGATCCGCCAGGTCGACCCGGTGCGGCAGTGGAAGCTGTCCCCCACCGACCTGGCCTCCCTGGACCTGTGGGACGCGTACACCACCGCCAAGGTCGAGATGTTCCGCGCCACCGACACCGAGCACGCACCGTGGACCGTCGTCAAAAGCAATGACAAGCGGCGGGGCCGTCTCGAGGCGATCCGGAGCCTCCTGGCGCGCATCGACTACGACCGCAAGGACGTGGCAGCGGTCGGCCGCCCCGACCCGCTGATCGTGGGCACCGCCGACACGCTCCTGGAGCCGGGCGAGGAAGAAGCCGACCTCTCCCCCACTCCGCTGGCCGGCCCTCCCCTGGGCCCCGGCCGCCACCCGCGGCAAGCGCCACCGACCGAGCCCGGAGGGCCGACGCACCACGGGCCCTGATGCCGGGGGCGGGGGCGAGGGCGAGTATGGACCCGTGCGGGATGAGACATCTCCTCGGCCCGTCGCCTCCGGCTACGACCGCGATCCCTGCCGGCCCCGGGTGTTGCCGTCCGCTCCGCTCCGGTGCGGTGCGGTGCGGTGCGCCTGACCGGCCGTGGTGCTGCCGGCGGTTCCCCCTGCCCCAAGGCTTCCGTAGGGCGCGCTGGGCCCGCACGATGGGCCTCCGCCGGATCGGATGGTGAAGGAGGCACGGTGCCCCGAGGCAGAGCCAGAGGCAGGGTCGAGGTGCGGCGGGCGCAGCGCGGCGCGGCGGCGGACGAGCCCGGGACCCGGGCCGCCCTGCGCACCCTGACGTGGCGCGCGGGGGCGCTCACCGTGCTGGCCATCGTGCCGGGGGCGGTGGATCCGCAGGCCCTGGTCGTACTGGCACTGCCGCTGGCGGTCTGGGTGAGCCTGGCAGGGCTGGCCCGGACGCTGACGGCGGGCAAGTGGCAGGCGCGGAGCGCTGTCCGGCTGCCGCCCAACGCGCTGATCGGGGGAAGCGGGATCTGGCTGGCCATGCGCGATCCGGTCTCGGGCCAGGTGGAGATCTTCGTACCGATGGGGTGGCCATGGCGGCAGCGGCTGGTCGGTCCCGGGCAGCAGGGCGAGCTCTGGTGGTGCCTGCGGCGCGGCCGGTGGGGCGTGGTGTCACTGCCCGGAGGCCGCGGACCCGTGCGCGTACGCGTGATCGGTGGCCGCATGCGCGCATTCGGACTCCGGGAGGCGGAGAATCTAGGATTCCCCGGCGTCCTCGACCCTACAGAAGCGTTCCCCCGCCACTTCAACACCATCGCGCGGTGGCGCGGAGGGTTCCGAGAAGAGTGAGGGCCTGGGCGCTGGGGGTGGCGGGTTCGGCCTGGTAGACGACGAGTTGCTGGCCCGGTGCCTCGCGCACGTCGAAGGCCTGGTAGGTGAGGGTCAAGGGGCCGACGTCCGGGTGGAGGCAGTGTTTGACGTCCGAGGTCTTGCCCCGCACGGCGTGGGTGTTCCACAGGCGGGTGAAGTCCGCGCTGCGCTGGCTGAGGTCGTGGACGAGGCTTCGTAGGCGCGGGTCGTCGGGCTCCAGGCCGGCCGCCTGGCGCAGGTGGCCCACGACGGATTGGGCCGTGTGGGCCCACCGGGTGTGGAACCGCCGTCCCGCCGGGTCGAGGAAGGCCATGCGGGCGAGGTTGTCCGCCGTCTCGAAAGGCGAGAACAGGGCTTCGGCGAGCGCGTTTGCCGCGAGGACGTCCAGGGCCCGGTTGATGACGAACGCCGGGGCGCCCGCGTAGCCGTGCAGCAGTTGCCGCAGGGCGGGAGTGATCTCCTCCGGGGCGGTGGGCGTGAGCGGGACGGCCGGTGCCGTTCCGGCCAGTTGGTGCAGGTGCGCGTAGGCGTCGGGGTCCAAGCGCAGGGCGCGGCCGAGGGCGTCGAGCACCTGGGCCGAGGGGTGGCGTTCGCGTCCCTGTTCCAGGCGCGTGTAGTAGTCCGCGTTCACGTCGGCCAGGACCGCGACCTCTTCCCGGCGCAGTCCGGTGACCCTGCGCACGCCGTGGCCGGGCATGCCGACGTCCTGGGGGCGCAGGCCCGCTCGGCGGGCGCGGAGGAATTCTCCCAGCTGGTTGTCGGGCATGCCGTCAGGCTAGGCGACGGCGACGCGTGCTGCCTGGGTGCGGTGCACCCAGGCAGCACGCGTCCTGGTCCGTGCGCTACGGCCTGACCAGACTCGGTGCTGCTGCGAGCGGGGCGAACTCCCCTGACTCGCCGCCGCCTTATACCCCCGACTCCACCAAGAGGAAGAGCAGCAATGACAGACGCAGCCAAGGTCGTGGCGATCACCGGAGCGAGCAGCGGCATCGGGAGGGCGACCGCCCGCCGGCTCGCCGCCGACGGGCACCACGTGTTCCTCGGCGCGCGCCGCACCGACCGTCTCGACGCGCTGACCCGCGAGATCACCACCGCCGGCGGTACCGCGGCGTTCCGTCGGCTGGACGTCACGGATCCCGCCGACGTGAACGCCTTCGTGTCCGCCGCCCGCGAGCGCTACGGCCGAGTGGACGTGATGGTCAACAACGCGGGTGTGATGCCGCTTTCACCGCTGGACGCCCTGAGGGTCGACGAGTGGGACCGGACGATCGACGTGAACGTGCGGGGTGTGCTGTACGGGATCGCCGCCGCCCTGCCCGCGATGCGCGCCCAGGGCGGCGGGCACTTCGTGAACATCGCCTCCGTCGGCGCGTACGAGGTCTCTCCGACGGCCGCCGTCTACTGCGCCGGCAAGTTCGCCGTCCGCGCGATCTCCGAGGGACTGCGCCAGGAGTCCTCCGACGGCAGCATCCGCGTCACGCTCGTCTCGCCGGGCGTGACCGAGTCCGAGCTCGCCGACGGCATCGGCGACCCCGCTGCCAGGGAAGCCATGAAGGCCTACCGCGCCGTGGCGTTGCCCGCCTCCGCCATCGCCGACGCCATCGCGTACGCCGTTTCCCAGCCGGCGCAGGTCGACGTCAACGAGATCGTGGTCCGGCCCGCCGCGAGTGCCCAATGACTGACCCCCTCACCACACCCACCACACACCCCCCACCCCCTCCTCCCCTTCGCGAAAGGCGATGACATGACCCACCTGTCTGGAACCACTGACGCCATCGACGATCTGTCTCGCAGAGTGCGGGCCCTGGAGGACAAGGAAGCGTTGCGCGCCCTCATGATCCGTGGGTGGCGGGCGCTGGACCGCAAGGACTGGCGCGCCTGGTCCGGCTGCTGGGCCGAGGACGCGCTCCTGGAGTTCGGGCCGTGGGGGACCATCCGCGGGAGGGAGGCGATCAGGGCGAAGGTGGAAGAGGCGGAAGCACGCTACCCGACCATGCAGCACCACATCCTCAACACGCACTTCGAGGTGGCGGGCGACGACCGGGCCACCGGAATCGGCTACATGTGGTTCGTGACCGATCCCGCGCCCGGGACGGCCACCTCCCCGTACGCCATGGGCGGGCCGTACGACTGGGAGTTCCGCCGGGAGGGGAGGGGCTGGGTCCTGGTCCGCCAGCGGCTGGGCGTTTGGTGGACCGAGGGCGCGGACCCGCTGGGGTCCGTCTTCGAAGACCGGTCCGGCGGCGGATCAGGATGGGATCACGCGCAGGCATGAATGAGCTCGCCGCGAGTTCCTACGGGTACGCGAGGGCTGTGGCGAGAGCGTAGGCGCGGCGGCCGGCTCGTCCTTCGTGCGTCCAAGGTTCATGGCGCACCGACTTATGCCGGATGGCGTCCACATTCCATGCCCGGCGGAGGCGAGGACTGTCCAGCCCTGTCCGCACCTGCCCACCCGCCCATGCCGCGCGATCGTGCGCGGGGACGGACGTCCCGGCGACGATCCGACCCCGAAACAACATCGAGACACCGGTGAAACCCGACCCGGCTCCTGGATGGTGGTCCGGCGGCCGGGACATCGATTGCTTCGGCGCGCGCGCAAGGGGGGTGATCTTCCGTGTGCACGTCACTCATCCGGGAGAAGGGGAGCTCTATGCCCACGTCCACTGTCATCCGCCCATTGGCCCCGAGCGAAGCGACATTCGCGGGGACCGGCGTGTACATGGGCTATGCGGTCCAGGTGTCCGGCAGGTTGGATCTGGCGGCACTCTCCGCGGCCTACGAAGCGCTGGTGCGCGCCTTTCCGGTGCTTGGCGCGCGGCTGGAGCCGGCGGACGACGGTGGCTTCGATCTCGTCGCCGGGACGGCGGACGCACCGCACATCTCGGTGGTGGACGGTGATCCGGATCAGCTGATCCACGACCAGAAGTTCGATCAGCGTGCCGTGCTCAGCCACGTGTCCGTGGTGCGCGACGGCGACACCGCCAGCGTGACGCTGTTCACCCATCACAGCGTCGCGGACGCCTATCACTCGCTGGCCGTACTTGCCGAATTGTGGTCCTGCTACACCGATGTGGTGGCCGGGTCTTCGCCCGAGCGCGAGGTGCGTCCGTATCCGGCTTCGGTCGAGGAACTGCTCGCCGAACGCGGCATCGAGAAGATGGTGCCGCCGGTGCCGGAGCACCCAAAGCAGCCGGAGCAGCCGGAGCAGCCGGAGGTCGACGTCGAACCGGTGATCGCCGAACCGGCCGTCGCCGAAGCAGCGGTCGGCGACGGTGGGTACATCGAACCGCTGGTCGCGCGGTGCCACCTGACGGTCGCCGAGACCGCGGCGCTGGTCGAGCTCGGGCATCGGGAGGGCGTCACGATCAACGGTCTGGTCTCGGCCGCAATCCTGTTGAGCGACGCCGAGACGCGTGAACTTCCGCTGACCGAGATGATCTACATCTATCCGGTGGATCTGCGCACGCGCCTCACGCCGACGGTCGGCAAGACCGACGGCACCAACCTGCTCGGGGCAGCGAAATACCTGCCCTCGGCGGAGTCGATCGGACTCGTCGAACTGGCCCGCAACATCTGCCAATCGCTGGCGGTGGCCATTGCCGAAGGAGTCGTACAGCAGACACCGTTGCACGTTCCCAAGGGGAACAGGGCAGGCGCAACGCCGCCCCCAGGCATGCTGATCGTCACCAACTGGGGTCGGGTGCCGGCGCTGCGGGCGCCGAAAGGCTTGCACATCAACGACTTTCGCTCGACCGTCGTCTCGGAGCAGGGGCCGGACGCGTCGCGCCAACCGCAGCATCCCAGCGGTGGCGCCTGCATTCTCAGTACCTTCGGTGGCCGCCTGAGCATCGAGATTCATCACGCCGAAGCGGTTGCCGTGCACCAGCAACGCCGCGCCGACAGCATCGCGGCCAAGCTGCGCGACGCCATCTCCGGGGCATGACGGTGGCCGAACCCCAGTCGACCCATGCCGTGCCATGTCAGTGGCACCGTCTACTCTCCCACCATGTCCGTCAACATCGATCTTGCCTTCACCGTCACCGGGGTCACCGACCAGCCGCAGGCCCTGGAGATCGTCCGCGCCCTGGAGGAACTGATGCGCGACGAGTCCATAGGCAACCAGGTCAGCATCGGAGTCGCCGTGGATGACGACGGCTCGTTCTTCGTCTCCGGGGACAGCGATTTCCCGCTCGGCATTTCACGCTTCTACCTGTGGCAACCGCACTTCGAAGGGCTCTTCGCGGCGACGGTCGCCGATGTGGCGGCCGGTGCCAAGCCGGAGATCCGTTGGGGTTACCCGGACGAGGAATACTGACCTGCGCGTAGGCGCCGTACGGCGAGGTCTCAGCCGGGAGGGGACGATCTGGGGGCCGGGGGCAGCGCCCAGCGGATCGCCCAGGTCACGACGTGGCCGCCGGCGCGGGCGGCCGGGCCGGGTATCCGGGCTGCCGCGGAACCCGAACCAGTGCTGACGGCCGCTTTGGCCCACGGCGGCAGGAGTTCCACGGCCGCCGCGGCGAGCAGCGCGTAGGGCAGCCGGGCGGCCCCCTGCAGCGGCGGATCGGTCAGCAGGAATCGGGCGGTGTCCCGGGAAGCAGCCGTCGCCCGCAGGAAGGGCCGGTAGCGCTCCAACCCCAGCGCCAGTTCCTGCGCGTTCTCCGGCGGCCGGTCGGCGCCCAGGGCCCGGGCCACCCGCGCCGTGTCGGCGAGGTACGCGTCGCAGTCCGCCGGATCCAACGGGTGCTTGCCGTAACGCTGGTGGGCCCGCAGGAAGCAGTCCGCCTCGGCGATGTGCACCCAGGTCAGCAGCTCGGGGTCGTCGGCCCGGTACGGGAGGCCGTCGGCCGTCCGGCCCCGGATGCGGGCGTGCACCTCACGGACGCGGGCCACCGCTGCCTCGGCGTCGGCGCTCGTGCCGAAGGTGGTGACCGCCAGGAACGTACTGGTCCGGTGCAGGCGCCCCCACGGGTCGCCCCGATACCCGGAATGCGCTGCCACGGCGGCCATCGCGACGGGGTGCAGGGACTGGAGCAGCAGGGCGGCGAGCCCGCCGACGAACATCGACGCGTCCCCGTGGACCCGCCTCACCGGCCGGTCGGGAGCGAACCAGCGCGGTCCGGGAGTCGAATGGATCCGCTCTCGGTTGCGGGCTCCGTCGGGCCCGGCGACGCGCAGGAACACCGCGTCGCCGGCTTGCCGCCTGATCCGCCGGGCGGCCGTCGTCGCCCTCGTCATGCGCCCAGTATGCGCCGGGGTGCCGCGCCGCGGCTCCCGGACGAGAGGACGGTTGAGAGGTCCTGCGACGGGCAGGTGCCCCATGCCGGACCACGCGCGGGCGAGGTGCGGGGCTGCACTCGCCGCCGCCCTCCCACAGGGGCGCCGGAAGGGGCGTAGACCGCCGCCGACCTGCGGATTCGTCCCTCTGCGACCCCGCGGGCCGCTACGCGGGAACCCGACTGATCGGAGAATCCGATGAGCAGCGCCGACGAAGTCTACGGGGACGACGTATACCAGCCGCAGGAGAGTGACGAGTCCGCCGAGGCGCAGCCCGACCTGGAGAACACCCTGGACGAGCCGGGCCTCGACGACACCCTCGACACCGCGTTCGTACCGCTCGACCGCCCCTTGGCGGTCGACGACAGGGGCACGACGGCGGCCGAGGCACACGCGGGGGAGAGCCTGGACCAGCGGCTCGCGCGGGAGCAGCCGGAGGTGTCCGCGCACGACGAGATCTCCGACGAGGTCGGCGACGCCCTGCTGGCGGGACCGGACCGGGCGGGCCGCCTGACGGCGGTCGACGATTCGGCTCCGCAGCGCCACGTCTCCGTACTGGCCCGTGACGTCGGGATCGACGGCGGCGCGGCATCGGCCGAAGAGGCCGCCGTCCATGTCGTCGAGGAGTTCCCGCCCGCCGACGACCAGGACGGATGAGTCGTTCACGACACTCAGAGGATGTGGATGCGCTCCAGGGCGCCGGCGGTGTCGCGGATCATCAGGTCGTTGCCCTTGGCCCGTTCGCTCTCGATGAACCCGAGCAGGAGCACCGCCCGGTTGATCACGTCGGACTTGCTGACGCCCGACTCGGCGGTCAGCTCGGAGACGACGGTGACAGCCGGGGGGCACAGGGTCACGGAGTAGCGCTCGCTGTCGGGGTGAGCCGGAAGCTGCTGGTCCATGGTGACGAAGTCCTTCCTGGGGGATCAGATGTGCACCATGGCTGCATCAATTCCGTGCGAAGGCGCACCAATTATGTGCGCTGTGTTTGCCGCTGGGATCCCACGGCTGCTCCGCCCCGACGGGCACCGGGTGGGCGGAGCAGGACGGTGTTCGTGTCGTCGGCGAGCCGGCGAACGGTGACGCTGTCGCTGTCGCCGCCGAGGACGCCGGGGACGCCGGTGACGCCGGTGGACGTAGCGGGAGATGGGGTCGTCGAGTCCGACCTTGCCCTGGTCCACCGGCTGGACGCTCGTCACCGGAGCTGCCACAGGCCCTCGTCCACGCGGATCTCGGGTAGGCCCGGCACCGGCGCGGTGGCCGCGTAGAGCACGTACCGGGCGTCGTCTTCCTCATCCATTGCAACACGAAGGCGCCTGCCATCCGCCAAGATCACCGTCCACAATCCGGGTGGCTCGGTGTCGCCGTAAAGGACGTGCGTATCGAAGCGGGCGGCGAATCGTTCGGCGAACTCCCGGCGACCGACCCGATCGGCCAACCGGCCCTCGATGCCGACCCCAAAGCCCATGGCGAAGTGGCCGGATACCTGCTGGTACGTGCAGAACGCAGAGAGCACCACGTCCTGCGGGATGGCCCGAAACTCCTCGGCGACTCGGTCGTCATGGCTCACGAACAACTGGCACTCGGCGACCTCAAAACAGTCCAGCAGGAACGACCGCAACTCGCTCTCCGAAACCAGGCGAGACGAGAGACAGTCATAGCCCGTGGCCTTGGTTTCCGTCACGACGCCCCCTGGACACTTCAATGGCCCACATTCTGGACACTTCTCCGCTGGACCGGGGGCGACCGCAGTACGACCGCAGTCCGAAGGAGCGCCGGCCGCGTGATGGCGGGGGGGGTGCCACCACGCGGCTCGGGCCCGCTCGGGAGCCCGCGCCGCTCACCGCCGCGGCCTCCCGTGTCCACGCTTATGGCCGCTTTCCGCCGGCCCAAACGGTCCAAGCGCACCTTTTCTCGGAGCGGGTCGGCGGAACGGACGCGTCGCGCACTCCCGGGAGTGGAGTTGCGGGTCTCTGGGCAGGCGCGCCGTCGATGGCGGCTCCTCCGTGCCCGGGGCAACGGGACGGAGGGGCCACAGTTCCGATCGAAGGAGTTGTTTCGCATGACGGAGAACGTGTGGGCCTACCGTCCCGGCGTCGACTACCTGGCGGCGGACCTCACCGGCTACGGGGTCGAGGCGCTCGACGGCAGCATCGGCAAGGTCGACAAGCACTCCGACGAAGTAACCGACGCCTATCTGGTCGTCGACACCGGAGTGTGGATCCTCGGCAAGGAGGTCCTGCTGCCGGCCGGTCTGGTGACCCGGGTCGACCACGCGGCGAAAAAGGTCTACGTGGACCGCACGAAGGCACAGGTCAAGGCCGCTCCGGAGTTCCATCGGGACGAGCACCTCGGGAACGCGGACCATCGCGAGGCCTTGGGCAGTCACTACCTCTCCGGAATGCGGTTCGGCGTCCCGCCCGCCTGACCGGCTGCCGACCGGAGTCGAGCACGGCCGTTTGCCGACCGCGATCCGGGTCAAACGCGAAGAGCAAGGCAGTTCCCCGCACCCCCAGGGAGTGATCCACTGTGTCGCAGGACGAAAAGGGCAAGGCCAAGGCCGAGCAGGCAAAGGGCAAGCTCAAGGAAACGGCCGGCCGCCTGGTGGGCAACGAGCGACTGACCGCCGAAGGCCGCGCCGAAGGGGCGAAGGGCGATGCCCGGCAGGCCAAGGAAAAGATGAAGGACATGTTCAAGCGGTGACCTGACCGTCCCAGAGCGTGTGCCTCGGTTCCGGACCCTTCGGGGATCCGGAACCGAGGCACGTCCGGTCTCCGGGGACCCCGCCCCACCGGATGGCCTGATCACCCGGACCGGGTGGCAGACCACTGGCCCCTCCCGGCGCCGAGTGGCCCTAAGGAACCGGACTACGACCGAGCCCGGAGTAGAGGTCCTTGCCGGACGACCAGCTCAGGGCCTGCGCTTCGGCATCCTCCCGTGTGACCCAGAGTCCTGTCCCCGGGTACGTTTCCAGCCTCCGGTGCAGGTCCGGGCTGTAGACGGCGCGCACTCGGAAGTTCTCCAGGTGGACCACACGGGTGACCACCCCGATCAGGCGCGGCGAGCCCCTGTGCCGGCCCACCGCGAGAGCCTCGCCGAAGCCGAGGTCCCAGCAGGGCGTGGAGAGCCAGAGTTTGCCGCCCGCCGGGAAGTGCTTGGTGCCGCTACGGAACTCCGCCCCGCCGGGCCCGTACGGGATCTCGCGCCGGACGTTCGCGACCACGGCGTACCCGTACAGGTGGCCCGTCTCGGATGGTGTGCTCATGCGGGGAAGTCTCGCCCCACACCGGTCGGTCCAGCGAACTGACGGGGGAGGTGGCCTCCCCGTCACCCGTGCGTGTGAGGGGATCCGTTCAGGCGGCCTTCACCCAACGGCCCTTGATGATCGATGGAATGCCGAGCACCAGGGCGACAGCGGGGACCGCCGCGTACCAGGCGAACCCGGTCCCGGAGCCGAAGGTGTCGATGAGCCATCCCAGCAGGAAGTATCCGCCGGCGATCAGCAGCGACTCGACGAACGTGATGAGGGACAGCAAGCTGGAGCGGTAGCGCGAGGGCACGCCTTGGTTGAAGACGTCGTCGACCACCACGGCGGTGATGGCCGGGGCCCCCACGGCGATCAGGAACACCACGATGGTGAGCCATGCCCATTCCATGCCGCCGAAGCCGAGGGCCGATGCGAGAACGGCCAGGGTCAGCGGGACGAGCATGCGCACGCCTAGCTGCCGATTGGCTCGGTCCGCCAGTAGGGGGGCGAATCCACCGATGACGAATGCGGCGGACATCACTGCGCCCACGTGGCTGGTGGCCACGCCCTGATGGTGGAGGGCTTCCTGGATGAAGATGAAGTAGGGCGTCATGGTCGCGTGCATCAGTCCGGAGACCAGGACCAGGGAGACCAGCCGAGGCGTGACGCTTTTCAGTACGGCCATCTTGCCCAGTTGTGACCCGTCGCCATCGCCCTTTCCATCGCCATCGCCATCGCGGTCGCCGTCACCGTCGCCCTCGCCGTCGCCGTCGTCACCGGATTCAGCCGGTTCGTCGAGATGGGCCACGTCCTGCCCTCGGAGTTCGGGCACCCGGGCCATGAGCACCACGGCCGACAGGATGAGGGCAACGGCGGCGCCGAGGTAGACCAGTTCCCACGAGATCTTCTGGAGACTGCCGCCCACGGCGATGGCCAGCGCCATGGTGAGGGAGCCCAGCGTCGTGTAGCGGGACTTCACCTTCACGTAGTGGATCTCCAGGCCGCGCCGGCGGAGCAGGTCGTACAGCAGCGCGGTCTCGGCTCCGGAGACGAACGCCATCCCGATGCCGTACAGGATGAAGATGGCGACGAACCACGGATACCCGGAGAGCGTGACTTCGCCGACCAGACACACCGCGATCAGCGACTGTCCGAACACGATGCTTGTTCGGCGCCCCATCCGGTCGGCGAGGAACCCGGTGGGGATCTCGGCCAGCGCACTGACCAGATAGAGAAGTGTCTGGAGCAGGGCAATCTCACCGGCCGAGAAACCCTGGTCGATCAGATAGACGACGAAAACGCCCCGCTGGAACAGCGAATTGGAAAGGACGGCGTAGACGTAATAGGGCAGTGCCAGCGGTCTGGTAGCCCTTAAAGGAGGCGCTTCGTCTGCATGTTTCAGCCCAGCCGGGTCTATCACGCCAGGTTCCGTGGCCATGAAAATCAACTTCCCCCTTCGCGCCCGGAATCAGAATCCGGGCACAACAAACCCACACCGGCTTCCCTTCTTCCGATGGGGCCAGTGCGGGTTCCGGTTCCATGATCAAAGTCTGTGGATGAGCAACCATGGGTACCCCCAACCCGCAAGGAGTGTCCACTGGTTATCCGTCCGCGCCGCATCCGCGACGGGTGCGGTGTTCACAACGCCTGGTCTGCCGCCCTGTCCATGACCTCTTGCAGCGAGGCCAGTTGCCGCCGAACCGCCTCATCGAACTCGGCGTCGGTCTTCCGCACGTCGACGCCCTCGGGGTTCTTGCCGTACCAGCCGGTCGCGATCTCGCCCACGCGGGCGGAGAGGGCGTCGAGCTCCTCGAGCCCGCGCCTGTCGTCCTTCGGCGCCACGAGGCGCACGGTCGTGATGGCCCGCGCGATGTCCGTGTTGGCCGGTGCGTACTCGTCCTCGAACTGACGCCGTTGTCCTCCGCGCTCCTGGCGGGGTCGAGGGTGACGTTCAACAGCTGGGTCGCCTGCTGCACGTACTTGCTGGTGCTCGCCGCGAGCTCGACGTAGGCGGACCGCCGGATGTCCGCCCGTCGTGCCTCGGCCTCGCCGCGGTGGGTGTCCTTGGCCTCGAGGTAGCCGAGCAGGCTTGCTCCATGAACTACGCGTACCGCGGCCGTGCGGGCCCAGCACACCACACCACACCACCTGTTGGAACGAACGCGGCGCCGACGCCCTGCGGCCGGGTGGCCCCAAGGGCTCGTGGTCACGTCCCGCCGGGCTGATCGCCGTCAGCAGGATCGCCCGCTACTTCAGGCTGGCCCAGTGGCAGCAGCGGCCGCGCGCCGGCGGTGTACGGGTCGCCGCGACCGGCGAAGGGCGGCCGCGCTGTGGTCGGGGCCCGGGCGCTGGGAGACTTCCGAGGTGCAGGAGCTGGCGGCGCTCCCCCAGTACGCCCGTATCTTCGGCGTCCGCGGGATGCGGCGGGCCGCGGAGGTCCAGAACGCCATGCACGAGGCCCATCCGGACGCGCCGCACTGGTACCTGCCGTCGGTGGGAACGGACCCCGGGCTCCAGGGAACGGGAGTCGGTTCGGCGCTGCTGCGCCAGCAGCTGGCCGACTGCGATCGGCTCGGACAACCCGCCTACCTGGAGTCCAGCAAGGTCAGCAACATCCCCTTCTACGAACGGCTGGGCTTCCACGTCACCGGTGAGCTCCGGCTCCCGGAGGGCGGGCCGACCCTCTGGCCCATGTGGCGCGACCCCGATCCGGCGGCTGGACCCGCGCCCCGCTAGGCGGAATCGGCCCGCACCGCCCCGTTGCACCGCGCTACTACCTGACCTGCCGAAGCTGCTCGTACCCCCGCGCAGTCACTCCTGGCGCAGACTCGTGACCAGGTCGCGTGGCAGACCGTGGGTGTCGTGGAGGTAGTGGTAGTCCTCCTCGCTCAGCGGGCCGCGGAACCGGGGGCGGGCGAGCACCTGCCGCCCGCGACCCAGGAGCCGACGGAATCGGCTCTCCTCCTCAAGCAAGATCCGAACCACATCGCTCGGGCGGATCTTCTGCCGAAAGTGGTCCAGGGTGTGCTGGACCAGTTCGTCCGGCAGGTCTTTCACACCCCGCGAGGGATCGTCCCGCCACAGCACGGTGAGCACCCGTCGCACCAGGCGTCGGAGCACGTAGCCCCGTCCGGTGTTGGCCGGGAGCACGCCGTCGCCGAGCACCACGATGGCCGAGCGGAGGTGGTCGCAGACCAGACGCAGCGACGGCTCTTCCAGGGGCCACAGAGAAGGCACGAGGCGTAGCCAGGGTTCGAATACGTCGGCCTCGAACACGGACGGCTTGCCCTGAAGCAGTGAGGCAAGCCGCTCGAGGCCGAGCCCGGTGTCCACGTTGCGCTGGGGAAGGGGCACGAGGGCACCGTCGTCGAGCCGGCGGTGGCTCATCGTCACGTGGTTCCACACCTCCACCCAGCGGTCGTCGCGGGTGGGTGTCGACTGGGGCGGACCGTCACCGCTCCACAGGAAGATCTCCGAGTCGGGACCGCAGGGGCCGACAGGTCCGTTGGACCACCAGTTGTCCTCCACGGTGAGTTCCACCGGGACGCCGTGGTCCTGCCACAGCTGAAGAGAGGCGCTGTCCGGCGGGGTCCGGTCGTCGCCGGCGTAGGCGGTGGCATACAGCAGGCCGGGATCGATACCCAGCCCGTCGGTGAGCAGCCCGTACCCCCAGTCGAGACTGACCGGGCCGTCGTAGTCGCCCAGCGACCAGGTGCCGAGCATTTCGAAGACCGTAAGGTGAGTGGCGTCGCCGATCTCCTCCAGGTCCGTGGTGCGCAGACAGCGCTGCACGTTGACCAGCCGTCTGCCCAGCGGATGGGAGCGGCCCTCGAGGTACGGGGTGAGCGGGTGCATGCCCGAGGTGGTGAAGAGCACGGGATCGCCGGGCGGTGGCAGCAGCGTCGAGCCGGAGATGCGGTGATGGCCGCGCTCTTCGAAGTACTCGACGAATGTCCTGACCAGCTGTTCTGTGTGCATGGGGTGGGCTCCTTCGCGTCACAGCGGGGAGGCACCGGAGAACGGGACCGTTCAGGTGTCCGACCGGGCAGGGTCGCCACGGCACCACCGACGGACCGTTTCCGGTCGCCGGTGGGAGGGGGAAGTCAGGCGGCGGCAACCGGCGAGCAGGTCGCTCGCGCGGTCGCTGTGGTGTTCAGGCCGGTGACGTTCATGCGGTGACCTTAACGCCGGCCTGCCCACCGAGGCACTCGAATTTGCCGCCAGGCATACGGGCGGGCTCGGTCATCATGGCGTCCAACCCAACCTTCGGCGAAGGGGGCAGGTGCTCGGCCCAGGCAAGTCCTGCGACCTGCCGACCTGCTGGCGCGCCGGCTCGTCGACCCTCCATGGAACGCACCGGTCACACCCCCTACGCACGCCTGGTCGATGGCGTGGGAAAGGCTGGGCACCCTGAACCCTGTTCGGACTACGATGGCTGCTGCGGATCCGGCAGTGCCTCCGCGAGAAGGGTGGGGCGAGTGAGCACGTCAGATGCCCCGCAGCAGGAGCCGGTTTGGTTGGTGGCCGCGAACGTGGTGGCCTGGCGTCGATGCGGAGTTGGCGGCCAGGAACTGCGCCCCGGGACGAAGTGCTTCAGGGGCGGAGCGAAGGTGTACGTGGCCGACGCGTATTGGGGTCCGGGGGGCGATCGGGTCACGGTGGTGGGACGGGAACGGCACACCAGCCGGTGGATCGTCATCGACACGGCGACGCGCAACCTCTACGGCTTCCGGCCGAAGCTCGTCCACACACCACGCGTCTTGGAACGGCTGCGTGAGGCAGGACACGCACATGGGATCGGCGCGGCGGACTACGCAGCGGACGTCTCCGCGACGCTAGAGCGGTACGCGTGCCAGTACCGCGCCGTACAGTCCGCACCCGGACCGGTGCCTGTGCCACGCCTGCCTCACCGGCGAGTCCGGGTAACGCCGGGCGTCCGTCAGCCGGCGTGGAGGACCCGGAAGCGACCGGGGTCAGCCGGATCTCGGTCGACGACCTGGACCGGCGTCCAGGCCCACTGCCACACGCTGATGCCCGGCGGGCGGGAGAACCGGATCCGCCCGCGGGTGCCGTCGACCTCAACGCGCGGCCAGGATCCGGCAATACGCGCCCGGTCCGTGCCCTCAGAACCCAACACCTCCGCGAGGACGGCGACCGTGTCGTAGCCCTCGAAGGCGACGAAGGAAGGCGATTCGGCCAGCCGCTCGCGCAGGGCCGTCTCTACTCGCACACCGAGTGGGCTGAGGTGCTCGGGCAGGTAGCGCAGGAAGGGGATCGCCGCGCCGTCGTCGCCCAGCAACGCCGCCCATTCGGCGAACTCCGGTTGCCCGGCCGGAGCACCGATCATGATCTCGGCGAGGCGCTGGTCGCCGCGGACGGATTGGACGATCGGCACTGCCGGCTCCGGGTGGCCGACCAGGAGGAGGAGGGCTGTCGCGCGGTTGCCGACGAGTTCGTCGCACACGGCCGTGGGGGTGAGCGCGCTCATGTCGAGTTCGATGAGGGCGCCGCCGCGTGGAGTGAGATAGTCCCGCAGGATGCGGGCTCCGGATGCCCAGTAGACGCTCGGCTGGGCTGCCACGGCGATGCGGGTGTGGCCCGCGCCGAGGAGGAAGTCCGCGTAGATCTGCCAGCCGTGGGACTGCGCCGGGGCGAGGCGGGCGACCCACTCCGTCGGCCGGTCGGTGAGCGCGTCGAGAACCGCTGACGAGCAGAGGAAGGGCAGGCCGAGGGCGTCGGCCCTGGCGGCTGCGGCGCGCGCGACGACGCTGTGATACTCCCCCGCCAGGGCGGCCACACCCAGTCGGGCCAGTTCGTCTACGGCCGCCGCGGCCCGCTGTGGGTCGGCCGCGGTGTCCCGGACCACCAGCTCGAGTGGTCTTCCGCCGATCCCGCCGGCGTCATTGACCTCGCGCACGGCCAGTTCGAGTCCAGCGAGCAAGTGCCGGCCGGCCTCGACCCATCCAGGCCGAGTCAGCGGAACGAGAGCGCCGATCCGGACGGATGATCCGTCAGTCCGGCCCGCACCGGGCGGCGATGGTGGTGTCTTCATGCGCTGGCGTCTCCCGTGTGACGTTGCGGTCGCAGTTCGCCCGGGCCGCACGGCGCCTTCAGCGTTTCCCGCCGCGGCCGGCGCACCTGGGTGACCATGCCGGACATTGCATCCACCGCCCTCGCCGACAGGCAACCGATTATTTGATCACCGACCCCTCGCCGCCGCCGACACCGCGCTGACGACCCTGACCCGGGCGCTGGTTCTGCCGCGACGAGGTCGCCCTCACCCGTCGCGACCGCACCGACTCCACCCACTACACCCCGCCCGGCGGCAACGTCGAGGACGACGAGGCCCTGGTCGCCGCGCCGCACCGCGAACTCGCCGAAGAACTCGGCCTGGGCGCGGCGGCGGTGGAGGGCGGCGACCTCCTGTGGGTGGTCAACCAGCGGGTCACCCGCCCGGCCCCACCCCTCCCCCGCGGGGGCTCCATCTCCGCGGCCCGGGGGACGGCGGCCAGTACCAGCTCATCCTTCAGGACTTCGGATACGCACGAGAAGGGTGGCGTGGCGACCTCCAGGCGGGTCTACGCAGGACCGCGAGCAGATCGACACGGACATCGCTAAGGCCAGGTAACGGCGGCGCCGGAGCTCAACACCCACCAGCCCGCTCCACACCTCACCGGGCAGGCCCAGGGAGGTTCGGCTCGTCCGTGGCCTTCGGCGTCGGGTGCGCCCTGGTGAGGGTGCACACGCCGTCCCCGCACTGGCGCTCCAAACGGCCGCGGGAGATGGTCTGCGCCAGCCCCACCATCCAGCAAGTGGGGCAGCCGCGGAAGGCGATCAGGGCCAACGGGGCCGCCAGCAGGGTCGCTGGACCGGCGACGGGCATCAGGGCGAGCGAGCCGACGATCAGCCCGAAGCCGATGGCGCCGCGCGCCAGGTGGCGCGGGACGGACGTGCTGGCGAAGTTCATCTCGGGCGCCGCGGACGGTGCGGTGGCCCGGGCCTTCGCGCCCCTGCCCCCGGGCATCGCGGTGTTCATGGTGTTCACGGTCGTGAGTCCCCTCCGCCTGGTTGGTGAGTGGCTTGGTCGGATGCGTGGTCGGTCGTAGTTGCCAGTGAGAGACGCAGTGCTGCACGTGCTCTGTGCAGCCGTGACTTCATGGCGGCGGTGCTCAGACCGAGCACATGGGCGACGGTCCTGCCGGGCAGGCCCTGTATGTCCCGCATGATCAGGACCTGCCGCACGTCACGGGGAAGGGCGCTGACCGCAGCCGCGACCCGCTCCACCTCCAGCCTGCGCAGCACCGCGTCCTCGGCGGACGGTTCCCCACCCGCCTCCGCTTCGGCCGACGCCTCGTCGTTCCGCGACACGAGCAGCCGTACCTGCCGGAGGCATTCGTTGCGCACGATCCGGAACATCCATGAGGCGAGCGCGCCGGCGGCCCGCAACGTGCCGATCTTCCGATAGAGGATGATCAGCGCCTCCTGCGCCGCGTCCTCCGCGTCCTGCGGCGAGGCGCACAGCGATAGGGCGAACTTGCGTACATGGGGCTGCGATTCCGTGACGACGGTGGTGAGCGAAGTGACGTCGCCGTCCTGAGCGGCCTGGATCAGCCGCTCGTCCGGCCAGCGGAAGCGTTGGTTCATCAGCTACTCATTTCCAAAAGACTCCCCGCGCGCAGGCGTTGATCAGGTCCGGCTCCGGTAGCGCCGCATCAGGTGCCAGCTGCAGGCGCCCACGAGCAGGGCTCCGATCACTACGAGGCCAGTGACCATCATTGGTGTTTCCTCCCGGTTCCGCCGGCCCGTTCGGCCGGTACACGAACAAGAGGCGGGGAGGTAGGGAAAGGATTCACCTCCAGCCGAAGTTCTTTCGGGGCGTACCACGCCATCTGCTTTGACCAAATTCTCAGTCAGCGCCAGAGGGTGGCGGGATCGACTGCGCCACTCACGATCAGCCGGGCAGGCCGTCAGGGTTCGGGCAGGTAGCGGCTGAGGAGGGCGTCGAGACCGGCGGCCAGCTGCTCCTCCCCGCCGCGGACGGCCAGGGCTGGGCCCAGCGACCGCAGCAGGGGGAAGTCCTTGACCGGGAGACGGTGCAGACCGAGCCGGAAGGCCGGATCGGATTCGTCGGGGTTGTCCACGACCTCACGCAGCTCGATGACGATGTAGCCCAGCACCCAGGAGATGAACGCCCGATACACCGTGAGCGTGGTCTCCTCGTCCAGCCCTGCCGTGCTCAGGAGGGCGAGCAGGCGCTCGTGGGCGCGTAGCACTGCCGCGGGCCTGCGGGCCAAGGGGACCGTGAAGGGCCGTACGGCCACCAGTGGTATGACGTGAGGGTGGGCGAGGGACACCCTGTACATCGCCCCCGCCATGCCCAGGAGGGCCTCCCGCCAGGGGAGGGCGGCCTCGTCCGGTGGGTCGGAGACGGCGGACGCGGCGCTGTCCAGCGCCTGCTCGAGCTCGATGAACAGGCTCTCGACGAGGCCGTCCAGCAGATCGTTCTTGCTGGGCGTGTACCGGTAGAGGGCCATCGTCTCCACGCCCAGCTCGCCGGCCACCCGGCGCATGCTCAGGCCCTCGAGCCCCTCCTCGTCCACCACGCGGAGCGCTGCTTCAAGGACGCGCTGGCGGCTGAGCGGGCTGCGCGCAGTCATGGCCGCACCTCCGGAATTCCGGCTCCGGCCCCGCCTTGACGACGGCATCGCACAGGTGGAGCCTGTATACGTACAGCATAAACGGATGGCGTCCGTATACGCCCTAAGCATGGTCTTTTCCCACCGTGGCCGTGCTCTGTGATCGTCCGAGCAAGTGAGTGGTCGCCATGCGACGCACGAATACATCCCCCTCGTCACCTCACGCTTCCTGTACCCACCCCTGCCCGGCCCCGCTGGCCCCCGACGCGCTGGCCCAGCTCTACGCCGAATACCTGGACCTGCTGGATTCGGGCCGACTGCCGCGTTACACCACCTTCGAGGACTACTACTACACCTGGCGCTCCACCCGGCGAGCGGAAAGGCTCATCGGCCTCGACGACGGCGCCGTGCGCGTCGAACCGAGTGCGGAGCGACAATTGATCACAAGGCCCGACAAGCAGCTCAGGGGCGTTGTCAACACCCTCGTGCTGCTGGTCGACTTTCCCGACAAGCCGCACGAGCCGGGCCACCGCCCGGGCCACTACGACAAGCTCTTGTTCAGCACGAACTCCCTGCCGACCGGCAGCATGCGGGAGTTCTACCGCACGATCAGCGACTTCGACGCGTTCGGCGGCAACGGCATCGACATCCAGGGCGAGGTCCACGGCTGGTTCCGGATGCCACAACCGCATTCCTTCTACGCCGACGGCAATTCGGGGCAGGGCGACTTCCCCCGCAATGCCCAGGGCATGGCCCGGGACGCAGTGAAGCTGGCCAAGGCGGAGGGCATCGACTTCAGACCCTACGACGCGCTGGACGAGAACATGGTCACTGCGCTGTTCATCGTGCACGCGGGGTCCGGAGCCGAGCAGACCAAGAGCCGCCACGACATCTGGAGCCTCAAGTGGGGCGTGCCCGGAGGTGTTGCCGTCGGCCCGGGCCTGACCGTGGAGACGTTCCTCACGGTGCCGGAGGACTGCGCGATGGGCCTGTGCGCCCACGAATGGGGCCACTTGGCGGCGCGGTGGGCCGACTACTACGACACGGGTCGGCTGGACGCGACCAAGTCCAGTGGCCTGGGCAGCTACTGCCTCATGGCGGCGGGCAATTGGGGCAACTCCGGCCTCACACCGGTGTTCCCCAACGGCATGCTGCGCATGTTCCACGGCTGGGCCTCTCCGAAGCGCATCACGAGGACCACCAAGGACGTGGTGCTGCAGCCGGCCGCG
The DNA here is from genome assembly GCA_049998195.1 of Streptomyces sp. cmx-11-4. GTDB lineage: Bacteria > Actinomycetota > Actinomycetes > Streptomycetales > Streptomycetaceae > Streptomyces. The sequence goes on from JAEBET010000003.1 coordinate 53,662, forward strand.
GAGGGCGGTGACCTGCTCTTCATTCAGAACGCGGACACGATGGCGGAGGAGCAGTACATCCTCGTCGAGTACCGCCGCCGCCGAGGGCAGGACGCGTTCCTGCCGGACGCCGGCATCTCGGTCTACACGGTCGACGAAGCGATCGCGAACGTGAACGACGAGGACCGTCTCGCGATCGAGCTGCTGCAGGCCGACGGCCGACGCGATCTGGGCACGATCTTCGGCCGGGGCAACCGGGGCGACTCCTCGGACCTGTATCCCTCCCTGGGGAACAGGACCATCGGCAAGTCGACGACTCCGGCCCTCAACCTGCCGGACGGGACCTGGTCCGGCGTCACGATCGAGGTCGAGGGCAATCCCAACGACGACGAGATGGCCGTCGACATCCACATGGAGTGAGACCGAACGACCGCCGGAGCTTCCTCTCCGATCGCGCCGTCCTCCACGCCGTCCTCCACGCCGGGCGGAGGGCGGCGCGGAGCCGCGTGTGACGGTCGGGGCTACGGGTCGTCAGTCCCCTCCGCCGCCACCGCAGGAGGAGCCGCCACCGCAGGACCCACCGTCCTCGCAGGAGAAGCCGACCCCGTCGTTCTTCCCCGATCCCGGACGCCGTTCCCTCCGCGATGACCTGCCGCGGAACGCGCCGCCTCGCCAGAGCTGGAACAGCCCCCACGCAAGACCGATCCCCACGACTGCCAGGAATTCCATGTCCGTCACCCCCCGTTTCTCTCCATTCTCACCTGTACACGGGCGGCATGGTCAGTACCTCCTGCCTCCGCGCAGCTCCAGCCGCTCCCCCGGGAACCGCCCGCGGAAGCCACGGTCGTGGGAGACCGCGACCACCGCCCCCGGGTACGCGGCGAGCGCCGCCTCCAGGTCCTCGACCAGGTCGAGCGCGACGTGGTTCGTCGGCTCGTCGAGTACGAGGAGGTCTGCGGGCCGGGTCACCAGGCTCGCGATCTGCAGTCGTCGCTGCTGCCCCGCGGACAGCGCCGCGACCGGGACGTGCAGGTCGTGATGACGGAACAGGCCCAGCGCCAGCAGCTGTTCGGCGTACTCATCCGGCAGCCCGGGCCGTCCGGCCGCGAATGCGGCGAGCAGCGGCAGCCGCGTGGAGCGCGCGGGCAGTTCCTGGGCCAGGTACCCGATCCGAGCAGGGCGGTGTACCGCCCCCGCATCCGGCTCCAGGTCTCCCGCCAGGACGCGCAGCAGCGTCGTCTTGCCCGCCCCGTTCTCGCCCGTGACCAGCAGCCGCTGTCCTGGCTCGATCACCAGCAGCCCGTCCAGACGCAGCCGCTCGCCGACGGTTACGCCGTCGAGCTCGGCGAGCGGGCGGTCGGCGGGATGCCCGCCGCCTGCCGCCGACAGAGCCGCCGTGAACCGCAGCGGGTCCGGCGGCGCCGCCACCGGGTTGCGCTGCAGGTCGGCGAGCCGCTCCCGGGCTGCCCGCACCTGCCCGCCGAGCTTCGCCTCGTGCGAGCGGCGGTGCTTGCCGAAACCCTGCCGCGGGTCCTTGCCTGTGGTGGCCAGCCGCTGCCCAGCGGCCCCGAGCAGCTCCTCGGTACGTGTCAGCGCCTGAAGCCAGTCCGCGTACGCCTGCTCCGCGCGGCGGCGGGCGGCGGCCTTCGCGGCCCGGTAGCCGAGCCAGCCGTCGCCGTACCGGTGCACCGTGCGCGCATCCCGGTCGACTTCGAGGATCGTGCCGGCGATGCGCTCGAGGAAGCCGCGGTCGTGGGTTACGGCGACGACGGTGCCGCGGTGGGCGCGCAGGAACTCCTCGAGCCAGCGCACGGCCGCCGCGTCGAGGTGGTTCGTCGGCTCGTCGAGGAGCAGCAGCTCGGGGGCGGCGGCCAGCACGCAGGCGAGCGCGAGGCGCGACTGCTCGCCGCCGGAGAGCGAGCCGAGCATGCGGTCGCGGGTGACGGCGGCGAGCCCGAGCCCGTGCAGGGCGGTGTCGACCCGGGTGTCGGCCTCGTATCCGCCGCGTTCCTCGTACGCGGTCAACAGTTCGCCGTACGCGGTGAGCTCGTCCTGCGACGCCCCGCCGAGGTGCTCCTCCGCCGTGCGCAGCCGGCGCTCCAGGTCGCGCAGGTCGGTGAAGGCGAGATCGACGGCGTCCTGCACGGTGCGGTCCGGGTCGAGGTCGAGGGTTTGGGCGAGGTGGCCGGTGCCGCCGGGGAAGCTGACGGTGATTTCCCCGGCATCCGGCAGCTCGGCCGCGGCGAGCAGCCGGAGCAGGGTGGACTTGCCGGAGCCGTTCTCGCCGATCACGGCGGCCTTCTCGCCCGGGCGGATGGTGAAGGAGACGTGGTCGAGGACGGTTCGGGTGCCGTAGGACTTGGTGACGTCCTTGACGGACAGCTGTGCCACGGCAGCGGGCACAGGGGTGTGGGTGTGTTCGCGCATGGGCTTTCCCTGGCGATGCGAAGTGTCTACGGGCAGCAGAAACGCCGGCGTCGGCCGTGCCCGGACTCAGAGGAACCAGAAGAAAGCCATGACTCCACTATAGCAAGACGGTCCGTCTCGTCTCTATTCTTTTTGCCTGTGACCCCGCCGGTCACGCGCGTCAGTGGTGGTGGCCGTGTCGGCCGAGGGTCTCCACGGGGGTGGCGCCGGGGCGGGTCCACTGCGGTACGGGGCGGCTGGTCGGGCCCCAGGTGGCCACGCCGTCGGCGTCCGAGCGCCAGTACCAGCAGGACTGGCGGCCCTGTGACGGGTACCCCTCGCGGACACCGCCGATCACCGGCCAGCCCTCGGGGTTGTCCTCCCACGCCTCGCCGCGGCCGTAGGGCGTCATGTCGAGCAGGCCGAGGGACCCGTTGACCGGCTCGTTGCCACGGCCCGTCGTGGAGTAGGTGAGGAACACTCGGTCGCCGTCGCGCAGGAAGCTGACGATGTACCCCATCTCGCCGCCGACCGGCGCCTCCACGTCCCGCACCGAGTACCAGGGCTGGGTGTAGCCCATGAACTCGACGTAGGGGGCCACCTCGTCCCACGGGCCCGAGGTCAGGATGGCGAACGAGACGCCCCGGGCGTTGAGGTAGACCGCGTCCTTCGCGTGCCAGGCCGTGGTGGTGCAGCCCTCGCACTGCCCCTGGTGCGGCGCGCCGTCGTACCACATGTGCTGGTAGACGACGAGCTCGTCGCGGCCCTGGAACAGGTCGAGGAACGGGACCGGCCCGTCAGCGCCGGTGACCTCGACCGAGCCGTCGATCTCGACCATCGGCAGCCGCCTCCGGGCCGCGGCGATCGCGTCGCCCGCATGGGTGTGCGCCTTCTCGCGGACCAGCAGCTCCTCGCGCGCGGCCCGCCAGGTGGCCAGGTCGACGACTGGCGGCTTTCCGGGGAGCTTGCCGCTCGCATTGCCGGGCGTGGTCGTCATGGTGCCCTCCTGGTGTCCGGTGCGTGGCAGCGTCGTACCACGTCCTACGACGCTCACCAGTACAGACTCGCGCCCCGACCGAAACTCATCGCGCGGCGGGAGACGCGACGGGAGGCGCGGCGCCCGGCGCGCGGCACGCGGTGGTGGGCGCCGAGTCCCACCACAGCGACCACACCGTGGACCGGACCATGCCGTCGCCGGCCCGCTGCGGCTCCTGCACCGTGTCGCTGCAGAAGCCCGTCAGCTCCGTGGCGGCCTGGGCCGCCGACCGGGGATCCAGAGGTGGTCTGTCGACGACCAGTTCCAGGTACGCCCCCTGTGCGAGGAAGAGCTCGGCTCCCCACTGCTCGTTTCAGCGCCTGAGCAGCGCCGCGTGGTCGGCGGGAGTGAGGGCCCTGCCGGCGTATCCGGAACGAGGTCCCCGACGTCGCCGCCGAGGGCCGAGGTGCGCCGCGCCTCGGCGTCCGGTGCCATCGTCGTCGCGTACGGCCACCACCCGGTCTCTCCGTGCCGTGCGCGCCACTCGTCCCACACCTCGCGCACCCGCTCTCGCGGGACGGACACTCCGACCACCTCGACTCCCGCGGCAGTGACCGTCCGCTTGATGTCCGCGTGGGGAAAGCGTGCGCCCAGAGCGGAGAAGAGCTGGTCAGCGGTCAGATGCGGTCGGTGGAGGAAGGTGAAAGTGGAGGTGTCCTGAGACCAGGAGCCTACGGTCCGTCCCGTCCCCCACGCACCCGGGTATCCGCGGCACGGCGGGGCCGGTTCCTCTTCTGCGAGGGGGGCGTCAGGGTTCGATGAGGCCGACGCGGATGGCGTAGCGGGTGAGTTCGAGACGGTCGCGCAGGCCGAGTTTCTGGAGCAGGTTGGCGCGGTGGCGCTCGACGGTCTTGGGGCTGATGACGAGGAGGTCGCCGATCTCCTTGGAGCTGTGGCCTTCGGCGACGAGCTTGAGGATCTCCTCCTCGCGTTCGGTGATGGGACGGTCCGGGAGCGGACCGCCGTTGCGGGCGCGGTCGAGGTAGGTGCGGATGAGGGTGGTCTCGGCGCCGGGGTAGATGAACGGTTCGTCCCGTAGCGCGGCACGGCAGGCTTCGACGAGGTCGCGGTCGGCGACGGATTTGAGGACGTAGCCACAGGCTCCGGCGCGCAGGGCCTCGAAGAAGTACTGCTCGTTGTCGTACATGGTGAGCATCAGGATCCGCAGGCCGGGTCGGATGCGGGCGAGTTCACGGGCGGCTTGCAGGCCGGTCTGGCGGGGCATGGCGATGTCGAGGACGGCGAGGTCGATGTCGACGCTGCGGGCCTGGGCGACGGCTTCGGCGCCGTCGGCGGCCTCGGCGACCACGCTCAGGTCGGGTTCGGCGTCGAGGATGAGGCGTACGCCGCGGCGGACGAGGGTGTGGTCGTCGGCGAGCAGGATGCGGGCGGGCCCGGGTACGGGCTGGGTCATCGTGGGGCCCTCGTGATGTCGGCGGTGTCGGCGGTGTAGGTGATGTCGGCGATGTCGAGTCGGACCTGGGTGCCACCGTGCGCGTTGGCCTCGACGAGGAGTTCGGCGCCGATCAGCAGGGCGCGTTCGCGCATCCCCCGGATGCCCGCGCCCTCGGGTGCGTCGCCGAGGCCGTGCCCGTTGTCCCGCACCAGGAGGGCGACGCCGCCGCGTGGCAGGGGCCGGAGGTGGACCTCGACGCGGGTGGCGCCGGAGTGGCGGGCGGCGTTGGTCAGGCTTTCCTGGGCGACGCGGTAGAGGACGAGTTCGGTGGCCGGGTCCAGGTGGGGCAGGCCCGGGGTGATGTGGGCGGTGACGCCCAGGCGCGGGGTGGTGAACTCGGCGACCAGGGAGCGCAGTGCGCTGTGCAGGCCGAGTTCCTCCAGGACACCCGGGCGCAGGCGGCGGGCGATGCGGCGGATCTCGTCGAGGCTGGTGCGGGTGGTCTCCTGGGCCTGGCGCAGGTCGGTGCGGACCGGTTCGGGCGCGTGGTCGGCTGCGTGCTTGATCTGGAGGAGGACGGCGGTGAGGGTCTGGCCGATCTCGTCGTGCAGTTCCTGGGCGATACGTTTCCGTTCGGCCTCCAGCGCGGTCAGTACCCTGCCGCTGCTGGTGGCCCGCTCGGCTTCGAGCCGGTCGAGCATGGCGTTGAAGGTCTGCGTGAGTACGGCGATCTCCCCGTCTCCGGTGACGGCCGGCCGGGCTCCGGGTTTGAGGAGGTCGGCGTGGGCCATCGCGCGGTTCAGTCGGGCGAGCGGAGCCAAACCGACCTTGAGGAGCGCCGCGTTGATGACCAGCATCGCGGCGAGTCCGCCGAGCAGGATGAGCGCCTCGCCGAACAGGACCGGGGTGGAGACGGTGACCGGGCCGAGCAGCAAGGCCACCGCGACGGCCAGAACGCAGGCATTCAGGAGGAAGATCCGCCAGTACAACGACACGGCCACACGCCTTTCCAGCCGGTCCCCCAGCATCACCACAGCCCCGCGGCCATCCCTTACGTCGGCGCACTGACCTGCGGCAGAGCCTACTTCCCCGGCTCATCCTCACGGGGTGGACGGCCGCCGTCCATCCGTGCCGGCACCCATATTTCGGCCCTGCGGAAAGTGGCACGATGGGGCTGCCGGGGGGCGTCTCCTGCCTGAGATCGCAACTCCACCCCCCGGCATCACGTACGGAACGAACACGAGGGGGACAGCTGTGCCTGCTCCACGCATGAGCACCACACCACTGCCCGGCATAGGGGTCCAGTACGACCTCACCACGCGCGAGCACCGCCACCTGTCGGTGATCGCTCACCGCGACGGCACCCGGACCGTGAACGTCTACCGGGCTGATGACCCCGACGCCTGCGCCCAGTCCCTGCACCTCACGGGTGCGGAGACGGCCTCGCTGATCGACGCCCTGATGCCGGCCCACCACAGCCCCAATGTGCTGCACACCACCGATCTGGGCCTGGTCGCCGAGCGGATCGAGCTGTCCGCGCACTCGTACTGGAACGGGCGCGTGCTGGGCGAGACCAGGATGCGCACCGAGACCGGCGTCTCGATCGTGGCCGTGCTGCGCCGCGCGGAGGCCCGCCCCTCGCCCGCGCCGGACTTCCGTCTGGCGGGCGGGGACACGCTCATCGTCATCGGCACCCGCGAGGGCGTCGACGCCGCCGCATCCATACTCGGACGGGAGTGAGGCGCCGTGCATTCCGCTCTCTTCCTGATCGAGTTCGGCGCGATCATCCTCGGCCTGGGCCTGCTCGGCCGGGTCGCCGGCCGCCTGAAGTTCTCCCCCATCCCCCTCTACCTCCTGGCCGGACTGGCCTTCGGCACCGGCGGACTGCTGCCCATGGGGGCGAGCGAGGAGTTCGTCGCGATCGGCGCCGAGATCGGCGTGATCCTGCTGCTGCTCATGCTCGGCCTGGAGTACACGGCCAGCGACCTGGTGTCCAACCTGAAAACCCAGTACCCGGCCGGACTTGTCGACTTCGGCCTGAACGCGGTGCCCGGCGCGGTCGCCGCCCTGCTGATGGGCTGGGGCCCGGTGGCCGCCGTGGTCCTGGCGGGCGTCACCTGGATCTCCTCCTCCGGAGTCATCGCCAAGGTCATGGGAGACCTCGGTCGGCTCGGCAACCGCGAGACTCCGGTCGTTCTCAGCATCCTGGTCCTCGAGGACCTGGCCATGGCCGTCTACCTGCCGATCGTCACCGCGCTCCTCGCCGGCGTGAGCCTCGCCGCCGGAAGCGCGACCCTGGCCATCGCGCTCGGCGTCGCCGGGGCGGTCCTGTTCGTCGCGGTCCGCTACGGGCGCCACATATCGCGCTTCGTCTCCAGCGACGACCCGGAGAAGCTCCTCCTCGTGGTGCTCGGGCTGACGCTGCTCGTCGCGGGCATCGCCCAGCAGCTCCAAGTGTCGGCCGCCGTCGGCGCGTTCCTCGTCGGCATCGCCCTGTCCGGTGAGGTGGCCGAGGGCACGCACACCCTGCTCAGTCCGCTGCGCGACCTGTTCGCCGCCGTGTTCTTCGTCTTCTTCGGCCTGCACACCGACCCCGCCAGCATCCCGCCGGTCCTGCTGCCCGCCCTCGCGCTGGCGCTGGTCACCGCGGGTACGAAGATCGCGACCGGCTACTGGGCGGCCAAGCGGGCCGGTGTCGGGGTCAAGGGCCGCTGGCGGGCGGGTGGAACGCTCGTCGCCCGCGGCGAGTTCTCGATCGTCATCGCCGGCCTCGCCGTCACCGCCGGGATCGAACCCGCCCTGGGCCCGCTCGCGACCGCGTACGTCCTGATCCTCGTGGTGGTCGGGCCGCTCACCGCCCGCTACACCGAACCCGCTGCGGCCTGGATCAGCAGCCGCCGCCGCACCCCGTCCGGGCCGGTCCTGGCCGGCGTGCCCTCCCGGCCGGGATCCCCGGAAGCCGTCCAGGACCAGGACCCGGTCGGCCGTACCTGAACGACGACGTCGGGCCACGCCTGGAGCGGCAGCCCGCACACCGGCCCGGGTGCGTCTAATTTGCCCGTATATGACAGGTAATGCTGAACGTCATGCACCCCTTGGACGTCGTCGGCTCGTCCGGGCCGCGCTGGCTGGAGCGGTGGCGTTGACCGCCGGGCTGGTGTCCGACTCCCCCTCGACAGCCACCCGCACGGAAAGGAAGAGCGCCCGGCCCAGCACTCCCGAGTCCGCGCTGCGGGAACTCGTCGCGGGCAATGCCCGCTGGCGGACGTTCCACGAGCGGCATCCGGACCAAACGCGGGCCGTGCGGCAGACCCTGATCTCCGGGCAGCATCCGTTCGCCACCGTCCTGGGGTGCGTGGACTCCCGCGTCCCGCCGGAGCTGGTCTTCGACCAGGGTCTGGGCGATCTGCTGACGGTGCGCTCGGCGGGCCCCGTTCTCGACGAGGCGGTCCTCGCCAGCATCACCTACGGGGTCCTCGAGTTGGGCATCCCGCTCGTCGTCGTCCTGGGGCACCAGTCGTGCGGGGCCGTCACGGCCGCCGTCCAGGCCGCCAGGACCGGGGAGCGGCTGCCCGGGCACATGCAGTACCTGGCCGACCAGATCCGTCCGGTGATCGACCCCACCGTTCAGGGGGCGGCGCGCGTGGACGCGGCCATCACGGCGAACGTGCGGCTGGTGCGCTCCCGCCTCGTCGCCGAACCCGGCATCGCGGCGAAGGTCACCGCGGGCGAGCTGGTCGTGGTCGGGGCCCGGTACGAACTGACCAGCCAGCGGGTCCACCAGACCCGCTGACCCTGATCAGGGCCTGCGAGACGGAAGGCCTCCCCGCTCGGAGGACGCCGCGCACCCTCATACCGCCACCCGGTCCGAACGTGTTCAATGACCGGGTGGCCCTGAGGACGGTTCCGACGGCCCGTCAGCTCTTCCCCCCGGCCTCGGCCGCCTTGAGGGCGATGTCCTGCAGGACGGCCTTCGGGTCACCGTTCGGTTCCACGGCGCGTCCGATGTTGCGCTTGATGGTGTCGCTGACCGTCATCCAGGCCGGGTCGTTCACCGGGTAGAGCTGGGCGCCGCGCAGTGCGGCCAGGAACTGCTCGTCGTTCTTGTCGAGGCCGCCGCCGGCCGGGGTGCGCGAGGCGGTGACGGTGGACGGCAACAGGTGGTAGCGGTTGGCGAAGTCCGAGAGGTTCTTGTCCTGGTAGACGAAGTCCAGGAACTTGCCGATCTCCACGCGCTTGCCGTTCTGCTTGAAGGCCATCATCCAGTCGGCCACCCCCACGATCGGCGGGACCGCTTCGGCGCCGAGCGTGTCCGATACGGGCATCGAGACGGTGCCGACGGTGATGCCCTTGGCGGCCGCTTCGTGGGCGAGCGAGGGATAGCCGTTGAGCATGCCCACCTCGCCCCGCAGGAACGCGGCGAAGGCGTCGGCGCGGTTCAGCTGGGAGGGCGGGGTGGGGCCGGTGAGGCCCGGGGCGACCAGGTTGTCCTTGACCCAGCGCCAGGTCTCGATGTTCGCGTCGGAGGCCAGGCTGTAGCTGCCGCTGCTGTCGGCGTAGCCGCCGCCGTTGCTCAGCTCCCAGATCAACGCCTCGGCGTGCGCCTCCTCCGGGCCCAGGGGCAGTGCGTACGGGAACTTCACGCCCTTCTCCTTGAGCGCCTTCGCGGCGGACTTGAGCTGGGACCAGGTCTTGGGCGGCTGGGAGATCCCCGCCTTGGTGAACAGCGCCTCGTTGTAGAACAGGAGGCGGCTGCTCGCCACGAACGGCAGACCGTAGAGGCTGGTGCCGACGGTGCCCGCCTCGGCGAGCGGCTGGAGGAAGTTCGCCTCGGCGGCGACGGGCAGGAGCTCGTCCGCGGAATAGAGCCTGTCCTGGGCCGCGAAGTCCGAGTAGGAGCCCATCAGCGCCATGTCCGGCGCTTTGCCGGCCTTGACCATCTGGGACACCTGACGGTCGATGTCGGCCCACGGCAGGAGCTTGACCTCGACCTTGATCCCGGGGTTCGCGGCGGTGAAAGCTGCTGTCACCTTGTCCCAATAGGCCTTGGAGCTGGTGGCCGGGGTATCGCCGTACTCGGCGGCCACCAGGCGCAGGGTGCCGTCGCCTGCCCCGTCTGCGGAACTCCCACATCCGGACAGCGGTATCAACAGACCGAACACGACCGCGGTGGCGGCCGTGCCGAAAATCCTTCGTCGCACGGGTGTCTTCCTCTGATCTTCTTCTGGATCCTGATACAGCTCGTGTCACTCCGGGCCGGGGGTGGCGCGCCAAGGGCCCGTGGGCCGGGATTCTCTCCCGATCATGGCGGGATTGATTCCGCTGAGGAGAGATGTGTGGCCGATGATCCAATCGAGGGAATGCGCGGCCGTATGTTCCGACATGCGATCTACGCGCCTGACGCGCGTAGAAGGACCCAAGGCCCGGCTTCCTCCCGGTTCGAGTCGTTCATGCCGCCTTGTGGGGTAGGCGGCTCGCACGCGCCGTCCGTCGGCCGAGTGCGACGTCGGCGTGGCGGCCCGGGATGCGGGGCACTGATCGCGTATGACCCGTTCTCACGGCACCACGACCCAGGGGGCCTTCGGGGGGCTGCTCGCCGAGGCACACGCCGCCTTGCCCGGCATCGTGGCCCTGCGCCGGAGCATCCACCGCTTCCCCGAGCTGGGTACACATCTGCCCCGCACGCAGCAGGCCGTCCTGGAGGCACTGGCCGGGCTCGGGCTGGACCTGGCAACCGGATCCCGCCTGAGCTCCGTCACCGCCACCCTCGAAGGCACCCGGCCCGGTCCGGCGGTCTTGCTGCGCGCCGACATGGACGCGCTGCCCGTGGTCGAGGAGAGCGGCCTGGACTTCGCCTCCCAGGTGCCGGGCGCCATGCACGCCTGCGGGCACGACACCCACACCGCCATGCTGGTCGGGGCCGCCCGGCTGCTCGCGGCCCGCCGCTCACAGCTGGCCGGCCGCGTCGTCTTCATGTTCCAGCCCGCGGAGGAATCCGGCGGCGGCGCCCAGCACATGATCGACGAGGGAGTGCTGGAGACCGCCGACGGCAGCGGGGTCGCGGCCGCGTTCGCCCTGCACGTCACCACCCGCTTCGACAGCGGCACCTTCCACCTGCGGCCCGGCCCGACCTTCGCCGCCTCCGACGGACTGCACGTGACCGTACGCGGCCGCGGCGGACACGCCTCGACCCCACACCGGGCCCTGGATCCCGTCCCCGTCGCCTGCGAGATCGTCCAGGCCCTGCAGTCCATGGTCACGCGGACCGTCGACATCTTCGATCCGGCCGTGGTCACCATCGCCTCGATCCACGCCGGCACGGTGGCCAACGTCATCCCCGAGACCGCCGAGATCCAGGGCACGTTCCGCACCCTCTCCCCCACCGCCCGGCAGCTGGTACGCGACAACATCACCCGCGTCGCCCACCATGTCGCCGCCGCACACGGAGCCGACGTCGACATCACCCTGACCGAGGGATACCCGCCCGTCGTCAACGACGCCGCCAGCACAGCGGCCCTTCACGACACCGCGGCCGCACTCCTCGGGCCGGACCGGGTCCACCACCTGGCCGAGCCCTTCATGGGCGCCGAGGACTTCTCGTACGTCCTGCAGCGAGTGCCGGGCACGATGGCCTTCCTCGGGGCCCGCCCGCCCGGCACCCCGCCCGCACAAGCCCCCGACTGCCACTCCAACCGCGTCGTGTTCGACGAGGCCGCCCTGGCCACCGGAGCCGCCCTCCACGCTGCCGCGGCCCTGCGGGCGTGCCTGCCGGCCGGGTAACGGCGTGACGGGGGTGGCTATTTCACCGATCCCGCCATCACGCCCTGGACGAAGTGCCGTTGGAAGGCGAAGAAGACGACCAGCGGGACCACCAGGGACAGGAACGCCCCCGGCGCGAGGACGCCGATGTTGCTTCCGAACTGCCGCATCTGGGACTGCAGCGCGACCGTGAGCGGCTGGGACTCGCTGTCCGCGAAGAGCAGCGCCACGAGCATGTCGTTCCAGACCCACAGGAACTGGAAGATGGCCAGGCTCGCGATGGCCGGACGGCCCAGCGGCAGCACGAGGCGGGAGAAGATCCGCCACTCGCTGCCGCCGTCCATCCGCGCGGCTTCCAGCATTTCGCGCGGTATCTCGGCGAAGTAGTTGCGCAACAGGAAGATCGCGAACGGCAGCCCGTAGGCGACGTGGAAGAGGACGACGCCCGCGATCGTGCCGAACAGTCCCACGGCGCCGAAGAGTTTGGCCACCGGCAGCAGCCCGATCTGCACGGGGACGACCAGCAGTCCGACGACCACCAGGAAGACGCCGTCCCGGCCGGGGAAGTCCAGCCACGCGAAGGCGTATCCGGCGAGTGACGCGAGGGCGACCACCAAGACGGTGGTGGGTACGGATATCAGGAGGGTGTTCCCGAAGGCCGCCGCGATGCCGGAGTCCTTCAGCAGGGCGCTGTAGTTGTCCAGGGAGAGCTGGGACGGGTCGGTGAGCGCGGTCCACCAGCCGTCGGAGGCGTTGTCCCGCTCGGAGCGCAGCGAGGACAGGAACAGGCCCGCCAGGGGGGTGATCCATACGAGGGCGGCGAGGATCAGCGCGCCCTGGACGACGGAGTTGCCCAGGAGGCGCGACAGCCGGCTCCTGCGCTGCGGCCCGGGCGCGGGCGGGGTGGCGAGGGGCCGGATCGCCGCGGACCGCGGCGCCGGCGGGCGCCGCTCGATGGTGCTGCGGCCGCTCATGCTCCACTCCTTCGAAATCGCCGGATGTTGAAGACCATCGCCGGGACGACCAGCAGGAGGAGCACCACGCTGAGCGCGCTGCCGAGGCCCTGGTCGTTGCCGCCGCCGAAGGAGACCAGCCACATGCGGGTGGCCAGCACGTTCGCCTCTTCGAGGACGGGTCCGGGCGCGATGATGTAGACGAGGTCGAAGACCTTCATCACGTTGATCACCAAGGTCACGAAGACGACGGTGAGCACCGGTGCCAGCAGCGGCACGGTGATCTTGCGGAAGATCTGCCCCTCTGTGGCCCCGTCCATCCTCGCGGCCTCCAGCGCGTCGCGCGGGATGGCCGCGAGGCCGGCGCCGATCAGGACCATCGCGAAGCCGGTCCACACCCACAGATAGGCGCCGATGATGGCCGGTGTCACCAGCGCCGGGCCGAGCCAGTTCACCCCCTTGTAGGGGGCTTCGAAGTTGGCCGCGGGCAGCGCGACGGTGTACTCGCCGTCGGGTAGCCCGGTGAAGCGGAAGGACCCGTCGTCGGCCGTGGTGGCGGTCGCCGCCACCCGGCCGTCCCGTACGGCCTCGACCGTCATGCCGGGCAGCCCCTTCTCGCCCGGGTCGACCTTGCCCTGCGTGCCGGCACCGCCGGGGGCGAAGTCGAGGTAGACGACTCCCCCGATGCCCGGTGCGTCGGGCGCCGCCACGGCCGCGGCCTTCGCGTCGGAGGGCATCGCGTCGGCTGCCACCCCGACGAATCCCAGGCTGACCGGGCGGCCGGGACGTACGGTCTCCTCGGTGCTGTACGGGCCGCCCGCCGTGCCGGTCAGGCCTTGGCCCTCCCGGGCCCGGGCCGTCGGATAGGCGGCAGCGTCGTCGAAGGTGTCGTGGACGCCGACGACGGCGGCGTTGAGCACGCCCCGGCCCGGGTCCTGTTCGTAGGCGAGGCGGAAGATGATGCCCGCGGCGAGGAACGACACGGCCATCGGCAGGAAGAGCACCAGCTTGAAGGCGGTGGCCCAGCGCACCTTTTCGGTGAGCACGGCGAGGAGCAGCCCGAGTCCGGTCAGCAGGGTCGGGGCGACGACGACCCAGATGGTGCTGTTGCGTATCGCCTTGAGGGTGGCCGGGTCGTGGATGATCGCCGCGTAGTTCCCGGCTCCGACGAAGCGGTCACCGCTGGCGTCGAAGAGGCTGCGGCCGAAGGAGAAGAGGACCGGGTAGACGACCAGCGCGCCGAGCAGCAGCAGGGCGGGCAGGACGAAGACGACCGCGAGGCGGCGCTTCTTTCGCTGGGCCCGGCGCCGCCCGTCGGCGGCGGCGCGGGCGGTCAGGGTGTCAGCCATGGGAGCCGCCTCAGTTCCCGTAGGCCTTGGCGGCCTCGGCCTCGAGCTTTGCGGCCGTTCCCCGGGGGTCCGACGGGTCGCGCAGGAAGTCCTGGAGGAGCTTCCATTCGCCCGCGCCCTTGGTGCCGCCGAACGCGGCCGGGGCCTGGTCCGACATGTCGAAGCGGATCGAGTCGCCCGCGGCGATCAGCGATTCGGCGGTGCTGCGGGTGACGGGGTCGCCGTACGCGGCCATGTCGACCCTGATGCTCGGGGACAGGAAGCCGCCGGCGCCGGCCCAGATCTCGGCCGCTTCGGGGCCGGCCAGGTACTCGACGAGCTTCATGCCGGCCGTGCTGTTCTTTCCCTGCTTGAGGACGACGGCCGCGTCACCACCGCTGACGACGGGTGCCTTGCCGCCGTCGACCGCGGGGAACGGAAGGAACTTGGCGTCCTTGCCCGGCTGCTTGCCGAACTGGTCCTTGGCGACGCCGCCGACGAAGTCTCCCTCGTAGACCATGGCCGCCTTGGGCTCGGGGCCGAAGACCTGCTCGACCGACGTGGGGAAGTCGGTACCCAGCGCGCTCTGGGCGCCGCCGGCGACGAGCCGGTCGTCCTTGAAGAGTTCCCCGAGGGTGGTCAGCGCCTTGACGACGCTGTCGTCGGTCCACTTGAGCGTGTGCTGGGCGAGCTGGTCGTACTTCTCCGGCCCGGCCTGGGAGAGGTAGATGTTCTCGAACCAGTCGGTGAGCGTCCAACCGTCCTCGCCGGCTATGGCGAAGGCCGGGCGGCCGGAGTCGGCGAGGGTGCGGCCGGTCTTCAGCAGGTCTGCGTAGCTCTCGGGCTCGCTCACGCCCGCCTGGGTGAAGGTCTCGGGGGCGTACCAGATGGTGGACTTGTGGGCGGCCTTGAAGTAGAGGCCGTAGTAGGTGCCGCCGACGCTGCCGTAGTTCTTCCACACCGGGGCGAGGGTGGAGTCGGCCGTCCTGGTGGTCTGCTCGGACAGGGGCTGGAGCCAGCCCTCCTTGGCGAACTGCTGGAGCACGCCCACCTGGGGGACCATCACCACGTCGGGCGCGTTGCCGCCCTCGATCTTGCTTCCGACGAAGGTGGAGACGTTGTCGCCGGAGGGGACGAAGACGGTCGTGGCGCCGGTCTTCTTGGTGAAGGCGTCCAGGACCTTCTTGAAGTTCTTCTGCTCGGTGCCGGTCCAGACGCCCGCCACGGTCACGGTCTGGCCGGCCAGTTCACCGCCGCTCGCGGGTCCGGTGGTGTCGCCGCAGGCGGTGGCGCCGAGGGTGAGGGCCAGGGCCGCCGTGGCGGTGGCCGCGGTACGTCGGGGGTTCTTGCCGGGTCGTCGCATGATGAGGTCCTTTTCGCGGAAGTCCGGGGCTGCGGGGTGGGCGGGTCCTGGCTTCACCGGGAGGGGTTTCGCACGGGGAGCACGGGGAGGGGAGACGGATCGGGAGGGGCTGGGCGGGCGTCGGGTTTCCGGGGGGTCACGGGGCTGGGCACTCGCCCGTCCACCAGGCGGCCGTGGCCGGGGGGAGCACCCCGTCGGGGCAGGGACCGCTGGCGAGCAGCGGAGTCCCGGTGACCGGAGCGGGCACCGGCGCCGTGCCGAAGTTCACCGCGCAGATCAGGCCGTCGCCGCGGGCCATCGCCAGTACCTGCGCGGGCGCGTCCAGCCAGCGCAGGGTGCCCTCGCCGAGCTGCGGCAGGGTGCGCCGCAGCTGGAGACCGTCGCGGTAGAGGTGCCAGAAGGAACGAGTGTCCGCCAGGGCGCGGTCGGTGGCGTGCTCGGCGAACCACTCGGGCTGCGGCAGCCACGGCTTGGCGTCCGCCGCTTCCTGGCTGAAGCCGAACGGTGAGGCGTGACCCGACCAGGGCAGGGGCACGCGACAGCCGTCCCGCACGTGCTTGCGGTTGCCGGTGCGGTGGAAGATCGGGTCGGTGAGGACCTCGTCCGGCAGATCGAGTACCTCGGGGAGGCCGAGCTCCTCACCCTGGTAGACGTAGGCGGCTCCGGGCAGCGCGAGCATCAGGAGGGCGGCGGCGCGGGCGCGGGCGGCCCCCAGTCCGCTGCCTTCCACCCCGGGCTCGCCCGCGTAGCGGGTGACCGTGCGGACCTGGTCGTGGTTGTTGAGCACCCAGGTCACGGTGGAGCCGGTGCCTGCGATGTCGCGCATCGCCTCGGTGATCGTCGCGCGGAAGGCAAGGGCGTCCCAGGGCGCGCTGAGCAGGTCGAAGAAGAACGCCTGGTGCAGTTCGTCGGGGCGGACGTACTCGGCGTGCTGGCGTGCGGTCGGCACGGAGACCTCGCCGACCAGCAGCCGTTCACGGCCGTCCCGGGCGGTGTACTCCTCGCACACCGAGCGCCACCGGCGCCACACGTCGTGGACCTCGGGCTGGTTCCAGGCCAGCTGGTTGACGGCGTCGCGGGCCCGCTCGTCGGCTCCGGGGTCGTCCGAGTCGGGCAGCTGGGGGTGCTTGAACAGTCCGGCGGCGACGTCGATGCGGAAGCCGTCGACACCGCGGTCCAGCCAGAAGCGCAGCACCTGCTCGAAGTCGTCGCCCACGGCCGGGTCGCGCCAGTTCAGGTCGGGCTGCTCGGGCGTGAAGAGGTGCAGGTACCACTCTCCGGGGGCGCCGTCGGGATCGGTGGTCCGGCTCCAGGCGGGCCCGCCGAACATGGCGCGCCAGTTGTTGGGCGGCTGCGCACCGTCCGGGCCGCGGCCGGGCGCGAAGTGGAAGCGGGAGCGCGGCGCGCTGCCCGGCGCGGCGGCGAGCGCTTCGCGGAACCACGGGTGCTCGCTGGAGCAGTGGTTGGGGACGATGTCGAGCAGCAGCTTGAGCCCGAGCCGGCGGGCGTCGGACACCAGCCGGTCGAACTCGGCGAGGTCGCCGTAGACGGGGTCGACACCGCAGTAGTCGGCGACGTCGTAGCCGTGGTCGTGCTGCGGCGACGGATAGAAGGGGCTGAGCCAGATGCCGTCCACGCCGAGCTTCCGCAGGTAGGGAAGCCCGGCCCGTACGCCGGCCAGGTCCCCGACGCCGTCCCCGGTGCTGTCGAGGAAGCTGCGGACGTAGACCTGGTAGATCACCGCGTCGCGCCACCAGGAGTCCGGTGCGGTGGCCGTGCGGGAGGGGTGGCCGGTGTCGGCCGGAAGGGTGCTGAGCATCTCGCGTCGACCTGTTTCTACTGAATGCGAGAGCGCCCTGGATCAGGTGCGCTGTTATGCATGCATGTTAAGTAGAGTCGACTGGAAGGTGTCAACGGTGTGTCCATAAACTGCCGAAAGCTGGGGTGGTTTGTGCCGAATATCCGCATGAACGCCGGAGGGCCTCTACTTAACATGTAAGTAGAGGCCCTCAGGGAGAGGCGGAGGAGCGCGATCAGCCCTTGCGGGAGATGGCCCCGAGTTCGCGCGCTAGCCGCGCCACTGCCTGCTCGGGCGTCTGGCGCAGCGCCATCACGTCCTGCGCCACGGCCTGCACGGAGAGGCTCACCTGGTCGTAGCGCGGACTCTTGGGGCGCGGCGCCGCCGACAGCACGCTCTGCCGGAGCGTGGGCAAGTACGGGTGCGCGCGGATCAGCTCGGGGTCCTCGTACAGCGCGGCGCGCACCGGCGGCAGCGAGCCCTCGGTGAGCACCTGCCGCTGGACCCGTTCACTGGTGAGGAAGGAGATCAGGTCGGCCGCCGACGCCTGGTGGCGCGAGTTGCTGCTGACGGCGAGGTTGGAGCCGCCCAGCACGCTGGTGCCGGGCCCGTCCGGTCCGGGCAGCGGCACGGCGCCGAACCTGCCCGCGATCTTCGACCCGTCCGCGCTCGCGTCCGCGTACACGTACGGCCAGTTCCGGAGGAAGAGCAGCCGACCGTCCTGGAACGCCTGCCGCGACTCCTCCTCCTTGTAGCCGAGCGCGTCACGGGAGATCCAGCCGTCCCGCACGCCGTCCGCGAGGAACCGCAGTCCGGTGCGCGCGCCCTCGGAGTCCACGCTCACCCGGGCGCCGTCGTCGCGCAGGATCGAACCACCCGCCGAGTGCACGGCCTCGGTGACGTTGACGGTGAGGCCTTCGTAGGGGAGGAACTGGCCGGCATAGCCGTCCAGGCCGTACTTCGGGGCGATCGTGCGGGCCTGCCGGACCAGTTCGGCCCAGGTGCGCGGCGGTTCCTCGCCCTCGCGGTCGAGGATGTCCTTGCGGTAGTAGAGCAGTCCGGCGTTCGTGACGTACGGGACCGCGTACAGGCGGCCGTCGAAGGTCGCGGTGTCGACGACCGGCGGCAGGAAGGCGTCCAGCGGGAAGCGGTCACGCCCGAGCGGGGAGATCCATCCGGCAGCCGCGAACTCGGACGTCCAGGCGACGTCGATGTTCAGTACGTCGAACCGGCCGCGGCCCGATCGCAGCTCGCTGATCATCTGGGCCCGCGTCTCGTCCGCCGAGTCGGGCAGTTCGACGAGCGTGACGCGCTCGTCGGGGTGGCCGTCGTTCCAGTCCTCGAGCAGCGGGGAGAGGTAGCCGGTCAGATCGCCCGCCGTCACGAGCGTGAGGGGGCCGCGCCCGTCGGAGGCCGCTCCCGCGTCGGCGCGGACGCCGAAACCGGCGTAACCCGCCAGGACCACCGCCGCGACCAGGAGTGCTCTACCCGCGGCACGCGTCCACCGCATAGATTCCTCCCAGTGCACGATCCGGCTGCGCCGCCGACCATCGCGGCCTATATATACCCGTTAGGCATGGGCGATACTAGACGCCCAGGCAGACGAGCCGGACGCCGACGTCACCCGTCCGGTGCCGAGTGAACCGTTGACTACGGAGCGGGAAGGAGGGGAGCCAGTGCGGCTGGCGCTCCTTGCACTCCTCACCCGTAGCGCTGCGCACGGTTACGAGCTGAAGCAGGACCTTGAGAAGCTCCTGGGCTCCGCGTACCCTCAGCCCAACGTCGGCCAGATCTACGTGACCCTCGGCCGGCTGGAGAAAAGCGGTCTGATCGAGGGCGAGGACGTCGAGCAGTCGGGCCGGCCCAACAAGCGCACGTACCGGCTGACGGACGCCGGGCGTGAGGCCGTGCGGGCCTGGTTCGAGGAAACCGCCGAGGAGCCCCGAGTACGGGACGAGTTCTTCATGAAGCTCGCACTCGCACCGCGGTCGGGTCTGGCCGACCCTGTCGCACTGATCAACAAGCAGCGGCGGCAATACCTCAACACCATGCGGGACCTGTCCAAGCTGGCCGCAGCGGAGGACCGCGACAACAAGATCTCCCAACTGCTGATCGAAGGGGCCATGCTGCACCTGCAGGCCGACCTCGACTGGCTGGAACGCTGTCAGGAGGAGCTGGAATGAGCGACGACGCCACCACCGCTCCTGCCGTGCCCCTCGTGCGCGCCGAGGGCCTGACCAAGACGCACTACGGCCAGGGCGTGCCGGTGCACGCCGTGCGCGGGGTGGACCTCTCCGTGCAGCCGGGCGAGTTCGTCGCGGTCACCGGGCCGTCGGGAGCCGGCAAGTCCACACTGCTCCATCTCATCGGCGGCCTCCAGCAGCCCGACGGCGGGAAGTTGTGGCTCGGCGGGGAGCGGGTCGACGCGTACCGCGAGGCACGCTGGGCCGTCCTGCGGCGCCGCAGCATCGGCGTCGTCTTCCAGTTCTTCAACCTGGTCTCCAACCTGACCGTCGCCGACAACGTCGAACTGCCCGCCCTGCTCGCCGGTGCCTCCCCGAAGGCCGCCCGCGACTCCCGCGCCGAACTGCTCGCCGAACTCGGCCTCGAAGGTCGGGAGCGGTCGATGCCCGGCGAGCTGTCCGGCGGCGAACAGCAGCGGGTCGCGCTCGCCCGCGCGCTGGTCAACCACCCCGCGCTGCTGCTCGCCGACGAACCGGCCGGCAGCCTCGACAGCAAGGGCACCCGCGAGGTACTGCGGCTGCTCTCGCGGTTCCACCAGCGCGGCCAAACGATCGTGATGGTCACCCATGACGCCCGGATGGCCAGTGCCGCCGACCGCGTCATCAGCTTCTTCGACGGGCGCATAGCCGACGACGCGCAGCTCGGCGACGGACGCCGCGACCCGGTCGGCGGCGTCCGCGGCGTACTCGAACTGAAGGAGTGACCGTGCGGGCCACGCTGCGCTGGGCGCACGCCGACTTCCGCGCACGCCGCGGGGAGGCCCTCTTCGTCGTGCTGGCCAGCGCCGGGATCATCGCCTCGCTCCTGCTGGCGGGCTCGTTGTTCAGCTACGCCGCGAATCCCTGGCAGCGGATCTTCACCCAGTCCCAGGGCGCGCACATCTGGCTTCACACCCGAGCCGGGGCGGACACGGACGCCCTTTCCGGCGTGGACGGGGTCGCCGCCCTCGCCGGGCCCTTCCGCACGGCGGCGACGACCGTCGAGTCACGCGGCGCGCGGGCCGGGGTGACCCTGCGCGCGGCCGCGGCGGTGCCCCCCGAGACAGGGCGGCCGCTCGTCACGGCGGGCAGCTGGCTGGCTCCGCCGGACGACGGCGCCCCGGCCGGCACAGTCGTGCTGGAGGCCTCGGTCGCGCAGGCGCTGTGGGCGGAGCCGGGCGACACGGTCCAGGTCACGGGCTCGAAGGGTGCCCCGCACGCGCTGCGGGTGAGCGGGATCGCCGAGGCGGCCGAGCCCCGCTACCAGCCGGGCGGCGGGCCCGGCATCGGCTGGGTGCTCTCCCCCACCCTGGACGAGATCGCGTCGCCGGCCGACACCGGGCAGAGCGTGGGGCTGCGCCTGGAGGATCCGGACGACACGGACTTCATGGTCCAGCGCGCCGTGACCGTCCTCGGTGCCGACCGGGTGGCCGGTGTCACCAAGTGGCAGCAGGCCCGGGCCGAGGCGGGTGGCGACGACCGGCTCCTCGGGCAGCTGTTCGCCGTCTTCGGGCTCGGCGCGCTGCTCGCGGCGGCGCTGGCAGCGGCGGGAGCGGTCGGCGCGCGGGTCCGCGGCCAGCTGCGGGACATCGCCATCCTCAAGGCCGTCGGCTTCACCCCCGGCCAGGTGACCCGCGGCTTCCTCGTACAGCACCTGGCTTTCGCGCTCCTCGGTGTGGCCCTCGGCACGGCGGCGATCGCCCTGCTGGGAGCCCGGCTACCGGGGCGGATCGGGGAAGCGGCGGCGGTGTGGCAGGACCTGCCCGGCCACACCGCTCTGATGATCGGCGTCCCCTGCGGCGCGGTGCTGCTGATCGCGGCCGCCACGGGGCTCTCGGCCTGGCGGGCCGGCCGGGTGCCACCGGTGCCGGTGGCTCGGGCGGCACTCCCGTCCGCCGCGCCGATGACCGCGCTCGGCAGGCGGGCCCTCGGGATGCGGGTTCCGCCGGCCCTGGTCCTGGGGTGGCGCGCGGCGTTCCCTCGACGCGGCCGGACGCTCGTACCTGTGGCCCGGCTGGCCCTGCCGCTGATGCTCATCACGGTCGCGCTCGTCGCCTGGTCGACGCTGGACCAGTTCCGCAGCCGGCCCGCGCAGATGGGACTGCCCGCGGCCCTGACCGTACGGGCCGAACAGCCCGCCGGGTCGTCCGACGCGCAGCTGCTGAAGACCCTCGAGGCGGTCCCGGACATCGCCGCGGTCCATCCGGGCGCGGAGATGGCGGCGCTCGTGCCGGGGCAGACCGGCACCATCACGCTCCGCGGGCTGGGTACGGCCCGGCACCCGTATCCCTCCGTCGTGGTGGAAGGGCGCGCGGTCGGCGGTCCGGACGAGGCGGTGGCCGGGCAGGGGCTGCTGGATCTCCTCGGGGTGCGGGTCGGCGACTGGGTGCGGATGACCGTCGAGGGACGGCCGCAGGTCCTGCACCTGGTCGGCCGCACCATCGAACCCGAATCCGGCGGCCGTGTGGTCACCACGACCATCGACGCGCTGCGGGAGCGCGATCCGCGGCTGGGGCCCGAGTTCCATGCCGTGGTGCTGAGCGAGGGGGCGGACCCGCGGGCGGTGAGCGCCACGCTCGCCATGGCGACAGGAGGAACGCTGGAGATCCGGGAGACGCCCAATCCGGCCGACCGGCTGGAACCGGCACGCGGGGTGATCGCCTCCCTGATCGCGGTGCTGGCACTGATCGGGCTGACCGAACTCCTGACGCTGATCGGCACGGGCGTACGCGACCGGGGCCGCGACCTGCTCGCCCTCAAGGCGATCGGGCTGACGCCACGGCAGATCGGAGCGATGATCGTGACGGCCGCCGGTCTGACCGCGCTGGTATCCGCACTGGTGGGGACGACGGTGGGTGCACTGTCCGGCAGCTGGCTGGTGGACGCTCAGGGCGCGTCGAGCGGGATCGGCGCGGGGATCGCCCACCTTCCGCCGCTGCCGGTGCTGTTGACGGTGGTCGTCGGGGCGGTGCTGGGTGCGGTGGCGGCGGCGGCACTCCCGGCGACCCGGGCGGCACGGCGCCGCC
Organism: Streptomyces sp. cmx-11-4; assembly: GCA_049998195.1. Classification (GTDB taxonomy): domain Bacteria; phylum Actinomycetota; class Actinomycetes; order Streptomycetales; family Streptomycetaceae; genus Streptomyces. Next base: position 75,928 of record JAEBET010000003.1, read on the forward strand.
TGGCGGACTCGCTGAGCGAGACGCTCTGACACCCCGGACACCCCGGACACCCGGACACCCCGGTCCGGCGCACCTCTCCTCCCTGCATGGCACGCCGAAATCAGCGACATCGTCATCGCTGCGGAAGACCCTGACCGACTGGGCGCCAGCCGATCGATTGTCAGTGGTGGGTGAGAGGATCAGTTCATCGCTTCGGAAAAGGGGGAGTTCATGTCCGGAAACCAGAACTACATCAATCACGTTGCTCTCGTACTGGATGCCAGTTCGTCCATGTCGCACCTGAGCGGCAAGGTAGTCGAGGTCGCCGACGAGCAGATTGCCTATCTGGCCCGCCGATCGCAGGAACTGGACCAGGAAACCCGCGTCACGGTGTACGTCTTCGCGGACAAGGTGGAGTGCGTCATCTACGACAAGGACGTGCTGCGCATGCCGTCCCTGAAGCAGTTGTACCGGGTCGGTGGAATGACGGCTCTGATGGCGGCCACGCTGAAGTCACAGCGTGAGCTGGCGCAGACGGCACAACTGTACGGCGACCACAGCTTCCTGACGTTCGTCCTGACCGACGGCCAGGAGAACGCCAGCCACCGCTGCCCGGACGCCCCTTCCCGGAACCCGCGCGAACTGGTGCAGGCCGTGGCGACGATGATCGAGACGCAGCAGGACAACTGGACGTTGGCCGTCCTCGTACCGGACCAGATGGGCAAGCGCGAGGCCATGCAGTGCGGCTTCCCCAAGGACAACATCGCCATCTGGGACGCCACGAGCACACAGGGTCTGGAGGAAGCCGGAAAGGTCATCCTGAAGGCCACCGAGAAATTCATGGTGGGCCGCGCCAAGGGCATCCGGGGATCGCGGGCGGTGTTCTCCACGGGTGCGGAAACGGTCAACAAGAAAAGCATCCAGGCGGCCGGCCTCACCCCGGCGAATCCGTCGGAATACCAGCTGATTCCCGTGGCTCGGGAAGCGGCGATCCGGGAATGGGTCATCGAATCCGGCCACACCTACCGTACCGGTGGCGCGTTCTACCAGCTGAGCAAGACGGAGAAGATCCAGCCGCGGAAGCAGATCGCGGTGCTGGAAAAGAAGACGGACCAGATCTACACCGGCCCGGAGGCCCGAGCCCTGCTCGGCCTGCCGGACACGGAAGCCCGCGTCAAGCCGGACCACAACGACGACTTCACGATCTTCGTACAGAGCACCAGCGTGAACCGGAAGCTGGTACCGAGCACGCGCCTCCTGCTGATGAACTGACACACGCCAGGTTCCCGGGCGCGGCCTCCGCCTGGACGGCCCGGTCCGGCGCTGCAGCAGCGGGACGGACGACGGCGCCCGTCAGGAGACGGGACGCGTTCGTCTCCCCCTGGATCCGGTGTGTCAGTTCCGGCTGCCGTCGAGGGCGGTGTCGGGGATCCAGGAGCCGTGGATTCCGGCGGTGACGCGGCGGGGCAGGTGGACGGTGGCGATCCGGTCGAGGCCGGAGGCGTCCAGGACCAGGAGTTGTGACGCGTCCTGCTTCAGGTCGGAGACCACGGTGAGCAGGTACCCGTCGTCTTCGTTGGTGGCGCCGGCCGCGGGGACGAAGACGGCCTCGCTGGGCAGCCGGGCGTCGCCGACCTCGTGGATGTGGCGGGCTCCTGTGGTGCGGTCGTATTTGACGACGCCGTAGCCGCCGAGGCCGTTCTGGTCGGGGAAGGACACGGCGTACTGGTAGCGGTGCTCCGCGCCGAGGTAGTCCTCGTTGAGGGTCGGGAACTCGACGGCCAGGTCGTCGATGACCTGTTCGTTGACGCTGCCCGCCGCCAGGTCGATGACCCAGCGGCGGGTGTAGGAGCGGGTGTTGGGTTCCGTGCCGCGCCCGGGTGCGCCGACCCACCAGTTCCAGGAGAGGCGGAAGCCCTCACGGTCGACGGTGGGGCCTTCCAGGACGATGCGGCCCCGGCTGTCCTCGTAGGCGTTGGCGGCGTGCAGCATGCTTCCGGGCTCGATGGGGAACCAGCGCACGTGCCGGGCGCCTTCGGGGTCGCGGGGCATGATGCCGATGCGGGCGGGCTGGTCGTCGTTCCAGGCGTACGGGATGCCGGAGTGCTCGGTCGGGTCGAAGGTGACCGTGCCCTCGATGAAGACCACATGGCGGCGGGTGAGGGCGAAATCGTGCTTGAGGGAGGCCGTGGCTCCGGGGATCTCGGCGCTGTGGGTGATCTCGCCGCGTGCGTCGGCGACGTAGTACATGAGGTGGGGCGGGAACGGCGAGGAGCCGAAGAAGTGGAGTTCCCCGGTCACCGGGTCGGTCTTGGGGTGGGCGGTCATGGCGGTGCGCAGTTTGCCGTCGAAGTCGTGGGCGCCGACCGTGTCCAGCTCCGGGGTGAGTTCGAAGGGGAAGTTGGCCTCGCAGAGGGCGAGGAGGCGTCCGGCGTGCTCGATGACGTGAGTGCCTGCGGTGCTGGCCGTGAGATCGGGGCCGTGCTCGGTCATGTAGGGGGCGCCGTCGAGGGCGGGGGTGTGCACCCAGCGGTTGCGGTACCACTCGGCACGGCCGTCGCGCAGCCGGATGCCGTGCACCATCCCACTGCCCTTGAACCAATGGGCGGGGGTGACACCGGGCTTCGGGTTGTGGCTGTTGCGGAGCAGGCGACCGGTCAGCTCCGGCGGAAGGGCGCCCTCGACGGCGAGTTCGGCAGCGGTGATCTCGTCGACCGCGGGCTCGTAGTGACCGGTCAGGAACGGCTTGCGGGTCATGGCAGGAACCTCACTTCTCGATGTGCGGTGCGGGTGGTGTGTCGGGGTGGTTTCACATGGCTTGCTCGGCCTGGGACTTCAGGGTGGCGAGCCAGTTCTGCAGCGACTGGTGGAGGGCGCGGCCGAGTTCCTCGGGCGCCGCGTCGACGGGGGCTCCGCTCCAGGACTCCTCGGTGTGGACGGAGACCTGATCACCGGTCTGCTCGAACGTCCACACGTGGATTCCGGTGATGCCGTTGGCGGGGCCGCCCCACACGATCCGCTCGCCCGGGATCAGTTCGTGGACCGTGGAGGTGATGTCGAGGCCGTGGGTCTTCCAGGTGAAGGAAGTACCGGGCATCAGCCGCCCGTTGAGGACGGCCTGGTCGACGTCCGTGTTCCAGGTCGCCCAGGCGCCGATGTCGGTGTGCAGCTGCCAAACGGTTTCCAGCGGGGCGTCGATCACGGTGGACAGGCGGGCGATGACGGGGGCGTTCTCGTCGATGGTGAACATGGCGGGTCTTCCTCTCGGGTGAGGGGTGTGCGGGTGAAGGGTGTGCGGGTTGGCGTCAGGACGTGCGGGTGAGCGCGCCGGCCTGGTTCGAGGCAGCCGGGTCGGCGGTCCGACTGCGCGGGCGGCCGTGGCGGGCGAGGACCAGCGCGAGGAGGGCGGTGGCGGTGAGGACCACGGCCGAGAGGGCGAACGCGGTGCGGTAGCCGGCGGTCAGCGCGTCCCGGTGCGGCTGGTGGGTCGCGGCCTGGGCGGTGACGGAGCCGGCGAGAGTGGCCAGTACGGCGAGGCCGACCGCTCCGCCGACCTGGCGGGTGGTGTTCACCAGCCCCCCGGCCAGACCCGCGTCCTCTCGCGGGACCTCCTCGACGGAGAGCGCGGTGAGCTGGACGAAGGCGATGCTCAGGCCCAGGCCGATCAGGACACTCGGCCCGAGGACGCCTGTGAGGTAGCTGCCGTCGGCGCTGATCCGCGAGAGCCACGCCAGCCCGCCGGCCTCGGTGAGCAGGGCCGCCGTCACGGTCGCCGTGACTCCGATACGGCGAGAGATCCGCGGCGCGAGCGTGGAACCGAGCATGTTGGCTCCGGCGAGCGGAAGCTGGCCCAGGCCGGTCACCAGCGGGCTGGAGCCGAGTACTTGCTGCTGGTAGAGCGGCAGGAAGAAGAGGGCGATCCACACGGAGCCCAGGAGCGCCATCAGCAGGTTGCCTGCGGCGACGCGGCCGGTGGCGAACAGCCGCGGTGGGAGGAGCGGAGTCGGGTGCCGTCGCTCGACCAGGACGAACACCGCGAGGAGTACGGCCGCCAGAGCGAACGCCCCGATCACCTGCGGATCCGTCCAGCCGGAGCGGCGTGCGGTCGTCAGGCCCCACACGAGGGCGGTCAAGGCGAGCGACACGGTCGCGGAGCCCAGCAGGTCGAAGCGTCCTCGTTCGGTGACGGACGCCCGTGGCACGAAGGTCGCCGTGATGACCAGCACGAGGAACGCCCCGATGGCGATGGCGTGGAAGATCCAGGGCCAGCCCCATGCCTGCGTGAGGACGCCGCCGAGGAGGACTCCGGCCGCGCCGCCCGCCCCGGAGACCGCGCCCCATACCCCCAGAGCCCGGCCTCGCCCAGGGCCGGGCGGGAAGAGGACCATCACCAGCGCGAGGGCGCTCGGCGCGATCGCGGCGGCGCCCAGGCCCTGCACGGTGCGAGCAGCGATCAGGGCTGTGGGCGTGGTCGACAGTCCGGCCGCCAGGGACGCGGCCCCGAAGAGCCCGAGGCCGGCGAGCAGGACCCGGCGACGGCCCAGGAGGTCCGCCGCGCGGCCTCCGGCCAGCAGCAGGGCCCCGAAGGCGAGACCGTATGCGTTGACGACCCAGGTCGTGCCGCTGTCCGACAGGCCGACGCCGGACCGGATCTGAGGCAGGGCCACGTTCACGATCGACGTGGCGAGCATGACGGTGAACTGAGCCGCGGCCAGTGCCGCGAGCGCGGCCCCGGGGCGGGCGGTGGTTCCGGAATGCTTCCGCACGACGAGCTCCATAGTGTGGTCAACCACTCACATAGTGGGCCGAAGAAGAGGCAGGGCGTACCCGCCCCGCCGACCGCGCGCGTCCGACCGGGTCGCGGACTCAGTAGTGCCTGATGCCCGCCGACAGGGTCCGGCTCCAGGGGGCGTCCACCTGGTCCGCACCCGTCGAGGCGATCAGGTGACACAGCATGCCGCGCGCGAAGAACTCCTGGACCTGCCCCTCACTGCCGCCCGAGGCGCCGCGCACGTACTCCACCAGGCGGGCATAGCCCTGGCGTACGACCTCGCGCACCGCCGGCTCCGAGGCCGCGGCCGCCTGTGCCTGGAGCTGGATCAGCATCAGGTCGTTGTCGCCGATCAGCTTGGCGTACGACTCCCCCATGGCCCCCAGTACCGCTTCCGCACTGCTACCCCGAGCCTCGGCCGCGGCCCGCTCCAGGCTGGCCCGCACCTGGACGAAGCAGTGCTCCACCACGGCGACGAACAGCGACTCCTTGCTGGGGAACAGCCGGTAGACGTACGCCTGGGAGATGCCGGCCGCCTTGGCGACCTCGGTCGTAGTGGTACCGAAGTAGCCGCGTGCGGCGAAGGCACCGATGGCGGTGTGCAGCACCGTCGCGCGGCGCTCCTCGGCGGTGGACAACTGGCGGGGGCGTTCTTGCTTCATGTGAGTACTCAACCACTCACACTTTCGCGAGTCAAGCCCCCCCGGCGGGCGGCCAGGCCCGACAGCGTGGCGGCTCACTGAAGACGGCCGTCTCACCTCCGTCGCGTGACCCGTCCGAACCGGACAGGACCGTCCCAGAACGTCCGATTATCGACCCTCTCGGGGGGAACACGACGCGCCTCCCCGGCAGTTCACCGAAGGGAACCGGGGCGGGCCCGCACGACTCGTCCTCGACCGTCGTAACAACGGCAAGGAGAACCCGTGCGCATCCTCTTCACCGGCCCGGCCGCGGCCGGCCACCTCTTCCCGATGATCCCGACCGCGCAGGCCCTGCGCGCCGCCGGACACGAGGTGCTGTTCGCGAGCTCGCAGCCGCTGAACCAGCTCCGCGCGGCCGGCTTTCCGATCGTCGAGATAGGCGACGGCCGCAGCATCCGGGAGGTGTTCGAGCAGTCCACCGGCGAGGAGGTGCGCTACGTCACCCCCGACATGACCTCGGACCAGATCCTCGACCAGGCGGCCCACGGTTTCGCGCTCGTCTCCCGCGCCACCGTGGACGGTCTGCTGGAGGCCGCCGACAGCTGGCGCGCCGACCTGCTGGTCTACGACTCCTTCCAGGCCTCCGCCCCGCTCGTTGCGGCCAAGCTCAAGATCCCGTCGGTGATCCAGAACTTCGGCGTCACCTCCGGCCTCGACATGGCCGGCCGGCTCGCCGCCAACTTCACCGAAGCGTACGAGACGTACGGGGTGGCCGGCCCGGCCGAGTCCACCGCGCTGGACATCGTCCCCGCCTCGCTCGGCGGCGACCCCGGCGGCCTACGGATGCGCTACCTCCCCTACAACGGCGGCGGCTTCGTCCCCGCCCAGCTGCTCCGCCGCGGCACCCGCCCGCGCGTCACCGTCACCCTGGGCACCGTGCTCACCGAGATGGACGGCGTCCGCGCCATCGTCCGCCTGATCGAGGCCGCCGCCTCGGTGGACGCCGAGTTCCTGCTCGCCGTCGGCGACGCCGACCTCACTCCGCTCGGCATCCTCCCGGACAACGTCCGCCCCCTGCCGTGGGTCCCGCTCGCCGAGCTGCTGACCACCTCCGACGCGCTGATCCACCACGGCGGCTCGGGAACGATGCTCACCGCCCTACAGGCCGGCCTGCCCCAGCTCCTGCTCCCCCAGGGCGCCGACCACTTCGCCAACGCCGATGCCCTCACCCTGACCGGCGCCGCCCTGCGCTCCGCCTCCGACGACGTCGACGCCCCCCTCCTCACCCGCCTCACCACCGACCCGGCCCTGCGCGAGGCCGCCACCCGCCTCCGGGCGGAGAACGCCGCCCTGCCGTCCCCGGCCGAAACGGTCCCCGCCCTGGAGGCCTTGGCCGCCTCCTGAACCGCGGCAGTGGCGCCCGTCATCGCTGCGCCCGGCCTGACGTACACGGCAGGCCGGGCGCGGTGGCGGGCCCGGGCGCGAGCCCGGCGGCGAGCCCGGGTGCGGGTGCGCGTTCCGGTCACCTGGCTCGCTCGACGCTCCACAGCGGCAGCTGCTCGAAGAAGGCGACCGACTCCTCCCGCCACCGTGACCGCCAGCCGGCGGCCACCTCGGACGCCTGCTGCGCATGACGGCGCATGTCCGCCCGCATCCTGACCGGCACGCCCCGGCGCTCGCCGATCTCCCGGACGGCGGCGGTGGTTTCCGGCGTGCAGGACGGGTCCCCGAGTGCGGCTTCCACCGTGCGACGCTCGGCGTCGTCGACCGCCGCCAGCAGGGCACGCACCGTGTAACTGTTCTTCCCGTCGCGGAGGTCGGTGCCGGTCGGCTTGCCCATGGTGGCCGCGTCTCCGAACAGGTCCAGGTAGTCATCGCGCATCTGCCCGCAGATTCCCACCAGCCGCGCGTAGTGGCGCAGCTCCTTCTCGAAGAGCGCCGGCTGCTCGCCCGCGGCCAGGAGACCGAGCTGCATGGGCGCGAGGATCGAGTAGCGGGCGGACTTGTAGTCGGCCACGCAGTGCAGGACGTCCTCGTCCGGTGCGGCGGCGAAGTCGCGTTCCAGGTCGATGATCTGGCCCACGAACGTGTCGGCCGCCGCCCGGGTCTGCGCCTCGACCATGGCCTGCCGCACCGCCACGGGCACCTTCGCCTCCAGCAGCACCCGCAGCGACAGGGCGAGAGCGAGGTCGCCCGCGAGTACGGTCAGACCGAGGGCCGCCCGCGGGTGGTCGGGGAACCGCTCGCGGTAGGAGTAGTACGTGGACGGGCCGCCGCGCCGGGTCGGGCTGTCGTCGATGAGGTCGTCGTGCACCAGGCCGTGGGTCTGCAGCAACTCGGTGCTCAGAGCGGCGGCGTCCAGTCCTTCGACCGGCTCGTCCGTCACCAGACGCGCCGCCTCGTGCAGCAGCACGACCCGTATTCGCTTCCCGCCCCGCAGGGACAGCTCCCGCAGCAGCCGCAGGCACTCCGGGGTGAAACGGCTGAACGACGGCGCGTCGAGGCCGGCGCCCACCGTGTCGAAGTACTCCTCGAAGAGCGAGTTGAACCGCTGCTCGTGGCCGGCGACACGCTCGAGGATCTGCTGGGTCATGACGCGTTCTTCCTGCTCGGGGTGGGTCGGAGGACACCGCTGTAGACGTGCGACGGTAGTGGCTCGTGCCCATGGCCGGTCGCGGCGGGGTCAGGACGTGTGTGTACGGGATGGCTCTGGCCGCCGGGCCAGGGCGCGAAGGGGGTGCGGGCCGGGACCTGTCCGGTCCCGGCCCGCACCCCCTTCTCCTTCGGCGCTACGCCTTCTTCGGGTTGGGGCACACCTGCCAGGCGAGGTGGTAGAGGGTGCTCACGCTGGCGTCGGTGGAGTCCATGGCCATGAAGCTCGTGGACGTCTGCGGGTTGGACGTGCCTGCGTTCACACGCAGTTCCGTGTTGATGTTGAAATTGCGCTTTTCACCGCACGGGGCCCAGACCAGGTCGGCATACTCCGTCTTGTCGCTCGTCTGCCAATTGTCGTTGAGCGGGCCGTTGAAATGGTGGGTCCGCTGGGATGTCTGCGGCATTCCCTGGAAGTAGTAGCTGGCCCTTTCCTGGCCCCACGCGCCGGGCTGGAGGAATGCGAATCCGCGGTAATCGGCCTGCACGATGGCGTAGGTGAAACCGGAGGGCACGTGGACGCGGAGATTGAGCTGGCAGTTCTTGCGGAAGGCGGTCGGCGGGGCGCCGGGGCCGACCTGGGCCAGGTAGTCGCTGTAGGTGACCGTGAAGGCGGTGTTGTCGGGGGCGACGGCCACTTCGGCCGTGCCTTCGCGGCAACCGGAGCCGTTCACGGTGGCGAGCTCGATCACGATCTTGTCGGGCGGGGCCGTGATCGGGCCTGCGGCCACGGCGGGCGTCGACGCGGTGATGAGGGCGGCGGCCGCACCACCGATGAGCAGGGTTCGGGTGCGGATACGGTTTCGGATTCGACTGCGGGTGCGGGTGCGATTGCGGGACAGAGGATGAGACATCGTTGTCACTCCTGGCCGTCGGGTCGGTCGGGTTTCCGGCGCTCGCGGCGCTCACGCGCCCGCGTCAGACCGCGGGGCATTCCCGCCACTCGAAGTGGTAGACGGTGCTGACGCTGCCGTCCGTCGAGTCCATGCTCATGAAGCTCAACGCCTGCGGGCTGGACGTGCCCGCGTAGACCCGCAGTTCGGTGTTGACGTTGAGGTTGCGCTCCTCGCCGCAGGGGGCCCAGACCAGGTCGGCGTAGTCGGTCTGGTCGCTGGCCTGCCAGTTGTCCGTGAAGGGGCCGTTGAACTGGTGGGTCGTACGGGCCGTCTGGGCGGAGCCCTGGAAGTAGTAGTTCGCGCGCTCCTGGCCGTAGGCGCCGCGCTGGAGGTGGGCGAAGCCGCGGTAGTCCGCGCGGGCGATGGCGTACGTGAACCCCTGGGGCACGTGGATGCGCAGGGCCAGCTGGCAGTTCTTGCGGAACTCGGTCCCTCCGGAGCCGGCTCCCGTCTGCGCGAGGTAGTTGCTGTAGGTGACGGTGAACGCCGTGTTGTCGGAAGCGGCGGCGACGTCCGCGGTCCCCTGTGGGCAGCCCGAGCCGTTGACCCCGACCACGTCGACCGTAATGCGGCCGGGCGGCGGAATGTAGGGGGAATCGGCTTGGGCCTGCGCTGGGACGGCCACGGCCGACAACACCGCGATCGCGGCGCCGGCGGCAATTCTGCGGAGCGGCATTTCCGGTTCTCCATTCGTGCGGACGGGCACGGAATTGGACACGGACATGCCATCACAGCGCCAGTGGGGCGGGAAGGACGCGATACGGTCAATGCGCGCCGGCCGCATTCCCCGCCGCATCCCCTGGCCGAATACCACGATCCCCCCGCCCCGCCACGCCCCGCCGCACGCCGCCCATCAGCCCGGCGGCACTCCCCGGCCGGGCGGAGCGGTCTGCGGCGGGCCGGACGATGTCCGGTTCCCCCCGCCCGGCGCGAGGTCAGCGCGAGGTCAGGAGGTGCGCTTCAGCGTCCAGCTGTTGTGGTTGAAGCTGGGGACGGCGGAGTAGCGGCAACCGCTCGAGTAGTAGCTGCTGGTGATGGTCCAGCCGGCGGGCGGCCACGTGGAGGCGCAGGCGTTGACCTGGGTGCTGACCGGGTAGCCCCTGAGGTCCTTGATCTGCTTGGTGTTGGGGGTGAAGCCGGAGCCGCACCCGCCGCTGTTCCACCACTGGGCGTCCACCCATCCGTCCGGGGTGAGCGTGCTGGAGCACATGGTGAGCGTGTCGCCGGGTGCCGCCGAGGCGGGGCTCGCCGTGATCGCGAGGGCGGTGACGGCCATGGTGGCCAGCGCGGCGGCGTAACGGGTGCGGATCACGATACGTTCCTCCCGGCGCGCTGGGATCGCCGCCGACCGTCGGCGGGCGTACCAGGCGCCGCGTCATTACTATCGACAAGATCGATACAGCAGACAGTAACCTTTTGGGCATAACTCCCCGGCGGTTTATGGCCGTTGCCCGCTTGGCACGATTTCCGCACGGGGGTCAGGCCAGATAGCGCTCGATGGCCTCGCGGGCCGCAGCGGGAGCCGCTGCTCCCCGAGCGCGACGTCCAGTTCGGCAACCGAACCCTCGCGCCCTCCCGCCGGGAACGCGCCGACCCGCAACCGCACCCCGACGGTCCCGTCGGCGCCGATGCGGTCAGGCGTGCTCCGTCTGTAGGGTGCGCAGGAGGTCGAAGGCGGGGCGGTCCACCGGGCGCTGGGTGTTGCCGAGGGCGATGACGGCGATCCGCTTCTCCGGGTCGAAGCCCACGAAGGAGGAGAAGCCCCCGGTCCCTCCGTTGTGCCAGATCTGGAGGTGAGCCCCCTGCCGCGGGTGGAGGCGCTGGGCCATCCAGCCGAGGTGTACCCAGGCGAAGGGGCTCGTACGGTGCTCGACCGCACGGCTCATGCGGATCGCCTCGGCCAGCCCCGCGGGGCCGCCGTCGAGCTGGGCCCGTACGAAGGCCACCAGGTCGGTGGCGGTCGAGCGCAGGGCGCCGGCTCCCGCCAGGTCGGCGAGGTGCCACGATGCGACGGGCCGCCTGCGCCGGCCGTGGCCCTGGGCGGAACGTTCCGCGCGGGTGCCGTCCACCGTCACGACGGTGTCGGTCATGCCCAACGGGGCGCAGATCTCGCGGGTGATGAGAGCCTCGTACTCCGTGCCGGCCCGGCGGGCGAGTGCCAGTCCCAGCAGTCCGGCTCCGAGGTTGGAGTAGCGGAATCGTTTCCCCGGCGTGGCCCCGAGGCGGGTCCTGGCCAGCCCCGACAGCAGGGCCTCGGCCGTGCAGTCGGCGTACGGATCCGGCTTCGTCGGGCGCAGCAGGGCCTGGAGCAGCATGCCCCGGGGCAGTCGTGGCAAGCCGGAGGTGTGGGTGGCCAGATGCTGCAGGGTGATCTGCCGGCCGTCCCGTGACGGTACGGCCGTCCCGTCGGGCAGCAGATCGCCGAGCGGTTCGTCCAGGCCCACCGTGCCGATGGATGCCAGGCGGGCCAGGGCCAGGGCGGTGAACGGCTTGGTCACCGACCCGATCTCGAACAGGGTGTCAGGGCCGGGGGCGCCGCCGGGGACCGCGCCGGTGCTTCCGGCCCCGCGGATCTCCACGGTGTCTTCCGCCAGCGCGGCGACCACCACGCCGACGTGCTGCTCAGCCAACCTGTCCGCGGTCTTCTGGGCGAGCGTTGCGAGTTCTTGTGCCATGACGGAATCATGGCGGCCGCATGCTCGCGACTGGTGCGCCCTGATGATGATTTCCGGCGGGCGGCCCTCCGACCTGAGCAGGAGGGCCAGGCCGTCAGCCGACCTGGATGCCGATCACGCACGTGTCGTCGTCCGTGTCGGACCGGCTCTCGGCGAGGAGGCGGTCCAGCTGTCCGTCCAGGTCCCCGGCTCCGGCGCCCGCCGCGTGCAGGAGGTGGCGGAGCGAGTCCTGTACCGAGGAGTCCCGCCGTTCCACCAATCCGTCCGTGAACATCAGCAGGGTGTCGTCCGGTTCGAGTTGCACCTCCCGCTCGATGTACGTGACATCGGGCAGGGCTCCGAGGAGCAGGCCCTCGATGAGGGGGAACGCGTCGGCCTCGCCCTTGCGGACGAGCACGGGCGGCAGGTGGCCCGCGCGTGCCCAGCGCATCACCCTGGTGCTCGGGTCGAAGAGGCCGCAGACGGCGGTGGCCGTCACGTGCTTGGCCAGGTGGTGGGTGACCGTGTTCAGCCAGGACAGCAGCTGGGCGGGGCCCGCACCCGTCACCGCGAGGCCGCGCAGAGCATTGCGCAGGACGACCATGCCGGTGGCCGCCTCGATGCCGTGCCCGGCGACGTCTCCCACGGACAGCATGATCAGCCCGGAGGGCAGCACCACGGTGTCGTACCAGTCGCCGCCGACGAGCGACTCGGTCTCCGCCGGCCGGTAGCGGACGGCGATCCGCAGGCCCGGGGCCTCGATGGCCGGCGGCGTGGGGGGCATGATGGCGTGCTGGAGCTGGAGGGCCAGCCGGTTGCGTTCGGCGGACTCGGCCTCGGTGTGGGCGAGCTGGTCCCTGGTCGCGGCCAGCGCGACCTCGGTCCAGTGCTGGGCCGAGATGTCCTGGTAGGCGCCTCGCACGGCGTACAGCCCCTGGTCCGCGTCGAGAACGGGCTCGGCGACGACCCGGATGTGGCGGGTGATTCCGTCGGGCCTTTGAAGGCGGAAGTTGACCGAGGCGGGACGCCGGTGGCGGAGCACCGCCCGCAGGAAGCCACCGAGGGCGGCGGAGTCGTCCGGGTGGGCGTAGCCGGGCAGTTCGTGCAACCGTACCGGTGGCGCGGTGGCCGGGAGTCCGTGCAGCGCGAAGAGCGGCGCGTTCCAGGTGGTCTCTCCGGTGGCGAAATTCTCCTCGAAACCGCCGATCCGGCCCAGGCGCTGGGCATGCTGCAGGAGGTTGGCCAGCCGGGCCGTCTCGTCCTCGATCCGCCAGATCAGCAGGACGGCTGCGCCGTGCCGGCTGACGCTGATGTCCGCGACCGAAGTGAGCGGGATCTGGTCGACGAGCGCGGTCAGGCTCATGCGTTCGGCCCTGAAGGGCTCGCCCGTCGCGTGCACGCGCTCGATGATGTCGAACAGCCCGCTTTCGCCCGCGGCCATCGGATAGGCCTCCAGCAGCAGCGCACCGTTGACGTCCCCGCGCGGCCGTCCGAGCGGGTCGACGAACCGGCTGCCGGCGTGCCGGATCCGGAAGTCTCCGAGTCCGCCCTCGGGGTCGAGGACCGGGGTGAGCACCACCGCGGGATCCTGCAGTCCCTCGGCGAGGTCGATGAGTTCCGCGACGTCCGGCAGTACCGCCTCGGTGGCGGTGAAGTCGCGCGGGGGCGAGGCGTCCATGGTGCGTGCGCACAGCTCGGCGAGGGCCTCGACCTGGCGCTCGATCTGCGGCGGCTGGGGTGCGAGGGGCTCTGGCCAGCAGATTTCGAGGACCCCGTGGATCCGTCCGCCCGTTCCCGTGGGTACGGCCATCCGGCCGCCGTCGGACCACTGGAGGTGGCCGATCGAGGGCAGCCCTTCGCGTGTGAGGTTGGCGAGGGTCACCAGCCGCCGCTCCCTCAGCGCCAGGCGGGCCACGGTGGAGACGCCCGGGGGTACGTGGCGCCAGCGGGCGGCCTCCCCGGGGCGGAATCCGGCGTGGCCGGCGAGGGCCAGCGAGCCGTCGGGCACCGCGGTCCACACGGCGACGGCGACCGCGCCCAGTGGGCCCAGGGCGTTCGTCAGGAGGGACTCGGCCACCGCCTGGGTGTCGGCGGCGGCGGCCAGCATGCCGCTCTCGGCGGTGCGCAGCCGGACCGACACCGCGGTGTGCTGCTCGGCCGGGATGTCGGCCGTGCCGGTGCGCTCGACGAATTCGGCGGCGATCTCGCTGACGTGGTCGCGGGACGCCTGGTTGACGATGTCGGCGGCGAGTTCGAGCAGGGACATCCCGCTGTCGCGGCACAGCACGTCCAGCTGGCGCGCCGCCACGGCCGGGGTGCAGTGCAGCTGCCCGATCAGAATGCCCTTGGCCAGTTCGACCAGGGCCCGGCCGTCCGCCGCCGCTTGTGCCTCCAGTACCTCGCGGCGCAGCCGTTCGACGGTGGCGACGAGGCGTCCCAACGGGTTCGGGGCCTGGTGCGGGATGGCGGCCGCGCTCCGGTCGGCAACGGGCGTTCGCCCCTGGTCTGCCTCACCGTGCCGCCTCGTGTCCCCGGTCATCGCGTGAGCCAGTGCCGGACGCGGGCGATGAGGTCGTCGGCGTCCACCGGCTTGGTCACGTAGTCGCTGGCGCCCGCGGCGAGGCTCTTCTCCCGGTCCCCGGGCATCGCCTTGGCGGTGACCGCGATGATGGGCAGGCCCTCGTACGCCGGCATCCGCCGGATCTCGGCGGTGGCGGCGTAACCGTCGAGTTCGGGCATCATCACGTCCATCAGGATGAGGTCGACACCGGCGTTGTGGGTGAGGGCGTCGATGCCCTTGCGGCCGTCCTCGGCGTGGAGCACGCGCATGCCGTGCAGTTCCAGGACCCCGCTGAGGGCGAAGAGGTTGCGGGCGTCGTCGTCGACGACGAGGACGGTGCGTCCGGCCAGGTCGCCGTCGAGCACCTGGGTGGCCTGCTGGCGGTGCGTGACGCCGGAGACGGGCGGCAGCACGTCCCCCGGCTGCTCGGCGGACAGGTGGAGCGCGATCCGTTCCCGCAGCTCGTCCAGACTGGACAGCAGTTCCACGTGGCGTGAGGCGGAGCGCTCCCGCAGGGCCTCCTCCTGACCCGTCCTGACCCGGGGGTTGTTGTGGGCGAGGACGGGGAGCGAGGACAGGGCCGGGTCCCCGTCGAGCGCGTCGAGGAAGTGCAGCGCTTCCCCGTCGGGCATGTCCAGTTCCAGGACGACGCAGTGGAAGGGGTCCGATGCCAGTGCGGCGGCGGCCTCCTGCGAGCTCGTGACATTGACCACTTGGATGCCCCCGCGCTCCCCCGTCACCTCGTGGCGGGGGGCGAAGTCCCGGGCGGCGCTCTCGGCGACGAGGGAAAGCAGGCCGTTCTGCCGTTCCTCGATCACCAGCAGGCGGCGGGCCCGCCGCTGGGCCGGGAGCGCCGGTGCGTCCGGACGGCCCGGACCGGCCGCTCCGGACGCGGTGCCGACCGGGAGCGCGGCGGGAGCGTCCGTGCGGGGGGCGGCGTCCTCGTAGTCCGCGCGGCTGACCGGCAGGTAGAGGGTGAACGTGCTGCCCTGGCCCGGTGTGCTTTCCGCGACGACGGCCCCGCCGAGGAGCTGGGCGATCTCGCGGCTGATGGAGAGCCCGAGGCCGGTGCCGCCGTACTTGCGGCTGGTGGTGCCGTCGGCCTGCTGGAAGGCTCCGAAGACGGACTCGAGCTGCTGCTCGGGGATGCCGATGCCCGTGTCCCGTACCCGGAAGGCCAGCAGGGGCGCGCGCCGGGGAAGTCCGGCGGGGATCTCGGAGGCCGTCGCGGGTTCGATACGCAGCTCGACGCCGCCGCGTTCGGTGAACTTCACGGCGTTGGACAGCAGGTTGCGCAGGATCTGGCGCAGCCGGGAGTCGTCGGTGAGCAGGTCGTCGGGGGCGCCGGGGGCGGTGGTGACGGTGAAGTCGAGGCTCTTTTGCGTGGTCATCGGGCGGAAGGTGGCGTCGACGTACTCGAGCAGCTGCGGCAGGTGCACCCGCTCGGGATTGATGTCCATCTTTCCGGCCTCGACCTTCGACAGGTCGAGGATGTCGTTGATCAGCTGGAGCAGGTCCGAGCCGGCCGAGTGGATGATGCCCGCGTACTCGACCTGCTTGGGGGTGAGGTTGCGCGCGGGGTTCTGGGCGAGCAGCTGGGCGAGGATGAGGAGGCTGTTGAGCGGGGTGCGCAGCTCGTGGCTCATGTTGGCCAGGAACTCGGACTTGTAGGTGGAAGCCAGCGACAACTGCTGTGCGCGGGTCTCCAGTTCCTGCCGGGCCTGCTCGATCTCCAGGTTCTTGGCCTCGATGTCGCTGTTCTGGCTGGCGAGGAGGGCGGCCTTCTCCTCCAGCTCCGCGTTGGAGCGCTGGAGTTCCTCCTGCTGGACCTGGAGTTCCTCCGAGCGCGCCTGGAGCTCGCCGGTCAGCCGCTGGGACTCGCCGAGGAGCTCGTCGGTCCGCGCGTTGGCGACGATGGTGTTGACGTTGGCGCCGATGGTCTCCATCAACTGGGCGAGGAAGTCGCGGTGCACGGGGGTGAAGGCGCTGAAGGAGGCGAGTTCGATCACGCCCAGGACCTGGTCGTCCACCACGATCGGCAGGATGATCAGACTGCCCGGGGTGGTGTGGCCCAGCCCGGAGGAGATGAGGTAGTCGCCGGGGACCTGGTCGGTGGCGATGATCCGATGGCTGCGGGCCGCCTGCCCGACGAGGGACTCGCCGAGGGCGAACGCGGCTCCCACCGCGGCGTCCGCGGGACGGCCGTACGAGCCGACGCGCGTGAGGACGGTGCCGCCGGGGCGGTCCTCGGCGAGGTAGAAGGCGCCGTACTGGGCGGCGACGAGCGGGGTCAGCTCGTCCATGACGAGTTCGGCGACCGCGGCGAGATCCCGGTGGCCCTGCATCAGGCCCGAGATGCGGGCCAGGTTGGACTTGAGCCAGTCCTGCTCCTGGTTGGCCCGGGTGCTCTCCCGCAGCGAACCGACCATGGAGTTGATGTTGTCCTTGAGCTCGGCGACCTCGCCCGAGGCATCGACCGTGATCGAGCGGGTCAGGTCGCCCTCGGCGACCGCGCTGGCGACCTCGGCGATGGCCCGGACCTGGCGGGTCAGGTTGCCGGCCAGCTCGTTGACGTTCTCGGTCAGGCGCTTCCAGGTGCCGGAGACGCCCTCGACCTCGGCCTGGCCGCCGAGCCGGCCCTCGCTGCCGACCTCGCGGGCGACCCGGGTGACCTCGGCGGCGAAGGCGGAGAGCTGGTCGACCATCGTGTTGATGGTGGTCTTCAGCTCCAGGATCTCGCCGCGGGCGTCCACGTCGATCTTCTTGGACAAATCGCCGTTGGCGACGGCCGTCGTGACGAGGGCGATGTTGCGGACCTGGCCCGTGAGGTTGTTCGCCATGGAGTTGACGTTGTCGGTGAGGTCCTTCCAGGTGCCCGCCACATTGGGAACCTGGGCCTGACCGCCGAGCCGGCCCTCGGTGCCGACCTCACGGGCGACCCGGGTCACCTCGTCGGCGAACGCGGACAGCGTGTCGACCATCGTGTTGATGACCCCGGCCAGCGCGGCGACCTCGCCCTTCGCCTCCACCACGATCTTCTGCGAGAGGTCGCCGCGGGCCACGGCGGTGGCCACCTGGGCGATGGACCGCACCTGACCGGTCAGATTGGAGGCCATGACGTTGACGTTGTCGGTGAGGTCCTTCCAGGTGCCGGAGACCCCCCGTACGGTGGCCTGGCCGCCCAGGTTGCCCTCGGTCCCCACCTCACGGGCCACCCGCGTGACCTCGTCGGCGAACGCGGAGAGCTGGTCGACCATCGTGTTGATGGTCTCCTTCAGCTCCAGGATCTCCCCGCGCGCGTCGACCCGGATCTTCTGCGTCAGATCGCCCTGGGCCACGGCGGTGGTGACCTCGGCGATCGAACGGACCTGGGCGGTGAGGTTGTCGGCCATGACGTTGACCGATTCCGTCAGGTCCTTCCAGGTACCGGAGACGCCCTTGACGTCCGCCTGACCGCCGAGCCGGCCCTCGGTGCCGACCTCGCGGGCCACCCGTGTGACCTCCCCGGCGAACCCGGAGAGCTGGTCGACCATCGTGTTGATGGTCTCCTTCAGCTCCAGGATCTCCCCCCGCGCGGTGACGGTGATCTTCTGCGAGAGATCGCCCTTGGCCACGGCGGTCGCGACCTGCGCGATCGAACGCACCTGGGCCGTGAGGTTTCCGGCCATGAAGTTGACCGAATCGGTGAGGTCCAGCCAGGCGCCACCGACTCCCGGTACGTCGGCCTGGCCGCCGAGCGTTCCCTCGGTGCCGACCTCGCGGGCCACCCGCGTCACCTCGGAGGTGAACAGCGACAGCTGGTCGGCCATCCCGTTGAACACGGTGGCGATCTCGCCGAGCAGCCCGTCCGCGGTGTCGGGGAGCCGGGTACGGAAATCCCCGTCCCGCACGGCTGTCAGGCCGGCCAGCAGGAGGCGCAGCTCCGCTTCGCCGATCCCGCCCTCGCCGTCGCCCGGAAGCACCGCCGACCTGCTCAGTGACTCCGTGCCCGTCCTCTCAGCCATCGGTCAACCTCACTCTAGACGCACCGGATCCGTGGCCCGGCCGACGGGTTCCGTTTTCGCCGCTCGGCCGGCCGATGAAGGCTAACGCCGCCGAAGGGACCTTAAGGCACGCCGATCACCCTGAAGACACGCTTCCGCACAGTCGACCGGGGGTGCTTGCGCGAGTGGGGGGTAGGCGAATCGGTGAGAAACACCACATCGGACGAAGTGAGGTGAGGGCATTGGCGGTCAAGGCAGTCGGCTGGGCAGGCTCGTTTCCGGTTTCGAAGGGGGTACGGGCCGCACGGCTGTGGACCGCCGAGCACCTGGCGTCGCTGCCCTGGAACAACTGGGCCGCGGACACGGTGCATTCCGTACTCCTCAGCGTCTCCGAGCTCGTCACGAACGCCCATGTGCACGCGGCCGGCACCGCGCACCTCGTGCTGACGTGGGACGGCACGTGCCTCCATGTGAGCGTCGCCGACTCCGACCCTCAGCTGCCCACCCCGCGGCCGGCCGACGGAGATGCCGGTGCCACGTCCGGTCGGGGGCTGGGAATCGTCACCACACTGGCCGACTCCTGGGACGTCCACGCGTGCCACGGCGGCAAGGCGATCACGGCGTGCTTCCGCCCCCGCGGCGGACCCGGGTCCCACTCCGAATGACCGACCGCCCGGGCCGGGGCACGCCGGCCGTCACCCCGCGAGGGCGTCTTCGACGCCCGGGTACAGGGAGAGGATGGTGTCGGCGCCCGTGAGGGCGAAGAGGCGGCGCAGCTGCTCGCCGGGGGCGGCGATGCGCAGCGTGGTGAGCTGGTGCATCCGCAGCAGCAGGTTCAGGAACGACGAGTCGCCGAAGGTGATGGAGCCGACGTCCAGCACCACCAGCCGGTGCCGCTCCGCTGCCGAGACGAGCGCCTCTTCGAGCGGGGCCAGCGTGTCCTGGTCGAGCTCCCCGCGGGCGGCCACCACCCATCCCACCCCGTCCCCGGCCGGGTAGCTCTCGCCGACCACGCCATCGTGGTACGCGTCCTGTGCTCCGGTCATGTCCGCCTCCCCGGATCGTCACCTGTACGGCTTCCGCAAGGGAGTATGCCTGTTCATGGACCCGGCGAGGGCGCCCGGTGCCGTGGCTGGCACCGCCTGCCCCGCGAACCGGAGAGAAAGAAAGAGAATCCGAAGAGGGGCGTGTAAGACCGCGAAGTGCGGGCAGAAGCGCCGGGGCAGCCATCAGTCAATCGGGAGGGAACGGCCACATGTCTCGCTCGGCCACCGCCGTAAGCCACATGCCTGCGACAGACACGCAGGTCACGCCCGCTCCGGCCGGCACCGCAGGAGCCCCGACGCAGGACATGGACCTGTTCCAGGTGGAGAACGCCCGTGAAATGGCGCCCGCCGACGCACGGGAGCTGTCGAAGGTCTTCTTCGAAAGGCTCCGCTCCCTGGAAGAGGGCACGCACGAGTACCAGTACGCCCGCAACACACTGATCGAGATGAACCTCTCCCTCGTACAGTTCGCCGCGCGGCGTTTCCGCGCCCGCGCGCTGGGTGGGAGTCTGGACATGGACGACATCATCCAGGTGGGGACCATCGGGCTCATCAAGGCCATCGACCGCTACGACCTCGAACGCGAGGTCGAGTTCTCCACCCTGGCCCTCCCGTACATCACCGGCGAGATCAAGCGCTTCTTCCGCGACACCACCTGGGCCGTGCACGTCCCCCGCCGTCTGCAGGAACTGCGTACCGAACTCGCCAAGGCCCAGGAGGCCCTGACCGATGTCCTGGGCCGGGCCCCGACGGTCAAGGAGATCGCCCAGCACCTCGAACTGACCGAGGAGCAGGTCATCGACGGGCTGGTGGCCGCGAACGGCTACACGAGCGGCTCCCTGGACACCACCGGCGCCGACGGCGACGAGCCGTCGCCGTCGAGCCGGACGACGCGACCGCTGGCGGACCGGCTCGGTGAGGTCGACCCCGCCATGGAACTCTTCGAGGAGTTCCACACCCTCGCGCCCCTGCTGGAGCAGCTGGGCGAACGGGACCGGCTGATCCTGCAGCTGCGTTTCGGCGAGGAGAAGACCCAGGCGGAGATCGGCGACGCCCTCGGCATCTCGCAGATGCAGGTCTCGCGTCTGCTCTCCCGGACCCTGGCCCGGCTGCGCGCCGGAATGCTCTCGGTTTAGGCTGCGGGTATGCCATCCCCCGGCCGGCAGGACCGGTCCGTCCCGCCCGACGGTGCCCAGGCGCTCTACGACACCGTGGTGTGGGCGGACGCGGTCGTCCGGTGTGCCCCGACGGGGGCGGGCAAGGGGGCGGCTCCGACGCTGACGGCCCAGCCGTTGCGCGACCGTCCCGGCGCCCTCCTGAGCGGCAGCTGCGACCTCGACACCCGGCCGATCCTCCGCGCGGCGCTCAGTGTCGTCACGCGGATCCCCGGCCCGGTGGTCCACCTCGATCTCTCCGCCGTGGCCTTCCTCGACACGGCGGCGGTCGCCGCCCTGTTGCAGGCCGCCACCACCGTGACCGGACAGGGGCGCCGCCTGCTGCTCCACCACCCGCCGTACTCGCTCCGCAAGATCGTGGCGATGTTCCCGGACGAATGTGCCGCGCTGGAGGTCGCAGCATGATCAACCTTCCTGCGCCCACCACCGGCCCTGGGGCCTTCGTCCACCCCGCCCTCTTCTACCAGGGTCAGGCGGAGTACCTGGCAGGGGTGGGAGGCTTCGTACGTGCCGCCCTCGCAGCCGACGAGCCGGTACTCGTGGCCGTGCCCGGCCCGCAGCTGAACGCTCTGCGCGAGAGCCTCGACGCGGGCACGGGCGAGGTCACCTGGACGGACATGACGCAGCTGGGCCGCAACCCCGGCCGCATCCTGGCCGCCTTGCAGGATTTCGCCGACCGGCACGCTGGTCGGCCGGCCCGGATCGTGGGCGAGCCCATCTGGCCCGGCCGCTCGCAGGCCGAGGTGCTGGAGGCCACGCGCCACGAGGCCTTGATCAATACGGCCTTCGCGGGGCGGCAGGCCACCATCCTTTGCCCGTACGACGTCCAGGGCCTGTCGGCCGCGGTGGTGTCCGACGCCCGGCGTACCCATCCCACGCTGATGGAGAAGGGCAAGGACCTGCTCAGCGCGGACTACGCCGACGCCTCGTCGGTCTGCGCCGACTGCGACCACCCCCTGCCCGAGCCCGACGGCGGTGCGCCCTGGCTCGAGTACGCCCACGGGGACCTGGGCGAGGTGCGCGACCACGCCGAGGCCTGGGCCCGCGGCACCGCCCTGAGTGCGGCGCGGCGGGGCGACCTGATCCTCGCGCTCAGCGAGGCCGCCGCCAACTCCCTGTCCCACGGCGGCGGGAGAGGAGCGCTCCGGCTGTGGAGCACCGGTACCGGGATCGTGGCCGAGATCCGCGACGGCGGCCGCCTGGCCGACCCGCTGGCGGGTCGGCGCCGACCCTCCCTGGCGTCGGTCAACGGTGGCCGCGGCCTGTGGATGATCCACCAGCTGTGCGACCTGGTCGAGATCCGTGCCTCGGACAGCGGCCTCATTCTCAGACTGCACATGGCGACCTCCTGAGGCCGGCGCTCCCCTAGACTGTCGGGCACGCTCGGTGTCCCGGGTCCGGGGGGTACGGACGGTCCAGGACATCGATCATGCTGTAGAGGCCGACGGGGACCACCGAGGTTCCCGCGATCACAGACCAGTGCCAACGGTGGGGGTGAGAGTTCACAGTGGAAACCATCGGAGCGGAAACCGGCGATGCGCTGCGCACCGGACCTTCCGTGGCGGGGCAGCGCCGTCGGCTCGCCCTGTCCGGCGTCCGCGGCCACGTCGCGAAGGGCCGCGACTTCACGCGCCAGGCCTTGCGGGACTGGGGCTGGGACGGACAGGCGACCGCCGAGGACGTCCTGCTGCTCGTCTCCGAGCTGCTGACCAATGCCTCCCTGCATGCGGGTGGCTGCCTCGAACTCGCGCTGACGGCCGGTGAGGCCCTGCGGATCGAGGTCTTCGACGGCACGACGACGCTGCCCCGTCCACACCCGTCCCCGCAGCGTGGCCTCCCGGGCGGCCACGGCCTGTACATCGTGGAGCGTCTCTCCGATCGCTGGGGCGCCGTCACCAGTGAGAACGGCAAGGCCGTCTGGGCCGAGATCGAGGCATCCCGGCTGACCTCGGGCAGGTCCACGGGCCTGTGACCCGGCCGGCTCCGCCCGCGCCTCACCGCGGTCGTGCGAACCGGCCCGCCCGCGCCCCTTGTCCCCCTACGGGAGCGTGATTGCGGCAGACGGGGGCAGGCGGGCAATATGACTTCCCATCAGCTCACCTCCCTGGCCCTGACCCCGGCACCCGGCCCGGCCTGGTTCCACCTGGCCGTCATTGCCTTCGCCCTCCTCGTCCTGGTCCACACCCTGGCCCGGCACCGGTAGGAATCCCCCGCTGCGGGGCGGAGGCCCGGGCTGCCGGCCGACATGCCGTTCAGCGGTGCAGCAGCCGCGTCCAGTCCTGGGGCACCCGGTCCGCCGGTCCCGGCGCAGGCTGATCCGCAGGGTGGCCGCCCGGCGGCGTCAGCTCCGGCCCGGACTCGTACAGCTTGCCGCTGTCGTAGTCCCAGAACCACTCCTCGCCCGGTTCGAAGCTCTGCACCAAGGGATGACCGGTGGACTTCCAGTGGGCGGTGGCGTGCTGCGCGGGGGACGAGTCGCAGCAGCCGACGTGGCCGCACTGGGCGCAGCGGCGCAAGTGGAACCACCAGCCGCCCACCGCGTCGCAGTCGGCGCAGCCCGAGCCGGTGGGCGCGGCGCTCGGATCGATTCCCTGGATGTCGGTCATACCGGCTCCTCGGCGATGTCGCTCTCGGTCTCGGTGTCGGTCTCGGTGTCGGTTCCGGGCTCGGTCTCGGGTTCCGGGGCGGTCAGCGGCAGCAGCACCTGGAAACGGGTGTCACCCGGTGCGGACTCGACCTGGAGGCTTCCGTGGTGCTTGTTGACGACGATCCGCCAGGAGATGTCCAGTCCGAGACCCGTGCCCTCGCCGACCGGCTTGGTGGTGAAGAACGGATCGAAGATGCGGCTGCGGATGTCCGCCGGGATGCCGGGCCCGGTGTCCCGGAACTCCACCAGCAACCGGTCCCCTTCCCGTGCCGTGCGGACCGACAGCGTGCCGTCGCGGCCGGTGCTCCCGATCGCGAAGACGGCGTTGTCGATGAGGTTCGTCCACACCTGGTTGAGCTCCGCGGGGTAGGCGGGCACCTCCGGCACGGAGCGGTCGTAGTCCTTGACGACCCGGACCCGGGGGCCGATCTTGCCGGACAGCATCAGCAGGGTGCTGTCGAGGAGTTCGTGGACGTCGACGACCCGGTGCGGGGCGCGGTCGAGCTGCGAGTACTGCTTGGCGGCGTCCACGAGGTGGGAGATGCGGGTGGTGGAGTCGTCGATCTCGTCCATCAGCAGCTCGGTCTCGACCGTGTAGTTGAGCCAGCCGATCGCCCCCGGGAGGATGTCGTCGGCCACGGCCGCCGCGACCTGCTCCAGCCAGTCCGTGTCCAGCCCGGCCTGCACGAAGGTCGGTGCGATCCGCCAGCCCTCCGTGATGCCGTGGTCGTCGAGCCAGTCCGCGAGCTCGTCCTCCCGGTCGGATGCCTCCAGGGGGCTCAACGCCGGTGCCTTCGCGACGCGTTCGGCGGTGCGCTCCTGGATTTCGATGAGGTCGGCGAGTGCCTCGCGGGAGTAGGGGCCGTGCGCGATGACGGCCAGCTTGTGCCGCATCTTGCCCACGCGTTCCCGCAGCGCCGCGGTGGCCCGTACGGCCGCCGCGGCCGGGTTGTTGAGCTCGTGGGTGAGCCCTGCGGACAACGATCCGAGCGCCAGCAGGCGTTCCCGCTGCCCGATGGCCCGCTGGGTGTTCTTCGCCCCGAAGAAGAGACCCTCCAACAGGTGCGCGGCCATCGGGAACCAGTCCCGCATGAAGTCCGCGAACGACTGCGCGGGCAGCACGAAGAACCGCGTCGGCTCGGTCACCCGCATCGAGTTGTTGTACGTCTGCGGCACCCGGTCGCCCAGGTAGGCCTGCATGGCTCCCGCGTACACCCCGCGCTGTGAGGTCCGGCTCACCTCGACGTCGTCGCCGCCGACCCTGCGGGACAGGACGACGGTGCCCTCGATCATCACGTAGAAGCAGGTCGCCGGCTCGCCCTCGGTGTACACCGGACCGGCTTCGAACCGCTCCACCCGGCCCTCGGCGCACAGCCGTCCGAGCTGCTCCGGGGAGAGTTTTTCGAACAGGAACAGCGAGGCGATCTCCTGCGGGCTGCAGGACATGGCGTGCCCGCTCATGACTGCTCCAGGTACCGGTGGACGAGCATCACGGCCATGGCTCCTTCTCCGACGGCTGACGCGACGCGCTTCGCGGACTCGGCGCGTGCGTCGCCCGCCACGAACACGCCGGGAATGTTGGTCTCCAGGTGGTAGGGCGGCCGGTCCAGCTCCCACTCGGCCGGCGGGCGGCCGTCCGGCGTGAGGTCCGGCCCGGCCAGGATGAAACCGCGCTGGTCGCGCAGCACCGTGCCGTCCAGCCAGTCGGTCCGCGGGGCCGCTCCGATGAAGACGAACATCCACTGGGCGTCGACGAGTTCGGTGGCGCCGCTGTCCACGTCGCGCAGCGTCAACTGCTCGAGGTGCCCGTCGCCGTGCGCCGCCTCGACGACCGTCCGGGTCCGCACGGTGATGTTCGGTGCCTCTTCGATCTGCTGGATCAGGTAGTACGACATCGACACCGCCAGGGTCTCCCCGCGGACCAGCAGCGTCACCGACTTCGCGCCCCGCGCCAGGTACATCGCCGCCTGCCCGGCGGAGTTGGCGCCTCCGACGATGTACACGTCCTGCCCCTGACAGGCGGACGCCTCGGTGAGCGAGGAGCCGTAGTACACCCCGCAGCCGGTCAGGTCCTCGCAGCCCGGCGCCTGGAGCTGCCGGTACGACACGCCGGTCGCCAGGATGACGCTGTGCGCGGTGACCGATGAGCCGTCGGAGAAGCGGACGACGCGCGCCGCGCCGTTGACCTCCAGCCCCGTGACCTCCCGTGCCGTGAGGATTTCGGCGCCGAACCGGCCGGCCTGGCGGCGGGCTCGGTCGGTGAGCTGCGCGCCCGAGACGCCGTCGGGGAAGCCGAGGTAGTTCTCGATGCGGGAGCTCTGTCCGGCCTGCCCGCCGGTCGCCGACCGCTCGACCAGCACCGTCCGCAGCCCCTCGGAAGCCCCGTACACGGCCGCGCCGAGACCGGCCGGGCCGCCGCCGATCACGACGAGGTCGTAGAAGTCGGCGGCCGGAGTCGTCGCGAGGCCGACGTGGGCGGCCAGGTCGGGGGCCTCCGGCTCGATCAGCACGGTGCAGTCCGGAGTGATCACCAGGGGCAGCCGCTGTCCGTCGGCCCCGGCGGCCTCCAGCAGTCGCCGTCCCTCGGGCTCGTCGCAGGAGTACCAGCGGTACGGGACCTGGTTGCGGGCCAGGAACTCCCGCACGTGCGAGGAGCGCGCCGACCAGCGGTGCCCGACGACCTTGGTGGCGGGTACCGGCCGGTAGTCGCTGGAGCGCCAGGCCGCGAGCAGGTCGTCCACGACCGGGTAGAGCTTCTCCTCCGGCGGGTCCCACGGCTTGAGCAGGTAGTGGTCGAGGTCGACGACGTTGATCGCGTCGATGGCCGCGTTGGTGTCGGCGTACGCGGTCAGCAGCACGCGCCGGGCGCCCGGGTACACGTTCAGGGCCTGTTCGAGGAACTCGATGCCGTTCATCTGGGGCATGCGGTAGTCGGCCAGGATCACGGCCACCAGGTCGCCCCGCAGCTTCAGCTCGCGCAGTGCGTCCAGGGCGGACTCGCCGGACTCGGCGCGCACGATCCGGTACGCGGCGCCGTAGCGGCGCCGCAGGTCACGGGCGACGGCACGGGAGACTCCCGGATCGTCGTCCACGGTCAGGATGACGGTCCGCGCGGTGTCGGCGACCTGTGCCATGCGTCTCCCACGAACGGCCTGGACCGGCGGCACGGCGAGCCGCCCGCGCCGGTTCCCGCCCATCGTACGTTCTGTTCGTCCGCCTTTGCTCCGGTATGCCGAGGACTCCGCAGCGGGTTGCCGCGCCTGCCGGTCACCGGCGGCGGGGCGGCCGGACGACGACCGGGGCGGCGCCCCACCCCGGGCCGCGAAGTCACGTCCCTGCCGCGGATAGGCTGATCGCATGACTGTGCTCGTGTACGAAGACTTCGGCACCGGACGCCACCGTGAAGCCTCCCTGATCCGCCACGCGCTCGGCAGCGTCCACGACGAGGAGCTCGTGGCCGGCTTGGCCGGCGGGATCGGCTTCATGTACTTCGTCTTCGAGTACGCGGGCCGGGTGCCCATCGCCACGATCGTGGCCCAGGCCCACCCCGAGCCCTGGGTGCAGGTCGCGCTCGGCCGCCTGGGGATCCCCTACGACGCCACGCGCGCGATGAAACCCCGCTGGGGCCGGGTCCGCGCCGCGCTCGACGAGGGACAGCCCGCCTTCTGCGTGGTCGACCGCTCCTCCCTGCCCTGGCACGCAGCCGACCCGGACGCCGAGATGACCGGCGCCGACCCGTACATCGTCGTCATCGCCGGGTACGACGGCGACGACCTGCTGATCGAGGACGGCGCAGGGACCCCGCACCGGATCGACCGCGAGGAGTTCGGCGCCGCCTGGACCGCGCACCGCAAGGGCCGCCACCAGCTGATCGTGCCCACCGGGCCGTCCGAGACGGACCCGGACGTGGCGGGTGCCATCGCCTCCACCGTCACGCACCTGACGGGGCCGGTCCTCGGGAACAAGTTCGACGTGAACTTCGGATTCACCGGGATGGAGAAGCTCGCCGCGCAGTTGCGCGACAGCACCACCAAGACGGGCTGGGAGCGCCGGTTCGGCGGCTCCCCCGAGGCCTTCGAGGCCGGTACCGGGCGGCTGTACGCCTGCCTGGAGGAGGAGTGGACCGCCCCGGGCGCGACCCGGCCGCTGTACGCCGACTTCCTGGACCTCGTCGAGCGCCCGGAGGCCGCCGGGCTCTTCAGGGAGTCCGCCGGGCACTGGTCGGAGCTGGCCGCGCTCGCCCGCGACGCGGACCGGGAGGCCGGCGTCGAGGAGCGGCGTGCGCTCTTCGACGCGTGTGCGGAGCGGGTGGACCGCTGCCTGGACCTGGAGCGGCAGGCGGTCCTGGCGCTGCAGAAGTAGCCCGAGGGCAGCATCGTCGAGCCGGCCGAGCGGCTCGGCTGATCAGGGCGCCGCGGACCGGCGCGACGCTCAGCGGGTGCACGGCCCCCACGAATGGGGGAAGCTGGGTATGGCCGCAGCGGCGGCGGCCCGAGAGTGGCGAGGAAGGTTCTTACGTGAACGTTTCAGCAGCCCACCGACCCGCACGCGCCTCCCGGTACAGGGTGCGCACGGCCACCCTGCTGTGCACGGTGGCCGCCCTGACGGCCGCCGTGATCCCAGCCTCGGCGCACCCCGCCGGAACGACTTCGGCCCGGAGCGCGGCTCCGCTGGATCCCGTCGTGGTCGACTGCTTCTCCCAGGCCCAGACGCGTCCCGAGGAATACCTCCTGGCCTGCGGGGACGGCAACAACCGCCTCGTCAAACTCCGCTGGGACACCTGGGGGCCGAGGACCGCGACGGCCACCGGCACCGACATGGTGAACGACTGCCGCCCCTACTGCGCGGCGGGCCGCTTCCGCGCCTACCCGGTCGCGGTGACCCTGAGCCATCCGGAGGCCTGGCCCGAGCACCCCGAGGTCCAGCGCTTCACGACGATCCGGCTCGTCTTCACCGACACCGCACCGGCACCGGTCCCCAAGGACGTGACCTACAAGCTCGTCTACTGACGCCATCCGGGCCTACGAGCCGTCGGCGGGAGCGTCGGCGAAGAGGGTGAGAAGGCCCTCGATGTCGCGGCCCGCCTCGGCGGGGTGGCGGAACTTCGCGCCGGGGATGATCCGGTAGTGGTTGCGGCGACCCTCACGCACCCGGTTGAGGTACCCCCCTTCCTCCAGGTCGGCGACGATCGACTGGACCGTCCGCTCGGTCAGCACACAGGTCGCCGCGACGTCCCGCAGGCGCGCGCCGGGGTCGCGGGAGAGGGCCAGCAGGACGCGTGCGTGGCTGGTCAGGAACGTCCACGGCGTTTTGGGTGCTTCATCTCCCATATCTCAAGAATGCCAAAACTTTGTACATACGTCCTGTTTTTCACGTGATTATTGACGTATGTCGGCTCGCTGCCCACCATGCTGGTAGAGGAAGAGCGCCCGGAGCACGAGCGGGAGGCAGACGTGACCCAGACCATGGACCGCCTCGGCAAGACCCCCGCCTCCGGCAGCCTGGAGATCAGCGTGGTACCCGGACTGCCCGGGACAGCCCACGTCACCGTCAGCGGGGAGATCGACCTCCACAACGCCGCGGGCCTCGGCGAAGCCATCCTGACCACCGTCACCTCCTACCGGACCGCGGTCACCATCGACCTCCGGCAGGTCGCGTTCTGTGACTGCGCCGGCCTCAACGTCCTCCTCGCCGCCCGCCACACCGCCGACCGACACCACCGCTCCTTGCGCATCACCGACGCCAGCCGCCCAGTGGAGCGACTCCTCCGGATCACCGGAACCCGGCCCTACCTCACCTGAGTACGGGGCAACCCGGCGGGCGGAACAGGCGTCTTCGCGGGGGACGGTGCGTACGGGCGCGCCGGTACAGGGGAGGCGCGAGGGATGTCGGAGCGGGACACGGCGGAGCCGGAGACGACTGAGCCGAAGACGTCGAGGCCGGAGACGTCGGGGCCGGAGGCGGCTGAGCCGGACACGTCGGAGCCGGAGACGTCGGAGCAGCCGGACGGGGTCGGCTTCGCGGACAGCGTGCCGGCCCTGCTGTTGCTGGTGCCCGCCAGCGTGTTGTTGCGCTACCTCGGGGAGCACGGCTGGGCGTACTGGACGGCCGCGGTGCTCGGGGTTCTCGGGTTGCCGGCCGTCGGGTTGGGCATCGCCGCCGCGGTCGGCAGCCTGCGGCGGGGGCGACGCAGGCTGTTCGCGGGGTACACCATCGCCCTGCTTCTCACCACCTGCTTCCTGCTGGTGGTCCGGCTCATCGAGAACTGACGCCAGAGGGGCAGGTTCGCCGGTCGGGTCAGAGCCGGAACGTGTCCGCGCGGTGCGACGTGCGCAGGGTGTGCAGGGTGTGCAGGAAGTCCGCGGCCGACCCGGTACTGGACAGGGCCTCGCGCAGCAGCGACCAGGCACCGGCGGAGGCGGCCCAGCCGGGACCGAAGCGGGCGGTGAGGGCGGCCAGGACGGCGTCGCGCCAGGCGTATCCGGCCAGGTAGGCGCGCCACTGGACCATGCGGACCTGGCGCAGCAGGAGGACCTCGGTGGCCCATTGCAGGCCCGTGGGGGCGGCCAGTTCGGCAGCCCGGGCGAGTGCGGCGCCGGGGGTGGTGACGCCGTCCAGGGCGGTGTCCAGAGCGGTGTCCACGGCCATCAGGCCGCGGCTGAAGTGCTCCTCCTGGGCGAGGAAGCGGCTCACCGTCCCGGCCGTGGCCGGCTCGATCCCGAGCCCCCGCAGCACGGCGGGCGGCCGTACGAGGTACTCCAGCAGCAGCGCCCACCCTCCGAGCGGACCGGGTCGAAGCTCCAGCGTTGCGCCAGGGGTGCGCCCGGCGGGCGGAGGGCGTGTTCCGCGAGGTGGGCGAGCTCGTGCTGGAGGTACTGGACCGTCACCGGGGTGACGTCGGTGGGGATGGACAGCAGCGAGAGACCGGGCAGACGCACGGCCTGCACCATCGAGGGGCTGTTGGGCGTGGGGCGGGCGCGGCGGCGGCCGCGGTGAGGGCGTGCAGGGAGCGTCCGGGCAGCGGGAAGGCCATGCGGCTGCTCCACCAGGGCCGGCCCGGGGCGGCGGGCCGCCAGCCAGTCCCACACCTGCGTGGTCAGGTCACGGGCCTCGGCGCGCCACTGGGCGTGGCTGCGGCGGCGGCCGTCCTCGTCGGCCTCCAGGTCGAGCAGGGTGCGGGCGGCGGGCACCGGCGGCCCGGCGCCGAGGAGTTCGTCGAGGTACGCACCGAGGCCGAGCCGACAGGAAATCCAGACCGGGAGCGACTGCGCCAACCCCAACCAGTGCTTCGGCGGGACCCGCACCGTCCTCCAGAACAAATACGGCGGCGGGCGCTTCTGCGATGGTTCGAACTCTGGGTTCCGGCCGTTCGCATCGACATGAAGATCAGTTGCGGGACAAGCCCCGCTCGGCGCCGGCCGGGGCGGCGGCCTGTTCCAGGACCTCCAGGACGGTGTCCCTGAACAGGGTCGCCTTGTAGGCGGTCTGCGGCAGGGGGCGGCAGCGGGCCAGTACCGTCGCGGCCGCCGCGGCGAGGAGGCCGGGGGTGGCCTCGCGGCCGATCAGGGCCGCCTCCACCTCCGGCAGCCGTAGCGGGACGCGCGCCACTGCGCCCGCCGCGACGGCGGCGTGCGTGATGGTGGCGCCGTCGAGCGCGAGCCGGGCGGTGGCCTCGACCAGGGGCCATTCGGCGTGGGCCCGGCTGATGGCCCGGTGGCAGGCGGCGCGTTCGCCGGGCAGGGGCGCGGGCAACCGCACCGCGGTGAGGATGCGGTCCGGCGGCAGCAGGTGGTCGGTGCGGTGGTGCCGGTCGCCGTCCCCGTACAAGTCGGCGACGCCGCGCGGGGATTCGCCGTCGATCTCGACCTCGGCGTCGTAGGTCAGCAGGGCCATCGCGAGGGTGGACGGGTGCGGGGCGACGCAGGGGCCGTCTCCGCTGACCACGCCGAAGTGGTGGTCGCCTTCGCGCGCGGGGCAGCTGGTGCCGCCCTTCTGGAAGCAGCTGACGTGCGGATTGCGGTAGTACCAACAGCGGTTGCGTTGCAGCAGGTTGCCCCCCAGGGTGCCGGCGGCGCGGATCTGCGGAGTGGCCGCGGTCCCGGCCGACAAAGCGAGGGCCGGCCAGCCGTCGCGCACCTGCGGATCGGCGGCCAGCGCGGCGAGGGTGGTCAGGGCGCCGATCCGCAGCCCGCCGCCGGGCAGCGGCGTGCTGCCGCGCAGGCGGCCGATGCCGTCGAGGTCGGTGAACGGCCCGGGCGAGACGCCGCTGCGCTGCCGGGCGGTGGTGTCGGTGCCACCGGCGCGCAGCTCCCCGCCGCGGGCCAGGACGGCGGCCGAGAGATCGGTGAGGGCGGGCTCGGTGCTCACTTGCCCAGTCCTTCCAGGAGCCGGTCGGGGCGGATGGGCATGTCGTACGGGCGCCAGCCGGTCGCGTCGTGGACCGCGTTGGCCAGGCACGCCGCGGTGGGCAGGGTGGCGATCTCGCCGAGGCCGACACCGCCGCCGGGGACGTGGTCGAAGCCCTCCTGATGGAAGTGGACGGTGATCTCGGGGGTGTCGCCAATCCCGGGGATGCGGTAGTCCTCCAGGTTCTCCGTCAGCACCCGGCCGGTGGCCGGGTCGGTGCGCCGCTCCTCGTACAGGGCGTAGCCGACGCCCTGTACGACGGCGCCCTCGCACTGGCTCCGGGCCAGCCGGTCCTCGTGGATGCGGCCCGCGGCGATGCCGCTCCACACGCGCAGCGGGCGGATCCGGCCGAGCCGCGTGTCCACCTCGACCTCGGCGACCTGCACCGAGCCGGTGAAGCCGCGGCCGATGGCGACACCGCCCAGGGTGAACGGGGACACGAAGCCCCGGTGGTCGCGGGGTCGCCGGCCGGTCACCCGTACGCCGTGCGCCGCGGCCAGCCGACCGGCGACGTCACCGCCGCCGAGCGCCTCGCGCAGCCGCGCGGCGGCGTCCGCGGCGGCGGGCACGAGGGAGGGCGTGGTGCGGCTGCCGCCGGAGGTGGGACCGTGGACGGCGTCGCTCCGGCCGACCTCGGCGCGCACCCTGTCCTCGGGCACGCCCAGCCCGTCGGCGACGGCCCGGCGCAGCACGGTCCGCGAGCCCGTGCCCATGTCCTGCACGGCGCAGCGGGCGACGACGACCCCGTCCTCGACGGTGAGCTCCACCTCGGTGACGGGATCGAGGAAGTACAGCCAGTTGGCCGCCGCGACGCCGACGCCGCGGCGGAAGCGCCCGGTGCCGCCGCGGGGGCCCGCCCAGACCGGCAGCGAGGCGGCCCGGTCGTACAGGGCGTGCCGCTTGAGATTGCCGTCCCAGCGGCGGCGCAGGGCGATCGGGTCCTGGCCGAGCCGGTGGGCCATCTCGTCGACGGCCTGCTCCAGGGCCCAGCACATCGTGGGTCCGCCCGGGCCGCGGAAGGGGGCGCCCGGAGGCCGGTGGGTGAGCGTGTCGAAGTCGCGGAGGCGGCGCGGGGCCTTGCCGTACATGAACCGGGCCAGTGCCGCCACGGTGCCGCCCACCGACACCCCGCCGTCGGTGTCCGCGTCCATGGCCAGCGCGCTCAGGTCGCCCGCCTCGTCCGCGACCATCGCCAGCCGGATCCGGGTGCCGGGCCGGTATCCGCCGTCGGTGAGCTCTTCGTCCCTGTCCAGCACCACCCGTACCGGGGCGCCGTGCAGCCGGGCCAGCTCCGCCGCGGCGACGACATCGGAGGTCAGCCCCATCTTGCAGCCGAAACCGCCGCCCACGTGGACGGCCCGCGCCACCACCCGTTCGACGGGCACGCCGAAGCGCTCGGCGGCGAGCTCGGCCGTGTGCTTCACCGACTGTGTGGACACCTCCAGGTGGAGGGTGCCGTCGACCCACTGGGCCAGGCAGGCGTGCGGTTCGAGCGGGGTGTGGGTCTGCGCGGCGGTGGTGAACACCCCCTCCACCACCCGCTCGGGGTTCCGGCTGCGGGCCTCGGTGATACGGCGTACGGCCGTGGCGGGGCGCTTGCTCATGGCGGACGGGCCCCGCAGGTTGCCGCGCCAGCGGGGGGGCACCAGCTGGGGGGTCTCGCCGGACCCCGGCGCCCGCTTGCGCGCCGCCTTGTCCTCGTAGACCAACGGGCCCTCGCCGGCCCGGGCCTGGCGTGCGTCCAGGGCCGCCGGCAGCACCTCGTAGTCCACCGTGACCCGCGCCGCGGCCGCCCGTGCGGAGGCTCGGTCCGGCGCCGCGACCGCGGCCACCGGCTGCCCGACGTACCGCACCACCCCGTCGGGCGGCAGCAGCGGCACCAGCGGGAGGTCTCCGGCCTCCAGGGAGCGCACGTGCGCGTGAGCGTACGGCGAGCGGATGATCACCCCTTCCAGCAGCCCCTCGGGGCGCAGGTCCGTGGTGTACCGGGCCGATCCGTCGATCTTCTCCGGGGCCTCGGCCCGCGGGACCGCCGGAGCCTCCCCACCGGTCGGCGCCCTGTCGTAGTCGCCCGCGCAGGCCGCGGATACCGCGCTGAAGATCCCCTCGTAGGCGCCGCAGCGGCACAGGTGGCCCGCCAGCGCGTCCGCGATCTGCTCCCGCCCCGGCCGGGTGCGGCCGTGCTCGGCCCGCCACCGCTCGAAGAACGCAACCGCCTCGACCACGAAGCCCGGGGTGCAGTAGCCGCACTGGAGGGCGTCCTCGCCGGCGAAGGCCCGCGCCACGGGGTGGCCGGTCAGGCCCTCCACCGTCGTCACCCGCCGGCCGGCCAGCACGACCGCCGGCGTCAGGCAGGACACCCGGGGCTCACCGTCGACCTGGATCGTGCAGGCCCCGCACACCCCGCCCGCGCAGACCAGCTTGGTGCCGGTCAGGCCCAGCCGGTCGCGCACCACCTCCACGGCGGCGGGATCGTCGTCCACGTCCACCGTGCGCGGGGCGCCATTGACCTCGAAATCCACGAGACGTGCTCCTTAGCCGTGGGGGGCGACCGCCGGGCCTCGCGCTCACCTTCACGCTCCTTGATATCCCGCACCCCGGGTCGGCGCAGTTCGGCGCGCGCCCGACCGGGCCGTCTCTTTCCGCGAACGGCCCTGGTCTGTGACTCCGCCCACCCTCCCTTGACCCGGGAAGGAAGGGTTACCTAAGTTCGGCGGCATGGACCCCCAGCACCCCATCCCCACCCCGGACGAGCCCGACGCCTCCGGCGCGTCCGGCGACGCGTCCGGCGACGCGTCCGCGCTGGTCGACTTCGAGGTGGACCTCACCTCACAGGAGGTGCTCCGGCGCGCCCAGGTGATGGAAGCGCTCGGCCCGCACTGGGATCCGGTCGAGGTACTGCTCGGCGAGGAGGCCGCGTACGACCTGCTGTACTCCGGACTCGACGCGCAGCAGCAGCGCCTCTACGACGACCTGGTCGCGGCCGGCGTGCTGCCCGCGAGGGGAGACGGCCGTGCTGCCGCTTGACCCGCAGGCCGACCCCGGGCGCCGCGCCTGGGTGGCCTGCCCGAAGTGCGAGGACGCGCAGGGCTGTGAGCCCTGCGAAGAGCGGCGGACCTGCTCCACCCACTGGCGCTACCTGCTCACCAACACCGGCAGCCTGCTGCACCTCCAGTGCCCCGCGTGTACCCACGTCTGGGTGCACGAGAGCGGCTTCGGCGCCACCCGCTCCGTGTGGAACCGCATCGTCGGGGCCCTGCCCCGCTTCTGAGCGGGAACCAGCGGCGATCAGCGGCCCCGGCGCCGCACCGCGGTGAGGACGAGCCGGCCCGCTCCCGCGCCGACCCCGTACCAGAACAGGTCGGGGGCGTTGAAGGTGGACCCGAGCACGAGCCGGGCGATGACGCTGCGCTCGGACAGCTCCGCCGGTATCCCGCTCAGCTGGAGGAACTCGACCGCC
Organism: Streptomyces sp. cmx-11-4; assembly: GCA_049998195.1. Lineage (GTDB taxonomy): Bacteria > Actinomycetota > Actinomycetes > Streptomycetales > Streptomycetaceae > Streptomyces. Next base: position 110,798 of record JAEBET010000003.1, read on the forward strand.
CAGCTGATGGCCAGCGCGCTCGTGGCGGCTCTCAGGGGTGTCAGGCGCGGAGCGGCCAGAACGACGAGGGCCAGGATCAGGACGGTGTACAGCGCGTCCCCGCCGTACTTGGCCACGCTGCCCGCCGTCACGGCCCTGAGCCCCAGCCCCATGCCGACCGTCAGCATCGCGGCGATCCCGGCCGCCGCCCTGCGGCGCCGCATCAGGTCGGCGGCGGTTCGGTCGCGGGTTCCGGGCAGGACGGTCACGGGGCCATGCTGCCGGACGCTGTGACGCCCACCGCGGCCAGGTCCTGCCGGGATCGTCCGTCAGATCCCGGGACCGCAGCCGGGTTCCGGGTGCCGTCGGGCGCCGGGCCGAGTCACCCCTGCGCCCAGCTTCGCAGCAACGCCTCCCGCTCACGCGGCTTCGGGGTGCCCTCCAGGCCGTGTTCACGACCCCACGCCTCGAGGGCCCGCGGGTCCGCGGTTCCCGCCACGAAGCGGGCGAGCAGGTCCTGCGAGAGCGCCACCTCCTCGGCGCCGTACCCTCCGGCCGCCGCCGCGTACACCTTCAGCTCCTCCGGCCCGGACTCCGCCTCGAGCCGCAGCGTCATCTCCGGCGGCCCCTCACCGAGGAAGGCACCGACCGCGGCCGAGACCATCGACCCGAGGAACTTCGGCGCGCGGCCCGCCGGGCCCTCGGTGGGCACGCCCTCGACGACCGCGGAACGCAGCGCGTCCCACGCCCACGTCCGGGAGCCGTCGAGGTCCAGGGCTTCCAGCCCGTCGGCGCTCAGCCGGACGCAGCCCCCGGCGGCGGGAGGCGAACCCACGTACACCGCGTCCGGAGTGACCCAGAACAGTCCGACCATCGCCACAACCGACTCCCGCTCTCGTCTCTTCGGCACCGGAACCCGGAACCCGGAACCGGCACCGGCACCTCGCCGCCCCCCGCTCGCCACTCGTACCGCCCGACCGGATCGGTACGCCGCAGACACGCCCGAGGGGGCCGGTGCCGGGGCCGGGGCCGGGGCCGCTGCCCGCGGGGCTCGTCCGGATGCGTCCGGACCGGTCCGGACAGACCCTGGGAGGGTGGCCGGGTAGCCGCCCGTGATCATTCATCCGCCGCAAGTGGGGCGAGTCGCCGCCGCGGGGCCGGTGCGCCGGTTCTCGGCCGGCGTCCACCTCAGGGGAAGTGATCCGCATGACTCGCCGTTCCCGCAGGCAGCGCCTTTTGCTGCTTTCCGCCTCGACGGTCCTGGTCGTAGGGGGCGCGGCGCCGGCCGGCACCGCATTCGCCGCCCCGGCGACACCGCACGTCGGCGCCGCGACCACGATGCCGGCCGGGTACGGCGGTCACGAGCGTCACGGCACCTCCGTACCCGCTGTGGAGTGGGTGGAGACCAAGGATCCTCCCAGCGGCATCACAGCCGAGTTCCCTGGCAAGGCCACGGTCCAGGAGTCCTCCATCCCGGTCGAGGGCAAGACCGTCAACGGTCGCTACTACCGGGTGGACATCACCAAGGACGAGGGCGTCGGTCTCGCCGTTTTCGACATGCCTGGTGACCAGTACTCCCTCGATGAGAATCTTCAGGGCTTCCTCGACGGCTACAGCATCGTCACCGGCGGTGAGACGCTCACCAGCACCAACGTCCGGAAGACCACGGTTGACGGCCATCCTGTTCTCGACGCGCGTCTGTCCGCCGAGGAAGGGGAGGGCGCCGTGGGTTTCCTTCGCCTCATCGCCGATGACGATCACCTCGTCCATGCCGTGACCTTCGGTCCTGCGGCGAACGAGAAGGCCCTGAAAGAGATGCACGAGCGGTTCCTCGCCGGCATCCGCATTCCCTGAGCATTCCCTGGGCATTCCCTGAGCCGAGTCCGGTCCGTCGTGGTCGGAGAGCGCCGAGAGCCGGCCTGCCCCGCAGCGCCTTCGGTTGCGCCGCGAAACGGTGACATGCGTCACAACGGATTTCAGGATCACGGAAGCATTACGTCCACTAAGGCCTCATAGAAATGTCGAGATTTGTCCCGCTGGAGTCGACATTTCCCCTGCCCCCCGAAATGAGCACTTCCACGAAGGGGGCGGACTTCTGCAACATGCCACGTCACAAGCGTTTCTGACGGTCGTCATCCGCTTCGGGCAGCCGATTCAACGCACGGCCAGCACGACTCTCCGCCCATTTCAAGCCCGGCGTACGGTGCCGCCGCGCGGGCAGCGCTCGAGACTTGCCAGCCCCTTACCGGCCTTTTAAGAATGGCGGCCCGCCCGGCGCTCCGGCAGCTCAGGCGCAGGACGCTTCGCAGAGACCAAGTGAGGCCAGCATGCAGAAGCACCGCAAGAAGAAGCACTACAGGAAGATATCGATCGCCGCCGTCGCCCTGGGCATCGTGGCCGTACCCACGGCCGCGATCGCATGTTGGGACACGCAGGAGACGGGCGCGACGAGGGCCTCCGAGAGGCAGGGCTCTCGCCCCTACTCCCCCAGCGCGTCGGCGCCCACCCTCCCGCTCGAGACCCAGGCGGATCCCGTGGCCGCCCCCAACGGGGCGCCCGAGCCGGCGGAGCAGCCCACGGTGGAACCGCAGTCGGCAGAGCCGCCCGCCGCGACGACGCAGCCGCCCGCGGCTCCGCAGCCCGCCAAGCCGGCCCCGGCCAAGCCGAAGCCCCCGGCCACGCCGAAGCAGCCGAGCACGCCGCCGAGCGCCGCGCCGTCCGGCCCGACCGCCGAGGTCGTGGCGCTGGTGAACAAGGAGCGCGCCAAGGCCGGCTGCTCGGCACTGACCGTCAATGCGAAGCTGACGGCCGCCGCGCTGAACCACAGCAAGGACATGGCCGCGCACTCCACCATGTCGCACACCGGATCCGACGGCTCGGACGCGGGCGAGCGCATCACCCGCGCCGGTTACGCCTGGATGACCTACGGCGAGAACGTCGCATACGGCTACAGCACGCCCGAGCAGGTCATGACCGGCTGGATGAACAGCCCCGGACACCGGCAGAACATCCTCAACTGCGCGTTCAAGGAGATCGGCGTCGGCCTCGCGCAGCCGAACTCCTACTGGACGCAGAACTTCGGCGCGGCCCGCTGACATCGTCGGCCCGGCAGGGGCTTATGTATGCCTTGCTCCGTATGTCACTCTGTCGGAGCGGACCGGGGTCACCTCGCTGCCGCACGACCCACGACCCGGCCGACCGAACGACACGGAACACGTCCATGCCCCTGCCGTACCCGCCCCGAGCGACCGCCGCCGCACTGGCCGCCGCCGCGACCGCCCTGCTGGCAGCCTGCGCACCCGAGGCCGCCGCCGGTCCGGCGAGTTCGCTGCGGGCGACGGCCGCGCCGGTCTCGGCCCCAGCCGCCCCTGCCGCGGCCTCCCCGTCGGCCACGGCCGCCCAGGAGCCGTCCCCGGCCGCCACCGCACAGCCCCGGACCTCCACGCTGTCCATACCCTCGGCGGGCGTCACCGGGCTGCGCGTGGTCCCGTACGAGGGCACCACCGACGACGTGCCGGGTACCCGCATCCAGGATCGCGGCGTGGCCGCCAGCCCCTACGGGAAGGGGGGCGGAGTCGGACCCGGAGAGGTCGGAAACTTCCTGGTCACCGCGCACCGCCTGTCCGCGGGCGGACCGCTGCGCGATCTGCCCGCCGTGAAGAAGGGCGACGAGGTCCTCGTCACGGTGGGTGGCGAGGTGCACACGTACGAGATCGTGGCGACCCGCGAGACGTCCTTCCGGTCCGAACGCTCGCTGAGCGAGCAGCGCGCCGCGGTGCCCGGCGAGCCCGGGGCGGCCCCCACCGAGGCCATGATCACCCTGTCGACCTGCGCCACCCCGGAGGACCACGCCAAGGGGAACTACTGGAGCGACGCCCAGGGCAACCCCGAGCACCGCATCGACAAGATAGGCGTGCTCCGCAAGACCACCGCCGCCACCGCCGCGCCGACGCCCGCCGGCTGAGCCGGCCGGAACCCGCAATGCCGTGATGGCGGGGAGCACGGCCCGTCCGGGTCGTGCTCCCCGCCATCACGGCGGTGAAAGACGTAGGCGCGACCGTCAGCGCACGGGGGGCACGTCCCGCGCCGCGATGAAACCGGGGCGGCGGACGGGAGCCGCGAACGGCTCCACAGGGGCGTTCTCGACGCTGTTGAACACGAAGAAGACGTTGCTGCGCGGGTACGGCGTGATGTTGTCGCCGGACCCGTGCATCGCGTTGCAGTCGAACCAGGTGGCCGAGCCGGCCTGACCCGTGAACAGCCGGATCCCACAGGCCTCGGCGAACTTCGCGAGGGCTTCGTTCGAGGGCGTGCCCGCGTCCTGCATCTGCAGGGACTTCTTGTAGTTGTCCTTCGGCGTCTCCCCCGCGCACCCCAGGAAGGTCCGGTGCGAGCCGGGCATGATCATGAGCCCGCCGTTGGTGGGGTAGTTCGGTGTCAGCGCGATCGACACCGAGACGGTCCTCATGCGCGGGAGTCCGTCCTCCGCGTGCCACGTCTCGAAGTCGGAGTGCCAGTAGAACCCGCGGGCTCCGAAGCCGGGCTTCACGTTGATCCGGGACTGGTGCACGTAGACGTCCGAACCGAGGATCTGGCGCGCGGTCCCCACGACACGGGGGTCCGCCGCGAGCCGGCCGAAGACCTCGCTGATCCGGTGCACTTCGAAGACGGAGCGCACTTCCTGCGAGGTGCGCTCGATGATGGAGCGCTCGTCGGCGCGTATCGCGGGGTCGGCGACCAGGCGGTCCAGCTCGCTCCGGTAGATCTCCACCTCTTCGGGCGTGATGAGCTGCTCCACCGGATGGAAGCCGTGTTGCTCGAACCCCTCCAGTTCCCGCCTCCACAGGGGTCCCGGAGTTCCGGGATCGGACCATATGACGGGGTCCTTGCGGCCGATCAGGGCCTCCTCCGTGCCCCTGGTCGGGTAGACGTCCGCGATGCGCTCGGTTGTGGTGCTCATGGTGTTGCCTGCCTCTCCTCTCGTCATCCGTATCGCTCGGTGCTCGTGCCCGCGCCCGTGTACGCGTCAGCCCTCAGGCGTGGTCCGGCTCGGTGAGCAGCGGGTAGACGCCGTTCTCGTCGTGGTCCTCCCGCCCGGTGACGGGCGGGTTGAAGACGCACAGGCAGCGGAAGTCCCGTTCGACGCGCAGGGTGTGCCGCTCGTGGCCGTCGAGCAGGTACATGGTTCCGGGAGTGATGCGGTACGTCTCGCCCGTCTCCTCGTCGGTGAGCTCCGCGTCGCCTTCCACGCACACGACGGCCTCGACGTGGTTCGCGTACCACATCGACGTCACCGTCCCGGCGTAGAGCACCGTCTCGTGCAGGGAGAAGCCGACGCGTTCCCGTGCGAGGACGATGCGCTTGCTCTCCCAGGTCCCGGAAGCGGCCTTCACGTGCCGCTCGGTGCCCTCGATGTCCTTGAAAGAACGGACGATCACTCTGGTCTGCCTTTCTTTCCGCTCCTGTGGTCAGGCCGTCTCGCGGACCGAGCGCGTCAGGATCTCCAGCCCCTCGTCCAGCTCGGCGGGCGACACGGTGAGCGGCGGCAGCAGCTTCACCACCTCGCCCTCGGGGCCCGAGGTCTCGACGAGGAGGCCGTGCTCGAAGGCCTGCCTGCACACCTCGCCCGCCCGGTTCGCGTCCTGGAACTCGATGCCCCAGACCATGCCCTTGCCGCGGTGGCTCGCGCCCAGGCCCGGGTCGGAGCAGAGCTCGCGCAGGGCCGCGTCGATCCGGCTGCCCTGGACGAGGGAGCGACGCTGCAGGACGCCGTCGCGCCAGTAGGTGTCCAGGGCGGCGGTGGCCGTGACGAAGGCCGGGTTGTTGCCGCGGAAGGTGCCGTTGTGCTCGCCGGGCTCCCAGATGTCCAGCTCCGGCTTGAACAGGCAGAGCGCCATGGGGAGTCCGTAGCCGCTGATGGATTTGGACACCGTCACGATGTCCGGTGTGATGCCCGCGTCCTCGAAGGAGAAGAAGCTTCCGGTGCGGCCGCAGCCCATCTGGACGTCGTCGACGATGAGGAGCATGTCGCGGCGCCGGCACAGGTCCGCCAGCTGTTGCAGCCATTCGGGGCGGGCGACGTTCACACCGCCCTCGCCCTGCACGGTTTCCACGATCACGGCGGCGGGCTGGTTCAGGCCCGACCCCTGGTCCTCCAGGAGCCGTTCGAACCAGATGAAGTCCGGTACCCGGCCGCCGAGGTAGTTGTCGAAGGGCATGGGAGTGGTGTGCACCAGGGGGATGCCCGCGCCGGCCCGTTTGAAGGCGTTGCCCGTCACCGCGAGCGAGCCGAGGGACATTCCGTGGAAGGCGTTGGTGAAGGAGACGACCGATTCTCGGCCCTTGACCTTCCGTGCCAGCTTCAGAGCCGCCTCGACGGCGTTGGTGCCGGTCGGCCCGGGGAACATGACCTTGTACGGAAGACCGCGCGGGGCGAGGATCACGGACTGGAAGGTCTCGAGGAAGTCCCGTTTGGCGGTCGTCGACATGTCCAGGGCGTGGGTGATGCCGTCCCGTCCGATGTAGTCGAGCAGCGCGCGCTTCAGCACGGGGTGGTTGTGGCCGTAGTTGAGCGACCCGGCTCCCGCGAAGAAGTCGAGGTAGTCACGGCCCCGTTCGTCGCGCAGCCGGCTGCCGCTCGCCTGCTCGAAGACGGTCGGCCAGGCCCGGCAGTAGCTGCGGACCTCCGACTCCACCGTCTCGAAGACACTCAGAAGCGGCTCTGTGATGGTCAATGCGCTCTCCAGTCGTGGTGCGGCGTGGCTCCGCTCTTCGGGACCGCCACGCGGGGTGGTGCGGTGAACCGGCGAAAAGGCGTGTCGGCCGGGAGGTCAGAAGCCCGGCAGCGCTATGCGGTGGAGCACTTCGGTGGCGTGCGCGTCGCCCTCGGGGAAGTGACCGGGCTCGAAGAGCACTTCGCGGGTGAGGGCAGCGCCGTGCCGGGCGGCGTACGAGGTGAACAGCCGCTCCGAGGCGGTGTTCCCGCGCTCGATGGTCGTCTCCAGACAGCGCAGGTTCCCCTGCCGCCGCGCCGCGCGGGCGGACAACCCGTCGAGCAGCGCCCCGGCCACTCCCCGCCCGCGCAGAGCCTGGTCGACGGCCACCTGCCAGACGAACAGGGTGCCGGGGGCCTCGGGCCGCAGGTATCCGCTGACGAATCCGACGGGCCGTCCGCTCGTGTCGCGGGCCACCGCGGAGGTCGCGGCGAAATCACGGCACCAGAGGAGGTAGCTGTACGGGGAGTTCAGGTCCAGGACTTCGGAGTCACGGGCGATGCGCCAGAGGGAAGCTCCGTCTCCCTCGTTCGGGCTGTCGAACGTCAGCTCCCCGGGAAGTTCCGGGAAGCCGCTTCGGCTGCGGGCCAGGTCTGCGGGTGCAGTGGTCATGCGGAGCGAAGTTACCCAGCACGAGCTCAAATTGCATGGGCCTGGAGGGTTCCATGCTGCGACCGGGCGTGATAATTGGCGGAGCGGGAAGGAACCGTTCGTGAGCCGTCCCGAGTGACCTGAATGTAGTGATTTGTTACTGCATATCCACCCATGGCGAGTGGGTATAACGAACACATAACTCCTCCAGGTGGGCCGGAACTGCCCTTGTAATCGTCGTCACTTCCCTTACCGCGGCCGTTTCGCTCGCGTCAGAGTGGGCAGGCGGGGCGGGCCACATTTCCTCGGGCCTGCGGGCCGCGAGCCTGCCGCCCGCGCCGGTGCATGGGGTCCTCAGGGATGGGCACCCGCGCTTCGAGACGTCCTGACGGACGACCGCCCCGCGCGGTGCGGGGCTGCCGACGACACGGAAAGGGATCGCGCATGTCGCACGTCGAGGAGTATGTCGAGGTCAACGTCCCCGTACGCACGGCCTACAACCAGTGGACGCAGTTCGAGGAGTTCCCCGCCTTCATGGAGGGCGTCGAACGCGTCGAACAGCGCACGGACACGCTCACCCACTGGGTGACGAACGTGAACGGTGTGCAACGCGAGTTCGACGCCCAGATCACCGAGCAGCTCCCGGACCGGCGCGTCGCGTGGATGACGGTCGACGGGGAGGCCCGCCAGGCCGGGCTCGTCACCTTCCAACCGATCGACGCGACCACCACCAAGGTCGTCCTGCACATGAACTGGGCGCCCGACGGACTGGCCGAAACGGCTGCCGACAAGCTCGGCTTCGTCAAGCGTCAGGTCACGGGCGATCTGAAGCGGTTCAAGCTGTTCATCGAGTCGCGCGGGGTCGAGACGGGCGCCTGGCGGGGCATGGTCTGACCGCCGCGAACGGCGCGGCCGCGGGCAGGAGCGGACGGGCCGCCTCCGGGCCGGAGGGGCGGAGACGGAGCACCACGGAGCAGGACGGGGCCGGTCTTCAAGTGGGTAACCCGCCGAACGGAAGCGGGAATCCTTGGGTATCTCGGCCAAGTTGTGCGTACGCCCCTCCCCGCCCCCCGCAGTGACGTTCCATCACCCCTGAACGGGGGCACCCGCGTGGTGCTGTTGGTTCGTCTACCGAGGAGAGCGCACGATGACGAAGGTCCTCGTCCTGCACAGCGTCAGCCTGGTCAGGTCGGCACTCGCCGCCCTGCTGAGATCGGAAGGGCCCTTCGAGGTCACGTCGGCGGGCTGGCGGACCGCGGCGCGCCAGTCCGAGTCCTTACGGCCAGACGTGACGGTCGTCGACCTCGACTGTCCGGGGACGACGGCCGTTCTGGCCGACGACCGGCGCGGGGACCGCCAGGTCCTCGCGTCCCCGTCCTCGGTCCTGATGCTCGCGTCGACCGGCGCGCCCGGTTCGCTGCACCGGGCCTTCCGGGCCGAGGCCCGCGGCTACGTCGACAAGGACGGCTCGCCGGGGCGCCTCGTACGGGCCGTCCGGAAGGTCGCCGCGGGAGAACGGTTCATCGACGCCTCACTGGCCTCCGCCTTCATGGAGGCCGACCCCGTACCGCTGAGCCCGCGCGAAGTCAGCGTCCTGGCCCGGGCCGCGGAGGGCGATTCCATCGTCGAGATCGCCCGCGCCCTGCACCTGGCGAGCGGAACCGTACGCAACTACATGGCCGCGGCGACCCGCAAGACCGGCGCGCGCAACCTCATCGATGCGATCCGGATATCCCGGCGGGAAGGCTGGGTCTGATCCGTCGCGGACAGGGGCGAGGACCGCGTCATTCGTCCGCGGTCCCGTTCCACTCCCCCACCAGATCGCGGTACAGGGGTGACATGGCCGGAAGTTCCGCATGCGTACCGCACACGGCGCGGGTCCCGTCGAGGACGAGGACGCGGTCGGCGCGTGCCGCGGACGAGACGCGGTGGGCCACGACGACGAGGGTGCCGGGACGGTCGGCGAGGGCCCGTTCGACACGCTCCTCCGTACGCGGGTCCAGGTGGCAGGTGGCCTCGTCGAGCAGCAGCAGCGGCGCCGGCGAGAGGTATGCGGCGGCGAGTGCGAGGTGCTGGCTCTCGCCCCGGGACAGCTGCCGGGGGGACACCTCGCCGTCCAGACCGCCCAGGCGCTCGATCAGCTCTTCCAGCCCCAGCACGGTGAGGGCGCGCCCCAGCTGGGCGTCCCGGGGCGCGGGGGCCCCGACCGGGCGCGGGGACAGGTGGGTCAGGTTCTCCCGCACGGTGCCGGTGAACACGTAGGCCTGCTGCGGCAGCAGGGTCCGCCGCGGGTCCGGTCCGGTGGCACCCGGCTCCCGGCGGGCGGGCGCGCCGGCGAGGAGGACCGTCCCCGCGTCGGGTGGCAGCATCCCGGCGAGCAGCGCGGTGAGCGTGGACTTGCCGATGCCGCTCGGCCCGACCACGGCGAGGTGCTCGCCCGGCCGCACCACCAGGTCGAGGGTGTCCAGTACGGGGGCCGCGCCGGGGCCGTAGGCGAAGGTGACACCCCGGAGCTCGGCCGCGGCGGCGGTCTGCCGGCCGGCGTGGACGAGCGCCCGCGGTGTCGTCACGCGCGCGCCGTCCGGGGCCGGCGGCAACGGATCACAGAAGCGTTCGAGGACCACCAGCAGTCGGGTACCGGCCGAACCCAGCGCCGTCATCAGGGAGTTGAGGGCGGGAAGCAACGCCGTGACCACGTACGTGAGACCGCCGGCCAGCGTGCCGGCGGTGATCCCCTGCCCCAGCAGCCAGGGTGTCGCGGCGAGCAGTGCGATCACCGGCAGCCGGCCCGCCGTTCCCAGGGCCAAGGTGCGCAGGGCCGCCCAGCGCCCGAGCGTGCGCGCCAGCCGCTCCTGCGTCGCGATCAGGGGCTCCACCCGGGCTTCCGCCGACGCCTGGCCACCGCAGGCGACGATGTCGCGCAGCCCCTCCCCCAGCTCCCCCACCCGGTCCGAGAGCGCCTCGTCGGTGTCCAGGGACAGGCGTTGCACGGAGGCCATGGGGCTGAGGGTGGCCACGAAGGCGGCCACGCCCAGCAGCAGCGGAGGCAGCACGATCAGCAACAGCACGGGAGCCAGGGCTGCCATGCCCGCGATGGCGCCCACGGCGGTGAAGACGAACGAACGGGTCGTCAGGACCAGGCCCGCGAAGGAGTCCCGGGCCATTTCCGTCTGCTGCGTGAGGCGGGACACGGCGCCGGTGTCGGGTGCGCGGGCCGGGTCGGCGAGCGCGCGGTCCAGTGCCTGGCGTACCGCCCGCCGGACCAGGCCGTCGCGCAGCGGCTCCACGAGGTCGGCCAGTCCGGCGAACACACCGCGCAGGGCGAACCCGCCGAGCAGTGCGCCGGCTCCGGCCGCGGCCAGCCAGGCGAGACCCGTGGAGGTACGGCCGGCGAGGAAACCGTCGTCGAGGGCGCGGGCCACGCCGTAGCCGCCGAGGAACGTGTGCGCGGACTCGAGCAGCGACCATGCCGCCAGCCGTCCCGCGGCGCCCTTGCGGCCGCGCAGGAAGCGGCGGCCCTCGGGAGCCACGCGACGCCAGCTCTCGCCCTCGGTCACGGCGCCGCCTCCGGACCCCGCGCTGCCTCCGTTGCCGCCGCGCGTCACCGCGCCGCCTCCGTCGCCGCCTTTGTCGCCGCTTCGCCTTCGGCGCCCGTCTTCGCGTCGGCGGCGAACACCGCCCGGTAGTCGGGGTCGTGCCGCCACAGCTCGCCGTGGGTGCCCGCCGCCCGCACCCGCCCGTCCTCGAGCCATACGACGAGGTCGGCGCGGACGGCGGACGAAAGGCGGTGCGCGACCACGATCCGGGTACCGGGCCGGATCTCGTGGGCGAGCGCCCGCTCGACCTCCCGGGCCGTGACGGTGTCGAGGCTGGAGGTGGCGTCGTCCAACACGAGGAGCCGGCCCGCGCGGCAGAACGCCCTGGCCAGTCCGAGTCGTTGGACCTCGCCGCCGGACATCGGGGCGTCGGCGAGGCGCGTGCCGTACCCGTGGGGCAGGCGCCGTACGAACAGGTCGGCGCCCGCGGCGCGGGCCGCGGCACGGACGGCTTCCGGGCCGGGGTCGGCACCCGCGCCGAACGCGATCGCGTCCCCGACCGTGTCCCCGAGCAGCACGGGCCGGTCGAAGGCGTACCCGACCTCGCGGCGCAGCGCTTCGGCGGTCACCTCCCGCAGGGGTACGCCGTCCAGCAGGACCTGGCCGGCGTCGGGGTCGGTGAGCCGGCCGGCGACGGCGGCGAACAGGGTCTTGCCGGCGCCGGACCGGCCCACCACCGCCACGGTGCTGCCTCCGGGGATCACCAGGCTGATGTCGTGCAGGACCGTCGATCCGCCGCGCACGACCCGGACGTCGCGCAGTTCCAGGGTGCCGGGGCCGCCTGCCGGCAGCTCCTGCCGGCCGTGCTCGAGTACGGGCAGGGCCAGGAGGGCGGCGGTCCGTCGGGCGGCGGCCCGGCCTCGGACCACGGCGGCCAGCCCACCGGTCACGGCGCCGATTCCGGCCGCGAGGCCCGCGTACCGTACGGCGGCGAGGAGTTCGCCGATCCCGATGGCCCCGGCCGACAGACGGATCCCGCCGACCGCGAGGACCGCGTACAGGAGCATCGGCATGAGGGCCGCGGACCGGGCCGTCGTGCCGCCGTAGACCTGCCACATGCGCCGGCCTTCGGTGCCGAGCTCCGGCAACTGGGCGAGGATCCGCGCGCGTTCGCGGTCGGCGCTGCCGGCGGCGGCAATGGTGCGCGCCCCGCCCAGTGCCTCGAGGAGGCGCCCGGCGGTCGCGAGCTGCACCTGCTGGTAGCGGGCGACGCTGGTGAGGGTGTCGCGGGCGAAAGCCCGCAACAGGAGCACGAGCAGCGGAACGCCCACGAGGAAGGCGAGCGCCGTCCACAGGTCGATGAGGAAGAGCGCGGCCACCGCGCCGATCGGCGGCAGCAGGGCGGCGACGGCGTGCGCGGCGGCGGCCGGGACCCTGCCGGCCTCGGTGGCGTGTGCGGTCAGCCGCGCGGCGGTCTCCCCCGATGCGTGGCGCGCCGCGAGGTGCGGGGCGGTCCGCAGCAGCCGGGCGACCCCGAGCCTGCGCAGTCGGGCGGTGGTGCGGCCGTCCACTTCGCCGGTCAGTCGTGCGGCGGCTGCGTCCAGTGCCACTTCGGCCGCGATGACCGCGGCGCACAGCAGCGTCCAGGCGGGGCCGGACGGGGCTCCGCGGAGCAGCAGGTCGAGGGTGTGGCCGAGGACGGCGGGTTCGGCCAGTGCCGCCGCGGCCGCCGCCACCGTGCATCCGAGGACGGCGGCGGTGCGCCCGCCACTGTGCCGGGCCGCTGCCACGAGCGCCCGGTCGGCGCCTCGTTCCACGGCCTGCGTCTCGGCTCTGTCGACCGCCGCGTCGGGGGGCCTCATCGGCGGATGCCTCCAGTGATGTGGTGCGGGCCCGGGCGGCGAACCGCCCGGGCCCGAGGTGACCTGGTTAGTTACAGGTCGTGAGGCTCAGGCTGCTGTCGCCGCAGAGCAGCAGGCTGGCCCGGCTGCCGCCACCGCCGCCGCCCATCGCGACCTCGGTGGACTCTTCCTTCGGGGTCTCCATCGACTGCAGGTCAAGAAGCGTCATGTCGGATCCTCTTCTTCTCTTGAGTGGTGCGATGGGTCACGGTCCCGGGTGGGACCGGCTCGTGGGCCGCGCGCTGTCGCGCAGCGGCGGGAGGAACGGCAGGTGCGCGCGCCCGCCGGGCGCCGCGCTGCCGAGGGCGAGGAGAGCGCCGGCCGTGCCCGTGGCGAGGTCCATGGACAGCCGCATCATCTGCTCGCCGGGGAAGGCCAGATGCCCCTGGTACGGCACGGCGTGCCGGGCCAGTGCGTCGATCTGGCGGGCGATGGCGTCGGGCCCGGTGCCCGGGCCCGGCGTGGTGGTCCGGGCCAGGTGGAGGATCATGCCGGCGGCGCCGCGCAGCAGCCCGGGCTGGGCGTAGAAGGTCGCCTGCGCCGCCCGTACGATCTCGCGCCGGGCCTGTTCGAAGCGCTCGTCGGGACCGTGCTCCAGCCAGTCGTCGAGCACCATGCCGATGCCGACACTGCCCTCGCCGAGGTAGGGCATCGTGCGCCAGCCCTCGTTCACCTGGAGGGTGCCGAACGCGCTCGTGACGCAGCGGTCGAGGTCGCGGTGGAGGGCGTGAGCCGCCTGGATCAGCAGTTCCTTGTCGCCGGTGCGCTCGTACAGCCGCACGAGGAGCAGGGCGGGGCCGGAATTGCCGTACAGCAGTCCCGCGCGGCTGGGCCGGTGCTCGGGTCGGGTGATCAGTTCGGCGCAGCGCAGGGCCGCGGAGTGCAGCGCGCTCTCGCCGCTCGCGGTGCCGAGCGCGTCCAGGGCCAGGCCGATGCCGGCGAGGCCGCTGTGCAGGTCGGGGCCGGCGCTCTCCCAGGGCTGGCTCAGCAGCAGGTCGGCGAGGGCGAGGGCACGTTCGTGGTGTCCGAGCCGGTGCAGCGTCCAGGCTGTGCCCGCCAGGCCGTCGTAGAAGCCGAGCGGGGTGCCGGAGGCGGGTTCCTCGGTCCGGTCCAGCAGCCATTCCTCGGCCTCGGGCCAGGGTGCGGCACCGGTCTCGGCGAGGGCGTGGAGCACTCCGGCGATCCCGTAGCCGAAGCCGATGCCACCGCCGACGGTCGCGAACTGGGCGATGTCGCCCGGGACGAGGCGGTCCTCGCGGTCCGGGGTGGCGCTCGCGCGCAGCGCGGCGGTCATCGACGTACGGGCGGCCGGCCATTGTCGTGGTTCGACGGGCAGGTACGGCCCGGCCGGTGCGGGCAGGCGGTCGCCCGGTGCGCCCTGCGGCACGCCGGACAGGATCTCCTCGACGGCCTCGTCGAGGAACCGCTGCGGTACGGGGAACTGCTCGGCGGCGACGGCGGCCAGGTGTACGGCCTTGGCCCGGTCCAGGACGAGCAGGCTGGTCAGCGGGAGGAACAGGGCGAGCCGCAGGCAGGCGAGGGCGTAGCGGTCGACGGAGAAGCCGCGCCGCTCGGCTGGGGCGACGAAGGCCGGGTTGGCCACGGTCTGCCGCAGCCCCTCGTCGACGTGCGCGGCGGCTTCGAAGTCGAGCAGCGCGACGGAGGGTTCGCCCGTCTCGTCCTCCGCCACCATGATGTTGAAGAGGTGGAGGTCGTTGAAGACCACGCCCCGGGCGTGTACGGCGTCCACGGCTTCCGTCACCTGCTGGTGGATCTTCAGGGCCCACTCGGTGTAGGAGGCGATCTCCGCCGGATCGGGATCCGCCTCGATCAGCGGGTGGCGGCGGGCGAAGTACGTGTTGAGCGGTTTGCCGGCGAGGTGTTCCAGCACCAGGAAGTGGTGGTCGCCGACCGTGAACGTGCCGCGGACCGCGGGGACGCAGTCCAGGCCCGCCAGCCGCTCCAGCGCGGCCCGTTCGCGGTGCAGCCGGGTCACCGCGTCGGCGCCGTCGGCGGCGAGTCCGGCGTGGGGCCGGGCCTCCTTGAGGACCACGCTCTCGCCGGTGCGGGTGTCCTTGCCGACGTACACGCCGCCGCCGTTGGAGAAGTGCAGCGCCCGCTCCACCGTGAAGGGGACGTCGGTCAGGGTGACCGCGGAGCGCGCTGCGAGGTGCGGCTTCACGAAGTCGGGAAGTTCGAGCCACTCGGGCGGCTGGAACACCGGGCCGCGCGGGTCCGGTACGAGCCGCCCGTCGGGCGCCTCGATGGCCGGGACCAGCTCGCCGCGCTCGTCGTAGCAGTGCCGCAGGGTGAAGCTGCCGTAGCGCAGGTGGACCGGTCCGGCGCCCCAGCGCAGATCGCTGAGGATGTACGGGCCGGCCGCCCCGCCCAGCGAGGCGTCGAGGTCCTCCGCGATCCGGCGGCACTGCTGTGCGTCGGCCGGGTAGACGGTGATGAACTTGCCGCTCGCCGCGCGGTCGGCGTACTTGGCGTTGCGCAGGTGCAGCAGGTACCGGCTCGGTATGAACTTGAAGGCGATGCGCCGGGCGGTGCAGTACTCGTACACCGTCGCCAGCAGCGACTCGGCGTTGTCGAGCGTGGCCGAAACGTGGATCTTCCAGCCCTGCGCGGGCAGTTCGACGCCGACGGGGCGCAGCGCGAGCCAGTCACCGCTCCGGTGCGAGCGCCACCCCGACGGGACGGGGGCGAGCGCGGCCGGGTAGCTCTCGCCGGCCCGCCGGTACGGCGCGTCGTAGAACCAGCGGTCTGCGTCGCAGAAGGCGGCGTACCCCTTGTTCACTCCTGCTCCCTCGGTCGGTGACAGACCTGACCGTGTCACGCGCGGCGGACGCGGCGACAGTCACGTCTGTCACCGGTGCGGTGTGCAGTACTCATGAGTCACGAGGGCCCGCGGAGGCCGCGCGGGGCTCCGGCGGGGCGGCCGGCGGCCGGCCACTGGCGGCCGCCGCTCAACCATCCGCTGATCGTTCGCGGTCTTGTGGGGAGAGCGGCTCCCACTGGTCCGCGTGAACCGCACGCCGACCACGGAGTTCAGAGCACGGCAAGGAGCACGGCATGACGTTACGGAAGACCGCACGGGCCGGCGTGGTGGGTCTCGCGGCGGCGGCGATGGCGGCCACCGCCTTCGCGGTTCCCGCCCAGGCCGCGTCGGACACCGTCCCCGCGAGGGCCGGGCACGAGGCGACCCGGCGTGTGATGGACGCGGAGGTGAAGGCGGGCATCCCCGGCGTCACGGCCCAGGCGCGCGACGCCAAGGGCGTCTGGAAGGCGACGTCGGGTGTCGGCAACCTGGCAACCGGCGCGCCACGCGGCGCGAACGACCGGTTCCGGGTCGGCAGCATCACCAAGACGTTCGTCGCGACCGTCCTGCTCCAGATGGAGGAGGAGGGGAAACTCAGCCTCGACGACCGCGTGGAGCGCCATCTCCCCGGCCTGGTACGGGGCAACGGCAACGACGGCCGCAAGATCACCGTACGTGAGCTCCTCAGCCACACCTCCGGCCTCTTCGACTATCTGGCCGACGAGGAGTACCTCGAAACGTACATCCTCGGTGAGGGCTACCTCGAGCACCGCTATGACACCCTGCCGCCCGAGAAGCACGTGAAGGTGGCTCTCTCCCACGAGCCGCTGTTCAAGCCCGGTGAGCGGTTCTCGTACTCCAACACCAACTACATCCTGGCCGGGTTGATCATCGAGAAGGCGGGCGGACGGACGTACGAGGCCGAGGTCCGCGACCGCATCATCAAACCGCTGGGTCTGAAGGCCACCTCCAATCCCGGCAACAGCATCCACCTGCCCCGCCCCAGCAGCCGCAGCTACTCCAAGCTGTTCGCTTCGGCGCCCGACCGGATCGACGACGTCACCGAGATGAACGGGTCGCAGGGCTGGGCCGACGGCGACATCATCTCCACCACCGGCGACCTGAACCGGTTCTACAACGCCCTGCTGGGCGGCGAGCTGCTCTCGCCGAAGCAGCTCAAGGCCATGAAGACCACGGTTTCCTCGGCCGAACGCCCCGACATGGCCTACGGACTCGGCCTCAGCCGCTTCCGGACGAGCTGCGGCACCACGCTCTGGGGTCACGGCGGAGGCATGGTCGGGTCGACCTCCCTGGCCGTCTCCACCGAGGACGGCCGCCACCAGCTCGCCTACAACCGCAACGGGGACTGGAGCGTGGGATCCCCGCAGAACATCATGGAGGCCGAGTACTGCCCCGCGGCGGCCCCCGCGGGCTGATCCGTAACCCACTCCTCCACCGGCTCGCGCCCCTCCGATCCGGCGAGCGGCCGGCGTCTACAGGGTCTGCGTCGGGGTGAACTTCGTAAGGACCAGCAGGGTGTCGACGAGGTCCTCCGCGGGGGCGCCGGTGGCCAGGCGGCGCAGCTGTTGCCCGAAGACCAGGGCGACGGCCGCGCCGGCCAGGCGTTCGGGGTCCGGCACGCCGAGCTGGGTCAGGATCCGGGTGGCGAGCAAGTCGTAGGCGGCGAAGCACTCGGCGGCCGCGGCACGCAGCCGTTCGTCGCGGCCGGCCTGGACGTACAGCTCGAAGGGCGCGATGTGGCGGCTGTCGAAGGCGTTGCCGCCCGCGACCTGCGCCACCACCTCGGCCGCCTGCCCCAGGTCGAAGCGCTCGTCGGAGCAGGCGTCGGCGAGCGCCGTGAAGTGCCGGGTCTCCTCGGCCACGAAGTGCAGCAGGCTCTCGCGCAGCAGCTCGTACTGCGTGACGAAGTGGTAGGTGACGGAGCCGAGGGAGACGCCGGCCTCCTTGGCGATCCGCCGGTTGGTGACGGCGGCGATGCCGTCCTCCCCGATGATCCGCAGTACGGCGTCGATGATGCTCTGGCGAGTGTCGGAAGCATGGGGCATGTCGACATTCTGCCCCATCGGCCGACGCTGCCGCCCGGGCAGGGATGGGGAGTTGGGGGCGACCGGGGTGTGGACAAGGAGCGGAGCGATCCCTACTGTTCGTTCGAACGAACAGTCGAGGGATGCCGCACGGGAGTCGTCGTGGACATAGCCGGATCGAACATTCTGCTCACCGGAGCCAGCGGGGGCATCGGCTCCGCCCTGGCGGTGCGCCTGAGCGCGCGCGGGGCCCGCCTCACGCTCACCGGGCGGCGGGAGGAAGCCCTCAAAGCCACCGCGGACGCCTGCGGCGCCCGCACCGTGGTCGCCGATCTGGCCGTCCGGTCCGATGTCGTCCGCCTCGCCGAGACCTGCCTCGAGACGGACGTCCTCGTTGCGAACGCGGCCCTGCCCGCCAGCGGCGACCTGCTGGACTACACCGAGGAGCAGCTCGACCGCGCCCTCGACGTCAACCTGCGCGCGCCCGTCCTGCTGTCCCGGCTGCTCGCGGCCGGCATGGTGGCCCGCGGCCGCGGCCACATCGTGCTGGTCGGTTCCCTCTCCGGCAAGGCGGCGACCAAGTCGACCTCCCTGTACAACGCGACGAAGTTCGGGCTGCGCGGGTTCGCCCTCGCGCTGCGCCAGGAACTCAGGGGCACGGGGGTGGGGGTGTCCTTGGTCCAGCCCGGTTTCGTCCGCGACGCCGGGATGTTCGCGGCCACCGGTGCCGCCCCGCCGAACGGCATCAGGACCGTCACGCCCGGCCAGGTCGCCGACGGCGTCGTACGAGCCGTCCGCCGCGACCGGTGCGAGGTCAACGTGGCACCGCTGGAGCTGCGGCTGCTGAGCGCCATCGCCGGGCAGTTCCCCGGGTTCGCCGAGCGCGTCCAGGCCCGCGCGGACGTCGACGGCTCCGTGCGGCAGATCGTCGAAGCCCAGCGCTCACGCCGTTAGGCGCCGACGCTCCCGCACGCCTTCCATGCCACCCGTGTGAACGGAGAGCACCGCTGTGCCCAGTGAACACGTCCCCCACGCTGCTCCCGACCCCGGCCCGGTCGTCGAGCGCAGGTCGCTGCTCCGATTAGGGGCCCTGCTGGCCGCGGGTGGCGCCGCCGCGCTGGTTCCCGCGCCGATCGCGCACGCCGCGACGCGCGGCCAGGGGACCGACACGGTGACCACGACGTACCGGGGCCGCGCCCCGTACGGCAACGACCAGTGGGCATACGTCGCCTTCGACGTCCCCGCCGGAGTGCAACGGATCTCCGTCACCACCTCGCACGACGCCGCGGCCGGCATCCTGGACCTCGGCATCTTCGGCCCGTCCGGCTTCCGCGGCTGGTCGGGCGGCGAACGGTCCGGGTTCACCCTCTCCGCGGCGGACGCCACTCCCGGCTACCTGCCCGGGCCCGTCGAACCCGGCAGCTGGTCCGTCATCCTGGGCCCGATGGTCGGCGCCGCCGGCGGCATGGCCTGGCAGGTCGACGTCACCCTGCACCACGGGGCCCCGCTGCCCCGCACCCCGTACGACATCCTGCCGGTCTCGGTGGCGGGGCGCGGCCCCGGCTGGTACCGGGGCGACCTGCACCTGCACAGCGTGCACTCCGACGGGAAGCGCACGGTGGACGAGATCGTCGCGGCAGCCCGCCAGGAGGGGCTGCACTTCATCGCCACGTCCGACCACAACACCAGTTCCACCGGGGTGACATGGCAGGGCAACATCCCGACGGACCTGCTGGTCGTCAACGCCGAGGAGGTCACCACGCGCCACGGCCACTGGCTGGCCGTCGGACTGCCCCAGGGCGAATGGGTGGACTGGCGCTACGGCCCCGCGAACCAGGGGGCGTTCGAGGGCCACGCCAGGCGCGTGCACAGTCTGGGAGGAATCACGATCGCCGCCCATCCCCTCACTCCGGCACCGGGATCCTTCTGGGAGTTCGGCCTCGACCGCGTGGACGCGCTGGAGGTGTGGAACGGACCGTGGACCCTGGACGACGCGGCCAACATCGCCGCCTGGCACGTCATGCTCTGCCTCGGCAAGCGGGTCGCCGCCGTCGCCAACAGCGACGCGCACGGCCACGGGGACGCCGTCGGCCGGCCGCACAACGTGGTGCGCGCCACCAGCCTGTCGACCCCTGCCGTACTCGACGCACTGCGCACGGGCAGGTCGTACGCCGTCGAATCGGCCGCCGTGACCCTGGACTTCACCGCCCGCACCGGCGGTGCGGTAGCCGGACCCGGCGAGGAGCTGCCCCTGTCGTTCTTCGACGCCGTCGACGTGACCCTGGACGTGACGGGCGCCCCGGACAGCATCGCCACGCTGTACACCGAGTGGGGCATCATGGCCGCGACCTGCATCGACGGCACCGGCAGGGGCCGACTGCGCTGGCGCGGCTGGGGCAGGGCCTCCCTGTTCGCCCGCGCCGAGGTACGCCGGCTCAAGCCCGCCTCCACCACCCTGGACCAACTGGTGGCCCTCACCAACCCGGTGTGGTTCCACTCCGCCCAACTGCCCCCGTACAACGTCGATCGGCGCACGCTCTTCCACACCGAGCGCGGCCCCGACGGGTCGTGGAGCAGCATGCGCCCGCTGCCGGGCGCGGCCGGCGCCGCGTCGTTCGCGGGGCTCCACGGCGCCGCGGCCGGCATGGCCGACGGCTCCGTCGTGCTGCTGGGCCTCGCACCCGACAACGGCCTGTGGCTGACCACCGTACGGGGCTCGGCCACTCTCCGGCCCTGGCAGCGCGTCGCGGGACCGGACGGCGCGACCGGCTTCACCGTCCGGGAGGCCGACATCGCCGCCTTTCCCGACGGCACCTGCCAGATCGTGGTGACGGCCATGGACGGCACCACCTACCACCAGCAGCGCCGCACCGACGGAGGACTGACCGGCTTCCGCGCCGTACAGGGCTTCACCGCGAAGGGCCGCTGGGGCGCTACGAAGGTGTCGATCACCGCCATGCCGGACGGCTCCGCCCAACTGCTCAGCTCCGGCACGGACGGCGCCATGTACCACTGCGTCCGCGGTCGTGACGGCGCGTGGACACCCTGGGGACGCATGACCGGCGTCAACGGCGCTCCGACGTTCGAAGGCCCCGCCCTGGCGATCACCGGCCTGCCCGACGGCTCCGCCCAGGTCCTCGCGATCGGGCTCGACGGAATGGTCTACCACCAGCAGCGGCGGCCCGACGGCTCCTGGACGGGCTTCCGGGCCCCGCGGGGCGTCACCACCCCCGCCATGGCGGCCAGCGCCATCGGCATCACGGGCCTGCCCGACGGCTCCGCCCAGGTCGTGGCGGTCGGGCTCGACGGACGGATCTGGCACAACGCCAGGAAGCCGGACGGCTCCTGGACACCGTTCGCGCAGATACCCGGCCCGAACGGGAGGGACCCCTTCCCTGCGGGGCAGGTCCGCATCACCGCCCTGCGCGACGGCACCACGCACGTGACGGCCGTCAGCTCCGGCTAGCCGGAGCCGTACGGGGCCGGTCCCGGCCTGCCTCCCGGCGAGCCGTAGCGTGGAGGCATGCAGACGATCCCGGTGTCCTGGACCGCCGCGAGCGCCCGCCGGATGGACCGGCAGGGCCTCCTCACTCCCTTCCCGGCGGGCGAGACCTCGCCCGCGGACATGGCCGGGTTGATGCTCGGCGCGCACGCCCAGGTGGCGTCCGCGGCGGAACTCTCCCTCGCGCTGCGCCTGGACGGCGCGACCCGTACGGACGTACGCGACGCGCTGACCGGCGGGCGGGGGCCGGCCCCAGGACCGGGCCCGGGGTCGCGACCGGCCACGCTGGTCAAGACCTTCGGGCCGCGCGGCACCATCCACCTGCTGCCGGCCCGGGACCTGCCCTGGTGGACCGGGGCGCTGCGCGCCCTGCCCGCGCGCCCCAGCCCCCTCGGTCCCGAGGCCGGGATGACCGCCGCCCAGACGGACGAGGTGATCGCCGCGATCGGTGATGCGCTGACCGGCACCGAGCTGACGGTGGACGAGCTCACCGAGGCGATCGTGGCGCGGACCGGCTCGTGGGCGGCGGACCCGGTCATGCCCGGGTTCCAGGCCCTGTGGCCGCGCTGGCGCCAGGTCACTCACACCGCCGCCCACCGCGGGGTGCTGGCTTTCGGCCGCGACCGGGGGCGCAAGGTCACCTACACCAACCCCGGCTCCACCCCCGCCTCCCCCACCCGGTCGCTGCGCGAGCTGGTGACCCGCTACCTGCACGCCTACGGACCGGCCACCGCCCACGACTTCGCCTCCTGGCTCTCCGCACCCAAGGGCTGGGCCACCGCCCTCTTCGCCTCGCTCGCCGAGGAGGGACGCATCGAGGAGGTGGCGTTCCTGTCCGGCCGGGCATGGCTCGCCGCCGGCGACACCGCCTTCCCGGACGAACCCGCACGCGGCCTGCGACTGCTGCCCTACTTCGACGCGTACGTCATCGCCGGACGCCCCCGTGAGCTGCTCTACCCCGGCGCCGCGGCCGCCCGTGCCCTGGCCGGCGGCCAGGCCGGCAACTACCCCGTCCTGCTGGTCGACGGTACGGTCGCCGGGGTCTGGCACCAGCGCCGGTCGGGCCGACGCATCGCACTCACCGTGGAACCGGTGGGCCGGCTGAGCGCGGCCCACCGACGCGCGCTGGACGAGCAGGCGGAGCGTACGGGCGCGATGCTCGAGGGGACCGCGGAGCTCACCCTCGGCAAGATCACGGTGGGACCTCACGCCTGACCGCGCCGAGGGGTTCGCCCGCCGGGCCGCTCCTGAAGCGCGGCGAGGTCCCGGTCCCTGCCGCTGTCGGGCAGGGACCGGGGCGGGGCCGGGCCCCTGCTGTCGGCTCAGGTGGTCCTGCCGCAGGGCGTCGAGGATGCGGGCTGCCTCGGGCAGGTCCGCCGTGCGGCAACGCGCCGCGGCCGTCGTCAGCCGGGCGACGGCTTCCTTGAACCGGCCGAGGCCGTTCCCCTCGATCAGGGCGGCGATGCGGACCGCTTCGGCGCGCGGCACCTCGCCGTGCTCTCCGCCTTGTCCGGCACGGCGGCCCGGATCCCGTCGGCCTGCGCGAGGTGGTCCAGTGCCGGGTCGAGGCCGTCGGCCCCCGGGCCTCCGTGGTGCGACGCGCGAACTCACACATCATGTGCACGATCAAGGACGGGTTCGGCGCCTCGGCGTGCGAGGCGACGGCACGCTCGTACGCCGTGCCCGCCGCGTCCCAGCGGTCGGCCATCGCCAGCACGGAAGCCGCCTCCGCCGCCACCGGGGTGTGGACCGCACCGTCGTCCTCCCAGCCGACGACGGTGTCCGCCAGCCGCAGGAACTCCTCGGCCGCGGCCAGGTACTCCCCCAGCTCCCGCAGTCCGCGCGCCAGGGTCAACCGGGCCTGTGCGAGCATGCGTTCGTCGAGCGCGGGGGCCGCCTCGTCGGACAGGACGGATTCCAGCACGGCGACGGCGTCGGCCTGCTGTCCACTGCGCGCCAGGACATCGGCGAGCTGGAGCCGCACGTCGGCGGCCTGGTCGTGCGCCCCGTCCTGGTCGAACCGCGCCGCCGCCTCCGAGAGGTGGCGCACCGCTCGCGTGAGACGTCCTTCGCCCGGGCGCTGGTCCGGGGTTCCCACGCCCAGCCGATGTGGCGGATACCGGCCACGAGCCGGGGCAGCGTCGCCTCGGGTTCCGCTTCGAGGACTCAGGCGATCCACCGCTCCACCCCCGCGGTCTCACCGACGGCCCACAGCAGTTCGGTCCGGTCCGCGCTCGGTAGTGACTATCACGCGTGACCGAAAATCGCACATTGATTGCTGATGCGCACCCACATGCGAACAGGCGGCGGAACCAGCTGTTACAGAGCCCTGGACCCATTCGGCGCACACCGCACAGGCCGGCGCGCACGGTCGGCCTCCGTGGCCGAAACCCCCATGTCCCGCTATCGCACCGGCCGTCGCGTCCCCCACATGAAGCCCCGTCAACACGGAATTGACGGATGCCCCTTACAAGGGAGAGTTACCGACATGTCCGCATTGGGCAACACGAGTCCTGAGTTGTGGCGTTTGAGCGTGGATGGGGCCAGAGTGTGGCTCGCCGGCAGGACGCCGGAAACCGCACGGAGCCCGACCGGCCGGCACGACGCCGGACCGGGCTGACTTTTCGAAGGAGTCGTCTCCATGTCTGCTTCTCCCGCCACCCGCCGTCTTCTCGCCGCGGTCTTGACCGCCGGCGCGCTGGTCGGCGCGGCCGCCATCCCGGCTGCCGCCCACGACGACGACCGGCGCGACCACCGGGGCCGGTACTCCTCGATCGTCATCGGCGATGTCCAGCACGACAGCCGCGGCCGCGACAACCGCGCCCTGAACCGCGAATGGGTTGAGGTGAAGAACACCGGGCGCCAGTCCGTGGACCTGCGCGGCTTCACCCTCACCGACGGCGACGGCAACCGCTACCGCTTCCAGGGCTTCCGTCTCGACGGCCGCTCCAGCGTCAAGGTCCACACCGGCCACGGAAACAACACCCGCCGCGACCTCTACCAGGACCGCCGCCACCAGATCTGGGACGAGCGGGACACCGCCACCCTCCGCGACGACCGCGGACGCGTCATCGACACCGAGTCGTGGGGCCGGCGCGGCCACCACAACAACCGCCGCTAGTCGCCGGCCCCTCACCCAACGGCAGCCACGAAGGTGAGCTGCCGCCTCTCTCGAACGGCGTGCCGCGGCAACTGCGCCGCGGCACGCCGCCCGGAGCGGCAAGGGGCCGTGTCGTATTGCGTACACGGCCCGACGGTCGTAGGCGGGACCGGCCCGGACCTGTGGGCCGGTCTGCCGGACAGCGGAGGAGCACTGATGTTTCGTTTCGACGACAGACGGCGAACC
Source organism: Streptomyces sp. cmx-11-4 (assembly GCA_049998195.1). GTDB lineage: Bacteria > Actinomycetota > Actinomycetes > Streptomycetales > Streptomycetaceae > Streptomyces. The sequence goes on from JAEBET010000003.1 coordinate 135,292, forward strand.
GGAAGCACCATCACGGCACTGCTGTGTGCGGTGTTCTTGTCCCAGGCGATACTGACCGCTTCCCTCGCGGATGCGGCCGCGCCTGGGAAACCTCGCGTCGACTGGGACGCGATCGCCCAGTGTGAGTCCGGAGGCAACTGGCGTGCCAACACGGGCAATGGGCACTACGGCGGACTGCAGTTCACCCGGTCGAGCTGGAAGGCCGCGGGCGGCCTGAAGTACGCCGCCCGAGCCGACATGGCCACGAAGTCGGAGCAGATCGCCACCGCCAGGCGCCTTGCCGCGATGCAAGGCATGGGAGCTTGGACCTGCGCCCGCCGCTAGTGCTGTGACCGGAAGGGTCCACCGGGTCGCGGCGCCCGGCACGGCACGAGGAAGCCACCACCACTGGCCTCACGCCTCACCGGTGGTCAGCGGGGTGGGGACCAGATCGCCACCAGGCTGCCGTGGCCCGGGGCCACCCCGTCCCATCCGTCGGGAAGGTCCACGACGACGACGCCCGAGGTGGGAAATCCCTCCCGGAGCCGTTCCAGCAGTTCCGCCGGGCCGCTTCCGCACAGGGCCGAGGCCAGCTCGTGGATGCCGGAGTTGTGACCGACGAGGAGGATACCGCCGAGGTTCCCGCCCCGCGCGGCAAGCACCTCGACCAAGGCGCTCGGAGTCGCGTTGTAGAGCCGGTCGTCGTACACCGTCGGGGGCGGACTCGTCAGGGCGGGAAGCATGAGCTCCCACGTCTGCCGTGTCCTGCGCGACGGGGAGCACAGGGCCAGGTCGGCCGTGTACCCGGACTCGGCCAGCCAGCGTCCTGCCCCGGGGGCGTTCTTGCGGCCCCGGTCGCTCAGGGCACGGTCGAAGTCCTCCGTCTGTCCCTTGGGCACGGCCTTCGCGTGCCGGACCAGCAGCAGTCGGCGACCGTCTCCACCTGCGCGGGCCGCGGGTTCCACGGGCATGGTCGTCTCCTTCGCCGCGGGGCTGGTACAAGGCCATGGTGCGGCCGCCACCTGACGTGCGCACGTGCGAGCCCTCCGACGGGGGCCCGTACCGCGCCGCTCGGACCCCTTCCCTGCCGTTGGCGACCGGGGCGGGGGCGTCGTCGGGCGCCGACGGCTCTCAGCGACGGCCGAGAACCTCGGCGATGCGCAGGAACCCGTCCGCGCCATGGCCCCGCCCGATGGCGCGGCGGGCCATGCCCTCGGCCGCGCGCATCACGCCCGCGTCGATGCCATGGGCCTCGGAGGTGTGGACGATGTGCGCCATGGACGACACCGCCGAGGTGATCGGGTTGCCTTCCCCGGAGAAGCTGCCGCTGTCCATCTCCTGCGCACCCTCTTCGAAGATCGGCGGGAGGATCGCGGCGATGCCCCGGGCGAACGGTGCCAGCTCCCGCGCGGAGACACCCTCCGCCCGCGCTACCGCCAGGGCGTGCACGTAGCCCGCCATCGCCGTCCAGAAGATGTCGAGCAGCGCGATGTCGTATGCGGCGGCCCGGCCGATGTCCTCGCCGACATGGGTGTGGGTGCCGCCCAGCGCGTCCAGGAAGGAACGGTGCTCGCGGTAGAGCTCCTCCGGGCCGCTGTGGAGGAACACCGCGGCGGGCGTTCCGATGGTCGGGGTCGGCGTCATGATCGCGCCGTCCAGGTACCGGATGCCGTGCGCGGCCGCCCAGGCCGCTGTGTCCCGGGCCCGCTCCGGGGTATCGGCGGTGAGGTTCACGACCGTGCGTCCCTTGAGCGCGTCGGTGACCGCGCCACGCCGCAGAACGGCATCGGACGCGTCGTAGTTCACCACGCAGACCACGATCAGCGCGCTCGCGGAGACTGCCTCCTCTGCCGAGCGCGCGCCGAGCGCCCCGCGATCGACCAGCGCGCGGTCCCGGCCAGGTGTTCGATTCCACACTGTGGTCCGCAAGCCCGCGTCCAGGAACGCTCCGGCCAGGGATCGGCCCATCGGTCCCAGACCGAGCACGGTGACGGCAGACTGTTCTGAGGGGGTGGACATGCTGAACTCCCATGGAATGACGGCAATCGCTGATGAATGAGGCGGAGATGACGCGCGGTCGTGCTCAGGACCCGGATGTCTGCGGAGTGACTGCCGCGATCGCTGTGATCGACGGCAAGTGGAAGACCGCTCTGCTCTGGCTGCTGGAATCCGGTCCGCACCGCCCCGGCGAGCTGCGGCGGCTGCTGCCGGGGCTCAGTGAGAAGGTTCTGACTCAGGCGCTGCGCGAGATGGAGACGGACGGACTGGTGCACCGGGAGGTGCACGACGTGCTGCCGCTGAAAACCGTGTACTCCCTGACGGCGTTCGGCCGCGAGCTCTCCGATGCGTTGGGCTCCCTCTCCGACTGGGGCCACCGCCGTCTGGAGAGGCTCAACGGGACTCCATCGGCTTCCTGACGCAGCGGCACGTGCGCGCCTCCTCCCTGTCCGGCATCCGCTGACCGCGCGCCACCAGCTTCGCCCCGGCGCCATCCGCTGCCAAGTACCCACAAAAAGGTGGCCGCCACCGGCACAGGGTCGACGAGGCACGCCCGCGAACGAGCGACGCGCCGCCTCGCGTCTGCCGCCCAAGGCGCCCGGGCCATTGGCGACCGGCTGCGGTTCACGATCATCGCGCCCCGTCGCGTGACGGTCAGCGGGGCCCAGGCACGATCGCGCTGCCCGTAGTGACGTCCGGCGGGGCGTGGCCGTGGCCGGCACAGCCCTGCTTAGTGACGTCCGGCAGGCGTGGCCGTGGCCGGCACAGCCTCCGCTACCGCCCGAGCACGTCTCTCAGCCGCCGTCCCCGGCCGGTGCGGTGATCCGGCGTACGGCTTCCACCACCGCCGCGCGGTGCTGGGCGATCCGGTCGGCCGCCCAGCCGGTGCCCGTCTCGGCGTCCGCCGGAGCGCCCACCGCGCCGAACCATGCCTGCGACAGGGCCATCACCAGCGTCAGCACATCGCCGGCGTCCATCCCGGCGTCGATCCGGCCCGCCTCCTGCGCCTTCCGCACCGCCGCGATCTTCCCCTCATAGGCCGCCGCCTCCGTGCCGGTCGTCTCCGGACGCTCCAGCTGCTTCCAGAGCACCAGCCGCATCAGGGACGGCCGCTCGATGAGGTGGTCGAAGACGGCGCCCGCGTAGTTGGGCAGGTCGTCGGCTTCGAACGGCACGGACTCCGAGCCCGTCTCCAGTGCCCGCTGGAGCACGGCGTCGAAGAGCTGCTCCTTGTTGCCGTAGTACACGTAGATGAGCCGCTTGTTCGCCTGTGCCGCCTCTGCGATGCGGTCGACCCGCGCGCCGGCGATGCCGTACGTCGCGAACTCGGAGAAGGCCGCGTCGAGCAGGCGTGCCTTGGTCGCGCTGGAATCCCGTGCCATGCCCGGAGCCTAGCAAGTAACTATCTGGTTATTGACATCTGAACCAGACGTGTCGCATGCTCTATCTATCCAGTTAGTTACTTACCGCCGGGAGATCACGATGGACATCCGCACACTGGGCAGCCAGGGACTGAAGGTCGGCGCCGAAGGACTCGGACTGATGGGCATGAGCGCCCATTACGGAGCCACGAACGAGACGGAGTCGCTGGCCACGATCGACCGGGCCTTGGAGCTCGGCGTCACCCTGCTCGACACCGCCGAAGGCTACGGCCCATTCCGCAACGAACAGCTGCTCGGCAAGGCCCTGGCCGGCCGCCGTGAAGCCGCCGTGATCGCCACGAAGACCGGTGTCGAGTTCACCGACGAGGGCGCCTTCCGCGGCCACAACGCGACCCCGGAGTACATCCGCCACTCGCTCGACCGTTCCCTGCGCCACCTGGGCACGGACCACGTCGACCTCTACTACCTGCACCGGATCGACCCGGACGTGCCCGTCGAGGAGAGCGTGGGCGCCCTGGCCGAGCTCGTCGCCGCCGGCAAGGTCCGCCACATCGGACTGTGCGAGGTCGCGCCTTCCACCATCGCCCGTGCGCACGCCGTCCACCCGCTGGCCGCCGTGCAGACCGAGTACAGCCTCTTCGAGCGCGGCATCGAGCACGACGGCGTCCTCGACACCCTGCGCGAGCTCGGAATCGGGCTCGTCGCCTACTCCCCGCTCGGCCGGGGGTTCCTCTCCGGGGCCATCACCAGCCCGGACGACTTCGCCGCCGACGACTTCCGCCGCACCGACCCCCGCTTCCAGGGCGAGAACTTCCACCGCAACCTGGCCGTCGTCGACCAGGTGCGCCGCCTCGCCGCGGAGAAGGGCGTCACGCCCTCGCAGCTCGCGCTGGCCTGGACCCTCCGGCAGGGCGCGGTACCCATCCCGGGCACCAAGCGCCGCCGCTACCTGGAGGAGAACATCGCCGCCACCGCCGTGACGATCAGCGACGCGGACCTGGCCGCCATCGACGCCGTGGCCCCGCACGGCGTGGCCTCCGGCGACCGGTACGCCCCCGAGCTGATGACCTCGCTCAACGGCTGACCGGCCGCCAACCGGTCCCACGTCCCGCGTCAGGTGACGGGCTCCGGTGCCGGGACGGGCCCGGGCAGGGGGCCCGGCTGCGGGTGCGGATCGGGCTGTGGGGCAGGTGCCGGCCGGGGATCGGGCTCGGGCTGCGGCGGGGCCGGGGGCACGGGGTCGGGCCCGCCCGGCGGCGGGACGGGACCCGGCACCGGTCCCGGCTGCGGACCGGGCCCGGGGCCCGGCGCAGGGGTGGGACTGGGCGGAACGGGATCGTTGGGAGCGGTACCCATGGCAGTCCTCTGGGGTCGGGAACGGGGGGCGCCGGCACTACCGGCGTGGAGGTGACGGCGGGGGTTCCGGCACCGGCTCCGGTCCGGGAACGGGCCTCGGGACCGGCCTCGGCGTGTGCGGATCGCCGGGGAACGTCTGCCTGCGCTCGCCCGTGGGCGCGTACGCGTTCTTCGTCATGGTGAACCCGGCCTTTCGCAGATGGCCTTCTCCTCCCGCGCCTGCCCGCTCTCACCCGGCCGAATCTCCGCCGTCCGACGGGCTACGGGCGACCGCGGTTCAGCGACGAGGGTCGCCCGGGAGGTGGATGTGCACGACGCAGATGTCGTCGCGGCGCCCCGGCCTGCGGGCGGCCAGGGTGCGCGCGAGGAAGTCCCCCCGGCCTTCCTCGATCAGCCGTCGGGCCGTGACGGCGAGCCCGGCGAGGCCCGATTCGATGTCCTCCCCCGGCACCTCGACCAGGCCGTCGGTGTAGAGGAGGAGATGGTCGCCGGGCTGGAGGCGCAAGTCGGCCTGGGCGTAGGCCGAGTCGTAGTCGGCGCCGAGCAGGTTGCCCTCGGGCTGCTGGAGGTACCTCGCCTCCCTGCCCCGGATCAGCAGCGGAGGCAGGTGCCCCGCCCTCACCCACGTCAGGCGGCGGTCCCGGGGACCGTACCGGCCCATCACCATGGTCGCGGTCGTTCCGCCGGAATCCCGGTCGGTGTGCAACAGGAGCCGGTTGAGCCGGCCCAGGACGTCCGGCAGGGCCGAGCCGGTGACGGCCATGCCCTTGGCGGTGAACCGCAGCTGGGCCATGGTCCCGACAGCCGCCAGCCCGTGACCGGCCACGTCTCCGACGACGAACAGGGCGCTGTCGTCCGGGAGTTCGATGGCGCTGTACCAGTCGCCGCCCACGTTGAGACCCCTGTCGGCGGGCAGGTAGGCGACATCGACGCGGAGGCCGGCCAGTTCCAGGAACTGCTGGGGCGTGGGCAGGAGGGTGTGCTGGAGCCGGGCGGCGAGGGTGCGCTCGGCCTGGAGCATGCCGCTCTGCACGAGGACGGCGCGTTCACTCGCGAGCAGGGCGAGTTCGGCGTCCCGCAGGGCGGTCACGTCCTGGAAGAAGCCGTGCACTTCCACCGGGGTGCCGTCCGCGTCGGTCTGGGCTTCGGCGACGATGCGCACGTGCCGGAGCCCCTCCGCCGTCGTGATGCGGAATCCCTGGTCCAGGGCCTTGCCGTCCTCCAGCAGCCCCCGCACCGCCACACCGAGCTTCGGAAGGTCTTCGGGGAGGACGTGCTGCGGCAGCTCCTCCAGCCTCATCGGGCCGAGAGCGGGATCGCGGTCGAAGACGGCGTACACCTGCTCGGACCACACGATGGTGTCCGTCACCAGATTCCATCCGGCGGAGCCGAGGTTGCCCAGCCGCTGCATGTCGGCCAGCCGGCGGCTCTCCCGCTCGTCGGTGTCGTGGCGGACCCAGGAGACGATCAGGCGGTCGCCCAGCCTGGATGCCCGTACGGAATACGTGGAAAGCTGCGGGGCGCCGCCGGTCACCTCCTCGTACACGAAGGGCTTCCCCTCGTACACCGCCCCGGTCGTCAGCGTGTCCAGGTAGCCGTCCCACAGCGCGGTGCCCGCCACGGTCGGATAGGTCTCCAGGATCGACCGGCCGACCAGCTCCTTGCCGCGTCGTCCGGCCACGTCGAGCGACTGGGGAGCTGCGGCGTCGATCCGGAAGTCCTCCACCTCCCCCGTTTCCGCACGGAGGGGGGTGAGCAGGGTCGCGGGTCCGGAGAGCGCGTCGAAGATCCGCTGCACCGCTCCCACGTGCTCCTGGACCGATTCGGGAGCCCGGGCCACGCCCTTCACCCGCAGGGCGCCCGCGCACAGCCTGACGGCCCGGCGCAGCAGCTTCCTCGTCGCCGCGTCGAAAGGGCCTCGATGGGTACGGAAGAATCCGACGACCGTGGCGACGGGCTCGTCGCCGGGCACCGGGAGCCAGGCACGCGACGGCCATCGTCCGGGTGGGTCCCCGATGAGCAGGTACCGGGTGGCGTCCTGCCGCGGATCCTCCAGCCACAGCGCCTCCCGTCCGGCGACGGCGTCCAGCGCGGCGACTCCGCTGAGCGGCGGGATGTGGCACCACTGCTCGGCCAGGGCCTGGGTGACCCCGGCGTGTCCCGCCAGTTCCAGACTCCCGGCGACCGCCTCGGTGTAGATCATGACGGCGTCGACGCGGCCCGGTTCCGCGAGCGCGGCCACGAGCAGCGCCGCCACGTCATCCGGGGTATCGGTCCTGGTCAGGCCCTCGGCGAGCTGGGCAAGGGGCCCTCCCGGGCCCTCGTCTGCCCGCTTGGTGCCGAGGACGTACCGGGCCGTGCTGAAGGGTGAGGCGGACGGCTCGGGCGACAGGTCGGTACGAGCGCCCGCGGAGCCCGGTTCAGCGGCCACGCCGACGGTCCCCAGGGTGTACCAGCACTCCTCCAGCAAGGTCCGCTCGCCCCGGGCGGCGCGTTCGTTCAGCAGCCGGCCGGCCGTCTCCGCGGAGACGTTCTCCCCGGCCATCAGCACACCCTTGGCCCGCTCCAGGACCGACGCCGTCGAGGCCGCTCCCTCCAGGTCCTCCAGCTCGGCGCGCAGTCTGGCCACGACCCTGGCGAGGGCAAGCACCTCGGGGCCGACCAAGCCGTCGGCGAGTGCGGGATCGCCCGTCATCTTTTGAGCATGACACGTCCGGGCCGACGTGGAGATGCCCGTGGGGCGACGGCCGGTCAACCGCCGCCCAGGGGCCTCAGCTGTTCGAGCAGGCGGCGGGCGCGGGGCGCTTGCCGCTGTCGCAGGGCAGCAGCGCCATCAGGGTCCCGGTCGCCCGGCCCACGGCCGGGGCCTCGGCGGTACGGTCGGCTACGGGCCGTGCCGGCGGGTCTGCCCGGGCCTGGGACGCAGGACGGCGCCGGGCACCGGCGGCGCCGGTGGGCGGAAGACCGGTGCGCAGGAGAGGGCCGGGACGGCGGCCTTATCGGGACCTCCTGTCCCCGGGGGCGGGCTGTGCGCGGGGGCGGTGGCTGGTGTCGCACCAGGGGTAGGCGCGGCTGCGGCGGCAGGTGCACAGGGCGACCATGAAGCGGTCGGAACGGGCCACCGTCCCGTCGTCCAGGACGACCTCCACCGGGCCCTCGACCAGGACGGGACCCTCCGGCTCCACGGCCACGCGCCGGGCGGCCGCGCAGGCGGACGGCTCGGCTGCGGGTCCCCGGGCGCCGCTAGCGGGATTCGGCACGGACGATCACCAGTTCCTCCCGCGTCTCGCCCTCGTCGACGATGCCGTGCTGCTCGAGCCGGGCCCTCCGGGCGCACAGGGCCGGCCGCCAGGGGATCCCCCAGGCAACCGAGGCCCGTTGCGTCACCTCCGCCGACAGGCCGGCCCTTCCCCAGGAGACGTCGCCCGCGGTGACGCGGGCTCCCCGCGAGGCGGCAAGGAGCGCGAGCGCGCCCGTCCCGGTGTCGCTGTCCAGCACGTCGGTGCCCGGTTCCAGTTCCTCGCGCCCGAACGCGTCGGCCGGCAGTCCGGTGTCCGCCTGCGGCCGGTAGGCGCCGGGTGGAACGAACCGTCCGGGCGGGATCGTGTCCGTGGTCGCGGCAGCGGTGGCCGGCATTCCTACCTCCCGTTCGCCCGCGCCTCGTGCTCGGTGGAGCCGGGCCCGGTGGCTCTTCGTAAGGGGCGGCTACCCGGACCCGGACCGCCTACTCGGTCCATCCGTCCGATCGCCGCACTCCCGCCGCGCACGCTGGGCGTGGCCTCGTCCGGATGTCCGGCGGCCGGTGAGCGGGCGGCGACCGCGACCGCGGCCACGGGACCATTCGGCCGACAGCGGCGTGGGACGGAAGCCGATGCCGGGTAGGCGCCATGCATGAACGCAAACGCTCTCGACACTCCCACGCAGGTCACCCCGGTCCTGGACGCCACATCGGCGTGGTGGCTGACGACCCTGGGCCGGATCGAACGGAGCACGGTGGCCGATCCGGCCATCCGCGTTCTCCAGCGGGCGATCCGGTCGCTCCCGTTGGGTGACGCCCGCGTTCTGCTGCGGGGCCGGCCGCTGGGCCATCCCCTCCATCCCGTGCTGGTGCAGGTGCCGGTCGGGTGCTGGCTTTCGGCCGCGGTCGTGGACGCCGTACCGGGGTCGCGGCCGGCGGCCACGACCCTGACCGCCGTCGGACTGGTGGGGGTGGCTCCGGCCGCGGTCGCCGGCTGGGTCGACTGGGCGGACCTGCCACCCGAGCAGGCCCGGGTCGGCTTGGTCCACGCCGTGACGAACGTGGTCGCGGTCGGCTGCTACACGGTGTCGCTGACGGCCCGCCTGCGCGGGCGCCCCCTGAAGGGCAGGCTGTGGTCATGGGCCGGGCTGATGGCGGTCGCCGCCACCGGAGCCCTGGGCGGCCACGTGGCCTATCGGCAGGCCGTCGGAGGCTATCCGGCGACCCGGCCCGAAGCTCACAGCGAGGCGGGCTGACGCCATGGGTCGCCTCGCGGCGGGACAGGGGTGCGACGCGAGCCCCTACCTGCCGTACCTGCCGTCGCGCGGCGGTCTGCCGGGGCTGTGGCGCGCGGCTGCCGGAAAATGACGCGCGACGAACTCCGCGCCGCGGTCACCGGCAGCGGCGCCGGCCCCCGCGGCGGCTCACGCAGCGCCTCACGCACCGGCTCACGCCAGGCAGCCTGACCCTTCGACCGGCCGGCGCGCCCGTTCGGGTCAGTCCCTGGCCGTGCCTGAGCTCCGGACCGGGCGGCGCTTCGCATGCTGGACACGGCGCCGTCGCGTACCCGCCCCTCTCACCAGCGACAAGGAGTACCGATGTCTTCGGACGTGGTTGAACGCTTTCTGGCGGCTCTCGATCCGGCCCACCGGGAGGCTCTGGGCAGCAAGGCGCGCGCGGAGCAGGAGCGGCTCGCCGCGGCGTGGGAGAAGGAACTCGAAGAGGACACCGACCTCGACACGCTGGACGAACTGTCACCACCGGCCGCCGAGCGGGAGGCCGCCCGCCGGGTGGTGGAGCGGCTCACGGACTAGAGCACCCCTCCGGGAGCCGCCTCGGACGGGAGGGAGCCCGGGGGCCTTCGCACCCCCACCGCCGGCCCCAGGTACGCCCGCAGGTCCGGGATGCCCGGCAGACCGGGGAGCACATGGCGCCGCCAGCCCTTGGCGTAGGCCGGGGGCGCGGCGTCCCCTCGTACGATGACGGCCACGGGCCGACCGTGGGCGGAGGCCGCCAGCTCCGCCTGCGTGATGCTGCCGTCGTGCCCGCCGACCTGACGGGACGAGCAACCCGCGCGGAACGCGATCCTGACCGCTTCCTCCCCGCTCACCACGCACGGCGGGCGTACGCCCTGACGGCGCAGGTCCGCGACCAGGTGACCGAACGCCGCATGGGTCGCGCGGCCCCGGTCCGTCACGCCGTCGAGGACGAGGAACTGCACCGTCAGGTGAGCGGCCACGGCCAGGGCGAGGGCGGCGGACAGCACCCGGCGCGGCCGCGCGAGGGCGGCGAGCCGCATCAGGCACACCGCTGTCGGAAGGGCGAGCAGCCCGTAGGCGGGCAGCAGGAAGCGCGGGGCGGCGTACCCGATCAGCAGCAGGTAGGGCACCGCCATGGACACCCCGGCCAGCGCCGGGACCGCGACCGCGGCCGCCTGCCGCGTGCGGATCGCGACGTGGACCCCGCCGGCGGCGAGCACGGGCAGCGCGAACCACCAGACGGCGGCGACCGGGTACCGCAAGGGCACGTTGCAGGGGCGGCACAGCGTCAGCCCTTGCAACGCCCGCACGTGATCGCCGAAAGCGGGGTGCCAGCCCAGGTGTCCCTGGATCTCGCTGGCACGCCTCAGCCTGGGAAGGAGCCCGCCGTACCGCACGTACGCCTCGACCACCCATTCGGCGCCACCGACGGCCGCGCCCGCCGCGAGCACCAGCAGCAGGAGCGGCCTGCGCAATGACCTGACGGCCAGCGCGGCGGCTGCCAGGGGCAGGGCGAGCCAGAGGGCATCGGAGGGCCGCATGAGCGCGGCGAGCAGCATGCCCATGCCGAGCCCGGCGAGCGCGGCGCGGTCGCTGTGGTCTCGTGCGGCCCTCAGGAAGCAGCCGACCGTGATCAACGCCGCGTAGGCGACCCACAGATTGGGCATCGCCTGAGGGCCGTACAACACGCTCACCCACAACCCGGCGAACAACGCGCCGGCGAGAGCGAGCGTGCCCGTGGGGAGCAGCCGCCGCCACACCCACAGCGATACCAGGAGCCCCGCTCCGGACAGCAGGGCGAGGTAGACGCGGAGCACCACGACCGACGAGGTCAGCCCGGCGACGGGCGCGACGAGGAAGGTGATGCCCCGGGCCCGGGGAGCGCTGAAGAAGGCGGCCGGGGCATGTCCACTGACCTGGCTGACGTACACGCTCTCGTCCCAGCCGAGCCCGGCTCCGGGCAGCACGGCCACCAGCTGGATGAGCGTGTACACGGCGGCGATGCCGCCCAGCAGGCGCAGATCGCGGGTGACGTCCCGACGGCTGCCGGTACGGGGCTTCGCGTCCGGGGGTGGCGGAGCCACGGCTGAAGTCTGCGTCAAGGCCGGACCTCATGGACTGTCGGGAAGGGGAACCATGCTGCGCCCCACGCTGCCCCCGGGCGACGGCCCCTGCCACTTTGCGTGCGGCACACGGACGAGTACGGGGCTCCTGCGACGGTCCCGCTCCGAGCCTCCTCCGGGCCGCTCCTTCGACGGAATGGTTCGGACTGGTCCGGAACGGTTCGGAACGGTGGGACCAACGGGGCAGCAAGGGAAGAGCCCGTAAGGGGAGCGAGCGGGCGGAGACGCCGGCTCGATCAGGCGTCGACCACGCGCAGATGCGCGACGGCCGGGTCGACGGCGCCCCGTACGTGGCCGTTGGGTGCGGCTGCGGTGAGCTGGAGGAAGCGCACCGTCTCGGTCGTGATGACCTCTCCGGGCAGCACGTTGGGTATGCCCGGCGGGTAAGCGGCCAGCGTGTCCGCCGATACCCGGCCCACGGCCTCGGCCGCGTGCACGACCCGGCCGGTGCTCATGAACGCCTCGCGCGGGGTGAGCACCGCCTCGCCGGGGGCCGGGAGCGAGAGCCGCGGGTTGCCGTCGGTTCCCGCGGCGAGAGGGCGCGGGAGGGTGTGCAGCGCCTCGATGAACCGGTCCGTGTCCGGAGCGCTGCCCGCGCCGACGACCGCGACGACGGCCGAATCGGTGGCCACCTCGACCATGATCTGGTGGTCGCGGAAGAGGCGGAGACTGGCTTCGTGGCCGCTGACCCCTCCGGTTCTGGTGTCGATGGCGACGCGCAGGGGGTCGGCGGCCACGATGTCCGGGAACCGTCCGAAGCCGTCGCTGACCACTCCGTACCGGCCCAGGCGACGCAGTACGCCGCGTAGCGTGTCCGCTGCTTCGAGGGAAGCCCCGATGCTGCCCTGCCCGCACGCCAGGCCCCTGCGGGCGATGTCGAGGGAGGCGAGCAGCAGCGCGCTCGCGCTGGTGGACTGCACGAGCCGGTAGGCGCGGTCGACCAGCGGCTCCAACTGGTCGGCGAAGGGCCCGTGGCCCAGGTGCAGCATCGCGGACTGCGTGAGGCTGCCGCCCAGTTTGTGCGTGCTGGAGGTCACCAGGTCGGCGCCCAGGGCCAGGGCCCCGGAGGGCAGGCCGGGGTGGAAGCCGAAGTGGGACCCCCAGGCCTCGTCCACGATCAGCGGGAGCCCGTGCGCGTGCGCCGTGTCGGCGATGGCCCGGATGTCGGCGACGGCACCGAAGTAGCTGGGTGAGACCACGTACACGGCCGCCGCGTCGGGATGTCCTTTGACCGCGTCGGCGACGGCTGCCGCCGTGACGCCGTGCGCGATGCCCTGTTCGGTGTCGAGGGAGGGCTGCACGAACGCGGCCTTCAGACCGGAGAGCACCAGGCCGTCGATCACGCTGGAGTGCACGCTGCGCTGCACGACGAGGGTGCGCCCGAGCATCGGTGCGATCAGGGAGGCGATCTGGTTGCCCTGGGAGGCCCCGTTGGTGAGGAACCAGGTGCGCCGGGCGCCCCAGGCCTCGGCCGCCAGCTCTGCGGCCTGGTCCATCGGCGTGTCCGTGCCGAGGTCGAGCCCGTCGAGGAGCGGCGGGAAGTCCAGCCGGAGCAGGTCGGATCCGAAGGTTTCCACCAGGGGGCTCTCGCCCTCGGCGGCGTGGCCGGGCACGTTGAGCCGCAGCCAGGCGCGGTCGGCGTGGGCGCGCAGCGCCTCGGCGTAGGGCGCGCGGTCCTGGCGCGTCCCGGTCGGGCGGGAAGGGGGTGCAAGGGCGAGGTGGCTGTTCACGTCGCTCAGTGTGGTGGCCTCCAAGGGCTAGAGGAATGCTGCATTCACCTATGGATCTCCATACTCTGTCTATATGCTTGAGATCCGTCACCTTCAGGTCCTGCGAGCCATCGCCCATGAGGGTTCCCTCGCCGGTGCGGCCCGGGCGCTCCATTACGCACAGCCGACGGTCACGCACCATCTGACCGTGCTTGAGCGGCACTTCGACGCCGCGCTGGTGCACCGGGGCCCGCGGGGCGCCACGCTCACCGAGCTCGGCGAGACGCTGCTGCCGCACGCCGAGGCGGTGCTGTCCCGGCTGCGCCTGGCCGAGCGGGAGGTCCGCGACCAGGCGGCTCGCGGGACGCGCGCCCTGCACATCGGAACCTTCCCCACCGCCGGCGCGCTCCTCCTGCCCGGCGCGGTGCGGTCCCTGCACGAGCAGGGCGTCCACGTCTCCCTGGTGGAGGGCGAGCTGCCCGTCCTGCTGAACGGGCTGCGGTCGCGGGAACTGCACGCCGCGCTGGTCTTCTCCCAGCCGGGCGACCGGCTCGACCTTGAGGACGAGTTCGAGGTGCACCCCCTCCTGACCGATCCGCTGCTGCTGGTCCTCCCGCAGGACCACCGGTGCGCCGCCCTGGAGCGGGTGCCGCTGGAGGAGCTGCGGGAGGACAGCTGGGTGGGGGCCGCCGATCCCCGTGACCCGTGCGACCGTCTGCTGTCCTGGGCCTGCGCGCAGCACGGGTTCGAGCCGGTGCATGTGATGCGCACCGACGACTACGGCGTCGTGCAGGGCTTCGTGGCGGCCGGTACGGGAGTCTCGCTGGTCCCGCGCCTGGCGCTGGGGGCGCCGCGCGCCGACCTCGCCGTGCGGCCGCTGGAGGGACCGCCCCTGGCCCGCGAGATCAGTGTCGCCGTCCTGCGTTCCACGACCGCTCGCAGCGCGCAGGACCTGGTCGACTCCCTGAAGCGGCAGGCGGCCCGCGTCGTCGCACGGTGGGACGAACAGCCGCCCGCCTGACGTCGACGCCGCCGCCGCGCCGCACGGGGTCCACCGCACCGGACGCGCGCCGCGCCGCCTACTGCGGCTGGGTCGCGATCTGGATGAGGTTGCCGCAGGTGTCGTCGAAGACGGCGGTGGTGACGGGGCCCATCTCCAGGGGCTCCTGGGTGAAGCGGACGCCGAGGCCGCGCAGGCGCTCGTACTCCGCCTTCACGTCGTCGACGGCGAACTGGGCGAGCGGGATCCCGTCCTGGACGAGCGTGTCGCGGTAGGTCTTCGCGGCCGGGTGGCCGGTGGGCTCCAGGAGGAGTTCGGTGCCGCCGGGCTCGTCGGGCGAGACGACGGTCAGCCACCGGTCCTTCTCCCCCACCGGGACGTCGTGCTTCTTCACGAAGCCGAGGACCTCGGTGTAGAAGTGCAGGGCCTTGGCCTGGTCGTCAACGAAAACACTGGTCAGATGGATCTTCACGGGGAGCTCTCCTCCGGTTCGGGGGTGTCGGGCACGGGCCATCGCTCGGCGATCTGCCGCAGCGGGGCCGTGTTCAGGTCGTGGAACTTGTAGCGCCCCTCCCGCCGGGTCTCGACGAGCCCGGCGGCCTCCAGCACGGCGAGGTGCTGCGAGACCCCCTGGCGCGAGATGCCGAGCTGGTGCTTCACGCTCAGTCGCGAACAGATCTCGAACAGCGTCTGTCCGGACCTCTCCGCGAGCTCGTCGAGGATGACGCGGCGCGTGGGGTCGGCCAGAGCTTTGAAAACGTCGTCGGGCACGACCTCAGGATAGGCAAATGAACACTTGCCTATCAAGTCGAGGCGCGCCGCGACGCGCACCCGGCTCCAGCACCTCGCCTTGTTGACCTTGACGCGGCGGCAGGGTTTCTACTGAGCAGCGTACGGATGGAGCGATCACCGCGCTGCCGGGAACGTACGGACGCCCCCTGGAGAGGACACGGACATGGACACCACCGTGGAAAAGAACCTGGCCCTGCTGCACACGGCCTACCGGACCCTGAGCAGCGGCGATCTCGACGCGTGTGTCGACATGCTGACGGAGGATTTCATCGCCAACCTCCCGGGGGTGCCGGACCCGCTGTACGGCCGGGAGATCTGGCGGCTGGGGGCTCAGGGCATGCTGGACGGATTCCCCGACCTGGAGATCCAGGTCGAGGACATGTTCGGCGTCGACGACAAGGTGGCCGTGCGGGTCCGCTTCCGCGGAACGCACCGGGGCGACTTCCAGGGGATCGCGGCCACGGACCGGCCGGTCAGCTTCCGGAGCGTCGAGATCTACCGCTTCGAGGGCGACAGGATCGCCGAGGAGTGGGTCGCTCCGGACATGATCAGCCTCATGCGGCAGATCTCGCCCGCGCCGACGGCGCAGTCGCCTGCCGCCTGATCAAGCCGGGGACCCGCTACCCGCTGATCAGCGGCAGCGCGCCGAAGGTGTGGTCCTGCCAGATCAGGCGGGAGGCGTCTTCCGGAGAGGCGGTGACACCCGGCCGGGTGCCGAAGAGCTGAACGAGGCGCCGGCCGGTGTCGTACGCGGGCCAGCCGGGGTCGCCGTCCGCGGCGAACGACGTCCAGGCCGCGCGCATGCGGGTGGACAGGGCCGCCGCCTCCGCCACCGCGGAAGGCTCCTCACCGATCAGCATGGCGGGCTGGCCGCGGTCCAGGTTCCCGAACACGAGGGGCACGTCGAGGCCGTGGCAGGCGCCGAAGGCGCCGCCCATGGCGGGGGCGGGCCAGGTCAGTTCGTAGACGTGGACCCGGCCGCCGGCGGCCGTCTGGGCCTCGGCGAGGTGGAGCGTCGGCATGCGGAACAGCCAGTCGGAGTGGACCAGTTCGTACAGCTCGTCAGGACCCGCCGCCGGAAAGGCGTCGCGGTAGCGGCGCGCCCCGTCCGGACCGGGAGCGAAGACGTGGAGGGCGGCGGCCGCCTGTTCCTCGCTCACCTCGCCGAGCAGCCCGTTCAGCGCGGTGAACAGACGCTGCTCCTCACGGGTGTGGCCGACGAGGAGTTCGACACCGCGGCCGGCGCCGTCCGTCAGGGCCTGCCACGGTGTGACGGCGAGGACATCGCCGTCGATGACGGGCGAGAAGGGGATCGTCCTGTGCGCCGGCCGGCCCCAGCGCTCCGCCCACCGGTCCATCTTGGCGGCCACCGCGTCACCGGCGGCGGGCAGCAGACGCGGGGCGACGCCGGACAGGTCGGCCACCGTGGGCCGCAGTCCCAGCTCGGCGGCGCAGGCGACGCTGATGTCCGAGGCGAGCTCCGGCGAGAAGAACGTGCCCTGTGCGCTCTGCACGACGGCTCGGCGCAAGAGCCCGGCGGCACCGTCCACCGCCAGCAGCGCGGCGACGGATCCGCCACCCGCCGACTGACCGAAGACCGTGACGCGATCAGGATCGCCGCCGAAGGCCCGGATGTTGTCGCGCACCCACTCGAGAGCGGCGACCTGGTCGAGCAGTCCTCGGTTGGCGGGAGCCCCCTCGATCTGCCCGAAGCCTTCGAAGCCCACACGGTAGTTGAACGTCACCACCACGACGCCGCCCTCCCGCGCGAGCCGGCCACCGTCGTACTCGGGGAGTCCGGACGTGCCGAACAGGTACGCGCCGCCCTGGATCCACACCATGACGGGCCATCCCGCGCCCGCGACGGGCTCCGGGGACCAGACGTTGACCGTCAGCCAGTCGTCGCCCGCCGCGTCCGGAGACAGCGCGTCCATGCCGAACACACCGGCCTGCGGGGGCGGCGGACCGTACGACACGGCCTCCCGTACCCCGCTCCAGTCCCGCACCGGCCGTGGCGCGGCGAATCGCAAGGCGTCGACCGGAGGCTCGGCGAAGGGGATCCCGCGGAAGACCGCCACCTCCGCCTCCCGGCTGCCGCGCAGCACCCCGGCCGCCACGCGCACTTCAGGCCGGCGCCCGGACGGCCCGGACGGCTCTGAGGCTGCACCGGTCATCGCAACTCCCTCTCAGGCGGGTGGAGAGGGCTCGCACGGCCCCGGACGCTGCGCATCATCCGCCCTATCCGGATGCCTCCGCCAGCCATTTACGGAGGGCTCGGCCAGGGCCGGCCCGATCGCAGGACCAGTCCGTGGTCGCCGTCCACGCGGACCCGCTGGCCGTCGGCCAGTCGCGTGGTCGCGTCGGCGGTGGCCATGACCGCGGGGATGCCGTACTCGCGGGCGACGATCGCGGCATGGGAGGCCACGCCGCCCGTGTCGGTGACGACGGCGGCCGCCCGGCGGAAGAGCGGGGTCCAGGCGGGACTCGTGTAGGGGGCGACCAGGACGTCACCATTGCGGAGAGCGGCGAATCCGTCCGGGCCGTGGATCACGCGGACCGGCCCCTCCGCGGCACCGGCGCTACCCGGTACTCCGTACAACAGCACATCGTCGCCCCCGCGTGTCGCGCCGAGCGACTGTGCCGGGGCGAGCGGGACGAACGGTGTCCGGGCGAGGGCGGCGCGCGCGGCCTTGCGGCGGGAGGTGAGCTCGCGCAGCCCGTTGGCGAGTTCGGGCGCGAGCGGCCAGGGGCCGATGGTGTCGAGTTCGTCGCGGCGCAGGTGGAAGACGTCCTCCGGGGCGTCGAGCACCCCGGCCGCGACGAGCCTGCGGCCCATCTCCAGCAGTGCCTGCCGCATCGTCGGCAGCGGCAGCATCGCCAGGAACCGCGTGTCGTCGCGGATCTGCTGGAACCAGCGCGCCTGCCGCAGCAGCGCACGGACCGCCGAACGGATCTGTGCCGGCCCCCGGCGGAGCAGGGGATGGCGGAACAGGTCGTGTTCGGCCTGCTCGCCGGGGTGCGGGCCGGCCGGTGGCGGGCCCTGGGAGGCGAGGCCCTTCAGCAGGCTCAGGACGATGTCCGGCCGGTCGCGCCAGGTGCCCGGCGTGAGCAGCAGCGGGGTCGCCGTGTCCCGGTGTCCGTACTGGTCGAGAAAGCCTTCGAAGTCGGCCACGAAGCCGGGGCTCGACTCCCGCATGCCGGTGTGCAGCGCCTCGTACAGCTCGTCGGCGGTGCCCCGGGCGAAGGCCTCCGAGAGCCCCGTGTCGGCCCGGATCGCGGCCGCCAGGTCCTCGAGCGAACGGTTCGCGTCGGCCGTCAGGGTGTCCACACCCGATAGCAGCGCGCCCATGAGCGGGCGCCTCCGCAGCGCGGACAGCGTGACGTACAGCCCCGCGAGCGCCAGCACGGTGCGGGGGAAGTAGCGCAGCCGCAGTTCCAGCAACGCCGCGGCGATCCGGGGCCCTTCCTTGAGCAGGGCCGTGAGTTCCGGCCAGGAAGAGCCGACGATGTCCGGTACGCGGAGTTCCTCCGCGCGTCTGCGCATGGCCCCGATGAGCGGATCGGACGCCCAGCGGGCCGGGTCGTGGCGGCGGGCTCCTCGGACGAGGCGGACCGGCGCCGTCAAGAACTGCCGGGTGGGCCTGGGCAGCGGAACCGCCACACGGACCACCACACCACGGTCCTCGACGAACATCCGGGACGGCGGTGGAAGCGCGATACCGGTCCCTTTGACCACCGCGTTCCCCAGCAGCCCGAGCAGCGGGGCCACCCACGCCGAGATGTCGATCGGGTAGGGGCGGACCGGCAGGACTTCGCTGAGCATCGCACTCGTCATCCGCTGGAAGCGGGCGGGCAGTCGCGTCCGGGCTGGCAGCCGCGTCCGCGCGGGCGGGGCGGCCAGGGTGGGCAGGGCCGTGATCGGGCGGGCCTGGAGGACGTACAGCTTCCCCCCGGCCCACGCCCATTCGATGTCCTGTGGCCGGCCGAAGTGCTGCTCGACGTCCCTGGCGACGCCGATGAGCTGCCGCACCGCCGACGCGGGCAGAGCGGCGCCGGCCGGGGGCCCGGCGACCTGCTCGGTGCCGCCGCCGGGGCGGGCGCGGACGAGGACTTCGTGGTGTCCGGCGCTGTGACCGACCACCCTCGAGCTCCGGGTGTCGACCACGATGTGTTCCGGGGAGACCAGCCCGGAGACCACCGCCTCACCGAGCCCCGGACTCGCGTCGATGACCAGCGCATGCGGGTCACCGGTGACGGGATCGCTGGTGAGGGCCACTCCCGCGAACTCGGCCGCAACCATGCGCTGCACGACGACCGCCATCCTCACCCGGGCGTGGTCGATGCCGAGGCCGGCGCGGTAGTCGACCGCGCGGTCGGTCCACAGCGAGGCCCAGCAGCGGACGATCGCGTCGAGGAGGTTCGCCTCGCCGATGACGCCCAGGAAGGTGTCCTGCTGACCGGCGAACGCCGCCTCCGGCAGGTCCTCCGCGGTGGCGCTCGAACGTACCGCGACCGCTCCGCCTCCGAGATCCCGGTAGGCGTCGCGCACCGCCTGCGCCACGTCGTCCGGCACATCGGTCTTCGCCACGGCCTCGCGGACCGCCTCGGGATCGCCGGTACCGAGCCGGGCAAGATCCGGCGGCCGGTACGCCGCTGTGGTCACGACGAAACCCGCGGGCACCACGAAGCCCGCGCGGACCAGCTCCCCCAGGTTTGCGCCCTTCCCGCCCGCGACGCCCAGATCGGCCGCGCCCAGCCGCCCCAGCGGGACGACGAGGCCGGCCGCACCCACCGCGCCCGCCGCCTTGTCCATGCCACACTCCTTCGCCGGTCCCGCCCCGGCCCTTCACCGCTCCTTCACCGCTCCTTCGCCGCTCCTTCGCCGCTCCCTACCCGCGGACGGCCGTCGTCCCGACCATCAAGCCTGGCACCGGACCGCACAGGGCGCTCACCGAAGCCGGCCGTGGCACGCCACCCCAATGCCGCGCAGGCCCGTGGAGTGTGATGGTGCTGTGAAGGTCACGCGGCCACGAAATGCCTCTTAGCGGAAATACCCGTCCAGAGGGAACCGTCCTGGTACCCGTCGTACCCCCTGGCTACTTCTGAGTCACCTACATGGTCATGTAGCGTCCGGAGCCGCTTGATCCGTTTCAGCGCCACCGCCCCGCCATGAGGACTCATGCTCACCACCTGCGACGCCCCCGTCACCGCTCTCCTGGCCGCCGCGGAGATGCCATCTCGAACAAGGGAGGAGGAGCGCTGATCTTTTGAGATTCCGAATAGGCCGCTCAGGCCACGCGTCCCACCTCCCTTCTCCGGAGGACCCCACACCCACGCCGCCCGACTACGCCGTGGAGCCGGAGGTCATCGAGCCGGCGGCCGTGGAGCCGCCCCTGTCGGCCCATGAGATCGGCCTCATACGCGCCTCCGTCGCCGTGGTGGAGCCACTCGCCGCGGACATGACGGTGTACTTCTACGCCATCCTCTTCGCCCGGTACCCCCAGGTCCGTCCGATGTTCCCGCCGGGAATGGACGCCCAGCGCGGCCGTCTGCTGCGCGCGCTGCTGCGCATCGTGGACCTGGTCGACGACCCGGAGAGCCTGGTCCGCTTCTGTGGACACCTCGGGCGAGACCACCGCAAGTTCGGCACGCTCAGTGCGCACTTCCCGGCCGTCGGCGAGTGCCTGCTG
This sequence comes from Streptomyces sp. cmx-11-4, assembly GCA_049998195.1. Taxonomy (GTDB): domain Bacteria; phylum Actinomycetota; class Actinomycetes; order Streptomycetales; family Streptomycetaceae; genus Streptomyces. The sequence goes on from JAEBET010000003.1 coordinate 155,818, forward strand.
GCCTCCCTCGCCCGCTACGCCGGCCCCGCGTGGACCGCGGACCTCGCCGCCGCCTGGACCAAGGCGTACGGCGTGGTCGCCCAGGTCATGATCAGCGCGGCCGCGGAGGACGAGGCGGTACGGCCCGCCGTATGGCCCGCCACGATCGTGCACCGCGTGTCGCGCGGAAACGGGATCGCCGAGATCACCGTGCGTCCCCACATGCCCTACGCCTACGCCGCCGGACAGTACGTGAGCGTCGAGACGCCCTGGCTGCCGAAGCATTGGCGCTACTACTCCCCCGCGAACGCGCCCCGCGAGGACGGCACCCTCACCTTTCACGTGCGCGCGGTCGCCGGCGGCTCGGTCAGCGGCGCCCTGGTGCACCGGGCAACGGTGGGCGACGTGGTCCAACTGGGCCCCCCGATGGGCGACATGGTGCTGGACGCCGCCGTCCACCGCGAACTGCTCTGCGTGGCCGGCGGCACCGGCCTCGCTCCGATCCGTGCGCTCGTCGAAGAGGTCGCCCGTCGAGGCGGGCGCCACGAGGTGGACCTGTTCCTCGGTGCCCGCACCGGCGCCGAGCTGTACGGGGTGGACGACATGCTCCGGATGGCCCAGCGCCACCACTGGCTGACCATCAGGGGCGCGGTCTCCCACGAGTACATCCCCGGCATCCGGGGGTCCCTGCCGGAGGTGCTGGCCGAGTACGGACCGTGGTACCAGCACGACGTCTACCTCAGCGGCCCGGCCCAGATGGTCGCCTCCGCCAACGAGACGCTCACTCTGGGCGGCACCTTGCCCGAACGCATCCACTACGACCCGTTCGAGACGCCCGTCCTGTCCATGCCCTGATGCACCCGCTCGCCCGTCCTGCCAGGAGAACGCCCCGTGACCTCGTCCCCGCCACCCTTTGGATCAGCAGGTGAACACCGGCTGCAGCAGCAGCTGGGCACCGCCGAGCGCGCCGCCCGGTTCTACGACCAGCAGGTGCGCCCCTGCCTCACGTCCGAGATGCGGGACTTCATCGGCCGCCAGGCAATGGTGTTCCTTGCCACCGCCGACTCCCATGGGGAATGCGACGCCAGTTTCCGGGCGGGTCCGCCGGGGTTCGTCCACGTGATCGACGACCACACGCTCGCCTACCCCGAGTTCCGCGGGAACGGTGTGCTCGCCAGCGCCGGCAACATGACGGAGAACCCCCATCTCGGCATGCTGTTCGTGGACTTCACCCACCACCACGTGGGCCTGCACGTCAACGGGGTGGCCCGGCTCTACACCGACACGGGCCTGCGTTCGCTCCATCCCGGCCTGCCGGTCGACGTGGCGCCCGGACGCACGCCCGAGATGTGGGTCCACCTCAGCGTCGAAGAGGCCTACATCCACTGCTCGAAGTACATACCCCACCTGGAGCCGGCGCCGCGCCCCGGCAGCCACGACGCCACGCGCCCCAAGGACGCGAGCTACTTCACCGGCCTGGAGCCGATACCGGGCGCCCACCGCCGCTAGTGCTGTGACCGGAAAGGTTCACCGGGGATGCGGAAGCCGTTGAAGAGGTCGTCCATCCCGCGCAGCGCCAGACGGTCAGGGGTGGCGCGGACCGCGAAGTCGCGGGCCGCCACCACGAGCGGATTGCGGGCGGCGCCCAGGCGGCCGATCCGGCGGGCGCGGACGCGGACGGCGTCCGTGCGGTCGCGGCGGGCTGCGCTGTACGCGGCGAGGGCGGCCGGAACGGAGTCGGCGCTGTCGCGGGCGTTCCCGTCGTCCCCACCGTCCCCGGCGGGTAGCAGGTGGGCGAGGACCACCGCGTCCTCGATGGCCTGGCAGCCACCCTGGCCGAGGTTCGGGGCCATGGCGTGGGCCGCGTCGCCGAGCCAGGCGATCCGGCCGTGGTGCAGACGTGGGAGCGGGGCGGCCAGGTCGTAGAGGTCGTTGCAGAGGAGGTCATCGGGGTCGAGGCGGTCGATTCGGTCCAGCAGGGCCGGAATCGGGTCGTGCCACGAGCCGAAGCGGTGGCGCAGTTCGACGTGGGGATCGGCTGACCGGGTGCCGGCCGGGACGACCGCGGTGGCGTAGAGGTAGAACCGGCCGTCGGACAGCGGGGTCACGCCGAACCGCTCCCCTCTCCCCCAGGTCTCGCTCATGGCCGATATCCGGAGATCCGGCGCGTCCACCATGGTCCGCCAAGCCGTCTCGCCGATGTAGTGCAGGCCGGGGTGGCCGGGGAAGTACGCACGGCGCAGCGGGCTGTGGATGCCGTCCGCGGCGACGACCAGATCGGCGGGAAGGCTCGGACCCGCTGCCGTACGCACGGTCGCGCGGCCCGTGGCATCGTCGACGCCGGTCACCGTGGTGCCGTACCGAAGGGCCTCCGGCGGCAGGGCCGCGGCCAGGGCTGCGGTGAAGGCCGGCCGGGGGACGGCGATCGGAGCCATGCCGTAACGGGCGGCCATGTCCGCGGTCCCGGCGCGCGTGAGCCACTGGCCGTCGGAGCGGCGCACGCCCATCGTGGTGGGGAGGGCGCTGCCGGCGGCGCGGGCGGCGTCGACGCCGATGTGATCGAGGGCGCGCAGGGCGTTGGGGGCGAGGCCGATGCCGGCGCCGGTGGCGGGGAGTTCGGCGGCGCGTTCGCAGACGGTGACGTGCCAGCCGCGGCGGTGCAGTGCGATGGCTGCGGTGAGGCCGCCGATTCCGGCCCCGGCCACCACTGCGTGACGTTTCGGCATGGCACACCACTCCCCTTCGGTTCGCGCGCCCTGTACGGCCGCACGCCCTGACTCTACATCTGTAGAGTCAGGGCGTGTCGACTGCGGCGGTTTCGCCCGGGGACGCCCCCGTGACCTCGGGTTGGGTCACACCGTGGGGACGTGCCGGTCGTCCCAGGCGAACGAGCCCGTGCCCTTGGCCCAGCTCAGCCCGTGAACACCCACCGGGGCCAGGATCCCGGGGACGTCTGCCGCGTCCTGCCGGGGGCGGTGGAAGCGCGTCACGTACCAGGCCCCGCCGGTCAGGTTGCGGCAGTATCGCCCCGCCGGCACACGGCACTTCGGGCACGCCGCCCCGGCGCACGCGTTCCAGGCCCGGCGGAGCGCGGCGTCGACCGAGGCCGCGTCGTACGCGCTCGGCTTCGCGAAGAGAGTGAAGTAGTCCATCGGCCGATCATGGCGCTCGAAGCCACCGCCCGTCAGGCGTATGCCGGCAGAGGAGCCACCGGGGCGGCGGAACGGTCAGGCGGCGCGGGCGCAGGTCGCCACGTACTCGGCCGCCGCGGACCCGGCCGACTGCGCGGGCTGGCGCCAGGTGGCGCGCCTGCCCGCGCCAAAGGCGAAGCGGAAGTGCGGTTCGGTGGCGAGGAGCGTGGAGACCACGGTGGCCAGGACGTTGGCCGGGGTCCCGTGCCCTGAGGTCAGACGGCGGGCGCGAGGGGGCGGGACGGGCGCCTCAGGGCCGCGACGCCGACAGCCAGGGCCCAGTACACGATCAGCGCGGCGGTCATGGCGGTGTTGCCCCAGCCGACGGCGCTGTAGAAGGCGCCCGCGTCCGTCCCGTAGAACAGCGACGGCACGAAGGCGAGGTTGATCACCGCGACAGCGTGGGCGAGGTGTCCGGTCCAGCGCGGCAGCACACCGCTGCGCAGGATCGCGTACCCCGCGGCCGTCAGCAGGATCGCCGTGAGGAGGCGGGCGACCGACCCGTGCAGGAGCATGTTCGCGTGGGCCAGCGTGCCGTCGACGGTGGGGTCGAGCGTCCCTCCGGGGTGCTCGAGGACGGTTCCCGCTTCGATTGAGGCCGCGACCAAGGTGACGGTGACGTAGGCGGTTCCGGAGCCGAACAGCAGGCTCGCGAGCCACTCGAACCCGGTGCCCGCGCTCCGGATGAGGTGGCTCAGACCCGTCAGGAAGACCAGGAGCACGCCGCACGTCAGGACGTTCAGCAGGATTCTGGTCAGTACGTTCGAGGCCGGCGGAGCCCCGGAGTACACGAAGTAGAGCGGAACCCCGATCGCGGCGAGTAACCCGGCGGCGATGCCGCAGACCCCCGTCAGCCGCCGTATGCGCAGGTCATTCATGTCGTTCTTCCTTCCTTCGTGCGGAGTGGGACGCGACGCGGGCCTCGATCCCGTCGAGCAGGCACTGCATGCCGTGCCGCACGATCGGAGTGACGTCGCCGTCCTCCTCTTCGTCGAGGCCCTGTTCTTCGCCGAGCGAGCACAGGGTGGGGAACCGCTCGGGGTCCAGACGCCGCGCCAGGATCCGCCCGTAGGCGGCGGCGCCCGCGGGATCGAGCTCCGTGGCCACCCGCGCCAGGTCGCGTACGGCGCCGGAGAGGAAGGTGGCGATCGGAATCAGACGCTCCCGGTCGAGGCCGGAGCGGTGAAGGGGGCTCAGGAGCGCCTCGAACCAGGCCAGTTCGTTCGGACCGACCGGGGCGCTCGGCGTGGGTGCCCGCAGCATCCACGGGTGGGCGAGGTAGAGGTCCCACAGGGCCTGCGCCCATGCCTCGGTCTCGGCACGCCACGAGGTGGCCGGCGAGGAGGGTACGGGCGGGCTGCCGGTGACGGCGTCGGCCATCGCCGCGATGAGCTGGTCCTTGGCCGGGATGTGCCGGTACAGGGCCATCGCGGTACAGCCCAGTTCGGAGGCGACGCGCTGCATCGACAGCGCGTCCAGCCCCTCGGCATCGGCGATGGCGACCGCCGCCCTCACGATCCGTCCGGCGCTGAGCCGGGGGCGGGGTTCCTCGGCCTGTGCGGCGTCGGTACGCCACAGCAGGTCTGCGACGTCCGACAGGTCGGACGTGCCGCCGGGACGGCCGGTGCGGTCTGCGCGAGGCATGGGACCTCCTGATGAGCGGTCAGGTTTACATCATATACTCTGCGTATCACGTAAACAACCTAGGGTGCCGGGCGGACGGAGTCGTAGCGCAGAGGTCGACGCGCGCGGTCTCCAACATCGCGAGGACGCCGGTTCGACTCCGGCCGGCTCCGTCCGCATCAGGCCGCCGGGACCCGCCCCTACCAGGCCTTCCGCCGCCCGTGTGCGCGCGTACGAGGCGCCCCGGTATCGTCCCTTACGTGCGATCCGCCCCACGACGGTCATGCCGGTCGGGCAGCCGTGGATGCCGGCAGAGGAACGTCACATGGCTCGTCACAGCATCGGTCCGAAGCGCGTCCGGTCGTCCGCCCCGGCGTCGCGCGGCCATCGGCGGCGGTCCGCCGGAACCTTGACCGGCGTGAGCGGCGCGGGCGCCGTGGCTGCCATGTCTGCCGTGGTCTTCCTCGCGGGAACCGGTCCCGTCCCGAGCAGTGTGGCGGCGGCACGGGACGTCCACAGAGCGCCCGCCGTGAACGCCGTGAACGCCGCGGCGGCCCCGGCGCGGTTCGTGCCCGGTCCCTGTCCCGAGACGTCCGAGCCGGTGGAAGCGCTGGACGACGCACGGTGCGGCTTCCCCGAGGTTCCCGAGAACCGGGCACGCCCGGACGGACGCACCATCCGACTGGCCGTCGCGGTCATTCCCGCCACGGCGAAATCCGCCCAGGACCCCGTGGTGTTCATGGCCGGCGGTCCCGGCGGTGACGCGTTCGGCGACATCCCCTTCCTCGTCGAGGCCGGTCTGAACCGCGAACGCGAGCTGATCATGGACACCATCTTCGAGGCGTGCGAGGCGGAGCCCGCCTGCAAGAGCCGCTGCCCCGACCTCGCCGCAACGCTCACCGAGCAGGTGCGCAAGCTGGAAGCCCAGCCCCTGGCGCTCAACGCCGCACCGCCGCGCGGCGGTAAGCCGGTGAAGGTCGTCCTCGACGGCGGAGCGCTGGTGAACCTGCTGGTCGGCAACGCCGTCCCGGCCGCCGACGTCCCGGCGGCCCTCGACGAGCTCGCCCGCGGACATCCGGAACGCTTCGCGCGGGCGCGCGCGGCCGGCGCCCATCCCGTCATCGGCGAGACGGCGTACGGGCTGACGGAGTCGGTGGCGTGCAGCGAATGGGTACCGGGCCACGCCGCACCCCGCTCCGTCCGCGACGTGACGCGCAGTGACATCCCGACCCTCGTCATGTCGGCGGGGTTCACGCCCAGACCGGGGCGCGCAACGGACCGTACGTCGCCCGCACGCTGAGCCGGGCCACCGTCGTCACCATCCCCTCCGTGGCCCACGTCTCCTTCGCGGCGTCCCCGTGCGCACAGGAGATCACCCTCTCGTTCCTCGACGCCCCGACGGCCCCGACGGCCCCGAAGACCGGGTGCATCGAGGGCCTCGAGCCGCCCGAGTTCGAGGTGGGACCCAAGACGTGACGGCTCATGGCCGCGGGACGTCTTCGAGACGGCCCGTCACGACCAGGTTGCCGTCCGGGGTGCGCCGGGCGAAGGCGCCGGTGCGGAAGTAGCCGTCGGGGGTGAAAGAGCGTGCGTTGTGGTCGGGCGCACGGTAGTAGCCGCGGGGAGTGTGCGGACCGCGGGCGAGGAGTTCGCCGGGGTCTCCGTCGGGTACGTCCTTGCCGTCGATGCCGACGATGCGGATCTCGTCGTCGGGCGAGAGCGGGCGGCCCTGTGTGGTGAGCACCGTGTCGTCCGGATCGGCGGGCCGGGTGAGGGTGAGCACGCCCTCGGCCATGCCGAACACCTGCTGCAGGCGACAGCCCCACCCCGCGCCCATGCGTGCGGCGGTCGGCCGGTCCGAGGGGGCGCCGCCGATCTGCACGAGACGCAGACTGCTCACGTCGGCCCGGACCGCGGGAAGCGCGTCGAGCCAGAGCTGCGCGACGGCGGGCACCACCGACGTGAGGGTGACCCGCTCCCGTGCGACGGCCGCGAGGCATGCGGCGGGTTCCGGGTTCTCGACCAGGACGACGGTGCCGCCGACGGAGAGGGTGCCGACGATACCGGGGCTGCCGAGGGTGAAGTCGCACTCGGCGGGCAGCGCGGCGAGATACACGTCGTTCTCGGTGAGGGACACCAGCTCGGCGGCGGCCCGCACCTGGTAGGCGTAGTCGTTGTGGGTGCGCGGAACGAGCCGGGGCGCCGCGGCTGTCCCGCCGGAGCACAGGAAGAACGCCACCTGGTCGGCGCTCTGCGCGAGCGGCGGCTCGGGCGCGGCGTCGATGGAGCCCAGCGGGCTGTACTGGCAGCCGGCCGCGTCGGTCGTGAGGCCGCCGTACGGGGATGAGGTGCCCGGCGCCTCAAGGGTGAACACCCTGCGCAGGAAGGGGCCTTGGGCGGCGATGTCCGCGGCCATCGCCGTATGGTCGTAGCCCTCGTTGCCCTCGTTGCCCTCGTACGCCGAGGGGCCGACGTAGCCCACGGCCTGGGTGAGCCGCACGAGGTGCGACACCTCGGGCGCGCGGTACGAGACCGGGCAGAGGACGGGGACCGCGCCGGCGCGCATCAGAGCGAACACGGTGGTGACGAACTCGGGTACGTTCGGCAGCTGGACGACGACCCGCTGCCCGGGCCGGAGGCCGCGCAGCCGGAATCCGGCGGCCATGCGGTCCGCGCGCCGGTTCAGGGCCGCGTACGTGATGCGGGTGCCGCCGTGCACGAGCGCGGTCCGCGGTCCGTACTGCAGGGCCCAGCCGCGCAGCAGGTTGTCCAGCGTGTTGCCGTGCCAGTGCCCGGCCGACCAGTAGCGGTCGACGTATTCCTGGGGCCAGGGCGTGCAGCCGTCGAGCATGGGTGTCATTCGCTTCCCCCGCGTCTTGATCTTGGCAATCCAATCCGGCAGCACCCCCGCACACAAGGCGCGTTCCCGACCATGGAGGCCGAATCCTGTCGGCGGAAAGCCCAATGGGCGCCGCTGACCAGGAGAAATGGCCGCTCTCGGCACCTGCCTGGAAATAGTAGCCATGGACATAGTAGCCATGTACTCTATATGCCATGAGCAAGGGTTCACCGGGCTCCACGCCCGGCTTCTTGGTATGGCGGCTCGCCAACAAGTGGCGTGTCGCGGTCGATCGCGCGGTGGCCCCCCTGGGCCTCACCCACGCGCAGTACTCGATGGTCGCGTCGCTGTACGGGATGCAGCGCGCCGGCGAGCGGCCGAGTCAGCGCCGACTCGCCGACCACACCGGCCTGGAGGCGCTGTACGTCTCGAAGCTGGCGCGCGCCCTGGAGTCGGCCGGCCTGATCGAGCGCACCCGCGACCCCCGCGACCCCCGCGCCGTACAGCTCGCCCTCACCGAGCGGGGCCAGGCCGTCACGCGGCAGGCCATCGCGGTGGTCCATGACCTGCTCCAGCAGTTGCTGGAGCCGCTCGGCGGCCTCGACGCCCCGCGGACACGCGCGTTCACCGACGAGCTGACGACCCTGCTCAACGCACCTCTCGCACCACCCGCACCCAACGACGAGAGCAATCAGGGGACAACGCCATGACCACCACCGCAGCCACCACCACCGGACCGCTCGCCGACGCCCGCGCCCTCGGCCTGGCCCACTACGCCGCCCGCGGCGTCCTGGAGCACGTCCTGGCCCGGCACGGCATCACGTTCCAGCAGCAGATCGCCCTGCGCGCGGCCCTCACGGCCGACGCCCCGCAGACGCCGGACGATCTCGTCGCCCAGGTCCACGACTCCCTCAAGGCAGATCCGGCCGACATCCGGGCCTGCCTCGACGAGCTGCTGGCCGAGCAGCTGCTCGTCGCGGACGGCACGCACCTGCGCCCCACGGATGCCGGGCGCGAGCGGATCGCCGCCGTCGGCGCCGAGTCCGCTCCCCTCTCCGCCCGCGTCTGGGGCGGAATACCCACCGAGGACCTGGCCGCCGCCGGCCGCGTCCTCGCCCTGGTCACCGAGCGCGCCAACGCGGAACTCGCGGCGCTTACCGCCTGATCCATCTGCCTCGCCGGCCCGCCTGCCTGCCTGCCGAGGGGAGCCGGGCCGGCGAGGCCCGTGATCGGAGGCAAGGGAGACAGGCCCTGGCCGCCTACGGCAGCAGGCCGCTCAGGAGTCCTGCCAGGGCCGCCGCCAGTGCGACCAGGCCGGGGCCGGCGGGCCCGCCCGGCTCGGACATGTACACGTCCCGGCGGATCTCCACCATGAGCGCCTCGACCCGGCTGTCCTTCCCGTAGTACGCCAGCGGTACGTACGTGCCGGCGAAGGGGCTGTCGAGACCCGTGCCGCCGAAGTCCGCGAACGCCTCCTCGGCCGCGGCGAGGAGGCCGGCCGGCGTGTGGAAGGGGTCCGTGCCCAGGCAGATCGGCGGCCGCCGGCCGTCCCCGTGCAGTTCGTACGGGAGGGGCTCCGTCGGGTACGAGTGCACGTCGATGATCACCGCCCGTCCGACGGCCTCCAACCGGGCCTCCACGGCCCGCGTCATCGCGTCCGCGTACGGGTGGAAGTAGCGGTCGATCAGGGGCAGGCCGTCGAATCCGTCGGGGCGCAGACGCTCCCGGTGGGTGGTGCGCGTGTACACCGCCCCCATGCCCACGGCCAGCATCTCCTCGCGCTCGTCGGGGAACCGCTCGGGGTCGATGACGAGACGGGACAGCCGGTTGACGAACTGCCACGGCCTGACGGCAGACCCGGCGGCGGCCGCCGCGGCGATATCGGCGGTGTGGGAGTCCGTGATGTGGTCCAGCTCCCGCTCGAGCTCCTGGTCGTCCAGCACGATGCCGCCGCGGACGTCCTCCGGTACCGCGCGCGAGGAGTGCGGCACGTGCAGGATCACCGGCGACGTGCCGGCACCGGGGAGCAGCTGGAAGGACTCGGGCGAGCGGTTCATGTGTGTTTCCTCGGTGAGACGGGCAAGGGGCATCCGGCCGTGGGGCCGGCGCCCGGCGGGTGGGACCACGTCACGCGCCTTTGCGCGGGCGGCGGGTGATGCGGGCGCCGGGCGCCGGTTTCCGGGAGGAGCGCGTCCGGGGTGTCCGCGTTCGGCCTGGCGGCCAGGTCGCCGCCGTGCAGGTCGACGACAGTTTCGACGAGTTCGGCGAAGACGTCCATCCCGGCGCGGCCGCGGCGCAGGGCCACCATCGCGATGCCGGCCGCGACCGGCGCCGCCGGCCACCACCAGAGCGCCAGCAGCAGGTAGGGGGGCGCTCCACGCAGCAAGCCCGGCCGCGCCCGCGTAGGCGGCGCGGGCCGCGCGCAGTTCCGTACGGGTCTCCTCGGGCAGGATCAGCCACGGCCTGAACCAGGCCTCCTGGTCACCGCGGGGGGCGTACGGCTCGTCCCGCTGCCCGGCCTGACGCACCGTACGGTCTCGGAGTGCGTCGGCGCCTTCGACGAAGCCGTGGGCTCCCTCGGGAACGCCGCCCTGCCGATGACCAGGCAGCTGGACGCCCAGGACACCGTTCGCGCCACCCTGGACTGGCTCGGGGCCGAGGTGGCCGAACCGGTGCCCGCCGCCCTGTCGTTCACCCGGCCGACCACCCCGGACGGGCCTTGACCCGGCACCGGCCGGGCAGCCGCATCCTGACGGTTCATCAGGCGACCGGCCGCGCCGTCCTGAACGCGCTGCCCGGCCATCCCTGGGTCCGCTTCGGCTGTCATGCCGTCGCCGCGACGGACGGGGCCGCGACCGGCCGGCCGCTGCTCCACGACCACCAGGAGCAGCCGCTCACCGTCGCCGACATCAGCCGGCTGGGTCCTTAGTACAAGGGCCCGCAGAACAAGGCTCCTTGGGGCGAGGGGCGACGGCGGTTCAGCCTCCCGGTCGCGGCGCATCGCGGGCATCGCGCGCATCGCGCCGCGGATCAGCCCAGGTAGTCGGCGACCAGTTCGGCGAAGGCCTCCGGTGTGAGGACCGTGACGCCCAGTTCCGCGGCCTTGAGGGCCTTGGAGCTCGGTTTGCCGGTCGGAGACGGCGCGGAGACCAGGTAGGTGGTCCTGGAGTTGACGCTGCTGCCCGCCTTGCCTCCGGCCTTCTCGATCAGGGAGTTCATCTCGGAGCGGCCCAGGTTCGCCAGCGGGCCGCTCATCTTGCCGGTGACGACGACGGATGCGTTCGCCAGCGGGCCGCTGCCGGCCGTCCGGGCCTCCTGGGGTTCCTCCATGTTGACCCCGGCCGCGGCCAGCTTGTCGATGACCGGGGCCAGGGAGGCGACCTGCTCGACGATGACCGGGGCCTTCTCCGCGCCTATGCCGTCGACCTCCTGCATCAGTGCGGCGTCGGCCTGCCGGATGGCGTCCATGTTGCCGAAGTACGCGGCGATGCGGCGGGACATGCTGCGCCCGGTGCCGAGGACACCCAGGGCGCAGAAGACGCGGCTGAGCGGGCGGGACTTGGCGGCCTCGATCTGCTCGGCCAGCTTCGCTCCCCGCTTCGCGCTGCCGGAGGCGGCGGTGAGCTGGTCCTCGGTGAGGGTGAACAGGTCGGCGACGTCCGTGACGGCGCCGGCCTCGATCAGGGCGTTGACGTACGTCCTGCCCAGGCCGTCGATGTCGAGCATGTCGCGTCCGGTGGCGTACTCGATCAGTGCGGGCAGGGCGCAGGCGGTTCCCTTCGCGCAGCGCCAGCGCTCCTGGTCCTTGTTGATCTCCCCTGCGCAGTTGGGGCATGCCGTGGGCAGCGGCACCTCCTGCGCGTCGGCTGGGCGCAGGCCGGTGACGGGAGCCTGCACCCGGGGAATGATGTCGCCCGCCTTGTAGACCGTGACGGTGTCTCCGAGGTGAAGGTCGCGGCGGCGGATGTCGGCCGGGTTGTGGAGGGTGGCCCGGGTGACCGTGGAACCGTCGATGTCCACCGGTTCGAGGAGGGCCGTCGGGGCGAGCACTCCCGTACGGCCCACGTCCCAGACCACGTCCTTGAGTACGGTCTGCCGCTCGACGGCCGGGAGCTTGAAGGCGATCGCCCAGTACGGGAACCTGCTGCCGAACCCGGCCGTGGCCTGCTCGGCGGCGTCGTTCGCCTTGATGACGACCCCGTCGATGCCGAACGGCAAGGCGGCGCGCATCGCGGCCATCTCGTCGACCTTCCGCTGTGCCTCGGCGAGGGTGGCGACCACGTGCAGGCCGGCGGGTGTAGCGGCCGTGGTCCGCACTCCGGCCTCGGCGACGGCGGCCAGGGCCTCGGCGTGGGTGGCGCCGGCGGGCACGAACGCGACGTCGTCGAGCTCGACCGCGCCGTACGCCCAGAACGTCATCGCGAGCCGGTAAGGGCGGTCCTTCGCGCGCAGGGTCCCGGCCGTGCCGTTGCGCGGGTTGGCGAAGACCTGCGCGCCGTGGGCGGCGCGGACCTCGTTCGCGGTCTCGAACTGAGCCTGGGTGAACAGGACCTCGCCGCGCACTTCGAAGGTGGCCGGCACGGGCAGCTGCTCGGGCAGGCCCTCGATGGTGCCGATGACGTGGCTGACGTCCTCGCCGTGGGTGCCGTTGCCGCGGGTGATGATCTGCTCGAGCCGCCCGGCGCGGTAGCGGGCGGCGACGGCCGCACCGTCCATCTTCGGCTCGACGGCGAACCCGCCGGCGGGCGCCTGCCCCAGGCGGCGCTGGAGCGAGGCCCCCCAGGCGAGGAGGCCGGCCGGGTCGAAGACGTTGTCCAGGCTGAGCAGCCGGGTGGTGTGCGCGACGTCGCCCACCGGGGCGGCACCGTCCCCGACCAGGCCGGTCGGGGAATCCTCGGCGGCTTCGTCCGGGTGTGCCTGCTCCCAGGCGAGCACGGCGAGCCGGAGCCGGTCGTAGGTGGCGTCGTCCACCGGGCTGTCGCCTTCGCCGTAGTACGCCCCCGAAACGTCGCGCAGGCGGGCGAGGGCGGCCTCGTAGGCATCGCGGGCGGACATGACGGACAACGCCTCATCGGCGGGAGTGCTCTTCATGAACGTGATCCTTGCCTACGGGTCTGACAACGCCGGCTGGTGAGGGGCGGCCTGCTGGAGGGCTCGGTCGGGCTGGGCCACGCGAGCCGAAAAGGGTTCGGGCGGCGATGTCGAGAACCCGGGACCGGCTCCGTCCCCGGTATGAACGCGACCACAATGGGTCGCACCACACCGAGGAGAACACGATGGCCAAGTACCTGCTGCTGAAGCACTACCGCGGCGCCCCGGCTGCGGTCAACGACGTGCCGATGGACCGGTGGAGCCCTCAGGAGATCTCGGCGCATGTGCAGTACATGAACGACTTCGCGACCCGGCTGGAGAAGACGGGCGAGTTCGTCGACGGTCAGGCGCTCGCCCCCGAGGGAGCCTGGGTCCGCTACGACGGCGAGGGGCGCCCGCCGGTCACCGACGGACCGTTCGCGGAGACCAAGGACCTCATCGCCGGCTGGATGATCATCGACGTCGACAGCCACGAGCGCGCCGTCGAGCTGGCCGGGGAGCTGTCCGCCGCCCCCGGGGCGGGCGGCAAGCCGATCCACGAGTGGCTGGAGGTGCGCCCGTTCCTGGCCGCGCCGCCCACCATCACGGAGTGACGTCACCGATGGACGAGGTCCTGCTCAGGAGCCTCACGCCGAGCGTGCTCACCGTCCTCGTCCGCCGCGGAGCAGACTTCGCGGCGGCCGAGGACGCCGTGCAGGACGCCCTGGTCGAGGCGGTCCGCGTCTGGCCGGCCGACCCGCCGCGGGATGCGAAGGGCTGGCTGGTCACCGTGGCCTGGCGGCGGTTCCTCGACGCGACCCGGGCGGACACGGCCCGCCGCCGGCGTGAGGACCTCGTGGACGAGGAGCCGGCGCCGGGGCCCGCCGCCGCGGTGGACGACACGCTCCGGCTCTACTTCCTGTGCGCCCACCCGTCGCTGACGCCGTCGTCCGCGGTCGCGCTCACCCTGCGCGCCGTCGGCGGGCTCACCACCCGCCAGATCGCCCAGGCCTACCTGGTGCCCGAGGCGACCATGGCGCAGCGGATCAGCCGCGCCAAGCGCACCGTCTCCGGCGTGCGCTTCGACCAGCCCGGCGACGTCGCCACCGTGCTGCGCGTCCTCTACCTGGTCTTCAACGAGGGCTACTCCGGCGACGTGGACCTCGTGGCCGAGGCCATCCGGCTCACCCGGCAGCTCGCGGCCGCGATCGACCACCCCGAGGTGGCGGGGCTGCTCGCCCTCATGCTGCTCCACCACGCCCGGCGCGCCACCCGGACCGCGCCCGACGGGAGCCTGGTGCCGCTCGCCGAGCAGGACCGCGGCCGGTGGGACACCGCGTCGATCGCCGAGGGCGTCGCGATCCTGCAGGCGGCCCTCGCCCGCGACCGGCTGGGCGAGTTCCAGGCCCAGGCCGCCATCGCGGCACTGCACGCCGACGCGCCCACCGCCGGGGAGACCGACTGGGTGCAGATCGTCGAGTGGTACGACGAGCTCGCGCGCCTGACCGACAGCCCGGTCGTCCGGCTCAACCGCGCGGTGGCCGTCGGCGAGGCCGACGGACCGCGCGCCGGCCTGGCGGCGCTCGCCACGCTGGACGACTCGCTGCCCCGGCACACCGCGGTGGCGGCGTACCTGCACGAGCAGGGCGGCGACCTGGCGACGGCGGCACGGCTCTACGCCGAGGCAGCGCGGAAGGCGTCCAACCTCGCCGAACGCGACCACCTGACGCGCCGGGCCGCCCGCCTCAACGCCCGCCGGAGCCGCTGACGGGTCGCACCCGCCTCTCGCCGTCCCGCTCGGCTTGCTGCCGGCAGGCGGCCAGGACGACGAGCCAGTCGTTCAGGGTGGCCCGGCCGAGGAGCGCCTTCACCAGGCCGTCCTTGTTGCCGAACAGGAACATCAGGACCCGGGGGCTGGCCTAGCGTTACTGAAACAGTTGCGTCAGTGGCAGCTGGACGAGGAGCCCGGGAGAGCAAGCCATGCCGCACGAGGAACACCGTCCGCACGTCGTCGTGCGTCGCGCCGACCGTCCCGGTGACCTGGGCTGGGTCGTGATGGCCCACGGCGAGGTCTACGACGAGCAGTTCGGCTGGAACACCGACTTCGAGGCGCTGGTGGCCAGGATCGTCGCCGACTACGGCGCCGGTCACGACCCGGCCAGGGAAGCGGCGTGGATCGCCGAGGTCGACGGTGAGCGCACGGGCTGCGTCTTCCTGGTCTCCGGCGACGAGCCGGGCGTCGCGAAGCTGCGCATCCTGCTCGTCACCCCGAAGGGCAGGGGCCTCGGCCTCGGCGGCCGCCTCGTCGAGGAGTGTCTGGCCTTCGCCCGGGAGGCCGGCTACCGGCGGGTGACCCTGTGGACCAACGACGTACTGGTGTCCGCGCGCAGGATCTACCAGAGCTTCGGCTTCCTGCTCGCCGACCAGGAGCCCCACCACAGCTTCGGCCACGACCTCGTCGGCCAGAACTGGACCCTGGACCTGCGCGCCGCCGACGGGGAGCGCTGAATGGGACCGGGCCGAGAGCCGCGGCGTCCGGTCTTCGACGCCCACCTGCACATCGTCGACCCGCGCTTCCCCCTGGTCGAGAACCACGGCTACCTGCCGCCCGCCTTCACCGTCGCGCAGTACCGGGAGCGCGTCGCCGGGCTCGGCATTCGCGGCGGCGCGGTGGTGTCGGGCTCCTTCCAGGGCTTCGACCAGGACTACCTGCGCGAGGCGCTGGCCGCGCTGGGCCCCACGTACGCCGGGGTCACCCAGGTACGGGCCACGGTGACGGACGAGGAGATCCGCAGCCTCGACGCGGCGGGCGTACGGGCGGTCCGCTTCAATGTCCGCCGCGGCGGATCGGCCACTCTCGACCAGCTCGACCGCCTCGCCCGACGCGTCCACGAGGTCGCCGGGTGGCACACCGAGCTCTACATCGACGCGCGCGACCTGCCCGACCTGGCCGCGACCCTGGCGGCACTGCCCGCCGTCAGCGTCGACCATCTCGGTCTGCACCGCGACGGGCTTCCTCACCTGCTGGAACTGGTCGAGCAGGGCGTGAAGGTCAAGGCCACGGGGTTCGGGCGCGTCGACCTCGACCCCGCCCTGGTCATGGCCGCCGTCGTGCGGGCCGATCCCGCGGGGCTGATGGTCGGTACCGACCTGCCCTCCACCCGCGCCCGTCGGCCGTTCTCGGACGACGACTTCGCCCTCGTCGCCGAGACCATCGGCGAAGAACACCTCGACGCGGTGCTGTGGGACAACGCCGCCGCGTTCTACCGCATCGGTGCGCGGCCGTCGCGCTCCGCGCCCAACGCAGCCGCAGGACGCTCCTGACCCCGGCGTCCGAGTTGAGGTCGCCGAGGAGCACGGCGGGGAGCGTGGTGTTCAGTGGTGCTCAGTGGCGTCGGCGGCGACCCAGCCGCGCCGGAGCTGGAGGGCGGGGCCGCGCGGCCTCCTACCGCGGCGCGACGGCCGCGAGTACGCCCCGGGCGGCCGTTCCGTCCGGCCAGGTCCACCCCGCGACGAGCCGTCCGCAGGAGCCCTGCTCGGCCTCATCCGCCCGCAGGACGCGGTGGAGCTGAACCTCCAGCCCGTCGCCCGGGCCGGTTCCGTGCACGGTGACGGTCGGGTCGGGGCAGTCGCTCTCGTTCTGGTGCTGCGGGACCGCCTCGCCGCGCAGGAGGGCGCGCAACTGCGCCGTCACCACCGGGTCGTGGACGCCGTCGTAGATCCACCGGGTGCCGAGCACCCCGTGCTCGGACGTGCCGATCAGCGCCTCGCCGGGGACTCCCTCCAGCGCCGCACCGCGGTAGGCCAGCGGGACCAGATACGCCACCGGCTCCTGTGCGCCGGTGTCCACCACGACCATGAACTCGATGCCGACCGCGCCCTCGGGATCGTCCAGGCGGAACCCGCCGGCCTTGACCAGGTCCGGCGTTCCCGATCCGCCCACGTACCAGCTCTGCTTCGGCAGCCAGGCGGTCAGCAGCTCCAGCTTGCCGGGCGTCATGGTGGTGCGGTGGATGGTGGCCATGCGAGCCCTCACGCGTAGGTCCGGCCCGCCGTGCGACGGGACGTGACCGAACCTATCGGAACCGGCCTTGCATTCCGACGCGTTCCTGAACTGCGGGAACCGCCGGGCCCGGCCGGCGAGACCGTAGGGTTCTGCCCCGTGCAGCAACGTGAGATATCCGATCTGATCACGGCCGCGGATCCGCACAGCGGCCGCCGGCTCCCGGTCCGGCGCGCCGAGGCGATCCGGCTGCTCCGCGAGAGCGGCGACGAGCGCGCGGCCGGGATCGTCGCCGGGCTGCCCGCGGACGAGGACGGCGTACTCGACCCCCGTGCCGTGGACCGCCTGCTCATCAGCGTGCACACCGAGCTCCAGCGCCTGAGTGAGGAGCTCCGGATCGGCGAACGCCTGGTCCACCTGCTCGGCCCGCTCTTCACCGCGATCCGCGAGGCCGGCGGGCAGCCCGGGCCGTACCGCCTGGTCGACGTCGGGTGCGGACTGGGTTACGTGGTCCGCTGGCTGGCGGCCACCAACGCCCTCGGCTCGGACGTGGAACTGGTCGGGGTCGACCTCGATGCCGCGCTGGTCGGGGAGGCGGACCGGCTCGCCCGTGCGGAGGGCCTCGACTGCCGCTTCGCCCACGGCAACGCCTTCGCCCTTCCGGAGGCGGCGACCGTCTACGTCTCCACGGGGGTGCTGCACCATTTCCGCGGTCCCGCCCTGGCCGAGTTCTTCCAGGCCCAGGCCGCCTCGCCGGCGCTCGCCTTCTGCCACTTCGACATCGCCGCGACCCGCCTCGCGCCGATCGGCGCCTGGGTGTTCCACCGCGCCCGGATGCGCCACCCGCTCGGCCGCCACGACGGCGTCGTCTCCGCGCGGCGCGCGCACAGTGACGAGACCCTGCTGCGCGCCGCCGCCGTACCGGGCATCCAGCCGCTGCTGTACGAGCCGCGCGGCGCGGTGAACCCGTTCTGCACCACGCTGCGCCCGGTCATCGGAGTTCGCCCGCATCTGGAGGCGCCGCTGCGCCTGGCCCTCGGGCGGGCCGCGCGCCGTCTGGTCGGCCCGGAGCACCTCGCCGAGGCCGCCCGATGAAGCTCGCCGTACTGCTCGTGCTCCTCGGTCTGGTCGACGCGACGTTCAGCGGTTTCCGTGCCTACGCCGGCCGCGACGCCCGGATCCGCAAACACCGGGCCACCGTCCGGGCCGCGCTGCGCGGGCTGGGCGTCGGGGCCGTCGTACTGCTCGCCCCCGTGCTGGCCGCCGCCCTCGTGCTGCTGACCGCATCCGACCCGGCCCGGACCTACGACGCGCTGACCGCCGGAGCCCTCGGCTACTTGCTCCCGCTTGCCGTCTACGCCACCGCCGTACTGCTCTCGCTCGCCGCCTACTTCCTCCTGCCGTTCCGCGCCAGCACCCTCGCGATGGTCATCGGCCTCGGCCCGCTGACCCTGCTGCGCCCGCTCGCCGTCGCTGCCGCCTGCCTGGCCGCGCTCGTCAGCGGCGGCGGGGGGCCGGCCCTGCTGGTGGGCACGGTCGCCGGCGCCGCCGTGCTGTGCGTGGAACCGGCGGTGCACCGACGCTGGTACCGGCAGGTGCAGTGACACCCGCGGGGCACCCTGGTGGCCGCCGTGGCCGCGTGGGTTCTGCCGCGGGCCGCTCCCGGAGCCGCTGGTACGCACCCTCCTCCACCCCCGCCGGTCCACGGATCGACGCCCGTGACCAGCCAGTGGCGGGGCGTACGACATGTGGCATTCGCTCCCCCTTGCCACAATGGCCACATGGCCGGTGCGGGGCCCCCGAGCGAGGGCCGATACGGTGAGCGGGTCTTCCGTCCCGAGGACCGGGGCGAGGACGACCGCATCGACCTCGGCGCCCTCACGTACGACGAGACGACCATGGCCCGGCTGCGGCAGCTGGGCGTGGGACCGGGCTGGACCTGCCTGGAGGTCGGCGCGGGAACCGGCGCCGTGGCGCGGCGGCTGCTCGGCGAGGCGGGAGTCGCGCAGGTCCTCGCGGTGGACCGCGACGTACGGTTCCTCGACGCGCACCCCGTGCCGGGAATGGCCACGCTCCGGGCGGACATCACCTCCGAGGACTTCTCCCCCGGGCGGTTCCGGCTCGTCCACGCCCGGTTCGTGCTCATGCACCTGCCCTCCTCGCAGCACTTGGTCTCCCGGCTCGCCGGACTGCTCGACCCGGGTGGGGTCCTGGTCGTCAGCGACGCGGTCGACCTGACCACGGAGTCGGCGCCCGTGACCCCGTACACCCGCGCCATGCGGGCGATGTGGCAGGGGTTGCGCGACAGCATCGGCACCGACGTCTCCCAGGTGGCCCACCGTCCCGAGCTGCTGCGGGCGGCCGGGCTGGAGGCGGTCGCGGCCGAGATCCACGTACCGCCCCTCCTGCCCGGCAGCGCGATCAGCCGGTTCTGGGCCGACACCTGGGAGCGGGCACGTCCGGCCATGGTCGCGACCGGGCTGATCGACGACGCCGGCCTCGACGAGGCCGTGCGCTACCTCGACTCCCCCGGGTGCACCGGACTGTCCCCGGGGATGCTGACCGCTTGGGGATGGAGTCCGGCGCGGCGGTGAGTCCGGCGCCGACGGACGGTCGAACAGCGGAGAAGGGAAAGGAAGGAACCGCCATGCCAACAGAGGGATCCGGACAGCAGCCCACGACCGCACTCGATGCCCGCTACAGCTCAGCGCTCCATCCCCGCCCGGGTGCCGCGGACGTCACCGCCACCGCGTGGGACGAGGCCCGGAGGCAGCTGGAGACCGCCGAGATCTTCTGGGTGTCCACGGTGCGGCCCGACGGCCGGCTGCACGTCACGCCCGTGATCGCCGCCTGGCACGAGGGGGTGCTGTACTTCTCCACCGGCACGGCGGAGCAGAAGGCGCGGAACCTCGCGCACGACGGGCACTGCGCGCTGACCACGGGGCGGAACTCGCTCACCGAAGGCCTCGACCTCGTGGTCGAGGGCACGGCGGAGCGGGTCGCCGATCCGGCGGTGCTGGAGGTGGTGATCGCGGCGTTCGAGACGAAGTACGGGCCGCACATCACCTCGCCCGAAGGCACCTTCCACGGGATGGGGGACGCGTTCCGGAAGGGAGCCGACGCGGTGTTCGCCGTGACCCCGGCCACCGCGTACGGTTTCGGCCGGGACGACGGGGTGTACACCCATACGCGGTGGACGTTCTGAACTATGCCGGTGCATCCGCCGGCAGGGCGTCGGCTTGTGCCACGAACTCCACGACCTCCGCAACGCCCCGGTACAACTCGAACCGGGGCCAGGCCGCGCCGACGGAGGACGAAGCGTCCCTGACGTGAACCCGTCCGGTCGCCGCGCCGCCGGCTCACGTGGAGGTGATGGCCCGCTCCAGCAAACCGTGCAGGACGCGCTGTTCCTGCGGGGTGAGGCCGGACAGCGGGGAGTCCACGGCGAGGAGTTCGAGGAGTCGTTCGCGCAGCGCGGAGCCGTCTGCGGTGAGGACGAGGTGCTTGGCGCGGCGGTCGGTGGGGTGCGGATGGCGCTCCACCAGGCTCTGCTTCTCCAGCTTGTCGACGACGAAGGTGGTGTTGGAGGGCTCGCAGCTCATGCGTTCGGCGAGCTCCCGCATGGTCATCGGCCCGCTCATCTCCCGCAGCGCGGTCGCCTGGGGCGCCGTGAGGCCCAGGGTGGCGGCGCGTTCCCGTACGTGCTCGGCGATCCGCTGGGCCAGTCCGTTCACCAGACCGCACAGTTGTCGCTCGGCGATGGCCTGCGGGTCGGGGGACGTCGTCATGCCACCACCTTAGCAAGTCCATCAAGACGAAACCTTTCTAGCTTGAATGATTCAAACTTGATGCTTATGGTGGGCGTCGTCGCTGCGGGAAACGCCCCGCCGCCGACCTGACGACGTCTCACAGGAGAGAACCCATGGCTGACGTGACGGTGCATCAGGACGTACGCCTGCGCCGCCCGGCGGGAATCCGCTCGATACGGCTGGGCCACACGAAGGTGTCGTACGTGCCGGACGGCGAGGTGCGGCTCCGACCGCTCCAGCTGCTCCAGGACACCACCGACGAGGTCTGGGCCGCACACCCGGAGTACCTGGACGCCACGGGCCACCTCGTGGGCAGCGTCGGCGGCCTGCTGGTGGAGCACGGCGACCGCGCACTGCTGATCGACGCGGGTTTCGGCCCGCAGACGCTCGAGGCTCCGGACGGACCCCTCGGCGCGATCCACGGCGGTGCGCTCCCGCGCAGCCTGGCCGCACTCGGTCGCCGCCCCGAGGACATCGAAGCCGTGGCCTTCACCCACCTCCACTCCGACCACCTCGGCTGGGCCTGCCATCGCGCCCCCGGCGCCGACCGGCCCGTGCTCGGCCACGCCGAGTACCTGATCTCCGAGCAGGAGTGGGACCGGCGCGACCTCCTGGAGGCCCAGGGCATGACCGGGGAGGTCGCGGCCCTCGCACCGCGCGTACGCACGATCACGAACGGGCAGGAGGTCTTCCCCGGTGTGCGCGTACGGATCACCCCCGGCCACACCGTCGGGCACGCGGAGTACGTCATCACCGGGGGCGGACGGCGGCTGATCGCCTTCGGTGACGCCGTGCACTCGCCGATCCAGATCGACCACCCCGACTGGTCCTCGGCCTTCGACCACGACCGCGCCCAGACCGCTGCCCACCGCCGGCGCCTCGTCGCCGAGTTGGCCGAGCCCGGCACGATCGGCTTCGGAGTCCACTTCGCCGACGTGGTGTTCGGACACGTCCGGCAGGACGCGGACGGCCCGGCGTGGCGGCCCCTGGACGCCTGACCTCCAGGGCGGTCACAGCACTAGCCGCCGACGCGGGCGACCAGGAGTGCGATGTCGTCGTCGGCCGCCGCCGGGACCAGGTGGGTGATCAGGGTGTCGCACACGTGGTCCAGCTGCCGTTGGGGATCCGCGAGCAACTGCGTCAGTTCGGCCAGCCGCTCGTCGATGTCGCGGCCGCGGGCCTCGATCAGTCCGTCGGTGTAGAGCACGAGGAGGCTGCCGGGCGGCACCTCGAAATCGGTGGGGGTGAAGGCGACGCCCCCGACCCCCAGCGGGACACCGGGCGGGGTGTCCAGGAGGTGGACCGTGCCGTCGGGGAGCGCGAGGGCCGGCGGCGGATGTCCGGCCCGGGTGACGGTGCAGTGCCCGGTGGCCGGGTCGCAGACGATGTACAGGAAGGAAGCCAGCATCGGTTCGGCCAGATCGGCGAGGGTGGATTCCAGATGGTGCAGCAGGCGGACGGGTGAGAGGTCCAGGCGTGCGAGGGCCCGTACGGAGGCGGACAGCCGGCCCATGACCGCGGCCGCGGCGATGCCGTGGCCCATGACGTCGCCGATGAGCAGCCCCGCCTTCCCGCCGGCCAGGGACAGGACGTCGTACCAGTCCCCGCCGACCTCGTTGACGTCGCTCGCGGGAAGGTACCGGTGGGCCACGGCGATGCCCGGGGGCGGGGTGATGTGCTGGGGGAGCATGCTGCGCTGGAGGATGACCGCGGTCTCGTGCTCGCGATGGTAGAGCCGGGCGTTGTCGATGCTGAGGGCGGCGCGGGCCGTGAGCTCACCGGCGAGGGTGACGTCTTCGGATCCGAAGGGTCCTGCCGGGCGGGTGCGGTAGAAGGTCGCGACCCCGAGTACCGACTCCCTTGCCACGAGGGGCGCCATGATGAAGGAGTGCACGCCCACCGAGACCAGTTGTGCGGCTCCGGACGCGTGCCGGGTGGCGGGCGCGACGGCCTGCGCGTCGAGGCGGGCGATCAGGTACGGCTGCCGGACCGCGAGGGCCTGGGTATAGGGGGCGACGGCGGGGAAGGTGAGCGTGCGGCCGAGGGGATCGAGGATGTCGGTCACCTCGGATCCGGACAGGGGGGCCTTGCCCAGCCGGCGCAGGGCGGCCCCGCCGGTCAGCCCCATGCCGGGGTCGTCCCCGCGGGCCAGCGCGTCCAGGACGTCCACGGTGACGGCGTCGGCCAGGCGCGGCACGGCGAGATCGGCGAGTTCCTGCGCGGTGCGCTCCAGATCCAGGCTGGATCCGACCCGCATGCTGGCCTCGCTGAGCATGGCCAGCCTGCGCCGTCCCGCTTCGGCTTCCACGTGGTCGCGCTGCTGCTCGGTGATGTCGACGAGCGAGGCGATGACACCGATCGGCATGTGGGCGGGGTCCTCCACCCGGACGTAGGAGCACGACCACACCCGGTCGTGGTCCGGTTCGGACGGCGTCCGCCCGACCCGGCGGCGGTCCAGGACGGGACGTCCGGTCTCCAGGACCTGGCGCATGGCGTCCTCCATCTCCTGGGCGTTCACCTCCGGGAGGATCTGGGCCAGGCGGCGGCCCACGTGCGCCGATTCCGGCAGGCCGTTCATGGCTTCGAGCGCGGCGTTGACCTGCAGGAACCGCAGCTGTGTGTCGAGAATGGCGATGCCGGCCGGGGAACGGGCGAACAGACCGTCCCACACCGCCGACGACCCCCGGATGCGCCGTGCCGCATGGGCGTCCGCGGCGAAGACGAGCACCGTGGCCGCGCCGTGCTGGCGGTCGGACACCGGAGCGGCCCAGATCTCCACCTCCAGCGGGTGCCCGTCGCGGTGCCAGGCGGTCACCGTGCCCATCACGCCCCGCCCCATGGCCGCGGCTTCCCACAGGGAGCGGCCCAGACTGCGGTCGGCTCCCGGATGGAGCAGGTCCGCGATGTTGCGGCCCAGCATCTCCTGCGGGGCGTGGCCCAGCAGTTCCTGCGCGAGCTGGTTCCAGCGCACGATCGTCCCGTCTGCGCTGGTGGCCACGACCGCGAGCGGCAGCGCGCCCAGCCATCCGCCTGCGGCCTGCGCGGCGCTGCTGATCAGATCGTCGACCGGGTTGTGCTCGTTCATCTGGCACCCGCATCCAACGCCGCGGTGTCCTTGCCCTGCGTTCCGCGGCCGCAGTCAGGCCCCGAGTCGCTCACGCGGACCGTCCGGGAGCCGTGCTCCCGTTCCATCGTCTGCCGGTCGGCGCGCCGCCGCCTCCCGGTCGACCTCACCCACGAACTGCCACACGCACTGCCAGTGGCCGCTCACCGACGGTCACCACGCTGCGTGCTGCTCCGATCCGGGGGTCCGGGGCGTTCCCCGGTGTCGGGCCGAGCGGTTCAGGGGACCCCTGAAGGGTTGTTTTCAGCCCAGGGAACGAGGGATGGCTGTGGCCAAGGCTTATCTGGTGGGCAGTGGGATCGCGTCGCTCGCGGCGGCCGCGTTCCTGATCCGGGACGGCGGGTTCGCCGGAAGCGACATCGTGATCCTGGAGGAGCAGGGCCGCGAGGGCGGGAGCCTGGACGCGGCGGGTTCGCCCGACACCGGATACACGATGCGCGGCGGGCGCATGTTCGAAATCCACTTCGACTGCACCTACGACCTGCTCGCTTCCATCCCCTCGCTGGACGACCCGGGCACGTCGGTCACCCAGGACACCTTCGCGTTCCACGAGGACTTCGCCTGGGAGGACCGGGCCCGCCTGGTCGACGGACACGGGAACATCATCGACGCGCACTCGATGACCTTCACCGAGCGCGACCGTCTCGAGCTCGTGAAGTGCGTGGCCACTCCCGAGCCGCTGCTGAACGGCAAGCGCATCTCGGACCTGTTCCACGAGGAGTTCTTCTCCACCAACTTCTGGGCGATGTGGTGCACCACCTTCGCGTTCGAGCCCTGGCACAGCGCGATCGAGTTCCGCCGCTACCTCAACCGCTTCGTCCACCTGTTCAAGACCTTCGACACGATGTCGGGGATCTACCGGACCAGGTTCAACCAGTTCGACTCGATCGTGCGGCCCCTCCTGGCCTGGCTCACCGCCCAGGGCGTCACCGTCGAGCTGGGCACGCGCGTGACCGACCTACGCCTGGCCGACGGCGATGCGCTGACCGTGGAGGCAGTGGCCTGGGAGCGCGGCGGGAAGACCAAGGAGACGGTCGTCGGCCCGGACGACCTGGTGCTGGTGACCAACGGCTCCATGACCGCGAACTCCACCCTGGGCTCCACCGACACCGTCCCGCCGCTGGACACGACCTCGTCCAGCGGTGCCTGGCAGCTGTGGGAGACCCTGGCGGCGAAGCGGCCCGGAGCCGGACTGGGCGACCCGAAGGTGTTCAACTCCTCGCCGAAGGACTCCACCTGGGAGTCGTTCACGGTCACCACCAAGGACCCGCTCTTCTTCAAACTGATGGAGGAGTTCAGCGGCAGTGAGGCGGGCAAGGGCGGCCTGATCACCTTCAAGCAGTCCAGCTGGCTGCTGACCATCGTGCTGAATCACCAGCCGCACTTCCGCGAGCAGCCCGAGGACACGTTCGTGTGGTGGGGCTACGCCCTGTTCCCCGACAAGCAAGGTGACTTCGTCGGCAAGCCCATGGCCGCGTGCACGGGCCGCGAGATCCTCGACGAGGTGCTCCAGCACCTGCCCTTCGCCGAGCGGCAGCGGATCCTGGACGGATCCGTCGTGATCCCCGCGATGATGCCCTACATCACCAGCCAGTTCCTGGTCCGCAAGGGCGGCGACCGCCCCCAGGTCGTCCCCGCGGGCTCCACCAACCTCGCGTTCATCGGACAGTACGCCGAGGTGCCCGACGACGTGGTCTTCACCGTCGAGTACTCCGTACGCACCGCCTGGACCGCGGTGTCCCAGTTGCTCCGCCTCGACAAGAAGCCGCCGCCCGTCTTCAAGGGCGGGCACGATCCGCGGATCCTCATCGAGGCGCTCGAGACCCTGCACCGGCGCTGACCGGCGGGGCGGCGCCCGGACGGCGCTGTCAGGCGGATCCGCCGGCGAGTCCGTGGCGTCCGGCTCCGGAAGCGAACCGGGCGGCCCCCGTCACGGCCTCGGCAGCGAGCGAGACGCTGCCGTGGCCGAACTCAACGGCCAGGGCGGTGCGTTCGTCGAGGCCTTCTTGTTCGAGGACCGACATGCGGTCGTGGCGCATACAGGTCTGGGGAAACGTCGCCAGGTGTGCGGCGAGTTCCTGGGCCGCCGCCAGCGCCTCTCCGGCGGGGACCACGCGGTTGGCGAGGCCGATGTGGAGGGCCTCGGCGGCATCGACCGCTCTGCCGGTGAGGATCATGTCCATCGCTCGGCTCGTACCGATCAGGCGGGGCAGCCGGACCGTTCCGCCGTCGATCAGCGGCACACCCCAGCGGCGGCAGAACACTCCGAACACCGCGCTCTCGTCGGCCACTCGAAGGTCCGCCCAAAGGGCCAGTTCCAGACCGCCGGCCACCGCGTGTCCGCTGACGGCCGCGATGACCGGCTTGGAGAGCCGCATCCGGGAGACGCCCATGGGGCCGTCGCCGTCCGCGGCGACCCGGTTGCCGGCGCCGTCGCTGATGGCCTTCAGGTCGGCGCCCGCGCAGAAGGTCCCGCCCTCGCCGTGGAGGACGGCGACGGCCGCGTCCGGGTCGGCGTCGAAGGCGCGGAACGCGTCGGCCAGCGCCGTCGCGGTGGTCAGGTCCACCGCGTTGCGCACGTGGGGCCGGTTCAGGCTGATGGTCGTCACCGCGCCGCTACGGCGGACCCGTACGGGCTCAGTGGTCAACTCGTGCTCGGATGCCATGGGGCGAGTGTCTCCTGACGGGCCGGTCCGGCGGAACCTGTCGATGATCCGCGGCTGGACCGCCCGAACCTCCCCGGCCGTGCCGGACCGCGCGTCCGCACGCCCCGGCCGGGAACGGCCGGGAGCGGCGGGGAGCGGCCGGGAACTGCGGGGAGCGGCCGGCAACGGCCGGGGCACTGCGGTCAGTCGGCCGCCGCCGGGGTACGGGCGAAGTGGCGGGCGGTGGGTACCAGTGCCGCGGCTGCCGGGACGGCGAAGCAGGCCGCGGCGCACACGGCGAGGACCGGGGTGACGCCGAAGGCGGTGATGGCCGGGGCGATGAGGGCCAGGCCGACCGGGGCCAGGCCGTAGGAGACCAGGAAGTCCAGCGAGGAGACGCGCGCGAGCTTGTCCGGGGCGACCTCGCGCTGGGTGGCCGTGAACCAGGGCACGTTGAACAGTTCGATCCCGATCCCGGCGACGGCGTACGCGGCGATCACCGCGGCGGGGTGCAGCGGCAGCATGAGGCTCAGCGGTGCGAAGCCGTACGCGGCAAGGCCGGCGAACGCGGCCCAGCCCTGGGCGCGGGGCCGCCAGCGCCCGATGACGAGGGCGCCGCCGAGGGCGCCGAGGGTGTACGCGGTGACTGCGGCGGCCAGCACCCATTCCGTGCCGTAGCGGTCCCGGCTGATCAGCGGCAGGGCGACGCTGGTGGCGGAGTAGCCCAGCGCGATGACCGCGGTGAGCGCGACGAGGCCCGCGAGGAACCAGGGGTGCCGGCGGGCCTCGCGTATCCCGTCCACGAACTCCGCGCGGAACGAGGCCCGCTGCGCGGGTTCCGGCGCGGCGGACGGGGTGACGCTGCCGCGGCCCGGCACGAGGGCGGCGACCAGCCAGAGCAGGCCGATGCCGAGCAGCAGGGTCCACACGTTGAGGAAGGCCGCGAGCAGGGCGGTCAGTGCCGGGCCGGCCAGGGTGGAGCTGCGGACGGCCAGTGTCATGGCGGCGTTGGCCTGCTGCCTGCCCTCCGGGGGCACGACCTCGGCGGTGAGCGCCTGGAATGCGGGGCGGCAGGCGCCTTGTCCGGCGCCTGCCAGGGCCGCGGCGCAGGTCATCAGCAGGACCGAGCGGCCGAGCCCGGCGGCGAGGAGGGGGGCGGCAGCGGCGGCCGCCAGGGCCGACCAGAGGACGACCGCCCGGCGGGAGTGGCGGTCGGCGAGGACGCCGCCCACGGCGACCGCGGCGAGGAAGCCGGCGGTTCGGGCGGCGAGGACCAGGCCGAGGCCTGCCGGGCTGAGCTCTCGGTGCAGCACCGCCAGACCGAGGACGAAGGGCAGCGCCCAGGTCGCCAGACCGGAGGCGGTAGTTCCGACCCAAAGGCGCAGAAACGCGACATCGCGCAGGACGGACGGAGAGGCGGGCGGGTCGGTCGGATCGGTCTCGGCTGGGGCCGGGACGGGCGTGGATGGAGTCGCCACGGGGTGTTGCTCCCTAGTTCACGGTCGGACGGGTCCGGTGGCGGCGGGGCGTCAACGCGCCGTGCGGCCGGCGCTGTTGCGGCCGGCGTCGCCGAGGGGTTCGACAGCCGCCCGCCGAGAAAACGCCACCCCCGGAGTAGTTATTGAACATGATAACCATTACGATACTCTCTGGCACGGCACTCCTGCCCCGCGACCAGCACCACGCTCCTCCCAGACCGGAGAACCCATGCGTCATCCCGTCCGCCTCGGTATCGCCCTCACCGTCGTCCTCGCGACCGCCGGCTGCTCGGCCACCGCCGACGGCTCCTCCCCGGACCACAAGCCCGCGGCCACTGCCGGGGGCAAGGCGACGAGCCTCACCAGCTGCGGCCGGCAACTGGCCTTCGACCGGCCGCCCCGACGCGCCGTGGCCCTGGACCAGAGCTCGACCGAGATCCTGCTGGAACTCGGGCTCCAGGAGCGCATGGCCGGAACGGCCAACATCAAGACGAAGATCCCGGCGAAGTACCAGGACGCCTACGCCAAGGTCCCCGTCATCGCTCCGAAGATCGCCACCAGCGAGCAGCTGCGCTCCGCCACCCCCGACTTCGTCGTCGCCGGCTCCGGGGACCTCTACACCAAGGACCGGGCGGGCACCCGCGAGGAGCTGGAGGCCCTGGGGGTCCCCACCTTCGTCAGCGCCGTCGACTGCCCGCAGCAGAACGAACCCGGAAAGACCGCCTTCGACCTGCTCTTCGCCGACTACCAGAGCCTGGGCAAGGCCTTCGGCGCCGACGAGCCCGCCGCCAGGCTCGCCGCCGAGCAGCGCGCCGCGGTCGCCAAGGCCGGGGAGACCGCCGCGAAGGTCAAGGACCAGCCGACCGTCGTCTACCTCTACTCCGTCTTCAACGGGATGCCCTACGTGGCCGGCAAGACCGGTCTGCCCAGCGAGATGAGCCGGATCGTCGGCGCCCGGAACGCCTTCGACGACGTGAACGAGGACTGGCCGGAGGTCTCCTGGGAGGAAGTCGCCAAGCGCGACCCGGACTTCATCGTCATCGGCGACCTCTCCGAACGCGGCCGGCCGGGCGACAGCGCCGCCGAGAAGCGCGAGGCGATGGACCGGCACCCGGTGATCTCCAAGCTCGACGCCGTGCGCGACAACAAGATCCTCGAGGTGCCGGGCATCGAACTCGACCCGTCCGTACGGTCCGTGCACGCCCTCGAGCTGCTCGCCGCGGGCATGCGGGACCTCGGTCATGTCCGCTGACCCGGCCGCCCGATCGGGCCCGGTGGACCTCCTGCACCCGGCAGCCCGGCCGGGCCCGGTGGACCTGCCGCACCCGGGCGCCCGCCGGATCCCGGTGTCCCCGGCGCCCGCAGCACCGCAGCGCGTACTCCCGGCCCGCCGGTCCGCGCCGGCCCGGGCGGGGCTGTTCCTCGCCGCCGCGGCGGCGCTGGCCGTCTCGATGGCGTGGGCCGTGCGCATCGGCACCGCCGACGTGGGGTGGGCCGACCTCGCCGCCGTGTTCGGCAGCCGGCTCGGCCTGGCCGTCGAGCCGCTGCCGCCGCTGCTGGACTCGCTCGTCTGGGACCTGCGGATGCCCCGGGTACTGATGGCCGCCCTGGTCGGGGCCTCACTCGCGGTGTGCGGCACGGTGTTGCAGGCGGTCACCCGCAACGCGCTCGCCGACCCGTACCTCCTCGGCGTGTCCTCGGGAGCCTCGACCGGTGCCGTCGCCGTCGTGGTCCTCGGCGTGGGCGCCGGCGTGCTCGGGGTCACAGGCGGCGCCCTCGTCGGCGCGCTGCTCTCCTTCGGTCTGCTCCTCCTGCTGCTGCGCCGGACCGGCCTGGACTCGGTGCGCATCGTGCTGACGGGCGTGGTCGTGGGCCAGCTCTTCACCGCGCTGACCTCCCTGACCCTGATGGCCTCGGCCGACGCCGACACCACCCGGGCGGTCACCCACTGGCTGCTCGGCTCGATGGCGCCCGCCCGCTGGGACGCCGTCCTCGTCTGCGCGATCCTCACGCCCCTCGGGCTGGCGGCCGCATGGCTGTGCTCGAGCGCCCTCGACGGGCTCGCGTTCGGCGCCGACACCGCCGCCTCCCTGGGGATCGGCGTACGGCGCACCCGACTGCTGCTGCTCGTGGTGACGGCCGTGCTGACCTCGGTGGCCGTCGCGACCGTCGGCGCCATCGGGTTCGTCGGGCTGATCGTGCCCCACGGGGTGCGGTTCCTGATCGGGCCGCTGCACCGGGTGCTCCTGCCGTACGCGGCGCTCGCGGGCGCGGTGTTCCTGGTGTGGACGGACGCCCTGGCGCGGGTGGCCTTCGCACCGCGGGAGCTGCCCGTGGGCGTGATCACCGCGCTGCTCGGTGTCCCGCTGTTCCTCCTGGTCCTGCGCAAGAGGGGTGAGCTGTGAGGATCACCGCCGACCGGCTGAGCTGGTCCGTGGCGGGCACGCCCGTCGTCCGCGCGGTCGACCTGGACATCGCCCCGGGTGAGACCGTCGGGCTGCTCGGGCCCAACGGGTCGGGCAAGTCCTCCCTGCTGCGCTGCCTCGCGGGCCTGCGCGCCCCGGACGCGGGCACCGTGCTGTACGACGGCGCGTCGGTACGGCGGTGGAGCGCCCGGCGCATCGCCCGCCATGTCGCCTTCGTCGAGCAGGACTCGGGCTCCGACAGCGACCTGAGCGTCGCGGACATCGTCGGCCTGGGACGCACCCCCTTCCGGGACCGCTGGCGCGGGCCGGACGCGGGCGACCGGGCCGTGATCGCCGCCGCGCTGGACCGCGTCGGACTCACCGCGCTCGCCGACCGCTCTTGGCGGGCCCTTTCGGGGGGTGAGCGCCAGCGTGCCCACATCGCCCGTGCGCTGGCCCAGCAGCCGTACGGCCTGCTGCTCGACGAGCCCACCAACCACTTGGATGTCAAGCACCAGTTGGACCTGCTGGAGCTGCTGGCCGGGACCGATCAGACCGTCCTGGTGGCGCTGCACGACCTGTCGCTGGCAGCCCGGTACTGCGACCGGCTGGTGCTGATGCACCACGGGCGGCTGGTCGCCTCCGGCACCCCCGAGGCCGTCCTCACCGCCGAGCGGCTCGCCGACGTCTTCGAAGTCGACGCCGAACTCGCCGCCGACGCCCTGGGCAACCGCGCGGTCGCCTACCGCCGACGCTCCCGCACCCCCTCCACCCCGCTCCCCCACTGACAAGGACCCCTCGATGACCCGCACTTCCGCCGCGTCCACCGCGTCCGCTGCCTCCACCCCTTCCACCCCTTCCACCGCGTCCCTCCGAACCGTGGACGCGCTGACGGCGTCCGTGCTCGCCGGCGAGCACGGTCCGCTGCCCTCCGAACTCGTCGCGACGAGCGTGTTCTGGATCCACCACGGCACCCGCCTGGCCGGCGGCGACACCACGTACCTCAACCAGTACGTCCTGGTGCGCCTCGGCGGCTCGTTCGGAGGATGCGCCTTCGAAGCCGGCGAGATCGACCCGGCCGTCTGCCGCGACGCCTCGGGCAGCCCGCTCGACGTCCTGCTGCGCGAGGCACCCCGCCCCCTGCGCATGGCGGCGCTCGACGCCTACCTCGCCGAAGCACGCCCGCACGCAAGCGCCGTGGACGCCGGGGAAGCCGAGGCGGTCGTCCTTCCGGCCGGGACTCCCGAAGTCCGCGCGACGGCCCGTGACGCGGCGATCGCGGGGCTGCTCGACATCCGGGCGGGTGCGAAGGTCGGCCTCATCGGCGTCGTCAACCCGCTGGTCGCCGCGATCCGCGAGCGCGGCGGCGTACCACTGCCCTGCGACTTCAACCTGAAGACCACCCAGTGGGGAGACCCGGTCACCGACGACATGCACCAGGTCCTCGACGGGGCCGAGGCCGTCGTCGCCACCGGAATGACCCTGAACAACGGCTCGTTCGACACGATCCTGGACCGCTGCCGGGCTCGGGGAATCCCGCTGGTGGTGTACGCGCAGAGCGGCAGCGCCGTGGCCCGCGCCTTCCTCGGGGCGGGCGTGAGCGCGGTCTCGGCGGAGCCGTTCCCCTTCTCCCAGTTCAGCGCCGACCCCACACGCCTGTACCGCTACCGCGCCCCGGCCGGCGCCTGACCGTGGCCCCCCGCAACAGCGCCGGCGGCGCTTCCCTCACGTCCCTCACGACAAGGAATTCCCGCATGGACCAGCACATCGCGGAGTCGGTCGGCCGCCCCGACCTGATACGCCTCGACGACCGTCTCGTCTGCCTCCGCTTCGAGACCATGAAGGTGGTCTCCGCGCTCGCCGCGGTCCGCCACCTGCTCGACACCGGAACCGTCCGGCGCGGCGACACCCTGCTGGACAGCTCCAGCGGCATCTACGCCCACGCCCTCGCCCTGGCCTGCCACCGCTACGGCATGCGGTGCCACATCGTCGGTTCGACCACCGTCGACCGCACCCTGCGCGCCCAGCTCGCCGGCCTCGGGGCGACGCTGGAGCAGATGGAACCGTGCAGCGACCTCAAGCTCGACCAGAAGCGCCGGGTCGAGCGCATCCGCGAGATCCTGGCCGAACACCCCGAGTACCACTGGATGCGCCAGTACCACGACGACATCCACTACCTCGGCTACCGCTCCATCGCCGAGCGCATCCGGCGTTCGACCGGATCCGAGGCCCTGACCATCGTCGGCGGGGTGGGGACGGGCGCCTCGACCGGATCCCTCGCCCGGTACCTCCGCGAGGACGACCCCGGCGTCGAACTCGTCGGCGTGCAGCCGTACGGCAGCGTCACCTTCGGCGCCGAGCACGTCTCCGACCCCGAGATCATCATCGCCGGGATCGGCAGTTCCATCCCGTTCGGGAACGTCGCGCACGAGCTGTACGACGTCCTGCACTGGATCTCCTTCGACGCGGCCCGCGCGGGCAGCATCGACCTGCTGCGCCGGCACGCCCTCTTCGCCGGTCTCTCCACCGGGGCGGGCTACCTCGCGGCCCGCTGGGAACGCGACCGCAGCCCCGAGCGGACCGTCCTGTTCATCGCCCCCGACACCGGCCACCGCTACGTGGACACCGTCTACGCCCGCCACGGCCAGGTCGCGCGGCTGGAGGACCTGGCACCGCGCCCGGTGGCGGACCAGGCCGAACTCGCCCTGCCCTGGTCCCGGATGCGGTGGAACCGCTCGCCCTCCCCGGCACGCGGCCGCGTGGGATCCCTCGTGTGACCAGCTGCCCCGGTCCGCCTGCCGAACTGCGCGACGGTTGCCGGGAACTGCGGTCGCGCGCCGTCCGACTACTGCCCTGCGAGAGGCGGACACCCGTACCCCACGGGGCCGCGAACAGGAAAGGCGTGGGATGGGCGGGCTGGATGTACGCATGCGGGAGGTCGCCTGCCGGCACGGCCGGGTCGAAGCCGTCTCCGACGTGAGTCTGGAGATCGCCGCCGGTGAGCGCGTGGCGCTGACCGGAACCAACGGCTCGGGCAAGACCACCCTGCTGCGTGCGGTCCTCGGCCTGCACCGCCAGGTGACGGGCTCCATCACGGTCGGCGGCCGGGACACCGGCTCGCCCGCCGGGTGGGCCTGGCGGCGCCGGGCCTGCGCGTGGATCCCCCAGAAACCCGCGGCCGGCCGTTTCCCGCTGCTGGGGGCCGAGCTGCTCGCCAGCAGCGCCGCACCCGCGGACGCGGCCGAGGCCGCCGCCCGGCTGGGGGTGGGGGCCCTGACGGAGCGGCCCCTGCACACCCTCTCCGGCGGCCAGTTGCAGCGGATGTACCTGGCCCGGGCGATCGGCTGCGTCGCCGCGGGGGCCCAGGTGCTCCTGGCCGACGAGCCCACCGCCGCGCTGGACTTCGACGGGCAGGCGGAGGCCTCGGACGTCCTCACCTCCCTGCCGGTGACCCTGGTCGTCGTCACCCACGACCGGGCCCTGGCGGAGCGCTGCGACCGCGTGCTGGAGATGGCCGCGGGCCGGCTGCGGGAGGTGCGGTGACCCTCGCCACCGCCGACCTCGGTGCGCTCCTCCAGCTGCTGCCCGTCCAACGGGCCGCCCTCGCGTTGCTGCTCGCGGCGATCGGCCTGCCCGTCATCGGGGTGGTCATCGTCGGGCTCGACATCATGCCGGTCCGGTTCGCGATGATGCACGTCGCCCTGCTCGGCATCGCCGTCGGGCTGCTCACCGGCCTCGACCCCATGCTGTGCGCGCTCGTCGCCTGCGCCCTGGCCGGAGCGTGCGTCGCCCCGCTCGCCCGCACCCCGGACGGCCTGTCGGGAGCCATGGGGCTGCTGATGAGCCTCGCCATCGCCGCCGCGCTGCTGGTGCTCGCCGTGTCCGGGGTCAACGCCTCCGGCGCGTTCGCCCTGTTGTGGGGGTCGATCCTCTCCGTCGGCACGCCCGATCTCGTGGTGCTCGGGGTGCTGGCGGCCGTCGTACCGGGCCTGTTCTGGTGGCGGCGGCGCGACATCGGCCTGCTCCTGCACGACCGGGAACTCGCCGAGTGCTCCGGCGTCCCCGTACGCGCCCTGACCGCGGCCCTGCTGGTCCTCGTCGCGATCGCCGTCGCCGGCGCGATCAAGCTCACCGGCGCCCTGCTCGTGGACGCCCTGACCCTGCTCCCCGCCCTCGCCGCACGCCGTCTGGGCCGCTCGCTGACATCGATCACCTTCTGGGCGGTCGGCATCGGTGTGGCCGTCAACGCGACCGGCTTCCTGCTGGCCCTGTGGCTGGACTGGCCGCCCGGCCCTGTCCTCGTCCTGACAGCGGGGGCGCTCGTCCTCGCCGTCCACGCCATACCCGAACGGAGAATCAGCTCATGGCGCGCACCCGCGTCCGCATCACTTCCCTCCTCGCACTGAGCGCGGCACTCGCCCTGGTCGCCGGCTGCGGCACCGACAGCGCCACCCCTTCGGCGGACGGCGCGCCGCCACCGCGGGAGGGCAAGCCGGTGGTGGTGGTCACCACCACGTGGGAGGGCGCCTTCGCCAGGGCCGCCGGAGCCGAGGACGTCAAGGTCATCGTGCCGCAGTCGGTCCACCACGCCCCCGACTACGACCCCAAGCCCTCCGACCTCGCCGCCGTCGCCAAGGCCGACTTCGTGCTGTACGCGCCCTTCGAACCGTACGCCGCGAAGATCAAGGAGGCTGCCGGCTCGAAGGCGAAGCTGGTCGAGGTCAACCTCGACAACGACCCCGACAAGGTCAAGGCCGAAGTCGACGAGCTGGCAGCGCTCTTCGGCACGCCGGACGCCGCCGCGAAGTGGAAGGCCGGCTTCGACGAGGAGTACGGGACGCTGAACAAGGACCTCCGGACCGCCTGGCCGGGTGGCAAGAGCCCCTCCGTCGTGGCCCAGGTCTTCACGGCGTGGTCGGCGAAGCTCGCGGGTGCCACCACGGTGGGCACGTACGGCCCGGAGGCGGTGACCCCGGCGCAGCTGGCCGCCCTCTCCGCCAGGAAGCCGTCGCTGGTACTGGACAACGCCCACATGTCGACCGGGACGGTGCTGCCCGATTCGGGCGCCAAGCAGGTCAGGATCGTGAACTACCCGGGCGAGGACCTCGATCTGCTGGCGGTGTACCGCAACGCGGCGGCCGAGCTGAAGAAGGCCATGGGCGCCTCCTGATCCGGGGAACCCCCGCAAGGCGCATCCCGGGACGGTCCGTGCGGACCGTCCCGGGATGTCTCGTACGTCCCTCCCCGCCCCGGCGGTCAGCCGGCCTGGGCGAGGGGCGCCGCCTCCGGTACGCCGCGTCGCGGCTGCGGAAGGCTCTCGGTCAGCCGCGCCCGCAGGGCCGCCCGGTCCGGCTTGCCCGCCGCCGTCAGGGGCACTTCGCCCACCACGAGGAGCCGTTCGGGGTGCTTGCTCCGCTCCAGCCCCCGCACGCTCAGGTGGTCGCCGAGGGAGGCCAGCGTCGGAGCCTGCGGGCCCCGCGGCACCACGCACACCGCCAGCCGCTCCCCCATCAGCGGATCGGGGACGCCGACGCACACCGCGTCCCGGACCTGCGGGTGGGAGCCGAGTTCGCGTTCGACTTCGGCCGGGCTGATGTTGGCGCCGCCGCGGATGACGATGTCCTTCAGGCG
This sequence comes from Streptomyces sp. cmx-11-4, assembly GCA_049998195.1. Classification (GTDB taxonomy): domain Bacteria; phylum Actinomycetota; class Actinomycetes; order Streptomycetales; family Streptomycetaceae; genus Streptomyces. The sequence goes on from JAEBET010000003.1 coordinate 191,615, forward strand.
TCCGACGACGTGCAGCACGCGGTCGGCGTCGAGGTAGCCGAGGTCTCCGGTGCGGACCCATCCGTCGGGCGTGCGGTAGCGGGCGTCCAGCTCGGGGGCGCCCACATAGCACAGGGGTGTCATGGGGCCCCGGGAGATGATCTCCCCGATGTCGCCGTCGGGCAGCGGATCGTGGGTCTCGGGGTCGGCGATGCGGATCTCGGCGACCCTCGGGTCGGGGTGACCGGCCACCACGCCCGAACCGCCGATCGGGGGGACCGTACGCGCCAGCCCCGTATGGCAGTTGACGCCATCGGCGGATCCGTAGAGGTTGACCACCGGGCAGCCGAACGCCTTCGCGGCGGCGGCCGCGGTGGTCTCGTCGAGGGGGGCGCCGCCGAGGACCAGCGCGGTGGGGGCGGGCAGCTGCTCGCCCGTCGCGTCCAGCCGTTCGAGCATCATGCGGACCATGGTGGGCACGCCGAGGACGTGGGTCGGCGCGTGCTCACGGACCGCCGCGATGGCGGCATCGGGGTGGAACCGGTCGAGCAGGACGAGGGTGCCGCCGTGCCGGGCGAGGGTGACGGCGGTCCCGTTGGATCCGAAGGCGGAGGCGAGGGGAACGAGGAAGAGGCAGCGCGGCGCTTTCCCGTCGGGGATGAGGGAGGCGAGGAAGTTCCCGCGCCCCCCGGCCAGCGCGTTGTGCGAGTAGGCGATCATCTTGGGCTCGGCTTCCGAGCCCGAGGAGACGAGGATCCGGGCCGCGCCGTCGGGATCGGGGCGGGCGGGAACGAAGCCGCTGGGGTCGCGGCGCATGAGTTCCGGCCACGGGGTCGTGCCGTCCGGAGCCGTCCCGGGGCCCACGGCGATGACGTGGCGCAGGGCGGGCAGCTCCCGCGCGAGTGCGCGCAGTTCGGCGGCGTGGTGGATGTCGCGGTGCTGGATCGCCGCGATGACGGCGACGGCTTCGGCGCGGCGCAGCAGGCTCCCGGCCTCGAGGGTGCCGCGGCCGACGGGGAAGGGGAGGGCGATGGCGCCGAGGGCGGCGAGGGCCAGGTCGGCGATGACGGCGTTGCGGTTGTCGGGGAGTTGGACGCCGACCACGTCGCCCTCGCCTATGCCGAGGTTTCCGAGGCCGCCGGCCAGACATCGCACCTTGCGGTCCAGGGCGGTGTAGCAGAGCTTGCCCTTGGCGTCGAGGACGGCGGTGGCGTGCAGGTCCGCGATCTGGCGGGCCCGGAAGAGGCTGTAGAGGTCGAGGTCGGGGCAGGTGCCGTCGACCACCCAGGAGCGGCGGAGTTCGGCGGGCAGCAGGTCGTGCAGTACGGGCCTGTTCACGGTCATACGAAGCTCCAGGGGTCGGGAACGGCGGGGGCACCGTGGGCGTCGCGGCTGATCGAGCCGGCGAAGCGCGCGTCGTGGTGCAGGTCGGCGAGGTCGGTGGTGACGGCGGTGGCGTCGAGTCCGTGGGCACGCAGCTGGGCCAGGGCGTCGGCCGTGGGGAGGTGGCGCAGGTCGTACGCGGCCACGGCGCCGGCGGCCTCGTCGGCAGGGGCGATCCAGCCGTCGGCCGTCGGCAGCGGGTGCCGGAACCCGGCGGGCCGTCGGGGGTCGTCCCCGTGTGCGGCCCTTCGCAGGGCCGGGGCGGTCAGGGTGTCGGCCGCGCCGAGGAGGGAGGAGTCCCCCCGGACGCCGGAGCCGGTGCGTTCCCTGAGCAGCAGTCCCGCGAGCACCGCCTCGGCGCCGAGCAGACCCCCGAGTACGTCGAGCAGGGTCATCAACGAGGGGGCGGGCGCCTCGCCTTGGGGGCGGACGGCCTCGCCCACGCCCGTACGGGCCTGCACCATGAAGTCGGTACCCATGGGAGCGTCCGCGAGGCGGTCGGCCCAGCCGCTCGTGTAGGCGTAGACCAGGGCGGGGTTGACGGGCGCGAGGTCCTCGGCGTCGAGCCCGAGTTCGGCGGCCTTGCCGGGGGCCCAGTTGTGCAGGAACACGTCGGCCTGCGCAGCCATCTCCCGCAGCCGGCGGCGGCCGGCAGCGGCCTTGATGTCTATTTCGACGGCCTTCTTGCCCCGGTTCAGGGCGAGCCAGCGTGCGGAGATCCCCGAGCAGGCGGGCGGCATGCCGCGCAGGGGGTCGCCGCCCGGCGGCTCGATCCGGATGATCTCTGCGCCCAGCAGGCCGAGCAGGTGTGCGGCCAGCGGAGCCTGGATGCGTCGGCCCGCCTCCAGCACCGTCAGCCCGGTCAGCGGCCGGTCGGGAGCAGGGCCGGCCCCGGCAGGTCCGGTGCCCGTGGAGGCGGGGGCCGCACCCGCTCCCAGGGGCCGCAGCGACCAGGGTGCGGCGCCGTCGGCCTCCCCGGCGCGTTCGGCGAGGGTGCGCAGGACGCACACCTCGGCGCCGGCGAGCACCGCGGCCCGGCGGATCCGGGCGAGGGGATGGGAGCGGGTCACGGTGTGGAGGGCCCCCGGAAAGGGGGCGCAGGCGGTGGCGTAGCGGAACTGGAACGGCCGCCACCCGGCGCGTACCGCCTCGACGGGTGCCTCAAGGGCCCGCCAGAACGCTGCCCAGGCTCCCGGGTCGAGGGTCTCCAGCTCGAACAGGACGCCCTCGGCCGAGGTGAAGGGCGGTCCCCCCGGCGCGAGTTCGGCGGCTTCGCCCTCGTCGGCCCCGGCCGCGGCGAGGTACTGGGACACGGCGAGCAGTCCGGCCCGGTCGGCGCTGGTGGTGACCTGGGAGGGCGCGGTTCCGCGGGCCTGGCCGATCAGGCCCGCGAGGAGTCCTTGCACGGTGAGGACGGCGGTGGCCGTGGCCGCGTAGTCGGCGGCCAGACCGCGCGGACTGCCGTCGCGCCGGCCGTGGACCGCCATCATCCCGGTGGCGGCCTGCACGGTCGCCTCGTCGACGAGCCCGCTTTCGGGACGCGCCCACGTGGCGGTGGCGTGAGCGGGTTCGAAGCCGCCTCCGGAAAGGGTGATGCGGCCGGGCGGGGCCGCGTGGGCCGTGACGTGGGGGCGTGCGCCGAGCAGCCGCAGGTGTCCGGCGACGACGTCGGTGATCTGCGGGGGGCCGCCCCCGGCCCCCGAGGTCTCACAGTGCAGTGTGTCGAGCGGCCGGATCGTCTGCGTGGTTGCGGGGGACGCCATGCCTCTCCTCTCCCGGCGCGGCGGTGGCCGTCGCCCAGGTCGAACGGATCTCGGGAACCGGGGAGGGTCCGCACCCGACCAGTTCCTCGGACAGGGAGTCGGACAGCCGTTCCCATGGGTTCCCGGGAATGAGGAGGACACAGTGGCGCAATCAGGCACCGCACCCGATGCGATGGCGCAACCCGGCCCGCGCACGGTGGTGTTGAGGGAGCGCGTCGACCGCTTCGTCCGTACCCGGGTGATCCCGTACGAGGCGGTGCTGGACGCGGGCGGGCCGGAGGCGGCCGCCGCCCTGACGGAGCTGCGGGGCGAGGCGCGCGACGCGGGGCTGTGGGCGCTGCCGCTCCCCACGGAGCTGGGTGGCGGCGGGCTGGACTTCCGCGCGTACGCGCGGCTTGCGGAGGCAGAGGGTGCCAGCGACCACGGCCCGGCCGCGCTGGGCTCCGCCCCGCTGCTCGACGTCACCATGCTGGCCCGGCACGGCGGCGCCCGGGTGCGCGAGGAGTACCTGGAGCGGCTGGTCGCGGGCGGGCTGCGGGCCTGCTACGCGATGACCGAGCCGGACGTGCCGGGCACGGACCCGCTCCTGACGGCCAGCCGGGCCGAGGTCCAGGCGGACGGCGGCTGGTGCGTCAGCGGCCGCAAGTGGTTCACTTCGGGCGCCGCGGGCGCCGACCTCGTCACCGTCATGGCGCGTACCGGCGGGGCGACCGGCGACCGCGATGGACTGTCCCTGCTGCTCGTACCGACCGGCTCTCCCGGTTTCCGCGTCGTACGGGAACTGCCCGTCCTCGGGGCGGCCGGCCAGTACGAGATCGAACTCGACCGGGTCCGGGTGCCCGCCGACCACCTCCTCGGCGCCGGGGGTGACGCCCTGGCCATCGCGGGCGAACGGCTCGCGCTCGGCCGCACCCTGCGGTGCCTGCGCTGGCTCGGCCAGGCCCAGCGCGCCTTCGACCTCATGTGTGAACGCGCCGCCACCCGCAGTGGATCGCGCGGGCCGCTCGCCGGCCACCAGTTGGTCCAGCAGCACGTCTTCGACGCCCTCCTCGCGCTGCGCACCACCCGCCCCCTGGTCCACGAGGCGGTCGCACTGGTCGCGGCCGGACGGGACGCCCGTACCGAGGTGGGCCTGGCCAAGGTCGCCGCCGCCCGGATGCTCCAACAGGTCACGGACAGCGCCATCCAGGTACACGGCGCCTACGGCCTCGGCCCCGACACCGCACTCCCGGCCCTGTTCCGGGGCGGGCGCGCGGCCCGCATCCTCGACGGCCCGGACGAGCTGCACATCACCTCGGTGGCCCGCCGGGTGCTGCGCGGCTACGGGCAGGGGTCCGCTACACGCGGGTGATGTCGACCAGACCGTGGAGGGCGGCCAGCCCGAGGGCCAGGAAGAAGTCGCCCCAGACCAGTTCGTGGCGTACGGCCAGGCCCTTGGCGGCGTCGTAGCAGCCGTCCAGCAGCATTCCCGCCGGACGTCCGCCGCCCGGTGCGGTGAGGTGGGCCTCGGCCAGGCGGCTCAGGATCGCCACGGCCCGGTTCGAACACGCCGCGGCACGCGGTCCCGGCACACGCGACAGCTTGAGCAGCGCGACGGCCGTGATCGCCGCGGCCGAGGTGTCGAGGGGCCCCTGCGGCCGGGACACCTCGTTGGGCGGGACCAGCCGCCCCGTCAGGGCCTGCGTCCGCACCAGCAGTTCCTCGGCCGCGCGGGCGAGCCGCTCCGGCCGGTCGCCGGCCACCTCCGGCCGCAGCAGTGCGTCGGCCACGGCCAGGAGCAGCCACGCCTCACCGCGGCTCCAGCCCGGTGCCGGATCCGCGCGGGGCTGCCACCCCGTTGCCGGGTCGAACTGCCAGGCGGGCCGAGGTCTCCCGCGGTGTGCCGCTCCTTGCGGCCCGAGGCTGAGGTCGAGGTGCCGGTGCAGATGGGCGGCCGCCACGGCAGCCCCCTCGGGTCCGGCGCCGGCCAGGAGGGGCACCAGCCCCGGTACGGCGTCGGCACGGGCCAGGAGGCGCGCTCCGCCGAGCGCGGCGCCCCAGGGCACGATGCCCGCCTCCGGGTCGTAGGAGTCCAGGCAGGCCCGGCCCGCCCGCGCCCGGAGCGCTTCGGCCCCGGCCGCGTCGGCGGGGGCCGGGGCCGTCCCGTACCAGAAGATCAGTCCACGGGTGGCGGTGTCGGCTTCCGCCCACGGCGCGAGCCGGGCCGTCCATGCCGCCGCGGCCGTCCGGTCCGCTTCGTCGCCGGTGCGGCGGGCTCGCAGCCACAGGAGTCCGGCCCAGAAGCCGCCGGTCCACGAGCCGCGGCCGGTCGTCGTCCACCGGCCGTCCCGCGGGTCGGCGTACAGGGGGAAGCGGGACCCCACCTCCGCCTCGGTCACCGTCGCCCGGTCGATGACGGCCGCCAGCGCCTGTCCGGCCCAGTCGTCGGACCTCACGCCGCCTTCGCCGTCCCCGTGCGGCGGTCCCGTACGGCCCAGAGGAACGCGACCGCTCCCGCCGCGGCGAATTCCACCGCCACCAGTACCCAGCCCGAGCCGTACCTCCCGCTCTGCGCGAGCAGGCCGAACAGGGGCGGGCCCGCCGCGAATCCGGCGAAGAAACCGGCGGCGACGAGCGCCGAGTCCTGTCCGGCCCGTCCGGGAGCGGCACGCTGCATGACCAGCACCATCGAGACGGCGTTGCCGGACACGGCGAACACCCCGACCGCGACGGCGCCGGCCCACGCCAGCGGAGCCGCGAGGAGCGCCGCGGCCAGCAGGGCCGCAGCACCCACAGCGCCGCAGGCCAGCAGGCCGGGCAGCCACTCGGCCCGCCCCGGCCGGGCCGCCTTCGACCACCCGACCCGGCCGAGGATGCCCGCGACGCCGAGTACGGCGACCAGGCCGCCGGCCACGGTGGGGCCCATCCCCAGCCGCTGCACCCCGTACAGGGCGAGGTAGGTGTTGACGGAAGCGATGCCGGCGCCCAGGAACAGCGAGAAGCCCGCCAGCCAGGCCACCATCCCGCGCGGGACGAACGGCGTACGGCCGAGCGGGGCCCGCGTCGCGGGCGGATCGGCCGGCAGCGCGCGCAGCGCCCACGCCCCGGCGAGGAGCGCCGCACCGGAGGCGGTCCACACGGCGCCCCGCCAGCCGAGGCCGCCCGCGAGGGCGGCGAGCGGCAACCCGGCCGCGAACGCGCCCAATTGCACACCCGACTGCTTGAGGCCCGTCACGGCACCGCGCCGGGCGGGCGGGACCGTTGCCAGGATCGCCTTGTTGGTGGCGGGGTTGGCCAGTGCCTGCGGTATTCCGCCCAGTGCGACGGCGCCCAGCAGCAGACCGGCGCCGGGGGCGGCTCCGATCAGGGCGAGCGCCACGGCGGACGCGACGAGCAGGAGGACCAGCGAACGCCGGGGACCGATGCGGTCCACCATCCGGCCGCCGGCCGGGGACAGCGCGGCGGCCGTACCGAATCCGACCGTGCTCGTCAGCCCCAACACGGTGGGCGAGATGCCCAGTTCCTCCACCAGGCGCGGCCCCAGGGCGCCGAGCAGGAACAACTGCAGCATCGAGAAGGCCATGGCGCAGGTGAGCAAGGCGGTCAGGCTCCGGGCGTCCCCGTCCCGCGGCCGTGGCGCCGGCGCCTTCGCCGCCGTCGTCCCCTCTGCCGCCACAGAAGTCTCCCTTCCCCGGATGTTGCACAACTCGGCCGACCGGGAAGGCAGTCGGATGGACCGGCGCCGCAGTTCCCATTCTCCTCTGTGCCCTGCACCACACCGGGCGAGCGACCGCCGAGGCGCGCTCCGCGGTCGCGTTTCCAGAACTTGTCAGGTAGTGCGCACCCCGCTGCGCAACCCGGAAAGCTGGTGCGAGGATGAATCCGCCATGACGCCAGGCCACTGTTTACGAGCCGTCCGGGCTGCGATGTTCGCAGCCGTCTGCGTGCTGCTCACGGCCATCGGGCACATCCTCATGTCCGGTACGGGCGTGCCCTGGTGGGCGTTGGCGGCCGCGTTGGCGGGGACGGGCGCAGCGGCCTGGACGCTCGCCGGCCGTGAGCGCGGGCTGCTCTGCGTCATCACGGCGACGGTCGCCGCCCAGGCGGTGCTCCACTCGGGCTTCTCCCTGGTCCAGTCGGCCATGTCCCCTTCGCGACCGTCCGGCGCCGCGATCGCCGCCGTGCCGGATGCCGGCTCCCCCGGCCACCACTCCCCTCACGTCCATCACTCCCCGCACACCCATCACGCCCACCACGCTGCGCCCGACATGGCCGGCGCCGCGTCCGAGGCGAGCGGCACGCTCGTGCCGCCCGGTGGTCACGACATGGCCGGCATGTCACTGGCGGACGCGTCGCCGGCAGACATGTCGTCGGTCGGGATGCTGGCCGCCCACGTGCTGGCCGCGCTGCTCTGCGGCCTGTGGCTGGCCTACGGCGAACAGGGCGCCTTCCGTGTCCTGCGCGCCGTCGCCGGCCGGCTCCGGACCCCGCTGCGGCTGTTCTCCGACCTTGCCCCGGTGCCGCTCCCGCCGCGCGTCCGCGTGCGCCGGGAGCGGCGGAGCCGTGCGCTCGCGCAGCTGTTCCTCGTCCACGCCATCACCTCACGGGGTCCGCCGACGGGAACCGCTGTCCTTTGACAGCTGGTTTCCCGAGCTCGCGCTGACGGCGCCTCTTTCGCCCGTCGCGCCTCGGGCATCGGCCCTCCGCTCCGGACGGCCGTACCCCTTCACCGGCCCCGCCGTGCGCGGCGCCGGACACCTTGCCCAAGGACGTGTGGCGATGACTCCTGCCCTGCCCACCACCCAGCACCGTCCCGCCGGCGAAAGGCCGGCCCGGCACACCCCGGACTCCGATGCGGTGGTGACCCGACTGGCCCTCTCCGCCCGCGACGGCGATCCCGCCAAGGCCGACCGCTTCGTCCGTGCCCTGCACCGCGACGTCTGGCGCTACGTGGCCTACCTCAGTGCGGACCCCCAGGCCGCCGACGACCTCACCCAGGACGTGTTCCTGCGCGCCCTCGCCGCGCTCCCCCGTTTCGAAGGCCGGTCCTCGGCCCGCACCTGGCTCCTGTCCATCGCCCGCCGGACCGTCGTGGACAGCCTGCGCCACGCCGCCGCCCGCCCCCGGCTGTCGGACCGGTACGACTGGCAGACCGCCGCCGAGCAGAGCCAGCCGTACGGCGTTCCCGGTTTCGAGGACGGCATCGCCCTGGCGGAACTCCTGGCCGCGATCCCGGCCGAGCGCCGAGAGGCCTTCGTACTCACCCAGTTGCTCGGCCTCCCCTACGCCGAGGCGGCCGCCGCCGTCGGCTGCCCCATCGGTACGGTCCGCTCCCGCGTGGCCCGCGCCCGCACCATGCTCATCGCCCTGCTGACGGACACCGAACCGTCGGCGGCCCCGCCGAAGCGGCGGACGGCGGGCCCTTCCCGGCACACCGGCCTGCCGAGCCCGGCCGCCGAACTCCTGGCCTCATTCGCCTAGTGCTGTGACCGGAAAGGTTCACCGGGCCGCGACGCCCGGCACGGCACCTCGCCGTGTTGTCGGACCACGCGAGTACGTCCAGTACGAGCCGTGGCCCTCCGCCTTGCGATGCACCGCACCGGACGCCGCGACCCGGCAAACCTTCCCGGCCACAGCACTAGGCGGCGCGAGCCGGGCCTGTCGGCCTGGACCGGGGCCGTACGGAAGGCGACGAGGACCTGCGGGGGCACGCGTCGTGCGGGGGCTGTTTCAGTGCCTGCTCCAGCGGTACTTCCCGCCGCCGACCCACCGGACCTCGTCCGGGTCGTCCAGGTCGTGGACCGTGATGCCGCTGGCCGCTGCGGTCAGCAGCACGTCCGTCATGGACCTGGCCGTACTGACGACCTCGCCGTCGATTTCCACGATGCGGAACGGCGGGTCACCGGGCTGCACGGCGAGTACCGTGACTCGCGCCGCCGAGATGTAGGGACTCGCGCTTTCGGTCATGCGCAGCTCGCCTCCACTTCATGACCGGGGCGCCACGAGGCGGCCTCGCCCACACCGCTCAGTATGGCGCCTGCCGGGGCACACGGCTCTTTCAAACCGGCCCGGTCACACGTGGGACACGCCGGGAGCACAGGCGGGGCACAGGCCCCGGTAGGTGACCTCGACTCCGGACACGGCGAAGCCGAAACGTTCGTCCGCCGGGAGGCCGGCCAGCGGATCTCCGGTCGGGTGGACGTCGCGGATGAGGCCGCAGCCCGAGCAGACCAGGTGCTGGTGCGGGTGGTGCGCGTTGGGGTCGTAGCGCTTGGCGCGGCCGTCCGTGGAGACCTCGAGGACCTCACCGAGGGTGACCAGTTCGCCGAGGGTGTTGTAGACGGTCGCGCGGGAGATCTCGGGCAGCAGCCGTGCCGCGCGGGCGTGCACCTCGTCGGCCGTGAGATGTACGTGTTCGCCGTCGAGGACCTCCGCGACGACACGCCGCTGGGAGGTCATGCGCCAGCGACGCCCTCGCAGTCGCTCCAGCAGGTCATTCATGTTCGGTTCACCAGTTCAGGCTCGGCGGGATGGCGGAAGTCTACCGGCACGCCTTCGGGCGAGGCGGTCTGCGGTGCGCGACCATAACGGACGCCGACATAGGTACAGCAGACAGCGTCAACAGCATGCAGCCAGCAGAGGGAAACACCGAAACAGGAAGAAGGACGGACGTGTCCGGCAGCGAAAGCGAGAACCCAGCAATCCCCTCCCCGACCCCGGCGGCGACTCGCCCCAGGACGAATCGGGACTGGTGGCCGAACCAGCTGGACCTCCAGGTCCTCCACCAGCATTCGGAGCAGTCCAATCCGATGGGCGGGGACTTCAAGTACGCGGATGAGTTCGCGACCCTCGACGTCGACGCGCTGAAGCGGGACGTCTTCGCGGTGATGACGGCGTCGCAGGACTGGTGGCCTGCCGATTACGGTCACTACGGGCCGCTCTTCATCCGGATGAGCTGGCATGCCGCGGGAACGTACCGGATCGCCGACGGCCGGGGCGGTGGCGGTTCCGGTGCCCAGCGCTTCGCTCCCCTCAACAGCTGGCCCGACAACGCGAGCCTCGACAAGGCACGCCGTTTGCTATGGCCGGTCAAGCAGAAGTACGGCCGGAAGATCTCATGGGCCGACCTTTTGGTCTTCGCGGGCAATTGCGCCATGGAATCGATGGGTTTCAAGACCTTCGGATTCGGCTTCGGCCGAGAGGACATCTGGGAGCCCGAGGAAATCTTCTGGGGTCCCGAGGACACCTGGCTCGGCGATGAGCGCTACAGCGGCGAGCGGGAACTCACCGGTCCTTTCGGTGCGGTGCAGATGGGACTGATCTACGTCAATCCGGAGGGCCCCAACGGAAATCCGGACCCCCTCGCTGCCGCCAGGGACATTCGCGAGACGTTCGCGCGTATGGCGATGAACGACGAGGAGACGGTCGCGCTGATCGTCGGCGGCCACACGTTCGGCAAGTGCCACGGCGCGGTCGATCCCGAATACATCGGCCCGGAACCTGAGGCCGGCCCGATCGAGCAGCAGGGCCTGGGCTGGCGCAATGCCTACGGCAGCGGCAGGGGCGTCGACGCGATCACCAGTGGGCTCGAGGGCGCGTGGACCACCGAGCCGACGAAGTGGGACAACGGGTACCTCGACAACCTGTTCCGCTACGACTGGGAGCTGACGACGAGCCCGGCCGGCGCGCAGCAGTGGACCCCCAAGGATCCCTCGGCCCAGGGGACGGTGCCCGATGCGCACGACCCCTCGAAGCGGCACGCTCCCATGATGCTGACGACGGACCTCTCGCTGAAGCTGGATCCGGTCTACGGGCCGATCTCGAAGAGCTTCCACGAGGACCCGGCCAAGCTCGCGGACGCGTTCGCCAAGGCCTGGTACAAGCTGTTGCACCGCGACATGGGGCCCCTCTCCCGCTATCTCGGGCCGTGGATCCCCGCGCCGCAGCTGTGGCAGGACCCCGTCCCCGAGGTCGATCACGCGCTGGTCGGGAACGCGGAGATCTCCGACCTCAAGGCCCGGATCCTCGCTTCGGGACGGTCCGTGTCGCAGCTGGCCGCCACCGCGTGGGCGGCGGCGGCGAGCTTCCGCGGCACCGACAAGCGGGGCGGGGCCAACGGTGCCCGCATCCGGCTCGCGCCGCAGAAGGACTGGGAGGTCAACGCTTCGCCCGAGGTGGCCGAGACGGTGCGGGCCCTCGAGGGGATCCGGCAGGAGTTCAACGGATCGCAGACCGGTGGAACGAAGGTTTCGCTCGCCGACCTGATCGTCCTGGGCGGGTGCGCGGCCGTCGAGCAGGCCGCGAAGAACGCCGGGCACGCCCTCACGGTCCCGTTCGCACCGGGGCGCACGGACGCCTCGCAGGAGCAGACCGACGTGCAGACGTTCTCCGTACTCGAGCCCAGGGCGGACGGGTTCCGCAACTACCTCCCGGCGGGGGAGAAGCTGTCGCCGGAGACGCTCCTGCTGGACCGCGCCAACATGCTGACGCTGACCGTGCCCGAGATGACGGTGCTCACCGGCGGCATGCGGGCCCTGAACACCGGCTACAAGCAGTCCCCGCACGGTGTCTTCACCGACCGGCCGGAGGCGCTGACCAACGACTTCTTCGTCAACCTCCTCGACATGGGTACGGAGTGGAAGGCGTCGACCTCGGACGAGAACGTGTTCGAAGGCCGGGACCGGGCCTCGGGCGAGGTCAAGTGGACCGCCACGGCGGTCGACCTCGTCTTCGGTTCGAACTCCCAGCTCCGAGCCGTCTGCGAGGTGTACGCGTCCGAGGACGCGGGAGAGAAGTTCGTGCGTGATTTCGTCGCGGCGTGGGACAAGGTGATGAACCTCGACCGGTTCGACCTCGCCTGAGCCCGGTGTCCCGGTCGGCCTCTCACCGGCCGGCCGGGGCCGGCTCGGGGCGGCAAGCCCGCCCGGCCGGCGATCGCGGGCGGTGATCGCCGGCGCCGCATGAACGGACCGGGCGGGGGCAGCTGCCCGTATGTCGGAACCCCGGTAGAGGAGGCGAAAGGTATGGCAGGCGCGGGCAAGGACCAGGACGTCGTCGAGGTGATCCTCGAGGACCACCGCACCATGGAGGAGCTGTTCCGCCGCATGCGGAGCGTCGAGGCCGACCGCGCGGGAGCACGGGAGGAGTTCGCGGCCCTGCTCATCGCGCACGGCGAGGCGGAGGAAACCGAGGTCTACGGAGCGCTCAAACGCTTCAAGGAGGTCGACAACGAGGAAGTGGAGCACGGCGAGGAAGAGCACGCCGAGGGCAACGAGGCACTGCTGGCGCTGCTCGAAGTGGACGACGTCGGCTCCGACGAGTGGGACGAGCGGCTGGAAGACCTGGTCAAGGCGGTCTCCCACCACCTGGACGAGGAGGAGCGGACGATCCTCAACGGTGCCAGGGAAGGCGTCCCCGACGAGCGCCGGGCCGAACTGGGCGCCGCCTTCCTGCGGGAGCGCGAGAAGCAGCTGGCGTCCGGCTGCGGCAGCATCGAGAACGTACGCAGGATCGTCGGCGGGTGACCGGGAGGCCCGGCAGGCGGCGGGCGTTCAGGTGAGCGGGGTGTGGCCGGCCGGTACGGCTTCGCCGGGGGCGACCGGCCCGGGGGCGGTGCCGTCGCCGAAGGGGCGTCCGCCGAGGGCGGCGCGACCGTGTGGCGCGAGCCAGGCCGCCGGGTCGGGGCCGGCCGGCACGATTCCCGTGGGGTTGATGTCGTCGTGCACCAGGTAGTAGTGGCGCTTGATGTGGTCAAAGTCGACGGTGTCGCCGAAGCCCGGTGTCAGGAACAGGTCCCGGGCGTACGCCCAGAGCACCGGCATCTCGGCCAGTTTGTGCCGGTTGCACTTGAAGTGGCCGTGGTAGACCGCGTCGAAGCGTACGAGCGTGGTGAACAGCCGTACGTCGGCTTCGGTGATGGTGTCGCCGACGAGGTAGCGGGACCGTTCGAGGCGGGCGGACAGCCAGTCGAGCCGGGCGAACAGCCGCGCGTACGCGTCGGCGTACGCCTCCTGGGAGCCGGCGAACCCGGCTTCGTAGACGGCGTTGTTGACGTCCCGGTAGACCACCTCGTTCACGGCGTCGATGTGGGGCCGTAGTGCGGGCGGGTAGAGCGCCGGCGCCCCGGGACGGTGGTGCGCCGTCCACTCCAGCGACATGTCGAGGGTGATCCTCGGGAAGTCGTTGGTCACCACTTTCCCGCTCGGGACGTCCACGACGGCCGGCACCGTGACGCCCCGGTCGTAGCCGGGGTCCCGCGCCAGGTAGGCCTCCCGGAGCCGCTCGATGCCGAGCACCGGGTCACGCCCGCCGGGATCGAGGTCGAAGGTCCAGCTGCGCTCGTCGTGCACGGGCCCGGCGACGGCCATCGGGAGGGCCTGCTCCAGTCCGAGGAGGCGCCGTACGATCACGGCCCGGCTCGCCCACGGGCAGGCGCGGCTGACCACCAGGCGGTAGCGTCCGGGCTCCACCCGGTAGCCGTCGCGTCCGCCGGCGGTGATCCGTGTGGTGATGTACCGGCTGTCACGGGAGTACCCCTTGCCGGGGCTCACATAGCTCACGTCCGGCGCCTGCCCGCCGGGCCTGTGCCCACTCCCCCACCGGGCCGACGGGGTTTCGGAGGGGACGGAAACGGTTAGGCGCCTGCCATGACGGCCGGTCCCGGCCGATCCCGGCAGGGGCCTTCGCCGTCTCGAGCGCGTGCTCGTTCCCGTCCGCGTTCCCGTGCGTGCGGCGTGCTCGCCGTGAGTGAGCGAGGCCCCCATGATCAGTCATCCTTCCTCCCAGCCGGGCGGTCTGCCTCCCCCGGAGAGCCTCAGCCCCCCGGCCATGTCCGGCGGCCAGCTGCCGAAGGACCACACCCAGGCGATCCTGCAGGTCACCAAGCACGTGGCGACCCTGCTCAAGCAGTCCGGGCAGCCGTTCGCACTCGCCGGCAGCGTGGCCGCGTTCGCGCACGGAGTGCCGGCCCGCTTCCAGCACGACACGGACTTCTGCGTCCGGCACGAGGACGCCGACGCCGTCATCCAGGCGCTGGAGGCCGGCGGGATATCCATGCGCAGGGCCCCGGAAGACTGGCTGGTCAAGGGCAGCTCCGGTGGGGAGGACATCGATCTGATCTTCGAGCTCGCCCGGAAGCCGGTCAGCACCGAGCTCCTCGACCGGGCGGCCGTGAAGTCGGTGGACTCCGTCTGGATGCCGGTCCTGTCGCCCACCGACCTCATGGACAGCCGCCTGGCCGCTCTGTGCGAGCACTACTGCGACTTCGGCGACCTGCTGCCCATGGCCCGCATGCTGAGGGAGCAGATCGACTGGGACCGGCTCGACCGCACCCACCGCACCGACCCCCTGCCCGACGCCTTCCTGTACCTCCTGGAACGGCTTCGCGTCATCGACTCCCGCGAGGCGACGCCATGACTTCCGTCGACAAGATCGAGTACCGCGTGCAGCGCCTTCGCGAGCGCCTGGCGCGGGAGGACATCTCCGAGCTCGGCGTACGCATCGAAGTGCGCGGGGCCGGAGCGTTGATCTGGGGGCACGTGTCCGGGGCGGACACCCGGGCGGCCGTCTTGCGGATCGCTGCGGAGGTACTGGCGGGCGTGGACTGGCAGGAGGACCTGACCGTGAACCGTACGAGCCCTCCCGATCACGCCGAGGAGCTGTCGTGATCCGCGTCGCGGCCGTGGGGGACATCCACCTCGGCCCCGGCAGCGCGGGCATGCTGCGCCCGGCCTTCGACACGCTCGGAGACTGCGCCGACCTGCTGCTGCTGGCCGGCGACCTCACCCGGCACGGCACGCCGGAGGAGGCGCGGGTGGTGGCCCGTGAGGTGTCCGGGCTGCCGCTGCCCGTGGTCGCCGTCCTCGGCAACCACGACTACCAGAGCGACCAGCAGGACCTCGTCGTCCGGGAACTGGCCGAGGAGGGCGTCCGCGTCCTGGAGGGCGAGGGCGTGGTCCTCGACATCGGCGGTACGAGGGTCGGTGTCGCGGGGACCAAGGGATTCTGCGGGGGCTTCGCCGGGCGCAGCGCGAGCGAGTTCGGCGAACCGGAGATGAAGGCGTTCATCCGGTACACCCGGACCTGCGCGGACGGCCTGGGCAGGGCGCTGCGGGACCTGCGCGCCGACGGCAGTGTGCTGCGGATCGCTCTGACGCACTTCTCTCCGGTGCCCGACACGCTGGCGGGCGAGCCGCTGGAGATCTATCCCTTCCTCGGGAGCTACCTCCTGGCGGAGGCCGTGGACGAGGCGGGCGCCGACCTCGCCGTCCACGGACACGCCCACCTCGGCACGGAACACGGCATGACGGCGGGCGGGGTGCGGGTGCGCAACGTCGCCATGCCCGTCATCGACCGCGCCTTCGCGCTCTACCACCTCACGGTGCCACCGGTTTGAGCGGCCGGGAAGAGGGCAGACGCCGAGGCGTCGAACACCGGAACAATGGAGACGGCCTGCGGAGGATTCGATGTCCACCAGCACACTTCTTGCCGTCCTGATCCCGGTCGTCGTCGTACTGGTCCTCGCCGGCATCGCCGCGTGGATGTTCCAGCGGCGGCGTCGGCTCCAGGAGCGGTTCGGTCCGGAATACGAACGGACCGTGGAACACACCGGCAGCAAGCACGCTGCCGATACCGAGCTGCGGGACCGCGAGGCCCGGCACGACGACCTCGACATCAGGGAACTCCCCGCGGAGGAACGGCGCCGCTATGCCGACGCGTGGACCACTGTCCAGCAGCGCTTCGTCGACCGGCCGGAAGGCGCGGTCGCGCAGGCGGACGAGCTGGTCACCCGCCTGATGCGGGACCGGGGCTACCCCACCGAGGGGTACGAGCAGCAGCTGCGCGAGCTGTCCGTCGAACACGGGCAGACCCTGGAGCACTACCGCGCGGCGCACGAGGTCAACGTCCGCAGCAGCAACGGGCAGGCAACCACGGAGGAGCTGCGCGGGGCCATGGTGCACTACCGCGCGCTCTTCGACGAACTGGTCGGGACGACGAGGTGACCCGAGATGCAGAGGGAAGAAGAACAGCGCAACGAAGGACAGGGCTTGACCACCGAACAGCTGGCCCAGCTCGGAGGCGGCGAGCCGCAGCCGATGTACCCGGGTGAGGCGACCGCCGGCGACGACACCACGGAGGAGGACCGCGACGAGATGCGGCAGGAGGCGGACGTCACCGACGCGTCGGAGACCGCCTACGGGGAAGGCACGGGCGCGGAGGGGACGGCGTCCGCCCCCTCGGAAGAAGCCGAATCGCTGCTCCCTGAGCGGGAGGCCGAGGAGTACCAGAAGACCTGGGGTGAGATCCAGGCCCGCTTCGTGGACGACCCGCAGGGTGCGGTGCGCGACGCCGACGGGCTGGTCGCCGAGGTCATGCAGACCCTCGCCGCGACCTTCTCCCAACACAAGGGGGAACTGGAGAGCCAGTGGCAGCAGGGTGAGGAGGTGGCCACCGAGGATCTGCGACTGGCCCTGCAGCGGTACCGGTCCTTCTTCGGCCGACTGCTGCGGACCTGACGGCGCGGGGCGGCGGTGATGGCCCGGCGTGCTTCGACAAGCCGGACGCCGTCGCCGCCGCCTTCCCCGAGTAGCTCGGACAACCGAGGTGGGAGCCTGATGGAGTGGACCACAAAACCTCAACCCGACGGGCCCGCGCCCGTACCCGAGCGACCGGATCCGGTTCCGCGTGATCCCCGGCCTATCGACCCCCGGCCCGCCGGTCCCGGCGAGCGGCCGCCCGACCCGGCACCGCCCGAGCCTTCGCCCGGCGAGCAGCCGGTCGTACCGGAGCCGCCCGACTGACGGTCCGGCCCACGACTGACGGAAAGTCGTGGGCCGGACCGTCAGTCGTGGTCCTCCTCGTTCCGGACCGGCATGAACGCGATGCATTCCACGTCGATCTGGTCGGCGAGCTCCATCAGCACGCCGGCCAGGGCGAGGGTCGTGCCCGGATCGAGCTCCGCCTCCCCCTCGTAGACCGCGTGCAGCCACCCCGCCGCGAGATGCCGCAGCAGGGAAGTGGCGTCGTCGGCGGGGATGAGCAGCCGACCGCCCGGCAGGGAGACCAGGGGAACCGACGCGTTCACGGCAACATCTCCTTCACTCGGCCGGGTGGCGGGCCTCAGGTGCGTAGCGGGCCTCAGGTGCCTCAGGTGTCGGGTTCGGCGGCCGCTATGGCCGCGAGGGCCGACCCCGGGTCCCGTTCCACCGTGAGATCGCCCAGGGTGATCACACCGACGAGTTCACCGTCCTCCGTTTGCACGGGCAGGCGTCGCAGCGCGTGCCGGCGCATGAGGTCCATGGCCTGGTCGACGCCGTCGTCGGGCTTTACGGTGACCGGTTCCGTGCTGCAGATCGCGTGCACCGTGGTGTCGGCCGGGTCCCGGTTCTCGGCCATGCCGCGTATGACGAGGTCCCGGTCGGTCACGATGCCGCGCAGCCGGCCCTCGTCGACGACGAGGACGTCTCCGATGGAGGCGTCCCGCATCACCCGTGCGGCTTCCGCCAGCGATGTCAGTTTTTCGACGGTCACCGGCTTTTCGGTCATCACCTCATGGACGCGTCGCGTCATGGCTCCTCCCGCTGCTGGAAGCGGCTTCTGCACGGGCGCCTACCCGCCCCGGCGATCAGTAAGCGCCCGTGTCGAGCCGCCCCAGCGCGCCCGGTGGCAGCTCGCCCCCTGCCCAAAGGCATGCACATGCGGCGCCGTCGCAGGACGGCTGCGCCCGTCGATGCCGTCACCAGTAATGACGTCGGCCACCGACCGCGTGCCCGACCGAACCCAGGATCCACAGGATCGCGCCCACGACGATCAGGACGATGCCGATGGTCCACAGGATGCCGATGCCGGTCAGCCAGCCGACGAGCAACAAGATGATTCCAAGGACGAGCATGGTGTCCCTCGATCCCGCGGAAGGCTGCGGAACGATTTGTCCCGCAGCAGGGCCGCAGACGGCGTCTACCCGCCTGCGCCGCCGTTATCAGCGGAATTCAGGAAAGTTTGGGACACCGGGAACGGGTTAGACGCTGCAAGGGACCGATTCCAACCGAGGGGAGTACATCGTGTCGGGCGAAGAGAAGATGCGGGCCAAGAAGGATCAGACGACGGGCAAGGCCAAGGAAGCAGTGGGCCGTACCGTCGGCAATGAGCGTCTCACCGCGAAGGGCCGCACGGAGCAGGCCAAGGGAGACGCCCGCGGGGCCAAGGAAAAGATCAAGGACACGATCAAGGACACCATGGACAAGTAGCGGGAGCGCGCACCCGCGCCTTCCTGCCCATACGAAGGCCGTCCCCGAACCCGCGTCCGGGGACGGCCTTTCCCCGCGGCGCGGATACCGGGGACGTATGGGACGTATCCGGGGTCGTATCAGGAGCGGGTGGCCGATGGCCTCTGACCGGAACGCTGGTCGTTTTCGGCGAACTCCCGCACGAGGACGGTGCAGAACGCATCCAGATCATCCGGTTTGCGGCTGGTGACGAGCGTCGCGGGCGCCGCGTGGCAGACGAGTACCTCCTCGTCCACCCAGGTGCCGCCCGCGTTGCGGATGTCGGTCGCCAGACTCGGCCACGAGGTCAGTGTCCGGCCCCGTACGACGCCCGCCTCCACGAGGGTCCAGGGCGCGTGGCAGATCGCCGCGACCGGCTTGCCGGCCTCGAAGAAACTGCGTACGAAGCCGACGGCCCGCTTGTTCATGCGCAGGGCGTCGGGGTTGGCCACTCCGCCGGGCAGGACGAGCGCGTCGAAGGCGTCCGAGGTGTCACCGGCGAGTACGTGATCGACCGCGTAGGTGCCCGCCTTGTCGAGGTGCCGGAACGCCTGGACCCGTCCGGCCTCCGTAGAGACGAGCTGCGGGATCCAGCCGTTCTGCTCGACCGCTTTCCATGGTGCGGTCAGTTCGATCTCCTCCACGCCTACGGGCGCGGTCAAGAACGCGATGCGCACAGCACTCACTTCCCTCCACCGGGATCGGCCTGCGACTCCCGGTTGCTTCCCCTCCACCCCAGGTGGTGAGGTTTCGGACATGTGGGGCGCTTACCCGCCGCGGGGGCACGCATTCGGCCGGGCCGCCGAAGCCGTCGGGCCTCGGCGGTGCGCGCTCTACCGGGGGAACCCGGAGTGTCGGTGCCGACCGGAAACCGTGCCGTCCGGCACGGTGGGGCGCAGTGTTCGTGTTCAGCCGTCCGGCGCGTGACGGCGCCCAGGGCCACCTGTGAGGGGTTCGCATGGACGAGAACGACACCTCCTCCCGCACCAGCCGTCGTGCCGTCCTGCTGGCCGCCGGATCGGCCGGGGCCGCCCTCCTGACCGCGGCCTGCGCCGGCCCGGCCGGTACCCGGGGGGCGGCTGGGCAGCCGTCGGCCTCCGCCTCCCCGCCCCGGCCGACGGACGGCAGCAGCGGCCCGGCCTGTGTCCTCACCACCGAAGCGGGTGCGGGCCCGTACTACCTGGACCTCGACCGGGTCCGGTCGGACATCACCGAGGGCCAGGGCGGAGCGCCGTTCCGGCTGGACCTGACGGTGGTCCGGGTGTCGGCGGGCTGCCGGCCGCTCGGGGGCGCCACCATCGACGTGTGGCAGGCGGACGCCTCGGGCACCTATTCCACCGGCGGGGCCACCTTCCTGCGCGGCACGCAGGTCACCGACGGCGCCGGCCGGTGCGTGTTCCGGACGATCGTGCCCGGCTGGTACGCGGGGCTGGCGCCGCACATCCACTTCAAGGTGCGCCCGGACACCCGTACCGAGACGACCTCGCAGTTCTTCTTCCCCGAAGACCTCCTGCTGAAGGTGTACGCGCGCCAGCCCTACGCCAGCCGCTCCGCGCCGCAGCACCCCAACGGCCGGGACAGCCGCTACGACTCCACCGGCGCAGCCATGACACTGGCCCCCACGCCCGACGGCAGCGGCTACCGCGCCGCGTACACCGTGGGAATCGCCTGACGGCGGGAGCACCGCGTGCGGAACGACCGCAGGCGGTGCTCCCCCTCCGCTCCCGGCGGGCTCTACTTCCGGCGGGCGGCGAGTGCGTGGACCGTGCCGTCGTCCGTGAGCGCGAAGATCCAGTCACCGCTCACGGAAAGGGCCGAGGCCACTCCCGCGCCGAGGTCGTAGGAGGCGACCTGCGTTCCGTTCGTCCGGTCCAGGACGAGCAGCCGGCCGTCCCACGTCCCGGCGTACACGTGGGAGTCCGTCACCAACGGCTGCATCGTCGGAGAGCCGGGACCCGCCGAACAGCCCATGGCGACCCGCCACTTGTCGTCCAGCGGGCTTTCCCCCGGCAGATGGCCGGACGCGGCCTCCCACACCGGCTTCGACGGGTCGGCGGCGCTCGTGTCGTAGGCGCGCACGACCCCGTCCCGGCCCGCCACGTAGGCGGTGTCCCCCCGCACGGCCGGGGGGGTGAGCGGGGCGCGCCCCGGCTCGCAGGTGCTGCCGCCGCCCAGCTTGGACTCCCAGGTCACCGCGCCCGACTTCGGGTCGTGCCCGCGGACCGCGGACGCGGTGAACGTCACCAGCTTCGCCTCTCCCGCCGCCGGATCGGTCAGGACGGGCGAGGAGTGGCTGTCGATGTCGCCCGCGGTGTCCTTCACCCACAGCTGGGTGCAGGTCGCGAGGTCCATGGCGATGAGGGTGTTGCCCGACATGGAGTGCAGGTAGGCGGTGTTGGAGCCGGGCTGCCGGATCACCGTGCTGTGGGCCTGCCCCCAGGAGAACGCGGCGCCGAAGCCGCCCGGCAGCATCCGGCCGGTCTCGGAGTCCCGGCAGCGGACCGTGGAGGCGTCCTGGTAGACGGCGACCGATCGGTGCTCCGTGCCCGCGAGGGCGAACACGCTGACGGGTCCGCCCGCGCGGCCGTAGCGGCGCGCGGTGTCCCCGTGGGTTTCCTCGCGGTCGACCGCCTGCCACACGGTGCGGCCGCTGACCGCGTCGAGGGCGTAGACGCGGCCGACTCCGGTGGTCAGATGGACCTTGCCGCCGTGGAGGGTCGGCGCCGACTCTGCGTCGCCGTCCAGGTACGTACGCCACAGCTCGCGGCCGGAGGCGATGTCGTACGCGAGCATCATGCTGTACGGCGAGTCGAAGGCGCGGGAGGAGACGATGAGCCGGCCGTCCGCGACCACCGAACCGTTGAGGTTGAACTGCTCACCGGTGTGGCGCGCCCACTTGAGGTCGAGCCGCGCGCCCGGCCGGTCGCCGCTCGCGGACCGCCCGGCCTCGTCCCCGCCCTGCCGCAGCCAGTCCTGTCCGGTCCTGGGCGCGCCGGCCTCGGCGTCCCGTACGACCTCGAAGGTGTTCTTCACGACGGGGAACCGCCCGCCCCGGGTGTCGTAGGCGACGGATTCGGCCGTGTAGGTGCCGGGCCGCAGCCCGCGCAGTGTGCCGCTCGCCCGCGTCCAGGCGCCTCGGGCCTCGGGGCAGGGCTCCGGTGGGCCGCCGGGCGGGGCGTAGCAGTTCTCGATGCCGGGACGGGACGCCTCCTGACCGAAGCGCACCTCCTCTCGTCCGACCAGGGCGCCCCCCGCGCCGCGGACGCTCAGCACCGCCTTGGCCGGTGTGCGGCCGTCGTCCTCCGCGTAGACCTCGAGGGGCACTCCGGCCTCGGCGCCGTGCACGCTGCCCGGGGCGGGGCTGACCAGGGCGACGTCGTCGTCGATGTCGAACTGCCGGTGCGTGCCGGACACATGGCCGGTGTCCTCGTTGGCCGGCGTGCCCGGATCGTCGGTGATGGCACTGAAGTCGAGGAACTTGTAGTCGGGGTGGGCGCCGTCGATGCCGTACGTGCCCTGGTTGTTGACCTCCACGGACCGCTTGAAGGCTCCGCGCCGGAATTCAGCCTGCTGGTTGTGGCCGGCGGCGACCATCCGCACGTCGTACTTGGCGAGTTCGTCGACCGTCGGCTGCAGGCCGGCGCCCGGGCCCCACTGGGTGAACAGCGAGCGGTGCGCGAAGACGAACACCTGCTTGCCGACGGCGTGCCGGGCGAGGTCCTGACGCAGCCACTCCAACTGCGGCTTCAGCCCGGCGGCGTCGTAGTTGTCCTCGAGGACGACGATGTGGCGGCCGCCCCGGTCGAAGCTGTACCACTCCGGGCCGAGGTTGCGGCGGTAGTACTCCATGCTGCCGGCGTAGCCCTGGGAGGCCGCCGTGCCGCCGAAGTCGTGGTTGCCGATCACGGGGTAGAAGGGGTGGCCGAGCCTGCCCTCCTCCAAGCCCTTGCTGAACAGGTCGTACCCGCCCTGGCGGCGCGGCTCGGCGGCGTAGTCCGTGACGGTGAGGTCACCGGTCGCGATCTGCATCGTCGCGCCGTCGACCTCGGACATCGCCTGGACCTGGCCGGTCCACTGGGGCAGCACGCGGCGGGCCTCGTCGTCGGTGCGGTTGCCGACCTCGGTGTCGGAATTCATGACCCACTTCTCGGTGGGGTTCGAGGCGTTGCGGTCGGGCACGAGCGCGAAGTCGATGCCCTGGCCGCCGGTCTCGGGGACCTTGTGGAAGAACTGCGGAACGTAGTCCTTGCGCAGGGCCGGGGTGTATCCGTCGGGCGAGACGATCCAGACGAGGTCGCTCTCGCGCCGCTTCGGGTCGATGTGCAGGGTGTACGAGCCGTCCGCGCCGGTCGTGGTCCACACGGCGCCGTCGTTGACGTCGATGCCGGGCATCGGCGGCTCGCCCCCGTCCCGTCGGCCGTTGCCGTTGCGGTCCTTGAAGACGGTGCCCTTGACCGTGACGGTGGCGGCGGCGGCCGTATCGGCGGCGAAGGCGGTCTGCGGCGCGAGGAAGGTGAGGGCGACGGCTCCGGCAGTGGCCGGTTCCCAGCGCCGCCGGGTTCGGCGCGCTCCGCCGGCCAGCGGCGGAATTCGCCAGGCGACGAGCAGCGCGACGGCGCCGGCGGCCGTGACCAGCGCGACGGCGAACCAGGGGAAGGACGGCAGGGCGTGCGCGCCGCGGACGTCGACGAGCGGGGTCGCGGCGGAGGCGTTGACCGCCGTGCCGTCGAACTCGACGACGACCTGCGTCAGTTCGGCCGCGCCGATGAGGGCGCTGAGGTCGAGCGCGGCCACGTGGCAGCTCCACGTCAGCTCGATGACGACGCCGCCGGGTACGCCGCCGCTGTCGCCGGGCACGCCCGAGCCGGTGGCCGGGCACGGGGCCGGGAGCAGCCCGGCTGCCCACGCACCGGCCTGCTCGGGAGCGACGACGGTGTGGTGCACGGTGAGGCGACCGCTGGTGACGCTGTCACCGGACGCGACCACGAGTTCGGCGTGCTCGCGCGTGACGTGCGCGAACGCGGTCTGGGCGCTGGTGCCCAGCACGAGGATCAGCAGCGCGAGGGTGAACCCGGCTGCTCTGCGTATGTGCTTCATACAGCCGACGCTATTGATCTGGGGCCCGCCTGCCGCCCGGTCCTGAACTACTTCACGGATCCGCCCGCAAGTGTTCAGCAACCTGATCGTGGCTGTTGGGTCGTTCGGGCGGCGTCGGCGGTCGTCAGGAGGGGCGGGTCGGCGAGAAGGCCGTGACGGTCGCCTTGTCGTCGCATGCGGCGAAGACGCCGTCATCCATGGCGATCTGGTGCGCGCCCGCGCCGGGCACCCCGAGGACGAGCGTGGGGAAACTGGCGGGCGTCGCGCCGGATGCGCAGTAGCCGTCGGCCTCGCCCTGGACGTTGACGAAGGTGAGCTTGGTCCAGGCTCGGGCGCCCGGGGCCAGGGGCACCGTGGAGGCCGAGCCGCTGTGGGTGACGGTGAGCGGGAGGTTCTTGTCGGGCGAGCCGTGGCCGGCTCCGGCGACCGTCGGGAACCCTCGGAGCGTGCAGAGCTGCTTCGAGGTGTTGGTGACCGAGACGATGGCGGCCCCCGTTCCCGTACCGGGAGGCCGGACATCGGCCTGGTGGGCTTCGGAGACCTTGATCTGGTCGATCGCGCAGGCCTTCGTCCCGCCGCCCGTGCCGCCCCCGCTCGTGCCGCCCCCGCCCGTTCCGCCCCCGCCCGTTCCGCCCCCGCCGGGGGAAGCTCCGCCGGTGGGCGTGGGCGTGGCGGCGGGGGTCGGCTCCGCCGGCTCCGAGCTCGCGGGCGGCGCCGACGGCGTGGGGATCGCGCCGTCGTCGCCGACCGGTGTGCATCCCGCCATCAGGGCGGTGACCGCCATCGCCGTCACCATCACTGCAGCGGACCGCCTGACGCCTGTTGTGTACTGCATGAGCGCTCCCGAGGTTCACGACCGGTCCCGCACCGGCACTCGTCGCGGGACACAGCATCGCGCCCCGCTCGGGTTCCCCGGGGCGCCACGCTGTGGCGGTTCCGTGACGCCACCATGACGACACGCGCGCGGCGTACGGTCAGCCGCCCGGGGCGAGCCAGCCGCGCGCCGACCGCGGCAACGGCCGTGGTGTCAGTCGCCTCCCCCGCCGCCCCCACCGTCGTACGCCGGGCTGCCCACGCCCTGGACCGGGTCCCGCGCCGTCCGGGTCCGGGTCAGTCTTCGGGGATGACGTTGCCGTCCTCGTCGAGTGTGAGGTGGATGCGGGCGGGGTCCTGGGTGTTGACGTCGGACGGGCGCGGTCCCTCGGGCCCGTCGGGGCCCCAGCGCAGCAGACGGCGGGTGCGGACGATCTGGTACACGGTGGCCTGGAACTCCAGCCGGTTGACACGTCCGGTCCGGAGGGTGTCGGCGGCCTCGGCGTACGCGGCCAGCTTCGCGGCCCGCCGGTCGGCCGGGGCCGCGCCGTCCCGGGCCCAGGTACGGGCGTCGGTCTGCGGGTCCGCGTCGTCGGGGATGTGTCCGCGCATCCGCGGCCACATCCATGTCAGCGCGAAGTCCAGCGACCTCCGGGCGGCGTGCGCCGACTCGTGCGGGCCGCTGACCGGCCTCCAGCCACCGGCGTTCTGCTCCGCCACCGTGAACGTCGCGGGAAGCAGCAGGACGTCCGGGTGCGTGTCCAGCGCCTGCCGCGAGTCGGCGCGCACGTCCTCGGGGTAACGTTCACCCGCGTAGCACAGGTCGCGCAGCGCCAGCTGCTCGACGGCCTGGGTGGGGGTGACCGGCGCGTCCGGGTCCAGGACGAGGCCGTCGTCGATCTCCGGCCCCTTGGCGGCACGGTCCCAGTTGGGTACGGGCGGCTCCGGATCGGTCGGGCGCGGCTGTTCGATGCCGCCCGGGCCCGAGGCGGCGTACTCTTCGGCGCGCACGACCCGGTACCGGGTCCCGGCCGCCTCGAGGTCGTCGACCCGCTCGGTCTCCAGCCGGGCGACCGCCGCCAGCAGCGCTCGGCGCTCCGCCCTGTCCTCCGCCTCGTCCTTCGCTCGGAACCACAGGCGCGAGTTCAGCGCGTCACGTGCCTGTTGCGGGCAGCCGGCCGTCACCGCGACCGTCATCCGCCACCGCGGCCCGTCTCCGGGGCCCTGCTCGGCCACCCCGAACAACGGGCCGCGCACGACGACGTCACCCGCCCGCTTCACGGCGTCGACGGCGTCGGCCTCCTTCGCGGCCTCCACCGGCTCGACCGGCACCCGTACCACCATCGGCCGCGACCCGCCCGGCCCCACTACCCCACGGTCCATGCCCTCATCTTGGCGACCACGGCACGACACCGTCCCGGATTCGCCCATTCACCCCGCCCCGACGCGTTGGCGGGGATACGGTCCGGAAGGGTGTGGTCGGGGAGGCTGCGATCGTGAAGGCGGCGCGCCGTGCCGGCCCGCCCCGGGCATGCGACGGGCGCCGGCCTACGGGAGCGCGTCGGTCACTCCGTCGACGATCATCATCCACATGGGCTGCCCGCCCGTGCCGAACGCCGAGGCCAGGGCGTAGCCGATCGCGGCGTCCGCCGGCCCGGTCTCCACGCCCTCCCGCCATTCGGCGATGACCGTCTCGTCCCCGTCGGAGAAGAAGTCGCCCAGGTGCACGCCGTCCCGGGTCAGCCGACTGCTGGGGACCGAGTCCGGGACCAGGCGGTAGTCCGCCCCGTCGTACCGCACGTCCACCCGGTACGAGCGCCTGCTCAGCCGGCCCTTGCCCGGCCTCAACTCGGCTTCCAGGCCGTCGATGCGCATGCGGAGGCCGGCCGGGTCACGCGTGCCGATGGCGATGTGGGGGTCCACTTCCGCCGTCGGGTCGCGCTCCAGGATGACCTGGGGGATCGCCTCGCCCTCGACCTGAAGTCGGTCCTGGCCGTCCTGCCGGACGGTGATCCCACCGAAGCGCGTGTCCTCGATGGGTGCTCGGTCTACGTCGTCGTTCACAGTGCCCCTCACTCCAAGGACCATTGAGCCACACGCGTCTGATCAGGCAACAGGCGGGGCCGGGCAGCGTCAGGCCTGCGCCGCCGTCGCGGCGGGGATGTCGACGCGGGCGGCCCTGCGGGCCGGCCAGAGCGAGGCGAGCAGGGCGCCCGCCAGGGCGATGAGCACGCCCAGAGCGAGG
The DNA here is from genome assembly GCA_049998195.1 of Streptomyces sp. cmx-11-4. Lineage (GTDB taxonomy): Bacteria > Actinomycetota > Actinomycetes > Streptomycetales > Streptomycetaceae > Streptomyces. The sequence goes on from JAEBET010000003.1 coordinate 218,137, forward strand.
CGGCCCCAGGGGAGCACCAGCGTGTAGCCCGCGACGCTTTCCTGGAGGGTGCGGCCGAGCGCCCAGCCCAGGAAGACGCCCAGGGCCGTGCCGAGGGTCGCACCGAGCCCGCCGAGGAGCAGGGCCTCCAGGTGGATCATCCGGGTCACTCCCGCGCGGTCCACACCGAGGGCGCGCAGGGTGCCGATCTCCTTGCGGCGTTCGAGGACGGACATCGCGAGGGTGTTGGCGATGCCCAGCTAGCTCCGGCCGGCGGACCCCAGCGCGGCGAGGAAGCAGTTCGGGGCGTCGGGAGCGGCGAGGTTCCGCAGGCTCAGCTGCCGGAGGCAGTGGTAGGCCAGGTCGGTCGAGTCGTAGACGTGGTGGGCGATCAGGGCCAGCTGCCCGAGCTGCTCGTCGGTCATGGACTCGGGGCGTCCGAAGTCGCGTACGTACACGGCGTCGGCTTCGAGGAGCTGGTGGCGGGCCTGCCGGAAGTCGCCGCCGAAGACCACGGGGGCGATCGGCCAGCGCTTGACCGCGGCGTAGGCGTGCGGGATGAAGCCCTGGTCGCGCAGCTCCTGGTCAACGTCGCCGAACACGGGCTGGTCCTCGTACAGCGGGACGAAGGAGACCTCGGTGTGCACGGCCACGGCCTCGGCGAGCTTCTGGCGGCCGCCCTGGAAGACCATCAGCTCGGCCCCCTGGATGTCGATCTTCAGCAGGTCGAAGGCACCGACCGCTTCGACGTCGTCCAGCCGCCGGGTGGAGACCGGGATCTCCTCCCGGACACGGCCCCACTCGCTGAAGCCGTTGAAGAGCCCGAGCCTGTTCGTGTCCGGGCGGAAGAGGCCGGTCATCCCGGAACTGGCGGCGACGTACAGGGTGTGGGTGTCGCCGTCCCCGAGGGCGTCGGGCAGGTAGGTCTCGTACGGACCCTTGCGGCGCCGCAGCTCATCGAGGGCCTCGGGCTGCGGCTCGAACCCGGTCACCCTGCACAGGCCGGCCGCCAGCATGTCCCGGTACGGCGGGTCCCCGTCGATCGGGTTGGCCCCGACATCGACGACATGGGTCGGCCGGGCCGGCTGGACCAGGCCGAGCAGGGGGGAAACGGCATGGGCTGGGGCGGTAACGGTCAGGGACGATCTCCGGGTGCCGAGCGGAGCGGAGTCCCCCGAGGCAGCTTCCCGCAACCGGAGCCGATCGGTGCTCAGGTGCTCCGATGCCCGACGCCGTGTCAGGAACGGCCAGGGCCCGGCGGAGCGCCGGTTCTGCGCACGATGGCCCGCCCGCGCCGTCGGCGTGGCGGCGGCTGGTACGCCTCCGCAGCCTGGGCGGACAGTTCGGCGGCGCGTTGGGGGTCCCCGCGGAGCTGGGCAACGTGGCTGAGCGACAGCAGCGTGCCCCACTCCCCGCGCGCGTCCGAGAGGGCCCGGTACGCCTCCCACGCCTGCGTGAGCAGTCGGGTCGACTCGTCCAGGTCCCCCCGCATCCACGCCGTGTCGCCGAGCAGTTCGAGGCAGGCGGCCTCGCCATGCCGGTCGTTCGTCCGTTGGTGAATCCCCAGCGCCCGGCTGAGCAGCGTCGCGGAGCGTTCCAGTTCGCCGCGCTGCTGGGCCATGTGGCCCAGCAGTTGCCCGGCGCCGGCTTCGGCAGACTGGTTTCCGGTGGACCGGGAAAGCTCCAGCGCCTGGCTCAGCAGTTCTTCGGACCGCTTGGGGTCCCGGCGGCGGCCGGCGTGCTGGCCGAGGGCCACGAGAACGAACGCTTGGCGGAACTGGTCGCCCTCGGCTCGGTACAGGGACAGGGCCTGACGGAAATACCTTTCGGAGCGCTTCAGTTCGCCTTGCTCCGCGAGCATGTCGGCGAGCGTGACGAGGACCCTTGCCGTACCCCGGGAGCTGCCGATCTCTCGGTAGATCCTGAGGGCATCCTTGAGTCTCTGCCGCGCCTCCTTGCGATCTCCTCGGCGACCGGCGATCTCTCCGAGGGCCTCGAGCAGCTCCGCTTCGCCCTCGGCTTCCCCTCGCGCACGGCATATTGCCCACGCCTGCCGGAAGAGGTCCTCCGCCCGTGTGAGATCGCCGCGTTCGGCAGCGCTGCGGCCGAGCCAGACAAGAGCGGGCACTTCGTACGACGGTTCCTTCGTGCTCCGGAAGACCTTCAGGGCGTCCTCGAGCAGGATGTCCGCCCGCTCCTGATCGCCGAGCGCTTGGGCGATGACGGACATTTCGGCGAGAACCCTTCCCTCCCCCGGCGCGCGGTCCATGGTGCGGAACATGGCCAGCGCGCGTACGAGAAGTGCTTCGGCTTGCCGGAGATCATCGCGTCGCTGGGCGATCTCACCCAGCAGGACCAGCGCGTTGGCCTCACCCAAGGGGTTGCCGATGGCGTGGTGGATGTCGTGTGTCTGCCGGGCCAGTGTCCCGGCCTCTTCCAGACTGCCGCGGACGAGTGCGGCATCGCCGAGGAAATGAAGGGTGTTGGCTTCACCGAGCCGGTCGTCGAGGGCCCGGTACTGGACCAGGGCACGGTCGAAGCAGTCCTTCGACCGCTCCGCCTCACCGAGCATGTCCAAGGTCGTACCGAGCCGGAACAAGGTGTTGGCGACGCCGAGACGTTCCTTGCGCTCTTCGAAGATCTCCATCGCTCGAAGCAACAGACTCTCGGAGTACTCCGCCCGGCCTCGCTGCCGCGCGATATCGCCTAGCTGCTGGAGCGCGGTGGCTTCGCCCAGCCGCAAGCCGATGGCCACGTAGAGCTCAAGCGCTCGTCCCACCAAGGCGTCGGCTCGGGGCAGGTCACCTCGCAGCCCTACCGTCTCGCCCAGCGACAGCAGGGTGTTCGCCTCGCCCACCCGGTCCCCGGCTTCCCGGTATCCCTGGAGGGCCCGTCCGAGCAGCTGCTCGGACCGGTGCAGATCGCCCCGCCTGCGCACCACTTCAGCGAGGCCTTCCACCGCGTTGGCCTCGCCCAGTCGGTTTCCGTGCGCTCGGGACAGCTCCCCTGCGTCCTGCAGCAAGGTCTCTGCGTAGTCCAGTCTGTTCTGTATGAGGGCGGTCTGGCTCAGGGAGACGAGGGTCTCCACTTGGTCGATGGGCCGTCCGTCGGCGCGCTGGATCTGGAGGGCCTGGCCGAGCAGTTCCTCGGCCCGCTCGGGCTCGCTGCACTGGTGGGCGATGTGTCCGAGAATCTGGAGGGCGGCGCCCTCACCCTCGCCGTAGGCAATGGCGCGACACCTCTCCAGGCATTGCGCGAGCAGGTCCTCGGCTCGTTCGCGATCGCCCCGCAGCCACGCGTCGCGGCCGAGGTAGAGCATGGTCCCGGCTTCTCCTCGCTCGTCGCCGAGCCCGTGATAGAGGTCCCGCGCCCGCTGCAACCAGCTCGCGGCCAGGGTGCCTTCCGACATCGCGAGACGCCCGCGTACGTGCGCCGCGCGTGCCGCTACGGCGGGTATACGCGCGGCGGCGTACGGGAACTGCTCCGGGGTGGTCACGATCTCGCACAGGGTGCGCGCCGTCACCAAGTCACCCTTTTCTTCCGCTGACTTCAGTCTGTCGAACCACTCCTGTGCGGGGGAGGCATCGCCGAACGCGAAGCGGTGGTACGCCTCGCCCAGGAACTCGCCCAGGCCTTGGTAGTAGGCCGCGGCCTGACGATGCAGTTCACCCAGTCGCTCGGGTTCGTGACGGCGGAGGAACGCCAGGATCGCGGCCCGGACCCACGGGTGGACGACACTGCGGGTGCTGCCGTCGGGGGCGATGTGGTTCTGGACGAAGGAGAAGCGCGCCAGCGCGGGGAACCACTCGTGCGCCGGACCGAGGTCGGCTGTGAGCGCCTGCACGGCCTCCGCGGTGACGGTGCGCAGCACTGCCGCGGCCTGGACGATCTCCGGCTCGCGGCCTGTGAGGCGGCTGAGAACATCCGGAAGCCAGCGCTCGGCGGGACGCTCCGCGATGGCGGTGGAGAGTGCGGCCGGGGTCAGGAGGCTGCCTTCTCGGTGTGCCAGGACGAGCGTCTCAGCCGCCATGGCTTCCCAGACCGGGACTCCGAGACAGGAGTGGTGGACGAGGGCCGCCATCCCGCTGTCGTGGATCCCACACGAGGCGAGGAAGGCCGCGCTGTGCTGGGCGGTCCAGCCCGAAAGCTCCAGAGCCGGGGAGGATGCGAGGCGCGGCCCCAGGTCGAGACGCTCGCGTCCGGCCAGGACGAGGCGCAGGTCCGGGGCAGCTTCGATGAGTCGGGGGAGGAACACCATCGTGAACCACGGACCCGTGTCACCCTCCTGGAACTTCTGTTGGAGGGCGTGCAGCTTCTCCGTGGTGTCGATGAGCAGGATCCGGCGGCGTGTGACCGCTTTGCGTACGAGTTCGACGACCGCGTCGGCCAGCGCTTCTCGATAAAGGGAGTAGCGGAGGGCATCGTGGTCCGAAGCCGCCAGTCTGATCACGTTGCCACTGATCGTGGAGTACTGGGTGGCCGTATAGGTGACCGACAGCGCGGGCGGCGCGGTGTCGATCAACCGGCTGACGGCACGGCTGGCGGCGCGTTGGAATCTGCGGAGCCGGTAGCGGCGCAGCCACCACGGCGACCATTGCGCCACCTGCCCGGCGATGGCGCCGAAGCTCGAACGGAGCAGGTCGTCCGCGGGAGCGGCCAACGCATCGAGATCCACGAGCGCGTACCGGCTGTCGCGGCCGGCCACGTGGCGCAGGAAGGTCGACTTCCCTTGTCCGGCCACACCGTGGATCGCCAGGACCCGGTGAGAGGAGGGCGAAGTGGGCCCGGTCAAGGCGTCGAAGGCCGCCAGAGCCTCTTCGCGGTCGGTGAAGTCACCCAGCATTCCCATGGATCTCCCCCTGGCCGGCGCCGACACGCTGCGCCTCCCACCCGTGCCTCCCATAGTGCTCCCTCCGTGCGGGTTTGTGGGCTTAACCTGGAGCCCTCACAGGAGTGGGAGGCCGCCATGCCGTCGTTGGGTATCCGTCTCCGTGCGGTGGCCTCGATCGCGCTGGGGGTGGTGGCCGGCGCATTGACCAACATCGTCACCAGTGACTTCAGTTGGGTACTGATCGCTGCTTTGGTCACGGTGGTCGCCGCGTGGATGGTCCTCGTATGGATCGACAGCCCCGGCGCAAGCCCGACGAGCACGGACTCGAACTCGAACTCGCCACCCGCGCAGAGCCCTTCGATCCAAGTCGTCGCGAGCGAGCGCGGCACCGTGAGGGACAACATCGTCGAAGCCAACCTCAGCTCCGTAGAGATGAAGGCCGCCCAAGGCGGGAGCGTCGAAGAGAACAAGGTCACCACCGACAGCACCGACGTACACCTTGACGCGTCCGACAACTCCACCATCAAGGGCAACCGGTTCACCGCCACGGCGAGGAGATGGTGGCGGAACGGCTGACTTGGGACTTGGACTCAGCCCGGTCGGCCCGGCGTCATCCGCGTGGGTTCACCGGGGTCAGGACTCCGAGGCGGTCCTCGATCGCCTGGGCCGCGTCCAGGCACAGGTCCTCGCGGAAGGGGCGCCCGACGATCTGCACTCCGCTGGGGAGGCCGTCGGCCAGTCCGGTCGGTACGGCCACCCCCGGCACGCCCACGAAGCTGGTCACCGTGCACAGCCGCATGCCCGAGGCCACCCGGTCGTGCCCCGCCCTGTCGCGCGACTCCAGGCCCGGCTCCACCGGCGGCTCGGTGAACGACGGGCCGAGCAGCAGCGGGTAGGCGTCGAGGAACGCGGCCCACGAGCGGCGGATGTTCATCCAGGTGCCCATCAGCTTCACGAACTCGGCCGCATCGGCCGGCGGGGTCCGCTCCATGGCCCTCTCGATGTAGCGGTCCCCGCCCTTGCCGAGCAGGGTGCGCACCACCGGCCAGGTGGGGGCGAACTCGGTGACGGTGATCCGTCCGTACGTCTCGAGGGCCTCGTCCAGCCTCGGTACGTCCTGCACCTCGCACACCTCGTAGCCGGCGTCGCGCAGGGCGGCGGCCGCGTCCTCGACGGCGCGCCGGACGGTGGGGTGGACGCCGTGTCCACCGGGGTCCGTCACCACCGCGACCTTCACGGGTACGGGGAGCGGCTCGCCGTACGCGGGTACCGGCACGGCCCGGGGGTCGCGGGGATCGGTGCCGGCCAGCACCTCGTACGCCAGCCTCAGGTCGCCGACGGTCCGGGCCAGCGGGCCGTCGGTCACCAGGAGCTGCGACGCGGGGCCGGGGTCGTCCGGGCCGAGGACGCGGTGGTCGGCCGGGAAGCGCCCGGTCGTCGGTTTCAGCCCTGCCACGCCGCAGAACTGGGCCGGGATGCGGATCGAGCCGCCGGAGTCGTTGCCGAGCCCGATCGCGGCCATGCCCGTGGCGACGGCCACCGCGTCGCCGCCGCTGGTGCCACCCGGAGTGCGGGCGCTGTCCCACGGGTTGACCGTGTCTCCGAACAGTTCGCTGCGCGTGTGCATGCCCGCCAGCACGAGGGTGGGGATGTTGGCGTGACCGATGGGGATGGCGCCTGCTGCGCGCAGGCGGGCCACCGGCGGCGCGTCCGCGGACGCCACCAGAGACCGGAAGCGCTCGACGCCGTAGGTGGTCGGCACGCCTTCGACCGCGGTGGTCTCCTTCACCGTGAACGGCACGCCCGCGAGCGGGCCGAGTGTTCCACCGGCTGCCCGCCGCCGGTCGGTGCGTGCGGCGGCCTCGCGTGCGCGCTCCGCCATGAGCTGCGTGACCGCGTTCACCTGCGGGTTGACCTCGGCGATGCGGTCCAGGTGGCTGTCGACGAGCTCGACGGCCGAGATCTCCGCGCGGCGCACCGCCTCCGCCTGCGCGGCGGCCGGCAGGCTCCAGAGGGCGTGCCGGCCGCCCGCGCCGCCTTCCGATTCCGATGCGGGGTCCTGTCCCATGTGCCGTCCCTGTCCCATGTGCGGTCCTCACTCTGTTCCGATGCACTTGCATCGGAACTGTAACCTGGGAAGCGATACGAGCGCATCGCATAAAGCGCAGCGCCCGCGGGACGTGCGACAGGGAGGCACCGGGTATGCCCAGGCAGGTGGATCACGAAGGCCGGCGCCGCCTCATCGCGGAGGCGGTCTGCCGGCTCGCGGACGAACGCGGACTGGAGGGCGTGACCCTCCGTGATGTCGCGGCGCGGGCGGATGTGTCCATGGGCGCCGTGCAGCGGTGCTTCCGCACCAAGGAAGAGATGCTCGTGTTCGCCCTCGGACACATCGGCGAACGCATCGGCGAACGCGTGCGGGCGCGCCTCGTCAGGAGCCCGGCGCAGTCGGCCGCCACGGCCCTGGGCCATGCGGCCACCGAGATCTCCCTGCTGCGCGACGAACACCGGGCCGAGGCCCGGGTCTGGCTCGCGTTCGTCGCACAGGCCGCGGTCAGCGAGGTGCTCGCCAAGACCCTGAGGGAGAACTACGCGGCCCTGCAGGAGGCGTTCACCCGCCTCATCTCCGAGGCCGGCGCGGACGCCGAGGGGTCCGTGCCCCTGGACCCGCGCCTGGAGGCCCGTACCCTGCTGGCACTCGCGGACGGGCTGACAGCCCACGTCCTGGTCGGCCACCTCACCCCGCAGGCGGCAGGGGAGGTGCTCCACGCCCACCTGACCCACCTGTGGGAGCGGCCGGCCGGGCCGCCTCACACCGGTTGAGCCACCGGACACGGCTCGTGGTCAGCGCGGTGGCGGCGGGTCAGAGGCGGTGCACCCGCGCCGACTCCTCGACCCAGTGCCAGTTCACGGGGGTGCGATGCTTCTTCAGGGCGGTGCGCTCGGTGCCGTACGTGCGCAGCGCGGCCTCCACGACCTGCCGCAGATCACCCAGATCCTCCGGTACCGGCACGCGCAGCAGCAGGTTCTGCTTGCGGTGGACGAGGAGGAGTTCGCCGGAGGGGGCGCACTCCATGAGCGCGAAGTGGGTCAGGGCCTTGAACGCCTTGTCCTCGGTGGACATCCGGGCCCTCAGCCGGCCGTCCGAACTCCAGGCGTAGAGGCCGTACCGGTTCAGGTGGAAGGCGCGGCCCCGGTGCGGGTCGCCGATCACGGTGAAGCAGAAGCCGGTGAAGGGGCTGTCCTTGTAGGGGTCCAGGCCTTCCAGGCGGCCCACCGGCCGGCCCTGGTCGTCCAGCAGGGCGAAGGTGAACGCCCCGCCGCGGTTGCCGGAGCGGTAGATGCGGCTGAAGACCGGTACGACGAAGAGGTCGTCGCCGAGCGGGGCGGGCCGGCCGAGCGTGCAGCCGTCGTACGTGGACGCGCCGCCGGTCGCGGACGACAAGACGAGCTCGGCCAGCGAGGGCGACGGCCGGTTGTCCCGGCCCACCGGCGCGCCCTGGAAGCGGACGTGCGGGCGCAGGTCGGCTTCGGTCTGGCGCCCTGCCCGGTTCTCGAGCGAGGCGATGGCCCGCAGCGTGGTCTTGGCCCCGGGGGCCAGGCGGCTGCCGGGCTCCGAGACCGCGACGATGTTGGGGACTGCTCCGGCCCAGTTGCTCAGCCGGAACTCGGCCGTCACGGCCAGCAGCCGGCCCGACGGCGTGACCGAGAGGAAGCCGGCGTACGGGTCGCCCGGCCCGGCTTCGTCCGCCGACCAGCCGAACGGCAGTCGCCAGGACTCCAGAAGCCGGCTCAGGTCGGCGGAGAGCAGAAAGGTGCTGCCGAGGTCCTCGGTGAGGGCGACCGTGCCGTCGGGAAGCACCGCGAGGGTCATGTCCCCGGCCTCCGGTATCGCGGACGGGGAGCCGTCCGGGTGCGGCTGTGCGAACAGGGCCGTGTCGACGGGAGAACCGCCAGGGGCGTAGCGGGTGATGATCCCGTACGTGAAGTTCCGCCCGGCGGGATCCTGCGGGGGCTCCACAAGCGTCCGGTACCGGCGTGCGCAGCGCAGGACGTACGTATCGCCGGACGGGGCGGCCGCGACGTCGAACACCTCGCAGTGCCATCCGTCGGAAGGCCTGGCGGTCAGATCGACGCGGTGTGCGTCCACCATCGAAGCGGGCAAGGTCAGCGGGAAGGTGGGAACCATGATCGGAATTGTCCGACGTCCCACTGACATTCCGTGGCCGCGGAACGGCTACTTCAGACCGAGCTCCTCGCAGGCGGCCTTGAGCTTGTCCGTGCAGATCTCGGCGACCGTGTAGACGCCGTCGTCGATCACGGTGGCCTTGACGTTGGCCTTGGTCAGCGAGATGCCCGGGACGAGGACCGAGGGCACGCGCTTGGTGGTCGGGCTGTCGACGAGCTGGTTGATGATCCCGTCGATCTTCTCGCCCTTGGCGAGGGCGACGGCCATCTCCGCGGCGGCCGCGGCCTCGGGGGCGTACCGCTTGTAGACGGTCATGAACTGCTCGCCCGCGACGATCCGCTGCACTCCGGCGAGTTCGGCGTCCTGGCCGGTGACCGGGGGCAGGGGGGACACGCCGGCGGCCTTCAGCGCGGTGATGATGCCGCCCGCCATGCCGTCGTTGGCGGAGTAGACGCCGGCGATCTTGCCCTTGCCGAGCGCCGAGATCGCGGCCGCCATGTTGGTGTTGGCGTTCTCCGGCTTCCAGTCGACGATGTCGTACTCCTTGCCGATGTTGACCTTGCCGTCGAGGACGGAGTGCGCACCGGACTTGAAGAGCTTGGCGTTGGGGTCGGTGACCGAGCCGTTCACCATGACGACCTGGCCGTCCTTGGCCTTGTCGCCCAGCGCCGCCAGCAGCGCCTGGCCCTGGACCTTGCCGACGTCCTCGTTGTCGAAGGAGGTGTAGGCGTCGATCGGGCCCTCGGCGAGGCGGTCGTAGGCGACCACCGGGATGCCGGCCTCCTTGGCCTTCTGGACCGAGCCGGCTATCGCCTTGGAATCCACTGCGTCGATGATGAGGACGTCCACCTTGTCGGCGATCATCGTGTCGACCTGGGAACTCTGGGTGGCCGCGTCCTGCTTGGCGTTGGCGTAGACGACCTGGCCCTTGCCGCGCGTGAGTCGGGCGACTTCCTTCTCGATGAGCGGCTTGTCGAACTTCTCGTAGCGCGCGGTCTGGTTCTCCGGGAGCAGGAGACCGACCTTGACCGCGTCACCCTTGGCGGAGCCCCCCGCTCCCCCGTCGGCCTCCTCGGTGCCGCCACAGGCGGTGAGCGAGACGGTGATCGCCGAAGCGGCGATGGCCACGACGGCACGACCCAGATGTGCGTTCACGAGATAAACCTCCCTGACGAGGCCGTATCCGTGCGGCCAAGGTAGACGCAGTCAACTCGGCACCCCCACCGTCGTCAAGAAGTGAACTATTAACGAGATGGCAACGTTGCCATGGCTCGCAACATCCACACATTTCGGTGTTTATGGATATTTGCATCTTTTATCGGGTGCGATATTTGTTTCAACTTGTGAAATGAGAAGAAGGGTGGCTCGCCGTTGGCCCAGTCGGGGACCGTTTCGGCGCGGCCGCCGTGATGTCCGCGACGGCGTGTCGGCAGCGGGCCAGTCTCTGACGGACGCACCCCACGGTCCGGCGGAGGTCTGTGCATGCCCCGTGCATCCCGTGCTCCCCGCGCATCGCGCGCCCCCCGTGGCCGCCCGTCCGTGTACCTCGTCGCGGCGGTCGCCGGCTGCCTCGTCGGGCTGGTCGGCGGGAGCTTCCGCTGGTGCCTCGTACGGGCCGAGGAGCTGTACGGCTCGCTGCTCGGCGCGTCGGAGCGGCTGGGCGGACCCGCCCTGCTGCTTCCGGTGGTGGTCACGGCGGCGGGTGCCGCGGTCGCGTGCGCGATCGCCCGGCTGGTGCCCTCGGCCGCCGGGAGCGGCATCCAGGACGTCGAGGCCGTGTGGCTCGGGGAACGGACGCCGCAGACGCTGTGGCTGGTGCCGGCCAGGTTCGTGGGCGGTGCGATCGCCATGGGCTCCGGCCTGCTGCTCGGACGGGAGGGCCCGACGGTGCACATGGGTGCGGTGATCGGGGCGGAGGCGGGGCGCCGTACGCGGATGAGCGCGCAGGACGTCACCCTGCTGCACACCTCGCTCGCCGGAGCAGGGCTCGCCGTGGCCTTCACCGCACCCCTCGGGGGCATCCTGTTCGTCTGCGAGGAGGTGACCAAGGTGGTCAGACCGCGCCTCGTGCTCGTCGCCCTGGTCGGCACCGCCACCGCCGTCGGGTGCTCCCAGCTCATCATCGGAAGCCGGCCCGTCTATCCGGTCCCGGCCGTCACCGACCCCTCGATCGCCCTCCTGCCCGCCTTCCTCCTGTTCGGCGCCGCCACCGGCGCCCTCGGGGCGGGCTACAACCGTCTCCTCGTCGGGATGCTTGCCTTCTGCGACCGCGTGAGACGGGTGGGGCCGGTCACCCGGGCGGCCGTGATCGGGGCCGTCGTGGGTCTGCTGCTCTCCGTCGATCCGCTGCTGGGCGGCGGCGGGGAGCAGCTGAACGAGCGGCTGCTGGGCGGTGGTGTTCCGGTGGTCACGGTACTCGCGGGGTATCTCGTGGTCCGGTTCGTCGCCGGCCCGCTCAGTTACGCGGCCGGAGCTCCGGGCGGGCTCTTCGCTCCCCTGCTGGCGCTCGGAGCCGTGTGGGGGGCGCTCGTGCACGGGCTCGCGCTACCGCTGCTGCCGGACGGGGGCTCCGCCGCCGTGCCCTTCGCGATCACCGGTATGGCCGCACTGTTCTCCGCGGTCGTCCGGGCGCCCGTCACCGGCATCGTGCTCACCGTCGAGATCACGGGTTCCACCACGCTGCTCGTTCCGCTGCTCCTCGCCTGTTTCGCCGCGACGCTGACCGCGGACCGGATGAGGAGCACGCCGGTCTACGACAGCCTGCGCCTGCGCGTGACGGGCACGTCCTGAGATCCGGGTCGCCCGCCCCGCGCCGGCCCACGCCCTCGGCATCGCCGGCCTACGCCCTCGGCATCCATGGCTCTTACGTGACTCCAGTCACTTCGAGGGGTGGATGGGACATGACTTCCGGGGCATGGGGCATGCGCGGATATCGCTAGGTCACCGCCGGTCCGCCGCGGTGACGACCCGGAGGTACCCGGAGGTACGGAGCGTCGTGTCGGAGCAGAAGACCATCTACACAGCCGGGACATGGCGGTCCGCGGCCTCTGGAGCCGCCAGGGAGATCCTGGACCCGGCGGACGCCTCCGTCCTCGCCGTGGTCGCGGAGGGCGGTACCGCCGATGTCGACGCGGCCGTGCGCGCCGCCCGGGCCGCCTTCGACGACGGACCGTGGCCGGCCACCCCGGTTGCCGGCCGTGCGGCCGTGCTGCGCCGCACGGCCGACCTGCTCGAGCGGGACCGCGAGCGCATCGGCCTCCTGGAGAGCCGGGACGCGGGCAAGACGCTCGAAGAGGGCCGCGTGGACGTGGACTGCGTCGTCGACGCCTTCCGCTACTTCGCCGACCTCGTCATCGGTGAGGGCGCGGGCCGGGTCGTGGACGCCGGATCCCCCGACGTCCACAGTGTCGTCGTCCACGAACCGGTCGGGGTGTGCGCCTTGATCACCCCGTGGAACTACCCCTTGCTCCAAGCGAGTTGGAAGATCGCTCCGGCCCTGGCGGCGGGCAACACCTTCGTGGTCAAGCCCAGTGAGATCACCCCGCTCACCACGGTCGCCCTCATCGAGCTGCTGGCGGAGGCGGGCCTGCCCGCCGGAGTCGCCAACCTGGTCACCGGAGCCGGTGACCCGGTCGGCGCCCGCCTCGCCTCCCATCCCGATGTCGACCTGGTGTCCTTCACCGGTGGACTCGCGAGCGGTACGAAGGTCATGCGCGCGGCCGCCGACACGGTCAAGAAGGTCGCCCTCGAACTCGGCGGGAAGAACCCCAACGTCGTCTTCGCCGACGCCTGCGCCACCGAGGACGGCTTCGACACCGCCGTCGACCAGGCCCTCAACGCCGCCTTCATGCACAGCGGCCAGGTGTGCTCGGCCGGCTCGCGCCTGATCATCGAGGAGTCGCTGCGCGAGCGCTTCGTGGCCGAACTCGCCCGCCGCGCCGAGAAGATCCGCATCGGCCGCGGCACCGACCCGGGTGTCGAATGCGGCCCGATGGTCTCCGCCGCCCAGCGGGAGCGGACCGAGTCCTACGTCGCCTCCGCGCTCGCCGAGGGCGCCGTGCTGCGCTCCGGGGGCGAACGGCCCGAAGGACCCGGCTACTTCTACCGCCCGACCGTCCTCGACCGCTGCCACCGCGGCATGCGCGTCGTGCGCGAGGAGGTCTTCGGACCGGTCCTGACGGTCGAGACCTTCCGTACCGAGAACGAGGCGGTCGCGCTCGCCAACGACACGGAGTACGGGCTCGCCGGCGGCGTCTGGACGGCGGACCAGGGCCGCGCCCGCCGGGTCGCGGGCCGGCTGCGCCACGGCACCGTCTGGATCAACGACTTCCACCCGTACCTGCCGCAGGCCGAATGGGGCGGCTTCGGGAAGTCCGGCGTCGGACGCGAGCTCGGCCCGTCAGGCCTGGCCGAGTACCGCGAGACCAAGCACGTGTACCAGAACCTCGCCCCGCGCCCCGTGCGCTGGTTCGCGGGCTGAAGGGGAGCGACATGACCGAGAACACGACCACCACGCACCGGCACGAGCACACGAACGAGCACGAGTACGACTACGTCGTCGTCGGCGGCGGCACCGCCGGCTCCGTGATCGCCTCCCGCCTGACCGAGGACCCGGGCGTCACCGTCGCCGTGATCGAGGGCGGACCCAGCGACGTCGACCGCCCCGACGTGCTCACCCTGCGCCGGTGGATGGGCCTGCTCGGCGGCGAACTCGACTACGACTACCCCACCACCGAGCAGCCGCGCGGCAACTCGCACATCCGGCACAGCCGGGCCCGCGTCCTGGGCGGCTGCTCCTCGCACAACACCCTGATCGCCTTCAAGCCGCTGCCGTCCGACTGGGACGAGTGGTCGGAGGCGGGCGCCGAGGGATGGCACGGGGCCGCCATGGACCCGTATTTCGACCGGCTCCTCAACAACATCGTGCCGGTCGGCGAGGCGGACCGTAACGCCATCGCCCGCGACTTCGTCGACGCGGCGCAGCGCGCGCTGGGCGTGCCGCGGGTGGAGGGCTTCAACCAGAAGCCGTTCCACGAGGGCGCCGGCTTCTTCGACCTCGCCTATCACCCGGAGACCAACAAGCGGTCGTCGGCCTCGGTGGCCTACCTCCACCCGGTGATGGACGAGCGGCCCAACCTGCGGATCCTGCTGGAGACCTGGGCGCAGCGCCTCGAGCTGGACGGCACCCGGGCGCGCGGCGTCCACGTCCGGGCCGCGGACGGCACGGAGTCGCTGATCACCGCCCGCCGCGAGGTGGTGGTGTGCGCGGGCGCCGTGGACACCCCGCGCCTGCTGCTGCACTCCGGCATAGGCCCCCGCGCGGACCTGGAGGCCCTCGGCATACCGCCGGTCCACGATCTGCCGGGCGTCGGCGAGAACCTCCTCGACCATCCGGAATCCGTGATCGTCTGGGAAACGGACGGCCCGATCCCCGAGAACTCGGCGATGGACAGCGACGCGGGACTGTTCGTCCGGCGCGACCCCGACTCCCCGGGTCCCGACCTGATGTTCCACTTCTACCAGATCCCGTTCACCGACAACCCTGAGCGGCTCGGTTACGAACGCCCCGCGCACGGCGTCTCGTTGACACCCAACATCCCCAAGCCGCGCAGCCGCGGCCGCCTCTACCTCACCAGCGCGGACCCCGAGGTCAAACCCGCCCTCGACTTCCGCTACTTCACGGACGAGGACGACTACGACGCCCGCACTCTGGTGGACGGCATCAAGCTGGCCCGCGAGATCGCGGCGGCCGAGCCGCTGGCCGGCTGGCTGAAGCGCGAGGTGTGCCCGGGCCCGGAGATCACCGACGACGAGGCACTGAGCGTGTACGCCCGCTCGGTGGCGCACACCGTCTACCACCCGGCGGGCACCTGCAAGATGGGCGCCGCCGATGACGAAAGGGCGGTTGTGGGACCGGACTTGAAGGTGCGCGGCCTGGACGGCATCCGGATCGCGGACGCGTCCGTCTTCCCGACGATGCCCGCGGTCAACCCGATGATCGGAGTGCTCATGGTCGGCGAGAAGGCCGCCGAGCTGCTCAGCGGTGAACTGCGGTGACCGCGGCTCGCACCGGCTCCGACGCGTCGGACGCCGGGCGCGCGGCGGCCGGGTCCGACGCCGGCGCCGCGCCCGTGTTCTCCGTACGGGGGCTGTGGAAGGTCTTCGGTCCGCGGCGCAAGGCCGCCCTGGTGCCGGGCTCCGAGCACGCCGAGCTGTCCGCCGCCGAACTGCGCGAGCGCACGGGCTGCACGGCCGCCGTCCGCGACGTCGGCTTCGACGTCCGCAAGGGCGAGGTCTTCGTCGTCATGGGCCTGTCGGGTTCGGGCAAGTCCACCCTGGTGCGCTGCCTGACCCGGCTGATCGAGCCCACGGCCGGATCCCTCTCCATCGACGGCGAGGACGTCCTCGCCATGGATCCGGCCCGGCTGCGCGAACTGCGCCGCCACCGCGCCTCCATGGTGTTCCAGCACTTCGGCCTGCTGCCGCACCGCACCGTCCTGGACAACGTTGCCTACGGCCTGGAGATCCAGGGCATGGGCCGCGCCGACCGGCGTGCCAAGGCGGCCGAGATGGTCGCCAAGGTCGGCCTCGACGGCCTCGAGGACCGCCGGCCCGGGCAGCTGTCCGGCGGCCAGCAGCAGCGCGTCGGCCTCGCGCGCGCTCTGGCGGCCGACCCGGAAGTGCTGTTGTTCGACGAGCCGTTCAGCGCGCTCG
Source organism: Streptomyces sp. cmx-11-4 (assembly GCA_049998195.1). Taxonomy (GTDB): domain Bacteria; phylum Actinomycetota; class Actinomycetes; order Streptomycetales; family Streptomycetaceae; genus Streptomyces. The sequence goes on from JAEBET010000003.1 coordinate 233,850, forward strand.
ACCCGCTGATCCGCCGGGAGATGCAGGGCGAGGTGGCCCGGCTCCACCACGAGGAGGGCCGCACCATGGTCTTCATCACGCACGACCTGTCCGAGGCGCTGCGCCTCGGCGACCGGATCGCGCTGATGCGCGACGGCCGCATCGTGCAGCTCGGCACCCCTGAGGAGATCGTGGGCTCCCCCGCCGACGACTACGTACGGGACTTCGTCCGCGACGTGCCGCGCGAGCAGGTGCTCACGGTGCGCAGCGCGATGCGCCCGGCGACGGACGGCGAGGCCGGTCAGGGCCCGGCGCTGACCCCCGCGGCCACGGTGGTGGAAGCCATCGAAGCCGTCGCCCGCAGCGGTGGTCCGGCGCGCGTGGTCGACGGCGGCCGCTGCCTGGGTGTCGTCGACGACGCGGGACTGCTCGCGGTGGTGGCCGGTCTGCCGGCCCCGGCCGGGCGGGGGGTGGCGGCATGACCCGCCGTACCCCCACCCGTCTGCGCGCCCGCGGGGCCGGCCCCGTCCACGGCACGGCGAGGTGGCGCGGATGAGCACGACCACGAGACCTGTACGCGAACCCGATCGGCAGGCCCGGTCCGGACAGCCGGAGCGGCAGTCCGACGGCGGTCGCGCCCGTCGCCCGCGGTCCGCCGCCGCCGGTGTTTCGCCGCGCCTGCGCCTGAAGGCCCTGCTGTTCGACCACCGCGTCGGCCGCCGGGTCCTGCCCCTCGCCGTCGCCGCAGTGGTGCTGCTCCCGCTCGCGATCGCCCTCCCTGGCGCCGGGAGCTGGCCCGCCGCGCTCTCCGTCGACCTCTCCGGGCCGCTGGGCCGGGCCGGGGACTGGATCATCGACAACCGCGACGGCCATCCGCTCTTCCTGTACTTCTTCGGGCACGTCAGCAACGCCGTGGTGATGTCCGTCCGCGCGGTGTACGTCGTCCTGCTCGCCGCGGGCTGGACCGGCGTCACCGCCCTGGCCGGCCTCATCGCCCTGCGCCTCGCGGGCTTGCGGCTCGCCGCCACCTGCGTGGCCGCGTTCGCCGTGTGCGGGCTGCTCGGCATGTGGGTGCCGACGATGCAGACCCTCGCCCTGATGGTCGTGGCCGTCGCCGCGTCCGTCGCCGTCGGCGGCCTCCTCGGCCTCGCCACCGGACTGTCGCCGCGGGCCGGCCGCGCGCTGCGCCCCGTACTCGACACCATGCAGGTGCTGCCCGCCTTCGCGTACCTGCTGCCGATGGTGCTGGTCTTCGGGATCGGCGTACCGGCCGCCGTGCTCGCCACCGTGGTGTACGCGGCGCCGCCGATGGCCCGGCTCACGGCGCTGGGCCTGCGCGAGGCCGATACCGGGGTGCTGGAGGCCTCGGCCTCGCTGGGTGCGACCGGGCGGCAGCGGCTGCTGACCGCGCGGCTGCCACTGGCGCGCCGGCAGATCCTGCTCGGCGTCAACCAGGCCATCATGATGGCGCTGTCGATGGCCGTCATCGCCTCCGTGATCGGCGCGGGCGGCCTCGGTGACCGGGTCTACCAGGCCCTCGCCTCGGTCGACGTCGGTGCGGCGCTCGCCGCCGGCATCCCCATCGTGCTGCTCGCGGTGGTCCTGGACCGCACCGCCGACGCGGCGGGCGCCCGGCTGGGTGCCTCGCCGGTCCCCTCGCACCGGCAGCCGCTGCTGCGGCGGGTGTTCGCGGGCTGGTACGGGCGGCTGCTCACCGTCCTCACGGCCGTCGCCGCCGCCGTCGCGGGCCGGATGGCGGGCACGTCCCTGTGGCCCGGGTCCTGGACCGTGCCGATCGCGGAGCCGGTCAACCGGGCGGTCGGCTGGATGACGGATCACCTCTACTCCGGGGTGCCCGTGGTCGGCGGCACCGCCGACTGGGCGGCCCGCTTCACCGGCTGGATCCTCGACCCCCTGCGCTCCGGGCTGCAGGCCACCCCCTGGTGGCTGCTCCTGCTCGTGGTCGGGGCGCTCGGCCTGCTGGCCGGCACGTGGCGCACCGCGCTGACCGCCGTGCTCGCCCTGGCGGCCATCGGTGTGCTCGGCGTGTGGGAACCGTCCCTCGACACCCTCTCGCAGGTGCTGGCCGCCGTCGCCGTCACGCTCGTCCTCGGTTTCGCGATCGGCGTCGGCGCCGCCCGCAGCGGCCGCGCGCAGCGTCTGCTGCGTCCGGTGCTCGACGTGTGCCAGACCATGCCGCAGTTCGTCTACCTCATCCCGGTGGTCGCTCTGTTCGGTGTCGGGCGTGCGCCGGCCGCGGCCGCCGCCGTCGTCTACGCGCTGCCCGCCGTCGTACGGATCACCGCCGACGGCCTGCGCGAGGTGAGCCCGGCGGCCCTGGAGTCGGCCCGTTCCCTCGGCGCCACCGGGGCGCAGCAGTTGCGCCAGGTCCAGCTGCCCCTGGCTCGGCCCGCGTTGCTGCTGGCCCTGAACCAGGCGGTGGTGCTGGTGCTGGCCGTGGTCATCATCGGCGGCCTGGTCGGCGGCGGTGCGCTCGGCTACCAGGTCGTACTCGGTCTGGCCCAGGGCGACCTGGCCACCGGTCTGGTGGCCGGCGCCGCGATCGTCTGTCTCGGTCTGATGCTCGACCGGATCACCCAGCCCGCGAAGGAGTCCTGACATGAACGTCAACCGTCGCGGCCGTCGCCGCCTCGGCGCGTTCGCCGCCGTGACCGCTCTGGCCGTGCTCACCGGGTGCGGCGCGGCCGACATGACCCGCCAGACCTCCCCGTACGCCGCCGCGGAGGGCGCGAAGACCGTCACCCTCTCCGTACAGTCCTGGGTCGGCGCCCAGGCGAACACCGCCGTCGCCGCGTACCTGCTCGAGCACGAGCTGGGCTACCGGGTCGACACCGTCCAGGTGGACGAGGTTCCCGCGTGGGACGCGCTCAGCCAGGGCCGGGTCGACGCGATCCTGGAGGACTGGGGCCATCCCGAGCAGGAGAAGCGGTACGTCCAGGACAAGAAGACCATCACCGCGGGCGGCGAGCTGGGCGTGACCGGCCACATCGGCTGGTTCGTGCCCACGTACTTCGCCGAGGCCCATCCGGACGTCACCGACTGGAAGAACCTCGACAAGTACGCCGATCTGCTGCGCACCGCCGAGAGCGGGGGCAAGGGCCAGCTGCTGGACGGCTCCCCGTCGTACGTCACGAACGACAAGGCGCTGGTGAAGAACCTGGACCTGGACTTCGAGGTCGTGTTCGCCGGCTCCGAGGCCGCCCAGATCACCCAGATCAGGCAGTTCGCGAAGGAGCGCAAGCCGTTCCTCACCTACTGGTACAAGCCGCAGTGGCTGTTCGAACGGGTTCCCATGACGGAGGTGAAGCTGCCCGAGTACCAGGAGGGCTGCGACGCGGAGCCGGAGCGGGTGGCCTGCGCCTATCCCCACACCCCGTTGCAGAAGTACCTGAACACGCAGTTCGCGGAGACGGGCGGGAAGGCCGCCGAGTTCCTGAAGAGGTTCCGCTGGAACGTCGAGGAGCAGAACGAGGTGGCGCTGATGATCGCCGAGGAGAAACTGCCGCCGGAGCAGGCGGCGAAGAAGTGGGTGGAGCGCAACCGGCAGGTGTGGGAGGCCTGGGTGCGCTGACCGGAACGCCGGGGCCGCCACACCCCCCTCTGGTGCGGCGGCCCCGGCGCGTTCCGGGCGGCTGCGCCTACTGCGCGGACACCTTCAGCAGCTTGTTCGGGGTCCCGCTGCTCGGGTTGGTGATCTTCCCCGGGGTCGCCCCCGTGGTCAGGGCCTGTGCGACCTGCGTGGGCGACGCGTCCTTGTGCCCGGCCAGGTAGAGGGCCGCGGCTCCGACCACGTGCGGGGTCGCCATGGAGGTGCCGGAGATGGTCTTCGTACCGCTGTCGCTGTCGTTCCAGGCGGAGGTGATGTCCGAGCCCGGAGCGTAAAGGTCCACGACGCTGCCGAAGTTGGAGAACGAGGACTGGGAGTCGTCGGCCGCGCTGGAGGCCACAGTGATGGCCTCGGGGACCCGCGAGGGCGAGCCCTGGCCGGCGTCGGAGGACTCGTTGCCCGCCGCGACGCCGAAGGTGACACCGGCGGCTATGGACCGGCGCACGGCCTCGTCGAGCGCCTCGTCGGCGCCGCCGCCGAGGCTCATGTTGGCCACCGAGGGCCCGCTGTGATGCTGCGTCACCCAGTCGATGCCCGCGACGACCTGCTCGGTGGTGCCCGAGCCGTTGTCGTCGAGCACGCGGACGGCGACGACCTTGGCCTTCTTGGCCACCCCGTGGGAGGTGCCCGCGATGGTCCCGGCGACGTGCGTGCCGTGCCCGTTGCCGTCGTCGGCGGTCTGGTCGTTGTCCACGGCGTCGAAGCCGTGCACGGCCCGGCCGCCGAAGTCCTTGTGGCTGATCCGTACGCCGGTGTCGATGACGTACGCCGTGACGCCCTCCCCGCCCGCGTCGGGGTACGTGTACTTCTTGTCGCCCGCGGTCGCCGTCTGGTCGACGCGGTCGAGGCCCCACGACGGGGGGTTGGTCTGGGTGGTGCTGATGGAGAACTTCTTGTTCTGGACGACCTTGCCCACGGCCGGGTCGGCGGCGAGGCGCTTGGCGCCGGTCTCCGAAAGCCCGGAGGCGGAGAAGCCGTTGACGGCGGACGTGTAGGTGCGCTTCAGCTCGCCGCCGTACTTCTTGACGAGCGCCTGCCGGTCGGCGTCCTTGTCGAGGATGACGATGTAGCTGCCGCTGAGCGCACCGGGTGCGCCGAGCCCGTACACCGTTCCCTCGGCCGGAGTGCTCGCACCGGCGAGGGAGGGCAGCAGCATGCAGACACCGGTTGCAGTGGCGACTCCCGTGGCCACTGCAAGGACCTGGAAGCCGCGTGAACGGGTGCGTGCGTGCTTGTGAGTTGACATGAAGAGAGTGCTCCTCGTGTTGACGTGTGGGGCGTCAAGGCGTGTTGCGCGACCCCTCGGGAGCCGAAAGATCTCCGGGGGACAGCTCGAAACCCTGACCGATTACCGGAGTTGATTCAAGGCCGCCCCGCCCGTCAGCGTTCTTCAACAAGCTTTCTTAAAGAGACCTCCGCGCGGGCCCCTCAGAATGACCACACTCTTCGAATCACCCACACATACGCGTCACTTGTCGGTGCATTCGCGAACACACGCCTGAAACACGGCTGCCACGGAGTTTTCCGGGGGGCTTGGCGTCCCGTTCCGCCGCGCTGCCGGGAGCGGCCTCGTGCCTACAATGCTCGAATGATCTTTATTGTGGTGAAATTCCCCGTCAAGCCCGAATACGTCGACCAGTGGTCCGAGAAGGTCGCGGAGTTCACCCGCGCCACCCGCGCGGAGCCCGGCAACCTGTGGTTCGAGTGGTCCCGCAGCCTGGAGGAGCCGAACGTCTACGTCCTGACCGAGGCGTTCCAGGACGACGCGGCGGAGGCGCACGTGACCTCCGGGCACTTCCGCACCGCCCTGGAGACCATGCGCCCCCTGATCACCCGTACTCCCGACATCGTCAGCACCACCATCGCGGGCGCGACCGGCTGGAGTCGGATGGGCGAGCTGCAGATCGACTGAACCCCCACGCACCGCCGGACCGGGCGCCCGGCCCGGTCCAGCTCGCGGGGTGCGGGCCGGCGCCCGCCGTGATCGGCGGGCCGGCTTCCGTGCCCCTACCGGCGGCTGCGGATGAGCAGGTAGAGGAAGTACGGCGTGCCGATCACGGCGGTCATGAGGCCGGCGCCGAGCTGGGCCGGTGCGATGACGGTCCGGCCCACCAGGTCCGCTGTGCAGACGAGGACCGCGCCGAGGAGCATCGCTACGGGAACCACCCGGACGTGCTGCCGGCCCACGAGGGCACGAGCCGCGTGCGGTGCCACGAGCCCCACGAAGCCGATCGTGCCGGCGGCGGCCACGGCGGTCGCGCTGAGCAGCACGCCGAGGGCCAGGAAGCCGAGGCGTCCGCGGCCCAGGCTCAGTCCGAGCAGCCTCGGGGTGTCCTCGTCGAGCGACACGAGGTCGAGTTCGGTGCGCCGCGTGACCGCGACGGCCACGCCCACGACGAGGACGACCGCGAGGGGCACCACGTCGGACAGGGACCTGCCGTAGGTGGAACCCGACAGCCAGGTGAGCGCCTTCGTCGCGTTGAACGGGTCGGTGAGGATGATGAGGAGGCTGACCAGGGCGGCTGCCGCGGTATGGGTGCCGAACCCGACGAGGACCAGCCGGTTCTGCTGGAACCCGCCCCGCGCGGCCAGCCCGAACACGAGGACGGAGGCGGCCGCGGCGCCCGCGAAGGCCGCGCCGGCCACGCTCCACGTGCCGGCCAGGGGCACCGTCGTCACGAGGAGGACGGCGCCGAGCGCCGCGCCCCCGGAGACGCCCAGGACACCTGGTTCGGCAAGGGGGTTGCGGGTCACGGACTGGACGAGCGTGCCGGCGAGGGCGAGTGCCGCGCCGGCGAGGAGGGCGGCGAGGACGCGGGGGACCCGGGTGTCGAGGACGAAGGTGACGGTCCGGCCGGCGCGTCCCTGCGCCCAGTTCACCACGTCGCCCAGCAACAGCTTGCTGTCGCCCACCAGCACGGCGGCGACGACCACGCCGACGAGGACCGCCACCAGGGCGGCCGTCGTGGTGAGGAAGACGGCCCTGCTCCTGATGCGCAGCCGGTCGGTCGCGGTGGCTCCGGCCGTGTCCCGGACCCGGACGGCCATGACGACCAGGAAGAGGGCGCCGACGAGGCTGGTGACGACGCCGGTCGGTACGGCGACCGCCACGTCCGCCGGCACGACGGCGCGCAGCAGTACGTCGGAGCCGATCACCAGCGCCGCGCCGGTGAGACCGGCGACGGGAAGGCTCGCACGCGACCGGGCGAAGGCACGGAACCGCCGGCCGAGCGGTCGGACGAGGGCGGGCGCGCACAGACCGACGAACCCGACGGGTCCGGCGAGGGTGACGGCCGCCGTGGAGAGCAGGGCGGCGAGTACGACGGCGGTGACCCGGGTGGTGCGGACCGGGACGCCGAGGCCGCGCGCGGCGTCGTCGCCGAGGGCCAGGGCGTCGACCCGGCGGGCGAGGAGCAGCAGCCCGATGAGTCCGGCGACGCCGATCGGCGCCACCTGCAGTACGCCGTCGAACCCGTGCTGGGCGATGCTGCCCTGGTTCCAGTGGTAGACGCCCTCCGTCTCCCGCGGGAACAGCAGGAGCAGGCTCTCGGTGAGGGCGGTGAGGCCGAGGGTGAGGGCGCTGCCCGCGAGGACGAGCCGGACGGTGCCGGCGCCCAGGCCGGACAGCCCGAGGACGACGGCCGCCGCCGCGAGGCCGCCGATGAACGCGGCACCTGAGGAGGCCGCCAGCGGCAGCGAGACGCCGGTGACGGTGATGACACCGAGGGCGAAGTAGGAGCCCGCGTTGACGGCCAGGGTGTCGGGGGCTGCGAGGACGTTGCGGCTGACCGCCTGCAGGGCGGCGCCCGCCATGCCGAGGAGGGCGCCGACGAGCAGGCCTGCGGTCATCCGCGGCAGCCGGGAGGCGATCAGGACGGACGCGTCGGCCGGATCGGACCGGCCCGTGAGCGCCTTCCAGACCTCCGGGCCGCCGACATCGGCCGTTCCCTGGGTGATGTCGACGATCGCGAGGACCGTGACGAGGAGGACCATCGCGGCCGTCACCGCGGCCGCGCCCGTCCGGGACGCGGCCGCCGGCGGCCGGGTGGCGGGGCGGGTTGCGGTGACGGCCATTGGTGTTACTTCTTCAGCGCGGCGACGAGCGCGTCGATGTACTTGTTCATCGACTCGGGACCGCCGAACATCCAGATGCCGTCGGGCAGGCGGTGCACGTTGCCCTTCGTGACGAACGGCAGCGTGGTCCACACCTTGTCCTCGGCCAGGGCGCCGGTGAAGGGCGTGCTGTCCTTGTCGCCGTCGTTGGCGATGTAGGCGAACTCGACGTCCTCGCCCAGCTTGGTGAGGCCCTCGACGTCGGTCGTGCCGAGGCCGTAGGCCTCGTCGCCCTGGACCGTCCAGGCGTTCTTCAGGCCGAGCTTCTCGTTGACTCCACCGATGAGCGAGCCGCTGGTGAAGGGCCGGATCGAGACCTGGTTGGAGACGACGTACCCGTCCGCGAAGGCGATCGGGACGCCGGCGCGGCCGGCGTCGGCGAGGGCCTTGCGACCCTCCTCGATCTTCGCCTGGAACTGGCCCTTGAGCTTCTCGGCCCGCTGCGTGGTGCCGGTGGCCTGGGCGATGATGTCGAGGTTCTTCGTCATCTGCCCGATCGGGTCCGAGGCGGCGGCGGCGCGCACCGTCAGGACCGGGGCGACCTTGCGCATCTGCTCGATGGCGGCCGGCGGCAGGTCGGTGGTGGCGAGGATGAGGTCCGGCTTCAGCGAAGCGATGCTGTCCATGCTCGGCTCCCCGCGGGTGCCGACGTCCTTGGGCTCGTTCTTGAGCGGGACGGCGGCGTTCCACGTCTTGTAGCCCTTGACGTCCGAGACGCCGACCGGGTCGACACCCAGTGATATCAGGCTCTCGACGGCGTTCCACTCGGTCCCGACGACGTTCTTGGCGGGCCCGTCGAGCTCCACCTTCGTGCCCGTGTCATCCGTGAGGGTGATGCGCGCGGCGGTCTTCTCGGTGTCGTCGGCGGCGGGCTCGGTGGTCCCGCAGGCGGTCAGGGTGAGGGCCGCGGCGGTGGCGGCCGCCGCGGTGAGGAGGAGTCGTCTCATGAGGTGGTGCTGAGCCTTTCGCGTCGTGCGTGGTGTCGGCCGACCGCGCGGGTGCGCAGGAGGCCGGTGAGGGGGTCCGTTTCGACGTGGATCCGGATGCCGTACGTGTCGGTCAGCCGCTGGGGCGTCAGTACGTCCGCGGGGTCGCCGTCGGCGATGACCCGTCCCGCGTGGAGCAGGACGATCCGGTCGGCGACGGCGGCGGCCTGGTCGAGGTCGTGCAGGACGACCCCGACGGCGATGCCGTGGTCGTCCGCCAGATCCCTCATGAGGTCGAGGAGTTCGACCTGGTACCGCAGGTCGAGGTAGGTCGTCGGCTCGTCGAGCAGCAGCACCCCCGTCTCCTGTGCGAGGCAGCCGGCCAGCCAGACGCGCTGGAGCTGTCCGCCGGACAGGTGCTCGGCGCCGCGGTCCGCGAGTTCCGTGACGCCCGTCAGGGCTAGCGCCCGGTCCACGGCGGCCCGGCCGCCCGGGTCGTCGCGGCCCCAGCGTCCCCGGTAGGGGTAGCGGCCGAACTCGACGAGGTCCCGTACGGTCAGCCCGCTCGGTGTGGGGCGCCCTTGGGTGAGCAGGGCGACCCGGCGCGAGAACTCACGGGGGCTCAGGGCAAGGCCGTCGGTGTCTCCGTCGATGACGAGCGTGGCCGCCCTGGGCCGCTGCAGCCGCGCGATCGTGCGCAGCAGCGTCGACTTGCCGCTGCCGTTCGGCCCCACGAGGGCGGTCACTTCGCCGGGCCGCAGCGTCAACGAGGCGTCGTGTACGACGTCGACGCCGTCGTACGCCACGGTGACGCCCCTGGCGGAGAGCTCATGACCCTGGGGACGCGTGGCGTCGGTGGTCTTTTCAACTACGTGCACGTCGTGAAGGTTAGCCTACCCTTACTCATTGGCCAACCAGGTCGGGAGGGCAGCCGCAAGAGCGCAATTCAGCCACGTCGCACATCGGGCGTGGGGCCGGCCGGTCAGGACCCGGACGGCGTCGGCGTCGGCGTTCCCGTCCCGGGCGGGGTGGCGTCGGGCGATGCGTTCGGCTGCGCCGCGGCCGGCAGCGACCACGGGTGCTCCGGAGTGGCGATCTCGGTGACGGTCTTGCCGATGAGGGTGCTCAGGCTGCCCGTGTCCTTGTCGATGTCGGAGTTGACGATGACGACGAGGACCACGCCGTCCTGCGCGAGCCGGGCGGCGATCGTCTCGTAGCCGGGCAGCTCACCGTTGTGCCCGACCCAGCCGTTGATGTCGGCGATGCCCAGCCCGTAGCCCACACCGGGGTGGCCCGTCGGCAGGGCACGCATCCGATCGGCCTGCGTGCCCGGCTTCAGCAGCCGCCCGCCGTCGGGCAACTTGCCACCGGTCAGCGCGGGGACCCAGGTGCGCAGGTCGTCCAGGGTCGAGGTCATCGCGCCGGCGGCCCAGCCCCAGGAGGGGTTCCACAGGGAGGCGTCGACCACCTTCCCGCCGGGCGAGAAGTCGGTGTAGCCGTGGGCGTACGGGCTGGGGATCTCGGCACCCGTGGGGAACGCGGTGTCGTCGAGGCCGACCGGATCGAGGACGTGGTCGCGCAGGTACTCGGACAGGCTCTGGCCGCTGAGCTTCTCCACCAGCAGGCCGAGGAGCACGGTGTTGGTGTTGGAGTACTCCCAGCGGCTGCCGGGCGGGAATTCGGCGGGGTGCCGGAAGGCGATGTCCAGCAGCTCCCGCGGGGTCCAGGAGCGGGTCGGATCGGCCTGGAAGTCGGCGAGCCAAGCCTTGTCCTCGGTGTAGTTGAAGAGCCCGCTGCGCATGTCGGCGAGCTGGCGGATGGTGATCCGGTCGCCGCCGGGCACGCCGTCGAGGTGCATCGAGACCGGGTCGTCCAGGCGCAGCTTGCCCTCGTCGACGAGCTGGAGCACGCCGGTGACGGTGAAGGTCTTGGTGACGCTGCCGATCCGCGTGAAGAGGTCGGTCTTCATGGGGGCGCCGGTGGCGGTGTCGGAGACACCGAAGGACCGCTCGTAGGAGCCCCGGCCGTCGAACCACAGTCCGACGCTGACGCCGGGGATGTCCGCCTTCTCCATGGCCGCGGTGATCGCGTCGTCCAGCCGCTCGGCCGTGACCGGATCGACGTCCGCCCGGCCCTGCGGCGCCGCGGCGGGGGCCTGTCCCGCACACAGCGCGGTCAGGAGCACGGAGGCGGTCGCCATCGCGGGGAAGGCCCGGAAGCCGCGCATGGCGCATCACCCCTGAACACCGGTCCCCGAGGCTGTTCCTCCATCCTAGGAACCCCTGCCCCGCCCGGCGACCGGGGCCGCGGCGGCAAGCGGGCCCGCCGCTCCCCGTGCCCCCGGGCACGGGGAGCGTGGGTCGTTGACGGGGTAGGAGAGGGACCGCTGTATAGGGTCGTGGCGACCGCCCGGCGCGTCCCGCCCGGCATCGGACGGGCCTCCCCCGCGGGCCGCGAGCGCGGACTTGAGCGAACATCAGGAGTGCTGCCGTGGGACCCACAGAGACAGCGTCCGCGCCCGGTGGCCTCGGCTGGAACCGGCAGACGGCGATGCTCGTTCTCCTGTCCTTCGCCATGCTGATCGTCTCGCTCGACCAGTACATCGTGGTCGTGGCACTGCCCGACATCGCACGCGACCTCGGCTATTCCGCGCGGACGCTCCAGTCGGTCATCAGCGCCTACGCGGTGGCCTCGGCCGGCTTCCTGCTGTTCGGCGGGCGCGCCGCCGACCTGCTCGGACATCGCCGCATCCTGGTCACCGGCCTCGCCCTGTATGCCGGAGCATCGCTCGCGGGAGCACTCGCGACCGGGCCCGGACTGCTCCTGGCCGCCCGCGCGTTCCAGGGTCTCGGGGGAGCCCTCGTCTTCCCCACCACCCTGGCCCTCATCAACACAACCTTCTCCGAAGGCCTGGCCCGCAACCGCGCCTTGGGGATCTGGGGAGGGGCGGGGGCGGCCGGGCTCGTCATCGGTGTGCTGCTCGGCGGTGTGCTGACGCAGGCGTTCGGCTGGGAAGCGGTCTTCCTCGTCAACGTCGCCCTGGCCGGCCCCGCGCTGCTGCTCGCCTTCGTACTGGTCCCCCGCGACGGTGCACGGGAGAAGGGCCGCACCTTCGACCTGCCCGGTGCGCTCAGCGTGACGTTCGGTATCACGCTCATCGTGTTCGCCCTCGTGCAGGGTCCCGGACTGGGCTGGCTTTCGCCCGGCATCCTGGGGAGCGCGGTGGCGGGCCCGGTGCTGATCGCGGCCTTCGTCGTCATCGAGCGGCGCAGCATCGACCCGCTCATGCCGCCGGGGCTGCTCGCCAACCCCCATCTGGTCACCGGCGTCGTCATCGCGTTCATGTTCATGGCGACCTTCGGCTCCGTGCTCTACTTCCTGTCCGTCTACTTCCAGGAGGTACTGGGCTACGACGCCTTGCGGACGGGGGCCGCGTTCCTCATCCCCACGGCGGTGGTGGTGGCCGGCTCGACCACCGCGGGCCGGCTCGTGACGCGGTTCGGGCTTCGGCTCACCCTGGCCACGTCCCTGGCCGTCGGTGCGGTCGGTGCGGTCGCACTCGGCCTCGCCGTCTCGCCCGACGGCACCTACACCGGGCTCGTCCCCGGCCTCGTGGCGCTGAGCATCGGTGACGGGGTGGTCTTCACCGCCATGTTCATCGCCGCCGCGACCGGAGTCCCCGACCGGCAGCAGGGCATCGCCTCCGGTATCGCCTCCACCGGCTCGGGCGCGGGCGCGGCGGTCGGCCTCGCCGTGCTCGTCCTGATCGCGACCGCTGGCCTCGACGGGCTCTCGGGCGAACGGCTTCGCACCGCCACCGCCGACGGGATCGGCACCGCGCTCTTCTTCGTAGCGGGCGGGATCGCGCTGACCTTCCTGGTCGCCGTGCGCCGGTGCCCGACTCCGTCCGCACCGCAGCCCGCCCCCGTGCCGTACCAGACCCGTCGCTGCTGACAGCGCCAAAAGCCGCCGCCGGGACGGGGGCGGCGCGAGCCGTGCGGCCGGTCCGCAGGCCGCCCCCACGGCTCACGGGCCGGTCAGAGGCGCGCGGCTCGCTGGAGCTTGCCCCAGTCGACGAGCTTGAAGTCGGTGTCCGTACGGGCCTGCCCGTCGGGTCCGGGGGTTTCGGGGGTGTTCGAGCCGTCCTGGACGACCAGCAGGCCGTTCGGGAACTTCCGTCCCAGCGGGGCGCTGGTGACCGCGGCTCCGTCACAGACCTCCGAGCCGTCGGGTGCGCCGGGCGCGGCGCCCGCGGTGATCCGGAAGCTCCGGACGAAGGCGTTGCGGTGGCCGCGGTCGAAAACGGCGAAGGTGTTGTCGCCCTGGCCGGAGGCGATGAGGTAGCCGTCACGGCGCGGGTCCTCGGGATCTCGCCAGATGGTCAGGCCCTCCACGTCGGCACTGATGTGCCGGCCGCCGAAGCCCGGGTCGGTGCCCGCGTCACATTCCTCGGTCTGCGGGTTCCAGGTGCCGGGCACGCCGTAGGAGCGGACCTTCTCGATCAGCCGGGCCGGGGAGCGCAGGTCGGCGTCGAGCTTCCAGATGCCCACGTCCTCCTGGCCCGCGTACAGGTCGCCGCTGTCGGGGTCGACGACCATGCCTTCCACCTGGGGAAGTTCGCCGGGTTCGGCGCACGGGGTCCACCGGGTCCCGTCGGGCAGGGTGAAGGAGGAGGGCAGGGTGAGGGTCCGGACGAGGCGGTAGCCGACCTTTCCGCGCGCGTCCGGTGTGAGCTCGGCGAGCGCGAGCTTGGTGTCGTGGCGCCGGCTGGTGAGCGCGAACGAGCGGCCGCGGTCGGCGTAGGCGGCCAGGCCGTACGCGGTGCGCTGGTCGCCGACCTCGTCCTGACCGGAGGAGAAGACCAGCGGGGCGGCAGCCTCGTCGGTGACGTCGACCAGTGGCCCGGTCGGACGCCCGGGGTCGATGCGGTAGAAGCGCAGCTGGTCGCGGCCCCGGTCGGAGACGACGGCCACGTCGTGGCGGCCGTCCGGGAAGCGCAGCCCGGTGATCAGGTCGACGTTGTTGAAGCGGCCGGGCTTGTCCCCGTCCCGCGGGGGTGGCGGCGCCGGCAGGCTCTGGACCTGGCGGCCGTCCAGGTCGTACACCCGCAAGCCGCCCTCCTTGGCGGTGGCGATCACCAGGCTGCGGTCGGGATCGGACGCGTTCCGCCAGATCGCCGGGTCATCGGCGTTGGCGTTGCCGCCGGCCTCGTCGTCGAAGAGGGACGGCGTCTCGGCGGAGGCGGACACCTCGGGCAGCGACGGGACCGGGCCTCGGTCCGCGTGTGCCGGCGCCGGTGCCTGTCCGTGGGCCGGTAAGGCGATCATTCCGAGGGCCGCGATCGTCGCCGCGGCGAGGAACGGGGCTCTCCTGCTCGGGGTCACACTCATGGTGCCTCCTGGTCACGGAGTCGGGTCGACGTGCTGGCGGGCCGCCGCCACCCTGGTCTACTCGCGGGTAGCCGACATGGAGGCGATGTGGCGCCCGTATGAGCGCGCGATGAACCCCTGTGGGAAGCCTGGCAGAAGGCGGACGGCAGCGGGAGGACGGGCGGGGGGGGGAGGACGGGCGGGGGGAGGACGGGTGGGGACGAGGCGGCGGAATGCCCGGCGCGCCGAACCGTCGACGTGCCGGACGGAGCCACGACACCCCGGCAGGATGCTGCGCCGGGAGCCGTGACGCCCCCGGCGTCCCGGCAGCCGCCGCCCGAACCTTGGAGCGCTGAGTACACATGACCGGCAACCCCTCCGATGACGCCGATGACCCCACTCCCCCGCCGGCCGGTCCCGCGCACGGGGTCACCGTCTCCCGCCAGGAGTTCGACGCGCTCTTCGCGTCCGTCCACAGCTGGGGCCGGTGGGCCGCGGCCGACCGCGGCGCCTGGAACAGGGTGACGGCGGGCCACGTACGGAGGGCCGGCGCCCTGGTCCGGTGCGGCACGGTCGTCCCGATGGGGAGGCCCTGGGACACCCGCCCCGGCCCGGACAACGCGAAGCCCGCCTTGCACTACATGTCCGACCTCGGTGACGTGGAGCCCCCGGAACCGTCCGTCTACAAGGACTTCCTCGGCGTCGACTACCACGGCAAGGGCGTGAGCCACCTGGACGCGCTGTCACACGTGGCCTACCGAGGGCGCATGTACGACGGGCGCGCGGCGCGCGAGGCCGTGGATGCCGCGGGTGCCCGCTTCGGCGCGGTGTCGCAGCTCGGCCCCCTGGTCACCAGGGGCGTACTCCTGGACCTGCCCGCCGCCCTCGGGGTCGCGTGGCTTGAGCCCGGGCACGCGGTACACGCCGAGGACGTCATGGCCGCGGAGCGGGCACTCGGCGTGACGATCGAGGACGCGGACGCGGTGCTGCTGCGCTCGGGCGCCTTGCGGCGCCGCCGGGAGACCGGCCCCTGGGACCCCGCCGCGGCGAGCGCGGGCTGGCACGTGGACGCCATGCCGCTGCTGGCCGAGCGGGGCATCGCCCTGCTCGGCGGGGACGGGGACAGCGACGTACGGCCGTCACCGGTCGAGGGCCTGCACTCCCCCGTCCACGCGCTCGCTATCGCCGCGATGGGGGTACCGCTGCTGGACAACCTCGACCTCGAGCGGCTTTCCGCCGTCTGCGCCGAGGCGGGCCGGTACGCGTTCCTGCTCGTCGTGACGCCGCTGAACGTCCCGGGCGGTACCGGCTCGCCCGTCAACCCGGTCGCGATCCTGTGAGGGCGCCCTCGGCCGCCCTGCTCCCCCCCGCCCATAAAAGTGAGGAATATACTCAAATCGGGCGATCGAGAGCGTTCCGGTAAGGGGAAGTGGTGCAGATGGGGGTAGTCGACGACATCGGCCCCGTACGGTCCCGTGACCGGTTCCTGCACGGCGAGTCGGTGGAGTCGGTCGGGGGGAGCGTGAGGAGTCCGATCCTGAGCTCCTGGGAGCGCAGCCGGCTGCTGGGGCTGTCGCCGGACCAGACCGAGCTTCCCTTCACCCAGGACTTCGACCCCGAGGGCCGGCTCGTCCGCGCCGCCCGGCCCGTGCTCGACCGGCTCCAGTCCATCTTCTCGGGCAGCCAGATGAACATCTGCCTCGCCGACGGGTTCGGCACGGTACTCGAGCGCCGCTTCGGCGACAAGTCGATGGTCCGGCACCTCTCCGCGATCCAGAGCGTCCCCGGATTCGTGTTCGCCGAGCAGTTCGCCGGGACGAACGGCATCGGGCTCACCCTCGCGGAACGGCGGCTCTGTCAGGTCTACGGCGCCGAGCACTTCGCCGAGCGGTCCCAGTCGAGCGCCTGTACCGCGATCCCCCTCCGCGACCAGCTCAACGGGCACATCGAGGGCGTCCTGTGCCTCGGCTATCCCTCCACCGACGCGGACCCCGCCCTGGTCCCCGTGGTGCGCAAGGCGGCCGAAGCCATCGAAAGACGGCTGATGGAGCAGAGTTCGGCGCGCGAGCGCGGCCTGCTGCACGCGTACCTCGATGCCGAGCGCCGTGCCCGGACCGGCGAGGAGAGCCTGAACGGGTACCCGATCGGCATGGACGAGCTGCTCCAGAGCGAGCTGGAGCAGAGCGATCAGATGACGCTCAAGGAGAAGGCCACCGAGCTGATGTCCTCGGCCCGGCGGGCCGTCGCCGAGGTGCCGCTGTCCCGCGGCCGGTCGGTCACCCTCGTGAGCCGTCCCGTGACGAGCACGACCGGGGTGGAGGGCATCGTCATCGAGGTACTCCTCCCCGGCGAGCCGGAGCGGCACGCCCCCGCCCCGCCCCACGCCCCCGCCTCCGGTGCCGCCGCCCCGCCGGCGGGGCCCGGACTCGGACCCCGACCCCGACCCCTGTCGGCCGCACCCGGAACCCACGGCTCCGCCGACGGCGTGGTCCGCGGGCTGGTGCTGGTGGGCGAGCCGGAAGTGGGCAAGTACGCCGTCGCGGCACGGCGCCGCCTGGAGCTGCTGGCCGAGGCCAGCAACCGCATCGGCACCACCTTGGACGTGAGCCGCACCGCCTGGGAACTCGCCGAGATCGCAGTTCCGCGCCTGGCCGACTTCGTCACCATCGACATGCCCGAGGCCGTGCTGCGCGGCGAGGAGTCCCCCCGCCCCAGCACCGAAATGCACCGCACGGTGGTGCACGGCATTCGTGCGGACTGCCCCTTCTACCCGGTGGGTCAGCCGGTCAGCCTCCGTCCGACCACCCCCCACATGCGCTGCCTGACCACCGGGCAGCCCGTCCTGGAGCCCGACCTGAAGGCCGCCTTCGGCTGGATCGCCCAGGACCCCGAACACGCCGAGCTGCTGCTCGCCCACGGCATCCACTCCCTCATCACCGTCCCCCTGCTCGCCCGCGGCGTCCTCCTGGGCATCGCCGGCTTCTACCGTTCGCAGGACCCCGCCCCCTACGGGGACGACGACCGCTCACTGGCCCAGGAACTCGCCGCCCGCGCCGCCCTGTGCATCGACAACGCCCGCCGGTACACCCGCGAACACACCCTCGCCCTGTCCCTGCAACGCAGCCTGCTGCCGCGTGGCCTGCCCGAACAGGACGCCGTCGAGGTCGCCCACCGCTACCTGCCCGCCGAGCACGGGGTGGGCGGCGACTGGTTCGACGTCATCCCCCTCTCCGGCACCCGCGTCGCCCTGCTCGTCGGCGATGTCGTCGGCCACGGACTGCACGCCGCCGCCACCATGGGCCGGCTGCGCACCGCCGCCCGCAATTTCGCCGAACTCGAGCTCGCCCCCGACGAACTCCTCACCCACCTGGACAACCTGATGGTGCGCCTCGACCGCGAGGAGGGCGGGGACCATGCCGCCGACGGCAGCACCGGGATCGTCGGCGCCACCTTCCTGTACGCCATCTACGACCCCACCTCGCAGGAGTGCACCATGGCCCGCGCCGGCCACCCGCCGCCCGCGCTGGTCCGGGCCGACGGCACCGTGACCTTCCTCGAGCTGCCCGCCGGACCCCCGCTCGGCCTCGGCGGCCTGCCCTTCGAGTCGGTCACCTTCCACCTCCCCGAGAACAGCCAGCTGGTCCTGTTCACCGACGGACTCGTCGAAGACCGCCACCGGGACATCGACGTGGCCCTCGACGACCTGCGCCGCGCGCTGGCCCACCCGGACCGCGCCCCCGAGGACACCTGCAGGGCGGTCCTCGACGCCATGGCTCCCGAACACCCCGCCGACGACATCGCACTCCTCGTCGCCCGCACCCACGCCGTACGCCCCGACCGGATCGCCACCTGGGACCTGCCCGCCGACCCAGCTCGGGTCTCCGACGTACGCACCGCCGCCGTGGACCAGCTGAGCCGGTGGGGACTGGACGAGTCCGCCTTCGCCACGGAACTGCTGCTCAGCGAACTGGTCACGAACGCCGTCCGCTACGGCGCCGGGCCCATCCGGGTACGCCTCATCCACGACCGCACCCTGATCTGCGAGGTGTACGACACCAGCAGCACGGCCCCGCGCATGCGCCACGCGGCCATCACCGACGAGGGTGGCCGCGGCCTGTTCCTCGTCGCGCAGCTCGCCCAGGCCTGGGGCACCCGCTACACGACCGGGGGCAAGGTCATCTGGGCCGAGTGCGCCCTGGCCGCGGCGTGACCTGGACCGGCACCTCCGACCGATATACCGGAAATGCGCCATACGTACCCGTAGAATCCCCTGCAGTCGGGAAGAACTCGGAGGCCGACCCCCGGAGAAGTCTGTGCATGACGCTCCCGACACCTCGACGAGTCCGCCCTCGCGCCCCGGCGCGGAACCTCTTCTCCGCGTCCGAGGTCTGAGCAAGCGGTTCGGCGGCACCCTCGCCCTGGCCGCGGTCGACCTCGACATCCGCCGGGGCAGTGTCCTCGCCCTGCTCGGTCCCAACGGTGCCGGAAAGTCCACCCTCATCAAGGTGCTCGCCGGGGTCCACCACGCCGACGAGGGCGAGGTGACGGTGAGCGGGCACCCGCTCGGCTCCCATGCCGCCACCCGGAACATGTCCTTCATCCACCAGGACCTCGGTCTCGTCGAGTGGATGACGGTGGCCGAGAACATCGCCCTGGGCACCGGCTACCCGCGCCGCTTCGGGCTGGTCTCCTGGCGGCAGACCCGGCAACGATGCGCCGCGGCCCTGGAGATCGTCGCCGGGCACCTGGACGCCGACGCCCGGATCGCCGACCTCGCCCCCGCGGAGCGCTCGCTGGTCGCCATCGCCCGCGCGCTGGCGACACGGGCCGAGCTCATCGTCCTCGACGAGCCGACCGCCACCCTCCCCGCCGCGGACTGCGCCCGGCTGTTCGACGTCCTGCACGCCCTGCGCGACCGGGGGCACGGCATCCTCTACGTCAGCCACCGGCTCGACGAGGTGTACCAAGTCGCCGACGCCTTCGCCGTCCTGCGTGACGGCCGCATCGCCGACCGGGGCCCGCTCGCCGGTCACAGCCCGGCCCGTCTGGTGCACGCCATCGCGGGCCACCAACCGGCCGGCCACGCGCCGCGCACGCCCCCTGCCGCCGGCCCGCCCCTCCTGAGCCTCGACGGGGTGCGGACCGCATCCACCGGGCCGGTCAGCCTGGAGCTGCGCAGGGGCGAGATCCTCGGCATGGTCGGCCTGACGGGCGCCGGCCACATGGAGCTGGGCCGCGCCCTCGCCGGGGCCCGGCCGGTCCTCTCCGGACGGGCGCTGCTGGACGGGCGCCCGTACCGCCCGCACACGGTCGCCGCGGCTCTCGGCTCCGGCGTCGGCTTCGTGGCGGGCAACCGTCAAGAAGAGGGGTGCGCCGCCGAACTGACCGTACGGGAGAACTTCCTGGCGAACCCCCGGGCAGCCGGTCTGCCGGCGTGGCACTGGATCAGTCCCCGGCGCGAGCGCGCCGAGGCCGCCGCCCTGATCGACCGGTTCTCCGTGCACCCCCGCGACAGCGAGGCCCCGATCGCCACCCTGTCCGGCGGCAACCAACAGAAGGTCATGGTCGGGCGGTGGGTCGGAGGAAACCTGCGCCTGCTCGTCCTCGAGGAGCCGACCGCGAGCGTGGACGTCGGCGCCAAGGCCACGATCCACCGGCTGCTCGACGAGGCGCTGTCCTGCGGCCTGGCGGTCCTGCTCCTCTCCACCGACTTCGAAGAGGTCGCGGGCGTGTGCCACCGCGCCCTGGTGTTCGTCCGCGGGACGGTGGCGGCCGAGCTGTCCGGCGCCTCCCTGACCGTCGCCGAACTCACCCGGACCGCCTCGGCCATGCCCCCCATCACCGGAGCTGCGACGAGCCGATGACCCCCTCCTCCTCGCCCTCGCCCCGGTCCGTTCCGGGCCGCCTTCGCGGGCACCACATCGGCGCCTACGGCCTCCCGGTCCTCGGCGCCCTGCTCTTCCTGGTGTTCTCCCTAGCCCTGCCGCAGACCTTTCCCACCCGGGACAACGTCTCCTCGATCCTCTCCAACCAGTCGATCCCGGCCATCCTGGCGCTCGCCGCGACGATCCCCATCGCCACGGGCCGGTTCGACCTGTCCCTCGGCTACGGTCTCGGCCTGGCCCACGTCATGGTGCTGCAACTCATCGTCAACGAAGGCTGGTCCTGGCCGCTCGCCTGCCTCGTGGTGGTGGGCGGAGGGGTGGTGGCCGGCGCCCTCAACGGCGTGATCGTCGAGTTCGGGCAGATCGACTCCTTCATCGCGACGCTCGGCACCGGCAGCATGATGTACGCCGTCACCGGCTGGATCACCGACGGCAGCCGGATCGTGCCCGGCCCGGACGGCCTGCCCGCCGCCTTCACCGGCCTGTACGACTCCCGGTTCCTCGGCCTGCCGGTACCCGCCTTCTACGTCCTCGCCGTCGCGGCCGTCCTGTGGCTGATCCTGGAACGGCTGCCCCTCGGCCGGTACCTGTACGTCATCGGCTCCAACCGGCGCGCCGCCGGCATCATCGGGATCCCCACCCGCACCTACTCCGTGTACGCCTTCGCCGGATCCGGCCTGGTCGTCGGCTGCGCCGGGGTCCTCCTCGCGGCCCAGCAGCAGACCGGCAACCCGAGCGTCGGCCTGGACTACCTGCTGCCCGCCTTCGTCGGCGCCCTGCTCGGGTCCACCACGATCAGGCCCGGCCGCGCCAACGCCCTCGGCACCGTCGTGGCCGTCGCCGTCCTGGCCATCGGCCTCGCCGGGATCGGCCAGCTCGGCGCGCAGTTCTGGGCCACGCCGCTGTTCAACGGCGGCACCCTGCTGATCGCCGTCGGCCTGGCCGGCTACGCCGCCCGCCGCCGGCTGCGCACCGGCGAGAGGCAGCCACGCCCAGAGCACCTCTAGCCCCCGCACACGTCTCGAACACGTCGTGCGCGCACCGCGTCAGGAGCACCGTGTACCCGAACCGCAAGACCACCCTCACGGCCGCGACCCTGCTGACCGCAGCCGCGGCGCTCGTCTCCGGCTGCGCGGGCGGCCCGTCGACCGGCAGCGGTCCGTCGCAGGCCGGCTGCCCCGCCACGCTCGCGAAGGCCGAGGCAGCCGTCCGGCAGGCCGAGACGACCGACACCTCCTGGCACGGCCCCACCACCGGCCCCGCGGCGGTGCCCGGCAAGACCCTCGTCTACGTCGCGCAGACCATGACCAACCCCGGAGTCGCGGGCGTCGCGAAGGGCGTCGAGGAGGCCGCGAAGGCCATCGGCTGGCAGGTCCGGGTGATCGACGGGGAGGGCACCCCCGCCGGCATCCAGGCAGCGCTCAGCCAGGCCGTCACGCTCAGACCCTCGGGCATCGTCATCGGCGGCTTCGATCCCCGTCTGACCTCGCAGCAGATGGCGCGCGCCGAGGCGGCGCGGATCCCGGTCATCGGCTGGCACGCGGTGGATTCGCCCGGCCCGAGCGAGGACCCCGGGCTGTTCACCAACGTCACCACGAAGGTGGAGGACGTGGCGAGGATCAGCGCGGACTGGATCATCGCCCGGTCCGAGGGGAACGCCGGAGTGGTCCTCTTCACCGACGACTCGATCCCGTTCGCCAGGAACAAGGCCGAACTGATCCGGCAGTCGCTCGCCACCTGCTCCGGCGTGCGGATCCTGTCGTCCGAGAACATCCCGATCCCGGACGCGAGCAGCCGCACCCCGCAGGCGGTCTCCTCCCTGCTGTCCCGGTTCCGGGACGAGTGGACGTACTCCGTGGCCATCAACGACCTCTACTTCGCCGACGCCGCCCCGGCCCTGCGCGCGGCCGGCGAACCGGGCTCCGGACCGCCCTTCAACATCGGCGCGGGCGACGGCGACAGCTCCGCCTTCCAGCGCATCAGCAGCGAGCAGTTCCAGGCGGCCACGGTCCCCGAGCCGCTGAACCAGCAGGGCTGGCAGATCGTCGACGAGTTCAACCGCGCCTTCGCCGGGCAGCCGGCCAGCGGTTACGTCGCCCCGGTCCACATCGCCACGGCCGAGAACAGCGACGGGGCCACGTCGTGGGATCCGACCGGCTACCGCGAGGGGTACCGGAAGATCTGGGGCACGTGACGGCGTCGTGCCCGGTCCCGCCCGGCCGCCGTCACGTGAGGACGCGCCGACGCAGGCGGGGTGCGGGCCTCACGGGCGTCCTCAACCACCCACCGGACGCGGGACGTCCTTGACGAACACGATCGCGTCGTTCTCGGCCAAGTGGGCCGGGTCCAGGGGGAAGTAACCGTAGTAGGGGGACACGCGGGGAGCGGGTTGCCTGTCGCGGAGCACGGTGGCCAGGCGGGGGGCGTCGATGATGCAGTCGGCCTCCGGGAGCGCGTAGAGGAGTCCTTCGACGGTGTCCGGTGGCGGGGTGTCCACTCCCTGGTGGCGGATCGTGCCGAGGGCCGTGGCCAGGAAGGCGTACTCCTCGCCGAGCTGGGCGCCCACGAGTGCGCCCGCGCTCCACCACTCCAGCGGCCGGCCGCCCATCCGCATCGTGCTCTTCTCCCGCTGGAGGTGGCGGTTGTGGGCGTGGACCAGTACCGGGCCCCGTTCGGCGAGGGCGAGGAGGTTGTCGGCCATCATCCGGTCCCGCAGGGCCACCAGCCGCGCCATGCGGCTCGGTGACGGGTCGGCCATGCAGGCGTGGTAGCGCAGCAAGCCGGTGGCGGTGCGCCCGAACAGGCGGGCCCGGTCCCAGTCGTCCCGCGAGGTCGCCGTGGTCAGGTGGGGCGCCTGCGCGTCGAGCAGCGCCACCAGGTCGTCGGCGAGCAGCCGCAGTTCCCGGGCCTCTTCCGACCGGCCCACGCAATGGGCCGCGTCCCACATCGCGCCGGGGTCGGTCCACCGGTCGTCGGCGCCGAGCAGGCGGTCGAGGGTTTCCGCGGTGCAGGGGAGCAGGTCCGCGTCCACCCAGGCCGCGAGGTAGCCGTGGAGTGCGGTAAGGGCCTGCCGGGGGCTCGCGGCGGCGGTGATCTCCAGCGGGCCGTCGAAACCGGCGAAGCGGAGCCGCTCGGACGCGGGCCGGCCGTCGTTGTACGCCCGCATCCACCGCACGAGTTCGCGGTTGGCGGCGGACGCGCCGAAGCCGTCGCTGAACCCGCGCTCCATGACCTCGTCCTCGTCGAGGGTGTCCGTGCCGGAGGCGATGTGGTCGTCCACGACCAGGCCCGCCATGCAGTCGCTCTCGATCGTGATCGTCCGGTAGCCCTCCTCCTCGACGAGCTGCCGGAAGAGCGCGTTGCGCAGGTCGAGCAGGGTGTCCTCGCCGTGGGTGGGCTCGCCCAGCGCGAGCAGCCGCGGCCGGGCCGGAAACAGGTTCATGACGGCGGAGGCCTCGACGGTACGGGCGATGTCCTTGATGTCAGTTGCCATGCCTTCAACGGTATCTTTGAACTCCCGGTGGAGACTTTGCCGCGCTATCGTGGGGCAGGTGGGACAAAACCTTCAAAGCAGTAGGCGGCTTCGGCCGATCGACCTGGCGCGCGGGCACGGTCTGTCCACGCAGGCCGTCAGGAACTACGAGGAGGCCGGCATCCTCCCGGCCGCCGAGCGCACGCCCCACGGCTACCGCACCTACACCCCGTTGCACGCGCGGGCTCTCGGCGCGTTCCTCTCGCTGGTGCCCGGGCACGGCCACCAGACGGCGGCGTCGATCATGCGGGCCGTGAACGGGGGCGCGGTCGACGAGGCGTTGCGTCTCATCGACGAGAGCCACGCCCGGCTGCTCGAGGACCGGCGGACGCTCCGGGCCGTGGAGAGCGCGCTGCGCGACCTGGCACCCGCCCCGGCGTCCGGACCCGACGCGGCGGTGCCGGGGCCCGGGCCCGGCGGCATGCTCGTCGGGCCGCTGGCCGCTGCTCTGGGGATCCGGCCCGCGACGCTGCGCAAGTGGGAGCGCGCCGGGTTGGTGAGCCCGCGCCGCGACCCGCTGACGGGGTACCGGGTCTACGGCGAGGCCGACGTCCGGGACGCCCGGCTGGTCCACCAGCTCAGGCGGGGCGGCTATCTGCTGGAACGCATCGCCCCGCTGATCGCCCACGTGCGGGCCGCGGGCGGGCTGGAGCCGCTGGAGGCGGCGTTGTGCGACTGGCACGGCCGGCTGACCGCCCGCGGGCGGGCGATGCTGGCCGGGGCGGCCGAGCTGGAGGCGTACCTGCGCGCGTGCGGTTAGGCGGCGGGGTCGAGGAGGTGGGGGCCGTTGTTGCGGACGCTGTTGACGGCCGTCGAGACCGCCGTCACCGCGAGGCGGCCGTCGGCCGGGGTGTGGAGGAGGGCGCGGAGGTCGGCGGTGTCCTGGTGGGCGGGGTCGAGCCAGGTCTCGTAGTCACCGGGGTCGAGGGCCAGCGGCATGCGGGGGTGCACGCGGCCCGCCTGATCGGTGGCTTCGGTCGTGATGATGGTGGCCGTGATCAGCCAGGCCGACGGGTCGTCGTCGTCCTTGACGGCCGGGTCGCGCCAGAACTCGTACAGCCCGGCCATCGCCATCACCCCCGCGTCCTCGGGGCGGATGAAGTACGGCTGCTTGTACGCCTTCGCGGAGCCGGTGGCGGGCACGGGGTCCCATTCGTAGAAGCCGTCGGCGGGCAGCAGACACCGCCGACGGGTGAACGCGCGCCGGTAGGCCGGCTTCTCGTGCACGGTCTCGACGCGGGCGTTGATCATGCGCGAACCCACCGACGGGTCCTTCGCCCAGGACGGCACCAGCCCCCACCGCACCGGCCGCAGCCGGCGCGCCACCTCCCCGGTGCCGCGGTCGGCCCGCTCCAGGACCGCCCACACGTCGTCGGTCGGGGCCACGTTCCACGACGGCCCCAGCGCCTCGGCGCCGGGTTCCCGCTCGGCGTCGAAGAGGCCCGCGAGGTCTTCCGGGGCCCGGGAGGAAGCGTAACGACCGCACATGGTCCCACTCTCGCACTCTTCGGCTCCGGCCTCACCGACCGGCACGGATAATGGCACCACCCCACGCATCGATCCGAGAGACGAAGAGACATGACGCTGAAGGAAGGCCAGCGGGTGAAGCTGGCGGCGGACACCCGGCTGACCGGTGCGGTCGCGGTGACGGAGGACTCCTCCACATCGGCCGCGTCCACCTCGTCGGCCCCGTCCACCGCGTCGGCCAGGACGACGCCGGCGGGCGCCGTCGCCGGGTTCCTGTCGCTGGCGGCGGGCACCGAGGGCACCGTCGAGCGGGTGGTCGAGCACCGGCACGAGAGCCATGAAGTCCGCGAGTACGAGCGGCTCAAGTCGCTGCTCGACGCCTTCGGCCACGACATGCCTGCCGAGAGCCGCAAGCAGCTCGAGGAGAAGGTCGGCTCCCTGGAGCCCGAGTGGACCGCCTACCAGGAGCAGGGGCCCCGCGTCACCGTCCGGGTCCGCTTCGACAACGGGTTCATCCTCGACGACGCCCACGAGGACGTCTTCACGTCCGTCTGACAGCCGGCTCGTCCCGCCCGGCGGCGGCCCCGCCCGGTGGCCTTGGGCCGGTCACCGGCCGCGCGGCCATCCCGTACGCCGCCGGGAGATGCGCGGCCTGCGCCCGGACGGCACGGGCGGGGCCAGTGCGAAGACCACGGTGATGTGCGCGCCGCCGAGGGGGCCGCGTGCGATGCGCATCGAGCCGCCGGTGACGGCCGCGGCCCTGCGGGCGATGTCGAGGCCGAGCCCGGACGAGCCGGTGCTGCTCCCGCGGGAGAGGGCCCGGTCCGGATCCGGGATGCCCGGACCGGCGTCCTCCACGACCAGTTCCACGGCCTGGGGCGTGCGGACCACGCGGACGCCGAACGGGGTGCCGGACGGGGTGTGGCGGAAGACGTTGCCGATGAGCGCGTCCACCACGGCGGCGATGTCGTCGTCCGAGAGGCTGACGGCCGCGGGCTCCTGGGTGAGTTCGAGGGAGCAGGTCCTGTCCTGCTGCTCCGCCAGGACGGCCCAGAACGCGGTCCGGCGGCGGACGACGTCGGCTGCCTCGCAACGGGGTCCGGACGCTCCCGCGCCGGTGGCGTGGTGGGCGGCGCCCGGGTCGGCGTCCGTGCCCCGCAGGCCGTGACCCATGGGTCCCACGGCGAGCGGGGTGCGCGCCGCCGCGATGATGGCCTGGAGTTCCGTCTCCAGCGCGCCCACCGCCGCCTCGACCCTGGCCGACTCCGGTGAGCCCGCCATCCGTTCCGATGCCAGGTGCAGGGCGGTCAGCGGGGTGCGCAGCCGGTGGGACAGGTCGGCGACCAGTTCGCGTTCGACGGCGAGCAGTTCGGTCATCCGGTGGGCCATGGCGTTGAACGCGACGCCCGCGTCGCGCAGTTCCTTGGGGCCCATGGGGTCCACGCGGGCGTCCAGGTTGCCCTCGCCCAGCGCGTGGGAAGCGTGAGCGAGTCGCTTGGAGGACCTGACCACCTTCGCCCCGAGGCGGTCGGCGACCAGCACGGAACCGCCGACCAGGCCCACGGCGAGGAGGAGCATGACCGCCCAGGAGGCCTTGACCCCGCGGGTCAGTTCCGCCTCGGGGACGAAGTTCTCGATGACGGCGACCCGGTCGCCGGGCAGCACCACCGGCTGCAGGCAGATCCAGCCGCTGGGGATCTGCTGGGAGATGGACTCGCGTCCGCGCTGGGCCCGTTCGAGCAGGGCCGCGGGGGCTCGGGAGCTGCCGATGGCGGGGGCGTCCGGCAGGTGGACCACCAGGTGCTCGGTGGCGTCCAGACTCGCGGCGGATTCCCGCAGGGCGGAGGGATCCGTGGTGAGCGTCAGTACGGGGGCCAGGGCGGCGGCCCGCTGCTCGGCCGCGGTGACGCTCTGCTCCTTGACCAGCGACATCACCAGTGCGGCCAGCGGTATGAGGAAGGAGAGGGCGACCATGGAGGTCACGGCGAGCGCCACTCCGGCCAGTGAGCGTCTCAACGCGGCGCCACCAGTTTGATGCCCACGCCGCGGACGGTCAGCAGGTAGCGCGGGGCCGCCGCGCGTTCGCCGAGCTTGCGGCGCAGGGACGACAGGTGCACGTCGACGGTCTGGTCGTCCACGTACGGCTCGCGCCACACCTCGGTCAGCAGCCGCCGTTTGGAGACGACTTGGCCGGTGTGGTGGGCGAGGAAGGCCAGCAGGTCGAACTCCCGGCGGGTGAGGTGGAGCTCCCGGCCGGCCAGGTACGCGGTGCGCGCGCCGGGGTCGACGGCCAGCTCGCCCACCGTGGTGGCGCGCAGGGGTTCGGCGGCCGGCGCGGGACGCGGCCCCTGGCCGGCGTGCGCCGCGCGGGTGGCGTGGGCCGGGGGAAGGTGGCTGGTGCGCCTGAGGACGGCGGAGAGGCGGGCGATGAGCTGTCCCCCGGAGAAGGGCTTGACCAGGTAGTCGTCGGCGCCCGCGTTGAGGAGCTTGATGATCTCCGTCTCGTCGTCGCGCGCGGTGGCCACCAGCACGGGGACGGAGGATATGCCCCGGATCATGCGCAGTGCGTCTCCTCCGTCCAGATCGGGCAGCCCCAGGTCGAGGACCACCGCGTCGACGGGGACCTGGGTGACCTCGCGCAGGGCGCCGAACCCGTCGGCCGCGCTGCGTACGGCATACCCGTGCTCCGCCAGGACTTCGATCAGTGACTGGCGGATGCTGGGGTCGTCTTCCACGACCAGGACGCTGGGCATGGGCACACCTTAGGTGAACGCCCGTTCCTACGGCCGGGGGGTGGCGAAGGCCAGGCCGTCGTCGGTGACGCGCAGGTGCACCGGGCGGTCGGAGACCGGGATGGTGCAGCCGTCCCGCGAGCTGCAGCTCGCGTACCCGAGCAGGACCGTCGCCTCCCCGTTGCCGTCGGCCCGGACGGGCAGCGTGGTGGTGACCGGGCCGTCCGGGTAGACGGGGACCGGGGCCTCGACACCGGGCAGGCTGATCGTCCGCACCTCCGCGGCGGCCGTCAGTTTCCCGGCGGCCCGCAGGACCCCGGTGACGTCCACGGCGGTCGGTCGGCCCACGCCCTCGATTCCGGTGGCGGGCAGATCGGTGCTGTAGAGGTGGAACCCCTCCTCGGGGGTGAAGACGGCGCTCAGAGTGCCGTTCGGGGCGTGCCAGTCGGACAGCGAGAGGGTGACGGTGACCCCGTTCTCGGTGAAGCGCGTCGTGGGCGCGGCGTCGCCGCCCCCGGCGGGCTGCGCGCCGCATGCCGCGAGCGCGGCCAGGGAGAGGAAGGCGGCCGCCGCCGCGAGACCGGCACCGGCCAGGGCGGCGGGCCGCGGAACCCGTCGGCTCATGACGCCCACTGACGCAGGAAGGAGTTGAGCCCCTCCGAGGTCAGGGCGGGGTTGCCCGTGGCGTGGGTGTCGGTGCGCACCGTACCGGAGGGCGAGACGACGATGAGGACGGGCATCTTGTAACTGCCGCCCGAGGGGCTGTACTTGTGCAGGAGTGCGGAGTTGGCGGAGCTGTTGCCGCCGATGTCGACCTTGACCAGGTGGTACGAGGCCCCGAGGATCGCCGCCGTCTGCGGCTGGGCGAACACCTTGTCGGCCGCCTTGCAGTTGCCGCACCAGTTGGCGCCGAAGTCGAGCAGCACCATCCGCCCGTCGGCCTTGGCCGCGCTCAGAGCCGCGTCGATCTGCTTCTGGGCATCGGCGGAAGTGTCGTAGCCGGGCCCGGGCACCCGGGCCGGCGCGGGCGCGGCGGACGTGCGGGGCGGCTTGGGGGCGGCCGAAGTGGTCTGCGCACGCGAGGGCGTCTTCGAGGAGCCGGACGCGGGGTCGGTGGACGCCGACGGCGAGGCGGAGGCGGACGGGGACGCCTCGGCGGACGCGGACGGGGAGGCGGAGGCGGACTCCACCTCGGCGGGGAGGGTCTGTGAAGACTGGCCGACCGCGGAGGGCGAGGCGGCCCCGACGGACTGGGGCGACGACGGCCCGCAGGCCGCGGTCAGCGCGGCGGCGACCACGGCCGCGGCGGCCAGCGGCAGTCGCACCCCCAGAGCCGCGGTGGAGCGGGGCTGCGTGGCGCGGCGGCCCGCGCGGACGGGTCGGAGGAGGCGAGAAGACATGGCGAAGACACCCCAAGGCACGGTTCGGACTGCGGGAACGGCGAACGCCTCCCGGCTCGGTGAAGCCGGCGGCCCGACGGCCCGACGGCCGCCGGGGCATCACGCCCGGGCGCCGCGGGCCGCTCGGCTGACGCGAGCATAGGACCGCTCCGGGCCGCCCGGACCGGATGCGCGTGATCTTCAAGGTCCCCTAAGGAAGAGCTCACCTTCCGCTTCGCCGGAACTCAGGCGATGAGCGCACGCAAGGTCATGAAACCGGCAAAGGGGATCGGGGCGTTGAGTGGTGCGGATCGGCCGGGGCGGCCGGGCCGGGCACTCAGAACGACGTCTCGCGGACGCTGGCCTTCGCCACCGGCTCGATCGTCGCCGTGATGACCGAGCGGTGGTCCGCGCTGGTGAACGTGACCGTCAGGGTGTGGTCCGCGCTCTGGGACGTCGTGGCCTTGAATCCGCGGCTGGGGATCGCGGAGATCAGGCACACGCCGCGGCTCCCGTACCGCACGGTGACCTTGCCGCCCTGCGCGGGGACGGTGTGCAGGCCCGGCCCGCCTTCCGCGCAGTCGACGGCGGGCTTGGGCGCGGTGGTCCGGGGGGCTCCCGTCGAGGTTTTCGCCGGGGTGGGCGTCGGAGCCGAGGAGGACGGCCGCCCGGTCGCGGTGGGCGAGACGGCGGGGGACGCGCTCGGGGACTGCGGGCTCGGGGACTGGCCGTCCCCCGCCTGCCACGCCGGCGGCGAGTCGAAGACCATCGGGGCGGACCGCGCCACGGGAGGCGTATGCCTGGTCGAACCGACCACGAACTCGACCGTGACGAGCACGGCGGTCACGCTGGCGGCGGTGCACGACAGCCAGATGAGCAGGTAGCGCGGAAGGGGAGGCACGGCCCCATAGTGGCCGACGCGCCGGGCCGCCCGTCACCGGCTCCCCCCGAACGGGCCGACGCCGGCTGCGGCTCGGGGTCTGGCGGGCAGACGCCGACGTCCTCCCGGCCCGTGTACGGGCAGGAAGGACGTGTGCCGCTCGGCGGACCGGCGGGAGGGCCGGGCGGGTGGGCCGGATGGGTCGGCCGGGTGGGGTCCTACCTCGGCGTCCCGAAGTTCTGCGTCCACCAGGGGCCGCCGTCGCCCTTGTGCACGCCTATGCCGATCTCCCGGAAGGCGCAGTTGAGGATGTTGGCCTTGTGGCCGGGGCTGTTCATCCACGCCTTCATGACCGCGTCGGCGTCCGACTGGCCGCGGGCTATGTTCTCGCCCAGCCGGGACCATCCGTACCCGGCGGCTTCCACGCGGGTGGTCATGGTGGATCCGTCGGGGCCGGTGTGGGACATGACGCCGCTGCGGGCCATGGTGTCGCTGTACGCCCGGGCCGCGGCGGTCAGCTTGGCGTTCGCGGCCAAGGGTCCGCAACCCGCCGCCGCCCGCTCCTTGTTGACCAGCGCGAGGACCGCCGACTCGGAGTCACTGGCGCCGCCGCCGGAGGAGCCGCCCGACCCGCCGGAGCCGCCGGTCGTCGCGGCGGGCGTACGCGAGGGCTTGCGGGTCTGAGCCGGCGCCGGCGCGGCCGGACTGCTCTCCTCCGCCTCGGTCTTCGTGGGAGCGGCGGATTCCGAGGCGTCGGCGCCGGGCGTACCGGACGGCATCGCACCCGTCGCGGACGCGGCGTCGGCGGTCACCGTGGGGAGGGCGGACGAGGGGGTCGCCGTCGCCTCCCCGTCACCGGCCCCCGCCGCGGCGCTCGCGGTTGCGGATTTGGGTCCGGTGGGGCCACCGGCCCGCTGGTCCGGCCGCGCACCGCCGTCGGAATCGGCCACCGCGACCCCGACCGCCACCGCCGCGGCGGCCGCGGTGAGGGACAGCACGATGCGCGTGCGCACCGTCTTCTTCCGCCGCGCCTCGACGCGGGACGGGGTTCCGGGAGTTCGGCTGCGGCTCATGCCGGTAGCACCTCGCAGGGAGAAGGGGAGGACGGTCGGACCGAGCCTAGGGCGGTGACCAGGGGAAAAAGCCTCTTGGAGGCGTTCTTCAAGGTCCCTTAAGGAAGCCCGCAGGGTCGGCACAGGTGAGCGGTACGACCGCGCACCCCGGTCCCGGGGCGGACCTCGCTTGACTGGTACGCGACGCGACCGGTAGGGAGAGGCTGTTCATCGCGTGAGGTGTGAAACGGGGGACCCATGAAACCGCTCGAAACGGGCGATCCCACGTCGGTCGGCGAGGGCCGCTACCGGCTGGTGGGGCGGCTCGGGCAGGGGGGCATGGGTGTCGTCTACCTGGGCCGCTCCCAGTCCGGCCGTGCGGTGGCCGTCAAGGTGGTGCGGCCGGAGCTGAGCACCGAGCCGGGGTTCAGGCGCCGGTTCGCCGACGAGGTGGCGGCCGCGCGGCGGGTGGGCGGGTTCCACACCGCGCCGGTCGTCGACGCCGACCCGGACGGTGAGCCGGCCTGGCTGGTCACGGCCTTCGTGCCCGGCCCCACCCTGCAAGCGGTGCTCGCGCGCGTCGGATCGCTGCCCCTGGACACGCTGACCGTACTGGCGGCCGGCCTGGCCGAGGCACTGGAGGCGATCCACCGGGCGGGGGTCGTCCACCGCGACCTCAAGCCCGCGAACATCATCGTCGCGGAGGACGGGCCGCGCGTCATCGACTTCGGCATCGCGCGCGCTCTGGACGGAACGGCCCTGACGCAGACCGGGCTGCAGATCGGCACGCCGGGATTCCTGGCACCGGAGCAGCTCACCAGTGGCGCGGTGACCCCTGCGGTCGACATGTTCGCGCTGGGCGTGGTGCTCGCCCAGGCCGCGGGCGGCTCCCCGTTCGGCGACGGCCCGTCGGCGGCCAGGCACTACAAGGTGGTCCACGAGGAGCCGGACCTTAGCACCGTCCCCGGCGAACTGCGGGCGGCCATCGCCGCCTGCCTGTCCAAGGACCCGCGGGACCGGCCCACGCCGACGGCCTTCCTGGGCAGCCTGACCGTCCGCCACCCGGCCGGTGACGGCTGGCTCCCGGACGCGGCGACACAGCTGCTCCCCCGACCGGCCGGCACGGAATCCGGCACGGAATCCGGCACGGCACCGGAGAGCCCGAGGCCGGGCGGCGCGGCGGTTCGCAAGGAGCCGGAGACCTCCCGGCCCGACGGTACGCAGCCCCGTACGGCGCCGGAGACCCCCCGGCCGGCCGGCACGGAACCCGGTACCCGGCCGGAGGCCCCCCGGCCCGGCGGCGCGGAGCCCCGTACGGAACAGCCGCGGACCGTGACGGGCGGTGCGGGGCGGCTTTCACCCGCGGCCGCCGCGGGTCGGCAGCCGGACGGCGGGCGGCCCCGGCGACGGCGCGCGGTGGTGGCGGCCGGGCTCGTGATCGCTCTCGCCGCCGGCGGCTTGCTGGTGTGGGGGCCCTGGCACGACGACACCCCGGACAAGTCCAAGCCCGCCGCCGCCGGCCCCACCGGATCCGCGTCCGGATCCGCCGCCGCGTTCCCGGCCGAGGACATGCTGATCCGGCAGGACACCGCCCCTGGCTGGCCGGGGACCTGTCACGGTGTCATCGCCCGCCGGGACGCCTCGTCGGCCGCGCCCGTGCGGCTCGTCGCGGGGGGCGCGTGCGACGTCCTGCCCCAGTGGGCCCCCGACCGGAGGTCGTTCGCGTTCACCCGCACCAAGCCCGAAGGCACGGCCGTCTGGACCGCCGACGCCGACGGCGGGAACCCGCGGCGGGTCGCCGCCATCGCCGGGGGCAGGGTGTCCTGGTCGCCGGACGGCGGCCGGCTCGCCGTACTGCGCAAGAAGGACGGCGTACAGCAGCTGTTCGTGGTCGACGTCGCCGACGGCTTCGCCCGCCAGCTCACCACGGGCACGGGCCCGGTCGAGGATCCCGCGTGGTCGCCGGACGGCAAGCACATCGCGGTCTCCTTGCAGACGCAGCCCGAGAACTGGCAGATCCACCTGGTCGACCCCGCCGCGCCGAACCGAGCCCCGCAGCAGGTGACCCGGCTCCCCCATCCGGCACTCGACCCGGTGTGGTCCCCGGACGGCACGACCTTCGCGTACACCGCCGGAACGTACGGCACCGGTGGCCAGGGCGACATCCGCCTCGTGAACGCCGACGGCACCGGCGACCGTGACCTGGTGGCCACCGGCGCCCACGAGATGGACCCCGCCTGGTCCGCCGACGGCGCGTGGGTGGCCTTCGTCCGCGGCCCGTACGAGAAGCCGGTGGTCTGGGCCGTGCGCACGGACCGGACCGGCGAGCGCGCGCTCACCACCGGCGACGCCGCCGAAGGCCACCCCTCCTGGCGCTGAGCTGCCGTGGGCGTGAGCGGTGCCCGGCCCCCTCGCGAGGGCCGGACACCGCGCACGGGGTCAGGAGATGGTGACGAACTCGGCGATGCTCGGTACCCCCTGGGCGTCGAGGGCGAAGAGCATGTAGGTCCCCGGCAGGACCACGCCGGTGTCGGCGGGTACCGACACCGTGTACGTGCCGGCTCCCGTGGCCGTGGAGGCCAGGGGGACCCGCCGCTGGTCGTTGTCGGTGGAGTGGGTCGCGGCCGCGGCCCGCATCAGGACGAAGGACGCCACCGGGGCCCGGGTACTCACGCTGAGCGAGGTGCCGGGGGCCGTCCTGGACGGCACGCCTCCGGTGATGACGGGGCGCGGTTTCGGCGATCCGTCCGCGTTGAGCAGGTAGGGCGGTGTGAAGACGGACCCGTCGGGATGGTTGGTCGCGCAGTCGCCGCACAGGCCGCCGCCGCCGGAGAAGATCCGCCCGTCCGGCAGGAGGTTGGCCACGCTGTGGTAGTTGCGCGGGATGGCCATGGTGGCGAGCGGGGTGAAGCTGCCGGTCGACGGATCCCACAGCTCGGGGGTCAGCACGGAGGTCGCGTCGCTGAACGGCACCGGGGAGGCCTGTCCGCCGAAGACGGCCACCTTCCCGTCGGGCAGGACGACGCTGTTGCCGAAGGCGCGGGCGTGCTCCATGTCCCCCGTGCGGGCGGCCTGGACCTGGCTGCCGGAGATGCCGACGGTATAGGCGCGCCGGGTGGCCGGGGTCTTCTCGTAGGCGGGCGAGCCGCCCAGGGTGAGCAGTTTGCCGATGTCGTAGGCGACGGCGTTGCCGGTCATGGCGTCCTGGCTGTCGGCCCGGGGGCCGGCGGAGGTGATGCTGCCCCGGCCCGTGGTCGAGATCCAGTTCATCTGCTTGCTCGGCCCCAGTTGCAGGACCTTGCCGCCCGAAGTGGCGTGCAGCCACATGTGGTTGTCGGCGCGGTAGGGTCCCGCCGGGTCGGCCGTCAGGGCCGCGGTGGCCGCGACGCCGGGGAGCCCCCGCCAGGTGCGGGTGTCCGGGGACCAGACCTCACCGCCCTTGTCGCCCGCGGCTCCGCTCCAGGAGCCGCCCAGGACGAAGGCCTCACCGGTGGAGAGCAGGGTCATGGCCTGGTAGCCGCGGGCGATGTTCATGCTGGTGGTGGCGGACCACTCGTCAGTTGCGGGGTCGTAGACGCTCGCCTTCTCCGCGTTGCTTCCCCCGGTGACCAGCACGCGGCCGTCGGCCAGCATGGCGATGCCGGGGCAGAACATGTCGTGGCCGGTGTTGTCGATGCGGCGCTGGGTGACCTTGCCGGTCTTCAGGTCCAGGATCGCGGTCTGGGTGTAGCCGCTGCTGCCGCCGAAGCGGTCGAGCGCGTACGCCGACCAGGCCAGCAGCTTGCCGCCGGGCAGGGCGGCGGTGGCCACGGGCACCAGGGGGAAGCCGATGATCCGGTCCCAGGAGCCGTGGACGGCCGGGCTGGCCGGTCCGCTCAGGCGTATCTCGCCGGCCGAGGTCCACGGGCCGCGGCCGCCGGCCTCGGTGGTCACGCTCAGACGTATGAAGCGGGCGTTCTCGGTGCGGGTGAAGGTGGCGGTCTTGACGGTGTCGTCGTCCCGCCAGGTGCCCGCGGCGACCGGCGCGCCGAAGGCCGCACCGTCGGTGCTGGTGGTGACGGTGTACGTGCCGGCCCGGCCGTTGGCCCCGTCGGCGCGGGGGTGGTAGACGAGCGCGGAGACGGCCGTCGTGCGCTGGGTGTCGATGGTGATGCTGTGCGGCAGCGGGGCGGGGGTGCCGGACCACTTGCTGTGCCACAGGGTGGCGGTGCTGCCGTCGAGCACGTTGGCCGCGCGGCCGTTCTCGCCGCTGGTCTCCTCGTCGCTCGCGGTGGCGGTCCAGCCGGTCCTGGACAGGTCGACGGTGGCTGCCGGGGTGCCGGGGTCGCCCAGCAGGTTGATCTCGGCGGCGGAGGTCCAGGGGCCGCGGCCGCCGGCCTCGGTGAGGGCGGTCAGCCGTACGAACCGGGCTCCCTGCGGGGCGAACCCGAGGGTCTTGGCGCCGGCGTCGTCGGCGAGCGTGCCGGTGGCGACCGGGCTTCCCCAGTCCCGTCCGTCCGTACTGACGCTGATGCCGTACTCACCGACGCGCCCGTTGGGACCGTTGGTGCGCGGGTGGTAGACGAGCGCGGAGACGACCGTCGTGCGCCGCATGTCGATGGTGATGCTGTGCGGCAGCGGGGCCGGGGTGCCGGACCACTTGCTGTGCCACAGGGTGGCGGTGTTGCCGTCGAGCACGTTGGCCGCGCGGCCGTTCTCGCCGCTGGTCTCCTCGTCGCTCGCGGTGGCGGTCCAGCCGGTCCGGTCGAGGACCGGAGCTGTGGGTTCCATCGCGTTCGCCGGCGCGATGCCGTGGTGCGGTGACTGCGCGGCCGTCTGCTGGTCGAAGGGTACGGGTGCGGGCCGGGGCGCTGGGGCCCGGCCGGCCGCAGCGGGGCCAGCGACCCCCAGCCACGGCGTCAGGCCGATCAGCAGCGAGCCGAGGCCGAAGGCTATGAGCAGGTGGGAACGGCGTAACAGGCGTGGAAAGGCGAAAGAGCGCCTGGACTGCAATCTGACCTCCTGGAGCGAAAGGGCGTGCCCCAGGGAACATAGGTCAGCGAAACGGTAACTCGCCTAAAATAAACGATAGTTGGCAGGAAACTACGATACGGCCGAGAGCCGGGCGCCCGCCCCGGTGAAACCGGTCAGGATTGGAGAAGCGCTGTCCGGCGAAGCCTCGTAGCGTCGTGGGCATGGACATCGAACTCTCCCAGTGCTTCATCGCAGTCGACGACTACGACAAGGCGCTCGCCTTCTACCGCGACGCCCTCGGCCTGGAGGTGCGGGGCGACGTCGGATACGAGGGGATGCGCTGGGTGACCATCGGGTCGCCCGCGCAGCCGGACGTGGAGATCGTCCTCGAGCCGCCGCTGGCCGACCCCAACGCCTCGGAGGCCGACCGGCAGGCCATGACGGATCTGCTGGCCAAGGGCCTGCTGCGCGGGGTGATCTTCTCCACCGACGACTGCGACGCCACCTTCGAGCAGGTCAGGGCCGCCGGCGGCGAGGTCCTGCAGGAACCGATCGACCAGCATTACGGCGTGCGCGACTGCGCCTTCCGCGACCCGTCCGGAAACATGATCCGCTTCGCCCAGTCCCGCAAGCGGTAGCCGCCGCCCGTTACGTCGTTGCCATGATCGCGCCGACGAAGTAGAACCAGACGTGCTGCTCGAACCCGGCCGGATCGAGCCAGGCGACACCGAAGGGGGCCGCGAGAGCGGCCCCCGACCGACAGATGGAGACACGATGAGCAAGGTCACGAGGACGGACACGCAGT
The DNA here is from genome assembly GCA_049998195.1 of Streptomyces sp. cmx-11-4. GTDB lineage: Bacteria > Actinomycetota > Actinomycetes > Streptomycetales > Streptomycetaceae > Streptomyces. Next base: position 270,550 of record JAEBET010000003.1, read on the forward strand.
CGCCTGCGCCGCACGATGCCGACAGCCACGATCTGATCCGCGTACACGGAGCGCGCGAGAACAACCTCAAGGACGTCAGCATCGAGATCCCGAAGCGCCGGCTGACGGTGTTCACCGGCGTGTCGGGCTCGGGCAAGAGCTCGCTGGTGTTCGACACGATCGCCGCGGAGTCCCAGCGGCTGATCAACGAGACCTACAGCGCCTTCGTGCAGGGCTTCATGCCGAACCTGGCACGGCCCGAGGTCGACGTGCTCGACGGACTGACGACCGTGATCAGCGTCGACCAGCAGCGGATGGGCGCCGACCCGCGCTCCACGGTCGGCACCGCCACCGACGCCAACGCGATGCTGCGCATCCTCTTCAGCCGGCTCGGCAAGCCGCACATCGGCCCGCCCAGCGCGTACTCCTTCAACACCGCCTCGGTCCGGGCGACCGGTGCGATCACCGTCGAGAAGGGCAACAAGAAGGCGGTGAGAGCGACCTACGAGCGCACCGGCGGCATGTGCACGCACTGCGAGGGCCGGGGCAAGGTCTCCGACATCGACCTCACCCAGCTCTACGACGACTCCAAGTCGCTCGCCGAAGGCGCGTTCACCATCCCCGGCTGGAAGTCGGACAGCCAGTGGACGGTGGGGCTCTACGCCCAGTCCGGCTTCCTCGACCCGAACAAGCCGATCCGCAGGTTCACCAAGCAGGAGATGCAGGACTTCCTCTACGGCGAGCCGACCAAGGTGAAGGTCAACGGCGTCAACCTCACCTACGAGGGCCTGATCCCCAAGATCCAGAAGTCGTTCCTGTCCAAGGACAAGGAGGCGATGCAGCCGCACATCAGGGCGTTCGTGGAGCGGGCCGTCACCTTCACCACCTGTCCCGAGTGCGACGGCACCCGGCTCAGCCAGGGCGCCCGCACGTCGAAGATCAAGAAGATCAGCATCGCCGACGCCTGCGCGATGGAGATCCGCGACCTCGCCGAATGGGTCCGCGGCCTCACGGAGCCGTCGGTGGCGCCGCTGCTCACCGCGCTCCGCCAGACCCTCGACTCGTTCGTGGAGATCGGCCTCGGCTACCTCTCGCTGGAGCGGCCCGCGGGCACGCTGTCCGGGGGAGAGGCGCAGCGCGTCAAGATGATCCGCCACCTCGGCTCCCCGCTCACCGACATCACCTACGTCTTCGACGAACCCACCATCGGCCTGCACCCCCATGACATCCAGCGGATGAACGACCTGCTGCTGCGGCTGCGGAACAAGGGCAACACGGTGCTCGTCGTGGAGCACAAGCCGGAGACGATCGCGATCGCCGACCACGTCGTCGACCTGGGCCCCGGCGCCGGAACGGCGGGCGGTTCCGTCTGCTTCCAGGGCACCGTCGAGGGACTGCGGGCCAGCGGGACCACCACCGGCCGCCACTACGACGACCGGTCCTCCCTCAAGGAGACGGTGCGCAAGCCCAGCGGCGCGCTGGAGATCCGCGGCGCGACGGCGAACAACCTGCGCGACGTGGACGTCGACATCCCGCTCGGGGTGCTGACCGTCATCACCGGGGTCGCGGGCTCCGGCAAGAGCTCGCTCGTACACGGCTCACTGCCGCACCGGTCGGGGGCGGCCGGCGAGGCCGTGGTGTCGATCGACCAGAGCCCGATCCGCGGCTCCCGGCGCAGCAACCCGGCGACCTACACGGGCCTCCTCGACCCGATCCGCAAGGCGTTCGCCAAGGTCAACGGCGTGAAGCCGGCGCTGTTCAGCGCCAACTCCGAGGGTGCCTGCCCGACCTGCAACGGCGCCGGTGTCATCTACACCGACCTGGCGATCATGCAGAGCGTCGCCACCACCTGCGAGGACTGCGAGGGGAAGCGGTTCGACGCCTCGGTCCTGGAGTACCACCTCGGGGGCCGCGACATCAGCGAGGTGCTCGCGATGTCGGTGACCGAGGCCGAGGAGTTCTTCGGCTCCGGCGAGGCACACACGCCGGCCGCCCACAAGATCCTCGACCGGCTCGCCGACGTGGGCCTCGGCTACCTCAGCCTCGGCCAGCCGCTCACCACGCTGTCCGGCGGCGAGCGGCAGCGCCTCAAGCTGGCCACCCACATGTCGGAGAAGGGCGGGGTCTACGTCCTCGACGAGCCGACGACCGGCCTGCACCTCGCCGACGTCGAGCACCTGCTCGGCCTGCTGGACCGGCTCGTGGACTCGGGCAAGTCGGTCGTCGTCATCGAGCACCACCAGGCGGTCATGGCGCACGCCGACTGGATCATCGACCTCGGCCCCGGCGCCGGCCACGACGGCGGCCGGATCGTCTTCGAGGGCACGCCCGCCGACCTCGTCGCCACCCGCCCCACCCTCACCGGCGAGCACCTCGCGGCCTACGTCGGCGCCTGACCGGCACCTCGCGGACCCGGCACCTCGTGGAACCGGCGGCTCGTGGAACCGGCGGCTCAGGTACCGAGCAGCCGGGTTTCCGCGGCCGGGAGGCCCTTGGCCCACCAGTGGCCGTAGCGCCGGTAGGCCGAGGGGTCGCGGGGAGCGAGGAACGAGACGAGCGCTGCGGCCTCCGCGGCCAGTGCCTCCCAGGTGTCGTCCGGCAGGGGGTGGAAGGCGGCGGCCTCGATGCCGCCCTCGGCGGGGCGCCAGACGCCGGCGACGTGGCCGTCGACCAGCAGGGTGGGCAGCACGTCGCCGTTCACACGGGTCACGTGCTTGCGGTAGGCGGGCGGGATGACGCGGCCGCGGTCGGCGTAGGCCAGCAGGATGCTGTCCCACATCGCCATCAGCCGGGGCGGGGCGGGCGTGTCCCCGGCCGGCCGCGGCGCGCCCGGGACGTCGTACACGGCCGTGCCGTCGGGGCCCTCCAGCTGCTCGAGTCCGTCGCCGAGGGCGTGCACCGCCGCGCGGACCCGGGCCCGCTGGACCAGCGCGAACTGCGCCATGTCCGCCACCGACGCCGGCCCGAAGCCCTCCAGGTAGCGGCGGATCAGGATCTGCAGGCCGCCGGCCGCGGCGTCGGGATCGGCCGAGGCCGGCCGCGGGCCCGCCGCGACGTACGAGGGCCGCGTCCGGAACGACCAGGGCCCGCCCGTGGGCGCGTGCCACAGCGGCGCGTACTGCCGCAGCATGCGCTGGGCCGCCGGCTCCATCGGTGCGCCGAGCCGCTCCTCGAGCCGGCTCCCCAACTCACCGACGGTGCGCGGCCGGTCCGCGTACCCCAGCAGATCGGCGATCAGGTCCGCGGCGTCGTCGGGGCCGATCCCGGAGGACCTGAACCGCGGGTCGCCGAGCCGCGAACCGCGCAGGGTCGGTTCCATGGCCTCGCGGAAGGAGCGGTAGTCCTCGGCGTGGACGGCGTGCAGGGTGAGCCGCATCAGGGTCGCCTTGACCGTGCGCCGGCCGGTCAGGGCCGCGTCGAGGCCCGCCGGATCGAAGCCGTCCAGCCTGTTCCACAACGCGACGTACGGTGAGGCGGGCTCTTGTGCCTGCAGGGCGACCACCCGGCGCACCGCGTCCTCGACGCCGAGCGGCTCGCGGCGGAGCAGCAACTGCCGGGCGAGCGTCGCACGGTTGAGGGACTGAGCGCTGATCTTCATGCCGGCATTCTCCCGTCATTCGGGGGATGGGTTCACCCCTGCCGGACAGGTGGCCTACCTTCATCCCGTGGACCAGTTGATCGCAGCAGACCCGACCCGCATCGGTCCGTACCGTCTGATCGCCCGGCTGGGTGCGGGGGGTATGGGCCTGGTCTATCTGGGCCGTTCCGAGGGCGGACGCACCGTGGCCGTGAAGGTCGTACAGGCCGAGCACGCCGGGCACCCCGAGTTCCGCAGGCGCTTCGCCCGCGAGGTGGCCGCCGCCCGGCGGGTGGGCGGGGACTGGACCGCCGCGGTGCTCGACGCCGACCCGGACGCCGCCGTGCCCTGGGTGGCGACCCAGTACATCCCGGGGCCGGACCTGCGCACCGTGGTCGCCGAGGACTTCGGTCCGTTGCCCGAGCACTCGGTGCACACGCTCGCGGGCCGGCTCGCCCTCGCCCTGCAGGCCGTGCACGGGGCGGGCCTGATCCACCGTGACCTGAAGCCGTCCAACGTCCTCGTCACCGTCGACGGCCCCCGCGTCATCGACTTCGGCATCGCGCGCGCGATGGACAGCCTCGCCGGGGACAGCCTGCACACCCGCACCGGCATGCTGATCGGCTCCCCCGGCTTCATGTCACCGGAGCAGGTCCGCGGCCTCGAACTCACCCCCGCCAGCGATGTCTTCTGCCTGGGTGCCGTCCTCGTGTACGCGGCCACCGGACGGCTGCTGTTCGGCGCCGCCGACTCCGGTCTGAACGCCCACCTCTTCCGGGTCGCCGAGGAGGACCCGGACCTCACCGGTGTGCCCCAGTCGCTGACCGGTCTCGTACGCGCCTGCCTGGAGAAGGACCCGGCCAAGCGGCCCACCCCCGAGCAGGTGGCCGAGCGCACGGCCGTGGATCAGCCCGGGGAGTGGCTGCCGGGTACGGTGCTGGCACAACTCGGCCGCCGTGCAGCCCGGTTGCTGGACTACGCGCCGGAGGCGTCCGCCGAGGCCCCCGCCGCGCAGCCGGACCCCCGCGTCGCCTCCGTCCCGCAGCAGCCGGTGCCGGCGCCGCCCGCGTACGCGCCCACGGCCCCGGCCCCGGCGCACCTCGTCCCGGCGCAGGGCTTCGGGCCGCCCCCGGCCGCCCTCCAGGACCCGGCTGTCCCGCACCCCAGGCGCTGGTGGGGTCTGGGGGTGATCGCCCTGACGCAGCTGCTGGTGCTGCTCGACGCGATGGTCTTCAACATCGCCCTGCCGTCCGTCCAGGCCGAACTCGACCTCAGCGGCGACGGCTTGAACCCGGCGGTCAGCGCCTACGTACTCGCCTTCGGCGGGCTGCTGCTGCTCGGCGGGCACGTCGCCGACCTCGTGGGGGCCAAACGGGCCCTGGTCATCGGCCTGGCCGGCCTCGCGGTGGCCTCCGCGCTCGGCGGCTCGGCCGGCGACCCCGGTCTGCTGATCGCGGCCCGCGCCCTGCAAGGCGCTTTCGCCGCCCTGCTGACACCGTCCGCGCTGTCCCTGGTGTCCACCGGTTTCACCGACCCGAGGGAACGCGCCCGGGCCTTCGGGATCTACGCGGCGGTCGCGGCCGGTGGCGGGGCTCTCGGCCTGCTCACGGGTGGCTGGCTCTCCGAGATGCTGTCCTGGCGCTGGTCCCAGTACGCCTGCGTCCCGCTCGCCGCGCTCGCGCTGACCGGCGCGGCCACCCTGCTCCCGGGCCGCCCCGGCCGCGCGGGAGCCCGCTTCGACTGGCTCGGCGTGCTGCTCGGCTCCGCCGGACTCGCCGCCCTGGTCCTCGGCCTGGACGCGGCCGGTCAGCTCCGCTGGACCGCCCCCCTGACACTGGGCCTGCTCGCTGCGGGCGCCCTGCTGATCGGGGCCTTCCTGTGGTGGCAGACCGTGACGTCCGGCCCCCTGCTGGCGCCGTACCTCACCAAGGACCGCGACCGCGCCGGCTGCATCCTCGCCATGGTCCTGGCCGGCGCCGGCATCCTCGCCCTGCTCCCCACACTGACCCTCTACACGCAGTACGTCCTCGGCCACGGCCCGGGCATGACCGGAGTGATGATCCTGCCCGTGGCCGCCGCGGCCGTCATCGCCGCCACTCAGGTCTCGGCGCGCCTGCAGCACCGCACCGCGCCGCGCGTCCTGATCGTGCCGGGCCTGGTGACCGCGGCGGTCGGGCTGCTGCTCCTCACCGGCCTCGACTCCGGCAGCGGGTACGGGCCCCACGTGCTGCCCGGCATGCTCCTCGCCGGCTTCGGCATCGGCATGGCCTTCGTGCCGGTCTTCGCCACCGCGACCGCCGGCATCGCCCCGCAGCACTCCGGCGCGGCCTCGGGGATCGTCGTCACGGCCCAGCAGGTGGGCGAGGCGATCGGTGTGGCGCTGCTCACCAGCCTCATCACCGCCCGGCTGAACCGCGCCTCGGAGGACGATCAGTCCGAGGAACTGCTGCACGGGTACACCGACACCCTCTGGTGGGCGGCCGGCGCCCTGCTGCTGGCGGCCCTGGTCGCCGGCCTGATGGTCACGGCCAGGGCGCCCAGGGCCTCCGGGGTCAACGCGCGGTGGCAGGCGGCGGGGTGACCGTCAGCGTGCGGGGCGCCCGCGCCGGCGGTGCGGGCAGACGGAGCGGCGTGCGGCCCGGGGTGAGGCTGCCGAGGACCCGCGGGCCCGCGGCGCCCGTGCACTCCGGGAGGGTGCCCGGCAGGCCGTGCAGGGTGAGGTAGCCCAGTACGGCGAAGGCGTACGCCTCCTTGGCGGCGCTGGGCAGCCCGAGCGCGTCCGAGGTGCGCAGCCGTACCGCGGCGCCCAGTTCCTGTCGGAGTGCGGCCATCACGGCGGGGTTGCGGGTGCCGCCCCCGGAGGCCAGCACCTCCGTGACACCGTACGGGCGCAGCGCGTCGGCGACCGTGCGGGCGGTGAGCCGGGTGAGGGTGGCGAGGACATCGGGGGTGGAGAGCGGGCCGACCGCGTCCAGGGCCGTCCGCAGGTAGCCGGAGTGGAACAGCTCCCGGCCGGTGGTCTTGGGCGCGGGCAGCACGTAGTACGGCTCGGCGAGCAGACGCTCGAGCAGCGGCCGGTGGACGGTGCCGCGTGCCGCGAGGCGGCCGTCGGTGTCGTGGTCGAGGCGCCCGGCGGTGAGGTGGCGGGCGGCGGCGTCGAGAAGGGCGTTGCCGGGCCCGGAGTCGAAGGCCGCCGGGGTGCCGTCGGGGGTGAGCACGGTGGCGTTGGCGATGCCGCCGATGTTCAGTGCGGCCGGTACCCCCGGGTGTCCGCGGAGCAGCATCCGGTCGATCAGGCCGACCAGGGGTGCGCCCTGCCCGCCGGCGGCGACGTCCCGGGTCCGGAAGCCGGAGACGACGGGCAGTCCGGTCGCCTCCGCGATCCAGGCGGGCTCGCCGAGTTGCAGGGTGCCGTGCACGCGGCCGCCGTCCGCCCAGTGGAAGACGGTCTGGCCGTGGGAGGCGATCAGTTCGGCGCGGCCCGCGCAGAGTTCGCGGTCGGCCCGGACGGCGAGACCCGCGAAGGACTGCCCGATGCGGGTGTCGAGTCGGCACACGTCGGCGAGGGTGGTGCGACCGGGCGGGAGCGCTGCCGCGAGCGCGCGGCGCAGCTCGTCGTCGTACGGTTCGCTGACCATGCCGAGCGGGGTCAGGCGCAGTTCGGTGCCCTCGCGCGTGATGCGGGCGGCCGCGGCGTCGACGGCGTCGCAGGAGGTGCCGGACATCAGGCCGATGACGGTGGTCTGCGCCGCTTCCGGTGCGGGCGGCGCGGTGTGCTGGGTGGTCATCGCAGGGGCCTCAGGTGGTCGTCGGGGCGCAGGGTGAGCAGGGCGGGTACGGCGAGCGCGCAGGCGCCTGCCGCGTAGAAGGCCGGGATGTCCGGGTTGCCGGTGTGCCGTACGAGCGTGGTGACGATCAGGCCCGCGCATCCGGAGAAGACGGCGTTGGAGAGTGCGTAGGCCAGGCCGAGCCCGGTGCTGCGCACGCGGGTCGGGAACATCTCCGCGAGCAGGGCGGGCCCGGGCCCGGCCAGCAGTCCGACCATCGCGCCGGCCGCCGCCAGTAGCGCCGCCTTCGCCGCGACGGGTGCGGCGGGGTCGCGCAGCAGGTGCAGGAGCGGGAGGGCGGTCAGGACGACGAGGATGCTGCCGGTGAGCATGACGGCACGCCGGCCCACCCGGTCGCTGAGCGCACCGGCGGGCAGGATCGCGGCGGCGAATCCGAGGTTGGCGACGAAGGTGGCGGCCAGGGCCTGCTGGAAGGTGGTGCCGAGGGTGGCCTGGAGGTAGGAGGGCAGGACGACGAGGAAGGTGTAGCCGGCCGCGGACCACCCCATGATCCGCCCGACCCCGAGCACGACGGTCCACCCCGTGCGGACTCCGCCGGGGGTGCGGGGGTCCGGGGTGTCTGGCTCCTCCCGGGTTCCCGTGGCTCCGGGTGCCGTCGCGCGGGGCGGCGGGGCGCTTTCCGGCAGTCGGAGGCGGAGCCACAGGGCCACCGCACCCAGCGGCACGGCGAGCAGGAAGGGGACGCGCCAGCCCCACGCGTACAGGGCGCTTTCGGAGAGCAGGGTCGCCAGTGCGGCGGCGAGGCCCGCACCCGTGAGGAGCCCGAGGGCGACCGTGAACGACTGCCAGGCGCCGTGGCGGCCGCGCCTGCCGGCCGGCGCGGTCTCGGTCAGCAGGCTCACGGCTCCGCCGAACTCGCCACCGGCGGACAGGCCTTGGAGGCTGCGCAGCAGGGTCAGCAGCCATGGTGCGAGGGCGCCGATGGCGGAGTACGCGGGCAGTACTCCGATCAGGGCGGTCGCGCCCGTCATCAGGCAGACGGCGAGGACGAGCGCCGGCCGGCGGCCGGCCCGGTCCGCTAGCCGCCCGAAGAGCAGGGCGCCCAGCGGGCGGAAGAAGAAGGCGATGGCGAAGGCGGCGTAGGTCGCGATGAGCGCCTGCGCCCGGTCGCCGCCCTCCGGGGTGAAGAATCGGGCGGCGATGACGGTGGCGAAGGAGCCGTAGACGCCGAACTCGTACCACTCCACGAAGTTGCCGACGGATCCGGCGAGGAGGGCGCGGCGGGCGGACGGCGGACGGACGGGCACGGGGGCCACGGCGGACGCCGCGGGCCGGCTCTTCGGGCGGGGAGCGGGGCGGGCCACGGTGGCTGGCTGCCCGGGCGGACCCCTGACGAAGCGCGGCGCGGCCGGATTTCAGCGGATCGGCCGCACGCCGGGCGCGCCCCCGCCGCGCCCCGGCCGGTGCGGCGGGACGATGGACGGATGGCAGACACCTTCACCAGCCGGACCATCGACGTCGTCACCGGTACGTCGGAGGCCGTCCACGACCTGACCGCCGCCTGTGCGGAGTTCCTGGAGTCGGCCGCCCGGGGACGGGACGGGCTGCTCAATGTGTTCACCCCGCACGCGACGGCGGGTCTGGCCGTCATCGAGACGGGCGCCGGCAGCGACGAGGACCTCCTGGAAGCCCTGCGCACGCTGCTGCCCGCGGACGGCCGCTGGCGGCACCGGCACGGCTCCCCCGGGCACGGCCGCGACCACGTGCTGCCCGCGATCGTGCCGCCGCACCTGACCCTGCCGGTGCTCGGCGGGGCGCTCACGCTCGGGACCTGGCAGTCGGTGGTGCTGGTCGACACCAATCGGGACAACCCCCAGCGCACCGTGCGGCTGTCCTTCCTGGGCTGACCGCGGGCCCTTCGTGTGCGGCACGCCGATTCCCCGCTCGCGAGCGGCCGCACCGGGCAGTAGCTGCCATTAGGCCATGAGGCGGCTGGGCGGCTGATCCCGGCGCGTACCCCCGTTGCACGCACGCTGACCCACTACTGTCCGTTTTGTACGAAAATCGGACGATTTGGAGATGTGTGGTGCGTCGTCTCACTGTTGCTCTCACCACGCTCGCGACCCTCGGCGCCGGCGCCCTCCTGGGCCCCCAGGCCGTCTCGGCCGACCAGGCGGGTCCCGGCCGGGGTACGAACATCCTCGTCGTGGGGATCGACAGCCGCACCGGCATCTCCGCCGCCGAGAAGAGACGGCTCCATGTCGGCGGCAAGGGGTGCAACTGCACCGACGTGATGATGCTCGTGCACCTGTCGGCAGACCAGCGCCGCGCGAGTGTCGTGTCCATTCCGCGCGACTCCTACGTCGAGTACGCGAGCCACACCGCCACCACACCGGCCCGGTGGGGCAAGATCAACGGCGCGTACGCGGTCGGCGGCGGCCCCCTGACCGTGCGCACCGTCGAGAAGGCCACCGGCCTGCACATCGACCACTACCTGGAGACCGGCTTCACCGGCTTCGAGCAGGCCGTCAACGACCTCGGCGGCGCGACCGTGTGCACGGACAGGCCGCTCAAGGACGAGAACTCCGGCCTCGACGTCACCGCGGGCGTCCACCGCACCGACGGCAACGGCACGCTGCGCTACGTCCGGGCCCGGCACGTCAACCAGCGCCCCGGGGACCTCGGCCGCGTCCGCCGCCAACAGCGCGTGGTCAACGACCTCCTGGCCCGTCTCACCACCGAGGGCGCTCTGGACGGCCCAGTGAACACGGCGCGCACCGCCCGGGCCCTGCTGAAGTCCGTACGCACCGACGCGCGCACCGGCGTGCAGGACCTGATCCGGATCGGCTGGGCGCTCGGCCGGCTGAGCGCGGACCGCACCGAGTTCGCGACGGTCCCGATCCGCCTCTTCGACCACCGGGTACCGGGGGTGGGCTCCACCCTGGTGTGGGACGAACCCCGGTCCGCGGCACTGTGGGAGGCCCTCGGCGCGGACCGGCCCATCACCGGCGACACCCGCATCCAGCCCGTCCCGGAAACACCGGTCTCGAGTAACCCGGCCGTCATCCCGGTCCGTGTGGACGACGCGTCCGTGGCCGCCGCCCTCGGCGCGAGCGGCTTCGCCGTCACCGCCGCGCAGCCCGCACCGTCCGTGCGCCCCGCCGGTCCGCCGGTGATCACCTATCCGGCCGGACGGGACGAGGACGCGGCGACCCTCGCGGCCGCCCTGCCCGGCGCCCGCCTGCGCCCCGACCCGAAGCAGGACAGGACCTTCGACGTCGCCGTCGGTGACCAGCCCGTCCGGGTCAAGACGGTCACCTACGACCGCAACGTCGCGGACGGAGCCCCTGTCACCGCCGACCGGCTCCGCTGCGCCGGCGCAACCGGACAGCCGGCACCCGGCACCGCCCCGGCCACCCCGGCCGCCCCGGCCGCCCCAGCCGCCCCAGCCGCCCCAGCCGCCCCGGCTGCCCCCGCCGCCGGACGGTAGTGCGGCGGGGCGACGCCCGGAGTGCGAGGCCCTTCACACGCGGATCGCGATTTTGCCGCGTGTCTGACCTGACCTCAGGTGCCTTATGGCGTCGGGGAGTTCAGCCAGCGGGTAGGTACGGTCGATGACCGGGGTGAGCGCGCCGGATTCGAGGAGTTCCCCGAGGGCGCGCAGGTCCTCGGGCTTCGGGGTGGAGGCGAGTACCCGCACGCGGGAACGGATGAAGGGGGACACGAGCAGGGCCCCCAGCTGGCGGTGGTAGCCGCCGAGCCAGCGGCCGTCGGTCTCGCCGCCGACCATGACCAGGGTCCCGCCCGGGGCCAGCACCCGGCGCAGCCGCTTCAGGGCATGGTTGCCCGCGATGTCGAGGACGAGGTCGTAGCGCCGGTCGCCGTCGGTCGGGTCCTCGCGGGCGTAGTCGAGGACCTCGTCGGCGCCCAGGGAGCGGACCAGGTCCGCCTTGGAGGCGCTGCAGACGCCGGTGACATGGGCGGCCCCCAGCGCCTTGGCCAGTTGGACGGCGTAGGTCCCCACCCCGCCCGAGGCCCCGATCACCAGGACCCGCCCGCCGGACCGCAGCCGGCCGGCGTGGCAGGCCTGGAGGGCGGTGGACCCTGAGATCGTGACGACCGCCGCCTGTTCGGGAGTGAGCCCGGCCGGGCGGGGTGCGAGCTCGTCCTCCTTGGCGCACGCGTACTCCGCGAAGGAGCCGGTGCAGGTGCCGTACACCTCGTCGCCGGGCCGCAGCCGGGTGACGTCCGGGCCGACGGCCTCCACGCGGCCGGCCACGTCCATGCCCTGGACGCGCTGCCTGGGCGCCCGCAGGCCGAAGCCCGCCCGGAGCGCCATGGGCAGACCCGCCATCAGGTGCCAGACGCCCATGTCGACGCCGGCCGCCCGCACGCGCAGGAGCACCTCGCCCCGGCCGGGCACGGGCCGGTCCATCTCATCGAGGCGGAGGACCTCGGGTGTTCCGTAGACGTCCTGGACGATGGCTCTCATGAAGTGCCTTCCTCTGTGCCGGTGTTGTCCGAGCCGCCCGGGTGGGCCGCGTACTGGAAGACGGTGTCGAGGGGGACCCCGAACACCTGGGCGATCTGGAAGGCCATCTCCAACGACGGCGAGTAGCGGCCCTGTTCGATGGCGATGACGGTCTGCCGGCTGACGCCGATCCGGCGGGCGAGCTCGGCCTGGGTCATCTCGCCGTGGGTGAAGCGCTGGGCCCGGATGGTGTTGGTGACCCGCGTCGCCTTCACCACGGGTGGAAACCGAACCGGTAGGAAATGACCTTGACCGCCGAGCCGACCACCGACGACAGGACGAAGGCCAGGAAGATGGCATTGGCGATCCAGAACGGAGCGGCGTCGGCCATCGCCAGCACCAGGCCGCCCACCGCGCCGATCACGACCAGCGACTGCCCCACGTACTCACCGAAGCGGTGGATTTCGCGGTCGCGCTGATCCTTGACGTTCGCCTCCCGGGGCGCGGCCACGGCGATCACGACGTGCGCGGCGATCGACACGGCGACCGACAGGCCGACCGTCCACAACAGTGCTTCCACGTACGGCGCTTCGGTCAGCGGCACCGCCGCGGGGCGCCCCAGCACCACCCACAGGTACGCCGCGTACGACACGACCGCGACCACGAGCATGCTCCAGGCACGCTTCTCTTCGACTGCCACTTCCGCTCCCACTCCCCCATGTCAAGAAAACCAGACACTCGGAGTGTCAAGCAGCCGCGACATCGTGTCAAGTATTCTTTACCTCGGATGACGGCTGCCAGTAATCTGTGCGGCATGACGATGCACAAGACCGAACAGGTGAGCGTTGACGCGATGATCGAGGACCTCCGGGTGCTCGTCGAGACGGAGTCGCCCTCGCGCGACGTCGACGCCTTGACGGCGTCGGCCAAGGTGGTCGCCTCTGTCATCGAGAGCCGCCTCGGCGGGCAGGCCGTCCTCGTCGAGAGCGCAGCCGGGCCGCACGTCCACTGGTCCGGGGGCGGCCATCCCCGGGTGCTGATCCTCGGTCACCACGACACGGTGTTCCCCCTCGGCACCCTCGAACGCCGCCCGTTCCGGGTCGAGGACGGGCATGTGACCGGACCCGGAGTCTTCGACATGCTCGGCGGTCTGGTCCAGGCCGTCCACGGCCTGGCATCCCTCGGCGACCGGACGGGCGTCGAGATCCTGGTGACCGCCGACGAGGAGGTCGGCTCGCGCTCCTCCCGGGCCCTCATCGAGGAACGGGCCCTCGCCTGCGGCGCGGTACTCGTACTGGAGGGCGCTGCTGACGGCGGCGCCCTGAAGACCGGCCGCAAGGGCTGCGGTACCTTCCAGGTCTCCATCGCGGGCCGCGCGTCGCACGCGGGCCTCGAACCCGCGGCCGGGGTCAACGCCCTGATCGAGGCGGCACACCAGGTCCTGGACATCACGGCGCTCGGCCGGCCCGAGGTCGGTACGACCGTCACCCCGACGGTCGCGTCCGCGGGAACCCTGGACAACGTCGTCCCCGCCGAGGCGACCGTCATCGTCGACGTCCGCGTCGAGTCGGAGGGCGAGAAGCAGCGCGTCGAATCCGCCTTCGCGGCGCTGGCTCCGCACCTCGACGAGGCGGAGATCTCGGTCGAGGGAGGCATGGGCCGGCCCCCGATGTCCGAGTCGGCGACGGCCGGGCTCTTCGCCGTGGCGCAACGGCTGCTTCCCGGGCTCGAGGGCAAGGCGGTCGGGGGCGGGAGCGACGGCAACTTCACGGCCGCGCTGGGGGTGCCCACCCTGGACGGCCTCGGAGCGGTCGGCGGTGGAGCCCACGCCGACCACGAGTACGTGGTGATCGAGGCGATGACCGAGCGGGCGAACCTCGTAGCGGGCCTGGTGACGGAGATTCAGCACCGCTAAGTACCCGTCCGCCTCGGCGTGTTGGCCCGGGAGCTCATCCGGTAGATTTCTGGAAACTGATTCCAATTCCTAGCGGGGGCGGGGCTGACGTGCTGGAGCTGACGGGGAGCGGGGCCGAACCGCTGGAGGCGGGGGATCCGCGCCGGATCGGCACGATCGCGCTGGCGGGCCGGCTCGGGGCCGGCGGCATGGGGCGGGTGTACCTCGGGGTCCAAGACGGCCGGTACGTCGCCGTCAAGCAGCTGCTGGCGTCCGTCGTCGGCGAGGACGAGGACTTCCTGCGCCGTTTCGGGCACGAGCTGGACAACCTCGCCCGGCTGCCCGCCGAGGCCACCGCCCCGCTGCTCGCCAGCGACCGCACGGCCAGGCCTCCGTGGTTCGCCACGACGTACATCCCCGGGCTCACCCTGCGGGAGGCCATCGGGCTGCACGGCGGCCCGCTGCCCGCGGACGCGCTGTGGCTGCTGCTGCGGGAGGCGGCGGCGGGCCTGACGGCGGTGCACGCGCTGGACATGGTCCACCGGGACCTCAAGCCCTCGAACGTCATGCTGACCCTCGACGGTCTGACCCTCATCGACTTCGGCGTCGCCCGCGCCGCCGAACAGAGCCAGCTGACCAGGACCGGCATGGTCGTGGGCACGCCCGCCTACATGGCGCCCGAACAGGCCACGGGAAAACGGCGGCCCAGTGGCGCCACCGACGTCTTCGCGCTGGGATCGGTCCTGGCGTACGCGGCCTGCGGCCAGCCGCCCTTCGGCGACGAGTCCGGGCACGGCGTGCTGTACCGCATCGTCCACGAAGCACCGGACCTGGAGCCGTTGCGTGAGCTGGAGCCGGACCTCGCCGAGATCGTCGCGTCCTGCCTCGACAAGGATCCGGAGGGGCGGCCCACCGCCGCCGAACTCTTCGAACACGCCTCCCGGAACGGGCCGTCCGGCACCCCGCTGTGGCCGGCGGCCATCACCGAGCGGCTGACCGAGCGGGCCGCCTTCGCCGCGACCGTGCAGGACGTCGACGTACCGACGGTCCCGCTCACGAGCGGCGAGCCGGAACCGGCGAAGGAAGCGGCGGAGGGACCCGAGAAGGAACCGGCGAAGGCCACCGGGCCGGAGCCCGCGGCCGCGTCCCGTCCGGAAGGCCTCGAACGTCCTGAACGACCCGAGAAGCCGGAGCGGCCCGAACGGCGTCGCCGTACCCGCGTCCTGTTCGCCGTCGTCCCCGTCGTCGTGGTCGCGGGCGGTACGACGCTCGCCCTCCAGACCCTGCCGTACACGGTCCCGCCGCGGACCGACGCCCAGGGACCCCCGGGCACCTCGGTCTCGGCGCCGGCCGACCCGACGGCGTCGGCGGCGGGCGGCGGCCCGTCGGGCGCGACGTCGGCCGCACCGTCCCCGGGCCAGGAGCAGGTCGCGGGGGACGGCAAGGACCAGGGGCAGGGCGGGACGGCCGGCCCGCCGGTCGCGGGCGCCGGGGGCACCGCTGCCGGGCCCGGCCCCGGCAGCGGGAACGGGAGCGGGAGCGGCAACGGCGGCGCACAGACGGGCTCGGGCGGCCCCGGAAGCCCCGCCAACGCGGGCGGCGCCGGCAGCCCGCGCCCCTCCGGCGGCGGGACGACCACGGCCCCCTCGGCGCCGGCGCCCCCCGATTCCGGCACCTACCGCTACCGCAACGGCAACAACGGCAAGTGCGTCACCCAGGTCTACGGCTCTTCGGACCACGGTGACTGCTCGGACTCGACCGCCAGGTGGACCGTGCAGAGCAGGTCCGACGGCAGCTTCAAGCTCGTCAACAAGCAGACCGGCGGGTGTCTGTACGCCAACATGCTCGGCCAGGCCGTCTTCGTGGGCGACTGCTCGGGCGGCAGCGTGCTGTGGCGTACGGGTTCGGACGGCAGCCTGCGGAACGCCTACAGCGGCGGCTGCCTCGACCTGGGCATGAGCGCCGGCCTGGTGACGAACACCTGCGGTGGGCAGGCCTCCCAGCGCTGGACGAAGCAGACCTGA
Organism: Streptomyces sp. cmx-11-4; assembly: GCA_049998195.1. Lineage (GTDB taxonomy): Bacteria > Actinomycetota > Actinomycetes > Streptomycetales > Streptomycetaceae > Streptomyces. The sequence goes on from JAEBET010000003.1 coordinate 286,283, forward strand.
CCGGGCGGCGGGCCGCCCCGGACGGCTCCCGTCGCACGGGAGCCGTCCGTCCGCGCACGGGAGCCGTCCGTCCGCTCGTTACGGCGCCATCTCGTACGCCCCGGCCAGGGCCTCCACGCGCGCCCAGACCCGCGCCGAGCGGTCGGCGTCGACGACCGGGCGCCGGACCGCGCCGAGTGCCCAGGTCTGCTGGTCCGCCGTGGCGGAGTCCTTGCCGTACAGCTCGACCGCGTGCTCGGAGAAGTCCCGTACGAGCACGCCGAACAGCTCGTCGAGCACGTCCTCGTCCAGGCCGGACAGGCGGGCCTGCTCCAGGATCAGCTGGCCGTGCACGACCAGCGCGAACAGCTGGCCCACGGCGAGGAGGAGGTCGAGGTCGCGGCTCTGCTCCTCGTCGGGGGCGGCGGTGGTGACGAACGCGCACAGGGCGTCGGCCTGCTCGCGGAAGCGGGCCACGTTGGGCACGGCGGCGTACGCGTCGTAGGCGGTGCGCCAGTCGTGGAAGCGTACGGAACCCAGACCGCGGGCCGGGCCCTGGCGGAAGAGGAACGCGTCGTCGGCCGCGTCGAGGCGGGTCGGTACGGGGGCGTACTCGGCCGGCTCCAACAGGTGGTTGCGCATGAACTTGAGGATCAGCGCGAGGTTGACGTGGACCGTGCCCTCCAGCTTCGGCAGACCGCGGATCTCGACGGCCGCCTGGGCGAAGTAGGTGTCCTTCTCGAAGCCCTTGGCCGCGATGACGTCCCACATCAGGTCGATGACCTTCTCGCCCTCGGTGGTCACCTTCATCTTGGTCATCGGGTTGAAGAGCAGGTAGCGGCGGTCGTCGGGGCCGGCGGAGCGGAAGTAGTCGACGGCGCGGTCGCTGAACAGCTTCATGCCGACGAGGCGGACGTACGCGTCGGTGAGCTCGCGGCGCACGTGCGGGAAGGCCGTGACGGGGCGCCCGTAGAGGATGCGGCCCTGCGCGTGGGTGACGGCCTCGTACATCGCGTGCTCGCAGATGCCGATCGAGGCGGTGCAGAGGTTGAACTTGCCGACGTTGACGGTGTTGAGGGCGGCGTCGAAGGCGGCGCGCCCGGTGTGCAGGACGTCCTCGGCGCGCACCGGGTAGTTCTCGAGACGGAACTCGCTCACGTACTTCGAGGAGTCGACCACGTTCTGCACGAGGTGGTACGCGGGGTGGCGGCTGTCGGCGGCGAAGAAGACGTAGCCGTCGGGGCCCTCGACGTCGGTACGGCGGCCGAAGACGGAGACGAGACCGGCGGCGTTGCCGTTGCCGATGTAGTACTTGGAGCCGCTCGCGCGGAAGCCGCCCGCGCCGTCGCTGTCCGGCTCCAGCAGCATGTCGGTGGAGTAGATGTCGGCGCCGTGGGTCTTCTCGGACAGGCCGAAGGCGAACACCTCGCCCTCGCCGAGGAGCTGCGCCGCGCGGCTGCGGGCGGCGGCGTTGTCGCTCTGCCAGACCGGGCCGAGGCCGAGGATCGTGACCTGCCAGGCGTACCAGTAGTCCAGGCCGTAGAAGCCGAAGATCTCGTTGAGGGCGGCGATCCGCGCGGTGTCCCAGCGCTTGTCCGGCTCCTGCTCGCCGGCGGCGGCGGCCGGGGTCAGGAAGGTCGCGAAGAGCCCCTCCTTCGCCGAGAACGCGAGGAAGTCCCCCAGCCAGGCACGGGAGCGGTAGTCCTCGATCAGCCTGCGCTTGCCGCGGTCCTCGAACCAGTCGACGGTGGCGCGCAGCAGCCTGCGGGTCTCGGGGTCGAAGTGCGCGGGGTCGTAGGTGCGCGGGTTGAACAGCAGCGGGTCGGTCATGGGAGGTCCGTCTTTCGGGTCGGGGGATGCAGGGGTGAGGTACGGGGGGTGCAGGGGTGAGGTACGGGGGGTGCGGTACGGGGGGTGAGGGGTCAGCGCTCGGCGAGCCGGCGGAGCGTCGCGAGCACGTCCTCGAGCCATGCGAGGGTCATCCGCTCGTAGGCGATGCCGCCGCGGAGCACGACGTGCTGGAGTTCCCGTCCGGCGTCGCCCGGCGCGGGGGCGTCCGGGCCGGTGAAGTCGCGCAGCTCCCCCGCGAGATAGCGGGTGAGGCGGTCGCTGTGCGCGCCGTGGTGGCGCTCGACCTCGTGGATCAGCGCGGCCGGGTCGTCGAAGGCCGCGCCGCGGATCTTGACGGCGAGCTCGTGCCGGACGCTGTCGGGCTGGATCGGCTCGTGGAGCCAGGCGGACAGGGCGGCCCGGCCGGCCGCGGCGACGGAGTACTCCTTCTTGTCCGGCCTGGCCTCTTGCTGCACGTGGCGGACGTCGATCCAGCCGTCGCCCTCCATGCGCCCGAGCACGCGGTAGATCTGCTGGTGGGTGGCGGTCCAGAAGTACCCGATGGACCGCTCGAACCGCCGGGCCAGCTCGTAGCCGGAGCCCGGCTGCTCCAGCAGGGAGACGAGGATCGCGTGCTCGAGTGCCATGCCCCCGATCTTTCTATGCAACTCGTTGCATAGACAAGCGCCACCGCTCGGGTGAGACGCGGCTCACCCGTCCCTCACTGCGCTTCCGGCGGCTTCCCCTCGGCCGCGGACACCTCGACGAACTCGGCCTGGCCCTTGGCGTTGAGCCGCAGGATCGGGACCGCCTTGTTGCGGGGGTTGCCGTTGTTCTGGAAGGAGATGAAGCCGCTGGCTCCGGCCACCTGCTGGCTCCCGTCCATCTGGTGGAACATCCGGGCCACGGCGTCGCCGGCGACCTTGCCCTGCCAGCGGGCGGCCATCTGGATGCCGTGGGCCGCGGTGAGGACGGCGTCGTGGCCCATCAGGGCCCCGCCGTCGTGGCGGGGGTCGTGGGGGAACCACTGGTCGAGCAGCCCGCCCGGCTGGAAGTTCTTCGCCGACGGGGCGGACACCGACTGCGGCGACGTGCGGTGCATGTCGGGGTGGGAGAGGCCGGTGTAGAGCACCTCGACCCCCGTCTCGGCGGCGTGGGCGAGCTGCTCGGCGGTCAGGTTGGTCGTGTCGTCCCCGGCGAAGACGGTGAACTTCTGGTCGGTGCAGCTGCGGTTGGACAGGGCGTCGAGGAAGTGGGTGAGGTGGCGGCCGCGGCCCGCGAAGTAGACGAGCTGCGGGCGTTGCAGACACAGCTGTCCGGGCATGTAGCGCAGCTCGTTCTGCCAGGCGCTGCCCACGGAGGAGTCGTAGGTCATGCGCTCGGCGACCAGCTTGTGCTTGTCGCCGTCGTGGAAGGCCTGGGTGAAGGCGGTGCCGAGGGTGGAGGCGTACAGGTTTCCCTTGGCCACGTCCTGGATGACGACGGCGGTACCGACGCCCCGCCGCTTGAGGAAGCCGGCGGCCGCGTACGCCTCGTCCTCGTTGGTGGGGGCGACGCGTACGAAGCCGTTGATGTCCTGGATGTTCGTGGCGGTCAGGGTCGCGCCGACCATGGCGATGCCGTGCTCGGAGAGGCGCCGTATGGCCGCGAGGTTCTCGTCCGTGCTGGGGCCGAGGCCGGCCACGGCGACCAGCCGGTCCGGGGAGTTCTTGCGGGCGATCAGCTGGTCGACGGTGTGCTGCCAGTGCGTGGACCTGCTGCCCGGGTTCGCGATCAGCAGCCGGATCTTGGGCGTGGCGGACAGGTCGCCGCGGTTGTGCCGGTACTGGGCGAGGTAGGCGCCCTGGAGTTCGTGGCGGACGCCTTCCGCGGAATTGCTGTCCTCGGCGGTCACGGTGAAGTTGGTCAGGTACGCGACGCTGACGTAGGGCTCCTTGTCCGCGTTGGCCAGGACGCGGGCGTTCTCCTCGAGGATCTTCTTCCGGACCTCGTCGAGGTGCGGGGCGAACGCGTAACCGCCGTCGGTGACCCCGACACATTCGTCGTCCGGGCCCTGTTCGACCACTCCGTCGGCGCATCTGGACTGCCGCTCCTGGATCCAGCCGACGCCCAGCCAGGCGCCCGCCACCAGCGCGACGGCGACGGCGGTGGCCAGAGCGACGCGGCGCACCACGTGCAGCGGCCATTCGAGTCTGACCACGGGCTCAGCCCTCCCCGCCGGCCGTCTGGGGATCGCGCCAGTGACGGTGCCGCTCAGCCTCGTTGAACAGGGCCACGATGTCGTTCCTCCGCAGTTGTGACAGCTGGGTGTAGCCGTCGGCGATCATGTCGTTGAGTCGCATGGCGGGGTCGGCGAGCGGATCGCTCCACACCCAACGGGTGGTCACGAGCGTGTGGATCACGGACTCGATGTCCACCACGCGCTCGGGGCGGCGCGGGCGCAGTCCTGCGAGGAGTTCCAGCGGGCCGTACTGCGTCGGGAGGCGGTTGGGGGCGGCGGTGATCGCGTTGAACTCGGAGATCCACTGCACGGCCGGCACCTCGGTGAAGCGCCGTGTCAGATGGGCGGTGACCTCGTCGGTCCGCCCGGCGGAGAGCTGGTGGTACATCTCCTGCACCGGCTTGCCCTCACCGCGGTAGAACTCCGCCAGGAGTTCGTGCGCGGTGTCCCACGCGTCGGGGCGCCGGGCCAGCCGCCACAGCAGCAGCCGGCGCAGCCACGGGTGGAGTACGGGGACGACGGTGAGCGGTCCGGACAGCAGCCAGCGGGACCGGATCTCGCCGAACAGGGCGTCGCCCGGGCTGAGCAGCCGGGTACCGACGGAGAAGTCCCGGGCGGCGGCGCATTCGGCGAGGGTCGCGCGTTCGGAGTCGTCGAAGTCGCGCAGGAGGTGGCTGAGGGCGGTGTCCGCGAGGGTGGCGGTCTGTTCACCGCTGCGCAGCGGCCGGTCGGGCAGGGTGCGCAGCCAGCGGTCCTGCTGGGGGCCGGAGTCCGGGGGCGGCCCGGACTGGCGCAGTACGTCGAGCACTTGGTGGACGGCACGCGGCAGGCCGCCGGTGAGCCGGTGGACGAACGGGGTGAGGCGGGCCAGCGGGGCGAGATCGCTGTGTCCGCCGAGCTGGAGCTCTATGCGGATGCGCACCTCGTCCAGGTTGAGGTCGCGCAGGCGTAACGGATACCACCAGGTGTCCTCGCTGTCCCGGGTCGGCCGGTGGGCGTCCCAGTCGGAGAGGGAGGCCCGGTCGGGGCCGCGCAGCTGCCACGGCCAGGAGTCCCCGGTGGCCGGGCCCCAGCGGGGCAGCCAGCGGTTGGAGCTGGCGACGACGGTCAGCGGGTCGCTGTCGTGACCGGCCACGACCGTTTCGTCGTGCCGGGCGCGCAGCAGCAGGTCGAGGAAGCGGCGGCCGTACGCGGTGTGCGAGTTGTCGAGGAGCAGCAGGTAGGAGCGGGGCATGAAGTTGCGGGCGGTGTTGCGTCTGAGGTCTTCCAGGAACGCCGAGAAGAGGACGAGGTCGAGGCGCTCCTGCTCGTTCTCGTCCCCCTCGTGGCGCCACAGGTTGAGCTCGACGAGGGCCTCCATGGGGTCCCCGCTGCGGGTCATGGGGTGGCGTCCGTACCACTGGGCGCCCGAGGTGAGCCGGCTGCCGACCCTGCCGCCGAGCAGGCTCGGCATGCTGCGGCGGCTGCGCCGCAGGGCGTCCTGGAACAGGGCGAGGGCCGCGGTGGAGGCGCCCTCGGGCATGCCGACCGCGCCCATGCCCACCTCGAAGAAGGCGGCCAGGTAGTCGCCGTGCCGGGCCTCGTTCTCCTCCTGGAACTGGTCGAGCTGCCGCTGCACGGCGCGCCGGCCCTCGGCGAGGCTGCGCATCCTGAGCTCCTGGTCGGACGCGAGCAGACCGAGGCTGAGCAGCGGGAAGCGGGAGCGGCCGTAGCGGGGCAGTTTGCGCTCCAGCTGGCGGGCGAGCAGACCGAGGGCGTAGCGCGGCAGGAGTGACTGCGCTCCGCCGAAGTTGACGAAGGCGAAGGGGTATTGGGGCCCGAAGTGCTCCATGAGGGCGCTGTGCGCCTCGCTGGCGCCGCTGCCGGGTGGGCCGAGCAGCATGGTGAGGGGCCGCTCGGCTGCGGGGGTTTCCTTCAGGCAGGCGTCGACCAGCGACAGGATGCCGCTGCGGCCGCGCAGGCCCATGCCCGTACCCGGCTCCATCACGTGTGTGCCCCCCCAGGGTGCCGCTTGCGAGGACACGAGACTGCCATCCGACATCCGGTGGCTGCCATAGCCCGTGTCACCCGGATTCGCCCGGTACGCCGTACGCGCGGATCTCGCGGCGGGCGACGGCGCGGAAGCATGACGGCGGCGCCCGCACCGGGTGCGGGCGCCGCCGGGAAAGCCGGGGCGGGAGGTCAGCCGCGGACGATGTTCTCGGCCTGCGGGCCCTTCTGGCCCTGCGTGACGTCGAACGACACCGTCTCGCCCTCGGTCAGCTCGCGGTACCCGTTGCCGGAGATGTTGGAGTAATGGGCGAAAACATCCGGTCCGCCTCCGTCCTGGGCGATGAAGCCGAAGCCCTTCTCGGAGTTGAACCACTTCACGGTGCCGCTGGCCATACTCATCCCTCTGCTCAATTCAGCGAGTGGCCCGGGTCCGGGCCCCCGCGGCGCCCGCTCACGGGTGCCTGAGCCACTTCTCCCCCGCTGCCCCCACGCCTACACCTGCGAATCGCGACCGGATAACCGCATGAACGCCGGCGGCGGTGCGGAGCTCATGCGCCGTGCCGTCCGTCGGCCGGTTTCCCGGGCTCGGGGCCGTCGTGGCCGGTGGGCGCCGGGGCCGCCGCCGGGTCCAGGATCCGGTTGAGGAAGTTCCGGGTCCGCTCGTGCAGCGGACGGGCGATCACCTGTGAGGCGGGCCCCTGCTCGACGATCACCCCGCCGTCCATGAACACCACGCGGTCCGCGACCTCGCGGGCGAAGGTCATCTCGTGGGTGACGACCATCATCGTCATGCCCTCGCCGGCCAGCACCCGCATCACCGACAGCACTTCGCCGACCAGTTCCGGGTCGAGGGCCGAGGTCGGCTCGTCGAAGAGCATCACCTCCGGCCCCATCGACAGGGCCCGGGCGATCGCCACGCGCTGCTGCTGGCCGCCGGACAGCTGCGCCGGAAAGGCGTCCGCCTTGTCGGAGAGGCCGACGCGCTCGAGGTTCTCCCGGGCGACGGCGGCGGCCCGTGCCTTGTCCCTGCCGAGCACCCGGCGCTGCGGCAGCGTGAGGTTGTCGGTGACGCTCACGTGCGGGAAGAGGTTGAACTGCTGGAAGACCATGCCGATGCGGCGGCGCACGGCGTCGATGTCGACGTCGAGGTCGGTGACCTCCGTGCCGCCGACGAAGACCTGGCCCTGGTTCGGCTCTTCCAGGAGGTTCACGCAGCGCAGGAGCGTCGACTTGCCGGAGCCGGAGGGTCCGATGACGCACACCACCTCGCCGCGGGCGATGTCCAGGTCGATGCCGCGCAGGACGTGGTTGTCGCCGAAGGACTTGTGCAGGCCCCGGATCTCGATCTCCGGGCGGTCCGTGGTCATCGTGTCCACCGTTCCCGTTTCGTGGGTCTCATCTCGTCCATCCCGTCCTCACGCGGCCTTGTCCGCGCGGGCCTCGAGGCGGCGCACCACGATGCTCAGCGGCACGGTCACGAGGAGGTAGCACAGGCCCGCGACCAGGATCGGGGTGGAGTTGGCGGTCTCGCTCGCGAGGTCGCGGCCGAATTTCGTCAGTTCCCGCTCCTCCAGTGTCACGCCCAGGAACAGCACCAGGGAGGAGTCCTTGAACAGCAGGACCAGCTCGTTGGTGAGCGGCGGGATGACGATGCGGAACGCCTGCGGGATGATGATCGTCACCATGGCGCGGGCGTGCGAGAAGCCCAGCGAGCGGGCCGCCTCCATCTGCCCCTTGGGGACCGCCTGGATGCCGGCCCGGATCGTTTCGGCCATGTAGGCGGCGGCGACCAGGCCGAGACCGAGGGCGACCTTCCCGTAGGTGCCGCCGGGGATCTCGGTGCCGGGGAAGGCCAGCGGCACCGCCACGCCCACGAAGATGAAGATCAGCAGGGCGGGCAGGCCCCGGAACAGTTCGATGTACACGCCGGCGACCCACCGGTAGGGGGCCACCGAGGACAGCCTCATCATGGCGATGACGAGGCCGAGGACCAGGCCGAAGACGAACCCGGACAGCGTGTACACCACCGTGTTGCGCAGGGCGATGGTGATGATGTTGGGGAAGAGGCGGACGGCCAGGTCCGCCTGCGCGAACTGGTTCTGCAGGCGGTCCCAGTCGGCCAGGACGGCGATCACGACCACCGCGCTGACGAAGATCGCGTACTGGACGCCCTGCCACACCCGGCGCCGCTGGCGCCGGGTCAGGCGAGAGGTCACGATGCGGCCTGGGGCAGCGGGCCGATCCACTGCTCGTAGATCTTCTTGTAGGTTCCGTCCGCCTTGGCGGTCGTGATCGCCTGGTCGATCGCGGCGAGGAGGGCGGTGTTGCCCTTCTTCACCGAGAAGCCGTACTGCTCACCGGTCTCGATGTTCTGTCCGAGGACGAACTCGTCGGCGTTCGCCTTGTCCTTGAGCCAGCCCTGCACGACGGGATAGTCGATGACGACGGCGTCGACCTGGCCCGTGCGCAGTCCGTTGAGCACGGCGTCCGAGCTCTCGAAGGCGACCGGGTTGAAGCCCTGGGCCTTGGCGTAGCTCTCGCCGGTGGTCTCGGCCTGCGCGCCCAGCTTCTTCCCCTTCGCCTTGACGTCGGCGAGCGAGGTGACACCGCTCTTCCTCGTCGCGAGGAGCGCCTGGGTGGCGTCGAAGTAGGGGACGGAGAAGTCGACGTTCTTCTTGCGCTCGTCGGTGATCGTCATACCGGCCGCGGCGACGTCGCACTGACCGGAGTTGAGGAAGGCGCCGGTCTTGAAGTTCTCGAACGGGGTGTCGAGGATCTTCTGTTCGACCTGGAGGTTCTTCGCGACCAGGTCGATCAGCGCGACGTCGAAGCCGACGACCTTGCCGCTCTGCTCGAACTGGAAGGGCGGGTAGGGCAGATGGGTGCAGGTGGTCAGCTTGCCCTTCTCGACGACGGGCACGCCTCCGGCCGCCTCCCCCGGACCGCTGTCGCCGGAGGAGCAGCCCGCCACGAGGAAGGTTCCCGCGGCGACGGCGGCGCAGGCTGCCGAGCGGACGCGGTGGCTGCTGCGGTGAGTGCGGTGTCCTTGGGCCGTCCGGAACACGGTTGACCTCCACGGGTGCGGGGCGGGCGGCGGTCGCGGGACGGGACCGCCGGTCGCGATCGTAAGCCCCCCACGGCGCGGCGCGACGGACCATTCGAGCGAGTGTCCAGATGCCGTGGTGGCTCAGGGGCTGAGCGGACGGTTCGATCCGACCGGCGTCGGCCGCCCCGCGCTCGGACCGGCCTGCCGCCGCGCCGACCGCGGCCGCCGACCGCGCGGCCAACGGCCCGCTCCCACACGGCCGGGGGTCACCGTGGGTCAGTCGACCCCCAGCAGGCGCCGCCGGTCGTCGGGCCGGGAGCGGAACTCCTCGCAGGCGGCCCGGTGGACGATGCGGCCCTTCTGCATGACGGCGACGTCCTGGGCGACGGACAGGGCGAGCCCAAGGTTCTGCTCGACGAGGACCACGGACATCCCCTGGGCGCTCACCTCGCGGATGACCTCGCCCACGTGGGAGACGATCGCGGGAGCGAGACCGTCGGACGGCTCGTCGAGCAGCAGCAGGCGCGGGTTGCCCAGCAGGGCCCGCGCGATAGCGAGCATCTGCTGTTCTCCGCCGGACAGCTCGTCGCCGCGGTGCCCGAGCCGCTCCCCCAGCCTCGGCAGCAGGTCGAGGACGCGGGTCCGGGTCCAGGGTCCTCGCGCGGGGCGGCGGGCGGCGATGGCGAGGTGCTCGTCCACCGTCAGGGGCGCGAACACCCGCCGCCCCTGGGGGACGATGCCCACGCCCGCCCGGGCGATCACGTCGACGCGGGCCCCGGCGAGCTCCCGGCCGTCGAGGGCGACGCTGCCTTCGTAGGGCCGGACGAATCCCATGACGGTCGACATGAGGGTGGTCTTCCCGACGCCGTTGCGTCCGAGGACGGCGACGATCCCGCCCGCGTCGAGGTCGAGGTCGACGCCGCCGAGGACGGTGCCCCCGGCGTAGCCGGAGCGCAGGCCCCTCATGCTGAGGAAGGGCTTCACGAGGCGGCCTCCACACTGCCCAGGTAGGCGTTCTGGACTTCGGCGGACGCCCGCACCTCGTCCGGGGAGCCGGTCTTCAGATGTCTGCCGAGGTGCATGACCGTGACCGTGTCGGCGAGCTCGAAGACCATGTCGAGGTCGTGTTCGACGAGGAGTACGGTCACCTCACCGGGCAGTGCGGCGACCAGTTCGGTCAGCCGCGCCGTCTCCGCCGCAGACATCCCGGCGGCAGGTTCGTCCATCAGCAGCAGCCGGGGTTCGGTGGCCAGCGCCACGGCGACCTCCAGCTGCCGGCGCTCTCCGTGCGAGAGCGCGGCCGCCGCGACCTCGTGCCGGGTGGGCAGGCCCACGCGCTCGAGCAGCGTCCGCGCCTGCTCGATCGCCGCGGCCCGGGCGCTCACCTTGCGCCAGCCGCCGAGTCCGGCACCGGCCCGGCGCAACACGGCGAGCAGCACGTTCTCCAGCACCGTCTCGCGCAGGAAGAGACTCGAGTGCTGGAAGGTCGCGGCGACACCGAGCCCGACCCGCCGCTCCACGGGCAGCCGGGTCACGTCCTGCCCGTCGACGAGGACGGATCCCGCGGTGGCCGCCAGCGTCCCGGAGATGAGGCCGAAGAGCGTGGACTTGCCCGCGCCGTTCGGACCGATGATCGCGTGCCGCGCGCCCGCCCGTACCGTGAGGCAGACCTCGTCCACGGCCTTGAAGGATCCGAACTGCCGTGACACCTGGCGCAGTTCCAGTAGGTCGAGTGCGCTCACGCCGTCCTCTTCCGGGTCAGCTGGGGCGGGAGCCGTACGCCGGCCAGCCCGCGGGGCAGTGTGTAGACGGCGATGACGAAGAGCAGTCCGAGCAGCAGCGGTCCGCGCCCGGCGACGGCTTCGAGGTTGCCGAGGTAGTCGCGGGTGAGCCAGACGAGTGCGGCCCCGCCGCAGGCCCCCCACATCGAGCCGGAGCCGCCGATGACGACGGCCAGCAACGCCAGGGCGGCGATCTCGAAACCGGCGTCGCCGGGCGAGACGAACCGCTGCACCGAGACCCACAGGGCCCCGGCCGCGCCGGCCAGCGCCCCGGCGCCGCAGTACGCGGTCAGGGCGTACCGTCGGGTGGGATACCCGATCGCCCTCATCCGGGGCTCGTTGTCGCGGATCCCGCGCAGGGCGAGGGCGAAGGGTGTCGAGCCCAGCCGGATGACGGCCGCGAAGAGCAGCAGGAACACGGCCAGGACGTAGAAGTAGACCAGTCCGTCGAGCTCCAGCGCGGGCAGGCCGGGCAGCGGTACGACGGGCGGGATGCCGGACAGCCCGTCGGTGCCGTTGGTGAGCGCCTTCCAGTTGACCGCGGCGCTGTAGACGATCTCGCCGATGGCCAGTGTCAGCATCAGGAAGACGACTCCCCGGGCCCTGACGGCCAGCCATCCGGTCGGCACGGCCACCAGAGCGGAAACCCCGGCGGCGATGAGGAGTTGGAGTATCCCGACGTCCGTGAGCCGCGTCGCCGTGATCGCCGCTGTGTAGGCACCGACTCCGAAGTACGCCGACTGTCCGAGGGTCGGCAGTCCGGTCAGGCCGGTGAGCAGGTTCACGCTCATGGCGAGCAGGGCGAACACCAGGATCCGCGACAGGGTGCCGACGGCGTACGGGCCGAGGACGAACGGAGCCAGCGCGAGCCCGGCGACCACGGCGGCCGCCGACAGCCGCCGTGGGGCGGATACGCCGGGCCCGGCAGGTCCGGCACGTCTGGACGGGCTCATCCGCGCACCCCCGAGGAGACCAGGCCGTGGGGGCGGACGACGAGCACGGCCAGCATGGTGCCGAAGAGGAGGAAGGGCGCGTACTGCGGGAGCAGCGCCACCCCGAGCGTCTGGACCTGGCCGATGAGCAGTGCTCCGGCGAGCGCGCCGCGCACCGAGCCGAGGCCGCCGACGACCACGACGACGAGCGAGAGGACGAGCACGGTCTCGTCGACGCCGGGCCCGGGGCCCAGGATCGGAGCCCCGAGGACACCGCCGACCGCCGCCAGGGCCGCGCCGGACGCGAAGACCCCGTAGAGCACCTTGCGGATGTCGACGCCGAGCGCGCGGACCATGTCCCGGTCCGCGACGGTGGCCCGTACCAGTGCCCCGAGCGAACTGCGTTCGAAGACGAGGTACACGACGAGTGCGAGGCCGGCCGCGACGGCGATGAACACGAGCCGGTAGACCGGGTACGCGTGGCCGAGGAGGTCCACCGTCCCGCGCAGCGCCGTCGGCGGGTCGGTGGGCAGCACGTCGCCGCCGAACGCCGCGGCGAGGAGATCGGCGACGATGAAGGTGATGCCGAGCGTCAGCACGGCCTGGTCCAGGTGTCCGCGCCGGGCGAGCGGCTGGGTGAGGAAGGTCAGGGCCGTCCCGCCCATGGCGCCCACCAGGGCGCCGGCCAGCAGGGCGAGGAGCAGACCCAGGAGGGTCCCGTCGGACAGTGCGTAGGCGACGTAGGCCCCGGCGAGGTAGAGCGTGCCGTGGGCCAGGTTGAGCACGTCCATCATGCCGAAGACCAGGGAGAGGCCGACGGCGATCGTGAACAGCAGCAGACCGAAGGCGACCCCGTCGACGACGCTGACGAAGTTGCCGTCCAACCATCCGGACATGTCAGCCGCCCAGCCGGACGAGCTCGGAACGGACCGTGTTGGCGCCCTGCTTGACCTCGCGCAGGTACCAGGGCTGGACGGGAGTACCGCCGCTGTTGAACCGCCAGGTGCCGCGCGGGCTGTCGATGTCCCCCACCGTGGAGATGGCCGCGTTGACCGATTCCGGGGTCACCTTGCCGCCGGCCGCCCCGGCCGCACCGATCGCCTTGTCGAGCACCTGCGCCGCGTCCCATGACGCCATCGCGTAGGTGGTCGGGGCGGCCCCGTAGGCGGACGTGTAGGCCGGCGCGAACTGCTTGTTGACGGCGTTGTCCAGGTCCGCGCTGTAGTTGAGCGAGGTCAGGATGCCCGTGGCGGCGTCGCCCTGCCCGCCCAGCACACCGCCCTCGGTGAGGAAGCCGGGCGCGTAGAGCGGGATCTTGCCGACCAGTCCGAAGTCCCGGTACTGCTTGACGAAGTCGACGGCCGCGCCGCCCGCGTAGAAGCAGAAGACCGCCTTCGCGCCGGACTTCTCGATCTGGGCGAGGTAGGGCTGGAAGTTCTTCGTCGCGGGGAACGGTGTGTAGACCTCCTCCCCCGCGATCTTCCCGCCGGCGGGGAGGAAGGTGGACTTGAAGCCTTCGATCTCGTCCTTGCCCGCCTGGTAGCCCGCGGCGATCAGGAAGACCGGACCCCCGGCCTGCTCGGCGACGTGCTTGCCCAGCGCCTTGCCCGGCTCGTCGTTGACATACGAGGTGCGCCAGACGTACGTGGTCCCGGTCAAGGTCGTCGGCGAGGCGTTGGAGCCGACGAGCGGGATCTTGCTCGTCTCGAACAGGTCCTTGACCCCGTTGATGGTGGCCGAGCTCACCACGCCGCTCACCGCCAGCACCCGGTCCTGCTTGACCAGCTTCTCGGCGGCCGCCTTGCCGGAGTCCGCGGTCTCCCCCTCGTCCGCGACCACGATCTCCACCTCGCGCCCGCCGAGCTTGCCGCCGTGCTGCTCGACGTAGAGCTCGAAGCCCTGCTTCATGTCGCCGCCGAGTGCCTTGTAGATCCCGGACTGCGGGAGGAGGAGCCCGATCTTCACGGGCCCGTTCTGCTCGTCGCCGTCGCCGCTCCCGAGGCTGGCGCCACCACATGCGGTGGCCAGCGAGAGGGCTGTGGTGACGGCGATCAGAGCAGCGGGACGAATCCGACGTGCCATGGAGACTCCGTACGTTGTCAGCCGGCCCTGCCTTGGCGGGCGGCATCGGAAGTGACACGTGTCTATCGCGTCTTGGCGACGTCCGTCAATGGTTCGCGATATTACGGATGACACCGGAACCCACCCCTTGACCCCGGGTTCACGCATGGCGTAACACTTGCCGTCGTCAAAATAACGCAATGCCAATTCGGCGACGGGCTCTTGATCAGTCAGGGAGTGAAGCACCATGACCGACGATCCATCGCGGCGCACAGTCCTCAGGAACAGCGGGGTGCTGGCCGGCGGCGCGCTGCTGTCCGGCCTGCCGGACGGACGCGTGGCGCAGGCCGCCCCGCGAGCGGACGCGTCCCCGCCCGTCGTGGAGCTGCCCTCGGGCCGGCTGCGCGGCGGGACCGAAGGGGGCCTCGCCGTGTTCAAGGGCGTGCCCTACGCGGCCCCGCCGGTCGGCGCCCTTCGGTGGCGGCCGGCGCAGCCCCATCCCGGATGGCAGGGAACGCGCGATGCGACGGCCTTCGGCCCCAGCGCGCCGCAGCCCTACCGGGAGGGCGGCGACCAGGTCCTGGGAACGCACGGGTCGCCTCCCTTCGACGAGGACTGCCTCACGCTCAACGTCTGGACCCCCGGCACCGGCAACGCCAGGCGCCCGGTCATGGTCTGGATCCACGGCGGCGGCTTCATCTCCGGCTCCGGTTCGATGCCCCAGTACTCGGGGGAGACCTTCGCACGCGACGGCGACCTCGTCGTCGTGACCATCAACTACCGTCTCGGGCCGCTGGGTTACCTCTACTTCGGCGAGGACGGCGCCAACGGGAACTTCTGGCTCACCGACCAGCTCGCCGCACTGCGCTGGGTACGCGACCACATCGCCGCGTTCGGCGGGGATCCGGACCAGATCACCGTCGCCGGACAGTCCGGCGGCGCGCTGTCGGTCGCGGCACTGGCCGGCGCCCGGCCCAAGGGCCGCCCGCTCTTCCGACGCGCCATCCTGCAGAGCCCGCCGCTCGGGCTGCAGATCCCCGGCCGCACCGAGTCCCTTCAACGCACCGCCGCCTTCCTGGACATCCTCGGGGCCAAGGACGTGGCCGAACTACGGGCCGTGCCGTGGCCGCGTCTGATCGCCGCGACCTACGAGATGTTCGGCCGCACGGGCAAGTGGGGCTACTGGTCCACCCCGTTCCTGCCGGTGCTCGACGGGGTCACGCTCGACCGGCACCCGGCCGACCTGCTCCTGAGCGGCGCCGGGGCGGACATCGACGTCCTGGTCGGCTGGACCCGGGAGGAGGCCAACTTCGCCTTCGCACTCAGCGAGCCGTACGCCGCGGCGACCAAGGACCAGGTGCTCGCGAGGGCCCGGGACACCTTCGGGAACCGGGCGGCCGAGGCGTACACCGCGTACGAGGAGGCCCGGCCGGGCGCCCGCCCGGTGGACGTGCTCATGGACCTGATCGGCGACGACCTGTTCCGCATGCCCGGTCTGGCGCTGGCCGAGCGGCGAGCGGCCCGCGGGCGTCCGGTCTGGGCCTACCAGTTCAACCTGCCGACACCCGCGCACGACGGCCGGCTCGCGGCGGCGCACTGCCTGGAACTGCCCTTCGTGTTCCACAACTTCGACAAGTGGTCGCAGGCGCCGTTCCTGGCGGGGCTGCGCCCCAGGGTCCGCGACGGCCTGGCCGCCACCATGCACGCCTCCTGGATCTCCTTCATCCGCACCGGGGACCCCAACCAGCACCCGATGCCGCGCTGGGAACGCTACGGCAGGGACTCCCGCACCACGATGGCCCTCGACTCCGTCACCGCGGCCGTCGACGACCTCGCCGGGTACTGGCGGCGCCTGCGCCCGCCGACGGCCTCGTAGCCGCTCCTTCCGCATCCGGCGTTCCCCGACATTCGTCGACGCGGCGGGCAACAACTGCTGACACCGGCTCGGACAGGGCGCTACCACGACCGGCGCCGCCGCCCGCCCCCGGGCGAAGGACGGCTGGGGGCGGGCGGCGGTGGGATCGTCAGCGGGCGGACGCCTCGCCGGCCCGGAACGCGGCCAGGTTCGCCACGGAGTCCCCGGTCCAGGGGTGATCCGGTCCGAGGATGCGACTGCGCTGCTCCACGACCGCCTCCATGTGCGCGGTCGCCTCGGGGAACGCGCCGACGCCCGCGAGGGCCAGCGCGAAGAGGGACCGGGAGGCCAGGGTGATCTGGTAGTCCGGCCCGTAGCGCCGCTCCGCCGCCTCGAACGCCCGGCGGGCGAGGGGAAGCGCCTCGGCGGCCCGGCCCGCGTAGTACAGGGCGTTCGCATAGTTGAGCTCCGCCCCCATGGTGATCGTATGGTCCGGTCCCATGGTCTCGACGCACTCGCGGACCAGGGCGGGCGCGCCCTCGATCTCCCGGGCCAAGTCCGGGCCGCGGAGCAGCTCCAGGATGATGTAGCGGGCCCTCAGGGTCACCGGGTGCAACGGTCCCAGGACCTCGATCCGGCCCTCGACGGCTCGCCGCATCAGGGCCGCGCCCTCGGCCTCCCGGCCGTCCGTCCAAAGGACGAGCGCCAGGACCACGCAGCTCTCGAGGGTGTCCGGGGCGGTCGGGCCGAACAGGCGCTCACAGTCGGTGAGGGTCCGCCGCGCGAGCGTCTGCGCTTCCTCGTAGCGGCCGAGCCTGCGCAGGGTGCGCGCCACGCGCTGGCGCAGCCGCACGACCAGCGGGTGGTCGTCGCCCAGTCGTGCCTGCGCGAGGTCCACGGCCTGTTCCCCGACCGCCAGCGCGGAGGCGGAGTCCCCCGACCGGTGGAGGTTGACGGCGAGCCGCAGCGCGCACTCCGCAGCCGACTCCACGACCGGCCGGTCCACGCCCTCGCCTGCCGACACCCGTCGGAGCAGTGCCAGTACATGCGGGGCCAGCGGCCGGAACGGGGCTGCCTCGATGCCGCGCTCGGGTGTCTCGGGGAGCACCGCGAGCAACACCTCAGCGGCCTTCGTGGCAAGTTGACCGCGTTGCCCGGCGGGAGTGCCGCGGGCCACGCTGTCGAGGAGGACCCCGTGGGTCCGCAGGCTGCGCGGAGGACCCGGCACGAGTTCGGTCAGGGAATGGTCCAGCAGACCGCGCAACGCCGGCTCGACCCGCCCGGCCGGGAGGTCCGTACCCAGCTCGAGGCCGGCCAGCAGGGAGAGCGGGAGCGGGTCGCTCGCCCAGCAGGCGAGCAGGCGCAGCAGCGTCTGGGCTTCGGGCAGGCCCTGGCCTGCGACGGCGTCGAGGGAAAGCTCCCAGGTGCTGCTGACCAGGTGGCGCGCGTCGCCGGCGAGGCCCACGGCGCCCTGGTCGATCAGGTCGATGTCCAGGCGCTGCCCGTACTCGGTCAGCGTCCAGGGGCTGATCACCTGATGCGCCAGGAAGGTGCCGGCGAGGGTGAGCGCGAGGGGCAGCCGACCCAGCCGGTCGGCGATCTCCTCCGCCTCTTCGGCCGTCCCGGCGTCGGGGGCGAGGTCGCGCAGCACCTGGGCGGCGTCCGCGCGCGGCAGCACTCCCACCTGGAGCAGGTGCGCTCCGGGCCACCAACGGCCGGCGGATTGACGGCTCGTGACCAGTACGGTGCCGCGCGGACTGCTGCGCAGCCAGCCGCCGTCACGGAGCACGGAGGGGTCGTCGGCGTTGTCGATGACCAGCAGCCAGGGCCGGTCGGAGCGGTCCAGGTGGTCCCAGACCAGGTCCGCCGCGGCGCGCAGCCCGCTGCGCGCGGCCGTCAACTCCCCCTCCGCCGCGCCGCGGTCGGCGGCGACGGCCAGCATGCCGGAGCGCAGGGACGTGGTGTCGGAGGCGTTCACCCACAGGCCGACGCGGCCCCCGTCAGTGGTCGCGTGCGCGAAGAGCGCGCAGGCGACGGCGGTCTTCCCGCAGCCGCCGAGTCCGTGCAGGACGTGGACCTGGCCGCCCGCGCCCGGGGCGACGGAGGCCCGGAGCGTGTCCATCAGCTCGACGCGGTCGCGCAGGACGAGCGGGGTACGGCCCAGCGCGGGGCTGCGTACCGTGTCCGGGCCGGACCACGACGGCCCGTGGTGGTGGTGCTCGACGATGTGCTGGTCGCCGGAGGCCTGGTAGACGCGGCCCTGGCCGCTGGCCCGGCCGTCGGTGCGGGCGTCGGTGCGGGCGTCGGTGCGGCCGTCGGTGCGGCCGTTCACCGCGGACCCAGGTGCAGGTCCCGGCCGGCCTGGTAGACGCGGCTGTTCCCCGATGCGGTGGCGTGCTGGGTGATCGTGGGCTCGGCGGGCGGCTGCGCCTGCGGATCGAGCAGCAGGGCGCGCAGTTCGTCGGCCGCTTCCGGGTGCGCGCTCAGCAGGCGCCGCATCCGGCCCTGCCATTCCGCAGCCAGCTCGGCCTGGGTCTCCTTGTCGCCCTCGTTCCGCGCTTCGAGGAGGTCGCCGCGCGTCGCGTCGAGCTCGGCCTCCACCGCGTCGGCCCGCTCCGGAAGGACACGCCTCCACAAGGCGACCAGCCCCACGCTCGCGCTCTGCCAGGCCTCCGTGGCGAGTGCGGTGACCAATGCCGTGCCCGCGCTCGCCGCCAGCGCGATGATCTCCGGTTCCATCAAACCCCCATGTCCACACCGTAATTGTCTCAGCATCACATATCGGCCGCGTGCCGGAGCGAGGTGAGCGCAGCTCGCTCCAGGGGAGGAGAGCCGGGTGGGAGGTGGGTCCTGGCCGGGGGCGCGGGCAGGACCGGGGGCCTCGGGCCGACGGGCGATGTGCCGGGCCGGGTCCGCTTTCTAGTCTCGGGGCATCCACATGATCGAAGCGCCCGGCAGGGTGCACGAGGAGGGGTTCCCCATGACCGATCGTTCCCTGCGGCCTTCGTCCGTCCGTGTTCTCCCGTCATCCGGATTGCGGCGGGCCACCGCGGTGGTGGCGGTGCTGGCGGCCGCCCTGGCCGTGGGCGGCACGCTCCCCGCGGCTGCGACGCAGGGCCCCGGTTCTGGTTCTGGTTCCGGTTCCGGTGACGCGGTGCGGCAGGGCCTGGAGCGGCTGGTGCGCGAAGACCGCTACCCCGCCGCCCTGGCGGCCACCGTCGGCCGGGACGGGCGCACCCGCACCTACACGGCCGGTGTCGCGGACCTGCGGACCGGGGCGAAGGTGCCGGTCGACGGGCAGGTCCGGGCGGGGAGCAACACCAAGGCGTTCACCGCCACCGTGGTGCTCCAGCTGGTCGGTGAGGGCAAGGTCGGCCTCGACGCCCACATCGAGGAGTACCTCCCGGGCCTGGTCCGGGGCGAGGGCATCGACGGCAGCCGGATCACGGTGCGCCAGCTGCTCCAGCACACCAGCGGACTGCCCGACTACACGGACTACATGATCGCCGACTACGCCGGCGAGACCTCGCGCCACACCTACTACCAGCCCCGCACCCTGCTCGACACGGCGCTGGCCCACAAGGCCCTCTTCG
This sequence comes from Streptomyces sp. cmx-11-4, assembly GCA_049998195.1. GTDB lineage: Bacteria > Actinomycetota > Actinomycetes > Streptomycetales > Streptomycetaceae > Streptomyces. The sequence continues at coordinate 305,573 of JAEBET010000003.1, forward strand.
CTCCCGGGAGCAGCTGGTCGTACAGCAACACCAACTACGTCCTCGCCGGTCTGCTCATCGAGAAGGTCACCGGGCGCCCGCTGGCCGAGCAGATCACCCACCGCGTCATCGACCGCATCGGCCTGCGCCACACCTACTTCCCCGGCGTGGGCGAGGAGGGCATCCGCGAAGCCCATCCCCGGGGCTACCACGCGGCGCGGCCCGGGGGTCCCCTGGAGGACATCACGCGGATCGACCCTTCCTGGGGATGGGCCGCCGGACAGCTGGTCTCCACCCCGGGCGACCTGAACCGCTTCTTCTCCGCCCTGGTCGGCGGCAGGCTCCTGGGGCCCGCGGAGCTCGCCCAGATGCGCACCACCGTCGAGGTTCCCGAGGACAGCGCAATGGGGACCGGCGTCCGGTTCGGGCTGGGGGTGACCAGTACGCCGCTGAGCTGCGGCGGCCTGGCGTGGGGCCACGGCGGCAGCATCCACGGCTACTCCACGCGCAACGCGGTCACCGATGACGGCCGCGCCGCCGCGGTGGCCACGACCGCCCTGGGCCCGCTCACGGCGGACCACCGCGACAACGTCCAAACCCTCGTGGACACCGCCTTGTGCAGGTGACGGCCACCGCCCGCACCCTCCGGTGACGTAGGACGATCGACAAGCTGGGCCCGGGCCGGGACCTGTCGCGGCTGCCCGAGCGGCTGGCGCAGTTCATGTTCGCCCACCACCACGGCGATCCCTCCATGCGGCCGCTGCCGCATCCGCCCGCCGCTACGTCAGCCTGCACGTGCCCTCGAAGCCCGCGAGCTTTCCGGAGAAGCGGACGACGCGCCCGAGCCCGCGCGGCAGTACTCGGGCGCGCATGGTGACCACGGCGTCGACCGCGACTGCGGCAGGAGCCCGCACCAGCAGCCGCAACTCCTCGTTGACGTGCAGGAATTCCCGGTCGGAGGCATGGAAGTCCCAGTAGGCGGTGCTGAATCCGACACCCGAGGACGTGATGCGGGGGCAGTAGACAGTGCGCCGCCTGATCAGCTGGGGCGTCAGGTCCGCGCCCAGGGCGGCGCCGGCCGCGCTGAAACTGAGGCCCGCTCCCAAGCTGGTCTCGATCTCGATGGGCTCCTCGCCCTCCACCAGGGTGGGTGACATGTCCGCGATGGTGGCTCCCGGTGACGGCGAGAGGTCGATCACCAGCCGCGACCAGCGCACCGTGCATTCGGGGTGCGTCTGGACGACGCAGATCAGCGGGATGTCGTAGCCCTGGACGGCGGGGTCCCCGGTGTCGACGGCCGTGACCTCGCCGCGGGCCAGGCCGATGCGGGTCTCGCGCCGCAGCAGGCTGACGGTCGCCTCGTCGACCCGCTGGTAGGCCCGGTCGGGTTCGTCCTCCTCGACCGCCGGGGTGACCAGGCCGAGCAAGTCGAAGCCCGGCGGCAGATGGTGTGGCAGAGCGGCGGATTCAGCGGTGGTGTCCGGCATGCGGCGCTCCCACTTCTGTGGGGTGGGGGGCACGCCATTCGCCGAGGAGGCTGAAGGCGGCCCATCGGTCCAGCCGGTCTCCGCCGGGACGGTCGCGCGCCGCCAGCATCGCGGTACGCAAGGCCTGGTCCGGCCGTTCGCCGGACAGGGTGAGGTCGTGGAAGTCGCCCATGACGGAGGCGGTCGCCGCGTCGGGGACCCGCCACAGGCTCATGATCAGTGACCGTACTCCGGCGAACAGGAGGGCCCGGCTGAGGCCGAGGGTCTCGTCCGTGCGGCCGGTGCGGCCCAGGCCCGTCTCGCAGGCGGAGAGCACCGCCAGCCGGACCCCGTGCCAGTTCTGCCGGAGTATGTCGTGGCCGGTGAGCACGCCGTCGGCGAGGAGCAGGCCGGAGGCGAGCGGGTCGTCGTCCTGGCAGGCACGTGAGCTCGATCCGGACAGCGCCACGGCCCTGCTGTGGCTCGGAGACGTGCACTACGCACGGCAAGAGCGGTCGCCGTCGCGGTGCTCGTACAGCCAGCGCTCCAACAGCTCCGGCTCCGGGGTCCGCTCCGCGGCCTCCCACCACTGGTGTGCGGCCTCCCGCGCCGAGACCCTGGCCCTCGTCGCCCGGCGCACCTCCTCGACGGCGGGGCCGGGCGCCTGTCCCTCCAGCAGCTCCAGCGCCCGGTCCACGGAGTCCTGGAGGCTGTCGGCCAGGGGGGCGGTCTCCGCGGTGGCGAGCATTCCGATGCGCCCGAGGGCCACCGCGATCGGGTGCCCCACGGCGCTGCCCCGGTGGTCGGCCCGGGAGAACTGCCGGTGCGCCTCTTCCCGGTCCCGTACCCGGTCAGCGGCGATCCCCCGCAGAACGTGGGCTTCGACCTGTAGGCGGTCGCCCGTTTCGAGGGCGTCGCGGCTTTCGCCCGACGCCGCGCGGGCCAGCCCGACGGCCGCCAGGACCTCCCCCATCGCCTCGGCCGTCTCGGCGTCGTGCCAGCCGGCGCCCGCACCGGCCGCCAGCACGACCAGGTCCGCGCAGAGCTGCTCGGGCCGCGGCCGGCCCTCCCGGCCGATGGTGCGCAGCAGTTCCTCGGGCGGCAGCGTGCCCAGCCTGCGGATGCGCTCCCCCGCCGCCACCGGGTGCCCCGGCTCCGGCCAGGTGAACGTGGAGGCTCTCAGCGAGCCCCAGAGCCTGAGCAGTGCCCAACCGAACATGACCGCCCCCCTGCGTCATGCGTGCATGTGCCACGTGTTGCGAACCGTATGTCACTCCACCCCCTCCCAACGTCCTTTTGCCCTCGGTCGGTTCCCTCAGGCAGCCGTCAGCAGGGTGCGCAGGGTGGTGCGGTCGGTCTTGCCGTTGGCGTTGAGCGGGAGGGCGTCCAGCACGGTGAGGGTGGCGGGGACCATGTAGCCGGGCAGGCGGGCGCGCAGGGCTTCGGTGAGCGCGGTGGCGTGGTCGGGCCGCGGGCCGGAGCAGGCGGCGGCGAGTTCGGTGCCGCCGCCCGCGTTCGGCACGGCGATCACGGCCGCGTCGGTGACGCCGGCCTGTTCGCGCAGGGCGGCCTCGACCTCGCCGAGTTCCACGCGGTAGCCGTTGACCTGGACCTGCTGGTCGAGCCTGCCCTGGTGGAGGTAGCCGCCGTCGGGCAGGGCGGTGACCCGGTCGCCGGTGCGGTACCAGTGGTCGTCGCCGAGCGGCGTCGCCGGGTCCCAGTCGGTCCCGTCGGGGGCGAGGAAGCGGCCGGCGTTGTCGGCGGGGTCCAGGTATCCGGGGAAGCGCTGGGGGCCCCGCAGGCACAGTTCGCCGTCCCGTACGAGCGCCTCCAGGCCGGGATGGGGGCGGCCGATCGGGACGGTGCCGTTGGAGGTGCGCGGCCAGGTGCCGGGCTCCCCGGGCAGGTGGTGGGCGGTGCACGTGACGGTCAGTTCCGTCGGGCCGTACGCGTTCTCCACGGTGCTGTGCGGGGCGGCCTGCCGCCAGGCCTCCGCCTGCTGAAGGGTGAGCGGTTCGCCGCAGAAGACGCTGCGGCGCAGGGCCGGGAGGCTGTCCGGCCGGAGCTGGCGCAGCCGCCGGGCGAGCGAGACGAGGGAGGGTACGGAGTTCCAGTGGGTGAGCTCGCGCCGGGCGGCGAACCGGACCGGGGTCATCAGCTCGGTGCGGTCGGGGACGACGAGGGTGGCGCCGGAGCCCCAGGCGCAGAACATGTCGAAGACGGACGGGTCGAAGGTGAGGTCGAAGGTCTGCGAGAGCCGCGCGCCGGGTCCGGCGTCGTGCGCGGGGACGACGTGCCGCAGGAACGCGTCCGCGTTGCGCTGGAGGACCGGGACGCCCTTGGGCACGCCGGTGGATCCGGAGGTGAACAGGATGTAGGCGAGGTCGCCGGGCCCGCCCGGAACCGGGGGCGGCGCGGAGCCCGAGGCCAGAGCGTCGAGACCGCTGTCGGTCAGCCGCAGGACGGGCGCGGGCAGCGCGAGGCCGGGCGCGGCGTGTTCGTCGGCGAGTACGACGTCCAGGGCGGCGGCCCGGGCCACGGTGACGTGGCGGGCGTGCGGGAAGGCCGGGCCGAGCGGCACGACGGCGGCGCCCAGGCGCTGGACGGCGAGGTATCCCGCGTACGCGACGAGCGTGCGCCCGGCGAGCAGGCCGACGCGGCGCGGGGCACGGCCGCCGAGGTGGTCGAGGAGGGCGGCGGCGATCCGCCCGGCGAGGTCCTCGAGCTCGGCGTAGGTGACGACGCGACCGGCGACCTCGAGGGCGGGCAGCGGGGCGCGGGTGGCCGCGGAGGCGGCGAACCAGTCGTGGAGGGTGCGGTGTCCGGGGGGCGTGGTCGTGGGCGTGGTCATGGTGTGTCTCCTCGGGGTTCGAGGCGGGCGAGTACCTGCTCGGCCGAGTCGGCGAGCGTCGCGAGGACGACCTCGGTGGCGCCGCCGCCGATCCCGAACAGTGCCGCCTGCGCCCTGGTCTGCTGGACCGATCCGTCGGCGAACCCGGCGGCGCCCCACCATTGCGCGCAGTCGCCGAGTACCTGGCCGACGGTGGCCCCGGCCGCGGCCTTGAGGGTGGCGGCCGCGGTCGTGTCGTAGCGGCGGGCCACGGGTTCCGCGAACTGCTCGCACAGGGCGTGCAGTTCCTGGGTGCGGACCAGGCAGGCGGCGAAGCGCTGCCGGATGGCCTCGTTGTCCCACAGGGTCGCCTCGCCGTGGGCGCGTGCGGCCAGGCGGCGGCGGGTGTCGGCCAGGACGCGCCGGCACAGGGCGACTCCCCACAGGGCGCCCGCGAGCCGCTCGGTGGCGATGTGCCGGGCGAAGGAGGGCAGTCCCATGCCCACCCGGTCCACGAGGTGACCGGCGGTCAGGCGTACGCCGTCGAAGCGGACGTGTCCGGTGCCGGAGGCCGCGTAGAGGGAGGAGTCGGCGGGCCGGACGTGTACGCCGGGGGCGTCGGAGGGGACGAGCACCCAGGTGAAGGCGGTGAAGTGGCGGCCGGGCCGCAGGCGGGCGAGGACCAGGAACCAGGAGGCGGTGGTGGCGTTGGCGATCCACTGCTTCTCGCCGGTGACCTCGACGGTGTCCCCGTCGAGGTGGACGGCCGTGCGCAGGCCGGCGAGGTCGGTGCCCGCGGTGACGTCGGTGGCGGCCAGGGCGGTGGTGACCCGTCCGGCGAGGGCGTCCTCCAGTGCCCGGCGTGCCTCGGCGGTGGTCCCGGCGGCCAGGACCGGCAGGGTGGTGGCGAGCGGGACGCTCACCGAGAGGGTGGCGGGGATGCCGAAGCGGGCGTCGGTGGCGGCCAGCAGCCGGGCTAGGGCGGCGGGGCGCACCCCGCGGCGGGGGTCGCCGTCCCGGTAGCAGGCGGCCAGGTGGCCCCCGGCGCCGAGGGCGGACCAGACCTCGGCGCCGGAGGCTCCGGGAGGCAGGGCCTCCAGGTCGCCGTCCAACGTGCCGTGCGGCGCGCCGTCCAAGGTGCCGTCGGCTGCGCCGTCCGAAGTGCCGTGGGCGGCGCCGTCCAACGGGACCGACGTGCCGGGCAGGGTGCGGAGGTGAAGGTCAGACAAGGCGCACCCCCGTGTCACGCAGGGCGAGGCGGCCGTCGGCGAGGTGGAGCCGGTCGTTGCTGTAGTTGAGGGCGGCGGACCGCAGATCGCGCAGGGCCTGTTCGAGGCGGGTCGGCGAGTCCTTGAGGTAGCCGTGGCGCAGTCCGACGGCGGTGACGAGGTCGTCGACGGCGTCGTGGCACTGCTCGGCCGCGGTGATCTTCAGGGAGTTGAGCAGCATCTGGCCGCTGGGGGTGTGCAGTTCGGTGCCCTCCTCGACCATGGCGAGGGTGTGCCGGAGCAGGGCGTGGACGGTGTCCAGCCGCTGCCGGGCCCGGGACAGCCGGGTGAGCAGCAGCTCGGAGCCGATGTCGAAGCGGCCGCGGCCGTCCGGTCCGCGCAGCAGCCGCAGGACGCGGGACAGGGCGCCGGCGGCCGTGCCGAGCCAGGCCGCCGACCAGCCCAGGTGCGCGTACGGGGCGAAGATCCCGACGGCGATCCGGGAGAACTCGCCGTGCTCGCCGACGACCTGGTGGCCGGGCACACTGCCGGTGAGGCGCAGCGGCACGCTGTGGCTGGCCCGCATGCCGAGCGGCTGCCAGTCCCCGTCGCCGGTGATGTGGAGCTGGTCGCGGTCGGCGTAGACCAGGGAGACCTGGTGGCCGGAGGTGGCGCCGGGGCTGCGCATGGTGACGAGGAAGCCGTCGGCGTGGGCGCCGCCGGTGACCACGGGCGCGAACCGGTCGATCTCCAGGCTGCCGTGCTGCTCGGCCAGACCCGCTTCGGCGGTGAGCAGACGGCCGCCCTTGCCCTCCTCGGTGGTCACGGAGGCGAGGTAGACCTCGCCGGCCGCGAGCCGGGGCAGCAGGGCGGAGCGCAGCGGCTCGTGGGCGTGGCGGACCAGCGCCTCGGCCTGCTGGCAGTGCATGGCGAAGATCATGGCCACGGACAGGTCGGCGCGGCCGAGCCGTTCGGTCACCTCGACGACATCGCGCAGGGTGCCGCCCGGCCCGCCGTGTTCGGCGGGGACGAGCAGGCCCAGCAGGCGGGTGCGGCGCAGCGCGTCGAGTGCCTCGACGGGGAAGACCGCGTCCCGGTCGGTGCGGGCCGCGTGCTCGGCGGCGACGGCGGCCACCTCCTCGGCGGCCTCCAGCGCGGTACGGGCGGTGGTCACGGCGGTGGTCATGCGGCCACCTGGCCCGGCGAGCTGTGGCCCGGCGAGCTGTGGCCCGGCGAGATCTGGGCGGCGACGGCCTGCCAGAGGCTGCCGGCGGTCGCGAAGGTCTCGTCGTTGAGGTCGGTGTCGGGCAGGGCGATGCCGAAGGTGTCCTCGAGCGTGAACAGCAGCTCGATCGCGGCCATCGAGTCGATGCCGAGGGCGCGCAGGTCGGTGTCGGGAGTGATGTCCACGCCGGCGCCGCCGTCGATGGAGGGGCGCAGGATCTCGATGAAACGGGGGTCCATGGGAAGGGTCCTCACCTCGGGTGTGAAGGGGATAGGGGTACGCGTGCGGGCGGCCGCCCGTGCGTGCCTCATGCGGCCGGGGCGGCGGCCCGGGGGCGGGTGGCGATCTGGCAGAGGTCCTCGACGCGGCGCAGGTTCTCCGGGATCAGCTCGTCGGCGTCGAGTTCGATCTCCAGATCGCGCTCCACCCGTTCGATCAGCTCCACGAGCCGGAAGGAGCTGAAGGTGGGGAAGGAATTGAACTCGGCTCCGTCGAGGAGGTGTTGGCGGGGCGCGCCGAGAACGGAGGCGGCGATGCCGGCGACGGCGTCGCGCAGCGCGGGGTCCGCCGCTGCCTGCGGTGCGGGCGTGGCGAACGCGGCGGCGTCGGCGGCGAGCGCCGCCGCGAGCCGGTCCAGCACGCCGGGCGGTTCGGTCCGGCCGCGGGCCACCCTGCGGTGGGCGAGGTAGGACTGTTCCACCACCAGGTCCCAGCGCCGCAGGTGCTCGGTGTCCACGGGCAGCGAGAGCCGGGCGCGCCAACGGGCGTGCAGGGCGCGGGCGCGGGCCAGCAGCCAGGTCTCGGAGGCGAGTTGTTCGAGGGCGGCCGCGCGGTCGGGGTGGTCCGCGTAGGCGGCGAGGTAGGGATCCGGGTCTCCGCCGTCGTGCACGGGCCGCGGCGCGGTGGCGTCGAGGGGCTTCGGCGCCCAGGCGATGACCTCGGCGGTGTCGATGCCCGCCAGGTCGCCGGCGCCGAACTCCCAGTGTCCGGGCACCGCGTGACCCCACGGAGTCTCGGTGCGGTAGCCGTCGGCGATGTGGAAGCCGTCGGGTCCCGGCGCGAGGAGGAAGCTGTGGTCCATGTGGCGGCGGCCGTGGTAGGGCAGCCAGGGCATCGCGTGGGCGTCGGCGACGACGTAGTGCGTGGTGCCCCGGGCCCGTACGGCGGCCTGCAGGTCCGATCCGGTGAGCCGCGTACGGCTGCTCGCCTTCAGGCCGAGCCGCTGTTCGGCCTCGGCGATCCGCTGGTCGAGCGTCGGGTCGACGGTGGGCAGTCCGTGGGGTCCGGGGCGGGTGTGCCACCGCAGGGCGGAGCCGAGCCGCAGGTGGGTGTCCGGTCCGTGGTGGTGGTCGGCGAGGACGGCCAGGTTGACCTGGATGCAGTCGAGCAGTTCGGCGTGCACGGAGCCGAGCGCGTGGCGTTCGGGCAGCGGCGCCGGCGCCGGGTGGTCGTTCATCTGGTGCTCCTTCGGGTGGTTCGGTACGTCAGATCCAGGCGGGCAGCTCGGGCAGCGGGCCGCGGGCGGTGAGCCCCTCCCCCGCCGAACGGCCGGTGAGCCAGGCGAGCAGGGCGCCGCGGGGGCCGGTGACGACGGGCCCGCCGGAGCCGAAGGCGGCCACCAGGGCTCCCGTGTCGTCGCGCAGGGTGCAGGGCGGGGTGCCCTCGGCCGCGGCGAGGTATCCGGACACGTCGTCGAGGAGGATGTCGGCGGCCGGCCGGGGGATGTCGGCGAAGCCGTAGCCGAGGTCGAGGTCGGTGTGGTGGACCTCGAGTTCGCGCAGCCGGATCACCAGGATCCGCTCGGGGGTGCACAGTTCGCCGGTGAAGGGGCGGACGACGGTCTGCCAGGCGGGGCCGGGCAGCTCCCGGACGGTGGTCAGGAAGCGGGCCGCGGAGCCCCGTACCCGGTCGACGAGGGCGGCCGCCGGCTGCCGGGAGCCGTCCTCGATCTCGGTGTCCCGGGCGCGGCGGTCGGCGTACTGGGGTGTCTCGGTGCCGGTACGGGCCCAGTGCAGCAGCCGCTCCAGGGCGTCGACCTGGGCGCTGAGGTGGCTGAGGACGTGGGCGCGGCTCCAGCCGCCGAGGCGGGAGGGGGCGGCCGCGTCGGCGTCGGTGAGGCGGTCGAGGTCGCGCAGCAGCCGGTCGCCCGCGTCGGCGAGGAGGGCGAAGGTCTGCGGGGTGGGCGGCAGGGACTTCACGACGGCCTCCTGTTGCGGCGGGGCCCGGGCCCCTCGGTCAGACGGGTGAAGGCTTCCTCGATCCGGGTGAGCTGCTGCGCGATGTGCGGCAGGGCTGTGGGGTCCTCGGCCCGCAGGGCGCTCAGCTGCTGCTGCGCGTCTCCGTAGAGCAGGCTCGTCGCCGCCTTGAAGCGCAGGGCCGCCGGGTCGTCGCCGAGCAGGTGTCCGGCGAGGACGGCGACGCCCCCGTGGTCGAGGAGGTGGGCGGCGAGCGAGACGGAGTCGGTGATGCCGTGCCGGGCCAGCGGGGCGCGCAGCGGCTCGAAGTCCGGGTAGACGTAGAAGCCCGCGGTCGGCGGGCGGCAGTGCGCCCCCGCGGCGGTCGCGCGGGCGTGCACCGCGCGTGCCACGGCGCCGTGCAGGCGGGCCGCGGCGGTCGTCCGGGCCCGGACGGGCTCCGGTTCGGCGAACGCGTAGGCGGCGACCTGCTGGAGCGGGCCGGCCAGGGTGGACCAGATCTCGCTGGCCGCTGCGACGACCCCGTCGCGGACCGCGCGGCCGCGGGGGCCCGAGGGGAAGCGCGCCGCGCCGACGCGCCAGCCGCCGATGCCGAGCGATTTGGACAGGCCCGTGGTGACGACGGTGCGCTCGGGGGCGACCTCGGCCGGGCTGAGGAAGGGGGTGCCCGGGTCGTGCACGACGTCGCGGTAGATCTCGTCCGAGACGATCAGCAGGTCCTCGGCCTCGGCGACGGCGGCGAGTTCGCGGACCAGGTCCGGCGGGGCCAGGGTGCCGGTGGGGTTGTCGGGCAGGGTCAGGACGAGCAGGCGCGGGGTGCGCCCGGCCGCCCGGGCACGGCCGATCGCCCCGCGCAGGGCGCCGGGGTCGGGAACTCCCCCGCACACGTCGGGTACGGGTACGGCGAGGGGCTCCTTGCCCGCGTACCGGACCTGCGGGGCGTAGGTGTTCCAGGCGGGCCGGGGCAGCAGGACGTCCCCGCCCACCGCCAGGTTCAGGGCCATCAGCAGCGGTTTGCTGCCCGGGGCGAGGACGATGTCGGCCGGATCGGTGGGCAGGCCGCGCCGCGCGAAGTACCCCGCGACGGCGCCGCGGGCGTCCTCGGCGCCCGCGACCGGCCCGTAGGAGGCGCGGTGGGCGCCCGCGGCGAGCTGCTGCGCGAGTTCGGGGAGCACGGGCAGCCGCGCCTCTCCGAAGGTGAGGTTGACCAGGGGCTCGCCGGCGGCGCGCCGCTGTTCGACGAGGTGGCTGAGGGTCAGGTTCGGGGACGGCTGCGTCATGCCGCTTCCCGGGTCGGCTCGGTTTCCGTACGGGCCGCCGGCCCGGTCGCCGCAGCGCCGGCCGTGCCGAGCAGCGCGTCCACGAGGTCGGCGGGGGTGTCGGGGTGCGGCTGGAGGTCGTCGAGCCAGGCGGCCGTGGTGGAGTAGCGGGCCCGGAACGGGCGTCCGACCAGGGCCGGGTTGCGGGCCTGGACCATGCGCAGCTGGAACCAGCGGCCCTCGCCGGTCTCCTCCACGCCGTCGACGCAGACCTTGCCCGGGGTGGCGGACATGACCGGGCCGCGGACGGTACGGGCGAGGCCGGGCAGGGTGCGGTAGGCGGCGCGGAAGATCCCGACGGCCTTGGCCAGCGGCACCTTGAAGTACTCGTGCGGACCGGTGTCCCGTTCCACGAAGAGGTAGTAGGGGACGGCTCCGGCGGCGAGTTCGGAGCGCCACAGCTCGCTCCACACCCCGGCGTCGTCGTTGACGTGCGCGATCAGCGGTGCCTGGCAGTAAACGACGGCGCCGGTTGCCCGGATCCGGGCAACCGCCCGGCGGGCCAGGTCGTTGTCGAGTTCGCGGGGGTGGCTGAAGTGGGCCATCACCGCGAGCTGCCGCCCGGAGGCCACGACCTGTTCGAAGAGCCGCAGCAGGTCGTCCGCGTCCTGGTCGGTGACGAACCGCTGCGGCCAGTAGGCGGGCGACTTGGTGCCGATGCGCAGGGTCCGTACGGACTCCACCTCCAGCAGCGGCTCGAGGTGGGAGCGCAGCCGCTCGGTGGACATGATGAGCGGATCGCCACCGGTCACCAGGACGTCGTGGACCTCGGGGTGCTCCCCCAGGTAGCCGATCAGGCCCGAGGGGTCGGGGGCGGCGAAGCGCAGGTCGGCGTCGCCGATGAACTGGGCCCAGCGGAAGCAGTAGGTGCAGTAGGCGTGGCAGGTCTGGCCCTGTCCGGGGAAGTACAGCACGGTCTCGCGGTACTTGTGCTGGAGTCCCGGGACCGGCCGGCCCTGGAGGTGGGGGACGTTGAGCTCGCGCTGGCCGGACGGGTGGGGGTTGAGCCCGGCGCGGATCCGGCCGACGGCCGCGCGCAGTTCGGGCTTGCGGGCGCGGTCGCCGAGCAGGCCGCCGATCTCCGCCTCGTCGGCGGCGGTGAGCATGCCCCGCTGGGGGAAGGTGAGCTGGAACATCGGGTCGTCGGGGACCCGGTCCCAGTCGACGAGCTGTTCCAGGACGTGGGAGTTGACCCGGAACGGCAGCACCTGGGAGACGCGGCGGACGGTCTCGCGGATGTCGTCGGGCAGGCCGTAACGGGCGGCGATCTCGTCGAGGTGGTGCGGCCCGTACGCGGTGAAGCGGTCGGTGGCGAGGGCTCCGGGCGGGGTCACCGTGCCGCCCCCTGGCCGGTCTCCTTCGTGTAGAGGGAGTCGTCGAGGACGAGGAAGTCCAGCCCCATCGCCCGGAAGGCGTTCAGGGCGTGGACCGCCGTGTCGACGATCGGCTCGCCCTTGTCGTTGAAGGAGGTGTTCAGCAGCACCGGCGGGACGCCCTGGCGTTCGAGGGAGTCGAGGACGGCGCCGACGAGCGGGGCGTCGTCACCGCGCAGCACCTGCGGGCGGGTGGTGCCGTCGACGTGGACGACGCCGGGGGCGACCTTCCGGCCCAGCTCGGTGGCCTTGGCCGCGCCGAGCATGTAGCGGCTGAGGTGCTCCTGCTGCTCCCACAGCCTGGCGCCGTATCCGGGGCGCGTGACGCCGGCGAAGGGGCGCCACTGCTCGCGGTTCTTGACCGTGTTGACCCGGGTGTTGACCTCGGCGGTGTCGGGGAAGGCGATGATGGAGCGGTGGCACAGGGCGCGGGGCCCGACCTCGGCGCGGCCCTGGGCGACGGCTCCGACGCGGCCGTTCAGCAGCAGCCGGGTCACCTCCTCGACGTCGAGGTCGGTGCGGTGCAGGCCGGTGGTGTCCAGGCCCGCCGCGCTGCCGATGTCGCTGCCCAGGTACGGGCTGAGGGTGCTGGTGTGCTGCTTGGGCGGGCTGACGGCCCAGGCGGCGCCGAGGGCGACGCCCGCGTCGTGCGGCACGGGCGGGACGTACAGGGGGCCGGGCAGGGTGCCGTTGGTGGAGCAGTTGAGGGCGACGCCGCCGGCCAGGCAGAGCTCGTCCACCCCGGAGATCTTGCGGGTGAGGGAGCTGAGGTGGGTGACGGTCTCCTCGATGATGCGCTGGGCGGTCCAGGCGACGGCCACGGCCTTGGGGTCGTCGGGGAGGTTCTCCTCGTCGGCCTGCGGGCGGTCGGCGCCGACGATGCGGGTGTAGCGGTCGCGCCAGGCGGCGACCTGCGCCTCGTACTGCCGCTTGATGTCCTCGGCGGTGGCCCGGCCGGTTGCCTCGGGCAGGGGGGCGATGGCGAGCCGGAAGTCCTCGTCCCGGATGTCGACGAGCTGTTCGGCGGGCATCCCGGCGGCCCGGCCGTAGGCGGCGAGGCCCATGGTCTTGCCGGCGTTGAGGAAGGAGAAGCCGAGCCAGGTGGACGCGGCGTCGTAGGCGTAGCCGAGGGAGGCGGTGCGGCCCCAGCTGCGTTCCTGGCGGGGCTCCTTGCCGTCCTCGAAGGTCCAGATGCTGGAGGACTCGTTTTCGCCGTGGCCGTCGATGACCAGGACGCCGGCCTTGCGGAACGGGGAGGCGTAGAAGGCGGAGGCGGCGTGCGCGGCGTGGTGCGGGACGCGGACGACCTCGGGGAGGCGGCTGCCGAAGTCGAGTCCCACGGCGTACGCGAGGAAGTCGGCGTCGCTGGTGAAGCGGCCGGGGTAGAGCTGGTCGACGTCCCAGCCGAGGGCGACGACGTCGATGTCGGCGGGGCTGATGCCGGCCCGGTCGAGGCAGAGGCGGGCGGCGCTGACGGGCTTGCGGTACAGCGAGTGGCGGTGGCGGTTGATGCGCTCTTCCTCGCTGAAGGCGATGATCTCGCCGTCGCCGTTGACGAGGCAGGCGGCGGTGTCGTGCCAGCCGGTGGGAGGTGCGTTGACGCCGAGGGTCCACATGGTGGTCGCCTTTCATCGGGTGCGTACGGTCGTGGTGTCGTGCGATCGGTACGGGGCGCGGCGGGGGCGCGGCGGGGTGTCAGCCGGCGGCCGTGACCAGCGGGGTGACGTCCGCGCGTACGGCGTGGGCCGCGGCCGCCGAGGCGGTGGCGCACTGTTCGGGGGTGTCCCCGGTGACCAGCAGGGCGGCCAGCCGCGGCACGATGCCGCGCGGCGGCAGGAGGAGTTCGGTGCCCGGGGCTGCGAGGGCGACGGCCCGTTCGACGCCCGGCACGGCCTCGGCGGCGCTGAGGTCGAGGGAGCGGACCTGCCCGTCGTGCGGCGGGTAGACGAAGGTGACCTCGGCGCAGCGGTCGCGGGTCGGGGTGAGGTCCGGGGTGCGGCCGAGTGCGATGTCGCAGGCGGCGGCGACCAGGTCGACGCCGGTGGCGAGGGCACCGAGCAGGGGGATGAAGTCCCCTCCGAGGCGGCCGTTGACCTCCACGACGCGCGGTCCGGTGGGGGTGAGCCGCAGCTCGGTGTGGGTGAGGCCGGTGCGGATGCCGAGCGCCGCGTGGGCCTCGGTGACCACGGTCTCCACGGCGTCGGCCCAGGACTCGTGCCGCCAGGGCGCGACCAGGTGGCCGACCTCCTCGAAGTAGGGGGCGAAGCCGAGGCGCTTGCGGGCGACGTTGGCCACCACGGCCCGGCCGTTGCGGACGGCGCAGTCCACGCTGATCTCGGGGCCGGTCAGGTACTCCTCGACGATCACGCCGTCGAGTCCTGTGATGCCGGGGAAGGCCGATCCGGCGGCCTGGTCGAAGGCGGTGGCGAGTTCGCGCGGGTCACAGGCGAGCGTGACGCCGATGGAGCCGGCCAGGGCGCGGGGCTTGACGACGACGGGGTAGCCGAGGGCCTCGGCGGCGTCCAGGGCCTCGCGCGGTGTGCGGACGTGGCGGAACCCGGCCGACGGGACGCCCGCCGCGCCCAGGGTGCGGCGGGTGGTGAGCTTGTCCCGGCAGCGGTCGACGGCGTCGGGGCTCATGTGCGCCAGTCCGAGCCGTGCCGCGGCCCCGGCGGTGGTGCGCAGCAGCGTCTCGTCCCAGGTCAGGACTCCGGCGGGGCCGGGGTGGCCGGCGAGCAGCGAGGCGATGGCGGCGGCGGTCGCCTCGGGGTCCGAGGTGTCGGCGGTGCGGTGGCGGTTTTGGACGTACGGGAGCTGCCAGTCGGCGGGGGCGCCCTGGACGAGTGCGGCCTCGGCGCGGGCCGCCACCGCGTCCAGGGAGTACGAGCGGTAGGCCGGGGTGCCGCAGCCCACGACGACGACGCGGGCGGGGCTTTCGGGATCGACCGCGGTGGTCTCGAGCCGGGCCGTACGGGCGATGCGCCGTACGGCGGCCTCGACCTCGGCGCTGCTGTGGCCGCGGAATCGGAAGCGGGCTCCGGCGTGCTCGTACCCGCCGCCGGTGACGAGGGCGCCGACGGCCGGGAGGGCCTCGGCGTAGGGGCCGTCGCCCTGGTGGGAGCTGACGGCGCGGACCCGGCTGGGGGCGGCCTCGGACGGGGGCACGAGCAGCCAGCCGGCGACCTGAGAGGGGTCGTCGACGGCGGTGCCCGAGGTGTCGGGCAGGCCGGTCTGGTGGGAGAAGGCGGCGGCCATCAGGTCGATGCCGTGCACCTCGCGCCATACGAAGGGGACTTCGGCGCCGCCGGGGCGGGCGGCCATCTCCAGGACGGAGAGCGCGCCGAGTTCATCGCGGAAGAGTTCGAGGTGGAAGACGGAGGGTCCGGTGAACAGGGCCCGGGCGGTGGCGAGGGTGAGCGCGCCGACGGCTTCCAGGGTCGTCTCGTGGTCGATCTCGACGGAGCCGAGCGCGCTGCCGGCGGTGAACTCCAGGCAGGTGTTCAGGTAGCGGGAGGCCCGCCAGGCGCCGAGGCAGGACCCGGTGTAGACGCCGTCCACGTGCAGCACCTGGTGCGGCTGCCAGGGCTGCACGATCATCTCGGTGCCCTCGGGCAGCCGGTACGCGGCCAGCTGGGAGGCATGGTCGAGGCGCGTGATGGCGGCGCTGGCGGTACCACGGCGGGGCTTGACGAGGACGGGCCAGCCGTGGCGGGCGGCGAACTCGGCGATGGCCGCCCGGTCCGGGGCGGCCTCGGTGGCGGGGGCGGGCAGTCCGGCGGCGTGCAGCTGGCCTGCCATGACGAGCTTGTCGCGCAGCGGTTCCAGGTCGGCGGGGTGCGTGCCGGGCAGGCCGTGGGCGGCGCGGAGTTCGGCGGCGAGGTCCAGGTCGGTCTCCTGGAGGGCGACGATCCGGGTCGGGGGGCCGCTGCGGTCCACCAGCTCGGCGACCCGGGCGTGGACCGCCGGCACGTTTTCGGTGCTGTCGACCAGGGCCACCCCGGCGGCCTGCCCAGTGGGGAGCGAGCGGACCGCGTGCTCGGTGGTGACGTAGCTGACGTGGTGGGCGGTGTGGTCGATGTAGGCGGCGTAGTCGGCGTAGCGGTCGGTCCACCGGTGGATGATGATCACGTGTTCGGGCATGGTGGAGCCTCCAGAGGGTGGGTGCGGGAAGGCGGCGGAGTGTGCTCGGTGCTCGGGCGTGCTCGGTGTGCTCGGGCGTACTCGGCGTGCTCGGCGTGCTCGGCGTGCTCAGTCGAGGGAGACCGTCAGCGGCCGCAGCACGCGGGACGATGCGGCGAAGACCAGCCAGCCGGCCGCGAAGGCGGCGCAGACCACGACGAGTGCGGTGTGCAGGCCCAGCTGTCCGGCGAGGGCGCCGCCCGCCCAGGCGCCGAGCGGGAAGGTTCCGAAGGCCACGGTGCGGTAGGCGGCGGTGACCCGGCCCAGGCGGTCCGGCGGGGTGATGGTCTGCCGCAGGGTGACGAAGTAGACGTTGAAGACGGTGAATCCGATGCTGAACACCGCGAACGCGCCGGTGATCAGGGCGAGGGAGCCCAGGCCGCTGCCGTCGGACAGCAGGATGACGGCGGGGGCGGCGCAGCCGAGGGCCATGGAGCCGACCAGGACGCGTGCGACGCCCAGGGCGCGCCCGGCGCGGCGGGCGAGGACGGTGCCGAGCACGGCGCCGAGGCTGCCCAGGCCGATGCAGGTGCCCAGCGCCCCGGCGCCGAGGCCGAGTTCCCGTACGGCGTAGACCAGGAAGACGGTGAGCAGGGCCTGTTCGCACAGGTTGAACCAGGCGCCCTTGAAGGTGAGCAGGCGCAGGGCCGGCTCCTTGAGGATGAACGTGAAACCGGCGCCGAGCTGGCGCGCGAGTCCGCCGTCCTCGTCGGGACGGGGCCGGGCCGGGGCGTCCTCGCGGGTGCGGATCAGGAGCAGGGTCACGGCGGAGACGAGGTACGAGGCCACGTCGATCAGCAGGGCGAGGGGGGCGCCGGCGAAGCGGATGAGGAGGCCGCCGAGTCCGGGGCCGCCGACCTGGGCGACCGCGTAGCTGCCCTGGAGCTTGCTGTTGGCGGCGACCAGGTCGCGGCGGTCGACCAGGCTCGGCAGGTACGAGAGGTAGGCGACGTCGAAGACGGCGTTGCAGCAGCCCACGGCGAGGGCCACCGCGTAGAGCAGGCCGAGGCTGAGTCCGTCGGCCCACCAGGCGAGCGGTACGGCGGCGAGGGCGACGGCGCGGACCAGGTCGGCACCGACGAGCAGGGGCCGGCGCCTGCGGCGGTCCGCCCAGCGGCCCACGAACACGGTCAGCAGCAGGACGGGCAGGAACTGCACGGCGGTCAGGGTGCCGACCTGGGCGGCCGAGGCGTCGAACACGGTGAGGGCGACGAACGGCAGCGCGAGCTGGGTGACGTAGGTGCCGCACAGGGACACCGTCTGGCCGGACCACAGCTTGAGGAAGTCGGCGTTGCGCCACAGGCTCGGGCGGGCGGCGGCGGGAGCCGGGGCGGCCTCGGGTGCGGGGGCCGGGGCGGGTACGGGTGTGGTCGGCGCGGTCATGCCGTCTTCCCTTCGGCGAGCAGCCGTGCGTGCAGGTCCCACAGGAGGGCGGCGACCTGGTCACGGCCGAGGTCACGGACGGTGAGCCGGACGGACAGCACGCCGCCGATGTCGTCGGCGCGGGCGTAGCAGCGCGGCCCGATGGTGGTGAACGGGGTCTCCCAGCGCAGGGCGGGACTCTGGTCGCCCGGCTCGGGCTCGGTGCCGGTGTCCGCGGCGCAGGCACCGTCGGGGAGCGCTACGAAGTTGTAGGCGCAGGTGGGTTCGGGGGCGGCGGCCCGGTCACGGAGCCGGGCCACGGCGGTGACGTCGTGCATGCCGTGCCGGAAGGCGGTGAGGCTGCTCCAGTGAGCGTCGCGGGCAAGGCCGACGAGGTTGGTGGCGGGCGGCAGGGGGAGCAGGGCGGGCGCCCACTGGTTCATGGAGGTGACCAGGCCCTTCCAGCGGGGGGTGAACCGGTTGGCGCTCATCAACTGCACGGTCAGGGCCTCCGGTTCGGCCTGGCCGTCGGCGCACAGCCGGGCCACGGAGCGGGCGTAGGCGGCGAGCACCACACAGGCCACGGAGACCCCGGCACGGTCGGCGAGGACGCGGGCGGCGGACAGGGCGGGGGCCGAGCGGAGGGTGGCCTGCAGGGCGGTGCCCCGGTCGGCGGGCCGGTGCGGGAGGGCGGTGCGGGGCGTCTCGGTGTGCAGCCGCTCCCAGTGCCGCAGGGCCGCGGCCTGCCGGCCCAGCCCGGCCTCGGAGAACTGCTCGGCGGCGAGCTCGGCCGGACCGGGCGCCGGGGCCTCGGCGGCGGGAGCGGGGCCGGTGCGGGCGAGGGCCTGGGACAGCTGGACGCGGAGCAGCTCCTGCGCCCAGGCGTCGGCGACGATGTGGTGCTTGACGAAGACCAGCGCGCGGGCGGTGTCACCGTCGGTCAACAGGCGTGCCCGCCAGCCGTGTTCGGAGCCGAGGTCGAAGGGGCGGGAGGCCAGCTCGGCGGCGACGGCGTCGGCCTGGCCCGGGTCGCCCGGGTCGGCCTCGACCTGGTCGAGTACGGCGGTGACGGTCTCGTCGGCCGGCAGCTGGCGCGGCGCGTCGGGGTCGGTCAGGTCGTAGCGGGTGCGCAGCGAGGGGTGCCGGCGGGCCAGCGTGCCGAGGGCGCCGCGTACCTGGCGTACGCCGGTGTCCGCGGGGAGGGTCCACACGGCGGCGTTGTTGGGCTCGTGGCGTCTGCCCGGGGGCAGATCCCGGATGTCGTGCCAGACCGACAGCTGGCCCAGCGAAAGCGGAATGGCCTGAAACATTTGGGGACCGACCTCCAGTTCCGGTGTTATTCGAGCGGTTTTCCAGTGCTTCTCTAGTTGCTCTCGAGCGGAATTCGACCGAACCTCCGTGAATTCTCGAAGGTGCATCGATAATTCTGCATTGCGGAAACTTTTTTCCGCCACTGGAGAGACGATTACACAACCTGTTGAAGCATGTCCAGTGCGGCAATTGACGCACTGTGAGGACGAATGGGAGACCCGACATGGACCACGGCGACCGACTGCCCCCGCTTTATGGCGCTTCACCTGCGGAATTCCTGCACGAATTCCTGCTGGCGGCCGCAGCGACATTTCCCGACCGTCCGGCCGTCATCGAGCCGGCCGATAGCGGCACGCTGGAGACCACCTATCGAGAACTGGCCACGGCGGTGGACGTCCTCAGCGACGGACTCGCCGCACTGGGGGTCGGCGTCGGTGACCGAGTGGTCCTGGAGGCGGACGCCTCCGCCGCCGCACTCGCCGCGCTGCTCGCCTGCTCCACGCTGGGCGCGGCTTTCATCCCGGTCAGCCCGCAGACCCCGCGGGAGCGGCTGCTGTCGATCGTCGCCGCGACGGATCCGGTGCTGCACCTGCGCGAGGCCGGGATCCCCGGCACGGAACCTCCGGCGGGCACGGGCACGGCCACCTTCACCGCGGACGGGGTGGGCGTCGAGCGGGTGCCCGCGCCCCGGCCCCGGCGGCGCACCGAGCGGTCGGTGACCGACCCGGCATACATCATCTTCACCTCGGGCACCACGGGACGGCCCAAGGGCGTGGTGATGAGCCATCGCGCGGTCGTGGCGTTCTACGGCGGCATGCGGGCCGCACGACTGGTCACCGAGCACGACCGGGTGGCCTCCACCTCCCCCCTGCAGTTCGACTTCTCGCTGCTGAACTTCGGCATGGCCCTGGGCGCCGGCGCCGCCGTGGTACCGCTCAAGCCCGAGGTGGTGCGCTGGCCCCGGCGCTTCCTGTCCGCGCTGCGCGAGGCGGGCGTCACCCAGGTCAACGGGGTCCCGTCGCTGTGGACTTCCGTACTGCGCCGCGACGCCGACCGGCTCATCGCGCTCGGCTCGCTGCGCACGATCCTGTTCTGCGGCGAGAAGTTCCCCCTGCCGCAGCTGCGCCGCGTCCAGGAGCTGCGGCCCGACCTGCGGATCGTCAACTGCTACGGCAGCACCGAGTCCATGGCCGCCTCCTTCGAGGAGGTGCCCCGGCCGCTGCCCTCGGACGAGACGGACCTGTCCATCGGTGTGGCCCACCCCGGCGCGGAGATGCTGCTGGTCGACGCGGACGGCCGGGTCGTCGACGAGCCGTACGTCACCGGGGAGATCCTGCTGCGGACCCCCGCACTCTTCTCCGGGTACTGGGACGACCCGAAGGCCACCAGCGCGGCGCTGGCGCCCGATCCGCTGGAGCCGCGCTCCGGGCAGCCGCTGCTGCGCACCGGGGACCTCGCCTACCGCGACCCGGCCGGCGCCTTCCGGCTGACGGGGCGGACCGACTCGCAGGTGCAGATCCGCGGCAACCGGGTGGAGCTCGGGGAGGTCGAACGCCGGCTGCTGGAGCTGCCCGGGACGGCCGCGGCGGCGGTGTTCGCCGAGGAGCGGGGCACCGAGGGAGCGGTGCTGTGCGCGTTCGTCGTCCCGGAGCCGGGTGCGGGCGCCGCCGCGGCCCCGGACGCCGCTCGGGTGCGGACCTTCTGCGCGGAGGCGCTGCCCGCGTACATGGTGCCGCAGGAGGTCAGGTCGGTTCCCGCCCTGCCCGTCACCGCCAACGGCAAGACCGACCGGGCGGCGCTGCTGGCCCTGCTGTGAGGGCTGTGAGGGCTGCGAGGGCGACGGGCGACTCCGGCCGGACGCGAGCACGTCCCGAGCCGATGTCGAGCGGGGGCCCAGCGCCGGCCGGAAGCATCTACCGGAGCATGATCGTTTCGACGGATGAGGTGACAGTGGACATGCGACCCGACAGGCGGACTTCCTTCACACGGCGCTGGGCGGGCGTGGTGTGGCAAGGCCTGGTCTCCTTCGGCACCCTCCACCTGAACGGGGAGATCGCACGCACCGAGCACCAGCCGGGACCCGTCCCGCTCGACTGCCCGCCACCGGGTCACCCCGAACGCCTGCGCCCCGACGTCCCCTTCAGCCCGGTCGAACGCGCCCTGCTCCGCGACCTCCAGTCCCGCGGCCCCGTCCGCTGACGCCGGGCGCCCTCGCAGCCCTCGCGGCGCGCGCAGGCCTACCCGGCGGTGGTGGAGCGGGCCCGCCACAGGTCGCGGAGCACCCCGATCTCTGCCATGTGGTGGATGAACTCGACGTTGGCCCCCGCCAGCACGGTGATGAACGGGTCGTCGGCGTCGGAGCCGTACGGGTACTGCGAGAGGCCGACCGTGTCGAGCTGCTCCTCGGTGAGGGCGGCGACGCTGTCGCGCCAGCGGTCCATCAGCGCCCAGAACCGCTCGAGTGCCAAGGCGGCGGACGGGGTGAAGTCGACCAGCAGCTTCGGCTCCTGCCGCCGTTCGCCGAAGGTCCACTCCCATTGGCCGGCGAGGCAGGAGTGCAGGTGCCCCAGCCGCCACGCGATGGTGGTGACGTGCGTTTCGTCGGGCTCCGGCTCACCGGTGTGGGCGAGGACCTGCTCGACCCGTGCGGCGCTCACGCTCCAGTCCTCGGCGATTTTGTCGACCGTCATGCCGCCGGCGGCCTGCCGGGCGACCTCGGCGTACTCGCTCGCCGGGATGTCCGGGGCGCCCTTGTCGATCACCCACGCGCCCGGCCCGTACGCCCTGGGCGTCGCCGCCTCGCCACGGGGCCGTATCGACCAGCTGCCGGCCACCGGCTCCCAGAGGTACTCCTCGTCACCGAGCCCCGTCAGCCGCACCTGGGCCATCTCCCTGGCCATGTCGAACTGGTCGAGCAACAAGCCCAGCCGGTCGGTCCGCACGCCTTGTGTCTCCATGCCCGATTCCCTCTCGCCGTCGCGTGGCGTACCTCACCACGCTGGACGGAAGGTATCGGCGCAGGTCACGGGGTGCGACCCGTTTTCCCGGCAGGTACCCGCCCATGACGGGCAGGCACCTGCCCCTGCCTGCGTCGGCGGCCTCTCCAGCGGACGGAGGCCCTACGGACGCCGGGGCCGCAAGGGCGCGCCCGCCCCTCCGGCGGCGGAGTCGTGGTCGGGGTGGAGGCCGAGCATGTCGAGGAGGACCTCCAGCTCTTCGGCGTTCGCGGCATGGGCGGCCGCCGTGCGGCGGGCCGCCCGGCGCTCGGCGAGACCGGCCGGAGCCGATACGGCCAGGACGTCAATCGCGTACGGATCGTTCATGCACCGATCCGACCACTTCCCCTCACCCGTGGCAGCTCCATGTGCTCCACCTGCCGAGACGTGCCTGTCAGGAGCAGCCCGGGACCGTTCCGGCACAGTTCGTGGGAAGGTTCCTGACGATCTCGCTCCTTCTCAGGGTCACGACCGCGCCGACCCCGTTGTTGATGCCGCCGCCCACCCCGGCGGCACGGTTCCCCGAAACGGTCGTCCGTTCGAGCGTCAGCTGCGCGGCGCCGGCCCCCGCCACCTGCTCGTTGCCGAGGCCCCCGCCGTCGCGGCCCGCCGAGTTCCGCTCGACCCTGCTGTCCCTCAAGGTCGCGGTGCCTTCGTTGTGGACGGCGCCGCCGTCGTTGCCCGCCTTGTTGCCGACGAAGGACGTGTTCTGCGCCCCCAGCGTCGCGTCCTCGCCGTTGTGGATGCCACCGCCGTCGAACCCGGCCCAGTTCTCGACGACCCTGCTGTGCTTGACCGTCGCGGAGCCGAGGTTGTTGATGCCTCCGCCGTTGCCGTCACGGGCCTCGTTGTTCGCGAGGTAGCTGCGGTCGACGGTCAGCGCGCCGAGGTTCTGGATGCCGCCGCCGTCCTCGTCGGCCGTGTTGCCCGCGACCGTGGTCCGCTTGAGCGTGAGGGTGCCGGTCGCGTCGTTGCCGAGGCCGCCTCCGTAGCCGGGTTCGCCCGCCGATGAGGTGGCCACGTTGGTCAGGACCGTGCTGTCGACGAGCGTGACGTCGCCGCCCTCGTTGGCGATGCCCCCGCCCACCCCGCCCGCCTGGTTGCCCACGACCTTGCTGCTCTCCAACCGCAGGGTTCCCTCGTTGGCGATGCCCGCTCCGTCGCCCTCCGTGCGGCCACCGGTCACGCCGACACCCTTCAGGGCGAGCCGGCCTCCCTGGCTGACGGCGAGGATGCGGAAGAACGGGAGGCCGTCGCGCACGGAGCGGATCAGGGTCGAGTTGTCTCCGACCATTCCGACCCTCCCGGTGATGGCCGGCAGGGCGGTGCCCGAGTCCTCGAAGTCGTCCTGGAGACGGTAGGCGCAGTCCTTGGCCAGGGTGATCGTGCCGCCGTCGGGGTGTGCGTTCACCTGCCCGACGGCCGCGATGAGTCCGGCGACGTCACCGCAGCCGACGCTGAGGTTCAGGGGGGCCTGCGCCGCCATGGCGGGCACGGCCGCGGTGCACAGGCCGGCACTTGCCACGACCGCGGCTCCGGCGAGTACGAGTCGATTCCTCATGTGCTTCCCTCTCCTCGGTTCAGAGGCACCAGAGGTATCTCCCGATTCCGGCGGGCCCGCGCACCCACTTTCGGACCCTCCGCAAATCCACGCGAACGGCCGTCAGCTGCGCACTCGCGACCGAAAAGCGTTTGACGGCCGCCGGTGTCCGGCTATCGGATGGCGGATCATGAGCACAGGACAGATGGATGCCGGCCGGCGCCCCGTCGACGACGACCTCGTACGGCGGCTGATCGACGGACAGTTCCCCCAATGGTCGGGGCTGACGGTGGAGCGCTTTCCGTCGGGCGGGACGGTCAACGACGTCTACCGCCTGGGAGAGGCGATGGCCGTACGGCTGCCGCTGCGCGAGGGCGGAGCCGAGGACGTGTCCATGGAGCAGCGGTGGCTGCCCCGCCTCGCACCCCTGCTGCCGACTCCCGTTCCCGAGGTGCTCGGGGCCGGCGTGCCCGCCGAGGGGTATCCGTGGCCGTGGTCGGTGTACGCGTGGCGGGCGGGTGAGCACCCCGAGGCGGGAGCGCTGAGCGAGCCCGTGCGGCTGGCCCGGGATCTGGCCGCGTTCGTGACGGCGATGCGGAGCATCGCCCTGCCCGGCGCGCCGCAGGCTTACCGCGGCGGACCGCTCGCCTCGCTCGACGCGGAGACGAGGGCGGCGATCGAGGCCCTGCGCGGGATACCGCAGGAGGGCGTCGACTGCGACGCCGCGCTCGCCGTGTGGGAGGACGCGCTGCGGGCCCCGGACTGGGACGGGCCTGGAGTGTGGCTGCACGGCGACCTGATGCCGGGCAATCTGCTGGTAGAGGGCGGCAGGCTCACCTCGGTGATCGACTTCGGGTGCATGGGGGTGGGCGATCCGGCCTGCGATCTGTTCCCGGCGTGGAACCTGCTGCCGGCCGAGGGGCGGCAGGTCTTCCGCGAGGCGCTCTGCGTGGACGACGCGACGTGGATCCGCGGCCGGGGGCGGACCCTCTCGCAGGCCCTGATCGCGCTGCCGGACCACCGCACGACCAACCCGGCCATGGCGCGCAACGCCCGGCACGTGATCCGGACGGTCCTGGGCCGCACCGGTGAACGTCCCGACCGGTGAACGTCCGGACCGGTGAACGTCCGGAGCGGACGCCGGGCCGCGCAACGCCGCGGGTCGCGGTGCCGCCGAATGCAGCCGCCCGGCGCACTCCTTAGGGGGAATCCGGCGGGGAGGGGCGGTCGCCCGGGCGCTGGCTGCCGAAGCAAGGATGCGGACCCCGTCCGGGGCCCTGCGCAGCCTGGCTGCGTTTGCCGTCTGTACAAGGAGATTTCACATGTCGCGTGTCCTGAAGAGTGCCGGGCTGGCCCTCGCCGTCGGCTTCGCGCTCCTCGGTGGTGCCTCGGTCGCCTCCGCCGACGCCGAAGCCTCGGGTATTGCGGCCGGCTCCCCCGGTGTCCTGTCCGGCAACCTGATCCAGGTTCCCATCCACATCCCGATCAACGTCTGCGGCAACTCCGTCAACATCATCGGGGCGCTCAACCCGGCCGCCGGCAACACCTGCGTCAACGTCTGACACGCCTCGACCCCGGGTGGTGCCGTGTTGGGGCACGGCACCACCCCGCCGGGCGGCCGGATCGCCCGTCAGAACCTCTCGAGCCGGGCGACGGCCGCCACGAACCGGCCGACACCGCCCCCGCCTCTGGCGCCACAGCGGAAACGAGCCACGGAGGCTGCCATGGGGTTCTACGCCGAACAGGTCCTGCCACGGATCATCAACGCCGCCTGCGGGGCCAAGACGGCCGCGCCGCTGAGGCGCAGGGTGTGCGAGGGCCTGACGGGCGAGGTCGTGGAGCTCGGCTTCGGTACGGGCCACAACGTGCCCTTCTACCCGCCTGCGGTCACCGGGGTGGCCGCGATCGAGCCGTCCGATCTCGGCTGGCGGCTCGCCGCGGACCGGATCGGGGCGTCGCGCGTCCCCGTACGCCGTGCCGGGCCGGACGGTCAGTCGCTGCCCTTCGAGGACGACACCTTCGACAGCGCCCTGTCCACCTGGACCCTGTGCACCATCCCCGATGCCGGCGCGGCCCTGCGCGAGGTGCGGCGCGTGCTCAAGCCCGGAGGGACCCTGCATTTCGTGGAGCACGGGCTGGCACCGGAAGGGGACGACGCCGTACGCCGCTGGCAGCGCCGGCTCGAGCCGCTGAACAAGCGCCTCCTCGGCGGATGTCACCTCACCCGGCAGGCCGTCGGCCTGCTGACGGCGGCGGGGTTCCGGATCACGGCGCTCGACGTCTTCTACGAGAAGGGCGCGCCCAAGGCGCTGGCCGCGGACTCCCTGGGCATCGCCGCATCCCCCTGAGCCGGGGGCGTTGGCGGCCGGTCCGGCCGGCGGCGCGCGCGTCACCACCGGGCTCAGCCGGTGCCGTGCGGGTCCGCCAGGGTGAAGGAGCCGCCGATGTAGCGGGCGTCGGGGTGGGCGGGGTCGAGGGGGCCGTGCGCGGCGAGCAGCGCCTCGGCGTACGCCTCCGCGTCGTCCCGCGGGGCGTAGCCGAGGGCCCGCGCCGAGCCGAGGTCCCACCAGGCACGGGTGTTGGCGCTGATGCCGTTGACGACGGTGTGGCCGACGTCGGGGGCGGTGAGGGCCGCGTGCACGAGACGGGCGCAGTCGGCCGGGCTGAGCCAGGTGGCCAGCATGCGGACCGAGCGCGGCTCGGGGAAGCAGGAGCCGATCCGCAGGGAGACGGTCTCGACCCCGTACTTGTCGGCGTAGAGGGAGGCGAGGTTCTCCCCGAAGGCCTTGGATAGGCCGTAGTAGGTGTCCGGGCGCGGCGCGACCGCGCTGCCGATGGAGGCGCCGCCGGTCAGGGGCACGTAGCCGACGGCGTGGTTGCTGCTCGCGAAGACGACCCGCCGGACCCCTTCTCTGCGGACGGCCTCGTAGAGGTGGTAGGTGCCCTGGACGTTGGCTTCGAGGACGGACTCGAAGGTGTCCTCGAGGGAGATCCCGCCCAGGTGGACGACGGCGTCGACCCCGCGCACCGCCGCGCGGACCGCGTCGGCGTCGCGCAGGTCGAAGACGAGGGACTCGGCGCCCTCGACCGGCTTCAGGTCGGCGAGGCGCAGCCGGTAGCCGAAGCCGGGCAGGCTCGCCCGCAGGAAGCCGCCGACACCGCCCGCGGCGCCGGTCAGCAGGAGGGTGCGGGGCTGGGTGTGGGGCGGGGTCATGAACGGAACTCCTTCGCCAGGCGGGCCAGCAGCGGCAGCCTCGAGGGCGGCAGCAGGCCGAGGTGGTAGAGGCTGAGCCGGCTCGCCCCGGCGGCGCGCAGGGCGCGTGCGTGGGCGGGCAGCCGCTCGGGGTCGGCCGGCGGCTGGGCGGTGACATAGGCGTCGACGGGCAGGCCGAGGCGCGCGGCCTCCCGGACGAGTGCGGCGGAGCCCGGGCCCGTCGGCCAGCAGGGCACGAGCAGGGCGTCCACGTCCTCGGCGGCCCGGGCCGTCAGCCCGGGAGACGGTCCGGTGGCCCACGGGTCCGGGTGGGCGTGCAGGGTGACCGGTACACCGGGCAGGGTCTCCCGTACGGCGGCCAGCACCTGCCCGCGCAGCTCGTCGGCCGCGGCGTGCCGGGCCGCGAGGAGTACGGCTCCGGGCCCGTCCGGGACCGGTGGGCCGTCGTCGGCGGCGGCCGCCGAGCGCCGCAGCAGGGCCACGGCCCCGTCGGGGTCGAGGCCTGCGGCCCGCCAACGGGCGCGGCAGGCGGCGCAGCAGCACACGGACAGGGCCCGCAGGGCTGCGGCCGGGTAGGCGCCGTCGGTCTTCTCGTGGCAGCCGAGGTGGGCGGCGCCGAGCTGGCCGGCGGACTCCAGGGACACTCCGCGCACCGCGCCGGGGGCGAGCCCCCGCAGCGCTTCGGCTGCGAGGGTGGCGCAGTACTCCCGTACCTCCGCCTGCGCGGGGCACAGGGCGTACGGGTAGGACTCGCCGAAGCAGTTGGTGACGGCGAGCCGCGGGTGCAGGCTGCCCAGGCGGCTGTTGTGGGCGAGCACCAGCCAGGCGTTGACCGGGATCCCCGCCGCGGCGAGGGCCTCCACGGCGGCGCCGCCCGGGTCGGGGCCGGGCGCCCAGTCGGCCGGGGACGGCACCAGACGCCGGCCGGTCCACGCACAGCGGTCCACGGGGCGGTAGAGCGCCGAGTGGCGGGCGTCGACGAACCGGCGGTGCGGGTGCAGCGGGGTGGCGGCCCGGGTGGAGTGGTAGCTGAGGGCCAGGGTGACGGCGTCCAGGCCGGCGTCCCGGACCCGGTCGGGGAAGGCGGGGTCGTCCAGGACGTCCCACGGGTAGGCGTGGGCGGAGACGATCGGGTTCACCATCGGGGTCGCCTCTTGCGGAAGGAGGGGTCGAACCGCCGCATGTAGCCGGTGTCGTCCCGTTCCCGGATGCCGCAGCGCCGGTAGTTCTCGTGCAGGCGGGCCAGCGCGTCGGGGTCGAGGCGGACTCCGAGTCCCGGACGGTCGGGTACGGCGACCGATCCGTCGCTGATGCGGAGCGGCTCGGCGAGGACGTCCGCCCCGTACTGCCAGGGGGTGTGGGTGTCGGCGGCGTAGGACAGCTCCGGCAGGGCGGCGCCGAGCTGGGTCATGGCGGCGAGGCTGATGCCGAGGTGGCTGTTGGAGTGCATGGAGACGCCGATGCCCCAGGTCCGGCAGGTCGCGGCGAGTTCCGCGGTGCGGCGCAGTCCGCCCCAGTAGTGGTGGTCGGCGAGGACGACGCCGACGGCGCGCTCGGTGAAGCCCCGCGGTATGTCCTCGGGGCCGACGACGACCATGTTGGTGGCGAGCGGCATGGGGGCGGTGCGGGCCACCTCGGCCATGCCGTCGATACCGGGGGTGGGGTCCTCGAGGTACTCCAGGAGGCCGTCGGTCTCGGCGGCGACGCGGCGCGAGGTCTCCACCGTCCAGGCGGCGTTGGGGTCGAGGCGCAGCGGGTGGTCCGGGAAGGCGGCGCGCAGGGCGCGGATCGCCTCGATCTCCCGGTCGGGCGGGAGCACTCCGCCCTTGAGCTTGATCGAGCGGAATCCGTAGGTGTCGGTCAGTTGCCGGGCCTGGGCGACGATGCCGTCCGGGTCGAGCGCCTCGCCGTACGGGTCCTCGCCCGCCGGGGCTCCCGGGTGCGCAGCCCATTTGTGGAACAGGTAGGCGGAGTAGGGGACGCGGTCGCGGACCCGGCCGCCGAGGAGGTCGGCGACGGGCCGCCCGACGAGCTGTCCCTGCAGGTCCAGGCAGGCGGTTTCGAAGGGGCTGAGGACCCGCAGGGTGGTCTTGCTGGGGCTGGATCCGCCGGTCAGTCCGTGCCGGTCGGGGGTGTCGGTGTCCTCACCGAGGACGGTGCGGACGCGGCGCAGCAGGGCGTGGGTGTCGAAGGGGTCGAGCCCGGTGAGGGCGGGGGCGACGGCGTTCAGGAGCCGCAGGTGGGGTGCGTCGCCGTAGGTCTCGCCGAGTCCGGTGAGGCCGTCGCCGCAGCGGAGTTCGACGATGGCGCGCAGGGCCCAGGGCTCGTGCACCCCCGCGGAGTTGAGCAGCGGCGGGTCGGGGAAGGCGACCGGGGTGACGACCGTCTCCCGGATGCGCATCAGACCTCCAGCCGGGCGAGTGCGGCGCGGCCGCGGGCGATGACCTCGGCGAGCCGCCGCTCGTGCTCGGCGTCGGCGTCCACGAGCGGCGGCCGGACGGGGCCCATGTCGAGACCGGCCTGCCGTGCGCCGGCCTTGACCAGGGCGACCGCGTAGCCGGGTGCCGCGTCGCGCAGGGCGACGAAGGGGAGGTAGAACTCGGCGAGCAGGGTGCGGACGGCGTCCTTGTTCCCGGCCCGTACGGCGCGGTGGAAGGCGGTCGCGAGGTCGGGGGCGAAGCAGAGCACCGCGGAGGAGTAGCACTCGACGCCGATGGCCTCGTACGCCTGGACGGAGAGCTCGGCGGTGGGCTGGCCGTTGAGGAAGCCGAACTCGGCCGCGCGGGGGTGGCCGCTGGTGCGGACGGCGGTGACCAGGCGGAGCATCGCGTCGACGTCGCCGCGGCCGTCCTTGATGCCGGTGACGGTGGGGATGTCGAGGAGGGCGAGGGCGGCGGCCTCGTCGAGGACGGCGTTGGCCCGCTGGTAGACGGTGACCGGCAGGGCGGTGGCGGCGGCGACGTAGCGGATGTGGTCGACGAGTCCGGCGGGGGTGGAGGAGACGAGGTAGGGCGGGAGCAGCAGCAGCCCGTCGGCTCCGCACGCGGCGGCGCTCTCGGCGAACTCGCGGGCCATGCGGGGGCCGCCGCCGCAGCCCGCGACGACGGGGAGCCGGCCGTCGGCGACGCGGACGGCGGTGGCGACCACGTCGCGGTACTCGTCCGGGGACAGGGCGGTGAACTCGCCGGTGCCGCAGGCGACGAAGAGCGCGGCGGGGCCGGCGGCGATCTGCTGCTCCAGGTGTGCGGCGAAGACGGCCAGGTCCACCTTGTCGTCGGTGGTGAACGGGGTCAGCGGAAAGGACAGCAGCCCGTGCAGGCGCATGAGGTGGATCTCCTTGGGTGGAGAGGCGGTCGAGGACGGGTCAGCCATCTTGGGGCGGGTCATCCCTTGACGGCGCCGGAGGTGAGTCCGCGCATGAACTGGCGCTGCATGGCGACGAACGCGAGCACGCTGGGCAGCAGGGCGAGGAGCGCGGAGGCGAGCAGCACGCCGACTCCGACCTCTTCGTCGGCGCGCAGGGTGCGCAGGGCGAGCGGGAGGGTGAACTGCCGGGCGTCGGTGGCGACCAGCAGCGGGAGCATGTACTGGTCCCAGATCATGGTGAAGCCGAAGATGCCGATGACCCCGAGGGCGGGCCGGCACAGCGGGAGGATCACCGACCAGAAGACCCGTAGGTCGCCGGCGCCGTCGAGGCGGGCGGCCTCCTCCAGTTCGACCGGTATCTCCTTCATGAACTCGGCGGTGACCAGGATGGAGAAGGCCCAGGCGCCGACCGGGACGATCATTCCCCAGAGGCTGCCGGTGAGGGAGAGGTCGGAGAGGACCAGCGAGAGCGGGATGGCCAGGATCTCCTCGGGCAGCATCATCGTGCTGAGGACGAGCAGGAAGACCAGGCGCAGGCCGGGGAACTTCTTGCGGGCCAGGGCGTAGGCGGCGGAGACGCTCACCCCGATCTGGAGCAGCAGCCCGCCGCCGACCACCACGAAGGAGTTGAGCAGGTAGAGCAGGACGTCGCGCTCGAAGGCCGCCTCGAAGTTGGCGAGCGTCGGCCTGGTCGGGATCAGGGTCAGGGAGGTGGGGTCGGTGGTGTGGTGGAAGGCGCTGGCGAGCACGGCGATCAGGGGGCCCGCGAAGACGAGCACCAGCAGTGCGTAGAGCAGCAGCTTGGCGGCGGCGGCCAGCGGCCCGCGCCGTTCCTCCAGGCCCAGCGCGGTGTCGAGGCGGTTGGCGCGGCTCACCGGGTGGCCTCCTTTCCGGTGCCGGCTCGGGACAGCCGGACGGCCAGCGTGAGGGTGACGGACGCGGCCAGCAGGACCGTCGAGCCGGCGGCGGCGACGCCCAGTTCGCCCCGTTCCAGGCCGAGCTTGTAGACGAGGGTCATCAGGACCTCGGTGGAGCCGTTGGGCCCGCCGTTGGTGAGCAGGAAGATCTCGGTGAAGACCCGCAGGGAGCGGATCGCGGCGAGCGTGAGCAGGATGGTGAAGGCGGGGCGCAGGGCGGGCAGGGTGACGTGCCAGAGCCTGCGGGCGGCGCCGGCGCCGTCCGCGGCGGCGGCCTCGTACAGGGTCCGGTCGACGCCCGCGAGGGCCGCGATGAAGATCATCATGTCGTAGGGGGCGCCGCGCCACACGCCCACCGCCATGACCGACCACAGGGCGCTGTCGGGGCTGTTCAGGAATTCGGAGGGCCCGGCCCCCAGCCAGCCGAGGAGGGTGTTGACGGTGCCGTCGGCGGCCGGGTGGTAGAGGATCCGCCAGACCTCGGCGACCACCGCCATGGCGGTCACCGTCGGCAGGAAGACCGCGGTGCGTACGATCCACAGCCGGCGGGCGGTGCCCTCCAGCAGGAGCGCGAGGGCCAGTCCCAGCACCACCGAGCCTCCGGTCTGGCCGAGGGCCAGGACGACGGTGTGCCCGATGGCGTCGAGGAACGCCTCATCGGTGACCACCTGCCGGTAGTTGGCTCCGCCCACCCAGCGGTCGCCCAGGTACGGCCGCACCTCGTGGAAGCTCATCTCGATCGCCCGCCACATGGGCAGGAACTTGAAGAGCGCGAAGAGCAGCAGCGCCGGGGCGAGGAACAGCAAGGGAGCGGCCCGCCCCCGCCTCGGCCGACGCATCAGGACGCTCCCTGCTTCTTCAGCTCCTCGGAGAAGGCGCCGGCGAGCTTGCCGAGGACGGCCTCGGGGTCGGAGCCGCAGTCGGCGACCATGCCGTTGAGGGCTTCGGCGGAGGCCTGGCGGAAGGGCGTCCACTCCTTGACGACGGGGGAGTAGCGGCCCGCCTCGCGGTAGACCTTGTCGAACACCTGCCAGCGGGCGTCCTCGCGGACGGCCGACAGCTCCACCGACTTGTTGACCGGGAGCCGGACGACGTTGCCCGCGGTGTCACCGGCCATGCCGGCGCTCTGTCCCTCGGCGCCGATCAGGAACTCGGCGTACTTCAGCTGGCCCTTGGGGTTCCTGGAGCCGGCCATGAGGTAGGTGTTCTCGCCTTCGGCGAGGACGGCGCTCTTGCCCCCGGGGCCGGCGGGCAGCGGCAGGACCTCGTACGCGTCCTTGCCGAGGACCTTGTCGAAGCGGGCCATGTTGTAGGGGCCGGTGAGGTAGATGCCGCCCTTGCCCGTCTCGAACAGCGGGTGGGCCTGCGTGGTCTCGGCGGTGACGGCGCCGGGGACCACGCTCTTGGCGGCGCAGAACTGGTCCTTGAGGTACCGCGCGGCCCGCACGGCCTGGGGGCTGTCGACGGCCGGCTCGAGGTTCCGGCCCTCGCCGGTGAAGTACTCGCCGCCCGCCGACCACAGGAAGCTGGAGAAGTACCAGTCCATGTAGCCGCGTTTGGTGGTGCCGGGGACGACGTAACCGTAGGTGTCGGCCTTGCCGTTGCCGTCCGGGTCCCCGGTCGTGAAGGCGGTGGCCAGGGCGTCGAGCTGGTCCCAGTCGACGGGCGGCGCGATGCCCAGCTTCTCCCGCCAGTCCTTGCGGACGAAGAGCGCGAAGGTCTGCGCGGAGAACGGGACCCCGTAGTACTTGCCGTCGGCGGCCCGGGCCGCCTCCCAGGAGGCGGGTACGAGCTGGTCGCCGCCCGCGATCTCGGACTGCTTCACCTCGCGGACCAGGCCCTGCTTGACCAGGGTGCCGAGCTGCGCGGTGTCGTTGACGATCAGGTCCGGGAGCTTCCTCTGCGCCGCGGCCTGCTGGAGCTTGGTCTCGAAGTCGTCGAACAGGGAGGTCACTTCGGCCGGAATGCCGGTGGCCCTGGTGAAGGCGGCGGCCAGCTCCCTGTGGGTCTGCTCGGTGGGCGAGCCCGGGGGCTTGCGGACCCAGACGGTGAGCGGGGTCTGGTCGCCGCCGGCCCGGGAAGCGGCGTCCGGGTCCCCGACGCAGCCGGTGAGGGTGGTGAGGGCGAGGACCCCGGCCAGAGAGGTCGCCACGGTGGTGGATGCGGCTCTGCGAATCATCGAATGTGGATCCCTGTCTAGATATGTGGACAGGATCTGAGCATGTGATTGCTCTGCAAGGGGAAGTTAGCCTTCGCTACCATGCCGGTCAACAGCCATGCGGAATTTGGAGGGTTCACATGCCCGGAGCCACCCCGGACGTCGCCACGGTGAAGTCCGCCGAGCGAACGGTGCGGATCCTGGAGGCACTTGCCGCCTCGCACGACAAGCTCACCGTGACCGAGCTCCAGGAGCGGCTGGGCTACCCGCGCAGCAGCCTGCACGCCCTCGTCCGCACCCTGCGCGAACTGAAGTGGGTGGAGGCGGACGACAGCGGCTCGGCCTTCGGCGTGGGCCCGCACGCGCTGCTCTCCGGCACCGCCTACCTGGACCGGGACCCGGCCCTGCCGTACGCGCACGAGGTGATGGAGGACCTGCGCCAGGAGACCGGCTACACCGTGCATTTCGCCCGCCGCGACGAGGCGTACGTGCTCTACCTCGCCAGCCGCGAGGCGCGCGACAACGTCCGCGTCATCTCCCGGGTCGGACGCCGGCTGCCCGCCCATCTGACGGCCCTCGGCCAGGCGCTGCTCTCCGACCTCACCACCGAGGAGGTGGACGCCGTACTCCCGGCGCGGCTGGAGGCGTTCACCCCGAGCACGGTCACCGACCGGACGGAGCTGCACGCCGAACTGGCCCTGGTCCGGGACCGGGGCTGGGCCCTGGAGCGGGAGCAGGGGACGCCGGGCGTAGCCTGCCTGTCGGCGCCCGTCCACTACCGGATCCCGGCCTCGGACGCGATCAGCTGCTCGATGCCGGTGGAGGCCGCGACCGAGCAGGAGACGCAACGCGTTGCGAAAGCGGTGGTATCGCACGCCACCGCCCTCGCGAACACGCTGCGCCGTCACGGCATCAGGTGACGCGACCGCCGCGGCCCGCCGTCACCCGGTCACGGGGTGACGGGGACGTTGGTCAGGCCGCTCGTCGCCCGTTTCACGGTGTTGGAGGAATGGACCACGTTCGGCCGCCCGGAGCACTTGGACACCGAGGTGATCTTGATGGCGTACGCGCCGGCCCCGCCGAGGTCCGAGGTGTTGCCCCGCCACACCGAGCCGCAGCCGTTGGCGAAGGACGGCGTGGTGCCGGGGTTGTGCGTCTCGTAGCCGTTGGCGAAGGTGCCGGGCGGGGCGAAGGTGCCCTTGTTGTTCTCGATCAGGTAGTCGACGCCCTTGACGTCGACCCACGAGTCGGCGGAGTTCTGCCCGGTGATCCCGCGGCCGTCGAAGGTGTTGCCGCGGATGATCCCGGTGAAGGTGCCCTCCTTGATGTCGATGGCCTCGGCGGCCACGTGGGGGCCGATGCGGTTGTTCTCCACCAGCACCCGGTCGGAACGGTCCACGCCGCCCGAGTTGCCGTGGCAGCCCCAGTTCGAGCCGGCGGAGCCGAGGTACACGCCCTCGCCGTACCCGGGCTGGACCAGACCGGTGTGCTCGATGACGGAGTTGCGGATCACGCCGTCGGCGGAGGACTTGCGCAAGTGCACGCCCTCCTCCTCGACGTGGTGGACGTGCAGCCCGTCGGCCGTGACGTGCGGGGAGTTGTCGATGACCACGCCCTTCTTGGAGTCCTTCACCGTGAAGCCGGTCAGCTTCCAGTACGGCGCTCCGTACAGCCACAGCCCGTAGCCGGAGTCCCAGCCGGCGGTGGGCACGGGGCAGGACGGGGCGGGGCCGGAGGGGCCGTCGTTGACGAGGACCGCGGTACGCGGGCCGGTCAGTGTGATCGGCTGGGACGCGGTGCCCGCCTTCTGGGCGACGAAGGCGCCCCGGTACTCGCCGGCGGCCATCCGGATGGTCTGGCCGGGGGTGGCCGAGGCCAGCGCGCTCCGGAGCTCGGCCGAGGTGTCCACGTCGATCACCGGCCCGGCCGGGCGGGCGGGCGTCGGGGCGGGCGCGGCGGCCTGGGCGGGCAGGGTCAGCAGCCCCGCCGCGACCAGGCCCGCGAGGGCTCCCGGTATCGCTCTGCGCATCTTTCCCCTCCTCCTACCGCCGGACGGCGGTCAGGTCGGCGGGCAGGCCGCGCCCGGCCGCGTTGAAGCCGAAGCTCTTCTCCTGGCCCGGGGCGATGTCCCCGTTCCAGGCCAGGTTGGTGAAGGCGAAACGACGGCCGCTCTGCGCCTTGTCCGAGGACCAGTGGCTCGACACGTCGGTACCGGAGGGCAGGGTGAACTCGGCCTTCCAGCCCGAGACCGGGGTGGCGCAGTCGTTCCTGACGAACACGTCCATGCCGTAGCCGCTGCTCCACGCCGAGGTCCGGACGGTGCGCGCGGTCAGGCACCCGGCGGGCGGGCCGGTCGGCGTGGGCGTTGCCGTGGGGGTGGGCGTCGGGGTCGGAGTCGGCGTGGGGGTCGGGGTGGGCGTCGGGGTCGGA
Organism: Streptomyces sp. cmx-11-4; assembly: GCA_049998195.1. Taxonomy (GTDB): domain Bacteria; phylum Actinomycetota; class Actinomycetes; order Streptomycetales; family Streptomycetaceae; genus Streptomyces. Next base: position 340,641 of record JAEBET010000003.1, read on the forward strand.
GTCGGGCCGGCGGACACCGACTTGAGGAAGAGCGAGGCCCCGGTGTCCGTCCTGGTCGCGTCCACACCGTGCCCGCCCGTGTAGTCCAGCTGTTCCCGGCTCGCCCAGTCGGGGATGGCCCTACCGCCCTGGTCCAGGTGCTTCCACGCGGTACCGCTCCAGCCGAACTGGTAGACCCGGCTCCGCTCGGAGTAGTACGCGGTGTGACCCGCCTCCGGGGAGACCTGCTTGGTCATGGCGTTGTTGAAGAAGACGTTGCGCGGCCCGCTGGAACCGGACCACTTCACCGCCTTCTTCCCCGCTCCCCACCAGACCGGGAACCAGGTCGAGGCGTCGGGTCCGCCACCGCCCTCCTCCCCGCAGTGGGAGCGGCAGTTGGCGGAACGGTGGTCGTAGGCCACGGTCACCTTGTTGTTCTCGAACAGGTTGTTGCGCTCCCAGCCGCCGTGCAGGTTGAGGTCGGAGTCGAAGTCGTTGCCGATGACGACGTTGCCGGAGGCCGACCACTGGAAGGTGAAGTGGCGAAGGTTCCGGGAGGCGTTGCCCGCGTAGAGGGAGTCCCAGACCCGGGAGCCGCGGAAGTACCCGTTGCCGCCCTTGCCCTTGTTCCAGGCGCCGTCGAGCTGGTTGTCGACGATCTGGAGGCGGTAGGCCTCCTCGGTGACGATCGGGTGGGACCCGGTCATCTCGGTCCTGATGCCGCGCACCCAGGAGTTGGCGGCCCACTTGAAGACGATGCCGTGCATCTCCTGGGCCGGTTCCATGTTGCCGTAGTTGCGCACGGCGTCGGCCGGGTCCAGTCCCGGGATCTCCTGGGTGAGCGCGAAGTTCTCGAAGCCGACGCCGAGCACCGGGTCGACGAGCGGCGCTGCCTTGGAGTCGTAGACCGCTCCCCCGATCGGCGCCGAGCCGTCGGAGGTGGAGGTGACGGGTACGTCGTACTCCAGCGGCTTGTCCAGCGTGAGCGTGCGGTTCGCGGAGTCCACGGCGGCGATGGTGAAGATCTGCTGCCGCATGTGGATGTTCTGGAGGGAGCCGTCGCCGGGCCGGATGTCCTGCTGGGCGTAGAACTTCAGGGAGTTGGCTGCGCGGATGTTGACCAGGCCGCCGACGGCGAAGTGGGCGAGGGAGCCGCTGGAGGCGAGGTGGACGACGCTGTCCCCGGTGCGCGCGGCGAAGGCGGTGTCGCCGGTCTTGCCGCGCAGTTTCAAGCCGGACTTCCAGTGCACGTTGACGGTGCCCTCGAAGAGGTCCTTGCGGTTGGCGGGCGCCGCCGCGTACTCGGAGGCGTAGCTCGGGTCCACCCCGCGCGACTGGACGCGGAAGAGGCCGCGGCCGGGCCAGATCCAGCCGCCCTTGGCGGAGCCGGAGGTCATGCCGTCCTCGTCCCAGTCGGATCCGTCCGGGGTGAGGGCGTCGTAGCGGGTGTCGACGTCGGGACGGAAGACGATCCGGGTGCCGCCGGCGCCGCTGCCCGCGCCGCGCAGGGTCAGGTAGTCGGCGTCGACGGAGAGCTGGCGGGACACGTTGAGGACACCCGCGGGGAGGGTGATCAGCGAGTTCCTGGTGGCGGAGGCGGCGGGTGAGCAGGTGGTGCGGATGTGGTCGATGGCGGACTGGAGTCCGGCGGAATCGTCGGCTCCGTCACCGGGTCTCACGCCGTACCGGCCTGCGAGTTCGGCCGCGGTGATCCGGCAGGCGGCGTCGGGGGTGGTCTGGGCGGCGCCCGGCAGGTCGGCGCCGCCCCGGTAGCCCGCCTTCGACCAGTCGTACAGGCCGGTGACGGGGGTGCGGCGGTTGGCCTGCGACAGGTCGAGGCCGGCGAGTGACGCGGGGGTGGGGGCGAGTCGGGGAGCGGCGGACCGGGCGTCCGCGGCGCCCACCGCGGCGCCCGAGGCCAACAGCACGGCCGTGATGCCGCCGGACGCGACGGCGGCTCTCCATCGTACGGACAACGGGTTACCTCCTGGCAGTTGTGTGGGGGGAGGAGGGTGAAGCCGTGTCACATCGTGCTGACAATCATCCAGCGGGTCAATAACTGTCTCAGCATCAATATTCCATCCACATACGTGGATTGCCTGCGCGGGGTCTTGTGCGGCCCGGCCGGACGCTGCTATTCCATTCCATTAGGAAAGTTTCCTTACGATCGCCGGATCGTCAACGGGATGGAGACACCTTGAGACCCCCACGTGTTCGGCTGCGTTCCCTCGTCGGAGCCGGAACTCTCATCAGCGCACTGCTCATAGCCCTCACCACCGCACCCGGAGCCGCGGGCGCGGTGACCGCCCCCGTCACCCACGAGGCGGAGAGCGCCGCCATCTCCCGGGGCGCGGCCGAGTCCAACCACTCCGGCTTCACGGGCAGTGGATTCGTCAACTACGACAATGTCAGCGGCGGTTACGTCGAGTGGACGGTCAACGCCGCCCAGGCCGGCACCGCCACGCTGGGCCTGCGCTACGCCAACGGCACCACCGCGAACCGGCCGATGACCCTCACGGTCAACGGCACCGCCGTCGCGTCGAACAAGGCGTTCAACGGCACCGGAGCCTGGACCTCCTGGTCCACCACCAGCCTGAGCGCCGCCCTCAAGGCCGGCGTCAACACCATCCGGGCCACCGCCACGACCGCGGGCGGCGGCCCCAACGTCGACCACCTCACGGTCGACGCCGGAACCACCCCGCCCGTGCCGGGCACCACCCCGGTCGGCATCAACGGCCAGCTCACCGTCTGCGGCACCAAGCTCTGCAACCAGTACGGCAAGCCCGTCCAGCTGCGCGGCATGAGCACGCACGGCACCCAGTGGTACGCGCAGTGCCTCACCAGCGGTTCGCTCGACGCCCTCGCGAAGGACTGGAACGCCGACGTCCTGCGCGTCTCCACGTACGTCCAGGAGGACGGCTACGAGTCCGATCCGCAGAAGTTCACCGACCTCGCCCACTCGCTCATCGAGCAGGCCACGGCCCGCGGCATGTACGTGATCGTCGACTGGCACATGCTCGACCCGGGCGACCCGAACTACAACCTGGCCCGGGCCAAGACCTTCTTCAGCGCGATCGCGGGCCGCCACAAGGGCAAGAACAACATCTTCTACGAGATCGCCAATGAGCCGAGCGGCGTGAGCTGGGCCAAGGTCAAGAGCTATGCGGAGCAGATCATCCCGGTCATCCGGAACATCGACTCCGACGCTCCGGTCCTCGTCGGCACCCGCGCCTGGTCTTCCTTCGGCGTCTCCGAGGGCGCCGATGAGACCGAGGTCGTCAACAACCAGGTGAACGCGTCCAACATCATGTACACCTTCCACTTCTACGCGTACTCGCACCGCGAGGAGTACCTCGACACCCTCTCCCGCGCCGCCGACCGGATCCCCGTGTTCGTCACCGAGTTCGGCACGCAGAACTACGCGGGTGAGGGCAGCAACGACTTCACCATGACTCAGAAGTACCTCGACCTGATGGCCGCCAAGAAGATCAGCTGGACCAACTGGAACTTCTCCGACGACAACCGCAGCGGCGCCGTCTTCAAGCCGGGCACCTGCGACGGCAACGGCCCGTGGGCCGGAACCGGTTCGCTCAAGCCGGCCGGCGTCTGGATCCGCGACCGCATCCGCAGCGCGGACAGCTTCCCCACCGGCTGACGCTCCCCCGGCAGACCCCTGAGTCCCATGGCCCCGCCCGGTACGCGTTGCCGGGCGGGGCTTCGCGCCGGCCTGAATACGCCCGTCTCCCGAGGAGGCCGGACCCGAGGCCGCGGGCGGGGCCGGCCTCGATGTGTGAACCTGGGCTCATGGCGGCGCGGAGCAGGCCGCACCGGCCCCGCGGCCGGCCAGGTCAGGAGGATGCCGCATGCCCGACGAGGAACCGCGCACCGAGCTGGACGCGCGCTACAGCGACGAGCAGGCGACCGCGGTGCCGTGGTCGCAGGCCGTCACCCGGCTGGCGGAGGCGGAGCTCTACTGGCTCACGACCGTACGTCCGGACGCGCGGCCGCACGTCACCCCGCTGATCGGCGTCTGGGCGGACGGCGCGCTGCACTTCTGCACCGGCCCGGAGGAACGCAAGGCCAAGAACCTCCGGAGGAACGCGCACGTCGTCCTCACCACCGGCACCAACACCCTCCACGAGGGCTTCGACCTGGTGGTCGAGGGCGAGGCGGCGCGCGTGACGGACCCGGTCCGGCTGCGCGCCCTCGCCGCCGCCTGGGAGGCGAAGTACGGCGCCGAGTGGCACTTCGACGTGGACGACGGCGTGTTCGTCAGTCCGGAGGCGGGCGAGGCCCTGGTCTTCGAGGTGGCTCCGCGCACCGCGTTCGGCTTCGGTAAGGGTGGCTACAGTCAGACGCGCTGGCTCTTCGCCTGACGCGTGCCGCCGTTGGCGCAGACGAGCGTGACCGCCACCGAGACGGCCGCGACGACGGTGATCGCGGTGCCGGGCCCGAGGTACTGGGCGGCGCCGCCCGCGATCGCGGCGCCGATCCCCTGCCAGGTCATCCGGCCCGCCGCCTCCACGCCCTGGACCTGCCCGCGGACCGGGCCGGGGGTCAGCTCGAGCAGCCGCTCCTGCAGGGGCAGGGTGGCCGCGAACCCGGCTCCGGCGACGAACACCGCGACCGCCGCGAGCAGGACCGGCAGGTCCAGCACGAAGAGCAGGTAGGGGACGGCGAGCAGCAGCCGCAGGGCGAAGGCACAGCGGCGGCGCCGGTCGGCGGTCAGCAGGCGGCCGACGGTCAGGTCGCCGAGGAGCATGCCCGCCGATCCGGCGGCGAGGAAGGTCCCCGCGTGGCCGGGGTCGTAGGAGATGAACAGTGCCTCGCAGCCGACGACCAGGCCGTTGGGGACCCACAGGTTGAGCAGCAGCAGGCGTCGGCCGGGATCGGCGAAGAGGGCGGCGTTGGTGGTCCAGGTCTGCCGCAGCCCGGGGCGGCGGGTGAGGCGGATCGAGTGCTCCCGTACGGTGGCCGCCACCACGGCGAGGGCGAGTGCGGTCAAGGCGGCGGCGACCACGAAGACCCCTTGAGGGGTCAGGAAGCGCAGCAGTACGGCGCCGGTCGCGTAGCCGAGGATCGCCGTGCCTCCGGCGGTGATGTTCATCAGGGAGCGGGCCGGCGCGTAGGCGGAGTCGGGCACCACCTCGGCGAGCAGCCCCATCCGGGTGCCGGTCCCCAGGGACTGGAAGAAGCCGAGCACCAGCAGCAGTGCGAACCGGACGGCCAGCGGCAGGCCGGGCACGGCCTGGGCGGCGACGCCCGCCAGCGAGAGGAACTGGAGTACGACCAGGGTGCGCCGCGGGCGTTTTCCGTCCGCGACGGACATCAGGGTCAGGGCGCCGAGCACGGTCGCGAACGTGGCGCCGTACATGCTGACGGCCGTCAGGAACGGCGAGTGGGTCTGCTGGTTGACGATGGTGCCGAGCGCGAAGCCCGCGAGGGTGGTCGCGGCGGCCGTCAGGGTGAAGCCGGCGTACAGTCCGGCGAACTCGCCGGTGCGCAGCAGGTCGCGGTATCCGGTGGTGGCGCGGGCGCGCGCCACGGCGGGCGGGGAGGTGGGGGTAGGCATAAAAAAAGCCTTCGGACGTATGCGCGGGGCACGCACGCCGGAGGCCAACGGGTGCATTCTAGCAGCGTCTCGGCCCTCGGGCACCGCCATCACTCTCCGCGTTCGCGCGGCGATGCGGTTTCGGCGCCCGGACCGCATGATGAGACGGCGGGCGGCCTGCCGCCCCAACCTGCCAGAACGGACCGGCCGGAGGGAACGAGATGCATGCGGAGCGGTACGAACTGGTGTTTCCCGACGGTGCGCAGGACGGCCAGGACGTGGTCGTCGTCAGCCGTACGGACCGAACCGGCCCCGGCGGACACCCCGTCTACTGCGACGTGACCGGCATCGTGCAGGCGGAGATCAGCGACCAGGCCGAAGTCCGCATGCTTCCGTCGAGCGGCCAGCAGGCGCCCGCCCACGGGGTCCAGGCCCGGCCGTTGCCCGAGTGACGCAGGTCCCGGGTAGGCTCGGCGGATGGCCAAGTACTTCGATGTGCACCCCGAGAACCCCCAGCCGCGCACGATCGGCAGCGTGGCGGACAGCATCCGGTCCGGCGCGCTCGTCGCGTACCCCACGGACTCGTGCTTCGCGCTGGGCTGCCAGCTGGGCAATCGTGAGGGCGTGGCCCGGATCCGGTCGATCCGGAACCTCGACGAGCGGCACCACTTCACCCTCGTCTGCCAGAACTTCGCGCAGCTGGGTCAGTTCGTACACATCGACAACGACGTGTTCCGCGCGATCAAGGCGTCGACTCCGGGCCCGTACACCTTCATCCTCCGGGCCACGAACGAGGTGCCGCGCCAGCTGATGCACCCGAAGAAGAAGACGGTCGGGGTCCGGATCCCCGACCACGCCGTCACCCAGGCGCTGCTCGCCGAACTCGGTGAGCCCCTGCTCTCCAGCACCCTGCTGCTGCCCGACGAGGACGAGCCCATGACGCAGGGATGGGAGATCAAGGAGCGGCTCGAGCACCTGGTGGACGCCGTCCTCGACTCGGGTGACTGCGGGACCAGGCCCACCACCGTCATCGACTACTCCAGCGGCGAGGCCGAGATCGTCCGCGCCGGGGCGGGCGACACCGTCCGCTTCGAGTAGCCCCGCGCCTCACCCGGGGTGGGCCAGTTCGCGCACGGTGGCCATGTCGCTGAAGGGGATCAGGTCCCCGCCGACGATCTGGTGCGGCTCGCTCCCCTTCCCGGCGATCAGCACCGTGTCGTCGGGGCCCGCGGCGGACAGGGCGAAGGCGATCGCCTCCCGGCGGTCGGCGAACCGCTCGAACGGCGTGCCCGTCGCCGCGAGGCCGGGGGTGATCTGGTCCAGGATGGCCTCGGGGTCCTCGTGGCGGGGGTTGTCCGAGGTGAGGACGCAGAGGTCGGAATGGGTCCCGGCGATGCTCCCCATTTCGGTACGCTTGGTCGTGTCCCGGTCCCCGCCGCAGCCGAAGACGGTGATGACCCGGCCGCGGGCGAACCCCCGGATCGTGGTGAGGACCTTGTCCAGGGAGTCCGGTGAGTGCGCGTAGTCGACGACCACCGAGGTGCCGAGCGGGGTCCGCAGGCGCTCGAACCGGCCGGGGACGGGCGGCATCCGGTCCAGTGCGGCGACCAGGGGACCCATGTCGTGGCCCAGGAGGTGGCAGGCCGCGAGGGTGCCCAGGGCGTTGGCCACCGAGAACCGGCCGGGGACGGGGATCGAGGCCGGATACGCGCGCCCGTCGTGGTGCAGGGTGAACCGCGTGCCGGAGGCGCTCACGACGAGATCGGTGGCCCGGTAGTCCGCGGGGGCGTCCAGGGCGTACGTGGTCACCGCGCCCGGCATCATCGACCGGATGCGGGCGCCCACGGGGTCGTCCACGTTCACCACCGCGCGCCGGCACAGCCCCTGGAACAGGCGCAGCTTGGCATCGCGGTAGTTCGCCATCGTTCCGTGATCGTCCAGATGGTCCTGCGTCAGGTTGGTGAAGACACCGACGTCGATGAAGGTCCGGTCCACGCGGTGGGTCTGGAGAGCCATCGACGTGGCCTCGAGCACGGCGCTCCGCGTCCCGCGGTCGCGCATGTACCCCAGGAGGTACTGGAGGTCCGGTGATTCCGGCGTGGTCAGCACGGATCGCGGCATCGGGATGAGCTCGTCGCCGATCCGGCTGCCGGCCGTCCCGATCACCCCGACCTTCGCGCCCTCCGCGATGCGCAGGACGGATTCGACCATGTACGACACCGACGTCTTGCCGTTGGTGCCGGTGATCGCCACCATGTCCATCTGCCGTCCCGGTTCACCGAAATAGCGGGAGGCCACGACCGCGGCGGCCTTCCGGGTGTCCGGCACCCGTACGGCGCAGGCGCCCGGAGGCCACGTCGGCTCGGGGTGACCGTCCGCTCCGCCGTCGACGAGCACCGCGGCGGCGCCCCTCGCGAGGGCGGCCGGCACCGAGACCGGGCCGCCCTCCTCGTGGCCCGGCACCGCGACGAACACCGAGCCCGGCACCACCCGGTCCACGTCGAAGGTGATTCCGGCGGTGACCGGTGTCTTCCCCGGGTCACCCCGCAGAACGTGGTGCTCCTGCCCGGCCAGCAACTCGCTCAGCTTCACAAAGATCCCTTCGATGCGGCTCGGCCCCGATCGTGCGGGCCGCTGCCGGGCGACGGTCCGCGACGGCACGCCGGAGACCGCGGTGGTGACTTCGTCCGTCCGTCCTCCCGGTACCAGAGCCGGAGGCGGTGCCCGCGGCGGTGCCGGACGTGGCAGTGGTCCCGGCGGGGAAGGCGCGGCGGACGTACGCGAAGAGCGGCGGGCCGGCCACGGAGGCCGGCTCGGGCCGCGGAAGACCGCTAGCCGTGACCGTGCAGAGCGATACGGCGCGTCTCGGGCACCTCGACCACGGCCTCGGCCGTGGTGTCCGGGCCGACGGCGGCCGGCTCCGCGGCGACCGGGCACAACGTGGAGGCGGCCCGCGGCGGCGGGCACTCCCTCGTCAAACGTGTGCGACCCATGGGCCGAGTGTACGGCCGGCGGGGCGGCCCGGAATCCACCGTGCGGTCGTGGGGGCCGCGCCGGTCTCGAAGGGGTGGCGCCGGTCCTCAGCGCTCGTAGTCGGTCAGGACGCAGCCCTCGACCTGGGACTTCTCCAGTCGGTAGCCCGCCGGGGCGCTGAATCCCGCGCGCAGTCGATGGACTCGACGGCGTCGGCGACGGCGACGGGAGCGGGAGCGGGAGCGGGAGCGGCGGACATGTTCGTGCAGTCGACGGTGTGCGGGTGGACGAGCTTCTTCAGCTCACCGAGGTAGTCGGCCCGGGGCAGGGCGAGGCTGCCCTGCCCCAGCTGCTCCGGCTTGGCGGATGCCCCCGCCCGCGGCCGGATCCTCCTGCGGGGTGTGGCGTGCACATGCTGGGCAACAACACCGCTGTCGATCAAGGCCGTTCGCCGCTCAGCGACGGAGCGTCGCAGCCGCTCCCACGATGACCGTACCGAGCGAGCAGGTGAGCATGACGGCCCGCAGCCTGCTCGCGTTCCCGCAGGTGATGGCGGTCTGCACCCGGTCCAGCAGCCCGTCTTCGCCGTCCTCGCCGTCCTCGCCGTCGACGTCGCCGCCGTCCCGGCCGGATGCCTCGTTTCGCCCCGGCTTCCTCGGGGCATCGGGCAGGGGGCTCCGGTGCAGGAGCGCGCAGTGCAGGCAGGGGGCGCGGTCACCGTCGGTGGCGTCGAGCCAGTACGCGCCGTCGAGCACCGCGTACGTCTCTGGGGTGGTGGCTTCCATGTCCCCTGCAACTGCCGCACGAGCGGGTCGGGTACGAGCCGGGCGGCGGTCGCAACCGAATCGGTATCAGCGGGTCGAGCCCGCCTGATCGGCAAGACACCCCTAGAGAAGGGCCTGCGGCGGGGGCTGGTGCGGTGGTCCCGCCGGGATGCCGTCGTCCACGGTTGCGCCGGGCGCCGACACCTGGTGGATGCGCAGGGCCAGTTGGAGTTCCAGTGCCCGCTCCGGAAGGTGCCAGTCCCGGCCGAGGAGCCGGCCGATGCGGTCCAGGCGCTGCACCACCGTGTTGACGTGGACGTGGAGCGCCGCCCGGGTCTTGGCCTGGCTCATGCCGAGCGCGAAGTAGGTCCGCAGGGTGTGGGTGAGGTCGGTGCCGCGCTTCGCGTCGTAGTCCAGGAGCGGGCCCAGCGTCTGCCGTACGTAGGCGCCCAGGTCCGTCTGGTCACCCAGCAGGAGGCCGACGAAGCCCAGGTCGGCGAGGGCGGCCCCGGTCCCCCGGTGGCCCAGGGCGTGCAGGGCCGCCAGGCAGCGGCGCGCCTGCGCGTACGCCTCGGCGAAGTCCGGCGGACCGGTCACCGGACGTCCCGCCGCCGCGACGGTGACCGGGACGGCCACGGCCTGGCCCAGTTCGGCGGCGAGCGAGGCGGCGCAGGCGCTGGGGGTGTCGGAGGGGCAGATGAGGACCAGGTCGTCGTGGTGCTGTCCGGCCAGCCCCTTGCGCACCTGCGCGGTGCGGGCGGCGGCGGCCAGCAGCCGCGGGCGGGGGACGGTGTCGGCGTGCAGGACGAACACCGCGTGCGGCTGGCCCAGGTTGACTCCGAGACGGCGGGCCCGGGCCGACAGGCCGGCGGGGTCGGCGGCCCGGGTGAGGAGGTCGCCCAGCAGTTCGCCCCGTACGCGGTCCTCGGTTTCGGCGACCGAGCGGCGCAGGAGCAGCAGCAGGGCGGTGACGACGCTGGCCCGTTCGAAGAGCCTGCGGTCGGCGTCGTCGAGGTCGGCTCGGCCGGTCAGGGCGATGCTGCCGAGGAGTTCGTGTCCGGCGAGGACCGCGCACACCCAGGTGCCCTGGACCGGGACCGCGCGGCCGCCCGCCCGGGAGGTGGCCACGGCCTGGGGCGGCGGGGGCTGCGGGTCGGCGCCCGCCCGGGCGAGTTCGGTTCCGTCCGCGTCGTGGATGAGCATGCCGCCCTGCAGGACGGTGCCGATGGCGGTGGCCACCTCCGTGATGCCCGCTCCGCGCAGCACCAGGTCGGTGAGCCGGTCGTGGGCGTCCTCGGCGCGCCGCATGGCCCGACTGTGGGCCTCGATCGTCTGGGAGGCCGCGTTGAGGTCGACCAGGGCGGTACGGGTCTCCTCCAGGAGCCGGGCGCTGTCGATGGCGATGGCGGCGTGGTCGGCGAGCGAGGCGAGCAGGGCGACCTCGTCCGGTGTGAAGGTGCGGGCGGTGCGGTCGGCTGCGTAAAGAACGCCGATCACGCGGGTGCCCAGGCGCAGCGGTACGCCGAGGATGGCTCGCAGGCCCTCTTCCGCGACGGCGCTGTCGATGGTGGCGGTGTGCTTGAACCGCGGGTCGTCGCGGTAGTCGCCGGTGGTGTAGGGGCGGGCCGTCTCGGCGACCAGTCCGCCCAGGCCCTCCCCCATGCCCAGGCGCACCTGCTGGAAGGCGGCGGAGACGGAGCCGTCGGTCACCCGCATGTAGGTGTCGCCGGCCTCGTCGTCGTTGAGGGACAGGTAGGTGACGTCCGTACCGAGGAGGAGTTTGGCCCGGTGGACGATGGCCCGCAGGACGGCGTCCAGGTCGCGCAGCGCCGCGAGGTCGCCGGCGGTGTCGAAGAGGGCCGCCAGTTCGGCCTCGCGGCGGCGGTGCTGGCTGAGCGTGCGGCGGATGGCGAGTGCGACCTGGGTGGCCTCGGCGATCTCCTGCGTCCGTGCCGCGGAGAGGCCCGTCTGCCGGGCGGCCTCGGCCGCCCGCGCGAAGTGTTCGGCGGGCGCGCCCTCGGCGAGCAGGTCCAGCAGCCGGCGCAGGACGGTCCATGCCTCGCCGTCGCCGGGGCTCTTCGCGGTGGTGGGCATGTCGGGCTCTCCGTGGTACGGGGTCGGCCGCCGCCGCTGACGACAGCGGCGGCGGCCGGCGGCCGGCGGTGCGGTGCCTTGCTAGGTGCCGGGGGACGTCAGCTCGGCGTCGGCCCCGTCCCGGCGGCGGCCGGGGACGGGGACCGGGGCCCCGCCGTAGGGCCCGGCCAGGTTACGCCCGCGCGTTTCCCGGGCGGCGAGGACGGTCGCGCTCGTGATGAGCGCACCCGCCGCGAGGTAGATCGAGATCGGCAGTGAGGAGCCGTAGTCGTCGAGCAGGGCCACCGCGATGATCGGGGCGAGGGCGCCGCCGATGATGGAGGCGAGCTGGGATCCCATCGAGGCGCCGGAGTAGCGGACCTTGGTGTCGAACATCTCGGAGATGAAGGCCGCCTGGGGTCCGTACATCGCGCCGTGGAAGAGCAGCCCGATCGTGACGGCGGCGGCGATGGCCGGGAAGGACTTGGAGTCGAGCATCGCGAAGAAGGCGAATGCCCAGCCGGTCATGCCGAGCGAGCCGATGAGCGTGACCGGGCGGCGGCCGATCCGGTCGGACAGCGCGCCCCACAGCGGGATGGTGACGAAGTGGACGGCGGAGCCGATCAGGACGGCGTTCAGGCCGTCGCTCTTGGACAGGCCCAGGTGGGTGGTCACGTAGACGAGCAGGAAGGCCGTGATGACGTAGTACGAGATGTTCTCGCCGAGGCGGGTGCCGATCGCGGTGAGGACACCCCGCCAGTTCGTGCGGAACACCTCCACGACGGGCGGCTTCTCGGCGCCGCCGGTGCCCGCGGCGGCCTGTTCGGCGGCCTTGGCCTGGGCTTCGAGGAAGAGCGGGGTCTCGGAGACCGACACCCGGATCCACAGGCCGATCACCACGAGCACGCCGGAGAGCAGGAACGGGATCCGCCAGCCCCAGGCGAGGAAGGCCTCGTCGGACTGGACGGCGGCCAGCAGGGCGAGGACTCCGGTGGCGAGCAGGTTTCCGCCGGGGGCGCCGGCCTGCGGCCAGGAGGCCCAGAAGCCGCGGTTCTTGTCGTCGCCGTGCTCGGAGACCAGCAGGACCGCGCCGCCCCACTCGCCGCCGAGCGCGAAGCCCTGGATCAGGCGCAGCACGGTCAACAGGATCGGTGCGCCGACGCCGATGCTCGCGTGGGTGGGCAGCAGGCCCATGGCGAAGGTGGCGCCGCCCATCATGAGGAGGCTGAGCACGAGGAGCTTCTTCCGGCCGATCTTGTCCCCGTAGTGGCCGAAGACCAGGCCGCCCAGCGGGCGGGCCGCGAACCCGATCGCGTAGGTGAGGAAGGCGAGGAGGGTGCCGACGAGCGGTTCGCTGCTGGGGAAGAACAGCTTGTTGAAGACGAGCGCGGCGGCGGAACCGTAGAGGAAGAAGTCGTACCACTCGATGGTGGTGCCGATGAGGCTGGCGCTGATGACGCGGCCGATGCCGCCTCTGGACGGCTGGGACTCCGGGGATGCCGGGGATGTCTGGGATGCCTGGGATGCCATGGCGGGGATACCCACTTTTCGGCTGGGGGCGGGAGGGGAGCGGGAGGGGAGGTGTGCGCGGAGCGGTGTTCAGGCGGCGGTCCAGCCGCCGTCCAAGGGGATCGAGGCGCCGGTGATGTAGCCGGTGTGGGGTCCGCAGAGCCATACGGCGACGGCGGCGACCTCCTCCGGTTCGATCAGCCGCTTGACCGCGGAGCGGCTGAGCATCACCTCGCCGACCACCTGGTCGGCGTCGATGCCGTGTGCGGCGGCCTGGGCCGCGATCTGCCGCTCCACCAAAGGCGTGCGCACGTAGCCCGGGTTGACGCAGTTGCTGGTGATGCCGTGCGGAGCGCCTTCGAGGGCGGCGACCTTGCTCAGCCCCTCCAGGGCGTGCTTCGCCGTCACGTATCCGGCCTTGAACGCGCTGGCCCGCAGGCCGTGGACGCTGGAGATGTTGACGACCCGGCCCCAGCCCCGTGCCCGCATGTGCGGCAGTGTCCGGCGGAGCAGCAGGAACGGGGCGTGGACCATCACCTTCTGGATGAGCTCGAAGCGGTCCGGGGGAAACTCGGTCAGCGGCGCCACGTGCTGGAGGCCCGCGTTGTTGACCAGGATGTCGATGTCGGCCGGCAGCCCCTCCACGAGGCCGCCCTGGGCCAGGTCCACGACGTGCGGGGTGCCTCCGATCTGCCGGGCGACGGAGGTGGCCGCCCCGGCGTCGATGTCCACGACGTGGACGCGGGCCCCGGCCGCGGCGAGGGCCGTGGCGCAGGCGCGCCCGATACCGCTGCCGGCCCCGGTCACCATGGCGGTGCGGCCCGCCAGGCCGGCCCCTGCTGTCCCGTCGAACGCGGGAGTGATTCCGCTAGTCATGGCCGGAATCATGCGCGACGGCCCCGCACCGCTCCCATGTGTGTGCCCACCACACTCGGACCCGGAGATGTGTCTGACATCGCCAGTGACCACGCAGGAGCCGGCCGCGGAGCTCGCGCGGGCCGGCCTCGGCCTGGAGGACGACCTGACGGCGGACGTGCTGCGCGTACGCCGCCGGGCCTGACCGCGGGTCAGCCTCCGTCGGCCCGCGCCCAGGCCAGCGCGAACAGTTCGTGCGCGGGGACCGGCGACAGGAGACGGATGAACGGGCCCTGGCAGTCCGAGGTGTCGGCGGACACCCCGTGGGCGGGGAGTTTGGCGGTCTCCAGCGGCAGGTGGGGTGCCTTGAACTCCGCCCACTCGCCCGGGACGAAGGCCGTCCGTCCCGCGCGGGCCCGCTTGCCGGTGTGGATCGCGCCCGCCGCCTCCAGTTCCGCCTGGGCCGCCTTGTGGCGGGCGGGAGTCCAGCCGTTCCAGCGGCGGACGCCCCGGTCCGTGGGCCGGGCCAGGGCCAGGAGCTGGAGGTGGAGGGCGGCGGCGTCCGCGCCGACCACGAGGGCGCGCGCGACCTCGGCGACCAGCTCCGGGACGCTCAGCGCCGGATTCAGCTCGTAGCCACCCGGCGGCACGGGCGTCGAGGCGGCGCGGGCGACCATCCGGGCCAGTCCCCCGCCGCACACGGCCTGGATCCGCCGGACGGCCTCCAGCACGCCGGGCAGGCCCAGTTCGCCGCAGAGCCGCACCGCGCGGTCCACCCGGTCCGGATCGGCCAGAGCGGCCGGGCGCAGGAACACGTCACGGCCCGGCGACGCGACGACGAACAGCCCGTCGTCGTAGGCCACGGACGGCTCGGTGTCCTCCCGGTAGGGCGGCTCCGGGCAGGGCAGCACGGTGCCCGCGTACGGGAGGAAAGCCGGGTCCTCGGCCGCCGCGCGTCCCAGCGCCGCGTTCCAGCACAGCGGGATCAGCGTCCCCGGGGCGTCCAGCCGCGCCCGTAGGGTGCCGTACAGGGCGGCGGCGGCCCGCACCGCCGGATCACCGACCGGACGCTCCGTCAGCGCCCAGGCCACGACGGACGCGGGCTCGGCGGGGAAGGGCCCGGCGACGCCCACCCGACGGCCGGCGCTGCCGTCCGCCTCGGCGTGGTGCAGGCTGAGTCCGCCGCTCCGGCTACCCACCAGGACGTACCCGGCGCCGCCCGGGGCCCCGGCGTCCGCGGCTCCCGTGGCGACGGCTCCCGTGGCTGCGGCCCCCGCGGCTGTGGCCCCCGCGGCTGTGGCCCCCGCGGCTGTGGCCCCCGCGGCCGCGAGGGCGCGGGCCCAGCCGTCACCCAGGCCCAGATCGGCCTCCAGCGCGCCCGCGAGCTCCTCGTCCACATACGGGGTGGTGCCGAGCCGCTCCGCCCAGGCCGCGGCCATCCGTTCGGCCGCCGCGGTCACCGCACCCTCCACCCACAGCTCGGCTGGGTCCTCCGGCATGCCCGCCGCGAGCACCGCGCGCCGACCGGTGTCGCCCAGGCGGTGGCAGAAGTCGTCGTACTGGCGGGCCATGGCCTGGTTGGCCTTGTACGGGGCCGCGCGCAGCAGCTTCAGGTGCTCGTCGTGGTTCGCCCGCCGAGGCAGCCCGCCGAGCACCAGGGCGGCGATCGGACGCCGGACACCCGTACGCCGCGAGAACAGGTCCAGCGCCTCGGGCGGCGGCGCGAGCGGTCCCCGCTCGGCCACCAGGCGCAGCAGCCGGGGCAGCCGCGCCGCGTCGTCCCGGCCGATGGTGACGGTTTCGTACCCGGGGCCCCCGTCCTCGGTGCCCGGCCCGGGTCCGACCCCGGCCGCCGGGTCGGCCCCGGGCGCCGGGTCGGCCGCGGCCTGCACGAAGCGGGCCAGGCCGCCGCGTTCGGGGCCGGAGGCCACCGGACGTCCTGCCGCCCGGCAGCGGGCCAGCTCGGGCTCGGGCGTCCGGCCGGTGCGCCACCGGCTGCCGGGCTCGGCGTACGGCTGGCCGCTCCAGGTCTCCAGCAGGGCGGCCAGCGCCGCGCGCTCCGCCTCGGCGGTGGTGTCGACGGCGGCCCGCCAGGCCACCGCGTCGATGCCGCCCAGCAGTACGGCCCAGTCCGCCGGGGCGGCGGGCGGGGCCAGCCGGCGCGTCTCGTCGTCGATCTCGCCCCGCAGGTGGCGGCCGTCCGCGGCGAGCGCCGTCAGGGTCGCCGGGTGCGGCCCGGGCACGTGGGCCCCGTACGGACGGTGCTCGGGCAGCAGCCCGCCGAGCGCGGGGGTCAGGACGGCGTCCGCGACGGGCGCGGCGAGCCGCACCACCGGTCCGGACCGCATAATGCCGACGCGGCGGGACAGTTCCTCGCGCCGCCGCCGGACGTCGGCGGCGAGCAGCGCGGCGCGGACGACTCCGTCCACCACGCGCGGCTCGGTCACCTCGGGCAGCTCCCGGGCGATCGCGGCGCGCACGCCCGCTTCGCCGTCCGCGTCGAGGAGGGCCCGTACGGCCTCGTCTCCGATCGCGCGCAGTGCCTTGGAGGACGGCTCGTCGCGGGGGCTGAGGAAGTGCCAGTAGGCGGGCGGCGGGACCGGGCCCACGCTGTGGGAGGAGGGCCGGTCGCGGTAGGAGCGGTCGGGGCCGTGGAGGCCGTGTACCTCCCACAGCAGGGAGCCGTCCTCGGCGGCGTGGCAGCGGATGGCCGCCTCGCCCGCGAGCACGGCGTCCTCGCCTCCCTGGGGCATCCGGACGATGCCCCAGGGGCGGCGGCCGGGGCGCCCGCTGCGGTAGCGGGCGCGGCGGCCGTCGATCCCCTCCAGCAGGAAGTCGGTCGGCGAAGGCCCCGCGTACGGCGTGCGGTACAGCACCCGGCAGCCCGTCAGCGTCCCGTCCTGGCCCAGGGGCGAGGCGGGTGCGCCCTCCGGCAGGGCCGCCAGGGTCAACTGGTCCCGGAAGAGCGCCATTCCGGACGGTACCTCGGCCGTACGGTGGAACTCGGGCAGGGTGGGCTCGGCGCCGCGCGCTCCGGTGACGGGGTCGACGCGGGCCCAGTCGTCCCCCGATGCGAAGACCTCGGAGCTCCAGATGCCGGCGCCGTCGCCCATCTGGTAGTCGTGGTGCCGGATGCCTTCGCGGCCGCCGGGCCGCAGGACCCCCTGGCCGTCGTGCCTGCCCGCGCCGTCCGCACTCTCGAACTGGTATCCCAGCCCGCCCTGGATGCTGCTGAGATACGGCCGCAGCCCGCGTGGCTGCTCCGGCTGGAACACCTCCTCGGGACTGCCGGTCCAGAAGGCGTGGGTGGCGAAGGGGCTTTGGGGGTCCGTGGTCCAACTCACCAGGAACTGACCGCCCGCGAAGTGGACCGTGTGGTGCGTGGACTCCTCCGGCAGCCGGAACGCGCGGGCCGCGCGCACGCCCGAGGGGTCGACGGCGACGGCGTTCTCGCGGCCGTAGAGCGTCAGGACGGGCCAGGTGCAGGTGACGCCCGCGAGCTCGCCGGGGGCGAAGCCGGCCAGGGCCGTGTCCAGGGCCGGCCAGCCCAGCTCCTCGGGCAGTCCGGCGCGCAGGGTGCGCGCGAGCGAGCCCGTCAGGTCGAGGGAGGCCAGCACCTCCTCGATGCCGTCCAGGGCCGTGGCCGTCGGCCGGTCCAGCAGGTCGCGCAGTTCGCCGACGGCCTCGTCCGCCGCGGCCAGTCCGCCGCCCGCGAGCGCGCCGATCAGGCTCTCGATCCTGGTGTGCACTTCGGCGGCGATGCCCGCGTTCTCCGGGAGCCGGGTGATCGCCGTGCCCGCGCCCCGCAGTCCGGCGTGCACGGTGCCCTCCAGGCGCGGCCCGAACACCGGGTCCGCCGCGAGGGCCTTGAGGTCGCGCCGCGACCGCTCGCCCCAGAAATGGAGCCGGACCGCCTCGCCCGGGTCCTCCACCCCGAGTTCCTCGGCGAGGCAGAGGTCCAACAGGTCCGCGTCCAGGCCGGGCCAGCGATAGCGGTCCTCGTGCAGCCGGACCGGCTGTCCGGCCGCGCGCAGCCGGGGCGCGAACCGGGCCACGAGGTCGAGCAGTTCGGGGGGCATCGGCTGGCGGGACACGCCCCCGTACGGCTCCTTGCGGTGGGAGTAGGCGCGGGTGTAGCGCCCCAGCCAGGCGGCGAGGCCGCCCTCCGGGGTGATCCGCCCGGCGGCCACCGCGTCGGCCGCGCCCGAGCGCAGCAGGAGCCGCAGCCAGGCCGCCGCGTCGTTCCTCGACTCCGGGAACACCTCCAGCAGCCGGGCGTTCACCTCGTCGTCCTGCGGGTGGTCGGTCAGCAGCGCGGCGACCGCGTCGAGCAGGGTGTCCGGTACGGACTTCCCGCGCGCCGCGCCGATCAGCGGGGCCAGCACCCGTGCCTCCTCGGCCGGATCGAGCGCGGCGGCGCGGGCCGACGCCCGGACCCTGCGGGCCAGATCGGCGGGCGGTTCTCCGGGCGAGGCCGCCCAGGCGGTGAGGACCCGTACGTACTCCGCGTGCGCGTCGGCGGGGTCCAGCTCCGCGGCCAGCCATCCCTGGTGTCCGCTCAACTCCTTGACGGGCAGGGCGCCGGCGCGGGCGAGCAGCAGCGCGTTCTTCCGGCGCCAGGCGGCGTCGACGGGCAGGGCGTGCTCCCGCTCGGCGGCGCGGGCCAGGGTGTACGCGCGTCCGGCGGCCTTCAGGTCCCAGGAGATGAGGCGGTGGGCCATCGTGTCCCAGAACCAGGGCAGATGGGCCGGCGGCAGCCCTCGGGCGAGGTGCCCCATCCCGTCCAGGGCGCGGCCGGCCTTCGGGTACGCGCGCGACACCCGGTCGCCCACGTCGGCGAGCAGGCCGGCCGCGGCGGCTTCCGCGCCCGGGTCGTGGGCGCGCACCCAGTCGGCGTACGCCTGTGACCTGTGAGGTTCCGACGGAAGAGGGACGGGAAGGTTCATGCCTCCGATCCTGCCAGGCACCACTGACAGCCCCGCCGCGGATTCCGACGAGAACGGTTTGTGCGTACTCGTGGGTATCGCGACCCGATGGCGCCGGGATTTGATACTTCTGGACCAGTCCGTGCGCACACTGCCCGCGGGAAGGACGTGATCATGCTCGATTTTCTGCGCCCCAAGACCGTTGTCTGCCCGTACTGCCGGGCCACCGACAAGGAAGGGGTCGCACGGACCCTGAGCGCCGTGGCGGACTCGCTGTCGGTGACCTGGCACACGGCGGCGTGCCCGCACTACGCCGCCGACCTCATCCTCGCCGACGGCGAGAAGAGGCCTTAGGGGGTGTCTCGGGGATCAGGCGGCGGGGTCGGGGACCAGCCCGTCGGCCACCAGGCCCGCCAGGACCGCCTGGCTCAGGGCCTGCACGGCGGACTGGGGGCGGACCATCACGGTGAACTCCTTGACCCGGCCCGCCCCGTCGAGCTGGAGCAGGTCGATCCCGTGGATCTGCTTGCCGTCCACCACGGCCCGGAAGGGCAGGATCGCCGAGGGGGCCTGCGCGCCGCCGGCGCTGGTCTCGGCCGCGCCCTCCAGGTGGCCGATGTAGCGGAGGTCCTCGAACACGCGCAGCAGGACGCCGAAGAGTCCCAGCACCATCGGCTTTCCCTCGAACGGGGCGAACTTCACCGGGCTGTAGAACCGGATGTCCTGCGTGAACAGGTCGTCCAGCGCGGCGAGATCGCGCTTCTCCACGGCGGCGCGGAAGCGTTCGGCAGTCTCCATGACTCCTCCTGATACTCAAGGATATGACTACTCACTTTCTTGAGTATGATGCACCGGACGGACGAGGCGAGGGAAGGGGCTGCGGCGATGGCCTTGCGACATGCCGTGCTGGCGGCGCTGCTCGACGGCGAGTACAGCGGGTACCAGCTGGCCAAGGTGTTCGACGTCAGCGTCGCGAACTTCTGGCACGCGCTCCCCCAGCAGCTGTACGCCGAGCTGGCCAAGCTGGAGCAGGAAGGCCTGGTGGCGGGCCGGCAGGTGGTCCAGGAGACCCGGCCGAACAAGCGCCTCTTCCACGTCACCGACGCCGGTCGCGCCGCGCTGGAGGAGTTCGCGGCGGGCGCGGCGAAGCCCTCGGTCATCCGCGACGACCTGCTCGTCAAGGTGCAGACCGCCGACCGGATCGGCACCCGGCCGGTGATCGAACAGCTCGAAGCCCGGGCGCTCGCCGCCGAGGCCAAGATCGAGGTGCTGGACACCCTGCTGCGGCGGATGCGCGGCGACGCGGACGAGGAGGAGTTCCTCCGGAGCGGCGAGCGGATCGGCGGCTACCTGACGTGCCTGCGCGGCGTGGCCTTCGAACAGGGCCACCGCGACTGGTGCCTGCGGACCGCGGCCGCCCTGAAGGCGCGGCTGACCGGAGGAAAGGACGGCCTCACGTGACGGACGGTGCGTACCTGCGCTACGTCGCCCTGGGCGACAGCCAGACCGAAGGGATCGGCGACGGCGACGACACCACCGGACTGCGGGGCTTCGCCGACCGGTTCGCCGAACACCTCACGGCCGTCAGCCCCGGGCTCACCTACGCCAACCTCGCCGTGCGCGGGCGCTTGGCCGGCCAGGTCCGCGCCGAGCAGCTGGCGCCCGCCCTGGCCCTGCGCCCCGACCTGGTCACCGTCGTCGCCGGGGTGAACGACCTGCTCCGGCCCCGGTTCGACGCCGTGGAGGTGGCCGGGCACCTCGAGGAGATGTTCGCCGCACTCACGGCAGCCGGGGCCCGCGTGGTGACCGTGACCTTCCCCGACCTGGGCGAGATCGCACCGCTGGCCCGGCCGCTCGCCTCCCGCTTGTCCGGCCTCAACGACCGCGTCCGCGCCGCCGCCGCCCGGCACGGGGTCACGGTCGCCGAGATCGCCGCGCAGCCCGTCGCCACCGACCCGCGGCT
This sequence comes from Streptomyces sp. cmx-11-4, assembly GCA_049998195.1. Taxonomy (GTDB): domain Bacteria; phylum Actinomycetota; class Actinomycetes; order Streptomycetales; family Streptomycetaceae; genus Streptomyces. Next base: position 361,233 of record JAEBET010000003.1, read on the forward strand.
GTGGACCGCGGACCGCCTCCACGTCAGTCCCGTCGGCCACGCGCGGATCGCCGCCGCCCTCGCCGAGGCCGTCCGCCTCCCCGGCAGCGACGACTCCTGGACCCTCCCCCTGCCGCCACGGGCCGTGCCCGGCCTCCTGCAGGCCGCCGGAGCCGAACTGCGCTGGGCGGCCGGGTTCCTCGGCCCGTGGATCGGCCGCCGCCTGCGCGGCCGCTCCTCCGGCGACGGCCGCACCGCGAAGCGCCCCGAACTCCTGCCGCTCGGCTAGCCGGCGTCCGTACATCAGCCGTCGCGGAGCATCGGGTGCAGGGCGGTGCTCCAGATCCTCGTCGGGTGCGGCAGGGGCGCGGAGGGCATCGGGGGCGGCGGGCCGGGTGAAGGCCCGCTCCAGCGTGCCGCGTTCAGCGACGATCCCGCCGCGCGCGGTCGCCCGTACGCGGATCGGGTCGGCGAAGTCGGTGAAGGGGTCGCCGTCCACGACGGTGAGGTGGGCGATCCGGCCGGTCTCGACCGTGCCGAGGGTGGTCTGCCACGCCGAAGACGCGGCCGTCCTCGGCGCCGGAGGTCACTCTGGCAGCGGTGCGCCCCGCCGAGGCGGCGGCGCCACCGGAGCGGGCAGGAACTTGGCCGCCTTCAAGGCCAGTTGGTCGGCGAAGTAGGCGGCGGCGTCGGGGCGCATCCGGGCCAGGGCGACCATGCCCGTGATGACGACGTCGCAGACCTCGTCGTGGACGTCCTCCCAGCTGTGGGAGCGGCCCTTGCGGGGGTTGGTGCCCTTGGCACCGATCACGGCCTGGGCCGCCTCGCCGAACTCCTCTCCGATCTTGAGCACCTGGAGCAGGTGGCTCTCCTCCGGCCTCAGCCCCTGCTCGGCGTCGGAGGCGTCGAAGCGGGCGGCCAGCGCGGCGATCGTGGCCCAGGCGGCGAGCGGTTCGGTCTCGGGGTTCATCGGCGTACCTCCGTCGAGCGGGGGCAGCACCCTATCGGCTGGGCCGGAGCACCGATTGTCCCGTTGTCGGCGGCTAGCAGGGGGATGCGGACGGTTCCTCACGGGTCGTAACGAAGGCAATTCGACAGGTAGTTATTGGGTGAATACCTGACTGAATTCCCGTCAACAAGGCTCCGGTTCATATCTCGATTTGATAACGACTCCCCCTTGAAGGCCTGGACCAATCATCAGCGACGCGCGTAACTATGCCTGTTTTATTGATTATTGATGGTTCGTCAAATTCAACCGACAGGTAACGGAACGATTTCTCGAAGCGCGCTCCTCTTTGTCCGAATTCTCCGGCGCATTCGTCTGGCAGGCTTCCGCGCACCCAGTGTTCCGATCTCGATTTGAGGTGCCCATGACAGGACGGCGCAGACGGACCGAACACCGTCGCAAACCCCGGCGGTTGATACTCCTCACCGCCGCCATGGCCACGGCGGCGGTGATCGCCGGAGGCATCGCGTATTCCGGAAGCGGCGACGGGGCCCAGGCCGCGGCCCCCGCGGAGGCCGCCGCAGCCGAAGCCGCGGCGCCGGCGGCCGCACCCGCCCGCGACCAGGAGCCGGAGCCCATCGCGAGCGCGCCCGCCAACGAGGGCGCCCGCGGCATGATCTACGACGGCCTCGAGGTCGCGCCGAAGGGCGACAAGTGCGTCGGCGTCTACCGCACCGGCGCCGGCCACTGCACCCACGGCCCCGACGCCCCGCCCAAGGGCGTCGACATCACCAAGGACATCGCACCCGCCGTCAAGGCCTCGGCCCCTGCGGCCGATCCGGCCCGGCCCGCGACCGACGACCCGGCAACCACGGAAGGCGGCGGGCGTCCTCAGGACGCGCCCGCCGCCGACGCCGCCGCGGCCTCCGCGAAGGCGCCCGCCCCCGCGGCCCCGGCCGCCGGCGGCCAGGCCGTCGCCGCCGGCCCCGCGGGCCAGACCGTCCAGTGCGAGGGCGACGGCAGCACCGGCAACCGCGTCCAGGTGGTCTACGTCCACGCTCCCGGCCGCGACCGCTACTCCGAGTACGTCGCCTCGTTCCGCAAGTGGGCGGCCGACGCCGACCTCATCTACGCGGCGAGCGCCAAGGAGACCGGCGGGGTCCGGCACATCCGCTACGTGACGGCCGCCGACTGCACCCCCACGGTGCTCAACATCGAGCTCCCGGCCTCGGCGCTGGCCGAGTTCAGCGCGACCAACGCCGCGCTCGCCGCCAAGGGGCTCGACCGCCGCGACCGCAAGTACATGATCTTCGCCGACAGCCAGGTCTACTGCGGCATCGGCACCTTCAACGGCGACGAGCGCCCCGGCCAGGCCAACCTGAGCAACTTCGGCCCCTCGTACGGGCGTACGGACTCCGGCTGCTGGGGCGGGCACACCGCCGCGCACGAACTCGGCCACAACCTGGGCGCGGTCAACAACAGCGCCCCGAACACCAGCCGCGGCGCGCACTGCACCGACGAGTTCGACGTCATGTGCTACTCGGACACGCCGTACTACCCGCAGATGCGCAACATCTGCACCAACCAGGCCTCCGAGAACATCCTGGACTGCAACCACGACGACTACTTCCACACCAGTCCGAAGGCGGGAAGCTACCTCGCCACGCACTGGAACATCGCCGACAACCAGTTCCTGATGCGCGCCAAGGGGGGTGGCGGCACCGACCCCGGTCCGAACCCGAACCCCACCCCGACCAAGAAGCCCACGCCGACACCGACCAAGAAGCCCACCGGCGGACCGGCCGTGACGGCCGCTCAGATCCAGTCAGACTCCGTCGTGGTGAGCTGGCCCAAGGTCGAGGGCGCCGCCTGGTACCAGGTCATGCTGGGCGGCAAGCACCTGGCCTGGGTGCAGTCCCAGGCGCTGCGCATCTACAACCTCCAGCCCAACACCGCGTACACGGTCACCGTCTCGGTCCGTGACGCCTCCGGCCGTGACAGCGGACCGGGCAAGGCCGCCTCCTTCCGCACCACGGGAGCGGGCGGCGGTGCGACCACCCCGAACACCAAGTACCTGCTCGGCAACGGCAGCACCGGCATGAACGCCGAGGTGTGGGGCGGCCGCAGCGCGGACGGCACCGTGCTCGTCGGTGCACGGGCCAACGGATACGCCCAGCAGCAGTGGTACTTCGACGACGCGGGCAGCGGGCAGGTCCGCATCCGGTCCGCGGTCTCCGGCAAGTGCCTGCAGCCGGGCGCCGCCCCCGCCGCGGGCATGTGGGTCGCGCAGCAGACCTGCGGCGCGAACGGTGCACAGGCCTGGAAGCTGACGTCCCGCGGTGGCGCGGTCACCGTCACGGACCCGAGCGGCGCCTTCGCGCTGACCGTGAGCAACCGCCCCTACTACGGGAACTGGCTGCTCGACCTCCAGCGTACGGACGGCCGCGCCACGCAGGCGTGGACCGTCCAGAAGGCCGGCTGACCGACCCGTCGACCGGCCCGCTGACCGGCGAGGGGCGGTCACCGACCGCCCGGGCCGGCCCACCCCCGGCGGACGGCCGCACCACGCGGCCGTCCGCCGGTCCTCTCACCCCAGCCACCCGGAGCACCGCCACCATGCGCATACGAATCGCTTTTCCGGCCCTGCTGGCCGCAGTCGGCCTCATGTTCCTGACCCCCACCGTGACCCACGCCCACGGCGACACCGTGAAGGTGACGGTGACCGGGCAGCGGGACGGCCACGTCACCGCCGACATCACCTGGGAGAACGACGGGGACGCCGTCGACGAGGCCGTCGCCGCCACCGTGAACGCCGTCAGCGCCGACGGCTCCCGCACGGCGGGACCCTGGCGGCTGATCCGCGACGTCGCGGCCGGCCCCGCGGGCTGGACCACCGCCGAGACACTGCCGCCCGGCGCCTGGAAGGTCTCCGTCGACGTAGGGTTCCCCGCCCTCGGGCACGGCGAACTCGCGGTCGCCGTACCCGTGGTGGACCCGGTGCCCACCACCGGCGCCTCGGCACCGGCACCGGCGCCGACCGCACCGGCATCCGCACCGGCACCGGCATCCGCCCCCGAACCCTCCGGAACCCCCGCGGCTTCCGCCACCCCGCCCGCCGGGAACCGGGACCACACCGTCTGGTGGACCACGGCGGGCGTGGCCGCGGCGGCGCTGGCCGGCGCGGCCTGCGGCCTCCTGCTGCGGCGACGACGGGCGCGGCGGATGCGCGCCCCGGGTCAGGGCACCGAGCGGACCTCCGGGTAGCGGTCGGTCCCACGGCGGTGGCCGGGGGCAGAACCGCAGTGCCCACGGGCAGAACCTCGAACCCCCTTGCGGACGTCCTCGAGGTCATGAACGTGCACGCAGTCACGCTGGCGGCCCCGCGGCGCCGCCGGTTCCTCCCCCGCTTCGACCGCGTCCCGCGCGTCCGCCGAGGCCGGCTGATCGCCGCCCTCGCCGTCCTCGTGACGCTGCTGATGCTGCTGCACGGCTGGATCCCGGACCGGGGCCCCCACCTCGGCAGCCTCGTCGAGACCTTCCTGCCCTGGACCGCCGCGGCGGTCGTTGCGCTGCTCGCCGCCGCGCTGCTGCGCCGCTCCCGGGTGGCGCTGGCCGCGGTCCTGCTGCCCGCGGTCACCTGGGCCGGTGTCCACGGCGCCACGTTCCTCGACCGGGGGACCGGCGGCCCGGCGGACCTCACCGTCGTCACCCACAACGTCGACGACGTGAACCCCGATCCGGCGGGCACCGCCCGCGCCCTCGCCGCCTCCGGCGCACAGCTGATCGCGCTGGAGGAACTCACCCGGCCCGCGCTGCACGCGTACGAGCGGACGCTCGCCGCGACCCATCCGTACCACGCGGTGGAGGGCACGGTCGGCCTGTGGAGCACCTACCCCCTGCGCGACACGGCCGGGGTGCCGCTCGTACCGTGGCGCAGTGCCCTGCGGGCCACCGCCGAGACCCCCGGGGGCCCGCTCACCGTCTACGTGGCCCATCTCCCCTCCGTACGGGTCCGCCTCGGCTCGGGTTTCACCACCGGCCGCCGCAACGAGGCCGCGGGCCGGCTGGACGCGGAGCTGGCCTCCGCCCCGGCCGGTCGCACGCTCCTGCTCGGCGACTTCAACGGCACCACCGACGACCGGGCGCTGGCGCCGGTGACGGGCCGCTTCCGCTCGGCGCAGGAGGTGGCGGGCGCGGGCTTCGGCTTCAGCTGGCCCGCGCGGTTCCCCGTCGCCCGCATCGACCAGATCCTGGTCCGGGAGCTGACCCCGGTCTCCGCCTGGACCCTTCCGGCCACCGCTAGTGACCACCTGCCGGTGGCGGCGTCGCTGCGGTGGTGACGAGGGCCTCGCGGCGTCGGCGGCTGATGCTGTCGGGGTCCCAGCCCGGACGGGGCACGGACGCCAGCAGCAGCCGGGTGTAGGGGTGCCGGGGGCTGGTGAGGAGGTCGGCGACCGGGCGGTGTTCCACGGTCCGCCCGCGGTACATGACGAGCGCCTCGTCGCAGACGTAGCGGATGACGGCCAGGTCGTGGCTGACGAAGACCAGCCCGATACCGGTGTCGCGCCGGATGTCCGCCAGCAGGTTGAGCACCTGCGCCTGCACGGACACGTCCAGGGCGGACACCGCCTCGTCCAGGACCAGGACGGCGGGTTCGACCGCCAGGGCCCGGGCGATCGCGGCGCGCTGGCGCTGCCCGCCGGACAGGCTGCGCGGCAGGGCGGCCGCCTCCCGGTCGCCGAGGCCTACCCGGGCCAGCAGTTCCCCGACCCGGTCGGCCCGCGCCGCGCGGTCGCGCAGTCCGTGCAGGCGCAGGACCCCGTCGATGGTCGCGCCGATGGGGATCCGGGCGTCCAGGGAGAGGTAGGGGTCCTGGAAGACGATCTGGACGGACTTGGCCCGGGCGAGGCGAGCCGCCTTGCCCCGTACGGACGCGGCCGGCGGCTTGCCCTGGACGAGGATCTCGCCGGCGTCCGGGCGTTCGAGGCCGATCAGCATCCGGGCCGTGGTGGTCTTCCCGGAACCGGACTCGCCGACGATGCCCAGTGCTCCGCCCGCCGGGAGGCGGAACGACAGGCCGTCGACCGCGACGACCTCCGTCCCGCCGGTGCGGTAGGTCTTGCGCAGGCCGGTCACCCTGAGCAGTTCCGGGCCGGGTTCGGTGGTCAACGGTCCTCCTTGAGGCTGAGTTCGGCGACGCGGTGACAGGCGACCTCGGCCGGTCCGTGCCGCTCGAGCCCGGGCGGGGACTGGTCGCAGCGGCCGGTCTCGGCGAACCGGCAGCGCGGTGCGAAGGCACAGCCCGGAGCCGATTCGAGCAGTCCCAGCGGGGCTCCGGGGATCGGGGTCAGGCGGCCGGCGGGGCCGTGGAGGGGCGGGGAGGAGCCCAGCAGGCCCGCCGTGTACGGATGCCGGGGGGCGGCGAAGAGTTCCGCGACGGGCGCGGCCTCCACGATGCGGCCGGCGTACATCACGTAGATCCGGTCGCCGACGGCGGCCGCGAGCTCGATGTCGTGGGTGATGAGGAGCAGTCCCAGGTCGCGTTCGCGCCGCAGTCGTCCCAGGACGGCCAGGATCTCCGCCTGGGTGCTGACGTCCAGGGCCGTCGTCGGCTCGTCGCACAGCAGCAGCCGGGGCTCGGCGGTGAGGGCCGCGGCGATCACGACGCGCTGGAGCATGCCGCCGGAGAGCTCGTGCGGGTACTGGTTCAGGTGCCGGGCGGGGTCGGACAGGCCGACCGCGCCGAGCAGGTCGACGGCGCGGGCGTTCGCCCGCGCCTTGGACCAGCCGTGGACCAGGCGCAGCGGCTCGGTGAGGAAGTCCCCTACCCGGCGTACCGGGTTGATGGCCGCCCGGGGGTCCTGGTAGATCATCGCGGCCTTGTGCGTCCGCACCTCGCGCAGGCTCGCGGGACCGGCGCCGACCAGGTCGGTGCCGTCGACGCGAACGCTGCCGGCGATGTCGGCGCCCGCCGGGAACAGGCCCAGGGCGGCGCGGGCGGTGACCGACTTCCCCGAGCCGGACTCCCCGACGAGGGCGACGATCTCCCCGGCGCGGACGTTCAGTGCGATGCCGTCCAGGATCGGGCGGGCCATCGTCGGCAGGGTGACGGTGAGGCCGTCGTAGGCGAGCAGTGTCATGCGCGGTCCCTCCCCGCGAGGCGGTCGCCGAGGTCTTCCCCGACGACGTTGAAGGCGACGACGACCAGGACCACGGCGACGGCCGGCACCACCGCGGACAGCGGCTGTCCCTGGAGCACGGCGGCCTGCCCCTGGTTGATCATGGCGCCCCAGTCGGGGGTCGGCGGCTGTACGCCCAGCCCGAGGAAGGAGAGGGCGGCGAGGTCGAGCAGGGCGTATCCGAAGTTCACCGTCGACTGGGCGAGCAGGGTCGGGGCGATGTTGGGCAGCATCCTGCGTACGGTGACGAACAGGGCGCAGTGGCCCTGTACTTGATAGGCGGCGACGTAGGGCCGGGCCTTCTCCGCGGCGGCCAGGCTGCGTACCAGGCGTGCGGTGTACGGCATGTAGGCGATCGCCATGGCCAGCACGGGCGCCGTCATCCCCTTGCCGAACAGGGCCACGGCGAGGATCGCCAGCAGCAGGGCGGGGAAGGCGAACAGGACGTCGAGCACCCGCCCGGCCAGGGCGTCGACCCACCCGCCGCGCCAGGCGGTGAACAGGCCGACGGCGATGCCGGTGACGGTGGAGAACACCACGACGGCCAGCGGGCCGGCGAGGCTGGTGCGCGCTCCGGCGATCAGCGCCGAGAAGGTGTCGCGGCCGCCCTGGTCGGTGCCGAGCCAGTGGTCGGCGCTCGGGCCCAGGAGGGTGTCGCCGAGCTGCCCGAAGGTGGGGTCCTGCGGCGCGAGCCAGGGTGCGAGGAGGGCGACGAGGACGAACAGGACGAGGAGGAGCAGGCAGGCCCGTTGCAGCGGGCTGCCGCCGAGGGTCCGCAGCCGGGTGAGGGGGCGGCGGGCCGTCGGGGACGTGGTGCCGAGCGTGCTCATCGTGCGCTCCCCGCCGCGGCCAGACGCGGATCGATCAGCGGATGCACGAGGTCGACGAGGGCGTTGACGACGACGAACGCGGCCACGACCAGCAGGACGATCGCCTGGACGACCTGGAAGTCGAGCTGGTCCACGGACTGGACCAGCAGGGATCCCACCCCGGACATGCCGAAGGCGGTTTCCACGATCGCGGTGCTGACCAGCATTCCGGAGACCAGGAGCGCGGAGACGGTCACGATCGGTCCCAGCGCGTTGCGCAGGACGTGGCGCCGGATGACGGTGCGCCGCGGTGTTCCCCGGCTGAGGGCGACTTCGACGTGCTCGCGGCGCAGTTCGTCGAGCATCGCCGAGCGGGTCACGCGGGTCACGAGCGCCATGAAGGTCACCGAGAGGGCTGCCGCGGGAAGGATCACGTGGTGCAGGCGGTCCAGTACGCCGGTGCCGTTGCCGATCGTCGGGAACCAGCCCAGCCGCACGCCCAGTACGGAACGGAGCAGCAGGGCGGCGACGAAGGCGGGTGCCGCGGCGCCCACCGTCACCAGGAGCATCAGGGACCGGTCGGTACGGGTTCCCCGGCGCAGCGCGCCCACGATGCCGGCCCCGGTGCCCACCACGGCGATCATCAGGGCGGAGACCGCGATCAGCAGCAGGGACGAGGGCAGCCGCGACCAGATGACCGAGGCGACGTCCTGGTGGAAGAGGTGGGAGCGGCCGAAGTCGCCCTGCAGCACCCCTTGGAGCCAGTTGCCGTACCGGACGAGGAAGGGCTCGTCGAAGCCGTACTGGCGGCGGATCTCGGCGAGTTCCTGCGGGCTGGGGCTGCGCCCCTTCACGAGGAAGCTCGCCGGGTCGCCGGGCGCCAGGAACAGGGACGTGAACACGAGGAAGGACGTCACCAGCAGGGTCGTTGCCATGGTGGCCAGCTTGCGCAGGACCCGGACGGCGCGCGCTGCCGCGGCCGTCATCCCCTGGCTCCGATCTCGGCGGCCCACGGGTAGTACAGGTAGGCGATGGACGGCTGGACCCCGGTGATCCGCTTGCCCAGGAAGACGCTCACGGGCTGGGTGTACAGGGGCAGCCAGGGCAGTTCCCGCAGGGCGACGGCCTGGGCCTCGGCGTTGGCCTTGGCGTGCTCGGCCGGGTCGTAGGTGCCGATGGCCCGGTCGACGGCGGCGTCGAACGCCGGGTCCGACCAGTTGCCGTAGTTGCCGAACGCGCCGGTCTGCAGGGATCCGTACATGTCGAGCGGGTCGGTGATGGACGTGTACCAGAAGGTGAGGAACAGGTCGATGCCCTCGCGTGCGGCCGGATCGGTAAAGAGGGTCGTGTACTTCTCCGCGGAGAGGGAGTCGATCTGCGGCTTCAGGCCGATGGCGGTGGCGGCCTGGGCGACGGCCTGGGTGATGATGGTGGTCTGGGAGTCGAGCGGGCTGGTCGCGATCACGATCTTCTGGCCGGACACTCCGGCCTCGGCGGCGAGGGTCTTGGCCTTGGCCGGGTCGTAGGGGTACTTCGGCAGGTCCTTCAGGAGTGCCTCGCGGGTCCCGGCGGGCGCGTCGTTCCAGAGGTTGTCGGTGATCAGCGAGTCGGCGACCTCGCCGACCCCGCCGGCTCCGGCCTTGACGATGCCCTTGCGGTCGATGGCCATGAGCAGGGCGCGGCGCACCCGGGCGTCGCCGAGGGGGCCCTCGAGGTTGGCGACGACCTCGTCGGCGACCGTGGTGTTGCGGCCGAAGTAGAGGCTGCCGGCCTGGCTCGCGCGCAGCCCGGCGTAGGCGTTCGGCGGGACCATCCAGCCGCCGTCGACCTCGCCGCTCTCGAAGGCGTTGACGCGGGTGGTGGGGTCGGCGAGGAAGACGAACTTCACCTGGCCGGACCTGGCTTTGAGCTCGGGGTTCCAGTAGTCGTCGAACCGTTTGAGCGTGAGCGACTGGCCGGAGGTCCAGGAGCCGAAGGAGAAGGGCCCGGTGCAGTTCACGCCGGTCTGCGGATTGCCGTAGTCCTGGCCGGACTTGGCGAGGGTGGCCGCGGACTCCACGGTGCCGGGGCCGGCCGCGAGGTACTTGTTGAAGGTGGAGTCGGGCTGCGCCAGGGTGACGGTGACCTCCAGCGGGCCGGTCCGGTCGATCGAGGTGACGTTGCGGAACGGGTAGGCCCAGACGCTGGCCGTCTGCGGGTCGAGGTTGCGGCGCAGCGAGGCCACGACGTCGTCGGCGGTGAGCTCGGTCCCGTCGTGGAAGCGCACGCCGGGGCGTATCTGGTAGACCCAGGTGGTGGGGGTGGGGTTGGCGTACGAGGCCGCGAGGTTCGGCGAGGTCGTCAGGTCGGGGTTCCAGCGGAGCAGGCTCTCGCAGACGTTGGAGAGGATCTGGTTCGGCGGGTAGTCGAAGGCGTGGGCGTAGTCGATGGTGGCCGGCTCCGCGAAGATCGACCAGGTGAACGAGTCCACGGCGCCGGCGGGGGCGGGGGTCCGGTCCGTGATCTCGTAGCCGGTGGCGGTGTCCGCCGTCTTGTGCGCGGTACCGCTGCACGCGCTGGTGACGAGCACCGCGGCGGCGGCGAGCCCGGCCACGGCGGCTTGACGGAAACGGCGGATCCGGCGGATCCCGCGGCTGCGCGGCGATCCCGATCGGGGTGTTGACATCGGCTGGCTCCCTGAGGGGTGAGCGTGATGAGGTACGTGGTGCTCCGGGGCCGGGGCCGGCCGCGGTCCGGCGGCTCGGATGTTCGGCGGCCGGCCGGTGCGGTGGCCCGGCGGCGGCTCTGCGGTGCGGCTGTCCCGCGGCCGGGTGGTCCGGATCTTCAGCGGGTGGCGGCGTAGACGAGTTCGCCGTCGATGTAGGTGCGGGTCACCCGGGCGTCGGCGATCTCCTCGGCGGGGTGCGCGAAGGGGTCCCGGTCGAGGACGACGAGGTCCGCGCATTTGCCCGCTTCGACGGTGCCGGTGACCTCGTCGAGGTGGTTGACCCATGCGCTGCCCGCGGTGTAGGCGGTGAGCGCCTGGCTCAGGGTGAGGGCCTGCTCGGGGAAGAACGGCGGGCAGGGCTGGTGGGCGCCGGAGGGGTGGGGCGCCTCTTCGGGGGCGACGCGGTTGACTGCGACGTGCACGCCCCACAGCGGGTCGGGGCTGCTCACCGACCAGTCGCTGCCGGCGACGAGCCGGGCTCCGGCCCGCTGGAGGTCGCCGAACGGGTACTGCAGGGCCGCCCGTTCGGGGCCGAGGAAGGGGATCGTCAGCTCGTCCATCTGCGGTTCGTGTGCGGCCCACAGGGCCTGGATGTTCGCGGCCGCCCCCAGGCTCGCGAAGCGGCCGATGTCGTCGGGGTGGACGATCTGCAGGTGGGCGAGGTGGTGCCGGTTGTCGTTGGCGCCGTTGGCCGCCCGGGCCGCGGTGAGCGCGTCGAGCACCTCCCGTACGGCGCGGTCCCCCAGCGCGTGGAAGTGGAGCTGGAAGCCCGCGCGGTCGAGCCGGGACACCGCCTCGCCCAGCAACTCCGGCTCGATGAAGCTGAGTCCGGAGTTCCCGGTGGCGCAGCCGCAGCCGTCGAGGTAGGGCTCGAGGAGGCCGGCGGTGAAGTTCTCGGCGATCCCGTCCTGCATGATCTTCACGCTGGTGGCGTTGAAGCGGCCCGCGCGGCCGGTGCGGCGGCGCTCCTCCAGGTCGGGTATCTGCTCCAGGCCGCGTTCGCGGTCCCACCACAGGGCTCCGACGACGCGGGCGCGCAGGGCGCCCTCGTGTGCGGCACGCAGGTAGACGCCGTAGTTGTCGGGGTTGCCGGGGAAGGCCCCGATCATGGCGTCCTGCCAGCTGGTCACGCCGAGGGAGAAGAGGTGCTCCTGCGCGGCGAGCAGGCCCGCGTAGGCCTCGTCCGGTGTGGCGAGGGGTACGTGACGGGCCACCAGGTCGACGGCCCCCTCCTGGAGGGTGCCGGCCGGGGTGCCGTCCGCCTCGCGCTCGATCCGGCCGTCCGCCGGGTCGGGGGTGGTGCGGTCGACGCCCGCGAGGTGGAAGGCGCGGGTGTTGGCCCAGGCGCCGTGGCCGTCCCGGTTGGTGAGCATGACGGGCCGGTCCGGCACCACGGCGTCGAGCAGGGCGCGGGTGGGGGTGCCCCCGGGGAAGACGTCCATCGACCAGCCGCCGCCGCGGATCCAGGCCGCGTCCGGGTGGTCCTTGGCGTACGCGGCCACGACGGCCAGGTAGCCGTCGATGGACCGCTCCTCGCCGAGGTCGCAGCCGAGCATCTGGACCCCGGCCACGACCGGGTGGACGTGTGCGTCCTGGAATCCGGGGAGGAGCAGCCCGCCCGCGAGGTCGACGACCTCGGTGCCGGCGTCCGTCAGCGAGCGCACCTCCGCCGCGTCGGCGACGGCGAGGATCCGGCCGTCCGCGACGGCGACGGCGGCTTCCACGGGGGCCGGGCCGGTCGCGGTGAAGACCTTCCCCCCGACGAAGACGGTGTCGGCCCGCTGCCCGGTCCGCTGCCTGTTGTTGGCCATCGACGCATCCTCCGGCTCGGCGGGCGGACCCGCACGGCGTGTTCGTTGAGGAGGAGTGAACGGGAGCGCAACATTGTTGTCAACGGTGTTGCGCTCGCTCTGTTCCACATCGTTACACTGGCCGCACCATGCCGAAGTCATCCGACACACCCGCCCGGTCCAAGCGCTCGGGCAGTCAGCTCACACCCGACGCGATCATCGAGGCGAGCCTGCGCATCGCGGCCCGCGGCAGCGAGGACGCCTTCACCGTCCGCCGTCTCGGCGAGGAACTGGGCGCCGACCCCACGGCGATCTACCGCCACTTCCGCGACAAGGACGAGCTGCTGCTCTCCGTGGCCGACCGCACCCTCGGGGAGGTGCTCGACAGCATCCCCGAGGGGCTCGGCTGGAAGGACCGGCTGCGCGCCCTGGCGGCCGGTTCCCTCGAGGTCGCGCTCAAGTACCCGGTGGTCGGGTCGGTCATGGCCAGCCGGACCACGCGCAGGCCCAACGAGTTCCGGGTCGTCGAGCTCATCATCGGCGCCGTCATGGAGGCCGGTCTGGACGGCGCGGAGGCCGCCGTCCACTACCGGATGGTCGGCGACTCGCTGCTCGCCTTCGTCGGCCAGCGAGCCGCCTACCTGCTGTTCGACCCGGACATCAGGGAGGCCGACGAGTCCTCCTGGAGCCGCGAGTACCGCCTGGTCGACGCCGAGGGGTTCCCCCACATCACCCGGCTGAGCAGCGAGCTGGCCGAGGTGACGGACGAACAGATCTTCCTGGCCCGGGTCGAGGCGCTGATCACCGCGATCGAGAAGCGGGTCGAGACGCTGCGCGACGCGTAGGGCCGGTCCGGAGCATCAGGCGCCCGGGGTCAGCCGCTCCCACAGGAAGGTGTGCACGAGCGCCTCGTTGAACGCCGTCTGCTCGTGGTCGGTGGCCCCGGAGTGGCCGCCTCCCAGGTGCTCGTGGAACAGGACGGGGTGCCCGGACTCGCGCAGCCGGGCGGCCATCTTGCGGGCGTGCCCGGGGTGGACCCGGTCGTCGCGGGTCGAGGTGAGAAGCAGCAGGGGCGGGTACGCGGGGCCCCCGGTCCGGATCCGGTGGTAGGGGGAGATCTCCTCCAGGTGGGGCCGGTCGGCGGGGTTGTCCGGGTCCCCGTACTCGGCGGTCCAGCTGGCGCCCGCGAGCAGCCGGTGGAAGCGGAGCATGTCCATCAGCGGCACGTGCGAGACGACGGCGCCGAACAGCTCCGGGTAGCGGGTGAGCATCGCGCCCATGAGGAGGCCACCGTTGCTGCCCCCCTCGATCCCCAGCTGGGCGGGGGTGGTGATGCCGCGGGCGGTGAGGTCCCGGGCCACGGCGGCGAAGTCCTCGAACGCCCTGACCCGGTTCGCCCCGAGGGCCGCCTTGTGCCAGTCCGGCCCGTACTCGTGCCCGCCGCGGATGCCCGCGACGACGTACGTGCCGCCGCGCGCGAGCCAGGCCCGGCCCGTCACCGCGCTGTACTGCGGGACCATGGAGATCTCGAAGCCGCCGTACCCGTACATCAGCGTGGGCCCGGGGCCGGGCCGGTCCTCCGGCCCGACGACGAAGTACGGGACCCTCGTACCGTCCGCGGAGAGGGCGAAGTGCCTGCGTACGGCGAGGCCCTCGGTGTCGAAGAGCGCCGGTTCCCGCTTCACGCTCTCGCCCGCGCCCTCGTCCTCGCCCGCCGTGCCCCGGTAGAGGGTGGACGGCTGGAGGTAGCCGGAGACGTTCATGAAGTACTCGTCGCCGACGTCGGGGTCGGTGCACGTGACGGAGGCCGTGGACAGCGGCGGCACCCCGGCCAGCGGGGCCCGGCGCCAGCCGTCGGGGCCCGGTCCCGGGGTCAGGATCTCCATCCGGGAGGAGACGTCGGCGCGGGTGGTGAGGATCAGGTGGTTGCGGGTCCAGCTCCATCCGGCGAGCGCGGTGTGCCCGTCCGGGGTGAACAGCACCGCCGCCTCCCGCTCCCCCGCCCGGAAGGCGTCGAAGTCGAAGGCCAGCAGCGTGCCCGCGTCGTGGCCGAGCCACGGCGACTTCGGGGCGACGATCAGCCACTCCCGGTGGACGGAGGCGCCGGCGTCGTCCGGCACCTCGATCTTCTCGGGCTCCGCGGCCGCTCCGTCCTGCGGGAGCAGGAACAGCTCCTGGTGCCAGAAGTCGATCTGCCGGTGGAGGAAGTCCCGTTCGAAGCCCGGGGTGTCGTCGCGCCAGCCGGAGGCCGAGAGGTCGCAGGCCCGGCCCTCGTAGACGAGTTCGGCGCCGGTCAGGGGCGTGCCGCGCCGCCAGCGGCGTACCTGGAGCGGGTAGCCGGACCCGGACATCGAGCCGGGACCGAAGTCGGTCCCGATCCAGACCTCGTCCCGGTCGATCCACCCGATGGTGGTCCGGCCCTCCTCGACCTCGAACCCGCCCTCGGCGAACTCCAGGGTCCGCAGGTCGAACTCGCGCACCACGCAGGCGTCCGCCCCGTCCCGCGACAGCAGCACCAGGGCGTGGCGGTACTCGGGGCCCAGGACGCTGCTGCCCGCCCAGGCCCACTTCTCCCCCTCGGCCTCGGCCAGGGCGTCCAGGTCGAGGACCGGCTCCCAGACGGGCCGGTCCTTGACGTACTCCTCCAGCGTGGTGCGCCGCCAGAGGCCGCGCACGTGGTCGGCGTCCTGCCAGAAGTTGTAGAGGTGGCTGCCGCGGCGGACGACGTAGGGGATCCGGCCGTCGTCGTCGAGGACCTCGCGGATCGCGCTCTCCAGCACCTTGAAGGCGGGGGTACCGGTCAGCGCGGCCACGGTCTCCTCGTTGCGCTCGCGGACCCAGCCGAGGGCCGCCTCGCCGGTGATGTCTTCCAGCCAGAGGTACGGGTCTTCATCGCTCATCCGCCGATTGTGCACGACGGGCGGTGCCCGTCAGGACGAGATCCCGGGGGCCCGCATCGCGCAGGGCCGTGCGCACCGACCAGGTCACCGAGACCAGCGGGACCGCGACGACCGCGCCCACCACTCCGGCGGCGATGGCGCCCGCGATCACCGAGATCGCCACCACCAGCGGGTGCAGCCGCACCGCCCAGCTCATCACCAGCGGATGCAGCAGGTGCCCCTCGATCTGGCCGATGACCACGATCAGCGCGACCACCACGCCCGCGACCAGCGGCCCCTGCGCGGCCAGGGCGACCACCGCGGCGACCCCGAGCGCGACCGGGGAGCCGATCAGCGGGATGAAGGCCGCGACGAACTCCAGCAGTGCCAGCGGGACGGCCAGCGGGACCCCGAGGAAGTACAGGGCCACTCCGACGAGGACCGCGTTCGTCGCCGCGACCAGCACGATCCCGTGGGTGTAGCCGGTGAAGGTGCGCCAGGCCGCGCGCCCGGCGACCGCCACCCGTGCGCGGGCCGACACGGGCAGCTGCGCGCAGAACCAGGCCCACTGCCGGTCGCCGCCGTGCAGGAAGAAGACGGAGGAGAACACGGCGAGGGCGAGGACGGTGAGCACCTGCACCAGGTGGCCGGCTCCGCTGAGCGCCGTACTGAGCAGGGTCGAGCGGTGGCTCGACAGGTACTGCCCGACGCGGGACTGCACGTCCGACAGCGCCCCGGGGTTGAGCCGGAAGGGCGGCTGCTCCAGCCACCGCTCGATGCGGCCCAGGCCCGCGCGGAACTCCCGCACCAGTGTGGTGCTCTCCCCCGCCACCGCCTCGCCCACCAGCGCCAGCGCGCCCAGCAGCAGCGCCGCGCTGCCGAGCAGGCAGACGGCGACCGCCAGGGACCGGGGCAGTACGCGGGCCAGCCGCCGGGTGGGGCTGGAGAGCAGCGCCGTGACGACGAGGCCGAGGAAGAGCGCCACGCCGATCTCGTGGAAGCGGCCGAGGACGGCGAAGACCGCGTAGACGGCGGCGCCTACGACCAGCAGACGCCAGGCGTACGAGGCGGCCGTACGAAGGAACGCTGACACCGGCGGCATGAGCCATGGGTGCCACCGCGGAGCCCCGCCGGCACGTGCGCGGCCTCGGATTCGGCCGTCCGGGGCGGATAATTCCGTTGCCGGACCGGAGCCGGGCACGGACGATGGCCCCTCGTGAGTACTTCCCGCTGGGCCGCCGTGCTGCCCGACTTCACCCCCTGGCGTTCCGGCCGTGATTTCCGGCTGCTGTTCTACCAGGGCACGGTGACGTTCTTCGGCTCGTTCATGGCGATGATCGCGCTGCCGCTCCAGATCAAGCACCTGACCGACTCGCCGCTGGCCGTCGGCGCGATGGGCGCGGTGGAGCTCGTTCCGCTGGTGGTCTGCGGCCTGTACGGGGGTGCGCTCGCCGACGCCGTCGACCGGCGGCGGCTGATCCTGCTGACCGAGGCCGGGCTCGGGGTGCTCGCGCTGGTCCTGCTGGTGAACGCGCTGCTGCCGGACCCGCTGTTGTGGCCGCTGTACGTGGTGGCGGCAGGCGTCTCGGCGCTGACCGGACTCCAGCGGCCGGCCCTGGACTCGCTGATGGCGCGGATCGTGCCGCACGAGCAGCTGACGGCCGCCGCCGCGCTCAACGGGCTGCGCTACCAGTTCGGTGCGATCGCGGGCCCGGCGCTGGCCGGCCTGGTCGTCGCGTACGCCGGGTACGCCGCGGCCTACTCGATCACCGTCGCCGGGTTCCTGGTCTCCGTACTGCTGTGCCTGCGGCTCGCGCCCGCTCCGCCCGTGAAGGACGCCGAGCGGCCCTCGCTGCGCGGGATCGCCGAGGGCGCGCGCTACGCGTGGAGCCGTCCGGTACTGCTCGGCACGTACGCCGTCGATCTCGCGGCGATGTTCTTCGCGTTCCCGAACGCCGTCTTCCCCTTCCTCGCGGACGAGCTCGACGCGGAGTGGGCCCTGGGCCTGATGTACGCGGCGGGAGCGGTGGGTTCCCTGGTGCTGGGGCTCACCAGCGGCTGGACCTCACGGGTACGCCGGCACGGGCTGCTGGTGGTGTGCGGGGCCGGGGTGTGGGGGCTGGCCATCGCGGCCGCGGGCTGGCTCGCGAACATCTGGCTGGTGCTGCTGTGCCTCGCGGTGGCGGGCGCCGGCGACATGCTCAGCGGGCTGGGGCGCGCCACCATCTGGAACCAGACCATCCCCGAGGGACTGCGGGGACGGCTGGCCGGGATCGAGGTGCTCTCGTACAGCGCCGGCCCGCAGCTCGGCCAGGTCCGGGCGGGCACCATGGCCGGCTGGACCGGCACCCGGACGGCGTTCTGGAGCGGCGGTCTGGCCTGCGTGGCGTCGGTGGCCGTGCTCGCGGCGCTGCTGCCGAAGCTGATCTCCTACGACGCGGACACCGACGAGGACGCGGTGCGCCGTCGGGCGTCCCGGCAGGCCGGGTCGCCGGCGGGTGCCGCACCCGTGGCGCCGTAGGGGACCGCGTCAGCGCGGAGGCCGGCGGCCGGCGGTTACTCGCGAGGCAACACGGCCGTTGGCTATGGTGAGCGCCCTCCGGTCGAATCCCCCTTCGGATCCAATGATCACAGACGGATTCGCTGCATCGATCGAAGGGCGTCCTGCCAATCCAGGACTCATTGCGCAGTGCAGAGCGACGTGGTGTCGGCTACCCCGCCCGGCGTCGGCTCGGTACGAGCCGGCCTGCCCTCGTCCTGCCACCCAGGACCCGATGGCGGCGGCCCTCTCATTCACCTACCTCGCGAAGGCAAGGCAGAGATGGCAAGAATCTCCCCCCAGTCCCCCCAGTCCCTCCGGAACTCCGCACGGCAGTCGTCCCGGCGCTCCTCCCGGCACGAGACCCATCCCGTCGACGAGCTGCTCCCGGTCCCCAAGCTCGCCCTCTACGGCTTCCAGCACGTCCTCGCCTTCTACGCGGCGGCCGTGATCGTCCCGGTCCTGCTGGGCAACGCGCTGGGGCTCTCCCGCGAGGAGCTCGTCCACCTCATCAACGCGGACCTGCTGACCTGCGGCGTGGCCTCGATCATCCAGGCCCTCGGCGTCTGGAAGATCGGGGCGCGACTGCCGCTGGTCCAGGGCGTCACCTTCACCGCTGTCTCGCCCATGATCGCCATCGGTACGGGCGCGGGCGGCGGCACCGCCGGCCTGCTCGTCGTCTACGGGGCGGTCATCACGGCGGGCATAGCCACCTTCGCCTTCGCGCCGCTCTTCAGCAAGCTGGTGAAGTACTTCCCGCCGGTCGTCATCGGCACGATCCTCACCATCATCGGCATCACCCTGATCCCGGTGGCCCTCCAGGACGCGGCGGGCGGCGCGCACCTCATCGGCACTCCCGCCTACGGGGATCCGAAGAACCTCGCGTACGCGCTGGGCACCCTGCTCTTCATCCTGGCCGTGGTCCGGATCGGCAAGCCGTTCCTCAGCAGCCTCGCCGTCCTGCTCGGGCTCGTCGTCGGCACCGCCGCTGCCTGGCTGTTCGGGGACGCCGACTTCGCGGCGGTGGAGGAGACGGCCTGGTTCGGGGTCACCACCCCGTTCCACTTCGGCATGCCGCGGTTCGAACTGCTGCCGATCGTCGCGATGCTCGTCGTCATCCTGATCACCATGGTGGAGACCACCGGGGACGTGTACGCCATCGGAGAGATCACCGGCAAGCGGGTCGACGCGGACACCGTGGCCCGGGCGCTGCGCGCCGACGGCGCGGCGACCGTACTGGGCGGCGTCCTCAACTCCTTCCCGTACGTGGCGTTCGCCGAGAACATCGGGCTCGTGCGCATGTCGAAGGTGATGAGCCGGTACGTGGTCGTGGCGGCCGGGGTGTTCATGATCGTACTGGGGCTGCTGCCGAAGGCGGGCAGTCTGGTCGCCTCGGTTCCGCATGCGGTGCTGGGCGGCGCCGCGCTCTCCATGTTCGGCATCGTGGCCGCGGTCGGCATCCAGATCCTGGGCAAGGCCGATCTCCGCGAGGAGCGCAACACCCTGATCCTGGCGGTGAGTCTGGGCGCAGCCCTGCTGCCGACGACGGTCGCGCCGTTCTTCGACCGGCTGCCGGACGACGTGAGGGCCGTGCTCGACAGCGGGATCACGCTGGGCGCCCTGACGGCGATCACGCTGAACCTGCTCTTCAACGTGTTCACCAGCCGCTCCACGAGGGAGATCGACTGGGCGGACCACGCGGACGACCACGGGGAGGACTTCGGCGAGGACTTCGGCGAGGACTTCAGGGAAGGTCGCGCCGGCGGTCCGCACCTGGGAACGGCCACCCGCTGAACCGGCCGCGGGCCGGGGAGGACCTCGCGCCCTCCCGGCCCGCGGACCGGTCCGCGTACCGGTCCGGGTTCCCGTGCCGCGTCACCGGCCGCCCGCGGGAAAGGGCGCGGCGTCGCCCTCCTCGCCGATCAACTCCCAGAAGTGGTCGACGAGTCGGCGCAGGTACGCGGCGCGCTCCGCCGCGATCTCCTTCAGCCTGGCATCCGCGTTGCGGGCGACCAGGTGCCCCAGGTACCGCTCCGAGAACTCGGCGAACTCCGCGTGCATGGCCCGCAGCGCGTCGCCCACGCTGGTCGCGTCCACCACCACGATCTCCGCGACCGGTTCCACGTGCGCCTTCCACCGCCCGTCCACGGCCGACCGCAGGTGCTCCGCCAGCTCGTCCACCCGGCCCATGACCCCGATGAGCCCCCGCAGCGACAGCCCCAGAGCCTCCACCAGCGCCCTGGTCTGCCAGGCGTCCCCGTCCCACCGCCGCTCCGTCTCGGCCGCGCGGTACTCGGTGGGGTCCATGCCTATGCGGTACGCGAGCCGCTCCACCGTGAGCCGGCGGGCCAGCCGGTGTTCGGCGAGGGTGCGCGGCTCGATGCCCATCAGGATCGTGGCACCGCACCACAGCACGTCGGACAGGGCGAAGAGCTGCCGGTCGGAGGGGACGTGGGAGCCCTGCTCCCAGGCCACGACCAGATCGGGGTGGACGGGAGTCCCGCAGGCCGCCATCGAGTGGGCGACCTGGGCCGCGGTCAGACCCATGCGGGCCCGCGCGGACCTTGCCGCTACGGGGGAGAACGGAGTGCTGTGCACGTACGAGACACCTCGCAACACCCTCGGGCGCTCGGCGCCGGAGGGGAGACGGATGGATGGATGAACACCAAGCGCGGGCACAGTAACAGATGTTCAGGGGGGCGTAACCGCCCCGAACCCTTCAATTCCAAGGCTCTACATCCCGTGTACCGGGCAATCAAAAACCGTCTAGGCCGGGCCTCCCGGCTCGAATCCCGCGATCATCTGCTCCAGCGCAGCCTGGTCCGGCCCGACGAAGGGGGTCATCCCCGGCGCCGCCGCGATGGTGTCGATGAACCGCGGGGCCAGGCCGAAGGCCGGCGGCAGGTGCGTGCACAGGATGGTCTCCGGGGCCATGGCGCGCAGCGGCTCCACGGTGGCGAGGAACCGGTCCCGGTCCGCCACCTGGACCCAGGGGCTGTCCACGCTCGCCCACAGCAGCTGGGCTGCCTTGAGGTCCTCGGCGTGCACGGCCTCGACGTCGGTGCCCGTGGCCACGTCGGCGGTGGGCATGGGGCCGCCGAAGCAGTCGGAGCTGAAGCAGGTGTGGGAGCGGTCGTCGTAGAAGCCGACGGTGGCCGGGTTGTCGAACAGCGGTGGCCGGAAGGCGTGGAGCGTGCGGTCGCCCACGTCCAGGCTCTGGCCCGGATTGAGGAAGTACAAGCGGTCCATCGGCAGCGGGTGCTCGGTGGACATGATCCCGGCTCCCAGGAACGTGGTCACCACCCGCGCCTCGGGTGCGGCTTCGAGCAGCCTGAAGAGGCCGCCCGTGTGGTCGCGGTCGGGGTGGGTCAGCCAGATCCACCGCACGTCGGCGGGGTCGATGACGGAGCCGAGCGCATTGAGCAGGTCCCGGTCGGGCAACCCGACACCGGTGTCGACGACGACCGGCTGTGCGGCGTGCAGTACGAAGACGTTGACCGGGAGGAAGCCGAGCCCCGGCACCTCCAGGCAATCGGCGAGAACAGTGCTGTCGGGTCCTGCCTTGTGTGTGCTCATGGCGGTCTCCACTGGCCACGGCCCCGCGTCGGACGGGCTCTTTCCATCCTGGCGCGGCCGGGTCGCGGCCGCGCGCGGGACGGGGGTGGCCGTGCGGGTGCGGACCCGGTCAGCCGGCGCAGGACGTGTCTTCGGCGGGGCGCTCACCGGTGGCGAGGAAGGCGGTGACGGTACGGTCGCCGCATGCGGTGCCGGTGCCGGTGCCGAGGTAGACGCCGTGACCGCCCTGCTCGACGGTGACCAGCCGGGCCCGCCCGCCCAGGGCCTCGCACATCTTCAGCCCGCCGGAGTACGGGGTCGCCGGATCCCGGCGGCTCTGGACCATGAGGATGTTGGACGGCCCCTGGTCGGTGATCCGGGTCGGCTGCTCCGCGGGGCCGGTCTTCCAGAAGGAGCAGGGCAGGACGTTCACCGGCAGGCCGGCCGTGAGCGGGTGCCGGACGCGGTCCGCGTCGACCGCGCGCCGGTACGCGGCCAGGGGCGTGCGGGGCCACGCCACGTCGTTGCAGATGACGCCGAGCATGACCGCGGCGTCCTCGTCGCGCAGCGGCCCCGCGAGCTCCGGCGGGAGCGCGGGGATCCGCGCCGGGTCCGAGGCCGCCTGGACGAGCCGGGCGAAGGAGGCGAAGGAGGCATCGCTGTAGAGCGCGTTCTGCAGGGCCTGGCGCAGGCCGTTGCCGCTCAGGGGCACCCCGGCGGTCGTGGACTCGCGCGGCGCCCGGTCCAGCGAGGCCGCGAGCGCGAGCACCAGCGGCTCCACCTCCTGCGCGGCCTCGGCCAGCCGCAGTCCGTCCCGGTCCCGGTCGGGGTGGGACGCCCAGGCCGCGAAGTCGGGGAAGCGGTCCTCCGCGCCCCGCGCCATGTTGGCCAGCCAGCCGCGGGCGACGCGCCGCGGGTCGGGGTCGCCGCTGCTGTCGAGGACCCAGCGGTCGGTGCGCAGCGGGTACTTCTGCGCGTACACGGCCCCCACGTAGCTCCCGTACGAGACGCCCCAGGCGGAGAGCTTGTGCTCACCGAGCGCCTCCCGGAAGCGGTCGATGTCGCGGGCCTGGTTGGCGGTGGTGAAACTGCGCAGCACCGGGCCGCCGTTGCGGGCGCAGGCCTCGGCGGTGCGGCGGGAGCGGGCTGCGTTCTCGGCGATCCCGCCGTCGGGGCCGGGCCAGGACCGCAGGCTGGTCAGGTAGCGGTCCCCGGGGGCGAGCGCGCAGCTCGCGGTGGCGCTGCCGCCCACCCCGCGCGGGTCGAGGGCGACGAGGTCGTACGCCCCGGCCAGCTCCTCCCGCAGCGCGGCGCCCTTCTGCGTCAGCCGCTGGACGCCGGATCCGCCCGGGCCGCCGGGGATCACGATGAGGGAGCCGCGCCGGGTCTGCGGCCGGTCGCTGGGGATGCGGGAGACGGCGACGGTGATCTGCCGGCCCCCGGGGTCGGAGTAGTCGAGCGGGACGGGCAGTTCGGCGCACTCCTGCGTGGTGGGACCGCCGGGCTTGGCGCAGGGGTACCAGGTCAGTGCCGGTGCGGCCGCCCCGGTGCGGGCGGCCGCGGGGGCCGCCGCGGTCGCGGTCAGTCCGGTGGCCGCGGTGGCGGCGGCGAGGGCGAGGAGCAGGGCCTTGTGGGGGTAAGTCTTCATGGGGCAAGCCTGGTTGCTCTCGCCCCGGGTACCCATCCGGCAGACCGGTCGGCCAGGGTGGGGGTATCCCCCGGCCCCGGACGCCCGCCCCGGGCCCCCGCCCCCGGCTCCGCGGGCTCAGGGCAGCGGGACACCCCTGGCCGTGACCCACAGCTCGTACCACTCCTCGTGCGTGAGGTCCGGCTCGCGGACCGCCGCGTCCCGGCAGGCGCGGATCCGCTCGGGGCGGGCGGTGCCGATGACCGGGGCGATCCCGGCCGGGTGCCGGCTCACCCACCACAGCAGCACCGACTCGGGGGTCGTGCCCTTGCGCCGGGCGAGTTCGGCCAGGAGATCCGCGGTGGCCCGTTCTGCGTCCGTCTGCTGGCGGCCGGTGAACCGCCCTTGCGCCAGCGCTCCCCAGGCCTGGAGCCGGATCCCGTGGTCGCGGCAGTGCTCCAGCGTCCCGAAGGGGAACCCGCCCCGCGCGGCGTCCGGGGTGTTGAGCAGCACCCCGGCCTCGACCCAGTCCCGGCTGTGCAGGCTCATCTCCAACTGGTTCGCCACCAGCGGCACGTCGAGCCGGGCCTGGAGCGAGGCGATCTGCGCGGCGCCCATGTTGGACACCCCGAGGTGCCGTACGAGGCCCTGCCGGTGCAGGGACATCAGCGCCGAGGCGATCTCGTCGGGGTCCGCCAGGGGGTCGGGGCGGTGCAGGAGGAGTACGTCGATGACGTCGGTCCGCAGCCGGGTCAGGCTCTCCTCCACCCGCCTGATGATGCTCGGACCGCGCAGGTCGTACATGCCCGGCCGGTCCTTGCCGGCCAGCCGGATCCCGCATTTGGTCTGGAGGGTGATGCGCTCGCGCAGCCCCGGCGTCCGCGCGAGCACCTCGCCGAAGACGGCCTCGGACTTGCCCCCGCGATAGATGTCGGCGTGGTCGAAGGCGGTGATCCCGCTGTCGAGGGCCGCACCGATCGCCGCCTCGGCGGCATCGATGTCCGCGGGTCCGTACGGACCGGGCTCCCAGCTCCCGCCCAGCCCCATGCACCCGTACAGCACCCGGTCACCACTCATGCCCGCCCCCCGGTTCGTCACCACGCCCCCACTCTATGCGGAGCCCTCTTCCGGGGAGCCGGCCCCGGGCGAGCCCGGCCCGGCACCTGGACGGCGCCGTTCCGGTCCCCCCGATGCACGGCCTGACCGGCCCGTACTCAATGATGGCGGGATGCACAGACACACCAGGACCGGGATACGCCGTCGCTCGCGCCGCTTCGGCCGCGTGGCGACGCTCCTCGGTCTGCTGGCCACCGCGGCCTGCACCTCCGAGCCCGGCGCCACGATGCCGTCGGCGCTCACTCCCGAGGCCACGCAGGACACGGTGTCCGTGGCCACGTGGAACATGTGCGGTGTGGAGCAGTGGGGCTGCGCGGACAAGGGCAGTCCGAACGACAAGTTCCTGCAGCTGCGCGCCCTGGCCGACGGGCGCGGGGTGCGCGTCATGCTCCTCCAGGAGGTCTGCTCCGAGGACCTGCTGTCGGCCGCCCGGCGCCTGGGCAAGGACTGGCACAGCGAGTTCGACCCCTACGTCAGCGTGGACGAGGCGGGCCGCAGTGTGCCCGTCAGCTGCACGGGAGAGGGCCGGGGGCAGGCCGGTTCCGGTCTGCTGGCGGCGTCCCCGCTCACCGAGGTGCAGGCCGTTCCGACCCGGCAGCCGACCGCCGGCGTGCACCGGCGGTTCCTCTGCGCCCAGGTCCCGGCCCAGGGGGTCCGGGTGTGCAACGGGCACGTCGCGCTGCGCGGCGCCGATACGGCGCACCCCGACCGGGACTTCCGGGAGGACCAGCTCCGCTCGCTCTTCGAGGCCGCGTCCGAGCACGACCCCGACCGTACGATCGTGGGCGGTGATTTCAACTCGCCGCCGCCGGTCGGCGGGAGCTCCACCGCCTGGCTCTGGCCGGCCGAGGCTTACACCACGTACCAGGAATGCGACCAGAAGGGCGGGTCCCGGGCGGGACGCCGCACCCACGACGACGGGGCGAAGATCGACTACCTGTTCACGGCGCTGCCGCGCACCGGATGCCAGGTCGTGGAGACCAAGTCCTCCGACCACCGGGCTCTGGTGCTGCGGGTGAGCCGTCCCGCCCCGCAGGTCAGTACCTCGTAGCGGGGTAGCCGCCCTGCGTCGGCACGATGTAGGCGTTCATCAGCACGAAGGGGACGGCGGTCCAGGCGGAGGCGTTGCCCGCAGCGTCCACCGCCACCGCCTCGACCACGTGGTCGCCCTCGATCCAGGCCCAGCCCGGATCCCAGGCCCAGGCACCGTCGGCCATCACCTCGCACGTCCCCAGGACCGCGCCGCGCTCCTGGAAGTCCACGCGCACCGCACCCGGGGCCAGGCCCGTGAAGCGCACCGCCGGGCCCTGCACCTGCTGACCGGGAACCGGAGACGTCACGGACAGGACGGGCGGCCGGCCCGGCGCCCGCGCGACCGCCCCGGCCGGGGCGGTCGGATGCGACGGCGCGAAGGGCTCGTCGGTGGCGGTGAACACCACTTCGGTGCGCCCGGAGTGGAAGTTGTTCGCGTCCACCCCGAAGAGCCGAACCACGTGCCGCCCCTTGGCCCAGGGCTCCTCCCGCTCCCAGCTCCAGCTGCCGTCGGGGGCGACCGCCGGGGAGCCCTGGAACTTCCCGTTCTCCCAGATGCTGATCCGCACCGCACCCGGAGCGGACCCCGCGAACCGGACCGCCCGTGCCGGCAGCCGCTCCTCCGCCGCGGGCGTCAGCACCATCGGCGCCGGGAAGTCGTCCCCCCGCACCTGGGAGGTCGCCGACAGGTACGCGTCGATCGCCGCCGTGTCGCGCTTCGGCTCCTCGTGGCCGTTGCGAACGGCGCCGATCCGGGGAGCGATCCCGTGGGATACGAGGTTCAACAGCCCCACCAGGGCAGGGATGTTCCGCGTCGTCACCTTGTCGTGGCCGGAGATCAGGGGCGAGTCGTTGAAGATGAAGTTGAAGTTCTCGTAGCCCTGGAACAGTCCGAGGAACGGCTCGATGTGGATCGGGTACTGCCGGTCCTGGGGCGAAGAGACCAGGTAGATGTTGGCGGAGCGGTTGGCGCTGCCGCGCACCACCTCGGGAAGGACCGAGTCGAGGAAGCGCACCTTGTCGTCCGTCACCTCCCCCATCATCGCGCGGGCGGCATCCGCCATGGCACTGACCACGAAGGTGCCGATCCGGAACTGGGGCGCGCTGGCGATGATGTTGCGGTAGCCGAACTTCAGCCCGAAGTGGAGCGCCGCGCTGCCGCCCTTGGAGCTGCCGAACATCGTGCACTGGTCCGGTGTCAGCGACAGCGCGTTCATCACGCGCGCGATCAGCCCGGCGACCGACTGCTCGATGCCGAAGTCCATCCCCTTGCACAGGTAGTAGCTGTTCGCACCGTCGAAGGAGTCGCGGATCCACAGGATGTTGGACCGGACGTTGTCGAGGATTCCGCCCCCCATCCCGTACTCACCGGGCGCGTTGAGGTTGGCGAACACCACCACCAGGTGGCGGCTCCCGTTCTTGGCGTGGGAGAACCGGTACTCGACGGGAACCGGCCCGGAGGGGTCCACGCCCGTGATGACGCTGCGCTCGTTCTTCGCTGTGTTTGACATGCTCGGAATCCATTCTTGTCACCGACCTGGCACGAACCCGCCCCGCGGGTCAGTGCCTCGCGCCGGAGTAGCCGCCCGGCCCGGGCACGGTGTAGGAGCCGCCCACCGCGAAGGGGACGGAGATCCAGGCGGAGGCGTTGCCCCCGGCGCCCACCGCGACGGCCTCCACGAAGTGCGGCCCCTCGTTCCAGGCCCAGTTCGACTCCCAGGTCCAGGTGCCGTCCGCCGCGACGGGGCAGGCTCCCAGGCTCATCCCGGCCTCCTGGAACTCCACCCGCACCGCCCCGGGCGCGAAGCCCGCGAACCGGGGGACCGGGCCCGGCACCTGCTGATGGGCACCCGGCGAGGTCACCGTCAGCGCCAGGGGCTGGGCCGGCGCGGACACGGGCTCCGGCGCGTCCACCGGGTCCACGACCGTGAAGACCACTTCGCTGCGCCCGGAGTGGAAGTTGTTCGCGTCCACCCCGAAGAGCCGCACCACGTGCCGCCCCTTGCCCCACGGCTTGTCCCGCAGCCAGCTCCAGCTGCCGTCGGGGGCGACCGCCGGGGACCCCTGGAACTTCCCGTTCTCCCAGATGCTGACGCGCACCGCACGCGGCGCGGACCCCACGAACCGGACCGCGTGCGCCGGCAGCCGCTGGTCCGCCGCCGGCACGAGCACCACCGGCGCCGGGAAGTCCTCCCCCCGCACCTGGGAGGTCGCCGACAGGTAGGCCTCGATCCCGGACGTGTCGCGCCCCGGCTCCTCGTAGCCGTAGCGGACGCCGCCGATCACGGGGCTGATCCCGTCGACGAGGAGGTTCAGCAGTCCCATGATGACGGGGACGTTGTGCGGCACCACCTTCGGCGAGCCGGTGACCAGGGTGGAGTCGTTGAAGATGAAGTTGAAGCGCTCGTATCCCCCGAACAGTCCGAGGAAGGGCTCCACCTGGCGCGTGTACTCCTCGTCCTGGGGCGAGGAGATGAGGTAGATGTTCGCTGCGGGGTTCGGCCGGCCGCGCACCAGGTCGGGGAGGACCGAGTCGAGGAAGCGCACCTTGTCCTCCGTGACCTCCCCCATCATCGGCTGCGCGGCGCCCGGGAGGCTCTCCCTGACGTACGTCCCGATCAGGAACTGGGGCACGCTGGTCACGATGTTGCGGTAGCCGTACTTCAGCCCGAAGTAGAGCGCCGCGCTGCCGCCCTTGGAACTGCCGATCATCGTGCATTCGTCCGGTGTCAGCGACAGCGCGCCCGCCACGCGCGCGATGAGCCCGGCGACCGACTGCTCGATGCCGAAGTCCATCCCCTTGCACAGGTAGTAGCTGTTCGCGCCGTCGAAGGAGTCGCGGATCCACAGGATGTTCGCCCGCACCTTGTCGAGGACGCCGCCCGACATCCCGTAGTCGTCGGGCGCGGCGAAGTTCGCGAAGACGACGACCAGGTGCCGGTTCCCGTTCCTGGCGTGGGAGAACCGGTACTCGACGGGGACCGGCCCGGAAGCGTCCACGCCCGTGACGATGCGACGCGCGTTCTGGGCTGCGTTAGACATGCTCGGAATCCATCCTTCTCACCGTCTGCCGCGGCATCTGGCCGAGGGTGCCCGCGTTCCAGGGGCCCGACTGTCCGGGGATGCGGGCGGGGGCCGCACCGACGGCCGGCGCCTGCGCCCGGGCGGGGTCGAGGTCCCCGCCGGCGATCAGGATGCGGTCGGTCAGCCGGGCCGCCGCGTAGCCGTCGTCGAGGTCGCAAAACTCCTGCTGGAACCAGCGGTAGCGGGCCGCGTAACCCTGCTGGATCCGGTCGATGTCGCGGATCGCCCCGACCAGTTCCGGGGAGCTGTACAGCAGCGGACCGGGTGCGGACTGCTCGAAGTCGAAGTAGAACCCGCGCAGCGTGTCCCGGTAGTGGTCGAGGTCGTACGTGAAGAAGAGGATCGGCCGCCCGGTGTTGACGAAGTCGAACATCAGGGAGGAGTAGTCCGTGATCATCACGTCGGCGATGAGGGAGAGGTCCGCCATGTCCGGGTAGTCGGACACGTCGAAGACGAACCCGTCACCGGCGCCGGGAACCGGGTCCACCACGTTGGGGTGGCGGCGCACCAGCAGGACGTGGTCGTGGCCCAGCTGCGCCCGGGCGTCTTCCAGGTCGATGCGGAAGTCGAGCTTGTACTTGCCCGGCGCGTAGAACTGGTCGTCGCGCCAGGTCGGTGCGTACATGACGACCCGCTTGCCGGGCGGGAGGCCGATGCGGCGGCGTACTTCCGCCGCCCGCTGTCCCGAGTCCGCGCGCCGCAGGACGTCGTTGCGCGGGTACCCGCTCTCGACCATCTCGCCGGGGAACTGGAAGGCGCGCTTGAGGATGGGGGTGCTGAAGCTGTTCGGGGAGACCAGCATGTCCCAGTTCCGCACCTCCTTCTCCACGCGCTCCAGGTACCGCTTGTCCGCGAAGTGCACGGCTTCGATGTCGTGCCCGATCTTCTTGAGCGGCGTGCCGTGCCAGGTCTGCACGACGACCTGCCCGTCGCGCTTCTCGAACCAGTCGGGCAGGTGGTTGTTGGCGATGATGTACCGGGACCGGGCCATGGCCGCGTACCAGTCGGGGGACCACATGCGGACGGGGCGGGCGGTCGGGGGAACGGCGACCTGGTCGTCGCGCACGACCCACAGGTGCTCGAGGTCGACGCCCCGGCGGACCATCTCCTCGTGCAGGGCGCGCGGGCTGTCGGAGTACTGGGTGCCCTTGAAGGCGTCGAACAGCACCGCCTGCTTCAGCGACTTGCGCCGCGCGTCGGGGTAGGCCTTGGTGCGCAGCAGCTTCTGGCGGTACGGGCCGCGCGCCTCGTCGGGCATCGCCGAGTGGACCAGGAGGGAGAGCCGGTCGTACGCCTCCGCCTGCATCTCGTAGCGCCGCTCGTCGGCGGTCATCTCGCTGGGGAACGTGGGGATCAGTTCCTGCGCCATCTTGACCATGAGGTCGCCGGACCGGTTCTCCGGGGTGACCGCGGACGGGTCCTGGCGGCGCAGGAAGAAGTCCCAGCGGCCGGAGGCCAGCGGGATGTCGCCGGCCAGGGTGCGCATGGCGGCGGGCGTGAGGACGAAGCGGAACTCCTGGCCCTGCCAGGTGATGGGGACGACGCGCTCGGCGCCGTGGGCGCGGGAGCGGACCACGATGTGGGCCGCGGCGTACTCGGACGCGCTGAGCATGTCCTCGGCCGCGTAGCCGACGACGATCTCCGCGGAGCCGTCCTGGCGCCAGGTGACGGACTGGGCGAGCGGCAGGGTGTCCCGCTCGAACATCACCACGTATCCGGAGCCGTTGCGGTGCACGACGACCTCGCGGTCCGCGTTCGGCGTCTGCAGTCCGGCCGGCAGGCGGTAGTGGCCGTCGGTGGCCTCCTCCGCCATCACCGGGTAGATGGCCGCCTTGCGGCCCTCTACGTGGAGGGTGGTCTTCCAGCCGTTGGCTCCGGTGTTCCAGGTCTGCGGGACCCCGTCGCCGGAGTTCGTGCGGTGGCCGGGAACGAGCGCCTTGACGGGGATGCGGGTCACGAAGGTGTACCAGCCCTCGCCGCCCGGCTTGAATTGGACCCAGGAGTCGTGACGGCCGGCGCCGCCCATGCTGGTCACCCGGAACTTGCCCCAGTCGGGCAGCTTGGGCCCGAGGTAGACACCGCCGAGCTCGATGTTGTCGCCGACGATCCGGTGCCGGGTGATCCGGCAACGGACGATCTCCACGCGGAGCTTGAGCTTGCCCTGGAGGAAGAGCGGTACGACGCGGGTGTTCTTGTCGACGTACTGGTAGGGCGGGTTGGCGGCGGTGCCCGCGCCGCCGCGCGCGAGCCCCTTGTAGCGGAACAGCCCTCGGCTCAGCACGCCGGCGGCCACGTCCCACGTCCCTTCGACCCACTGCCCCTTGCGCTTGAGGCGGGAGGCGTCGAAGTTGACCTGGAATCCGGACCAGTCGTAGCAGTAGCGGTTCTGATTGGAGTGCTCAGTGGCCGTCGGGTAGTACGTGGTCTTCGCCTTCGCGACGACGACCCGGCCCTGCTTCTTGTTGCGCAGCGCGATGGCCTTCATCGACATGTGCCGCTTGTGCACGTTGATGAAGCGGACGTAGGCGGACCCTTCGAGGGCCAGGTGTCCGGAGTCGTCCCAGCGCGCACTGGTCAGCGAGCCGTGCAGCGACAGTTCCTTGTCGAGCCGGTAGGCGCTCTTGTCGAGGCCGATCGAACGGTCGCCGAGATAGGGGTAGTTGAGGTACCGGTGCAGGCGCCGCTGGACGGGCAGCGGACCGCCCTTGCGCTCGAACTCGACGACGTCGAGCAGTTCCTTCAGCCGGCCTTCGCGCACCAGCAGCCATTTGACGCGGGCATCGGCGGGAAGTTCGCCGATGATGTCCTCGTCGGCCTCGTCCAGGAACTCGTTCGCCCAGTGCATGAAGGCGTTCCGGTATTCCTCGTCGGCGTCCGGCAGCACCTTCAGATGCAGCATCAGGTCCGACTTCAGGCAGGCGAGGTCGTACTTCCGCTTGTGCTCGCTGTACGACCGGGCGCGGTGTCCGGCGAGGAAACGGCTGACCGACTGCACGGCGGCGACCCGGTCCTGCAGATTGCTGAATTCGGTGTGCCGCTGCGTGATGGAGGGCGCGGCACCTCCCTCACGCCGGCGCCAGAAGTAGACGATATCCGTGAGGATGTCCACTTTGGTGGCACGGAAATGGGCGAACATGTTGACCCAGGAGTCCTCATACATGACCCCCTCGGGGAAGGCGATGTAGTGGTAGTCCCAGAAGGAGCGCCGGAACAGCTTGTTCCAGACGGTCCGGTCGTAGATGAGCTCCGGCACCTTGGTGATGTGCGTGCCGCGCTTGCTGCGCTGCATGGGCGCCTTGTGCAGCGGGGACTGCCACTTCTTGGTGGAGTTCATCATCTGCACGTTGCCCGACACGAAATCGGAGCCCGACGCGTCGAGGGTGCGGACGAGCAGCTCGTAGGCGTACTCGGGTATGACGTCGTCGCCGTCGACGAACGCCAGGAATTCCGCCTCGGGATGAGCTGCGCGAATGCCGACATTGCGGGCATGCCCCGGACCCATCGACTCCTGGCGCAGGAGCCTGAACCTGGGGTCCCGGCGGGCGAAGTCGGCGGCGATCGCGGTCGAGGAGTCGGTCGAGCCGTCGTCGACCATGACGACCTCGAGGTCGGGGAACGTCTGCCGGGCTATCGACTCCAGGCACTCCTCGAGATAAATCTCGACGTCCTGAAAGGGAACGACAACACTCAGGCGGGGCGTACCGGCCACTCAGAAAACTCCTCGATTGCCACTCTTCTTGAGGCGCGCGGCTCCCTGCCGTGACATGAAGCCAGATCCGCCCCGACTCTGACCACCGCCGCCCCGCCCCTCGCCTCGCCCGTCCGGCCCGATGCCGGTCCGCACACTTATGCGACCCTCACAGGGCGTGTGCAGCCTAGGCCAATCGTTTGACGCCGAGCAAGTATTCGGAAACACCCCGGCCCCGCAATGTTTCGCATGTGTTAATGAGCAACTACATCCCAGGCCCAGCAGGCTCGCCAACTGCGCGGTTGGTCGGAAGAAAGACCGGAATGGGCAATTCACCCCACCGGGCAAGATGACTCGGTGATGAAGGTCACCCGACGCAGCGCCAGAGGCCGAACGCGAGCCCCTCGGCGGTGAGATCCTGCCGGGCGATCCTCAGCCCGCCATCCGTGTCGATCATCGCGATCGTGACCGAGCCGCGGGCATCGAGGGCCACGGCCGGAAGTCCCGCGCACCGGTCCCCCACCGGGGCCCACCAGGCGCCGTACTGCTCACCCTCCGTGGGATAGGCGGCGATCTCCGGGTATCCCTCGGCTCCGCGCTGGAGCAGGACCGTGCAGTCGTATCCGTTGATGGGCGTACGGACGACACCGACCGGGCCGGTTCCGCCCGCGCCGCCCAGCGACATGAACCCGCTCGTCGTCACCACGCCGGCCCCCTGCGGCCGGCAGGCGACGACGGTTCCGTCCGCCGGGGCGCGCCAGAAGTGGGTGGCGACGCCGGGGCTCGTCTCGAAGGAGCTGTACGTGCCCTCGGCCGCATCCGCCTCCATCCGGCCCAGCCAGGCGAAGGCCCCCTCCCCCGGCTTCTCCTGGCCCAGTTGTACGGCGCCGCCGCGGAACGGTGCGAGGAAGCCGACCCGGCCCCGGCCCTGGGCCGTGGGCACGACCGCTCCGCGTACCCACTTGAGCTCGTGGTCGGCCCACGCGCTCCACGACCCGTCGGAGCGCTGGGTCCGGGCGCGGACACCCACTCCGAAGCGGGTGACGAAGTAGTGGAGGGAGCCCGATCCGTCGGCGAGGACGACGGGGGTGCCCGGGGCGGGTGCCGACGCGTCGCCCGGCGGGAACGGATTGCCCAAGGCACGCCAGTCGCTCAGCGGTCGACTTGTCTGATATTGGGCGGCTATGACGAATTCGCGGCCTTCCGGCGCACCGTCCCGGTGGCGGGTGGCGGCGAACCAGACGAATCCGTTGAGGTCCTGGGTGAGCGTGAACCGGCCGGTCCAGCCCTCCACGGGGAACAGGTCGGGCCCGTGCCAGACGTCCGAGCCGGGCGCCGACTCGGTCCAGCGCACCAGGCCCTCGGCGCAGCTCGCGTAGGCGGTCAGCCGCCCGTCACGCCCCAGGCGCAGCCAACTCGGGGTGGCGTGTCCGCCGTCGGCCGCCGCGGCGATCTCGGAGCCCGGGACCGCGGGCTCGCCGGAGGCGGCTCCCCGGTCGGTTTCCGCACGTCCGCGTCGCGCCATGTCCTGCCCACTCCTGCCCGAAATCGTCCCTCATGTCCGGCCCGGCCCGACGGGCCGTGGGACAATTTACGGCAGCGCGGCAACCTGTGGATGCCGGGGTCAGGTCCTCCCGACGGCTCCGGCATCCGTGCAACCTAGCCTGATCGGGCCCCCTCCACCACCGGGTGCCGAGTGCGGTCCGGGCGGGCGGAGGCGGATAGTCCGGATAGCCCTGATCGTCAGGAATGGCCCTGGCGCGGGCGGGTGCCCGCGCCTCGGCTGCCTGCGTGCCGGGTCGCCTCGGGCTGGGCCGCGCGGGAGCAGACCGGGCGGGTGGGGCTGGACGCCTTCGCGCGGCTTTTGCTGCTGCTCGGACCGGCGCTGCTCCTGGCCCGGCACCGGCCACCCGGTGGCCGTGGCGTACGGGGTCAGCGCCGTCACCCTGGTGTACATCGGCGCCGGATATCCGTACGGTCCGGTGTTCGCCGGCCTGGCGCCGGCCTGTTTCGCCGCCGTCGTCGCAGGGCACCGCAGAGCCGCCTGGGGGGCCGTGGGACTGCTGTGGGCCGGCCACCTGCTCCTCGCCCACTGGCTGTACCGGTGGCTGCCGCCCGCCGGGGACGGTCCGGCGCCCTGGGGGCAGGAGCTGGTGGTCACCGCGTGGGTCCTCGCCATGCTGGCCCTCGCCGAGCTGGTCCGCCTGCGGCGGGAGCAGTGGGCCCGTGAGCGGGCCGAGCGGGCCGCCGCCGAGCGGCGCCGGGTGAACGAGGAGCGGCTGCGCATCGCCCGCGAGCTGCACGATGTCCTGGCCCACAGCATTTCGGTGATCAACGTGCAGGCGGGCGTCGGGCTGGCCCTGCTCGACACCGACCCCGAGCAGGCCCGTACGGCTCTGACCACCATCAAGGCCGCCGGCAAGGAGGCCCTGGGCGAGGTCCGGCAGGTCCTGGACACCCTGCGCTCCCCCGGCGACGCACCCCGGGCCCCCGCCCCCGGCCTCGACCGGCTTCCCGAGCTCGTCGAGCAGGCCGCGGCGGCCGGGCTCGCCGTGGACGTGTCGGCCCAGGGGACGGCACGGGCGCTGCCGCCGGGCGCGGACCTGGCCGCCTTCCGAATCCGGGCAGGGTTCCGGGCGCTGCTCTCGGCGCAGCCCGACATCGAGGTGGCCGGTGAGGCGGCCGACGGGGACGAGGCCGTGCGCAGGGTGCGGGAGCTGCGCCCCGACGTCGTGCTCATGGACATCCGGATGCCGGTTCTGGACGGGCTCGCCGCCACCCGGCGAATCACCGGGGACCCGGCGCTGACCGCCGTGAGGGTGGTCATGCTCACCACCTTCGAGCTCGACGAGTACGTCTTCGAGGCGATCCGCTCGGGTGCCTCGGGCTTCCTCGTCAAGGACACCGAGCCGGAGGAACCGCTGCGCGCGGTCCGGGCGGTGGTGGAGGGCGACGCACTGCTGTCCCCGGGCGTGACCCGCCGTCTGATCGCGGAGTTCGCCGCCCGCTCGAAGCGGCCCGCGGCCGCGGCGGATCTGGACCGGCTCACGGACCGGGAGCGGGAGGTGATGGCGCGCTGGTGGGCCTGGGCCTGTCCAACGAGGAGATCGCCCGCCGACTGGTCGTCAGCCCGCTCACCGCGAAGACTCACGTCAGCCGGACCATGGTGAAGCGCGGCGCCCGGGACCGCGCCCAGCTGGTGGTCCTGGCCTACGAGTCGGGGCTGGTACGGCCGGGCTGGCTCGGCTGACACCGCGCCCCTCCTCCGCGGTACGCGCCGCCCGCCCGCCCGTACTCCCCCGGTGGTACGCACGGTGCAGTCGGCCGTACGACGACCCGGGCCCCTCCCGGAGCCAGTCTCGGAGTGAGACGAAACGTCCGAACCTCCGAGGAGATGAACCGAGATGAACACCCTCACCGCCCTCGCCTACGACGGGCCGGGCCCGTGGATCCTGTTCCTCCCGCTGATCTGGGCCGCGGTCGTGATCGGCGCCGTGACCCTGCTGCGCCGCACCGTGTGGCGCGGCCGCCGCGGGCCGTGGCAGGCCCGCGGAGCGGCCTACGGCGAGCAGTCGCCGATCGGGATCCTGGGACGGCGCTTCGCGTCCGG
The DNA here is from genome assembly GCA_049998195.1 of Streptomyces sp. cmx-11-4. GTDB lineage: Bacteria > Actinomycetota > Actinomycetes > Streptomycetales > Streptomycetaceae > Streptomyces. The sequence goes on from JAEBET010000003.1 coordinate 396,773, forward strand.
CGAGATCGACGAGGACGAGTACTGGCGGCGGCTGTCCGTGCTGGACGAGCAGTTCGGCCCCGCGTCCAAGGGCGGGGCGAGCTGAGCGCCGCTACCCCCGCCGCGACTCGCCCGCCTCGCCCGCCAGCCCCCCCTGCCGCCTTTCCCGCCCCGCGGCCGCCGGCATCGGCCAGGCGGGCGAGCGTGGTGCGCATCCCGGCCCGGTTGACCGCGACGCGGCGCTCCGGGCTCGTCCCGGCGAAGACCGCGCCGAGGGCGTCGGCCAGCCGGCCGCCGCGGCCGCCGCGCGCAGGTCCTGCCGGTCTCGGTGACCCGGGTGCCGCCGCCCTCCGGCTCGAAGCGGTAGCCCCAGCGGGCGAGGGCAGGCCGAAGACGCCGACGTCGAAGGTGAACTCACCCTCGCCCCGCGGTACTTCCGGTGCGCGCAGGGCGGTGACGCGGCCGGTCGTGAACCAGACGAACCGCCCCCGCGGTTGAGTCCGACGAACCGGCTGCCGTGGCGGGCCGGCGGCCGCGGAACCCGGACCCGCCGGCATTCCGGGCTCCAGCGGCCCATGTTCCGCAGCTCGGACACCAGCCGGTGGACATCCGCCCGGGGCGGCGTCGACCACGACGTGCTCCTCCAGGCGCCGTTGACGCTCCCCCACGCAGGGCTCCCCTCCGCTCCGTCGCCAGCCCGCCCGCCCGCCCGCATCGACGCGACGAGCGGGATGTGCACGGGAGTGTAGGCACACCCGCGCGCATCCCTACCCGGCGGTCAGGAACGGGGCTTCGGCAGCGCGGCCTCGTACCGGGTCACGGCAGGTCGCCGGTCGGCGGATCGGCGGCGTACACGTGGGGGTCGTCGGAGTCCCACTCCAGCAGCTCCGAGCCGCCGAGGACCACGTCGTCGGGATCGGGCATCCCGGCCCGCCGGAGGAACTCGATGACGTCCTCGTCCGAGCGGGCCACGCCGAGGGACTCCTCGCCGCCCGCGGTCCGCAGCGTGACCTGCCGGCCTCCCGAGGGGAAGATCCGGTGGATGACGACCGGTGCGTGGTGCATGTCTCCAGCCTCTCCCCCTCGGCCGGGCACGGCACCCCGAGGGGATCCGCTCAGGGGGTGCGGGCCGCGACGGCGCGCGGGACGCGGAGGGCCGAGGGCTCGGGGTAGGTCGCGGCCTCGGCCCGCAGCACCTGCTCCACCTCCGCCTTGAAGGCGGGCGCGAAGAGGTCGACGTCCAGCAGCAGCCGCAGCCCCTTCAGGGTCGGGTCGAGCAGCGGCCGGGCCATCCGGGAGCCGCCGCCGCTGACACCCGGGAAGCCCGCCCGGACCGTGTGCGCCCGCCCGGCCAGACGGTCCTCGAGACCCGCCGTCGTGAAGCCGGCGAGCACGGCGAGTTCGGTGAGGAACCTGCGGGCCCCGAGGGCCATCTCCTCGGCCCCCTGGAGCGTCTGGACGGAGCCGCCCGCCACCGTGAAGTCGTCACCGGTCCGCTTGGGGCCCCGCGCCTCGTACACGGCGAGCGACTCCTCGAAGAGCCGGCCCGCCTCGTCGACCGCCTTCATCGCCGCCACCAGCTGGTCGATGCCGATCTCGCGCTCCACGCTGCCTCCTGGTCCGGAACTGTGCTGCACAGACCGTAGGAGTCAAAGCCCGCGCTGCGGAACACCTGTGCCGGAGGGAAACGGGGAAGTCACCGGACCGTCACCCGCCCGCGACCGGCTCCCCGGAGCCGGGCTGCAGGCGGCGTGCTCCGCGAACAGCCCCCCGGCCGGCCCCGGTACGGGGATACTCGGACGCGTGGAACTGCACATCGATCACCGCTGGCTGCTGGAGCGGCAGGAGTCGCTGTTCAAGGACGTGGCGGTGGCCGACCACTCCGCGCTGGTCGCCGCCGTCGCCCGGCACCGGGTGAACACCCCCAGCCTGGACGTGGACGACCCCGACGCGTACTGGCGCGCGGCCGCCCTCCTGGAGGCGATCGTCCTGCTGCGCCCGCTCCCCGACTCCAACGAGTTCTTCGGCTACGGGGTGGCCGTCGCCTACATCGAGGCGTCCGGCAAGGCGGTGGAGGCCCCGTACGAGCAGTGGCGCGACCTCATCACCGACATCCGCCTGCTCCGCTTGACCGTCTTCGACGTGGCCGCGCGGCTGCGCTCCTGGCAGCCCGCGTAGCGGCCGGGCGGTCAGCGCCTGCGCTGCGCGGGGGTGCCCACGAGGAGGGCGTCACAGACGAGGCGCGCACCGCGGGCCAGGCGCCCCAGCTGTTCGAGCTCCACGGCGTACATCCGGATCGTGTTCTCGATGGCCGCCTCGCCGAGACCCAGCATGGGCAGCTCGGCCCGGCTGGTCTGCAGGGCCACGCGCACCGCTCGCATCTCGTGCTGGAGCTGGAGCTGGACGTGCCGGGCCAGCAGGGCGTGGTGGCGGGTCAGGGTCAGATAGCTGCCGTAGCGGGCCGGGAGGAGGTCCCGCAGCCAGCGCGTGGCCGAGCGCTCCCAGTCGTGGGTACCGGGCGCCTTGACCTGCAGGGGCCAGTCCGGGCTGCGCGTGATGGTGGCCGTCAGGGGCATTCTCGTCACTTTCCGAGGGGTGTCGAACTCTGATCGAGACGGTGCTGGGGGCGGCCTCGGCCCAGGGGTTGACCGAGGCCGCCATGGGCGCCCTGCGGGATCCGAAGGCCTGGACTCGACGCGTGCCACGACGTGAGGAGGTCGTCGTGCCGCGCGTGCGTTCAGGAGGGGGTCCTCCTCCTTGGCATCTGGTGGATCCGGAGCGCCGCCGTCAGTAAACATATATACCGTCGAGTAGGCAAGGGTATGAAAAATTTCATGCATCTCGCAGGTTGAATATCTCCTGGTCAAAACCCGCGTAAATCCGGCCCAACCAGCCGTTAGAGGAAGAAACCGTGCTGGTCGGCCACGTGCTCGTAATCCTCCAGGCGCGCCTGGGTCCGCTCGGGGTCGGCGTCCGCCATCGCCTGGAGCAGGGCCGCGGACAGCATGCCGGGGGCCGCGTACGAGTCGAACACCAGCCGCGAGCCGGTTCCGGCCTTCAGGGTCACGTCCGCCTCGTCCACCAGCGGTCCGAGGGTCGGATCCGTGATCAGGACGACGCGCAGCCCCGTACTGCGGGCGGCCCGGACGGCGGCCAGGGTCTCCCTGGCGTGCCGCGGCATGGCGAAGGCCAGCACCCAGGTCCCGCCGGCCGCCTTGGACTGCAGCAGCGCGTCGTAGGCCACGCTGCCGCCTCGGGTCACCAGGCGCACGTCGGGGTGGATGCGCCGGGCCGCGTAGGCGAAGTACTCGGCCAGGGACACCGAGATCCGCAGTCCGAGCACCGTGAGCGGCACCGAACCGGCCAGCTCGCGGCCGATGTCCAGCACCTGGTTGGTGTCCGCGAGCAGTCGGCGCACGTTCTCCAGGTTCTCGATCTCGGCGTCCACGGCGGCCTGCAGCTCGTTGCGGCGGATCTCCTCGCGGGTGTCCGGGGAACCGGCGACGGCGCTCAGGGCGATGGGCTGGAGCACGTCGCGCAGGGCCGGGTAGCCGCTGAATCCGAGCGAGGAGGCGAAGCGGGTCACGGAGGGCTGGCTGACGCCGACCCGCTCCGCGAGTTCGGTGATCGAGAGGAAGGCGGCCTCGGTGAGGTGGTCGATCAGGTACTGGGCGATCCGGCGCTGGCCCGGGGAGAGGCGGCGGCCGTCGAAGAGCGCGAGGAGCCGGTCGGCCGGGGGGCGGAATTCCTCCGACGACTGCCCGCTCGGCTTGATCGCTGCCGCCTGAGCGCGTGCCTGCTGCCCCGATGACACCGGAAGGGCCTCCTTGACTCTGTCACTCACGCTCAAACATAGCTCACGCCCCGTGGCCGACGAAGATCGGTCCAAGGCGCGGGCACCGCACACGGCGGGACCCGCACACACCGGTGTGCGGGTCCCGGCCGGGCCGCTCGGATCACCTCGCGGCGGGGTTCTCCCAGCGGTAGAACTCGTGGGCCATCGCGTCCTTCGGACTGCGCCACGTGTCGGGGTTGTGCGGGCTGATGTAGGCGGTGAGGCTCTCGCTGAGCTGCCTGAACTCCGGGTGGTCGGTGACCTGGGCGATGGCGGGGCCCGGTGGCCGGTCCGCCTCGATCAGGTGCATGTACACATCACCGAACTGGAACAGGCTGCGGCGCGCGACTCCGACCAGGTGCGGCAGTTCACCCGCGTCCGAGTCGGCGAACAGGCCGGCGATGTCGGGGGCCGATCCCGGCGCCATGCGGGCGACGATGAGAGCGCGGTGGGTCTGGTTCATCCGGGGTACTCACCCTTCGTTTCAGAGGCGGCTGACGGCGGGAGTGCGGCCGTCGCGTTCGCGCTGCTCGATCTTGTCCCGGATGAGCGCCATCTGGATCGGGGAGTTGCGGTTGATGTTGTCGGTCATCCACGCGTCGTCGACCGGCGCGTCCGGCTTCATCGCGAAGTCCTGGGTCCACTTCATCCGCGTGCCGCCCGGCACCGCGAAGTACTGCCAGTGGATGTCCATGTGCGCGAACGGGCCGGTCTCGACGCGCCGGGCGCGGACCGTGAGGCTGTCGCGGTCCACGGTCCGCTCCGAGACCCAGCTCCACACCTTGCCGTTCTCGTCGGGGTGCATGGTCAGGCGGAAGCGGGTGGTGGCCCCCTTCTGCTCCAGGATCTCCAGCGAGGCGTACTCGCTGAACAGCTGCGGCCAGTTGGGGAGGTCGTTGGTCATCTCCCATACGACGTCCACGGGGGCGTTGACGGTGATCTCGTTCTCGGTGTGTCCTGGCATGTCAGGCTCCTGTCATCAGGCTGTTGTTGACGAGGTCGAGGAACTCGCCGGGGGTCTTGCAGCGGTCGGCGTCGGCGGGCAGCGCCCGCCCGCGCCGGTTCTCCAGCTCGCCGACGATGCCGAGCAGGCCCAGCGAGTCCAGGCCGTACTCGTCGAAGGCGGAGTCCGGACGGCTCGCCAGCTCGGCGGGGTCGACGGTGATGCCGGCAGACTTCATCAGGGCCGCCAGCTCCTCCAGGGTCAGTCGGTCGGACATGGGGGCCTCTCTCTTCCTACGGGGGCCGCGCGGCGCGTGTCGGACGCCGGCCCTGGGTGAACTGCCCGGCCGTTACGGGGCCTTCGCGCCCTTGCGCAGGACGAGCGCGGAGTTCGAGCCCATTCGGCCGCGGCTCAGCACGAGCGCGGTGCGCAGGTCCGCGGAGCGGGCGCTGCCGGTGACCACGTCGAGGTCGTGGCACACGTCGAAGACGTTCGGGGTCGGCGGGACGACGCCGTGCTCCAGGGCCAGGACCGCGGCCGCGGTGTCGAGGGCGGGCGCCGCGCAGTACGCCCGGCCCGTACCGGTCTTCGGCGCCGTGACCGGCACCTCGCGCCCGTGGGCACCGAGGGCGCCCGCGATCGCCGCCGCCTCGGCCGCGTCGGCCTCCGGCGTCCCGAGCGCGTCGGCGAAGACGACGTCGACCTCCTCCGGGGCGCAGCCGGCTTCCCGGAGCGCGCCCCGGATCGCGTGGGCGAGGCCTTCGCCCGCCTCGTCCGGCCGCCGGGTGCCGCTGAAGGTGGCGGCGTGGCCGGCCAGGACGGCGCGTACCGTGGCGCCCCGGCCGAGGGCCTCGGCCTCGTCCTCGACGAGGAACATCGCGCCGCCCTCCGCGGGGACGTACCCGCAGGCCTTGGCGGTGAAGGGCCGGTAGGCGCGCTCGGGGTCGTCGCTGGTGCTCAGCCCCTCGTACTCCAGCTGGCAGACGATGGAGTACGGCGCGAGGGGCGCCTCGGTCGCCCCCACGAGCATCGCCCGGCTGCCCTGGCGGATGGCCCGTGCGGCGTGCGCGAAGGCGTCGAGCCCGCCCGCCTCGTCGCTGGCGACGACTCCGCACGGGCCCTTGAGCCCGCGGCGGATGGAGATCTGGCCGGTGCTCGCGGCGTAGAACCAGGCGATCGACTGGTACGGGCCCACGTAGCGGGGGCCCTGGTCCCAGAGCCGCTGCAGTTCGCGCTGGCCGAACTCGCCGCCGCCGGACCCGGCGGCGGTGACCACCCCGACCGAGAAGGGGTCGGCCTCGTAGTCGGCCCGGCCGAGCCGGGCGTCCGCCAGGGCCAGGTCGGCCGCGGCGAGGGCGTGGTGGGTGAACCGGTCGGTCTGGACGAGGAAGCGCTCCTCGACCATCGCGCCGGGGTCGAAGCCCCGTACCTCCCCGGCGACGCGCAGCGGGAGGTGCTCGCAGCCCGCCCGGGTGACGCGGTCCAGCACGCAGAGGCCGGCATGGGTGGCCTTCCAGAAGTCGTCGGCGCCGATGCCGTTCGGCGCGACGACCCCGATGCCCGTGATGACCGTACGGCGGGTCACGAGACCTCCTCCTTGGGCCGGGTCATGACCACGGCGGACTGGAATCCGCCGAAACCGCTGCCGACCGAGAGCACGCTGCGCAGCGTGCGGCCGCGGGCGGTGCGGGGTACGTAGTCCAGGTCGCACTCGGGGTCCGGCGTCTCGTAGTTCGCCGTGGGCGGTACCACCTGGTGGGTCATGGCGAGCACGCAGGCCGCCAGTTCGATCGCCCCGATGGCGCCGAGGGAGTGACCGACCATGGACTTGATGGAGGTCATCGGCGTCTTGTAGGCGTGCTCGCCCAGGACCCGCTTGACGGCCGCCGTCTCGTGGCGGTCGTTCTGCTTGGTGCCGGATCCGTGCGCGTTGACGTAGTCGATGTCCTTCGCGTCGATCCCGGCCTGGTCCAGGGCGGTCTGGATGGCCCGCGCCATCTCCAGGCCTTCGGCGGTCAGCCCGGTCATGTGGTGGGCGTTGCCGAAGGTGGCGTAGCCGCCGATCTCGCAGTAGACGTGCGCACCGCGGGCGCGGGCGTGTTCCAGCTCTTCGAGTACGAGGACGGCGCCGCCCTCGCCGAGGACGAACCCGTCCCGGTCGGCGTCGAACGGCCGGGAGGCGTGGGCCGGGTCGTCGTTGTTCGGCGAGGTCGCCTTGATGGCGTCGAAGCAGGCCACCGTGATCGGCGATATGGGCGAGTCCGAGGCCCCGGCGATGCACACGTCCATCCGGCCCTCGGCGATGGAGTGCACGGCGTACCCGATGGCGTCGAGTCCGGAGGTGCAGCCGGTGGACACGGTCTGCACCGGGCCGCGGGCACCCGTCTGCTCCGCGACGGCCGAGGCGAGGGTGGCGGGGGTGAAGGCCCGGTGCAGATGGGGACCGGCGAACTTGTGGTCCACGTCCCACCAGGCGCCCGACTGGCTCACGGCGACGTAGTCGTGCTCCAGACGGGTGGTCCCGCCGACGGCGGTGCCCAGGGAGACGCCGGTGCGCCAGGCCTCGTCGGTGGTGAGGTCGAGCCCCGCGTCGAGCAGGGCTTCGCGGGCGGCGACGAGGGCGAACTGGATGTACCGGTCCGCCCGGGCCGCCTCCCCCTCGCCGAGGCCGTGCGCGGCGGGGTCGAAGTCGACCTCGGCGGCTATCCGGGAGCGGAAGCCGGCCGGGTCGAACAGGGTGATGCCGCGGGTGGCCGTACGGCCGTTGGCGAGCAGGTCCCAGAAGGCCGAGACGCCGATCCCGCCGGGCGCGACGACGCCGACCCCGGTGACCGCCACCCGGCGGCCGGTCACGAGACCGCTCCCGTGCGGTCCGGGGGCTGCTCCCAGGCGGTGCCCTCCGGGTTCGGGGCCGTTTCGGTGTCCACGTGGCCCAGTTCGGGGCGCGGGGCGAGCGGTCCCAGGTGGAAGACCATGCGGGCCTCGGTGTCCCCGACGTTGCGGAACCGGTGGCGCACGTTGAGCGGGACGAGCAGGCCCTGGTCGGTGCGCAGCGGGTGGGCCTCGCCGTCGAGGTCGACCTCCAGCCGGCCGGCGACCACGTACACGAACTCCTCGGAGTACGGGTGGTAGTGCTCGGCGATGGACTCTCCGGGGGCCATGACAGCCAGGCCCATGAAGCCGCTGGTGGAACCCACCGAGGTCGGGGTGAGCACGGCCCTCAGGTCGCCGCCGCGCCGGCGGTTGGGCGGCGTCTCGCTGAGGTCGACGATGCGTGGACGCTGTCTGGTCATAGCGGGTTCCTCCTGGCGTGTGGGAAGCCTGGACGGGCTGGGGTGGGGGGTCCGGGGGTCAGGTCTGCGCGGGCGCCCGTCGGTCGGTGATCAGGTTCATCGTGTGGCGAGCGGCGCGGGTCCGCTCGGCGGGCCCGGCCGTCAGCCGGTCCAGTACGGCCGCCTTGCGCGGGCCGCGCACCCCCAGGATGCTGTCGGGTTCGGCGTCGAGCGGGCCGCGCACGTCGACCAGGCGGACCACGATGTCGTCACGCTGGAAGATGCTGCTGCTCCGAACGGGGCTCTGCGGGCGGTGTGCGGCCGCCTCGTCCTGGCGGGAGAGGAAGCGGGCCAGCGCCTCGCCGCAGCCGGGCTTGGCCGGGTAGTAGAGCGCGTGGCGGGTCACGTCCTCGGTGTCCGGTTCCCCGGCGGCGACGTGGTGCACGGAGGGGAGCGCGGCCCGCATGAAGAACATGCGTGCGGACTCCGGGTCGTTCAGGTTCCGGTCCTTCTCCAGGTAGGGGTTGATGGCCTCTTCGACGGCGCGCACCTCCGGCTGTTCGGAAACGTGCCGCAGGGCTGCCATCAGGTCGCCCTGGACCTCCACGGTCCGCACCACCCGGTTGCCGTGCATGAAGAGGGAGGTCCGGCAGAGCCGGGTGTGGTCGTCCACGCGGGCGGCCGGGGAGGCGTAACTGGACAGGATGGAGGCGACCTCCTTCTCGCTGCCCGGTTTGACGGTGAAGGTCAGCGCGTGGCGGACGATGCCCGCACCGAGCCGGGGCACGGGCTGCAGCCGGACGCTGGCGGGCCGGGCCGCCTGGTCGTAGTTCCGGCCGGTCTCGCGCAGGACGGTGAACTTGAGCGGGCGCATGACACGGGCGCAGGCGCCGAGCGGCTTGACCTGTTCGGCGTGGTGCTCGCTGTTGACCCATGCGAGGTACTGCGGCGCGCTCTCCCACTCGCTGGTGATGAGCCACTGGGAGGGGTTCTCGAAGGACTGGCACAGCTGATCACTGATGTGGCCCGGGATCGACGCGATGTCGTGGCGGAGCTGTTCGTACGCCTCGAAGAACCGCTGTTGGGCCCCCTCGTGGAGGTCCATCAGCAGGACGACCCGGAGCATGGAGCCGTCGAAGGCTGACTGCGACACCCGTTCGGACAGGGTGGTTGTCATGTACTCACTCCTTCATGAGGGGGTGGAGATCCATCGCGTTACGGACCCCTCGTCCGTCACCGGTGGCGTCCGCCCGGGCCGGCGGCCGTCTCGGTCGGGACGGCGGGCCGGCGCATCTCAGGGGGAGCCGCTGTCGCTCATCGTCATCCGGGTGGGGACGTACCGCTACATGTCCGGATCAAGCGGGTGACAACCGGCGAATCAACCGGGCCTAATCGACGATCGGGGGCATAAAGAGTCCACTCCCCCACACAGAAATCAGGAGCCCGCAGCTGATGGAAGACAACGCCGATGTTCGCGTACCGGTTCTCGTCGTGGGCGGCTCCCTCGTGGGCCTGTCCACCTCGCTTTTCCTGAGCCGCCACGGAGTGAGGCACCTGCTGGTCGAGAAGCACTCCGGTACCTCCCCGCACCCGCGCGGCCGGGGCATCAACGCCCGGACCATGGAGCTCTTCCGGACGGCAGGGGCGGAGCGCGCGATCCGCCGGGCGGCGTCCGCACTGGAGGGGATTCAGGGCATTCTGCAAGCCCGGTCGCTGACCGGCGGCGACCACAACTGGCTGATCAAGTCGGTCGACCCTTCCGGGGCGCTGCGCAAGTTCAGCCCGACCGGCTGGTGTCTGTGCAGCCAGAACAACATCGAGCCGGTGCTGGCGGCGCAGAGCCGCGCGCAGGGGGCCGACATCCGGTTCTCCACCGAGCTGATGAGCTTCGACCAGGACGAGACGGGGGTGACCGCCCTGGTGAAGAACCGCAAGACGGGTGAGCACACCACCGTGCGGGCCGATTTCGTGATCGCCGCCGACGGCCCGCGCAGCCCCGTACGGGAGCAGCTGGCCATCCCCCAGACGGGTAACGGCGAGCTGTTCCACAACGTCAGCGTCACCTTCCGCTCGGAGCGGCTCATCGAGGTGCTGGGCGACCTGCGCTTCATCGTCTGCTACCTGATGCGGCCGGGAGCGGACGGGGCGCTGCTGCCGGTGGACAACGCGACGCAGTGGGTCTTCCACGCGCCCTGGCACCCGGACCGGGGCGAGACCCTCGAGGACTTCACCGACCAGCGGTGCGTGGAGCAGATCCGCGACGCCATCGGCGTGCCCGACCTGGACGTGGAGATCGGCGGCAAGGCTCCCTGGCACGCGGCCGAACGGGTGGCGGAGCGGTACTCGATCGGCAGGGTGTTCCTGGCCGGGGACGCGGCCCACGAGATGTCACCGACCGGGGCCTTCGGCTCCAACACCGGCATCCAGGACGCGCACAACCTGGCCTGGAAGATCGCCGCGGTGCTGGACGGCTCGGCGGGCATCGGCCTCCTGGACAGCTACGAGGTCGAGCGGCTGCCGGTGGCCAGGGCCACCAGCGAGCGCGCGTCGGCCCGTTCGGCGGAGCACAGCCACCCGGGGTACGCGCCCCCGCCCACCATGGGCGGCGGGCCGGGCAGCGGGATCCTGCCCACGGCGATGGGCTACTGCTACCCGCGCGGCGCGGTCGTCGGCGGCGATCCGGGACGGCCGGTCATCCCCGAGGCGATGCGCCTGATGGGTGACACCGGCACCCGGGCCCCGCACATGTGGCTGCTCAGGGCCGGTGAGCGGATCTCCTCCCTGGACCTGTACGAGCGCTCTTTCGTTCTGCTCAGCGGCGCGGGGACGCCGTGGCGGGAGGCGGCCGAACGGGTGGCCGGGGAGCTCGCGGCCGTCCGGCTGGACGCCTACACCATCGGCTCGGGGCCGGACGCCGACCTGCTCCAGGAGACCGGCGCCGACTGGGCCGAGGTGCACGCGATGAACCCCGACGGCGCGGTGCTCGTACGCCCGGACGGGTTCGTGGCATGGCGCTCGGAGGGGGCCGTCGCGGACCCCGCGGCGGCGCTGCTCGAGGTCCTCACGACGGTGCTGCGGCGGAGGTGACCACTTCGCTTCCCTGTCCGCCGGCCCCGCGCCCGGCCGGCGGACAGGGTTCAGCGGCAGGCCCAGCAGCCTGCCCAGCAGCCGGCGTGCGAGCGGGCGGCGTGCCGCCGGCCGGATCTCTGACCGGTTTCCTGCGCGGCGCACCGGGCCGTGGCGCGGGCCAGGGCGGTGCGGCCCGCGTAGCAGGCGACCACGACGGCGATCGCCGCCAGTTCCTCGGGGCCGGCCTGGCCCCTCTCGACACGCAGCAGGCTCGATATCGGAACGTCGTTCGGCATCGGCACGGCCTCTCGTACGGGTGCTGTGCGCACGCCCCGCGACGGCCTGTCGGACGGGCCGTCCCGGCACCGGCGCGGGATGCGCTCGGGCGGCTCGGCGCGCCTCGCGGGCGTGATCCGTATCGTCTGCGCACTGCGCGTCTCGCGCGGTGGCGCACCGGCCGGCGGACTCCTGTCGGGTCACCAGGACTCCTGACGCGACCGACGCTACAAGCGCGTGGCGGACCCGGCACGTTCGGCGGCCGGGGCCGCCCGGGCGGGCCCGTGGCCGCGGCTGCGCCGACGGGCTGGCCGTGACCGGCCACGACGCCCTGCTCTGCCGGGGCTGCGCCGGCCGGCTGTACGCCGTCTGCACCACCGATGCCGGCGGCGGCCGCAAGAGCCGCGGCGCGGCCGTCGGCGAGTGGGAGGTCGACCACGAGATGCCGGTGCTGTGCCCGCTATCCGGGCTGTTGCCGCTGACCGGGACGGCCGCGGCCGTCCACGACCTGCCCGGTGCGCGCGAGGTCCTCGGTCCGCCCGGCCAGTGATGTGGCCGGGAAGGTTTGCCGGGTCGCGGCGTCCGGTGCGGTGCATCGCAAGAAGGAGGGCCCCGGCTCGTACTGGACGTACTCGCATGGTCCGACAACGCGGCGAGGTGCCGTGCCGGGCGTCGCGAGCCGGTGAACGCTTCCGGTCACAGCACTGGCTGCGGCGGATTGGGCCGTACGGGTGTGTTCCCGTCGGCGCGGCCCGTCGGCCGCGCCGACCGCGTTCGACCAATGAACTCCACCGACCCCGGGGCCCTTTCCCGGTTCGATGTCTTGACGCCCGAAGTGGCGGGGAGCACAGTGTCGAGCGGCGCCGCCTTGAGAGCGCTCTCAAAACGGCACGCCACTCCGGCACTTCTCCCGGCTTCCCCCCGCACCGCGCCTCACGGCGCTCCAGAGAGGGCACCCATGCGTCAGACATCCGACAGGAAACGGCCGGCCGTCCGGCGGGCCGTCTTAGCCGCGCTCAGCACGATCGCGGTGGCCGCGACCGCCTCGGTTGCGGTCGTCCTGCCCGCCGGCGCCACGGCGCCCCCCACCCCGGCCGGCTGGTCCCAGGTGTTCCTGGACGACTTCAACGGGCCCGCCGGCTCCGGCCTGAACACCGCCGACTGGCAGTACACCACCGGTACGAGCTACCCCGGCGGGCCCGCGCAGTTCGGGACCGGCGAGATCGAGACGATGACCGCCGACCCCGCCAACGTCTCCCTCGACGGGGCGGGCAACCTGCGCATCACCCCCCGGCGGGACGCGGCCGGCAACTGGACCTCCGGGCGGGTGGAGACCCGGCGTTCGGACTTCCAGCCCCCGGCGGGCGGCACCCTGCGCGCCGAGGCCCGCATCCAGATGCCGAACGTCACGGGGCCCGCGGCCAAGGGCTACTGGCCGGCGTTCTGGATGCTCGGGGCTCCGTACCGGGGCAACTGGTGGAACTGGCCCGGCGTCGGCGAGATCGACATCCTGGAGAACGTGCAGGGCATCAACCAGGTCTGGGCGACCATGCACTGCGGCACCAGCCCGGGCGGCCCCTGCAACGAGAAGTCCGGCATCGGCGGGCAGCGCGTCTGCCCCGGCGCCAGCTGCCAGGGCGGCTTCCACACCTACGCCGCGGAATGGGACCGCTCGACCGCGGTCGAGCAGGTGCGCTTCTACGTCGACGGGATCAACTTCCATACGGTGCGGGCCGATCAGGTGGACGCCACCACCTGGACCAACGCCACGAACCACGGCTACTTCATCATCCTGAACGACGCGATGGGCGGCGAGTTCCCTGCGGCCTTCGGCGGCGGACCCGACGCGGCGACCGAGCCCGGCCACCCCATGGTCGTGGACTACGTGTCCGTCCTCCGCACGACCGGCGGCACCACCCCGCCCACCACACCCCCCACGACTCCCCCGACCACACCGCCGACCACTCCCCCCACCACTCCGCCGGCCGGCAACCGCGACGCCTACGCCCCGATCCAGGCCGAGTCGTACGACTCCCAGGCGGGCGTGGCGAAGGAGGCCACCACGGACACCGGCGGCGGCCAGGACCTCACCACCCTCGGCAACGGCGACTGGGCCGTCTACAGGGGCGTCGACTTCGGCCCGGCGGCCGCGAGGCAGTTCCGCGGACGCGTCGCCTCCGGCGCGGCGGGCGGGATCAGCGGCCTCGTCGAGGTACGGCTCGACAGCCGCACCTCGGCGCCGGTCGGCAGCTTCTCCGTGGCGAACACCGGCGGCTGGCAGAGCTGGCGGACGGTGCCGGCGAACATCAGCGCGGTCACGGGCACCCACGACGTGTACCTGACCTTCACCAGCGGCCAGAGCGCCGACTTCGTGAACCTCAACTGGTTCGACTTCGGCCACTGACCGGCCCGGACCGAGGAGAGCGCTCATGAACATCCCCCTTACGCGGCGGATCCCGCTGCTCCTGCTGGCCCTGCTGCTCGCCCTGGCGGGTTCCCCGGCCCTGGCCCCGGCGGCCGCCGGGGCCGCCTCCGCCGCCGCGGCGGCCGACTACACGCAGGGCGTCACGGCCCCGGGCTCCGGCACGGTCCGGATCTGGTTCAGACCCTCCGTCCCGGCCGCCCTGGTGGACGTCCACTACCTGCCGGGCGGGGGCCTCGGCCAGCAGAACTTCCGGATGACCAACAACGCCGGCACCTGGGAGCGGACCGTCACCGGCCTCGCCCCCGGCTCCGCCCTCCCGTACTGGTTCACGTACGAGAAGGGCGGCCCGCTCCACGACACCCCCCGCTTCACCCACACCGTCGGCGGGACCGGAGGCGGCGGGGGCGGCGGAACCGGCAGCTTCCCCATCACCTTCCAGAACAACACCCGTGGCGCGTACGCCGATTCGCAGGTCCACGTCACGGTCCTCGGCCAGGTGACCCCGGGCCAGTGGTCGTACATGAAACCCGACGGCACCATGGCCCGCATCAGTCACCTGGACGCCGACGCCCCCGGCCACCTCGTCAAACGGGGCGTCAACTACCCCAACATGTCCTTCACCCTGGCCCAGGTGGGCGGCACCGTCCCGTCACCGCCCGCGATCCGCGGCGGCCGGATCTACCTCTCGCTCGGCTCCCCGGTGTACATCCCGGTCTCCCCCGACGACCAGGGCTGGGGCGGTCCCGATCCACGCAACCCCGACGACCCCAACAGCGACGTGTACTACGACTGGTACGAGTACACCTACGTACACGGACAGGTGCCCTTCGGCGGGAACACCACCCAGGTCGACCAGTTCGGCTTCCCGATCACCTCGCGGCTGCGCCAGACCTCCAGCGGCTACGACAACACCCAGGGCATCACGGCCGGCCGCGCCGAGGTGATGCAGCGGTACGCGGCCGCCGTCGGCCCCGCGTTCAGGCCGCTGCAGAGCAACCACCGCATCGTGGCCCCCCGTTCCTCCGACCTCTTCCAGCCCGGCGGAGCCCGGCAGGACCACCTGACCGCCGCCATCGACCAGGCCTGGGCGCACTACAGCACCCACCCCTTCACCCTGAACCGCCTCGGCGAGACCTTCTCCGGGCGGGTCGCCGGCTCCACCCTCACCTTCAGCAAGAACGGCGCGGGCACCTTCACCCTGCGCAAGCCGACCTCGCCCGACGTCATGGCCTGCGCCGGTGCGATGGCCTCGGGCAACGACACCGAGAAGCAGCTCGGCGCGGAGTTCTGCGCCGCGTTCAACCGGGGCGTCGCCCTCGACACCACCGCCTGGTACCGCCCGACGGCGTACTACTCAGGGCCGGCGAAGAACGACTACGCCGGGTTCTTCCACACCGTCGGCCTCGACCAGCGGGCCTACGGCTTCCCCTACGACGACATCAACGACCAGTCCTCCGTACAGATCCTCGCCAACTCCGGCCCGCCGACCGGGCTGACGCTCGGCATCGGCTGGTAATGATCCGTACCGCCGGGCGGGCCGCAGGCCTACCGGCGGTACGGGTTACCCTGCTGCACGGGCGACGCCAGCGCCCGAGGACACCCAGGAGGAGCGCCCGTGCCGGAACAGCGACCCGTGGACCGCCCCACCCTGGAGGCGGTCGCGGCGCGCGCCGGGGTGTCCCGGGCCACCGCGTCCCGCGTCGTCAACGGCGGCGACGGGGTCCGCGCCCACCTGGTGGAGAAGGTGCAAGTGGCCATCCGGGACCTGGGCTACGTGCCCAACCCCGCGGCCCGCGCCCTGGTCACCCGGCGGACCGGCGCGGTGGCGGTGATCATCCCGGAACCGGAGATCCGGATATTCTCCGACCCCTTCTTCTCCCGGCAGGTGCGCGGCATCAGCAGGGAACTGACGGCGCACGACACGCAGTTGGTGCTCCTGCTGGTGGAGGACCGGGGCGACTACGACCGGATCGAGCGCTATCTTGCGGGCGGCCACGTCGACGGAGCGCTCGCCTTCTCGCTGCACACCGACGATCCGCTGCCCGCGATCGTCCGGCGCATCGGCATGCCCACGGTCTACGGCGGCCGACCGGGCTGGACCGCCGGGCCCGGGGAACCCGGCGAGCCCGACGGCGAGGTGGCGTACGTGGACGCCGACAACCGCGAGGGAGCACGCGAGGCCGTACGGTACCTGCTCACCCGGGGCCGGGAGCGGATCGCGCACATCGCCGGCCCGCTCGACCAGACATCGGCGGCGGACCGACTGAGCGGCTACCGGGACGTACTGCCGCTTGCCGATCCCGCGCTGGTCACCGAGGGGGACTTCACGGTGGCGGGCGGCGCCCGCGCGATGGCCGAACTGCTGGACCGACGGGCAGGGATCGACGCCGTGTTCGCGGCCAACGACCTGATGGCGACGGGTGCGCTGCGGGTGCTGCGCGAGCGCGGCCGCACGGTACCCGGCGACGTGGCGGTGGTCGGCTTCGACGACGCCGAGCTGGTGGCGGAGACCGCCGATCCGCCGCTGACCACCGTGCGCCAGGACATCGAGGGGATGGGGCACATGATGGCAGGGCTGCTCCTGGAGACGCTGGGAAGCGGGGGCCGGGGACAGCGGCCCGCGCCCGGCCCGGTGATCACGTCCACCGAGCTGGTCCGGCGCGCGTCGGCCTGAGGCCGCGTCTGTGACGCGGAACGCCGGATGCCGGGCCCGCCAGACGGCGGCCCCGGCATCCGGCCCACTGCCCGTCAGCGTCCCGGGCACTGCTTCCAGGAGAAGTGGTACACGCTGTTGATGCTGCCGTCCGTCGAGTCGAGGGCCATGAAGCTGGTCCTCGACGGGTCGGAGGTTCCGACCTCGGCGCGCAGCTCGGTGTTGATGTTGAAGTTGCGCTGTTCGCCGCAGGGTGCGAAGACCAGCGCCTCGACGCCCGTGGTGTCGGTGGCCTGCCAGTTGTCCTCGAGCGCGCCGTTGAACTTGTGGGTGCGCTGGGCGGTCTGGCTCATGCCCTGGAAGTAGTAGCTCGCCTTCTGGGTGCCGACCGCCCCCGGCTGGAGGCTGCCGAAGCCCCGGTAGTCCACCTGGGCCACGGCGTACGTGTAGCCCTGCGGGACGTGGACGATGAGGGACAGGAGGCAGTTCTTGCGGCCCTCGACGGCGGGGGCGCCGCCGCCGGCCTGGGCCAGGTACTCGCTGTAGGTGACGGTGAACGCCGAGTTGTCCGGCGCCACGGCGACGGCGGCGCTGCCTGGACGGCAGCCCGATCCGTTGACGCTGGCGACGTCCACGAACACCTGGTCGGAGGGTGCCGAGGGGGAGGCCCCGGCCGAGGGGGAAGCCCCGGCCGAAGGGCTGAGCGTGACGAGAGCTGCGGTCACGGCGGCTGCGGTGAATCCGGTACGAAGCGACTTGATCACGTCGACATGGATAGCCCTCCGCGGCGGTCGCGGAGGGCCGACGGGTACGCGGTCTCACCTCCATGGCCGCAGCGGTTCACCGGGGAAACGATCCTTCAGGCGGCATCGATGGGCCGAACGGCTCCGCGTCGCGTCGCATCGCCCTGATTCATCCGGTTCCTCCTAATATCTCGCGAATCAACCAGAGATCCCGAGGAGCTCCCCATGTCCCGCGCGCACCGCTCCGCCGCCGTGTCCGCCTGGGTGATCGCCTGCGCCCTGGCCCTCACGGCGATGACCCCGGCCCCGCGGCCCGGGCCCGCCGAGCGGGCCGGGACAGCGGCGGCGATGTCAGAGGTGACCGAAGCGGCCGAGGCCGCGGAAGCGGCCGAGTCGGCAGAGGCCTCCGTGATCGGCGAGGACCACGCCCGGGCGCACGCGCGCCTGCGCGAGGCGGCCAAGGGCACCCAGGGCTATCCGCAGACAAAGCGCACGGCGAGCCTGACCGCACTCCAGGACTCCCAGACCAAGACCAACGGACGCTTCGACGCGGCCCGGTTCGGCCGGTTCACGGAGTTCTTCCCCTCCCCCGATTTCGGCGTGCACGTGGCCCAGCTGCCGACGGGCAAGGTGTTGCTCTTCTCCTTCGAGCGCACGGAGGAGGACCCCACCAAGGAGACGGGGCCCACGAACACGGTCGGCCGGACCAACGCGGGCCGCGCCTACCTCTGGGATCCGGCCAAGGGGACCGGCCCGCGGGCCTTCAAGAAGGTGGCGCCGCCCGTGGTCCTGATGCCCGACGGCAGTTACGCCCCGCGCCCCGCGCCCTTCTTCTGCGCCGGGCACGCCTACCTCCCCAACGGGATGGTCGGCGTCTTCGGCGGCAACGTCGGCGGCAAGGGCGGCAGCGGCGCCAAGCTGTCCTTCGTGTTCGACCCGTGGACCGAGAACTGGTACCGCAACCGGGACATGTCCGCGGGCCGCTGGTACCCCTCGGTCGTCACCGGGGCGGACGGCCGCCAGATCATCATGTCCGGCCAGTCCGAGCGCGGTACGGGCACCCCCACCCCGGTGGTCGAGCGCTTCCCCGCGCTGCGCCACCCCGTGCCCCGGCGGACCTTCGACATCCCGGTGGACTTCGCCTCGCAGCGGCTGCGGTCGGACGCGCCCTTCCGCAACGACTACCCGCACCTCTTCTCGCTGCGGGACGGGATGGTCTACGGGCTGGGCCGGGACGCCGACCAGCAGTGGCTGTTCGACCCGGTCAAGGAGGTGCGCACCGATCTGCCCCGGCGGCCGGCCGACTTCCGCGGGTACGGCTCCGCCGTGCCGCTCCCGGCGGGATTCCGGGGGCCGGACTCCGTCCTGGTGCTCGGCGGCGACCCGCGCGACCCGCACACCTACCGGTTGTCCGGCGGCCGGTGGACCATCGAGGAGCCACGCGCCTTCGGGCGTACGCAGGACGACACCCTGATCCTGCCGGACGGCTCGCTACTGACGGTCAACGGAGCGCTCGACACCCGGGATTACGGCAACGGGCCGTTCAATCCCAAGGCCGACCTGAAGTACCGGCAGATCGAGCTGCGCGACGCGCGCGGCCGCTGGCGGCTCGGTCCGGCCCAGCGGCTGCCCCGCGGCTACCACTCCAACGCCCTGATCATGCCCGACGGGCGGATGCTGGTCACCGGGGACGAGCTCCAGCAGATCGCCAACGACCCCGATATGAAGGACGGGATGGACGGCAGCATCGAGCTGTACGAGCCCGCCTACCTGCACCGGGGCTCCCGGCCGGCCCTCGACCGGGTCCCGGCGGGCGAGCTCGGCCACGACACGGCCTTCGAGGTCTCGAGTTCGACGCCGAAGGACGTGGCGCGGGCCGTGCTGCTGGCGCCGACCACCGTCACCCACTCGGTGAACACCAGCCAGCGCCATCTGGAGCTCCGGATCACCGGCGTACGGGGCACCGCGATCGGCCTGCGGACTCCACCGACGGCCGCCGACGCGCCGCCCGGGTACTACATGCTGTTCCTGCTCAACGCGAAGGGCGTCCCCAGCACGGCGAAGTGGGTGAAGCTGGGGCTGCGTTGAGCGTCACGTCCCGGGCGGCGGCCCGCTCTTCGCCGGCCAGGCGGCCCGCGGGCAGGGCCTCCTGCGGGCGGGGGTGCCGGCTTGGCCGGCTAACAGCCCTTGATCTCGTCGGCGCAGCCCTGCACGTTTGCCGGGTCGAGGGTTTTCAGGTTCCAGGCGATCAGGCCCAGGGGGGTCGGATCGCCCGTTGCCGGAGCGACCGTCACACTGACGGGCGCTCCGGCGGGGAAGTCGATGCGCTGAGCCTCGCCACCTGCGCAGGCGATGTCGACCTGCTTCTTCGACGTCCCCCGGGTGAGGAGGGCCGTCACTTCGGGGACGTCGGGGCTGTCGCAGACGATATCGAAGCGGTAGGGCTCGTCCCCGCCCGTCTCCAGCGTCTGGTCCACTCCCGAGCCCACGTGGGGAGCGCCCGAGAGCACGAGGCGTGTCGGGGTGTCGTCCTTCAGGGCGGCCTGCGCCCTTTGCAGGCCGTCGTCGGGCTCCCACCCCTGCCCGGGAGCCGGCGCTTCCTGGCCTGCGCCCGCGCATCCGGCAAGCACAGCGGCGACGGCCAGAGGGATCAGGAGCCTCGGTATCCGCATGACGGCATCCTTGGGTTCGTGCGTGGGGCCCGCGCGATGCGGCCGGGGCCCCACGGCTACAGGGGGGCTAGCGGAAGCGCACCAGCGCCGCGTGGCCGGAGGTTCGTACGACGCCGGTGAAGGGGACCTCGGCCAGGGCCGCGTCGTACCGGGCCAGGGTGACGGCCGGGCCTTCGGTCAGTTCCAGCTCCGCCGGGCCCGCCAGGGCGACGATCAGGAGGGTTTGTCCCGCCGGGGCGTCGAGCGTGAGGCGGCCCCGTACGACGGCGGTGTCCACCGGTGCGGTGCCCCTGCGGTACATCACGTTGAAGTTGACCACCGGGCCGTCGAGGAGCCGGCAGTCCGTCGGCTCGTCCCCGGCGAAGTCCTGCGGAGCGAACCGCTCGTCCACGAGGCGGTGCGCGCCCGCCACGGTGAGGTCCATGCCCGCGCCCTCGGCGAGGGTGAGGGTGCGGTCGACGCCGGGGAAAGCGGAGAACGCTCCGTCGGCGGCGACCTCGGCGAGGCTCACCCGCCAGGCGAAATCCCCGGTACCGGCGCCTTCCGGCCAGGCGGCGATCTCACGGGTGACTCCCCCGCCGTTCTTCCAGGCGGTGGCGGTACGGTCCGCCCCCCGCAGGACGCGGAGCCCGTCGGTCCCGCTCACGCCGCCGACCCGGCCAGCCGCTCGCGCAGCTCCGCGGCGTCGGCGAGGAACCACGTCTGTGTCCCGCGGTTGCACTCGCGGACGAAGTCGCGCAGCGCCGGACTGGCCTCCGTGTGGCGGGAGATGTCACCGAGGACGACGATCCCGACCCGGTACTGGACGAACTTCTGGATGATCGCGCCGGCGACACGGGTGCTCAGCCGGAAGAACGACTCGTCGAACCGCTCGACGGGGATGACGGCCCACCGGGCACCCTGGTAGCCGGCGTCGCCGATGCAGTCGAGGGCCTCGCGTTCGCCGGCGATGACCTCGCCCTCGGCCTCGCACATCAGCACGGACACGTCGTTGATCGTCTGCAGGGTGCTCATGGAGGTCGAGGCTACTTCAGGCGTCCTTCTCCATGGTGGGGCGCAGGCGCTCCAACAGGGCGTAGAGCGTGGCGCTCTCGGCCTCGTCGAGGGTGTCGAGCGCGCCGCGGGTCGCCTGCATCTCCTCCCGGACGCGACGGATGACCTCCCGCCCCGCGTCCGTGGCCACCACGTTCTTGACGCGGCGGTCGGCGGGGTCCGCTTCGCGGCGCACCAGCTCGCGGGCCTCCAGGCGGTCGACGATCCCGGTCACGTTCGACGCGTCGCAGACCAGCAGCTTGGCGAGGCCGCGCATCGGCACCGGGCCGTCGAGCTGCGCGAGGACCCTGGCCTGCGTGGACGTGAGGCCGTGATGGGCGGCGGCCGCCGCGAAGTCGCGCCACTGGGCCGTGCCGATGGCGGCGAGCAGCTCCAGCAGCTGGAGCTTGGCGGGGGCTGCGTGCGGGGCGGTGCCGCTCTTACCGGACATGACTCGAGCGTACCCAGAATGGTTGACATTATCAATTGTTTACTTGACCACCTTAACTATCCGCATCTACCGTCGACGGAGTTACTTGATGACGTCAAACATCTGCGTCCTAAAGCTCTGAAGCCCGAAGAAGGTCCTGTCAGCCATGAGCACCCCCTCCCCCGCCGCGACGGCCACCGGGCGACGGAACGAGACGGTCATCGTCTTCGCCCTGAGCCTCGCCGCCATGGTCGTGTCGATGATGCAGACCCTGCCGGTCCCGATCCTCGGCCTGATCCGCACCGACCTCGGCACCACCACCGCCAACGTGAGCTGGGTGACCACCGCCACCCTGCTGTCCGCGGCCGTCTTCACCCCGCTGCTGGGCCGCTTCGGCGACCAGCACGGCAAGAAGCCGACCCTGGTGGCCGTGCTCGGCGTCATGGTCGCCGGCTCCGTCATCGCCGCGCTGGCGACCTCGCTGCCCGTGCTGATCCTGGGCCGCGTGCTCCAGGGCGCCGCCACCGCGATCTTCCCGCTGGCCCTCTCCGTCCTGCGCGAGGAGGTCCGCCCGCAGAAGCTGCCCGGCGCGATGGCGCTGGTCAGCGGCACGCTCGCATTCGGCAGCGGCCTGGCGCTCGTCGCCACCGGGCTGCTCACCTCCGGCGCCGACGCCGACTACCGCAACGCGTTCTGGATGGCGACCGGCTTCGCGGTCCTCGCCCTGCTCGCCGTGCTCCTCCTGGTCCCCGCGACCCGTCACAAGACCGGCGGCCGCACCGACTTCCTGGGCGCCCTGACCCTCGGCATCGCCCTGCTGCTGCTCCTGCTCCCGATCTCCCAGGGGCACGAGTGGGGCTGGGCCTCCGCCCGCACGCTGGGCAGTTTCGCGGGCGCGGCCGTCATGACCGCCGTGTGGGTCCTGGTCGAGCGCAAGGTCGCCGAGCCGCTCGTCGACATGCGGATGTTCGTCCACCGCCCGGTCCTCATGGCCAACCTGGCCGGCATCCTCGTCGGCTTCGGCATGTTCGCGAACTTCCTGGGCGTCTCCTACCTCGTCCAGATGCCCCAGGCCCTCACCGGCTACGGCTTCGACGCGTCGATCCTGCGTGCCTCCGTGCAGTTCCTGCTGCCCGGGGCCATCGTCTCGCTGCTCGCCTCACCCATCGGCGGCCGGCTCGTCCGCCACCGCGGGCCGCGCGCGGCCCTGGGCCTCGCCGCCGTGCTCGGCGCCGTCGGCTTCGCCTGGCTCGCCCTGGACCACCAGCACACCGCCTCGGTGATCGGCGCCGGCCTGGTCGTCGGTGCGGCCGTCAGCTTCGGCTACGCGGCCATGCCGGCCGTCATCATGGCCAGCGTCCCGCACCACCAGAGCGGCATCGCCAACGGCATCAACTCGATCTCCCGTTCCACGGGCAGCGCGATCGGCAGCGCCATCGTGACCACGATCCTGGCGTCCCGGACCATCGAGCACCTGCCGCCGGGCGTCCCCGCGCTTCCCGCCGAGTCCGGCTTCACCCTCACCTTCGGGATCGGCGCCGCCGCCTTCGCGCTGGTCGCCGTGATCAGCCGGTTCGGCCTGCGCGGCGGGCGCGCGACCGTGGCCGCGGGCGCGGCCGCCGCCGGTCAGCCGGTGGCGGCGGAGCGCACCGCCAAGGCGGACCCCACCGAGAAGGCCGAGCGCACGACCGACAAGGCCGAGCGGACCGACAAGGCCGACGCCGCCGTCTGAGACGCGTGTCGCTGGCCCCGAGCGGGCCGGGATGCCTTGCATGGTGGGTTCATGAAGGCTACGGACGTCATCGCCGACGGGTTCGGACGCATCCGGGAGATCGTGCACGAGGTCGTCGAGGGCCTCCCGGCGGAGCAGCTCAACGCCCGCGTCGACCCGGCGGCGAACTCGATCACCTGGCTCGTCTGGCACCTCACCCGGATCCAGGACGACCACGTGGCGCAGGCCGCGGGCCTCGAACAGGTCTGGCAGGGCGGGGGCTGGGTGGCCCGGTTCGCCCTGTCCCTGCCCACCGGGTCGACCGGGTACGGGCACACCGCCCGACAGGCCGGATCGGTCAAGGCCGACTCCGGCGGGCTGCTGCTGGGGTATTTCGACGCGGTCCACGAGCAGAGCGTGCGCTTCGTCCGGGGACTCGCCGCGACGGACCTCGACCGGGTGGTCGACGAGCGCTGGGACCCGCCGGTCACCCTGGGCGTGCGCCTGGTCAGCGTACTGGCCGACGACCTGCAGCACGCCGGCCAGGCCGCCTTCGTACGGGGCCTGCTGGAGCGAAGCCGACCGGAGCCGGCCCGGTGACCGCAAAGGTCTCACCCGATCGGAATCGCCCGGAAGGCGGTACCCCGGCCCGTGCGGCAGCCTCGTGGCACGGGAGGTGCACGATGGAACCGCGCGTCAAAGGGTTCGTCCAGTCGTACAACCGCGACCGGGGGTACGGCTTCATCCTCCCCCTCGGCGAGACGGAACCCGTCTTCGTCGAGCGGGAGGACATAGAGCACGATCCACAGGTCCTCTCCGAAGAGCAGCAGGTCACCTTCACCATCGAGCTGGGGCAGGGCCGCATGTCGGCCCGGCGTGTCCGGCCCTGACGGCCCCTTTCCGACGGGCACCCCGTCAGCCCGTCACCCCCGGAAGGCCGCCTTGCGCTCCGGGGAGGCCTCGGCCAGCGCCTTGGTGACCCCCTCGACTCCCTCGCGGAGCCCGTAGACGGGGGTGTCGGGCTGCTGGCGCCACGAGTCGTCGAGGCCGCCCGCGTCCACGGTGTCGAAGCCGAGCTGCTCGATGAGGGCGCGGACGGTCTTCTTCGCCGCCTCGTCGTCGCCCGCGACGGGCAGAGCCATCCGCTGCGGGTCGCCCGCCGGGCGGTGCCGGTCGAGGATGTCCTGCGCGTAGGTGCCGTTGAAGGCTTTGATCACGGAGTGGCCGAGCTGCCGCTCGGTCCAGCGGCTCTCCGTCAGCCCCTCGTCCTCGACACCGGCGATCCGGCCGTCGCGCTGCTGGGGGTAGTAGTTGCCGGTGTCGATGACGGCGAAGCCCTCGGCGGCCGCGTCGAACAGGCCGGAGGGCAGGTCCGGCACCTTCCCGAAGGGGATGGTGACCACGACGATCTCGGCGCCGCGGGCCGCTTCGGCGACGGTGACGGGGGTGGCGCCGGTCTCCTCGGCGAGGTCCGTCAGGGTTTCGGGGCCGCGTGAGTTCGCCACGGACACGTCGTGCCCGAGAGCCGTGAGGCGGCGGGTGAGGTTGCCGCCGATGTTTCCCGCGCCGATGATGCCGATCTTCATGAGCTCTCCAGTGCGTGTGGGATCAGGTCTCGCGCTGGTACGAACTCCCCCCGGCGGCACGGCATTCCGCCCCGGGTCCGACGTCCTCCTGACGGGTGACGACAAGGTGGCGTTCCGGCCATCGGGACTGACCACCGGCCACGCGAAGAGAGCCGGGACCCGGACGGGTCCCGGCCCCCGGCACGGCACTAGGCTCCGCTGGCCTCGAGCATCTCGTCGCGCTCGACGATCTTCACGCGCTGGCGGCCCTGGGGCTCGCCGAGCGCCTTCTCGGCGGCGTCCAGCCGGTGCCAGCCCTCCCACGTGGTGTAGCGGACGGCGCGCTCGGCGAGGAAGGCCTCGAGGGCCTCCGGCGCGGGCGTGGCCGGGGTGAGCAGGCGGCCTTCGGCGTGGTCGGCCAGCAGGTTCGCGACGGTCTCGTTGGCGTCGCCCTTGGTGTGGCCGATCAGGCCGACCGGACCGCGCCGGATCCATCCGGTCACGTACGTGGACGGCAGGTGGCTGCCGGCCTCCATCACGCGGCCGCCCTCGTCCGGGACCGTGCCCGACGCGACGTCCCAGGGGAGCTTGGGCAGCTCGTCGGAGAGGTAGCCGACGGCCCGGTAGACGGACTGGACGTCCCAGTCCGTGAACCGGCCGGTGCCCTTGACGTTGCCGGTGCCGTCGAGCTCGGTGCGCTCGGTGCGCAGGCCGACCACCTTGCCGTCCTCGCCGAGCACCTCGGTGGGCGACTCGAAGAAGTGCAGGAACAGCTTGTGCGGCCGGTCGCCGATGTCGCGGATGGCCCAGTTCTCCAGGGTCTTGGCGACCATGTCGGCCTGCTTGTTGGCGCGGCGGGTCGTGATCGAGCCCTCGTCGTAGTCGATGTCCTCGGGGTTGACGATGACCTCGATGTTGGGTGAGTGGTCCAGCTCGCGCAGTTCCATGGGGCTGAACTTGGCCTGGGCCGGACCGCGGCGGCCGAAGACGTGCACCTCGAGGGCCTTGTTGGCCTTGAGGCCTTCGTGGACGTTCGGGGGGATCTCGGTCGGCAGCAGTTCGTCGGCCGTCTTGGCGAGGATCCGCGCGACGTCGAGGGCGACGTTGCCGACACCGAGCACGGCAACCTTCTCGGCCTCCAGCGGCCAGGTGCGCGGGACGTCGGGGTGGCCGTCGTACCAGGAGACGAAGTCGGCCGCGCCGTAGGAGCCGTCCAGGTCGACGCCCGGGATGGTGAGGGCCCGGTCGGCGGTGGCACCGGTGGAGAAGATCACGGCGTCGTAGAAGGAGTGCAGCTCGTCCAGGCTGATGTCGTTCGGGTAGTCGACGTTCCCGAAGAGGCGGACCTGCGGCTTGTCGAGCACCTGGTGCAGGGCGGTGATGATGCCCTTGATCCGCGGGTGGTCGGGGGCCACGCCGTAGCGGATCAGGCCGAAGGGCGCGGGCATCCTCTCGAACAGGTCTATGGACACACCGGGCTCCGCCGCCGCCTCGGACTTCAGCAGCGCGTCGGCGGCATAGATCCCGGCGGGGCCGGCACCGACGATTGCTACCCGCAGAGGTCGAGGCATGACAGAGGTTTCCCTTCGAACGACGGCACGGTGGATCACACGTGATCAAAGGGAACACTAAACTAAGGCAATCCTAACCCAGCACCCGGTATCGCCTTATGACCCCATCAGTAGAACTTATGCCCCCTCCAAGTGATCCTTGGGGTGGGCGGCGTGCACCTGCCACCCGGTCCAGCGGAACGCGCTGGTCAGCAGGCACGCCAGCTGACAGACTGAGACGGCTTGATCACCCCAGGAGGACACATGGCAGACGAAGCAGAGACCCCGCAGGACGAAACTCCGGCCGACGAGGCCAAGCGCAAGTTCCGGGAGGCCCTGGAGCGCAACGCCGCGAATGCCCAGTCCCAGCAGGCGCACCAGTCCCGCGCGAAGGTCCAGGGCGCCAGCAGCGGCCCCGGCGGCAAGAACAAGAAGGTCCGCCGCAAGACCGGCTGACCCTCGGACACGAGGAGCTCAGTCTCGCCGTCGCGGCGGCGGGACCGGGCCACCTCTCCGCCATTGGGCCACCCGGGTGAGTGGGGATAACCACCAGCGCCGAAAGCAGTTGATCAGCTCGTCCCGCCGAGGGCAGCCATCTCATGCGACAGTGCGACAGAAAGATCCCCCACATGTTCAAGAAGTTCATGGCCACCGCCGCGGTCACCGCCTCCGTTCTGGGTGCGGGCGCTGCCGTAGCCACCCCGGCGATGGCGATCGGCAATGACAACGGCGTCAACACCGTCAACGGCAACGGCGCCGCGCAGGTCTACGGCAACCAGGAGACCAAGGGCGCGATGAGCCCGCAGGCGAGCCTGGTCCAGGGCACCGCCAACAAGCTCTGCATCGGCCTGCCGGCCAAGGTCAACGCCCAGTCGATCCTCGCCCTGGTCAACGTCGGCGTCCAGGACATCAACGTCCTGTCCAACCCGATGAACCAGCAGTGCACCGAGAACTCCACCCAGGCCAAGGGTGACGAATCGCTCTCGCACATCCTCAGCAACATCCCGGTCCTCTCCGGCAACCTCTCCGCCGGCAGCTGACCCTCCGGTCCTCCGGTTTCGCGCCGGCGTGGCATGCCACGCCGGCGCGCTTCGTTTGGTCTAGACCTTGACAGGTTCAGACCATTTCGCTTCAGTGGGCACTGTTGTCGCCCCACGGCAACTCCCCCCACTGAAGGAGCAGTTACGTGATACGTGCGCTTCGCCGCCGTGCCCTCTCGCTGGCCGCCGCCGCGACCGCCACGGCAGGCCTCGGCCTCGCCCTCCTCCTCCCCTCCTCCCCCGCCGCCGCGGCGGCCCCGTGCGCCGGGGCCTGGGCCTCGTCCGCCGTCTACACGGGCGGCACGAGCGCCTCGTACAACGGGCGCAACTGGCAGGCGAAATGGTGGACCCAGGGCGAGACGCCCGGGACCACCGGGGAGTGGGGCGTGTGGGCCGACCAGGGCGCATGCGGTGGCGGGGGCCAGGACCCGGACCCGGATCCGGGCAACCCGTCCGGATTCGTGGTCTCCGAGGCCCAGTTCCACCAGATGTTCCCGAACCGGAACCCCTTCTACACCTACAACGGCCTGGTCGCGGCCCTCTCCGCGTACCCCGGATTCGCCCAGACCGGCGACGACACGGTGAAGCGGCGCGAGGCCGCCGCCTTCCTCGCGAACGTCTCGCACGAGACCGGCGGGCTCGTCCACATCGTCGAGCAGAACACGGCCAACTACCCCCACTACTGCGACGCGAGCCAGCCCTACGGCTGTCCGGCCGGCCAGGCCGCCTACTACGGGCGCGGCCCCATCCAGCTGAGCTGGAACTTCAACTACAAGGCGGCCGGCGACGCGCTCGGCATTAACCTCCTCGCCAATCCGTACCTCGTCGAGCGGGACCCGGCGATCGCCATGAAGACGGCGCTCTGGTACTGGAACACCCAGAACGGCCCGGGCACGATGACCGCCCACGCGGCCATGGTGAACGGTGCGGGCTTCGGCGAGACCATCCGCTCCATCAACGGCTCCCTGGAGTGCAACGGCGGCAACCCCGCGCAGGTCCAGAGCCGGATCTCGAAGTACCAGAGCTTCACCCAGCTGCTCGGCGTGACCCCGGGCAACAACCTGAGCTGCTGACCGGCTCCCGCCCCGGCCCCGCACCGCACGCCCCGCACCGCACCGCGCGCCCCGCCCCGCGGTTCAGCGCGAGGCGCGCAGTGCGTGGGCCAGGGCGGTGGCGAGCTGGGCCCTCGAGCGGACGTCGAGCTTCTGGTAGATACGGGTCAGCCGGGCCTCCACCGTCTTGACGCTGAGGAACAGCTTCGCCGCTGCCTCCTGGTTGCTGGCCCCCTGGCTGACCAGCAGCGCGAGCCGGGTCTCGGCCTCGGTCAGGGCGGCGGCCGCCGTCTCCGTACGGCCTCCCTCCGCCGCGGGCTCCCGCGCCAGCTCGGACCACGGAGTGGCTCCGGCCCGCTCGAACACCTCGGCCGCGGCCAGGAGCGCGACGCGGGCGGGTGCGCGCCGGCGGCGGCGGCGTTCCACCCGGGCGAGCGCGAGCAGAGTGCGGCCCCGTTCCAGCGGCAGCCGTAGGGTGTCGAACCGCTGCGCCGTGGCCTCCAGCAGCTGTACGGCCGCGTCCGCCTCACCCTGCGCGGACAGGCACAGGCCGCGGGCCCGGTCGAGCGCGGCGACGACGCCGGTACGGCCGAGGCCGCGGGCGACGGGGCGTACGGAGTCGAGCAGCCGGGCGGCCTCGTCGGTCGCGTCGGCGGCGACCAGCGCCTCGGCCAGCTCCCCGTGCCAGCGCAGGATCGAGGGGTCCACCACCTTTTGGGCGGCCTCGAGTTCGGCCACCCGGCGCAGGGTGGCGACGGCCTTCGCCGCCTCTCCGGTTGCCAGTTCGACCAGGCCGAGCGCGTGCAGGCTGCGGGAGAGGAAGACCTGGTCGTGCTCCTCGTGCGAGGCCTGGATGCCGCGCCGGGCATATCCGGCGGCGCGGGCGAAGCTGCCGCCGGTGGCCTCGGCCATCGCGGCGACGTACCAGGCGGGACCGGGCGAGAGGCCCGCCTCTATCGTCAGCTCCAGGGCCTGGCGGGCGCGGGCGGAGGCGGCCGTGCACCGGCCGCTGCGCAGTTCGACCTCCGTGAGGCTGCGCAGGACCTCGAAGACGTCCTCGGCGGAGCCGGTGCGCTGGACGGCGGGCAGCAGGACCATCAGCTGCTTGCGGGCGTCGTCCAGCCGGTCGTCGAACAGGGCGTGCCGTACGGCGAGGTACTGGGGCGCGTTGCGCATGCCGAGCGGTACGTCGGGGGCGGGCAGGGCGAGGGCCTCGGCGAGGATCGCCTCGGCTCCGGGGTCCCCGAGGATGCGGCCCATGCGGGCCCGTACGGTCAGGGCCATGGCCTCGGCGACCTGGTCGCCGCCGAGTGCGGCGAGGGCTCCGGCCCGGGCCGCGGCGTCGCGGGAACGGACGGGGTCGCCGTCGCTGAGGTTGTGCTTCCAGGCGATCCGCAGCTGGACGGCGGCCTCGAGGGAGGGGTCCCCGGCGGCGTCGGCCATGGCGTAGGCGAAGGTCTCGTCGAGGGCGCCCAGGGCCTGCCCGGCGGCGTCGATGACCGCCAGCCGGGCCCGGACCCGGCTGGCGGGCGAGGCATCGCGGGCCAGGACGGCCCGGGTGGCGCGGCGCGCGAGGTCGGCGCGGCCGGCCCAGCCGGCGTCCTCGGCGGCGTTGACGAGGCGGGCGAGTTCCTCCCCGGGCAGGTGGGAGGGCGTGCGCTCGGCGGCGAGCAGGCCGAGTTCGGCTGCGAGGGCCCGCTGGCCGCGGCGGCGGCAGACCGCGGCGGCCTCGGTGATCTCGGCGGCGAGCCGCTGGTCGGGAGTGTCCACGGCCAGCGCGCGGTGGCGTACGGCCTGGACGGGGTCGTCGACGGCCTCGGCGAGCGCGGCGTGCCCGGCGGAGCGCTCGGGCCAGCCCGCGTCGGCGGCGAGCGCGGTGGGCAGGGCGCCGGCGGTGAACTCCACGCTGCCGTCCTCCCCCACCCTGACCAGCGCGGCCCGTTCCGCTTCGGCCAACTCCGCCTCGGCGTCGGGGCGTCCGGCCCGGCGCAGCAGGGCGGTGGTGGGGCGGGCGGCCAGCGCGGCGAGCAGCAGGGTGCGGCGGGCCTGGGCCGGGGCTTCGGCAAGCAGTCTGCGGGCCACTTCCCGGGCCTGCCCGGAGACGGGCAGGGTGTCGGCGTGGTGGGCGCTGCCGTCGCGTGCCACGGCGGCTTCGGCGAGGGAGTGGCCGAGGGCCAGGGCGAGGCGCGGGTTGCCGCCGCTGGCCTGGTGGATGCGGCCGGCGAGGCGGGCGGGCAGACCGTGGCGGACGAGGAGTTCGGCGATCTCGTCGGCGCCGAGCGGGGGTACCCGGATCGCGGGGGCGCCGGTGCCGCAGAGGGATTCTCCGACCGGTGCGCCGCCCTGGACGCATTCGGCGACCAGGACGCGGACCCGGGGCGGGGTCAGGCGCAGGGCGAAGCGCAGCAGGTCGGTGCTCTCGGCGTCGAGCCACTGGGCGTTGTCGAGGACGAGCAGGACGGGGTGGCGGGCGGCGAGCGTACGGAGGACCTCGAGGACGGCGAGGCGCAGCGCGACGTGGTCGCGGCCCGCGCGGGGGGCGTCCGTCTCGCGGCACAGGAGGGCGATGGCGGTGCGCTGGGGGCCGGAGAGCGGTTCGAGGGCGGTGCCCGGCACGGTGGCCAGCAGAGCCGCGGCGGAGGCCTCGGGTATCCATTGGTCGGCGGCCTCGGGTGCGAGGCGCAGCACCGTCTCGCGGCGGGACTCGGCGGCCGCCGCGACGGCGCGGACCACCTCGGTCTTGCCCGCGCCCGCGGGGCCGGTGAGCAGGGCCCGGCCGTGCGAGTTCAGCGCCCGGCCGACCGCTTCGACCAGTTCGTCCTGTCCGACACTTGTGTCAGCGTTCCCCGTCGCCGCCACCACGCACAGCCACCAGCCTCTCGGTCCCCAGCTCCTGTGCCATTCCTGTGAGACGCGACAATACGAGGTCGGATGCCGGGTGGACACGGATTGTGACGCAGAAATCAGCCAGGTGACGGGAAAAGCCGTCGGACCCGCCGATACGCGTGTATCGGCGGGTCCGCGGAGTGGGCTTGGTCCGTACTATCGGCCCGTCAGGCCGAGTTGGCGGCCGAACCGGAGGCTGATCAGAAGGTCAGGCTCCAGAAGTCGATCTTGCCGGTGTCGCCGCCGGCGTTGTCGTTGACCCGGAGCTTCCAGGTGCCGTTCGCGACCTCGGAGGAGGCGTTGACGGTGTAGGTCTGGTTGATGTTGTCGGTGCCCGCGCCGGTCCGGTTGTGCAGGTTGTACGCGGTGCCGTCGGGGGCGATCAGGTCGACCTTCAGGTCACCGATGTAGGTGTGCGCGATGTTCACGGCCACCTTGAGGGTGGCCGGGGCGTTGCCGGTCTTCCCGGTGACGGTGATCGGGCTCTCCACGGTGGTGTTGTCACCGATGGTGTAGTCCGCGCCGTTCTCCAGGCCCGGGGGCGTGGTGGTGGTCACGGCGTTGATGGTCGCGGCCGCGTCGGCGAGACCGGTGCCGCAGCCGCCGGTGCAGACGCCGGCCAGCGGGCGGGTGTTGTTCTTGATCGCCGCTTCGATCTGGGCCGGGGTCAGCGAGGGCTTGGCGGCCTTGGCGAGCGCGGCGAGGCCCGCGACGTGCGGGGCGGCCATGCTGGTGCCCTGGTAGGGCTTGTAGTTCTCGGCGCCGGGGGTCGTGGTGCTGGCGTTCAGCGTCGAGAGGATGCCGTTCTCGGGGGTGGTGACGGTGCCGGGGGTGTCGGTGCCGCGGCGGGTCTCACCGCCCGGGGCGGCGACGTCGATGCTCGCGCCGTAGTTGGAGTAGAAGGAGCGGTCGCCGGTGCGGTTGCTGGCGGCCACGTTGATCACGTTGTTGCAGCTGGCGGGCGAGAAGCCGGCCGCGTCGGAGTTGCTGTTGCCGGCGGCCACGACGACGGTGGTACCGCGGCTGACGGCGCCGTTGATGGCGTTCTGGTAGGTGGCGCTGCAGGCGCCCGAGCCGCCGAGGCTCATGTTGATGACCTTGGCGGGGGTGGCGTTCGCCGGGATGCCCGAGACGGTGCCGCCGGAGGCCCAGGTGATGGCGTCGGCGATGTCCGAGGTCGTGCCGCCGCACTTGCCGAGCACGCGCACGGGCTGGATCTTCGCGTCGTACGCGATGCCCGCGATGCCCTTGGTGTTGTTCGTGGCCGCGGCGATGGTGCCCGCCACGTGGGTGCCGTGCCAGGAGGAGCCGCCGGCCTTGGAGCCCAGTCCGCACTCGTTGTCGGTGGCGTTCCAGTCGCCCTCGTCGGCGGGGTTGGCGTCGCGGCCGCCGCCGTCGCGGGCGTAGGTGGCGTTGCTGATGAAGTCGTAGCCGGCGACCACGTTCGGGGCGAGGTCGGAGTGGGCGACGTAGCCGGTGTCGATCACGGCGACGGTGACGCCGGAGCCGGTGGTCTTGCCCCAGGCCGCGGGAACGTTCATGCCGGCGGTGGGCTCGAAGAGGTCCCACTGCTTGGAGTACTCGGTGTCGTTCGGGGTGGCCATCGCGTAGGCGCGGGCGTCGACCTCGACGTAGGCGACGTCCGGGTCGGCGCG
The DNA here is from genome assembly GCA_049998195.1 of Streptomyces sp. cmx-11-4. Taxonomy (GTDB): domain Bacteria; phylum Actinomycetota; class Actinomycetes; order Streptomycetales; family Streptomycetaceae; genus Streptomyces. Next base: position 429,561 of record JAEBET010000003.1, read on the forward strand.
GAACTGGGCCATCACCTTGGCGGCGTCGGCGGGGGCGGTGGCCGAGCCGAGGCTGACCAGGGCGGCTCCGGTGCCGAGGCGGCGGTCGAACTTCGCCTTCTTGCCGGCCTTCTTGCCCTTGGCCGTGGCGTCATCGGCGGCGGCGGTGTTGGAACTGGCCTCGGAGGCGGAGGTCTTGTATCCGACGATGAGGTTCTCGACCGGGGCGGTGGCCGCGACCGCGGCGGCCGACGAGGCCGGAACGTCAGCGGCGACGGCCACGGAGGCGGTGGCGGAGCCGGCGAGCAGGGTGACGGACATCGCCACCACGGATATGAGCCTGCGTCTCGATGCGTGCACGAAGGTCCCTTTCGCGGGCCGATTCCGGGCAGGCCGGAGTGGCCGGTCGGTGCAGTGTGGGAGGTGACCGGCGGCCGCGGGGCCGGGAGCGAGCTGGTCGAACTCGCCCCGGCCGCCGCCGCACGCCACGTTGCCCCCGCCTCGACGGTGGGGCAGGGCAACGTCGGTACCGAAGATTCCCCCTGATGGGACGGCATCATGCCATGTGGGGTTGGCGTGTCGGCCGTCGGGTCAGGGGAAGATCGCCGATGGGCAGACAGTAGGCAACGCGGGGATGAACGCGATACGGGGAAAACCCTTGTCCGCCCCCTGCCGGTCCCCGCGCACCGGCAGGGAGGGGGCCTTCAGGAAGCGGTCGCGCCGGCGTCGTCCGCGACCCCGCTCGGCGGGAAGAGCTTGCGGAAGTACGTCCAGCTGGTCTCGTTCGGCTCGCTCCATTTGTCCGGGGAACGGGCGAATTCAGGATGTTGCGCGGAGATGTAGGCGCGGGTGCGCTCGGGGACCTCCGCGTAGGAGCCGAGTTTGCGGCCGCGGCAGTGGAAGGTGAGACCGCCGGGGCGCTGCCCCTGTTCCATCCAGGGCAGCCACGGCGACATCCGGGTCCAGGACATCGTGGCGGGGACACTGGGCGCGTCGGTGGACAGCGCGTCGGCGGGCGCGAAGAACTGGAAGAGCTCCAGCGCCCGGTAGGTGTCGTCGGCCGAGTGGGCCGGGTACTGCGCTACGGGCAGCGGGGAGGGGTAGGCCAGCGGGATCTCCAGGCTGAAGCAGACCTGGTCCCCGAGCGCGGTCACGGGGACCGGGAAGGGCCGCCACTTCTGGTTGGCCGGATCGTTCCAGACGTGCACCACGGGCCGGTCCTGCCAGGTGTCCAGGATCTCCCGGGTCAGCGGGTCCAGGTAGAAGGCGGCTTCCCTGGACAGCAGCCGGTAGCCGCCGGTCTCCTCGTCGCCGACGAGCCGGGCGACGTTCAGCCCCTCGAAGCCGAAGAGGCGCTGGTGCGGCTCACCGGGCCCCCAGGTGTAGACGTCTCCCGACCACCAGTACGTCACCTCGGCGCCGTCGAGCGAAGCGCGGGTGCGGGCGAAGGCGTGCAGCAGCTCGGCGGGCGTCATCTCGGGTGTCATACGCCGTACTCTGCGCGGCCGGTGCCCGGACCGGCAAGCAGGCCCCGCTCCGCGGAGCGGGCGGGCGGGCCGGCCCGCGGCCGCCGGCCGGCCGGCCGCCGGCGGCGACGCCGTTCGCCCTGCGGATGCCAGGTTGACTCGGGTGGCGCCACCGGCGACCGTGACCGCCATGGGGAAAGAACGGCGACTGCTCGCTCTCGTCATCTGCCTGGTCCTGGGCGGCGGGCTGCTCGCCGCCGTCCTCGGGGCCTCGCGAGCGGCCGGTCCGCACCCGGGGGCGGCGGGCGCCCACCGGGCACCCTCCGACTACGTGGACATACGCGATGTTCCGCGCAAATCCGATCCCATCCCCGCCCCCGGAGCCGACAGTTCGGCCGGCTCGGTGGTGGTGGAGTGCGGACGCAACGAGGAAGGCCACTACAACGAGGACAACCTGGTGGTCTCGCCCGGCCTGCCCGCGGGCGCCCACCACACGCACGCGTACGTCGGAAACCTGTCCACGGACGCGATGTCGACCGACGCCTCCCTCGACGCGGCCGCGACCAGCTGCCGCGGCGGCGACCGGTCGACGTACTACTGGCCCGTGCTGCGGCGGCCGGACCTGCCGGGCACGCGCCCGCACGAGAGCTCGGCGGGGCACGGCAACGCCGGGCGGATCCTGCCGGAGGCCTCGGTGCGGGTGGAGTTCCGCGGCAGCCCGGTGAGCAAGGTCGTGGCGATGCCGCGCTTCCTGCGCGGGATGACCGGCGACGCCGTCGCGTACACCGCGGCCGGCGACGCCGACGTCCGGGCCCGCTGGGGCTGTTCGAGCACCCCCGACCGGCCCACCACCCGCTATCCGCGGTGCCCCGCGGGCGACCTCGTCACGCGCACGCTGGTCTTTCCGAGCTGCTGGAACGGCCTGGACACCATCGGCGAGGGGCATCGCTCCCACCTGAAGTTCCCCGCCGGCAACGGCGTCTGCCCGCGGGGCACCTTCCCCGTGCCCGAGCTGCGCGTCTCCCTCTCCTACGAGGTCCCCGCGGGCGCGCCCCTCGCACTGGACTCCTTCCCCGAGCAGCGGCACAGCCCGAAGACGGACCACGGCATGTTCGTGAACGCGATGACCGACCGGCAGATGGCCGCGGTCGCGGACTGCCTCAACGAGGGCCGCGACTGCCGGATGTGAGCACCGCGCGGGGGATCCGTCGCGTGGGGGCGGGACCGGAGCGGAACCGGAGCGCGATCCGGAAGTGACGCACGTCACGTGAACCGGATCGGCGGGGGCGGCGTGTTCCGACCGCACCACGTAAGCGAGGAAGACGGAGAGGGTGAGATGGCCGGACCACTGTGGCCCCGCACTCGGCGGGGCTCGACCGATGAGGCATTGATCAGGTCGGTCTACGAGGAGCACGGCCACGCCCTGCTCGCGTACGCCACCCGGCTGACCGGAGACCGGGCCGCCGCCGAGGACATCGTCCAGGAGACGCTGATCCGGGCCTGGAGGCATTCCGAGGTCCTGGTGAACGGAAAGGGCTCGGTGCGCGGCTGGCTGCTCACGGTGGCCCGCAACATCATCACGGACCGGTACCGGGCCAGGGCCGCACGGCCGCCCGAGGTGTCCGGGGCCACGGCCACTCCCCCGGTGGAGGGCGACCACGCCGATTCCGTGGTGGACACGATGACGGTGCTGGGCGCACTCGACCAGCTGTCGCCGGAACACCGGGACGTACTGCGGGAGCTGTACTACCGGCAGCTCAGCGTGGCGGAGGCGGCCGACAGCCTCGGCATCCCGGCCGGTACGGTCAAATCGCGTTCGCACTACGCGCTCAAGGCCCTGCGCGACGTCTTCCGGGACAACAGCGCCGGGGACGGCGCTTCCAGACAAGGCAAACGATCGGGCAGGCCGCCCCAGCAGCCCGCCGGACTGCGTGAGGTGGTGGCATGAACCGGCAACGGCACGAGGAGGAAGAACAGCTCGGCCCGTACGTGCTCGGCGTCCTGGACGACACGGAGGTCCGCCGGGTCGAGGAACACGTGAGCGGGTGCGTGCAGTGCCGGGAGGAGGTGGCCGCGTTGCGCGAGATGGAGGCGGCGCTGGGTGAGGTGCCCGAGGAGGCATTCCTCGACGGGCCGCCGCAGGGCGGGGACCTGATGCTCCAGCGCACCCTGCGGCAGGTGCGCGGCGAGCGGGCCGGTGAGCGGCGCCGGCGGGCGGGGCTCGCGGGACTGGCCGCGGCGGCGTCCCTGGCCGCCGTGTTCTGGGCCGGCGCGCAGCTGGGCGCCGGTGATTCGGGGCCGGTCGCCCTGCCCCAGCCCTCCCCGACGGCGTCGACGGCTCCCTCGCCGCCCGCGCCCGGGACCAAGGTGGCCTCCGCGACGGATCCGGGCACGGGTGCGCGGATGACCGTGCAGATGACTCCGGCCACCCAGTGGGTCCGGGTGCACGCCGCGGTCACCGGGGTGCCGCCGGGTGAGCGGTGCCGGCTGGTCGTGGTCGCCAAGGACGGTACCCGCACGACCGCGGGCGGCTGGGTGGTCGGCCGGCAGAACGGCGAGGGCAAGGGCGCCTCGCTGGACGGCTCGGCGGCCGTGGATCCGGCGAACGTGAAGGCGGTCCTGGTCGAGAACGAGGCGGGCAGGACGTTCGTGTCCGTGCCGGTGTAGCCGGCCGCACCGGCCGCCGGGGCGGGAACCGACAGAGCCCGGGAGCACGTCCTGCTCCCGGGCTCCTGCTTGCCGTTTTCCGGGCTCCCGCACCCGCGGAGGCGGGCGGCCTCGCGGGGAGCCCGGCAGCACCCGCACACCGGACCGATCATCACATTGCGGTCCATGACATCCTGTGACGTCACAACTCGCCGGACGGGATCGGCGGACGTCCGGGGAATACGGGGAAGGTCCATGAGGCTCTGCTTCCTGGTGGAGGAGCACTACCGCCACGACGGCATGCCGAACGAGGTGATCCGCCAGTTGACCGCGTGGGGGCACCAGGTCGACGTGGTGCGGCCGGGAGGCTCGCTGCTGTGCATGACCGATGCGGTGGGCGCGGGTTCGCACGACGCCTGGGTGCTCAAGACGGTCTCCGGCGGCCCGGGGCTGACCCTGCTCGAGGCCGCGGCCGCGGCGGGCCTGACCACGGTCAACGACGCCCGCTCGATCCGCGGCGTACGGGACAAGGCGCTGGCCGCCGCCATCGGCCGGGCCCGGGGGCTGCCGCAGCCGCCGACCTACGCGGCGGCCCGTCCCGAGCTGCTGCGGGAGATACCGGCGGCCGAGTACCCCCTCGTCGTCAAGCCGGCCGACGGGAGCTCCGGACGGGCCGTGCACCTGGTGTCCTCGCCGGAGCGGCTGGAGGCGATGCTCCCCGTCCTGGCGGGCGAGGGCCTGCTCATCGCCCAGCCGTACGTGCCCAACTCGGGCACCGACATCAAGGTGTACGCGGTCGGTGGGGAGCTGTTCGCGACCGAGCGGTGTTCCCCGCTGCGCCCCGACCCCGCGGTCAGGGAGCGCCGGGTTCCGCTGTCCGCCGAGGTCGCGGCGATCGCCGCGCAGGTGGGGGCGGTCTACGGGCTCGACCTGTACGGGGTGGACGTACTGCTGGGCCCGGAGGGGCCGGTGGTCGTGGACGTGAACGACTTCCCGAGCTTCCGTCAGGTGCCGGACGCGGCCGCGCGGGTGGCCCGGGCGGTGCTGGACCTGGCGCGCAGGGGCGGTTCCCCGTTCCCGCCGGCGCCGCCGTACGCCCTGCCGCCGTCGATTCCGGCGCAGGTGCAGGCGAAAGCGGTGAACGGCGCGTGAGGATCGGACTGATCACCCCGGAGCCCGGTCATCCGCTGCTGGCGGCCGCCGCCGCCCTGCTGGCGCCCGGGCACGTCGTCGAGGCGCTCGACCCGTCCACGACGGGGGAGGTTCCCGGACCGGTGGCCGACGTGTACCTGCTGAAGTCGAGGACCCCGCGGGCCCTGGAACTCGCGCGGCATCTGGAGGGGCGGGGCGCTGCGGTGGTCAACACCGCGGCGGCGACCGCCCTGTGCCAGGACCGTACGGCGATGGCGGAGCTGGCTCTGCGGGCCGGGCTGCCGTTCGCCGCGACCCGGACCGTCGGTTCCCTCTCCGCGTGGGCGGCCACCGGCGTGCCGCTGCCCGCCCCCGTGGTGGTCAAGAGCCGCCGCAGCCGCCGGGGCGACCTGGTGGCCCGCGTGGACGATGCGGCCGGGCTGCGGGAGTTGGCGGCGCGATGGCCGCGGGAGCCGGTGGTGGTGCAGGATTTCGCGCCCAACAGCGGCTGGGACCACAAGCTGTGGGCGATCGGGGACCGGGTCTTCGCGGCCGTGCGCCGGTCCGAGCTGTCGCCGGGGGGGCGCGGGCCCAACCTGCCGTCGGCGCCGTCCGAACTGCCCGCCGGGTGGGCCGATCTGGTGCGGGCCGCGGGAGAGGCCTTCGCACTGGACGTCTACGGCGTGGACATCATCGACGCCGGTGGCGGGGAACCGCTGATCGTGGACGTGAACGCCTTCCCCGGGTTCCGCGGCCAGCCGGGCGCCCCCGAGGCCCTGGCGGCGATGGCCCTGCGCCGGGCCGCCGGTACCGGCCGTGTCGGGTCCGGGAGTGTCGCGGCGCGCTGAAGGCTCCGGGATCGGTGAGGATCGGGGGCATGGGCTTCGTCCTGCCGGTCCTCTTCGCGTTGTTCGCGGCGCTCAGCAACGCACTGGCGACGGTGCTCCAGCGGCGGGCCGCGCTCACCGTGCCGCAGAGCAAGGGCTTCCGGTTCGGGCTCGTCCTCGACCTGCTGCGGCGGCCGCTGTGGCTCGCCGGGATCCTGGCCGTGATCGCGGCAGGGGTCGGGCAGGCCGTCGCGCTCGCCACGGGCTCGCTGGCCCTCGTACAACCGCTGTTCGTCCTGGAGCTGCCGCTCGCGCTGCTGATCGCCTCGCTGCTGGCGCGGACCCGGCTGCCGGGGGCGCTGTGGCTCGCCGTGACGGGCGTGGTCGCCGGACTCGGGATCGTGCTGGTGGCCGCCTCGCCGGAGGGCAACCGTACGGACGTACCGCTCGACCGGTGGGTGCCGGCCCTGGCCGCGTGCGCGGCGGCGGTGGCCCTGCTGGCCGTGGCCGGCCTGCGCCGGCCGCCCGGGCGGATGCGGGCCGGGTGCCTGGGCGCGGCCACCGCCGTCTGCTACGCCCTCACCGCCGCCCTGATGAAGTCCGCGATGCACGTCCTCGACGGGGGCGGGATCGTCGCGTTCCTGACCACCTGGGAGACGTACGCCTTCGCCGCGAGCGGCGTCTGCGCCCTGCTCCTGCTCGAACACGCGCTGCAGGGCGGCCCGCTGGTCGCCTCGCAGCCCGCGCTGACCCTCGGGGACGCGAGCGTGAGCGTGGCGCTGGGCGTGCTGCTGTACGAGGAGCACCTGCGGGCCCACTGGTGGCTGCTGCCCCAGCTGCTGGGCCTGGCCCTGATCTGCGCCGGGGTGCTCGCCCTGGCCCGGGCCGCCCTCCCGGACGGGGCCGGGTAGCCTGCGGGCAGGCGAGCGGAGGGTGGTTCCATGCGCGCGGTGGTGTTCGACCGGTACGGGGAGCCGGCCGAGGTCAGAGAGGTCTCGGACCCGCGTCCGCCCACGGCCGGGGTGGTGGTGCGGGTGGAGGCCACCGGACTGTGCCGCAGCGACTGGCACGGCTGGATGGGGCACGACCCGGACATCGTGCTGCCCCACGTACCGGGCCACGAACTGGCGGGTGTGGTCGAGGCGGTGGGGCCCGGCGTCGCCAACTGGCGGGTCGGCGACCGGGTCACGGCGCCGTTCGTGTGCGCGTGCGGAAGCTGCGCCGAGTGCGCGGCGGGCGACCACCAGGTGTGTGCGCGGCAGACGCAGCCCGGATTCACGCACTGGGGCTCCTTCGCCGAGTACGTGGCCCTCGACCATGCCGACGTGAATCTGGTGGCCGTGCCCGGAGAGTTGTCGTACGCGACCGCGGCCGGGCTCGGCTGCCGCTTCGCGACGGCCTTCCGCGCGGTGGTCGCGCAGGGGCGGGTCGCGGCGGGCGAGTGGGTCGCCGTGCACGGCTGCGGCGGGGTCGGGCTCTCCGCCGTGATGATCGCGGCGGCGGCCGGGGCGCGCGTGGTCGCCGTCGACACGGCGCCCGCGGCGCTGGAGCTGGCGCGTGGGTTCGGGGCCGCGCACTGCGTGGACGCGACGGCGACGGCGGACACCGCGGCGGCCGTGCGGGAGGCGACCGGCGGGGGCGCGCACCTGTCGCTGGACGCCCTGGGATCGCCGGCCACGGCCGCGGCTTCGCTCGGCGGGCTGCGCCGCAGGGGTCGGCACGTGCAGGTCGGGCTGCTGCCGGTGGCGGCCGGCGGGACGGTGCTGCCGATGGAGCGGGTGATCGGCTGGGAGCTGGAGATCCTCGGGAGCCACGGGATGCCGGCGCACGCCTACCCGCCGATGATGGAACTGGTCCGGTCCGGAAGCCTGCGCCCGGACCTGCTCGTCACCTCGGCGATCCCGCTCGACGCGGCCCCGGCGGCGCTCGCCGCGATGGGCACGGCCCCCGGGCGCGGGGTCACGATCATCCTGCCGCAGGCGGGCGCGCCGGGCTGAGTCGCTACCCCGGGCCGCCCGCTTCGACCAGCCCGGTCTCGTACGCGGCGATCACCGCCTGGGCGCGGTCGCGGACCTCGAGCTTCCCGAAGACGCTGGTGATGTGGTTCTTCACGGTGGACACGCTGATGTCCATGGCCTGGGCGATCTCCGCGTTGTCGAGCCCCGTGGCCATCAGCCGCCACACCTCCTGCTCGCGCGGCGTGAGGTCGCCCAGGGCCGCCGCGGGCGGCTGCGGACGGCGCGGGGCGAGAACGTAGGCGGAGATCAGCCGGGTCAGCAGCCGGGGCGCGACCGCGGCCTCCCCGGTGTGCACCACCCGTACCGCCGCGACCAGTTCCTCCGGTGAGATGTCCTTGGGCAGGAAGCCGTAGGCGCCGGCGCGCAGCGCGGCCACCACGTACTCGTCCATGTCGAAGGTGCTCAGCGCCAGCACCCGGCACTCGGGCAGGGTCCGCGCGAGCCGTTCGGTCGCGCCGACCCCGTCCAGCACCGGCATGCGGATGTCCATGACGACGACGTCGGGCCGCAGCCGGTGCGCGAGGGCGAGGGCCTCCTCGCCGTCGCCGGCCTCGCCCACCACCTCGAAGCCCGGGTCGGGGGCGAGGATCAGGGCCAGCCCGCGCCGCACCAGCGGCTGGTCGTCCGCGATCAGCACCCTGATCGCCTCCGTCGTCCGTCCGCTCATCGCAGTGCCCCTTCCTCGGCCTTCAGCGGCAGCCGGGCCGCCACCCGGAACCCGCCCCCGTCCAGCGGTCCGGCCTCCAGCGTGCCGCCGTGCAGTGCGACCCGTTCCCGCATGCCCACCAGACCGTAGCCGGACCCAGAGGGCGCGGCCGCCGCTCCGGGCCCGTCGTCCGACACTTCCACGGCCAGCCCGTGCGGCTCGTAGGTCAGCCGTACGCAAGCCCGCGCCTGGCCCGCGTACTTGCGCGCGTTCGTGAGCGCCTCCTGCACGATGCGGAACGCGGTCAGGCCCACGCTCGGCGGCAGCGGGCGCTCCTCGCCCCGCACCTCCAGTTCGACGGGCAGCCCGGCCCGGCACGTCTCGCCGACGATCCCCGCCAGGTCCCCGACCCCGGGCTGCGGGGCGGTCGGCGCCTCCTCGGCCTCGTCGCCCGCCCGCAGCACGTCCAGCAGCTGGCGCATCTCGCGCAGCGCCATCCGTCCGGAGCCCTCCAGGGTGACCAGCGCCTCCCGGGCCACCTCCGGGTCGTGTCCCAGGTTGGCCCGGGCGCCCCCGGCCATCAGCTGCATGGTGGTGATGTGGTGGGCCACGATGTCGTGCAGCTCCCGGGCGATGCGGCGCCGTTCGTCGGCCACGGCGCGCTCGGCGAGCAGGCGGCGGTTGGCCTCGTTCTCGCGGTGCCAGCGGTTCATCGCGGCCGCGGCGGCGAGCACGAGCAGCACGTTGGCCACGCTGCCGACCACGTCCACGGTTCCCAGCCGCGATGACTGCCCCACCAGCGGCATCGCCGCGGAGACGAACGCCGCCCCCGCCACCACGGCCGCGCTCCGGGACCGTGCGACCGTGTAGAGCGCGACCACGGTCGTCGCCGTGAAGTGCTGCCCCACCGGCACGCTCAGGTTCAAGGCCAGGTCGAGCAGCAGCACGGCCGCCAGCGTGGACAGCGGGGCGCGGCGCCGGGCCAGCAACGGCAGTGCGGCCACCAGCAGCAGCACGCAGCCGGCCGGCGGGACGTATCCGCGGTCGACCTGGCTGCCGAACGAGAAGCTGAGCAGGTCCACGACGGCCGCCCCGACGGTGACCAGCGCGTCGTTGCGCGTCCAGGGCAGGGCGTCGCCGCCCGGCCGGGGTCCGTCGGCACGGGAGCTTTCCCGTGCGATACGCCTCTTCGGCATGGTGCAGTCCTCCCCCGCGGGCGCCCCCGCCGACTGCCGGTGCGCACGACCGGCTGTCGTCTCCTGATCCATTCTGGCACCGGTCCGCGGCCCCGCCCGGGGCCCCGGGGCCGATCCCGGCCCAGGACCAGGGTCCTGGTCGGCGCTCCGGCCCGGCCCCCGCTCCCGGGTGCCGTCTCGTCCCGCGCTCGGACGATTCGCCCGCGTCCGGCTGATGAGCTGGACATCAGCCGGGAGACCCCGGCGAACCACATACCGCCGGAGGACAAGAACGTGATCCGCGCCCTGACCGGGTTCTCCACCCGCAGCCCCTGGAAGGTCATCGCCGTCTGGGCGGTGCTGGGCATCTTCCTGACCGTGCTCAGCCAGCCCCTCGTCTACCGGGTGACCGAGACCCAGAGCGGCGCGTTCCTGCCCGCGCAGTACGACTCGGCCGCCGCGCTGAGGGTCGCCGAGGAGGAGTTCGGGGTGAAGCCCGACGGCAACGCGGTCACCCTGCTCGTCGCCCGCGCCGACGGCGAGCCCCTCACCGAGGCCGACGAGCGGCGCGTCGGCGCCGTGGCCGAGCAGCTGGGCAGCCGCCGCGTCGAGATGCCCGCGCCGAAGGAGGAGGACCCGCCCGCCTTCCTGAGCCAGGACCACTCCCAGACCCCCGCGGTCAGCCCCGCGATGACCGCGCCGGACCGGAGCTTCGAGCTGCTCTCCGTCCGGCTGACCGGCAACTCCCTGGACCCCGGCCTCCAGCGCGTCTACCGCGTCTTCCACGACCGGGCCGAGGAGGCGTTCGGGGAGGCGGGGATGCGCACCGGCTTCACCGGCGGCCTGGCCGACCTCACCGACACCGCCGACGCGGAGAAGACCACCCAGACCGTCGTCGGCATCGTCATGGTCGGCCTGATCGTGCTGATCAACATCCTGGTGTTCCGCAGCGTCCTCGCCGCCTTCGTGCCGCTGCTCGCGGTGGTCGTCATCGGCGGCGCGGCGGCGGGCACGGTGGTCGGCGGCGCGGTGCTCACCGGCATCAAGCTGGACCCCTCCACGCCGAGCATGATCAGCGTCGTGCTGATCGGCATCGGCGTCGACTACTTCCTCTTCCTCCTCTTCCGTTTCCGGGAACAGCTGCGCTCCCGCCCGGAGCAGCCCGCCCGGGAGGCGGCGGCGGAGATCAGCGCCCGGGTCGGCACGGCCATCACCTCGGCCGCCCTGACCATCGTGGCCGCCTTCGCCACGCTCGCCGTCGCGACTTTCGGACAGTTCCGCGTGCTCGGTCCCGCCATCGCCGTGTCGGTACTGGTCATGCTGCTGGCCAGCCTCACCCTGATGCCCGCCCTGCTCGCGGCCACCGGCCGCAGGATGTTCTGGCCCTCGCGCGCCCTGAAGCGGCAGCCCGCGGAAGGGGCGGCCTCGCGCTTCGGGGCCCTGGTCGCCCGCCGTCCGCTGAGCCTCGTCCTCGCCTCCGTCGCCCTGCTGGGCGCCCTCGCGGCCGGACTGGCCGGGATCCGGATGGACTTCGGCCAGGGCGGCGGCAACCTCGAGACCCCGGCCGCGGCCACCGCCGCCGAGATCTCCCGCGCCCTGCCCGCCGGGGTGTCCGACCCGGCCACGGTCTACGTCACCGCCAAGGACGGCCGCACCCTAGACGTCGCGGGCATCGAGGCCCTGCCCCGGGCCCTCGGCACGGTCGACGGCGTCGGCAGGATCGGCCCGACCACCCTCAACGAGGACCGCACGGCCGCTCGTTTCGACCTCTACCTCACTCCGGGCCCCCACACCGAGCAGGCCCGCGACCTCGTCTCGGGCCCCGTCCGCGCCACGATCGCCGGCGCCGCCCCCGCGGGGACCGAGGCCCATGTCGGCGGCACGGCCGCGATCTTCGCCGACATCTCCACCGCCGTCGACCACGACCTCAGGATCGTCTTCCCGGTCGCCGCGGTGCTGATCGCCCTCATCCTGCTCGTCCTGCTGCGCAGCCTGCTCGCCCCCGCGATCCTCATGATCGCGGTCGGCCTCGGGTTCGCCGCCACCCTCGGCGCCTCCGCGCTCTTCTTCCAGCACCTGCTCGACGAGCCGGGCGTCAACTTCGTGCTCCCGCTGGTGCTGTTCCTCTTCGTCGTCGCCCTCGGCACCGACTACAACATCCTGATCAGCGACCGCATACGCGAGGAGATGGAACGCCCCGGACCGGCCCGCGCGGCCGTCGCCCGGGCCGTACGGCACACCGCGCCCGCGATCGCCACGGCCGGCGTCGTCCTGGCGGCCTCCTTCGGCAGCCTCGCCGTCAACGCGAACCCCTCCACCCGGCAGATCGGCTTCGCGACGGCGCTCGGCATCATGCTCTCGGCGTTCGTCCTGTCCATCGTGCTGGTGCCCGCGCTCGCCGCGCTCCTCGGCCGCAGGACCTGGTGGCCGGTCCGCCCGGGCGGGGCCCGGGGCCGCCACCAGGTCCCGCCCCAGGCCTCCCGCCCGGACCACGACCGCGTCTCCGTCGGCTAGGAGCCCTCGGTCGGGCCCGTCAGGCCCGTCACGTCCCGGACGTGGCGCAGGCTCGGTTCCAGCAGCACCGTGTGGAGCTGCTGGAACACCTGGCGTGCCGCGACCGCGTTCCAGTCCGCCGGGAGCAGTTCGCTCGGCAGGCCCGGGTCGAGGTAGGGCAGGCGGCGCCACTGGGTGAGCAGCGGCACGTAGTGGCGGAACGCCTGCGCGGGGTCCGGGTCCGGCCCGGCGGCCAGCCGGGCCGCCACGGGCGCGTAGGTGTCGGTGAAGGCCGCGTACTGGGTCTGGATCGCCGGGAAGTCCCACCACGAGCTGACCGTGTCGGGCAGGTCGCTGAAAGCGGCGTACTCGGCGGCGAACAGGTGGACGTAGTCGCTGAGTCCGAGCCGCTCCAGCATGCCGCGCGCGTCGTCGAGCAGCCGGCCGGGCGCCAGCCAGACCCCGGGGGCGATGTTGCCGAAGCCGAGCCAGGTCAGGCGGGTGCGCAGCTGGTAGCGGTGGGAGCGCTCGGACTCCGGTACGGAGAAGACCGCCATCGCCCAGCCGTCCGCCAGGTCGGCGGGTTCGAGGCTGGCGAAGATCCGGCGGTCGCCCTCGTCGAAGACGGGGTGGGCGGCCGGGCTGAGGCGGTATCCGGTGGCGCCGCGGCGCTCCGGTTCGAGGACTCCGCGCTTCTTGAGGCGTGAGATCGCCGAGCGTACGGCCGGTCCGTCGACGTCGAGTTCCCCCATCAGCGTGATCAGGTCCGCGATGGAGATCCAGCCGCCGAGGCGGCGCAGGAACGCCCCGTAGACCGTGTTGATCAACGAGCTGGGCCGAAGGGGGCTGTCCGACATGATCGCCTTCCGTTGTACGCGGTCGCGATCATATCGAGCCCTCCCCCGGCCCCCTCGGCCTACCGGGGCAAAGGAGCCTGCGCATAGGCGCCGGAGAGCAGGTGCCCGGCCCCCGGGGCCACGGCGTCGAGGTCCAGGGCGCGCAGCATCTGGTGGGCGGTGCAGACGGCCGCGGACACGACCGGCTTGCCCAGGAGCTGTTCGGCCTCCTCGATGGCGGTCAGGGACGGCATCTGCACGCAGGCGGACAGGACGACCGCGTCGGCCTCGGCGTACTCCAGCGCCCGGGCCAGGCCGGGCAGCCGGGCCGGGTCGTGGGCGGCGACGTCGAGGTTGTCCGGGATCTCCAGGGCCTGGTGGTCCAGGACCTCGATGCCCTCGTGGCCGAGGTAGTCGACGACGGTCCGGGTGAGCGGGCGCATGTACGGGGCGAGCAGCACGATCTTCCGGGCGCCGAGCGTGTGCAGCCCGTGGACCAGGGCCCCGGCACTGGTGACCACGGGGGCCGGGCCGCCGTTCTGCGCGGTGCGCAGGTGCAGGCGTTCCTGTGCGGTGCGGTGGTAGCCGAGGCCCATGCTCATGATGGCGACGAGGCAGGCGTAGCCGAGGACGTCGACGCGGGCGTCGGAGAGTTCCACGGCGCAGCGGTCGGAGTCGGCGTCCATGGCCTTGAGCTGCTCCGGGGTCACATGGGTCATGCGCATCCGGCTGGAGTGGAAGGTGAAGCGCTCGTCGGGTACGAGGCTCTGGCGGGCCCGCAGGATCGCCGGGATCTCGGTCTCCATGGTGACGTTGGAGCTCGGCACGATCTGGCCGATGCGGAAGGTGCGGTCGGTGCGGTCGGGCATGGCTGCTCCTCAGCGGGCGTCGACGACGGGGTTGGTCAGGGTGCCGATCAGCTCGACGGTGGCCTCCACGATGTCCCCGGGGACGAGGAACTCCGGCGGGACCATGCCGGCGCCGACCCCGGAGGGCGATCCCGTGGCGATGACGTCGCCGGGCTCCAGGGTCATGCCGGAGCTGATGTCGGCGATGAGGCGGGCGATGGGGAAGAGCATGTGCCGGGTGTTCGACTTCTGCTTGGTGACGCCGTTGACGCGCAGCGAGAGGTCGAGGGCCATGGGGTCGGGGATCTCGTCCGCCGTGACGACCACCGGGCCGAAGGGCGCGTAGGAGTCCTGGCCCTTGGAGAAGAACCACTGGCCCGAGCGGCGCTGGTCGCGGGCGCTGATGTCGTTGACGATGCCGTAGCCGAAGACGTGGTCGTACGCCTCCTCCTCGCTGACCCGGAAGGCGGTGCGGCCGATGACGACGGCGAGTTCGCACTCCCAGTCGAGCTGGGTGGTGAGGTCGGCGTTGTGCAGGATGGGCTGCCCCGGCCCGGTGACGGCGGTGGCGGGCTTGGAGAACAGGACCGGGCGCGGGGGGCGCTCCTTGTCGGTGTCCAGGCTGCGGCTGGACTCCTCCACGTGTTCCACGTAGTTGAGGCCGACCCCGATGATCTTGCCGGGGCGGTGCGGGGCGCACAGGGTGACGTCGTCCAGGCGGTGTACGGCCCCGGCCGGCCGGCCCGCCGGGTCCGCGGCGAGCAGGCGCCCGGCGGTCTCCCGCGCGGCGGGGCCCGCCTGGATGAAGGAGAGCAGGTCGTGCGGGAGGGTGACGCGGGCCCGGTCGGCGAGGGCGGCCAGGTCGACGACGAGGCCGTCGGCCTCGGCACCCAGGCGTTCCACGGAGCCGGCGGTGGTGTAGGTCAGCAGTCGCATGGGGGTTCCTCGGGGGTCAGGCGGTGACGGGCTGGTGGCCGCCGTGGTCGGCGTACGCCTCTTCCCGGTGGAAACCGAGCGAGCGCATGACGGGAAAGTCGTTGAAGGAGAACAGGCAGGCGTCTTCGGACGGGTCCAGGTTGTGGTGCTCGTGCCAGGCCCAGGACGGGACGCAGAAGATGTCGCCCTCGGTCCACTCGAAGCGCCGTCCCGCGATCACCGAGAATCCCCGGCCCTTGGCGGCCGTGTAGATCACCGAACCGGTGTGGCGGTGCGCGCGGGTGGCCTGGCCGGGTCGCAGCAGCTGCATGTGGGCGCTCATGGTGGGCATGACCGGGCCGCCGGTGAGCGGGTTGGTGTACTCGGCGATGACTCCGTCGTACGGGGAGCCCTCGCTCGCCTTGGCGAGGCCCAGCAGGGCCTCGTACGTCGGCTCCCAGGGGAAGGCGAGCAGCGGCGAGTAGGGCCGGGTCCACTTCTGCGACCCGTACGGCAGCAGGTGCGCCGCGTACGTCAGGACCGAGGAGTTGATGACCTTTCCGGGCTTCTGGTACAGCTCGGGGTGCACCTCGTAGAACCCGGCGTCCAGGGCGTTGACCAGCGGGATGTCGAGTCCGTCCTGCCAGATGACGGGCGCGTCGGCGGATTCGTTGCCGTGCTCGTGCCAGGTGCCGTTGGGTGTGATGGCGAAGTCGCGGGGACCGACCTTCAGCTTCTGGCCGTCGACGATCGTCCAGGCGCCGGTGCCCTCGTGGACGAAGCGCAGGGCGGCGGCCTGGTGGCGGTGCGCGGTCATCGCCTCGCCGGGCCCCATGATCTGCAGGCCGGTGTAGAGGAGTCCGGCGGCGGCGCTGACGTCCCGGCGGCCGGGGTTGACGAGCATGACCACGCGGCGGCCGGCGTCGTCGGCCCGGACCAGGCCGAGGGCCTTGTGGACCAGGGGGCGCAGATCGGCGTAGCGCCAGAGCACGGGAACGGACTTGGGCTGCGGGTACCAGGGCTCGATGTCGTTGGCGACGGTCCACAGCGCGCCGGCGTCGAGGGCGCCGAGTTCCTCGTAGTAGGCGGTGAGTTCGGGGGTGTCGCTCACCCGGGCGCGGCCGAGGGCGGTGTCGTCCTGCTCGGTGGTCATGCGTCCTCCTCGGAGGGGGTGGTCGGGGGGCACGGGGGTACGGTGAACGCCACGGGCAGGCGGGGGCGGTTGTCGACTTCGAGGCGGAAGACGTCGAAGCGGTTGTAGTGGCCGACGATGTCGTGCATCTGCTTGGGCTGGACGCAGCGGGCCAGGTCGATCTCGCCGTACACGATGCCCTCGTCGTCGACGAGGGGCTCGCTGACCGGGCGGCCGTCGGGGCCGAAGATGCCGGACAGGGCGCTGCGCGGGCGGGTGAACTGCCCCCGCAGTTCCTCGTCGTCCCCGGCGAGGGTGTCGACGATCTCCGGGGAGACGGTGGAACAGGCGACGACGGAGAAGACCTTGCCCTCGAAGCTGTGGGCGGCGGTGCGGACGGCGATGGCGTCGGCCATGTCGTAATCGGCCGGGGCCACGGGCAGGGCGATGTAGCAGGAGGCGTGCACGAGTTCGCCCTGGGCGAGGAGGGCGAACCGGGCCAGGGTGTTGGTGTTCTCGCCGCAGGCCAGCACGCCGAGCGGTCCGACGGGGGTGGCGTGGACCCGCAGCGAACTGCCGTCGCCGCCGGTCCAGGTGAGCTTCTCCGCCCAGGTGGGCACCAGCTTGCGGTGGACGCCCAGGAGTTCCCCGTCCGGGCCGATGGTGAGCAGGGTGTTGTGCAGGACACCGAGGCTGTACGGGACCCGCTCGTTGACGCCGATGACCAGCGTGATGCCGTGCCGGCGGGCGGCGGCGCACAGGGCGTCGACGTGCGGGCCGGGGATGTCGACCGAGGCGGCCCGCAGCCGCTCGAACCAGGGTGAGCCCTGGACCGGGTTCATCGTCCAGTTCCAGTACGGGTATCCGGGGACGAACACCTCGGGGAAGACGACCAGTTCGGCGCCGTTGCCGGCGGCCTCGGCGATCAGGGCGACGGCCTTGTCGACGGTGGCGGCGGGATCGAGGTAGACGGGTGCGGCCTGGACGGCCGCGGCCGTGAAGCGGCGCAGGTTGTCCATGGAGGGACCTCCGCTATCGGGGGGCGGGAGCCGCGGCGACGCGCGGCAGCCAGCGCCGGTGGACGGGATCGGCGGGCGGCCTCAGCAGTTCGAGGCGGGGCGGCACCCGGTCGGTGCGGGCGGCCGGGGGCCGGCGGCGGCCGGCTGCCCAGGACGGCGCCCAGGGCGCCGCGGGCCCCTGGTAGCCCTGGGCGGCCGCGGCGTGCAGCGTCCACAGGGGGTCGTGGAGCTGGGCCCGGCCGACACCGCAGAGGTCGGCCCGGCCGGCCAGGATGATCGAGTTGACGTCGTCGTAGGTGGAGATCGCGCCGACGGCGATGGTGGGGACCCCGGTGGCGTTGCGGATCAGGTCGGCGTACGGGGTCTGGTAGCTGCGGCCGTACCGGGGCCGTTCGTGGGCGACGACCTCTCCGGTGGAGACGTCGATCGCGTCGGCGCCCGCCTCGGCGAGGGCGCGGGCGACGGCCACGGCGTCGGTCTCGGTGAGGCCGCCCTCGGCCCAGTCGGCGGCGGAGATCCGTACGAGCAGGGCCTTGCCGAAGGGCCACGCCGCACGTACGGCGCGCAGCACTTCGAGCGGCAGGCGCAGCCGCCCGGCCAAGTCTCCGCCGTAGGCGTCGGTGCGCCGGTTGGTCAGCGGCGAGAGGAAGCCGGAGAGCAGGTGGCCGTGCCCGTACTGGAGTTCCAGCGCGTCGAAGCCGGCCCGGTCGGCGCGCCGGGCCGCAGCCACGAAGTCCCGTACGATCGCGTCCATGTCGGCCCGGTCGGCCTCGCGCGGGAGGCGGCTGAGCTCGTCCCAGGCCAGGCTCGAGGCGGCGACGGGCGGCCCGTCGCCGGTGGCCGCGCGGCGTCCGGCGTGCGTGAGCTGGATGCCGAGGAGGGTGTCGCACTGGCCGTGGACGAAGCCGGTGATGCGCCGCCAGGCCGCTTCCTGCTCGTCGGTCCACAGGCCGGGGCAGCCGGGGGTGGCCCGGCCGTCGGCGCTGACGGCGGTCATCCCGGCGAGGACCAGGCCGGAGCCGCCGAGGGCCTGCGTGCTGAGGTGGACGAGGTCGAAGTCGCCCGGAACCCCCTCGCGGGCGGTGTCCAGTGCGGTGGGCGGTACGACGACCCGGTTGCGCAGCAGCAGGCCGCCGAGCCGGAAGGGCCGGAACATGGGCGGCACGGGCGAGGAGCCGTTGACCGCGCTCGTGAAGCCCTCGTCGCGCACGCGCAGGTTGTCGTAGGTGACGCGGCGGCTGCGGGTGAGGAGGTTGAAGGCGAACTGGTGGGGGTCCTGGCCGGTGTACCGGTCGATGTGCTCGAACCACTCCAGGCTGGCCTGGGCCGCCCGCTGGGTGGACTCCACCACCGGCTTGCGCTCCTCCTCGTACGCGGCGAGCGCCCTCGGCACGTCGGGGTGTTCGTGCAGGCAGGCGGCCAGGGCGAGGGCGTCCTCCATGGCGAGCTTGGTGCCGGAGCCGATGGAGAAGTGCGCGGTGTGGGCGGCATCGCCGAGCAGGACGATGTTGCCGCGGCGCCAGGTGCGGTTGCGCACGGTGGTGAACCGCAGCCACTTGGAGTTGTTGGGCAGGAGCCGATGGCCGTCGAGATGGGAGGCGAGGAGCTCCTCGCAGCGCCGGATGCTCTCCGTGTCGCTCGCGCCCGGCGGAAGGTCGCGGCCTTCGGACTCTGCGAAGCCCGCGCGGCGCCAGGCGTCCTCGGACATCTCCACGATGAAGGTGGAGCGGGTGGCGTCGTAGGGGTAGGCGTGCACCTGGAGCGTGCCGAAGTCCTGCTCGTCGACGATGAAGGTGAAGGCCTCGAAGACCTTGTCCGTGCCGAGCCACATGTAGCGGCCGGCGCGTTCGTCGAGGTCGGGGCCGAAGGTGTCGGCGAAGGCGGCACGGGTGGCCGACCGTACGCCGTCACAGGCCACCACCAGGTCGTACGTGGCGGCGAGTTCGGCGGCCGGCGGGGCTTCGGTGCGGTAGCGGACGTCGACCGCCAGGGCGGAGCAGCGCTCCTGGAGGATCCGCAGCAGGTGCCGCCGGCCGAGTGCGGCGAAGCCGTGGCCGCCCGAGGTGAGGGTGCGGCCCCGGTAGCGGATGTCGATGTCGGTCCAGCGGGCGAACCGCGCCGACATGGCCTCGAACGTCTCGCGATCGGCCTGGGCTATGCCGTCGAGGGTCTCGTCGGAGAACACGACGCCGAACCCGAAGGTGTCGTCGGGGGCGTTGCGCTCCCAGACGGTGATCTCCCAGTGCGGGGAGAGCTGCTTGGCCAGGGCTGCGAAGTACAGCCCGCCGGGTCCTCCTCCTATGACTGCCACGCGCACGGCGTGCCTCCCAGTGGTTCCGAAGCGATGAGGAGCTCGGCCCGTTGCGGGCCCGCGGTGGTGAGTACGGCCCGGACGTCCTCGGGCCAGGGGGTGGCCCCGGTGGCGCGGGCCGCGGAGTGGGCGACGACCATCTGTCCGGTGGACGCCTCCTCCCCCTGCTCGCCGTGGACCGTGAAGGCGTAGTGGAGGGAGCGGTCGCCGACCTTGGTGACCCTGAGCTCGGTGCGCACGGCGTCTCCGAACCAGAGCCGCGCCCGGTAGTCGGCCTCGAAGTGGACCCGGGGCGTGCTGCCGAACAGGTGGGCCAGGCCCAGGCGGCGCAACAGGACGGCCTCGGCCGCCTCGACCCAGCGCACGACGGTGGAGTGGTGGTAGTGGCCGGCGGCGTCGGTGTCGGGCCATTCGACGCGGCGCTCGACGACGACGCTCGGCAGCCGCGAGGGTTCGGGGGGCTCCGGCGGGCGGACCGGCTCGGGGGGTTCGGTGCTTTCGGGCGGGTCGGCGGCCGCCTGGGCCGCCCGGCTGCGCAGTTCGGCGCGCTGGAGCTTTCCGGAGCCGGTGCGCGGGAGCTCCGTCACGAACTCCACGGCGCGCGGGTACTTGTAGGGGGCGATGGTCTGCTTGACGTGGTCCTGCAGTTCGCGGGCCGTGGCCGGGTCCGCCGGAACGTCCGCGCGCAGGACCACGTACGCCTTGACGATCATGCCGCGCCGTTCGTCGGGGGCACCGACGACACCGCATTCCTCGACGTACGGGTGGGCGGCGAGGGCCTTCTCGACCTCGGGGCCCGCGATGTTGTAGCCGGAGGAGACGATCATGTCGTCGCTGCGGGCGACGTACCAGAAGTAGCCCTCGGCATCGCGGACGTAGGTGTCGCCGGTGATGTTCCAGCCGTTCCTGACGTACGACGCCTGGCGCGGGTCCGCGAGGTAGCGGCAGCCGGTGGGGCCCGTGACGGCGAGGAGGCCGGGCTGCCCGTCGGGCACGGGTTCGCCCTGTTCGTCGACGACGGCGGCGCGGTAGCCGGGCACCGGACGGCCGGTGGAGCCGGGCCGGATGTCCTCGTCGGCCGCCGAGATGAACACGTGCAGCATCTCGGTGGCACCGATGCCGTCGATGATCCGCAGCCCGGTGGCCTCGTGGAACGCGTGCCACACCGAGGCGGGCAGCGGCTCTCCGGCGGACACGCAGCGGCGCAGTCCGGCAAGCCGGTCCGCCACCCCGGCCGCCATGATCGCGCGGTAGGCCGTGGGGGCGGTGAACAGGACGGTCACTGCGTGGTCCGCGACGAGGTCCGCCAGCTGCTGCGGGGCCGCCTGCTCGATCAGCAGGGTCGCGGCGCCGACGTACAGCGGGAAGACCACGAGTCCGCCGAGCCCGAAGGTGAAGGCGAGCGGCGGCGTGCCCGTGAACACGTCGTCCGGGCGGGGTTTGAGGATGTGCCGGGAGAAGGTGTCGGCATTGGCGAGGACATCGCGGTGGAAGTGCAGGGTCGCCTTGGGGCGGCCGGTCGTGCCGGAGGTGAAGGCGATCAGCGCCACGTCGTCGGCGGCCGTGGCGACGGTGGCGAAGCGCCCGTCCTTGGCCGCGCACCGCGCGGTCAGGTCCTCGGGGCCGGGTCCGCCGTAGGGGATGACCGGCAGCCCGGGCAGGCCGGCCGCGTCGAGTTCCCCGGTGTGGCGGTGGTCGCAGATCGCGGCCGCCGGCCGGCTGATGTCGTGGAGCTCGGCGAGTTCGGCGGCGCGCAGCAGCGGCATGGTCGTGACGGCGACGCAGCCGGCCTTCAGGACACCGAACCAGGCGGCCACGAGCCAGGGGTTGTTGGGACCGCGCAGCAGGACGCGGTTGCCGGGGCGCAGGCCGAGGTCCTCGGTGAGCACCTGGGCGACCTGGTTGGCCCGCAGCTGCAGGTCGCCGTAGGTCCATCGGTCGGTCGGGGTGAGCAGGGCGGGGCGGTCGGGGCCCAGGCGTTCGACGGCGTCGTCGAGCAGTCGCCGGGCGCAGTTCAGCCGGTCCGGGTAGTCCAACTCCGGTAGGTCGAAGTGGAGTTCGGGCCAGAGGGGGTAGGGCGGCAGCCGGTCACGACAGAAGGAGTCGGCGTGCGCGGAAGGGGAGAGCTCCATGGGGCGGCACCTCAATCAGGGAGCAGCGGGGGAGACGGGAGCAAGGTATGTCGAATATTTGGCGTCCGTCAACATTTCGCGATATCGCGCCGCTGCAGCCGACCGGTTCGCGGCTCAGGCCACCGGGATGCGCACGTGGACGGACTTTCCGAACTCGTCGGCGACCACCGCGAGTTCACCGCCCATGTCGGCCACCAGCAGCTGCACCATCAGCAGCCCGCGCCCGCCTTCGGCGTCCGGATCGAACGCCGCACGGGGTGCGGGGAGCCGCGGGAGCGAGGCGCCCTGGTCGGCGACCTCCAGCCGGAGCCATCCGTCGCCGGAGGCCACCGCCACCCGCATCCGGCCGACGCCCACGTGCCGCACGACGTTGCCGACGAGCTCGCTGACGGCCAGCAGCAGGGCGTCCGTCTCGCCGAGGGGGACCCGCCATCCGTCGAGTACGGCCCGCACGCGGGCCCTGACCTGCGGGACGGCCGCCGGGAGGGGGTCGGTGACCCAGTGGGTGAAGCTGCGGACAGCGTTGCCGGTGGTGGTGAGCATGACGTGCTCCCGGAGGGGGAAGGCGTCGCATCCGCTGGAGTGGCTCGTGTAACCGATCCCGAACCGGGACAGCCCCTGGGCTTGTGGTCAGCGGAAACGCATCGCTAGAGTCGTGATTACACGTGTAACACGTTACGTCTCCCCCGGTGGCCTGCGCAAGCATTTCGGACAAACGTCACGAAGCCTGCGTCCCGCCCCGGCCGCCCCGCCTTGGAAGGGCCGCAATGACGCAATCTCCCCCGGCTTCTCTCCCGTCCGGCTTCGACACCGCCGACATGACCTGGCCGCCTCCGCCGTACCGGCCCCCGGTGCCGGCCGTGACCGGCCCGGACGGCGTGCGCCGCTTCGACGGGGTCACGTACGCGACCACGCCCGGCTACCGTCCCCGGCTGCTCGACGTACAGGTGCCCGCCGGCGAAGGCCCCTTCCCGGCCGTCGTCTGGATCCACGGCGGCGGCTGGCTGGACGGCGACCGCCGCTACCCGCCGCCGACCGTGCCCGCCGAACTGCTGCACGGCGCGGTGCTCGCGGCCGGACTCGCGCTGGTCTCCGTCGACTACCGGCACAGCCTCGAGGCGCCGTTCCCGGCCCAGCTGCACGACGTGAAGGCCGCCATCCGCTACGTCCGCGCGTACGCGGGCGCCCTCGGCATCGACCCCGACCGGATCGGCGTCTGGGGCGAGTCGGCCGGCGGCCACCTGGCCGCGCTCGCCGGTCTCGTCGGCCCCGGCACCGCGGGCGGCGCGGCGCTCGAGGGCACGCAGGGAGTCGGCTCCGGGGAGACCGGAGTGCTGGCCGTCGTCGACTGGTACGGCTGCTCCGACCTGGTCGCCCTGGCCGCGCACCCCATGCCGCCGATGCCGTCCGAGGTCGCGTTCCCCGACCCGTACGAGGCCCTGCTCGGCGCGCCCGTCGCCGAGGACCCCGAGCCGGCGCGGATCGCGAGCCCGGTGACGTACGCCGGGGGCCCGCACCTGCCGCCCTTCCTGCTGGTGCACGGAACCCGCGACGGCCTGGTCCCCTACAGCCAGAGCGAGGCGCTCGCCGAGGCACTGGAGGGCGCCGGGGGCGAGGTCAGCCTGCGGCCCGTCGAGGGCGCGGACCACATCTTCCTCGGCTCCCCGGACGTTCCCGGGATCGTCGCCGAGAGCGTGGCCTTCCTCGCCCGGCACCTCGCTCCCGCTGCCGCGAGAGACGGCCGTGACCAGTAGTCCCGCCCCCGCCCCCGCCCCCGAAGTCCGCCCCGACCGCCTCGCCGACTCGGCGGTCGGGGCTCCGCGCGGCCGGGGCATCCTCCTCCTGGGTCTGCTGCTCCTGGGGGGCGCCGCGCTGGCCGGCCTCGTGGTCCGCTCCGACGTCGTCGATCCTCCTTTCCAGGCGCTGGACGAGCGCTGGCTGATCTGGATGGGCGGCCCGCACGAAGGGCTGTACGCGGCCGTCGCCTCGGCCCTGAACTGGTTCGGCGGCCCGTTCGGCGCGGTCGTCCCGCTCGGCCTGCTGGCGCAGCTGCTCCTGCGGGGGCGCCGGGTGTCGGCGGGCTTCCTGCTGCTCGCCTTCCTCGGCGGCAACATGGTCGTCGTGCAGGGGCTCAAGCACCTGGTGGACCGGCCGCGCCCGGCGAACCCGCTGGTCCGCGTCGACCACGGTTCCTTCCCGTCCGGGCACGCCGCCACGGCGGCGCTCCTGGTGGTCGTGGTCGGGGCCCTGCTGGTCCCGGCCGCCCGGCGGAGGCTGTGGTGGGTGGCCGGGGCGGCCTTCACCCTGGCCATGATGTGGAGCCGTACCTGGCTGCACGCGCACTGGCTCAGCGACACCGCGGCCGGGGCCGCGGCGGGCGCGGGGGCCGGGCTGGTGGTGTGGTGGCTGCTGATGCCGGCACTCGCCCGGGAGCGTGCACGCCTCGGTGCCCGTCGGGGGTCCTCGGTGGATCCGGCCGGCTGATCGCCGGTCCGCGGGGCCGGCGTGCGCCTTCGGCAAGCCCTCGGCGGATGCCCCGGCCGTGACGCGCGGCCGGCCGCGACAGCAGCAGCTGTACGGCCTGCCGCGCTTCCCCGGCGCGCGCAGGTGAAGCCGGCGCGGGGCCATCGGGGCGCAACCGCACTGCTCCCCGATGACCCCGCGGCAGGGCTGCGAAGCCGTGTGCGACGGGTGTGCCGAGGTCCTGCGGGTTCGGTCCGGCGACGTCAGTCCTGCGGCGCCGGGTCCGCGGCGTCAGGTACGCGACTGCAGCGCCTTCGGTCAAGAAACCGCCGGCCACCACCAGGGCCACGCCGAGCCACCACACGCTGTGGTCGAAGACGAGGACGGCGATCCCGATCGGCACCAGCAGCCCGGCCAGCGGCAGCAGCAGCCCTGCCGTGCGGGGCGGTTCGGGGCCCTGCCCGACCGCTTCCCGGGTGGCGCGGGCCCGGACGACCTCCGGGTACCAGCCCGTGAAACGGAGAGCCGCGACGATCGCCAGGATCTGGATGATCCAGCCGGTCCAGATGTTGTTCGGATTGCGCAGGACCAGGTCCCCGTAGCCTCCCGCGAGGGCGGCCACCAGGAAGGCGAGCCCCCACACGGCCATGATCACGTAGTTGGTGCGGACGAAGGCACGGGTCTGCCAGAGGGTCGGATCGACCTGCTCGCGGGCGTACTGGAGGGTGAAGGGCATCCCCACGGCCATGGAGCCGAAGGCGATCACGGCGAGGGGATGTTCGCGCCCTCGCCCGCGTACGTCTCCAGCCAGCGCAGCGTGCCCTCGCTCGCGGTGGCCCGCGTCAGGAGGTCTGGCGGTGGACGAGGACCGCCTCGACCGGTGCTACCTGCGGGGCCGTGCCCGTTTCGATCAGCTCGTGCACGGTGTCCGCGATCCGGGCGGCCGACGGCAGGTCCAGCCGCACCGTGGTGAGTGCGGGCTGCTGGAGCGCGGACAGAACGAGGTCGTCGCAGCCGACCAGGGCGACCTCGTCCGGCACGGAGACGCCCTCCGCCTGGAGCGCGTGCAGGAGCAGGGCCGCGTACTCGTCATTGTACGCGAAGACGGCGTCCAGACCCAGGCTCCGCCACCGCCGGGCGAGCGCGGTGGCGGATTCGCGGGTGTAGGCCAGCTCCAGGGGCGTGACCGTGGCCATGTGGCGGGCGGCGACCGACTCGGCGCCCGCGAGGCGCGGCTGCGCGAGCGTGCCCAGGCCGCGCTCGAGGGGCATGACGACGCCGATCCGGCTCCGGCCCCGGGCGATGAGGTGCTCGGCCGCGGTGGCGCCGATGCGGGCGTGGTCGAAGCCGACGGTGTGCACGCCCTCGACGGGGTGGGCGGCGAAGGCGAGCAGGCCCCGCACTCCGGCCCGGCGCAGCAGCTCGGCCGCCTGGCCGCCGAAGCGGTCGCCGTCCATGGCGACGACGGCCGCGGGGCGCATTTCGGCCCAGGCCCGAGCGGCGTCGAGGGGGTCGGGGAACCGGCCCGCGTGGAGCACGGCCGTGTAGCCGTGCCGGTCGAGCTCGCTGTGCAGGTCGTCCACCCAGTCGCTGACGAGACGGCCGACCGCGGAGATCGACGCGGGCATCAGGACGAGGTTGCTGCGGCCGGCCCGCAGGGACCGGGCGGCGGCGTGCGGGACGTAGCCGAGCTGCCGGGCCGCGTCGCGCACCCGGGCGCGGGTGGTCTCGCTGACGCGGTGGCCGGGGGTGTCGTTCAGCACGAAGGAGACGGTGGCGCGTGACACCCCGGCGAGCCGGGCCACGTCGGCACTGGTGATGGATGCGGGGACGCTCGTGTCTTTGGCCATGACGTCCCTCGGAGCTCCTTTTGCCTGACTCGTACAGCTCCTTTCAGGTTACACGAGTCAGATGAAGGAGCCGGGAGTCGCCGGCGAGATCGTCGAGGACGCCGACGACCGAGTCGAAGCGCATCGTGGCACGGGTCCCGGTGTCGTACGGGTGCCATCGCGGCAGGTCGCAGTGGTTCGGGTCGCCGGTGCGGACGAATCCGATCCAGGCCTGGTGCATGGCGTGCGCGAGCCCGTCACGGACGGCGGGGGCGATCCCGGCCAGGAAGGGCGCGTGCGACCACTGGTCGAAGTTGTCGAAGACGAAGGGGAGTTCGAGGCAGTGCGCGGCGCCGAGCCGGCCCTCGTACGCGGGGGTGGGCAGGTCGAACTGGTAGGCCCAGACGGGCCGGCCGAGTGCGGCCCTGGCCTCGGCCAGCCGTACGGCGGGGACCCGGAAGAGCTCGTCCGTGATCAGGTCCATCAGTACGTCGTGCGGGCGGGCGCCGGGGCGGGTCCGCTCGTACGCCGCGTACACCGCGGGGGCGCGGGCGCCGCCGAAGGTCTCCGCGATGCGGTCGGTGACCTGCTCCCGGGTCGCGGCGGCGTACCCCTCGTCGAGCGCGAAGCCGAAGGCGGCCTCCTCCCGCGTCCAGCCGATCATGACGTCGATCCCGGCCGCCGCCCCGCTCAGCAGGGCCTCGGCCGGGTGCCGCGGCAGGGTGGCGCCGTCGATCACGGGCAGGAAGGGGGTCGGCCAGTACCCCCACCGCGCGGTCCGCCCGAACAATCCGACGCCGGCTCCGATCAGCGCGGGCCAGGGCAGGGTGCGCAGTTCCGCGGGGTCCTCGGCCCCGGCGAGCTCGAGGTAGGCGGCGGTGCGCTCCAGGGCGGCGTCCGGGCCGGGGAGGTCCAGCCCGAAGGGCGGGCTCTGCAGGATCACCCGCTTGATCAGGCCCTGCGCCTGTGGATGCCCGGCGAGCGCGGCGGTGGACACCGCGCCGCCCGACTGCCCGGCGACCGTGATGGAGTCCGGATCGCCGCCGAAGGAGGCGATGTTCTCCCGGACCCAGCACAGGGCGGCCAGCTGGTCGGTGAGCCAGTGATTGGTGTCCTCGCCGGAGCCGAGGCAGAGGTAGCCCAGCGGTCCGATGCGGTAATTGATGCTCACGACCACGAGATCGCCGTCGCGTGCGAAGGTCGCGCCGGAGTATCCGGGCAGCGACCCGGAGCCGGACACGAAGCCGCCTCCGTGGATCCAGAGCAGCACCGGGCGGCGGGCTCCGTCGGCGGCGGGGGTCCAGACGTTGAGGGTCAGGCAGTCCTCGTCGAAGGGGGGTGCGCCGTGACCGCCGAGCACCGGGTCACCGCCCTCCTGGTAGGGCTGCGGCGCGCTCGGCCCGTCGGTGGTGGCGTCCCGGATTCCGCTCCAGCCCGCGTGCGGGCGGGCGGGTCTCCAGCGCAGGTCGCCGACCGGCGGTTCGGCGTACGGCACGCCGCGGAAGACGAGGAGTCCGCTTTCGGCCGCGCCGCGGAGCCGTCCTGCGGGCAGGTCCACGACCAACTGGTCATCGCCTGGGGAGTGAGCCATGAGCCGGTCCTTCCTGGCCGCGCGCCTGGTGCGCGCCGACACCACGAGACTATTGCGTAAAATTCTCGACCGTCAACACTTCGCAATACCAAGGCATCTTCCGCAGCCCCGGCCTCGCAGCTCCGACCTCACAGCCACAGGCTGTCCTCGGCCACGCGCTCCGCCTCCGTGCGCAGCAGCGGGGCGAAGACGCGCCACAGCACCAGGCAGGTTCCGGCGCCCAGCAGGGCGCCGGCGACGGTGTCGCTGAGCCACTGGGCGTGCAGCCAGGTCCTGCTCCCCATCATCGCGAGGACGTACACGGCACCGGCCGGCCACCACCAGCGTCGCGCACGGGGCGGGAACACCACCAGTCCGGCCACGATCACCAGGGTGACGGCACTGAACACCTGGCCGGAGGGGTACGCGCCCTCGTTGACCAGGACCCACGGATGCGGCGGCCGCGGGCGGTCGGCCAGCTGCTTGAGCGGCAGGACCACCACCACGTTGGCGGCTACGGCGGCGGCGAGGACGAAGAGCGCCGAGCGCCAGCGCCCGTACACGCACAGGACGCCGATCAGCATCAGCGGCAGGACCATCCCGAGCGGGCCGCCGAGCCGGTCGAGGACGAGCGCGAACCCGCCGTCCCCGCCGGTGGAGGAACTGTTCACCGAGGCCTCCCACCCGTCGTCGAGCCCCTGGAAGAAGGGCCGTTCGACCGCGCGGAGCAGCAGGGCGACGAGGAAGGGCACGAGCAGGAGGGCGATCCCCCAGGGGAGTGCGTAGCGGGGCGGAGCCGCCGGCAGATGGTGCGGCGGCACGCGGAAGGGCGAGGGCGGCATGACGGGCCTTTCACGGTCGTCCCGGGGAGCGGACACGGGAGGGCTGGCGGCGAGGGCGAGCGGCGAACGGCGAACGGCGCGTGCGAACAGCAGGGCGCACGACGACGGGACGAGCGGCGGGCGGCGAGCGGCACCGGAGGCGGGAGGTGCGCGGAGGCGACCGCGGAGAGTCCTCACCGACGTCGAGCGCACAACGGGCGGAGGGCGAACGAAAGACGAGCGACAAGCGAGACGACAAGCGAAGCGAAGAACGAAGCGAAGAACGAAGCGAAGAACGAGCTGAACAAGGGCGCCTGCGATCCGGGGCCCGGGCCGGGCGGCGCGGATCGTCGCACTGCGGCACGGAGTATGGCCGAGACCAGGCCCTCGCACAACCGCTGGTTACACGTCATGGCACCAAGGGATCTCCGGGCGGTCACGATCTGCATCACGACCCTACGCAACCCCTGGCGGCGGCTGGAAATGGATGCTACACAGTGTCCAGCGCGCCAGGTGACACGTGTAACAACATCAGGTTGACCGCGCTTGTCTGCCGCATCTCCCGGCGTCCCCGGCCGCTGCCGCGTGCCCCCGCCACCCCTCCCCGCGTATCCGGCGCCCCGCTCACCCGCCACCTCCCCGCTCCGTCCCCCGAGGAGTCGTCATGGCCCTGCCCGACGTCGTCGATCCCGTCCCCGCCGCCCCCGAACCGCCCCGCCAGCGCGGGCTGTTGCCCCTGCTGCTGTTCGCGAACTCCGCCATGATGGCGGTCTACATGGGTGTGGGCTCGGTCCTGCTGCCCCTCCAGGTCGCCGCGATCGACCCCGTCAACAAGGTCGCGATCCTGGGCCTGATCGGCGGAGTCAGCTCGATCTTCGCCACCGCCTTCAACCCGATCGCGGGCGCCCTCTCCGACCGCAGCGGACGCCGCGGCCCCTGGATCCTGGGCGGCGCCCTCGCCTCGCTCGCCGCCCTGGCCTTCCTCGGCAGCGTGAGCACCGCGCTCCTGGTCGGCACCGCCTGGTGCCTGGCGCAGGCGACCATGAACGTCTTTCAGGCCGCGGTCACCGCGATCGTGCCCGACCGGATCCCGGCCGCCCGCCGCGGTACCGCGTCCGCGCTGGTCGGACTGGGTCTGCCCATCGGCGGCACGGTCGGCGTCCTCATCGCCTCCCAGACCGCGGACCACCTGCGTACGGGCTACCTGGTCTTCGGCGCGCTCGTCGCCGTGGCGGCGCTGTTGCTCACCACCTTCTGCCGGGACGTTCCGCGCACCGCGTCCGCCGCCGAGGCGGCAGCCGCCGCGGCCGCCCGTCCCAAGGGCGCCCGGCTCGCCGCCTTCCTCTCCTCGCTCTCCCACCACGACTTCCGGTGGGCCTTCATCGGCCGGGCCCTGATGGTCCTCGGCTACTTCTCGGTCGTCGGCTACCAGCTGTACATCCTCGACGACCACATCGCGTTGCCCGCCGGCATGACCGCGCCCGCCGCGATGGCCGTCCTCACCCCCGTGTCGATGGTCGCGATGGCCCTCTCGACGGTGCTCGGCGGCCTGCTGTCCGACCGGTGGAACCGCCGCAAGGTCTTCGTCGGCGTCTCGGCCGCCCTCGCCGGACTCGTCATGGCGGTCCCCGTGGTGAGCCCGACGTGGACCGGCATGCTCGTGTTCAGCGCGCTCAACGGCCTCGCCTTCGGCTGCTTCATGGCCGTCGACACCGCGCTGGTCACGCTCGTCCTCCCCCGGGCCGAGGACGCCGCCCGCGACATGGGCGTCCTCAACATCGCCAACGCCGGGCCGCAGATCATCGCCCCGTTCGTCGCCTCGGCCATCGTCACCGGACTGGGCGGATACACCCCGCTCTTCCTGGCCGGCGGGGCCCTGTCCCTGATCGGCGCGCTCGCCATCCTCCCGATCCGCAGCGTGCGCTGATCCCCCGGACCCCGCGCGCCCCCCGGACCGCGATCCCGGACCCCACGTCCCCTGGCCTCAACCCACCCGAACCCCGCCTCACCCACCCCTCCGAAGGAGCATCCCCGTGACACGCAAGCGCGTTCTGCCGCTGGCCGCCCTGCTGCTGTGCACCCCGGCCCTGGCCGGTACCGCACCCGCGGCCGCCGCCCCGCGGACCGCCGTCCCGGCGAACGAGCGCACCGCCCCGCTTCGGATCCTGCTCACCAACGACGACGGGTACGACGCGCCCGGCATCCGGAAGGCCTTCGAGCGGCTGACCGCGGCCGGTCACGACGTCACGATCGTGGCCCCGCTCACCAACCAGAGCGGGACCGGCACCAAGATGTCCAACGCCCCCACCGTCGTGGTGAAGCACCCCGAGCCAAAGGTCTGGGCGGTCGACGGCACGCCGGGCGACTCCGTCGCCTTCGGGCTCTCCGAGGTCTTCGCCGCCAAGGCCCCCGACCTCGTGGTCTCCGGCACCAACTTCGGGCCGAACGTCGCCGGACTGGCCAGCCACTCCGGAACGGTCGGCGGCGCCGTCGCCGCACTGGAGTCCGGTGTGCCGGCCATCGCCCTGAGCACCGGTGGCCTGACCGTGCCCGACCCGGTCACCACCGTCAACGCCATGGGGCCGACCCTCGACTTCACCGTCAAGCTGATCGACCGGCTGCGGGCGCGGGCCCGGTCCGGGCGGCTGCTGCCCGCGGGAGTCGGCCTCAACGTCAACCACCCGGTGGTCGGCGCGGACGGCAAGGGCACGGCCGCCGGTGTGGCCACGACCTTCCAGGACCCGCAGAACTTCCTCCAGCCGGACTACACCGACTCCGGTGACGGCACATGGAAGGTGACCGTCAAGGTGGCGCTGCGGCCCGCCGCCAAGGGCGGCGACCTCGAGGCGGTCGCCGCGGGCCGGATCGCCGTGAGCCCGATGAACGCCGACTGGAACACCGGCCCGGCCGACCACGCCGTGACCTCCGCCCTGATCGCCGGGCTCCGTCCGTGAAACGCCGGAGGGGACCCCTGCTCGGCGCCGCCCTCGCCCTGGCGTTGGCACTGCTCGCCCCTGCGGCGCCGGCGGCGGCACAGGGCAGCGGATCACCGCACCCCGTGGTCGGCCTCGCGCAGGGCGCCCTGCGCGGACAGACCCGGGACGGGGCCCAGGAGTTCCTGGGCGTCCCCTACGCCGCTCCCCCGGTCGGGGACGCACGGCTGCGGGCGCCGCGGCCGCCGGCGCGCTGGTCCGGGGTGCGGGAGGCGGTCCGGCAGGCTCCCGCGTGCCTGCAGTTCTCCCCGTTCGGGCTGGGCGATCCGGCGGCCGTCAGCGAGGACTGCCTGTACCTGGACGTGTACCGGCCCCGGTCGGCGCGCCCCGGAGCCCGGCTGCCGGTGATCGTCTGGATGCACGGGGGTGCGTACAGCCAGGGCACCGGAACCCAGTTCGGCGGGCGGACCATGGCCGAGCTCACCCAGACGGTGGTGGTCAGCATCAACTACCGGCTGGGGCAGCTCGGTTATCTGGACCTTCCCGAGCTGAACGGGCCGCGCGAGGTGCGGTCCGGCTCCTTCGGGCTGATGGACCAGATCGCGGCGCTGCGGTGGACCCGGGAGAACATCGGCGCCTTCGGCGGGAATCCGCAGAGCGTCACGGTCTCCGGGCAGTCCGCGGGCAGCGGGTCCGTGTGCGCGCTGCTGGCGGCCCCCTCGGCCGCAGGCCTGTTCCACCGGGCGGTGCTGCAGAGCGGGCCGTGCACCTTGCTGCGTACGCCCGACCGGGCCCGAGCCGAGGCCCTGGCGCGCGAGTTCGCAGCGCAGGCGGGGTGCGGCGGTCCGGCGGGGGTGGCGGCGTGTCTGCGCGGCGCCTCGGGTGCGGCTCTGGTGCGGGCCGCCCGTACGGTGCCCACTGCGGGTCCGGCGTCGGGCGACGGCCTGCTGCCGGTCGATCCGGAGCGGGCCGTCCGCGGCGGCGCGTGGAACAGGGTGCCGGTCATGATCGGCAGCACCCGTTCCGAGGGCCGGTTCTTCGTCGCGCTGACGCAGCCGAACCTGACCCGGGAGCAGTACACGGCGCAGGTCCTCGCGGGGTACGGGGCCGCGGGGCCCGAAGTGCTCGCACGCTATCCGGTCGGGGTCCACGGCTCGCCGTACCTGGCGCTGTCGGCCGTCCTGACGGACTCGACCTTCGCCTGCCACACCGCTTGGACGGCGGAGCTGTTCGCCTCCCAAGTGCCGACGTACGCGTACGAGTTCGACGATCCGCGGTCGCCGACGCTGGCCGGGGCCCAGGTGCCGGGCCTGGACCAGTCGAACGGGCACAGCGCCGAACTGGCCTACCTGCACGACTTCACCATGGGTGAGCGCCCGCTGACCCCGGTGCAGGTGGCGCTGGCGACCCGGATGAAGCGCTACTGGGGTGCCTTCGCCCGCTTGGGCGCGCCCGTCGTGCCGGGTCAGGCTCCGTGGCCGGCGGCCGTCCCCGGCTCCGGGGTCGCCCCGGTGCTCACCCTCGGCCCGGTGGAGACGGGTCCGGGCTCGTCGTTCGGGACGGACCACCAGTGCGCGTTCTGGCGGACCCAGCCGGACCGGCCGATCTGATCAGGCGGCCGCAGGGCGGCGTCGGCGCCGCAGGACGACCAGGGCCGACGCCGCGAGCGCGACGAGGGCGGCGGACACCGTCAGGAGCCAGACCGGGATGCCGTCCCCCACCGTGAGCAGTTCGCCCCGGTAGACGACCCTGCGGTACGGGGTGTCCTGGGAGGTGGCCCGCAGTTCGTGGTCGGCGTCGATGCGGCCCGGTTCCGGGAACCGCTGGTCGATCGCCGTGAGGAACACCGGCTCGCCGCCGGTGAGTTCGGCGAGCGGTCCGCCCTTCGGGGTGATCTTCCCGGCGAAGGTCACCTCGGGGGCGGAGCCGCCGATCGTCGAGCTCGGCTCCATGCGGTGGTCGGCCAGTACGTACAGGCCGAGGGACTGGGGGGTCTTGGCCATCCGGGAGAGCCGCATCGGGTAGACCAGCGTCGGGCTCTCGAAGCGGATCTTCAGCGGGTCCAGGTCCCCCCGCAGCGGCTTGCCCTGCTGCCGGGGGGCCAGCCGTACCGCCACGTACTCCCACTTCTGGTCGACGTACGGCTTGACCTCGGCGGCGAGCCGGTCGGGGAGTTCGAAGCCGTTGGCCTCCAGCCAGCTCTTCAGGGCGTCCGGGTCGGTGGCGGTCAGGCGGGCCACGTCGAAGTCGCCGAGCTGCTCGCGGCCGACGACCCCGACGCCCGTGTCACCGCTGCCGGGCGGGGTCGCGCCGGCGGTGTCCCCGGCCCCGGAGGAGAAGGGCCAGTCGCCGTTGCGCGGCCAGAAGTAGCTCCGGGTCCTGCGCTCGGGCCGGGTCAGCCAGGAGAGTTCGCCGAACACCTTCCCGTCACCCAGTTCCACCGTGGCGCGGCCCGGCACGGGCATGATCCAGGCGGCCCGGTGCGCGTCCCCGCCGACGGTGAACCGCATCACGATCTGCTCCGTACGGCCGTCCCAGCGCACGACGGAGGTCTCCCGGTCGACGCCGATCCGGGACTGCCGGTCGGGGACCATCGCCCCGCATCCGCACGCGTAGGCGGGGTTGACCAGGGCGCCCACCTGGGTCGCGAGCAGGGCGATCAACAGGGCGGCGATTCTTCTTCTCATCCACACGGGGTCTCAGACGACGGCCGGCGAGATCCGGTTCCGCGGGAACGGCCGAGGGCCGCGAGGGCAGCGCGGAGTACCTGGGCGAGGCCGTCACCCGGGCCGGGGGCACATGCTCCAGGCCGCCGCCCCCGCCGAGGCGGCCGGCGCCTGGCGGACCGTACCCCGCGAGACGCCGTAGCGGCGGGCCGGTTCGTCCTCGGCGGGGAGCCGGGCGCCCGAGCCGTACTCGCCCGACGTGAGGGCGGTGCGCAGATCCGCGGCGACCTGGAAGTACGGCGGGGTCCGGGGCGCTGGTGCCCGGTTCACGGGATCGGACCGCGGCTCAGCTGTCCGCGCCGGAGCGGACGGCGTTGCGCCAGACCGTCACGTCCAGCGTCATGTACTTGCTGGGCGAGTTCTCCGGGGAGAAGCCCTGCACCGTCACGAGGGCCAGGTGCCCGGTGCCGGTGGTGACGCAGATCTGCCGCCCCTTCGAGAGCTTGGTCAGATAGATGTTCTTGGCGAAGCGAGTCTCGGTGCGGCAGACGGCGAGGGACCCCTCCTGTCCGGGATCGAGCAGGACCATGTTCCCGTCCGAGGTCTCGGCGTCGAGGTATCCGCCGGTGTCGTAGGAGAGTTCGTATCCGCCGTCCTCGCCGTCCTGGGGCCGGATGTCCTCGTCCCCGAGGGTCAGGTGGTAGCCCGCGGTGAGGTTGATGCCCTTGTGGTCGGTGGGCTTGGGATCGGCCTTGGCGCCCGGCTTGGCACCCGGCTGGGCCGAGCCCGTCTGGCCTCCCCCGGCCTGGTCCGCTCCCTTGCCCTTGTCCTGCGCGGAGCCGCTGCCCTGCGAGGGCTCCCCGTTGTTCTCCTTGAGCAGGGCGTAGGCCGTGGCGCTGCCCGCCACGGCGAAGACCAGCACGGCCGCCAGTGCGATGAGCACGCCCTTCTTGCCCGACTTCTTGGGGGGCTGGGCGGGCTGCGGCATGAACCCGCCAGGGTACGGCCGCGGCTGCCGCTGCTGCTGCGGCTGTGCCGGGAACTGCGTCGGGGCGTAGGCGTGCGCGTGGGCCGGCGGCGGCGCCGCGGGGCCGGGGGTCGGGGCGGGCGTGGGGTACGACTGCGGGGGCTGGTGCTGCTGCTGGTGCTGCTGGTGCGGCTGGGTGGGCTGCTGGTGCGGTGCCGGGCCGAAGCCCGGGGGCGGGGTGGCCGGAGCCACCGGGGCGGTGGGCGCGTACGCCGGTACGGCCGGGGCGGCCGCCGGCGGCGGCGGTGTCTGCACCGGGGCGGGGGCGGCGGCGCGCACCGTGATGTCGGCGGCGACCGGCGCCGGGAGCCAGTCCTCGGGGCGGCGCAGCACGGTCTCGGCGTTGGCGGCCTGGCAGAGCGCGATGATCTGGGACAGGGACGGCCTGGCCTCGGGGTCCTTGGCGAGGCACCGGGTGACCAGTTCGGTCAGCCGCTCCGGGACGCCGCTGAGGTCGGGCTCCTCGTGGACGATGCGGTAGAGCACGCCGTGCGAGGTCCCCTCGCCGAAGGCCGGGGTTCCGGTGGCGGCGTACGCGGCGACCTGGCCGAGCGCGAAGATGTCGGTGGCCGGGGTCACCTTGCGTCCCGCGGCCTGCTCCGGGGCCATGAAGGAGGGCGTGCCGATGGTCACTCCGCTGCCGGTCAGGGAGGTCGCGTCGGCGGCGTAGGCGATGCCGAAGTCGATGACGCGGGGCCCGTCCGCGGCGAGCAGCACGTTGGACGGCTTCAGGTCGCGGTGGACGATGCCCGCGCCGTGGATCACGTGCAGGGCCTCGGCCATTCCGGCGATCATCAGCAGCACCGCCTCGACCGGCAGCGCCCCGTGCGCGACCACCGCGTCGGCGAGCGACGGGCCCGGCACGTACGCGGTGGCCAGCCAGGGCTGGGCGCTGTCGGTGTCGGCGTCGATGACGGGAGCGGTGAACAGCCCCTGCACCCGCTGCGCGGACTGCACCTCCTGGGTGAACCGGCGGCGGAATTCGGCGTCTTCGCCGAACTCGGGCCGGATCACCTTGATCGCCACGGGCCGGCCGCCGGGCGTGTAGGAGAGGTAGACCTTGCCCATGCCGCCGGCGCCGAGCTTGGCGGCCAGCCGGTACCCGGCGATGGTGGTGGGGTCGTCTCCGGCTAGCGGCTGGAAGACCTGCGGGGAACCGTCCCGGCCCGGCTGCTGACCACTCATCAACTCACGTCTCCCACGCAGATCTCTCCCGACGACCGGCACCCTATCCAACCGGGCGGGCCGGCCTCACACGGGCGGCTGCGCCCGGCCCCGCAGCAGCGCGGGGGTGACCTCCTCCAGGGAGCGCGCGAAGGTCCGCCGCGGTGACGGCGGAACGGGCAGCAGCGAGGGGACCACGAGGACCCCGCATCCGGCGGCCTCCGCCGAGGCGGCGCCGTCGGGCGAGTCCTCCACCGCCACGCAGACGCCCGGTGCGAGGCCGAGGCGCGCGGCGGCCGCCCGGTAGGGGTCCGGGTGCGGCTTGGTCCGCTCGGTGTCGTCGGCGGACACGGTGAAGGCGAAGGGGACATGGGCCAGCGAACCGCCGACCACCGAGTCCACGACCAGCCGTGGCGAGGCGCTGACCAGGGCGAAGGGAACGCCCTCCGCCTCCAGGGCGGTCAGTAGCCGTTGGGCTCCGGGCCGCATCGGCGCCCCCGCCTCGACCCGGCGGAAGAACCGCTCGGTGAGCAGGGCCGCGATCTCGGCCGGGTCTCCCCCGCCCGCGGCCCGTACGAGGTGCGCCGCGGTGTCCTCGACGGCGCGGCCGACCACCTGCGGCGCGTCCGCGTCGGTGAGCCGGTGGCCGAGGCCGCCGGCGACCTCCTCGGTGGTCTCCCACCACAGCACCTCGGTGTCCACGAGCGTGCCGTCCATGTCGAACAGGACCGCTCCGAGGGCGCCAGGGCGCCCGCTCACGCGGTCCTGGCCACGACGAGCACGGGCCGCTCGGCCAGTCCCACGGCGGCCCGGGCGCCCGGCGCCAGGGCTCCGGCGTCCCGCGAGGGCAGGTCGGCCTTGACGGGTACCCCGCCGGGCAGTTCCAGGTGGAGGCGGGTCACCGAGCCGAAGAAGGAGGCGGAGACCACGGTGGCCTCGCCCTCGGCATCGGCGGTCGCCGTCACGTTCTCGGGGCGTACGAGGACCTCCACGTCCGGGGTGGACGGGACGGGGCCGTCCACCGGCAGCCGGACACCCGCCACCGCCACCATGCCGGAGTCGGTGAGCTGCCCGGGAAGCCGGTTCATGGTGCCGACGAACTCGGCGACGAACGGCGTCGCGGGCCGCTCGTACAACTCGGCCGGGGCGGCGCACTGTTCGAGCCTGCCGGCGTTCAGGACGGCCACCCGGTCGGCCATCGACAGCGCCTCCTCCTGGTCGTGCGTGACGAACACGGTGGTGATGCCCAGCGAGAGCTGGAGCCGGCGGATCTCGTCGCGCAGGTTGGCCCGTACCTTGGCGTCCAGCGCGGAGAGCGGCTCGTCGAGCAGCAGCACGCGCGGGCGCAGGGCGAGGGCCCGGGCCAGGGCCACGCGCTGCTGCTGCCCGCCGGACATCTGGTGCGGGTAGCGGTCGCCGTGGTCGGGCAGGCCCACCAGGTCGAGGAGTTCGGCGGCCCGCTCGCGGCGCTGCGCCGCCCCGACCTTGCGGACGCGCAGGCCGAAGGCCACGTTGTCACGGGCGTTGAGGTTGGGAAAGAGGCTGTACGACTGGAAGACCATCCCCGCGTCGCGGCGGTTGGCCGGGACCCGGGTGATGTCCGCTCCGTCGACCAGGACTTCACCGGCGTCGGGCTGCTCGAATCCGGCGATGACGCGCAGGGCGGTGGTCTTTCCGCAGCCCGACGGGCCCAGCAGGGCCAGGAGTTCGCCGGGCTCGACGGTCAGGTCGAGGCCGTCGAGGGCGACGGTGGAGCCGAACGCCCGGCGCAGGCCGCGGAATTCGACGCGCGCGCCCGCGGGCTGCGCGCAATCGGCCGTCGGCTTCCCGGCGGCGGCCGCATCCGCGGCGGCGGCGGGAAGAGTGGTGGGCGTGGTGGACATCGGGGTCAGGACTCCTTGCGGGAGGTGGTGGCGGGTGCGGCCGCGGTGGTGGCCGGGGCGGTTCCGGCCCGGGAGAGGGCGAGCAGCAGCAGCCAGGTGATGAGGAGGCTGAGGACGGATACGGCCACGGACATCCGGGCCTGGGCTCCGGAGATCGAGACGATCCACACCGCGAAGGGCTGGAAGCCGAGGAGGGAGGCGATGGTGAACTCGCCGAGCACCAGGGCCAGCGTGAGGAAGGCGGCGCCGGCGATCGAGGCGCGCAGGTTCGCCAGCAGCACCCGCAGGACCACGTACGGCCAGCTCGCGCCGCAGCTGCGGGCCGCCTCGACCAGGGTCGGCACGTCGACGGCGCGCAGGCCCGCGTCGAGCGAGCGGTAGACGAAGGGCAGGGCCAGCACGGTGTACGCGAGGACCAGGACGAGGGGGAACTTCTCGTTCTGGACGGCGAGGAAGGTCTGGTAGAGCGGGGTCCGCGACAGGTGCTCCGGTCCCCAGCGCAGCACGGTGGTGATGCCGGTGACCAGGGCGATGGGCGGCACCACCAGCGGCAGCATGCACGTGATCTCGACGACGGGGCGCAGCCGCGGCGAGCCGATGCGTACGGCGATCAGCGCGGGCACGGCGAGCAGCAGCGACAGCGCGATGGTCGCGGCGGCCAGCCCGAGGGAGAGCAGCAGGCTTTCGGCGAACCCGTCGGCGGAGAGCAGCTCGGTGTACGCCTCGAAGGTGATGCCCTGGCCGGGCACGTGCACGGTGAAGACGAAGGAGGCGAGGAGCGGGACGAGGAAGTACGCGCCTGCCAGGGCGAGCACGGCTCCGCGCCAGACGCCGGTCCGGCGGCGGGCGCCGGAACGCGGGCGTGAGGCCGCCGGGGGCGGCGCCGGGGTGCGCGCCGGGGCCTCGGTGTCCGGGAGGGTCGGGGTCATCGCAGCCATCGGGCGCTCCGTCGCTGGAGGGGCAGGTAGACCGCCATGACCAGGCCGGCGATCAGGATCATGTCGAGGCCCAGGGCGAGCGCCACGTTCTCCTGGCCGGTCAGCACGTTGCCGGACAGCGCGTCCGCGATCTTGAGGGTGACCAGCGGGACGGAGCCGCCGACGAGGGCGGCGGCCGTGGCGTGCGCGGCGAAGGCGGTGCCGAAGAGCAGGACGAAGCCGCCGAGCAGGGAGGGGGCGAGGACCGGCAGGCCGACGTGGCGCCAGAACTGCCCCCCGCTCGCCCCGTTGTTCTGGGCGGCCTCGCGCCACTGCGGGCGCAGGCCCTCCAGCGCCGGGGCGATCACCAGGACCATCAGCGGGATCAGGAAGTACAGGTAGACCACGGTGAGGCCGGTGAAGGAGTACAGGCTCCAGCCGAGGCCCGTGAGGCCGGCGAGCTGGGTGACGACTCCGGAGATCCCGACGGTGGCGATGAACGCGAACGCGAGCGGGACGCCGCCGAAGTTGGCGAGCACGCCGGAGGCGGTGAGCGCCGCACTGCGCAGGGCGGCGGAGCGGGAGGTGACCACGGCCTGTGCGATGAGGACGCCGAGGACTCCGCCGATCAGTGCGGTGAGGGCGGAGAGCTGGACGCTGCCGATCAGCGAGCCGAGGTACGGGCCCTGGAGCGAGCGCGCGAGGTGCTCGCCGGTCAGCCGGGTGGCGCCGTCCGCCGGGTCGGTGCGGGTGACCGCGCCGAAGGCGATGGCACCGAGCGGCAGGCCGAAGCAGAGGCCGGTGAAGGCCAGCAGCGGGAGAGCGGCGAGCCAGGTGCGGGGGCCGCGCCGCCGGCGGCTGGTGCCGGCGGCGCGGGAGGGGGTGGTCGGCATCAGGAGAGGGCCTTGTCCCACTTCTCGGCGAGGGCGGCCTTGGCCTTGTCGAGCTCCTCGGAGGCCGGGAAGGCGGGGGTGCCCTGGACCTGCGGGAGCGCCGCGACGCCGGCCTTGTCGGCGGTGCCGTCCTCGGTCATGACGGGCAGCAGGACCGGGCGGGCGTACCCCTTCAGCCAGAGGTTCTGGCCTTCGGCGCTGTAGAGGAACTCCATCCACAGGCGGGCGGCGGCCGGGTTCGGGGCCTCCTTGTTGATGGCCTGCGAGT
Source organism: Streptomyces sp. cmx-11-4 (assembly GCA_049998195.1). GTDB lineage: Bacteria > Actinomycetota > Actinomycetes > Streptomycetales > Streptomycetaceae > Streptomyces. Next base: position 469,569 of record JAEBET010000003.1, read on the forward strand.
AGAACTGGGCGTAGACGCCGTCGGTGGGGACGGCGACCTTCCAGTCGACGCCCTTGCCCTTGAACTGCTCGGCGTAGCCGGCGTTCAGGTAGTCCCAGTCGATGGAGATGGGCGTCTCGCCCTTCTCGACGGTGGCCGGGGTGGACTCGACCGGGATGAAGTTGCCGCTCTTCTTCAGCCGGCCGAAGAAGTCGATGCCCGGCTGGATGTCGGCGAAGGAGCCCTTGTTGGCGAGGGCGGCCGCGTAGACGCCGCCGAAGGCGGATCCGGACTTGGTGGGGTTGCCGTTGAGGGCGACCTTGCCCTTGTACTCGGGCTTGAGCAGGTCGGCGAAGGTCTGCGGGCAGGTGGGGATCCTCGCGGCGTCGCAGCCGATGGAGACGTAGCCGCCGTAGTCGTTGTACCAGCGGCCGTCGGCGTCCTTCTGGCCGGCCGGGATCTTGTCCCAGGCGGTGACCTTGTACGGGGCGAAGAGGTTCTCCGCGGCGCCGCTGCGGGCGAAGGCGATGCCGAGGTCCAGCACGTCGGGGGCGCGCTCTTGGCCCTTGCGGGACTTGACGGCGGCGATCTCGTCGGCGCTGGAGGCGTCCGGGTTCTCGCTGTTCACCTTGATCTTGTACTTGGCCTCGAAGGCCTTGATGATCTCGCCGTAGTTCGCCCAGTCCGGCGGCAGCGCGATCACATTGAGCTCGCCCTCCTTCTGCGCGGCGGCGACGAGCGCCTCCAGGGAGCCGAAGTCGGCGACCGAGGCGGCGGCGCCCGGCTGCACCTTGCTCTTCGCGTCGCCGGCGGCGCCGGGCTTGGGGTCGGGTGCGGCGCCGCACGCGCTGAGCGTGGTCAGGACGGCGGCGCTGAGCAGTACGGCCGCACCGCGACGGGCGGAGGATCTGAGCACGGTCTCTCCCGGAGACTAAGGGGGGAAGCACTTGTCTGGACAAGTTGGCTCCAGTTCGCCCGGGCCCGCTGTACGGACGGTGAACGGCGGCTGTCTCCGGGAGCACGGCTCGACGAAGAGACGAGAAGGTCGGCGGGATTCCGCGCGGCAGCTGTTGGAATGATCATGAGAAGCGCGGACGGCACACACGATCAGGGGGCGAAGGGCATGGGCACGGTCCGGCATGTGGAGATCGCCGAGGCGCTGCGCGCGGCGATCGTTTCGGGCGAACTCCCGGTGGGCGCGCAGCTGCCCTCGGAGAGCGATCTGGCGGCGCGCTGGTCCGCCTCGCGCGGAACCGTCCGCCAGGCGGTCGCCACGCTCGCCGCGGAGGGGCTGATCGGCTCCCGGCAGGGAGCGCGGCGGACCGTACTGCGCCAGGAGCGCCGGCACAGCTTCGGCGAGCTGAACAGCTTCGCCCAGTGGGCCGAGGGGGTGGGGCACCGGGCGGACGGCCGCTTCCTGTCCCGGATCCGCAGACCCGCCACGGCCGAGGAGGCGCAGCGGCTCGCGCTGGACCCGGGCACGGAGATCCTGGCCGTGCTGCGGCTGCGGCTGCTCGACGGGGAGCCCACCATGGTGGAGCGGACCGCGTACGCGGACTGGGTCGCGGCGGCCGTCGAGGCGCTGCCCGCGGACTGCCGCTCCGTCATGGACAACCTGGCCCAAGGCTCCGGGATCCTCGCCCACCACGGCGAGCACCTCATCGACGCCCTCGCCGCGGGCAGCGAGGACGCCCGGCTGCTGGAGATCCGGCGCGGCAGCCCGCTGCTGCGCCAGCGGCACGTCTCCGCGACCGCCACGGGCCGTCCGATCGAGTGGTCCGACGACCGCTACCGGGCGGGCAGCGTCACCTTCAGTGTGAACAACTCGGCGGTAGCGACCCCGTTGGAGCGACGGGCGGGCGACGGCTGAGTTCCTGGGTCGCCCCTAGAAGTCGGCCGCTTCGGCGATCGCCGCCGGCAGCCACTCGGTGACCCGGCCGAAGCCGAAACCCAGGGCGGCGGCGCGGCCGTTGTCCATGGCGTAGGCGCGGTCGTAGGAGAACGGCGAGGCGGCGGCGCCCGCTTCGACCAGCCGGTACCGCGGCCGCCGCCCGAGCCGCCGGGCGACCAGCTCGCAAAGGCCCGTCACGTCCAGCGACCCGTGGGAAGCCGCGTTCACCGGCCCGGTGAAGCTCTGCCCGGCCGCCCAGTACAGCAGGTCCGCGATCTCCCGGTGATGGATGAACGAGGTGGCGTACGGGGCTTCGTGCACTTCGACCGGGGTCCCGGCGGCGATCCGCTCCACGTAGTGCGCCAGCCGCCCGGTGAACTCCTCCCGTCCGCCGCCGAGGACGTGGGCGGTCCGTACGGAGACGAACGGGAAGGCGGGCTCGCGCAGGAAGACGGCCTCGGCCTGCCGCTTCTGCTCGGCGTAGGCGTGCGCGGGGTCGGCGTGGGGGCCGGTGTGCGGCGCCGTGGGCAGGGTGGGCGCCAGGTCGAGGCAATCCTCGGTGACGGGAGCGGGAAGGGGGACCGGGACCTGGCCGCCGGCCGTCGCGCGGCCGGGGAGGGTGGCGGGGTCGTACACCTCCATCGTGGAGGTCATGACGTACCGGCCGGTCCGCCCGGCGAAGACGCGGCGGGCGACGGCGGCCTGCCGGGGCGTGTAGCAGACCTGGTCGACGACGGTGTCGAAACCGCGCGAGCCCAGCGCCGCCCGCAGCGCCTCCTCGTCGTCGCGGTCGGCGACGACGTGGCCGACGCCGACGGGCGGGACGCTGGAGCCCCGGTTGAGGACGGTCACCTCGTGCCCGGCGTCGCGCGCCTTGGTGACCAGGGACTTTCCGAAGTACCGGCTCCCGCCGATGACAAGGATCGTGTTCATGCGCCCGACTCTGCCGCTGTAGGGTCCCCAGCGGAACCGGTGATCTGCTGAACCCGTGTTAAGGACGACTGATGATCGATGTGCAGCGGCTGCGCGTCCTGCGGGCCGTTGCGGAGCACGGCAGCTTCAACAGGGCCGCCGGCGCCCTGCTGCTGACCCCGTCGGCCGTCTCCCAGCACATCGCCGCACTCGAGCGCACCCTCGGGCACCCGGTGGCCGTGCGCAGCACCCGCGGGGTCACCCTCACGGAGCCCGGGCGGCTGCTGGTCGAGGCGGCCGAGGCGATCTCCGCCGAACTGGACCAGGTCCGCCACGAGATCGACCGGCTCACCGCGCCCCGGCCGCGCCTGACCTTGGCCACCTTCACCAGCGGCGGCCGCCATCTGCTGCCCGCCGCGCTCGCCCGGTTCGTCGCCGCGCATCCGGAGGTGGAGCTGACGGTGCTGGAGAGCGAGCCTGAGGCGGCCGCGCCGATGGTGCGCGGCGGCGCGGCCGACCTGGCGCTCGCCTATCACTTCGACGGGCCGCCGCCCGTGCGGCCGGGCGAGCGCCCCGCGCTCGACTGGGTCCCCCTGATGGAGGACCCGCTCCGGCTGGTCGTACCGCGCGGGCACCGGCTCGCCGGCCGGCCCTCGCTGAACCTGGCCGAGCTGTCCGCCGAACGCTGGGTGATCGGCTGCCTCAAGACGGAGGCGTTCCTGCGCCGCTACGCGGAACTCGCCGGCTTCGAGCTGCGGGTGGGGGCGTCGACCACGGACTACTTCTTCGCGCAGAGCCTGGTCGCGGCGGGCGTGGGCATCTCCCTGGTCCCGCACGTCTCGCTGGCTCCGTCCCCCGAGGTGACGGTGGTCCAGGTCGAACCCCCGCGCCCCGCCCGCCACATCGGCCTCCTGCTCCCCCGCCGTCGCCGCCCCCATCCGTACGCCCAGGCCCTGACCGAGGCCCTGACCGCGACCTCGCACCAGGAGCCCCGCCCGTGAACCACCTGCCACCCGAGGAGGAGGTCGCGCGGGCCGCGGCCGCGAACCCGTCGCTGCCGTCCTCCGTGAGGGCGGAGTTGGTCACGGCGAGCCTGGGGTGACCAGACCCGTCTCGTAGGCGAGCACCACGGCCTGGGCGCGGTCGCGCAGGGACAGCTTCGCGAAGATCCGGGCGACATGGGTCTTCACCGTGGCTTCGCTGAGCGTCAGTTCGGCCGCCAGTTCGGCGTTGGAGCGGCCGTGGCCCAGCAGGGTCAGCACCTCGCGCTCACGCGGGGTCAGCGCGTCCAGCTCCCGGTGCCCGGCCGGCGGCCTGGCCGCCGTGGGGGCGCAGCGCTCCACCAGGCGGCGGGTGATCGACGGGGCGAGCAGCGCGTCGCCCGTGCCGACCAGGCGGACGGCGGCGGCGAGGTGTTCGGGGGTCACGTCCTTGAGGAGGAAGCCGCTGGCACCGGCGGCGAGGGCGGCGTAGACGTAGCTGTCGAGGTCGAAGGTGGTCAGCATGATCACCCGGCAGCCGGGGACCTCGGCGAGGATCCGCCGGGCTGCCTCCAGGCCGTCCATGTTCGGCATCCGGATGTCGAGCAGGACGACGTCGGGGCGCAGTCGGCGCGCCGCGGCCACCGCTTCCACGCCGTCGGCGGCCACGCCTGCCACGTCGATCCCACGAGCGGTCAGGATCATCCGGAAGCCGGTACGGACGAGCTCCTGGTCGTCGGCGATGACCACCCGGGGCGCGGGCCCGGCGGGCCCGGCGGGGGCGGTCACGGCCGGTCCAGGGGAAGGCGGGCCCGTACCCGGTAGCCGCCGCCGAGGCGGCGGCGGGCGTCGAGGTCGCCGCCGTAGACGGCGACGCGCTCGCGCAGGCCGACCAGTCCGCGCCCGGTCCCCTCGGCCCTGGGCGCGCCGTCCCGCCCGCCACCCGCGCCGTCCGCGCCGTCCCGCCCGCCTCCCGCCCCGTCCCGCTCCCGTGCGCCGTCCCTGAGCACGCTGGGCCCAGTCGTGAGCACTTCCACGCGCAGCGCGTGGTCCGCGTACCGCACCGTCACCTCCGTCTTCCCGCCGTCTCCATGTTTGAGGGCGTTGGTCAGTGCCTCCTGGATGATCCGGTACGCCGTGACGTCGATCCCGGCGGGCAGCGGGCGCGGATCCCCGGACACGCGCACCTCCACCGGCAGCCCCGCGAAGGCGAACCTGTCGATCAGCGGGCTGAGCCTGCCCAGGCTGGGCTGCGGCGACAGCTCCGCGGCCGGGGCGGCGTACGGCTCGTCCCTGCCGTCCTGCGCGGGCGCCAACAGTCCGAGCAGGTGGCGCAGTTCGGTCATCGTCGTCCGTCCGGCGCGCTCCACGGCGGCCATCGCCGCCGCGGCCTCCGCCGGCATGGTGTCCACCACCTCCCGGGCGGCGCCGGCCTGGACCACCATCAGGCTCACGTTGTGGCTGACGATGTCGTGGAGTTCGGCCGCGATCCTGGCCCGTTCGGCCTCGACGGCGGCGCGGGCCGCGCTTTCGCGCTCCCGTTCCAGCAGCCAGCCGCGCTCCCCCATGGCCGCCCGGTGTCCCCGCCGGGCGCGCAGCAGCGCCAGGCCCAGCCCTCCGGCCACGGCCGTGGCCAGGCACGCGGCGGCCACCGCGATGATCGACTCCACTCCCGCATCCCCCCGTCCGCCCGGGTCCATTCTGCCGGACGGGCCGCGTACATCCCCAGGATGACCTGACCGGACCTTTACATCCGGGGGCTGACGCAGCGTCCGGGGGCTCCGCCTTAGGTTCGGGCCATGACAACTGATCAGAACCGTGCGGGACACGTGGTGGTGCGGCTGGACGGCGTGCACAAGGAGTACGGCGACGCGAAGGCCCTGGACGGGCTGTCGCTGGAGATCCGGGCGGGTGACGCGGTCGCGGTGATGGGACCCTCCGGCTGCGGGAAGTCCACGCTCCTGAACATGGTGGCGGGGCTGGACCGGCCGACCGCGGGCCGGGTCGAGGTGCACGGTCAGGACCTGGCACGGCTGAACGAGACGGGGCTGGCGCTGTTCCGGCGCCGCCACATCGGCATGGTCTTCCAGTTCTTCAACCTGATCGACGATCTGCCGGCCCTCGACAACGTGGCGCTCGCCGCCCAGTTGACGGGCATTTCGGCCCGCCAGGCGCGCCGCCGGGCCCTGGAGCTCCTCGACGAGCTGGGGGTGGCCGACCGGCGCAACCACTACCCTGCCACGCTGAGCGGTGGGGAGCGCCAACGGGTGGCCGTGGCACGGGCGTTGATGAACCGCCCGGCGCTGCTGCTGGCGGACGAGCCGACGGGAGCCCTCGACAGCCGTTCGGGCGAGCAGGTGATGGACCTGTTGATCGACCTCAACCAGATCGGCCAGACCCTGCTCATCGTCACCCACGACCGGCAGCTGGCCACCCGCTGCGCGAGCCGCCTGGTCGAGGTCGCCGACGGCCGCGTGGCCCGCGAGAGCGCGCTGGAGGCGACCGCGTGAGCGCCGTGTGGAGGGCCTCGCGCGCGGCCGTGAAACGCCGCCGGGTCCAGACGTTCGTGATCGGGCTGGTCGTCCTGTGCTCCACCACGACCGTGATGCTCGCGCTGGGGCTGCTCGCCGCCGCCTCGGGCCCCTTCGACACGGCGTACGCCGCCCAGCGCGGGGCGCACGTGGTGGCCTCCTTCGACATCTCGAAGGTCTCGGCGGAGCAGCTGGCGCGGACCGTCCGGCGGCCGGGTGTGGAGGCCGCGGCCGGGCCCTTCGGGCAGGCCGTCGTCGCCGTGCCCAAGGGCTGGCTCGGGTCGCCCGGCGGCTCCCTCACGGTGGTGGGCCGGGCCGATCCGGCGGGCCCCGTCGACCGCGTCGAGATCCTGCGGGGGCGGTGGGCCACCGCTCCCGGCGAGATCGTCGTCAACTGGTCCTTCGACGGCTCCCCCTACCCGGAGCTGCTCGGCACTCGGCTCACGGTCCCCGACGGCCCGCCCCTGACCGTCGTCGGCTTCGCCGCGAGCATGAGCAAGTCGGCCGGCGCCTGGGTCACGCCCGAGCAGGTGGCCGCGCTGCGTCCGGCCTCCGCCCAGATGCTCTACCGCTTCACGGACTCCTCGACCGACGCGCAGCTGCGCGCCGGGCTCGCCGGGGCGACGGCGGAGCTGCCCGGGGAGGCCCTGACCCACACCCAGACCCACCTCGCCCTCGAGCAGGCCTTCTCCGCGCTGGCCGACGCCTACCTCCCGTTCATGTCGCTCTTCGGCGTGCTCGGCCTCCTGGTCTCCTGCCTGATCGTCGGAAACGTGGTCAGCGGGGCGGTCGTGTCGGGGTACCGGCACATCGGCGTGCTCAAGGCGCTCGGCTTCACCCCGAACCAGGTGGTCGCCGTCTACCTGACGATGATGTCCGTACCGGCCGTCGTCGGCGGCGCCCTCGGCACCGTGCTGGGCAACGCGCTGGCCGGGCCCGTCCTCAAGGTCTCGTTCTCCGGCATCGAGACGGGCCGGGCCACCGTCGGCACCATCCCCCCCTGGGTGTACGCCGTCTGCCTGCTGGGCATGCCCGCCCTCGTCCTGTTCACCGCCCTGGTCCCCGCGCTGCGGGCGCACCGGCTGCCGGCCGCCCGGGCGATCAGCGCGGGCAGTGCGCCGCGGACCGGGCGCGGACTGCGCGTCCAGCGGGTGCTGGGCTTCACCGAACTGCCGCGCGCGGTCAGCCTCGGCCTGGGCCAGCCGTTCACCCGCCCCGGCCGCACCCTGCTGACCATGGCCGCCATCGTCCTCGGGGTCACCACGGTGACCCTGTCGACCGGGCTGACCAGCACGATGCTCGCGCTGGGCCAGGCGGCCGGGGCCGACGGCGGCGCCCGGATCCTGGTGCACGCGGACGCGCAGGGGAACCGGCCCCCGCCCTTGCTCGGCGACGCGCAGATCGAGGAGCGGCTGCGGTCCCTCCCGGGGGCGCGGCACGTACGGGCCCGCGGGCTGGCCGAGGTGAGCGTGGCCGGGCAGCCGCAGCCCGCCTTCGCCAACTTCTACCGCGGCGACGATGCCTCGTACGCCTACGAGATCGTCGAGGGCCGTCAGCCGCACGCGGCGGGGGAGATCGCGGCCGGACCGTCGTTCCTCACCCAGCGGGGGCTGGGCATCGGCGACCAGGTCACCCTGGAACTGGACGGCCGGCAGGTCTCCACGACCATCGTCGGCCGGCTGATCGAAGGCAACGCCCGGGCCCTGGACGCCGCGTGGGGGACCTTCGAGCAGCTCGCCCCCGGCTCCCGTCCGATCGAGTACTCCGTACGGCTCTCCCCCGGGGCCGATCCGGATGCCTACGCGGCGGCGGTGGAGGCGGCCGACCCCGGGCTCTCCGTGTCGATGGGGGGCGGGGGGAACGCGGCCACCGTCACCGTCGTCACCTTCTCCACGGTGTTCACGGTGCTGCTGACCCTCGTCGCCTCGCTCGGCGTCTTCAACACGGTCCTGCTGAACACCCGCGAGCGCCGCAGGGACCTGGGCATGCTGAAGTCCATCGGGATGACGCCCCGCCAGGTGGTGGTGATGACGGTGACCTCGGTGGCCGGACTCGGCGTGGCCGGCGGGCTGCTCGGGATCCCGCTCGGGATGCTGGCCCACCGGCTGGTCGTGGACAACGTCGGGGTGATCGAGTTCCCCGAGTCCATGAAGGACGTGTGGCACGCGCCGCAGCTGGCCGCGATGCTGCTGGCGGGTGTTGCCATCGCCGTCCTCGGCGCCCTGCTCCCGGCCCGGTCGGCGGCCCGGATGACGATCGCCTCGGTGCTGCACACCGAGTAGCGGTCACCGAGCGGCCCGCCGGCCCCGCTCGTCACCCCCCTCGCCGCCTCCCTCGTCGCCTCCCTCGTCCCCGTCTCCGGCCTCGGGGGTCCCGGCCGTCAGGGTCCGCAGGCGCCGGGCGGCGGTGTCCGCCGCCCGGCGGGCCTTCCCGGCCGCCCGGCCGGCCTCGCGGTGGCGTTCCTCGGCCTCGGCGACGGCGGCGTACGCCTGGTCCCGCGCCGCCTGGGCCCGCTCGAGCTCCGCATCGGCGGCCGCCGCCTGCCCGGCCGCCCGCTGCCGGGCCTCCTCGGCCGGCCGCAGTTCGTCCTCCCGCGCCACGGCCGCCCCCTGCGCCTCCTGTGCGGCGGCGCGGGCGGCGGCCACCCGAGGGTCGGGCTGCCGCTCGGCCTCCGGCTCCGGGGGCGGGGCCGGTGGGCCGGGCGCGGCGGGTGGTACGGCGTCCGGGTCCACGCCGGGGAACTCCGTCGAGGGGGCCGGGGCCTTGGCCAGCCGGCCCGCGGCCCAGGCCTCGGCCGCGTCCGGGTCGGCGAGGGCGGCGTACAGGATCTGCTCGACCTCGCGCAGCACCGTCTCGGAGACCGCCGTCCCGGCCTCCGCCGCCAGGCGCAGGGCCTCGCGGGCCAGGGCCCCGATCACCACGTGCTGCTGGTGGGACAGCTCCCGCAACTGCTCTCCGTTTAGGGAGCGGTGCGCCGCCCGCAGGGCCTGCCCGAGCCCGCGGAACTGCTCGACCTCGTCCGGCTTCGCCCGGACCAGCGTGTTCGACGTCCAGGCCGCGAGCGTGGGGCGGCGCAAGCCCGCGATGCGCTTCCCCGCCGTCCGGTCCCCGGCCCGTTTCGCCTGGGCCGCGGCCTCGTCCCGCGCCGCCGTGAACCGCGCCGGGGGCAGCGCGTACAGGGTGTCGATGATCTCTTCCACATCCACGCCGCCCACTGTCCGTCATCGCCGCCCGTGGACGGCGGACCGCGCCGCCCCCGCGCGCCGCCCGGTCCGCCGCAGAGGCTCAGGGTGCGAGGGCTCAGCGGTTCAAGGTCTCAAGGTCTCAGGGGCTCAGGGGCTCAGGGGCTCAGAGGTCCGCCGGGCGGTGTTCGTCGACGATGCGGCCGTCACGCAGTTCCACGACCCGGTCGGCCAGTTCGATCAGGGCCGGGTCATGGGTGGCGACCAGGGCGGTGACGCCCTCGCTGCGCACCACCGCGCGCAGCAGCCGCATGATCGAGCGCCCGGTCTCGGAGTCGAGCTGACCGGTCGGCTCGTCCGCGATGATCAGGTCGGGTTCGTTGGCGAGGGCGCGGGCCACGGCCACGCGCTGCTGCTGGCCGCCGGAGAGTTCGCCGGGGCGCTGCCCCGCGTGTTCGGCCAGGCCCACCAGGGCGAGCAGGGTCCGGGCGCGTTCCTCCCGCTGCTGGGCGGGGATCTTGCGCATGCGCATGGGGACCCCGACGTTCTCGGCGGCGGTGAGGACGGGGATCAGGCCGAAGGACTGGAACACGAAGCCGATCCGGTCCCGGCGCAGCGCCAGCAGCCGCGGCTCGTCGAGGCCGGCCAGCGGAGTGCCGTCGAGCAGCACGTCTCCCGCGGTCGGGATGTCCAGGCCGCCGACCAGGTTCAGCAGGGTGGTCTTGCCGGAGCCGGAGCGGCCCTTGAGGGCGGTGAGTTCACCGCGGCGCACCTCGAACGTGACGCCGCGCAGGGCGTGGACGGTCCGCGGGCCGCTGCCGAAGCTCCGGTGGACGTCGTCCACCACGACCATGGCTGCGGCCGCGCCGTCCTGATGCTGCGTCATGGTGTCGGTTCCCCCTGGGACTCGATTCGGCCGGTGGAGACGCCGCCCGAGGCAGCTCCTGCTCGAATTTGCTCATCCGTCACATCCTTCGCGCAAGTCCCTTCCGCTGTGCTTTCGAATCTGACAGCATCGTCCGCTATCCGGTGCCAGCGGTCCGGACGGGGGAGGAACAGGCACATGCTCGGCTTCGTCGTGCGCCGGCTGCGCGGGCGACTGCCGCTCGCCGCCGCCGTGCTGCTCACCGTACTGATCACCACGACCGTCCTGACGGCGCTGTTCGCCTTCACCCGCGGGGTGGGCGAGGCCGGACTGCGCCAGGCGCTCCAGGGGCCGGGCCGGGACCGGGCCACCGTGCTGGTCACCGCCGAGCACCCGGTGTCGGCGCGCGCCCAGGACGACGCGGCCGTACGGGGCTTCGCGGGCGAGCTGTTCGGCCGGCTCCCGGTCGGCGTCGAGAGCCTGGCGCGCAGCCGCCCGTACGGCCTGCCGGGCGCCGTCGCCCCGGGCAGGCAGGCCGATCTGACGCTGCTCGCCTCCTTCGACCGGGAGCGCGTCCAGCTGCTCGCGGGCCAATGGCCCGGGCCGGCGGACGGCGCGTCCCCGCTGACGGTGGCCGTACCGCGGGCCGCGCTCGTCCGGCTCGGGCTGGCCGAGGCCGCGCTGCCCGCCGAGGTGCAGCTGGCCGACCGGTACGGCGGCGCTCCGCTGACCGTCCGGGTCACCGGTGTGTACCGCGCGGCCGATCCGCAGGACCCGTACTGGCGGCTCGACCCCCTCGGCGGCCGCGCCCTCCAGGTCGGCAGTTTCACCACCTACGGCCCCCTGCTCGTCGACGACACCGTCTTCACCGCGGCCGGGATCCCGCAGAACAGCCGCGCCTCGCTGCTGACGGCCGACTTCGCCGCCGTGCGCCCGGCCGAGGCACGGGCCCTGCGCGAGCGCGCGGCGGGGCCTGCGGGCAGCCCCGAGGGAGCAGACGTCAAGCCCCCCGCCGGGTTCCAGATCAGGACCGAACTCCCGGCGCTCCTCGACGAGCTGGAGTCCGGGCAGCTCGTCGCCCGGTCCTCGCTGCTGGTCGGGGCGCTCCAGCTGGCCGTCCTCGCCGCGGCCGCGCTGCTGCTGGTCTCCCGGCTGCTGACGGACCGCCAGGAGCCCGAGCGGGTCCTGCTCACCGCGCGCGGCGCCTCGCGCGGCCGGCTCGGCACCCTCGGCGCCGCCGGATCGCTGCTCCTGGCCCTGCCCGCCGCCGTCCTGGCGCCCCTCCTCGCCCCGCCCCTGCTCGAGCTCCTGAGCGGCTTCGGCCCGCTGTCGCGGGTGCCCCTGAACACCTCCGGCACCTGGCTGATGTGGCCCGTCGCGGCGGCCTGCGCCCTCGGGTGCGTGGCACTGACCTCGCTGCCCGCCGCACTGCGCGGCGCGGGGGCGGCCGCCCTGCGCCGCAGCGGCCGCCGCCAGGCCCTCGTCGCCGGGGCCGCCCGGTCCGGCGCGGACCTGGCGCTCGTGGCGCTCGCCGTCCTCGCCTACCAGCAGCTCGCCCAGTACAGCGGCGCCGGACACGGGCCGCAGTCCCCCGCCGGGGCCTCCGGCGGGCTCGGCGTCGACCCGGTGCTGGTGGCCGCGCCGACCCTGGCCCTGTGCGCGGGCACCCTGCTGGTGCTGCGGCTGCTGCCGTTCGCCGCGCGGCTGGGCGGCCGGCTGGCCGCGCGCGGCCGCGGGCTCGGCCCGGCCCTGGTCGGCTGGCAGCTCGCGCGGCGGCCGAGGCGGGCCACCGGGCCGGTCCTCCTGCTGGTCCTCGCCGTCTCCAGCGGTGTCCTGGCGCTCGGCCAGCACACCGCCTGGACCGCCTCCCAGCGCGACCAGGCCGAGTTCGCCACCGCCGGGGGCCTGCGGATCTCCGGCAGCGAGCTGGCCCCGCTGGGCCGGGGCGGCCGCTACGCCGCGCTGCCCGGCGGCGAACGGGTGATCCCGGTGATCCGCAGCAAGCAGGAACTGCCCGGCGGGCGGCCCGGGGAGGTACTCGCGCTGGACGCCGCGGCCGTGGCCGAACGGGTGCCGCTGCGCGCCGATCTGCGGGACGGACGGGCCATGCGCGACCTGTTCGCGCCGCTCGCCGCCGGCAACGGCCCGGCGGGCGGCGTCGTCGAACTGCCGGGCGACCCCCGCCGGCTGGACCTCGACGTGACCGCCCGGACACCCCGCGCGGGAGGCCGCCCCGGTCTGGGACTGCTGCTGCGCGACCGGTTCGGCATCACCTACCGCTCGCCCATGCTCCAGCTCCCCGACACCGGGGAGGCCACCCTCTCGGTGGACCTCGACGCGCTGGCCGGGGCCCCGCTCGGGTCCGCCGCCGCGCCGCTGGGCCTGGCCGGGCTCGTGCTCTCGTACGGCCTCGAAGACGGTCCGGGCCGCCGCCTCGAGGGGCCCGGGACCGGCGGGCCCGACCTCCCCGGGGAGCTGACCGTACGCCGCCTCGCGGTCGCCGCGGCCCCGGGCGCGGCGGCCGTACCCGTGCCCCTGCCCGCGGCCCCGCCCGGCTGGACCCTGAAGCCCCCGGCGCTGTCCGGCGCCGCCCCCGCCGCCGAACTCCTGCCCGCTCAGGACGCCCCGGGCGGCCCGGCGCTGCTCCGGGTGCGCTACCGCGGCGGCACGGACACCGTCGGCGGTGTCCAGCTCGGCCTGCTGCCGGGGACCGCGCCCGCCGCCGAGATACCCGGGATCGCCACCCACGGCTACCTCGCCGCCGTCGGGGCGGCCGTCGGCGACCTGGTCCGCGTGCCGCTGGGCGCCGCCACCGTGCCGGTGCGGATCACCGCCGCCGTCGGCTCGCTGCCGGTGGCCGGGGACACCGCCCTCGCCGTCGACCTGGCCACCGCCGGGCGGCTGCTGGCGTCCGACACCGGGCGGGAGCTGCCACCGCCCGCCGAGTGGTGGCTGCCCGCCGCCTCGTCCGGGGACCGCGCCCCGGCGGCGGCCGCCGCCGAGCTGCGGGCCGGGTCCGGTGCGCAACGGGTGGAGCTGCGCGAGGAGGTGGCCGGCGCGCTGCTGGAGGATCCGCTGAGCGCCGGTCCGCAGAGCGCGCTCGCCGCTCTCGCGGTGGCCTGCGCGGTGCTGGCGGCGATCGGCTTCGGAGCGTCCGCCGCCGCGGCCGGCCGGGAGCGGGCCCGGGAGTTCGCGGTGCTGACCGCGCTGGGTGCGCCCCGCCGCGGGCTCGGCCGCACCGCCGCCGCCGAGAACGGCGTCCTGGTCGGCCTCGGGACCGCGGTCGGGCTGGGGCTGGGCGCGGCCATCGTGCACCTAGTGGTGCCGCTGGTCGTGCTGACGCCGGCCGCGCGGCGCCCCGCACCCGAGGTGCTCGTGGACCTGCCGACCGCCTCGACGCTGCTGATGGCCGCCGCGATCGCCGCCGTTCCCCTGCTGTCGGCCGTGATCGGCGGCCGCCGCAACCGGACCGCCCGGGGCGCCGACCGGCTGCGCCTCTTGGAGGAGATGTGACCCGCCCGGCCCCGACCACCGCCGACGGGCGGGCGCTGCGCCCCGCGCCCTGGGTGCGGACCCGGCTGCGCGCGGCGCCGCTGACCGTGCTGCTCGGCGCTGCCCTCGCCTTCGTCGCCGTGCTGCTGGCGGCCGCGCTGCCGCGGGCCGTCGACCGCGGCGCCGACCAGGCGCTGCGGTCCTTCCTGCACGACCAGGGCCCCGGGCCGACCAGCCTGTTCGCCTCCGCCACCGCCCGTGGCGGGGGAATGACCGCGCAGGACCTGGACTCCGTACTGGCCGCCCTGCGTGCGCGCACCGGGGACACCTTCCGCATCGCCCCGAGCGGTCCCGTGCACGGGGCGCTCGGGGTGAAGCCGCGCGCCCTGGCCACCCCGGGCCTGGACCGGCCCGAGGGCATCGACCCCCTGCTCTCGCTGGTCCACCTCCCCGAGGCCGCCGCCCACACCTCGCTGGTGGCCGGCCGCTGGCCGGACGGGGGCGAGCCGGGCGGCCCGCTCCCGGTGGCCCTGTCGCGCAGTGCCTCCGAGACCCTGAAGGCTCCGCTCGGCACCGTGCTGGACACCGTGCCGGGCATCTCCGGAACGCTCCGGGCCGAGGTCGTCGGGCTGTACGACGCCGCCGACCCCGCCGACGTCTACTGGACCGATCTGCCGTGCCTGACCAAGGCCTGCCAGAACCGGACCCGCACCACCCTGCCGGAGGTGTTCTGGCAGACCGCCGCGCTCGTCGGCGCGGACGGGCTCGACCGCGTCGGCGCCTGGGGCGAGGGCACCGAGTTCTTCTGGCGGCTCCCGGTGGAGACCGGCGTCCTGCGCGCCGACCTGCTGCCCGACGTCTCGCGGGAGATCTCCGCCTTCGTCACCGGCCCCACCGCGTCCGAACTGTCCGTCGCCGTCAGGCGGCCCGACCTGCGCATCAGCTCCCGCCTTCCCGAACTGTTCGCCCAGGCCGAGGCCCGGCGGCAAGGCGCCGCACCCCTCGCCGCGATCGGACCGGCCGGTGTCGCCGGGGTGGCCGCCGTGGTGTTCTGCCTGGCCGCCGCGCTCACCGGCGACCGGCGCGAGACGGAGCTGCGGCTGCTGCCGGCCCGCGGCGGCTCGCGCCGCTCCCTGGTGCTCCGACTGCTCGGGGAGGGCGCCGTCACCGTACTGCCGGCCGCCGCGCTCGCCACCTGGCTCGCCCTCCTGCTGCTGCCGGCGCCCCGGCTGGCGCCCTCGCTGATCGCCGCGTCCGCCGTGACGCTGCTCGCGCTGCTGGCCTTCCCCGTACGGGCCTTCGTCCTGCTGTCCGCGCCGCGCCGGCCGAGCCCCCGGCGCCGCCTCGTCGCCGAGCTGCTGGTCCTCGCCGCCACCGCCGCGGCCGTGGTGGAGGTGCGCCGCCGCGGTGTCGCCACCGCCGCCGGATTCGATCCGCTGCTGGTGGCGGCCCCGCTGCTGCTCGCACTGTCCGGGGCGCTGCTGCTCGCCCGGCTCCAGCCCGCCCTCGTCGGGGCACTGGCCCGGGCGGCCGGCCGGCGTCCCGGCCTGGTCGGCTTCCTCGGGCTGGCGCGCGCCGCCCGGGGCGGCGGGGGCCGCGGGCGGCCCTCCGTACTGCCGCTGATCGCGCTGCTGCTGGCCGTCACCACGGGCGGCTTCGGTGCCACGGTGCTGGGTTCGGTGGACACCGCCCGGCTCCAGGTGGCCCGGCAGGCCGTCGGCGGCGACGCCCGGATCGCCGCTCCCCTGGGGGACGCCCTGACGCCGGAGCTCATCCGGGCGGCGAACGAACTGCCCGGGGTACGGACGCCGGTCGCGGCCTGGGTGGAGGAGGAGGCGTTCGTCTTCGGCACGGACCGGGGCTCCCCACAGGTGACGGTGGTCGTCGTCGACCCGGTGGCGTACGCGGCACTGGCCCGCACGGTCGGGCGCGGCCGCTTCGACCCGGCGCTGCTCGCCGGGGGCGCCCCCGGGGAGCCCCTGCCCGCGCTGTTCAGCAGCGATGTGGTCGCGCGGGCCGGGAACCAGGCCTTCCGGCTGCGGGTCCGCGGCGAGGAACTCCAGGTCAGGGCCGCTGCCGTGGTCGACGGCACGCCCGCGCTGTCGGGCAGCGGAGCCGGCACCCTCGTCCTGCCGGCGCAGCCGACCGTTGCGCTGACGCCCGGTGTCTCCAGCCCCAACCGCTGGTTCGCCACCGGAACCCTCGACGCGGACCGGCTGGAGGAGCTGGTCCGCGCCAGGACTCCGGCCGCGGCCGCCGAGCACGTCCTGGTGCGCACCAGCGCCGACGCCGTCGCCGAGCTCAGTGCCGACCCGCTCCAGCACTCGGCCGGACGGCTGTTCTGGGCGGCGGTGGCGGGGGCCGCCGGATTCGCCCTGCTGGCCGTGCTGCTGACGCTGCTGCGGGCCGCGCCCGACCGGGCCGCGCTGCTGGCGCGGCTGCGCACCATGGGCCTGCGCCCCCGGCAGGGCGTGGTGCTGATCCTGGCCGAGGCCTTGCCGCAGGCGCTGGTCGCCGCGTTCGGCGGCGGGCTGGTCGCGGCGGCGGCCGTGGCCCTGCTCGGCCCGGCCGTGGACCTTTCCGCGCTGGTCGGCGCACAGGTACCGGCCGGGCTGCGGCTCACCGCACGGCCCGTGCTGACGCAGGCGCTGGGCCTGGCGGCCCTGGTGGCCGCGGCCGTGCTCGCCGAGGCGGCGATATCCGGCAGACGACAGATCTCCACCGAGCTGAGAGCGGGAGACCAGCGGTGAACACCGAGCAGCCGACCTACGAAGAGCTGCGCCTGCAGGCCCTGGCCGCCGCCGCGCCCCGTACGACGGGGGCGGACACCGCCATCGTCTGCGACCGCCTGGTGCGCATCTTCAGCACCGACGGGGTCGAGGTGCAGGCCTTGCAGGGGCTCGAACTGACCGTGGCGCAGGGCGATCTGGTGGCCCTGGTCGGAGCCTCCGGAAGCGGCAAGTCCACCCTGCTGAACATCCTGGCCGGGCTGGACGTCCCCACGGCGGGGACCGCCACCGTCGGCGGCTACGACCTGCTGGAGATGTCCGCCAAGCAGCGGCTGCGCTACCGCCGGGAGGCGGTGGGCTTCGTCTGGCAGCAGACCGCCCGCAACCTGCTGCCCTTCCTGACGGCCGCCCAGAACATCGCCCTTCCCATGCAGCTGAGGGGCCGCGCTCCCCGGGGCGCGGCCACGCGCCGGGCGGCCCGGGTCGGCGAGCTCCTCGAAGCCCTGGAGATATCCGAGCTCGCGGCCCGCCGGCCGGCCGAGCTTTCCGGAGGCCAGCAGCAGCGCGTGGCCATCGCCGTGGCCATGGCCAACGACCCCGCGGTCCTCCTCGCCGACGAGCCCACCGGCGAGCTGGACTCCGAGACCGGCGCCGCCGTCTTCGAGGCCTTCCGCACGGTGAACCGGGAGCTCGGAGCCACCGTGGTCATCGTGACGCACGATCCGCTCGTCGCGGGGGAGGTCCGCCGCACGGTGGCCATCCGCGACGGGCGCACCAGCAGCGAGGTGCTGCGCCGCACCGTGACCGACGAGCACGGCGCGCAATCGGTGAGCGAACGCGAGTACGTGATGCTGGACCGCACCGGCCGCGTCCAGTTGCCGCACAAGTTCCTGGAGGCCCTCGGCATGGAGCAGCGCGTGGCCGTGGACCTCGCCGCCGACCACATCGAAGTGCGCCGCGACGACTCCGACCCGGACGGGGACTGAGGCACGCCCGCAGCCGATTTCGTCACCTTCGCGCCCTGGGGGTCGTTAGGGCCTCGGGGTTGACTCGGGGGCGAAGGGATGAACGGAATGCGGCAATTTCCTCTGGAGATGCACCACGTGGCACCCGGCCGGGTGGTCGAATGGCGGCTGAGGTCCACGGCGGCGGAGGCCGGCGGCCCCGACGACGAGCCGGGCAGGAGGGCCTCGTTCAACCAGGAGAAGCACTTCACCGTCGCCGAGGAGAGCCGGGCCGCCGACGACCCCGTCGCGTCGTGGATCGCGGTCACCTTCGAGGTGGCCGGGCGGCTGGACGAACCGGCCCTGACCCAGGCCCTGCTGGCCTTCGTCCAGCGGCACGAGGTGCTGAGGTGCGCGTTCCGCCGGCTGGCCGGGGAGCTGGCCTGTGAGCCCTTCGACCCCGCCGAACTCGCCCTCGACGCCGAGACCGTGGGCAGTTTCGCCACCTCCGGGGCGCTGCGGGACTTCCTCGTCGAGCGGT
Organism: Streptomyces sp. cmx-11-4; assembly: GCA_049998195.1. Lineage (GTDB taxonomy): Bacteria > Actinomycetota > Actinomycetes > Streptomycetales > Streptomycetaceae > Streptomyces. The sequence continues at coordinate 487,615 of JAEBET010000003.1, forward strand.
TCACCCGGAGCATCGACACGCTGTCCTGGCCGCTGTTCGTGATGGGAGCGGTGCTGCGCGAGGACTCCGCGACGGTCTACCTCGCCTTCGACCACATCGTGTGCGACGGCATGTCGATGCCGATCGTCGTCCACGAGGTGCTGACCGCGTACGAGGCCCTGTGCCGCGGCGAGGACACCGGACTGCCGTCGGCCGCCCCCAGCTATCTCGACTTCGCCGACGAGCAGCGCCGCCGCTACCTCTCCATCGACGCCCGCGACGAACGCCTCGACTACTGGAAGGAGTTCATCGCACGCGGCGGCGCGTTCTTCCCCCGCTTCCCCCTCGACCTCGGCGTGGAACCGGACCGGATGTACCCGATCGTCAACGAGGCGTCCACGCTGCTGGACGGCGCCGAGACCGAGGTCTTCGAGAAGACCTGCCTGACGGTCGGCGGAAAGCCCTTCATGGGGGTGCTCGCCTCCGTCGCCGTCTGCCTGCGCGAGGCCGGCGGACCGGGCGTCTACCGGGGGTTCATGCCGGTGAGCGAGCGCGGCCGGGAGGGGTGGGGGAACTCGGTGGGCTGGTTCGTCAACACCATGCCCATCGAGTTCGACGCCTCCCCCGGCCGGGACTTCGCCCAGGTGATGGCGGGGGTCCGGGCTGGGTTCAGCGAGATGATCAGCCACATCGACGTACCGTTCGTGCGGGCCTGGGAGCTGCTCGCGCCCGAGGAGTTCGCCGCCCGCTCCTGGCCGTACCCGGTGAACTTCTTCTCGTACATCGACATGCGCCGCTGTCAGGGCGCCGAACGCCACGACGAGTGGCGGCCCTCGACCCACGTGTGGTCGGCGCGCGCCAACGGTGCCTGTTCCTGGTTCCAGCGGGACGCCGAGGGGCTGCACATGAACTCCCTCTACGTCGACACGCCGGCGGCCCGCCGCACCATGGGCGACTTCCAGGAGGCGCTGCGCCTGACCGTCCAGCAGATCGCCCGCTCGGGCGGCTTCCGCCGGCCCGTGGCACTGACCGCGCCGCGCCGGCCCGAGCGGACGCCGCTCGATGTGGCTGCCCGCTACGGCCGGTAGAGGGTGTAGAGGAGTCTGTTCGGCACGACCGGCGGGCTGCCCTGGAGGACGCCGGCCGTGGCGTTCGCGACGAGGGCCTGCTTGACCTGCGCGGGGGTGTCGTCCGGCCGGAAGGCCAGGTGCAGGGCGGCGGCTCCGGAGGTGTGGGCGGTGGCCGCCGAGGTGCCGCTGAGAGTGGCCGTGGCGGTGTCGCCGTCCTTCCAGGCGGAGGGGATGGCCACCCCGGGTGCGAACAGGGCGACGCATTGGCCGTGGTTGGAGGAGGAGGCCCGGCGGTCGAGGCTGTCGCTCGCGCCGACGGTGATGATCTCGGGGAGCCGGGCGGGCGAGTTGGCGCAGGCTCCGTCGGGCCGGGCGGATCCGCCGGCCGCGGCGGTGTAGGTGATCCCGGCGCGGATGGAGCCGCGGACGGCGGCGTCGAGGGTGGTGTTGGCGGCTCCGCCCAGGCTCATGTTCGCGACGGCGGGGCGGACCGCGTTCGCGGTCACCCAGTCGACGCCGGCGATGACCCCCGAGGTGCTCGCGGATCCCTGGCAGTTCAGGACGCGTACGGTGACCAGCCGGGCTTCCTTGGCCACGCCGTAGGTCGAGCCCGCGACGATCCCGCCGACGTGGGTGCCGTGGCCGTTGCAGTCGTTGCCGTTCTGGCCGTCGCCGACGGTGTCGGTGCCGACGGAGGCGCGCCCGCCGAACTGCGTGTGCGTGGTGCGCAGTCCGGTGTCTATGACGTACACCCGCACGCCGGGGGCGGTGGTCCGGTGGGTGTAGGTGGTGGAGAGCGGGAGCGTGCGCTGGTCGATGCGGTCCAGTCCCCAGGGGGCGCTCGGCTGCACGGCCGCCGGGCCGGTGGGGGCCGTGGCGTCCAGGGTGAGCGTGGTGTCCTGGTGCACCCGGGCCACGCGCGGGTCGGCGGCGATCCGGGCCGCCTGGTTCCGGCTCATCCGCGCGGAGAATCCGTGGAGCGCGGAGGCGTAGACGTGGCCGAGCCGGGCCCCGCCCGCCTTCGCCAGGAGGTCGGGGAGGGTCCGGGTACCGGCTGGGGGCTCCTTCAGGACGACGATCCAGCTGTCCGGGACCGCCGTCTCGGCGGGACCCGCGAGCTGCAACTTCCCCGCGGGAGCCGCAGCAGCGGCGGAGGCGGTGGTGGCGAGGGGAGCGATCGGCAGGAGGGCGGCGGCGAGCAGGGCGGCGGACGGCAGCAGTCTCGCCGAGCGTCTGGTGGCGGTCATTTCCGGTACACCTGACCTTTCGTCGACCGGGCGTGGGGGCGCCCCAGATTCCCCGGTCCCGTCCGAGGGCACAAGAGTGCGGTCCCGGACAGCCCGGCCGACAGTCGTTCAGCTCCCTTGCCGGCTCCGCCGTGCGGCTCACAGCCGGGTGATGAGTGGACCCCCCGATCCCCTGCCGGACGAGTCGGCCATCCCCTGGTGACAGTCGGAACGCTACGCGTTACAGCCGCTCAGCGCGTCGGCGGAGCAGGGTGCGTTCGCGCTCGTTGCGGGTGAGCGAGGCTGCCCGTTCGAACTCGGCGCGGGCCTCCTCCGGACGGCCGAGCCGCTCCAGCAGGTCTCCCCGTACGCTGGGCAGCAGGTGGTAGGCGCGCAGGGCCGGTTCCCGGGCCAGTGCGTCGACCAGCGGGAGCGCGGCTTCCGGTCCCTGGGCCATCGAGACGGCGACCGCCCGGTTGAGCTCCACCACCGGGGACGGGATCAGGGTGACGAGCCGCCCGTACAGGGTGGCGATCGTCGTCCAGTCGGTGTCCTCGTAGCGGACGGCGGCCGCGTGGCAGCCGGCGATCGCGGCCTGGACCGAGTAGGGGCCGCTGCCGGCGTGGCGCATGGCCTCGACGCCCCGGAGGATGAGCAGGCGGTTCCACCGGGCCCGGTTCTGGTCGGCGAGCAGGACCGGTTCCCCGTCGGGTCCGGTGCGGGTGGCCGTCCGGGACGCCTGGAACTCCAGCAGCGCGGCGAGGCCGTGCACTTCGGGCTCCTCGGGCATCAGGCCCGCCAGGACGCGGGCCAGCCGCAGCGCGTCCTCGCACAGGGCGGGACGCACCAGGTCCTCGCCCGCGGTGGCCGAGTAACCCTCGTTGAACACGAGGTAGATGACCTCGAGGACCGACGCGAGCCGTGCCTCGCGGTCGGCTCCGTACGGGACTTCGAAGGGCACCCCCGCCGTCGCCAGGGTCCGCTTCGCCCGGACGATGCGCTGGGCGACGGCGGACTCGGACGCGAGGAAGGCGCGGGCGATCTCCTGGGTCGTCAGGCCGCCCATCAGGCGCAGGGTCAGCGCGATCCGGGCCTCGGTCGCGAGGACCGGGTGGCAGGCGGTGAAGATCAGCCGCAGCAGGTCGTCGTCGATGTCCTCGGGGTCGGCCGGCTCGGCGGGCGGCGGTGCGTCCTCCAGGGTCCGGCCGACCTCCGCGAGTTTGCGCGCGTACGTCTCCTTGCGGCGGACGAGGTCGATCGCACGGTGTTTGGCGGTGGCCATGAGCCAGGCTCCCGGCCGGTCCGGGACACCCGTGTCGGGCCACTGTTCCAGCGCGGCGACGAGGGCGTCCTGCGCGAGTTCCTCGGCGATGCCGACGTCCCGGACGATACGGGTGACGCCGGCGATGATCCGCGCCGACTCGATCCTGAACACCGCTTCGACCGCCCGGGCCGTACTCACTGCCGTCACGGCCACCCATCAGAGCAGCCGTGACGCGGCAGGGCAAACGCGGCGCGGATCACATCTCCTGGATCTCCCGGACCTCGGCGCTGACGTTCCACCCCGCCGGGTGGATCTCCAGGAACCTCCTGGTCCACTCGATGGCCTCGGCCTTGTCCTTGCACTGGCTGAGGGAGTAGCCGCCGACGACCTCCTTGGTCTCCGTGAAGGGGCCGTCGGTGTAGCTGATCTTCCCGCCGGACCAGCTGAGCCGGGTCCCTTCGGAGGTGGGCAGGAGCCCGGCGGTGTCGAGCATGACCCCGGCCTTGGTGATCTCCTCCAGCAGGGCGCCCATGCGCTGCTCGAACTCGGGCGGGAAGTTCTCGGGGGGCAGGTCCTGCTCGTTGATGCGGATCATCGTCAGGAAGCGCGGCATGGTGACTCCTCGGTCGGGAGGGCGGGGGCTTTCCCTGCCTCTCACCCTTGCGTCGAACGGGAGACGCCCGGATCGACAGCTCTCCGGAGAATTCTTCAAAGAATCTTCGGGAGCGGCCACCCGGGCCCTGCCACTCGGGGCCTCAGCCCCTCAGCCCCGCACCTCAGCTCCCGCACCTCAGCCCCTGTGGCGCTCAGTGGAGCCAGAAGAAGACGGTGTCCTCGGTCCGGCCCGCCTTCTTCGTCGACTCCCACTCCTCGGCCTCGACCCGCATGGGCTCCAGCAGCACTTCCGCCGTCTCGCGGACCTCCGGGTCGAGCCGGTCGAGGACGGCCTCGTACGCCGTGACCACCTCGGCGGCCCGGGACGCCGGGAAGGTGCCCATCCACGGGACGGCGTCGCCCGGATGCGGGAGCCGCAGCGGCGGGCCGCCGAACAGGATCGCGGCGGGCGCGAGGTCGGCCGGGACCCCGTGCCGGGTCATCTCCTCGTCGACGGTGTAGAACCAGGACGGCCGCCGCCAGTAGCCGAGGTCGTGGGTGTCGGAGAAGTGCCCCGCGACCAGCGACTGGAAGGCGTAGGTGTAGCCGGGCTGCATGTCCGCGCTGGGGCTGCCTTCCAGCAGTTCCTCCAGTGCCTGCACGACCGGCACGTCCAGCGTGATGCCCTCGTCTTCGAAGCGGGCGTCGGCCTGCGCGCAGCGCTCCCGCGCGAGGCCGAGGCGGCGCTCCTGTTCGGGTGTCCGCTCCACCGCCCTCAGCAGCCGGATCACGGCCCGCATGTCGCCGGTGCTCATCTCCAGGTTCCCCATGGCTCCATTCCTCCGTGTGTCGACTTCCATGATCGCCGACGCCGGCGGCCGGTGGTGACCGGCCCGGCCGGTCAGCGGCTGTCCCCCACCCAGTCCCAGCGGCCGGGTTCCGCCGCCCGGCGGCGGTAGTGGGCGCGGCCGCCCGCCCCGTAACGCCCTATCTCCGTGGGCAGGCGGGCCTCTTCGGCGAGCTGTTGGGCGCTCCAGCCGGTGACGTCGAGGAGGAGCCCGTCCAGGGGGCCGCCCACGAGCTCGCCGTAGACGTGCCCGGGGCGCGGGCCGGGGTCGGGGTCTTCGTGGTCGGCGCCGTAGACCCGGCGCCGGAGCATCCTGTCGTCCATGCGGTAAAGCTTCACAGGCACCACTGACAACCGGCCGCCGCGCGCAGCGGCGATGATGGTGGCCGCCTCCCTGGTCACGGGGGGCCCGGGAGCGAGGAGCGGCAGGCATGGCACGTCGGGTACACCAACCACGGGAGGACCGGGAGTTCGACTTCATCCTGTCCATGGCGCCGGGGCCGGTTCTCGCCTACTTCTGCGGGACCTGGCCGAAGGCCCTGGAGGCGTGCCGGGCGATGGACGCGGTCGTCGGCGAGCTGGCCGAGGAGTACGCGGCGCGGCTCACCGCCGTCCGTACGGACATCACCCGCTGCCCGGGGCCGACCAGGCGTTTCGGCGTGACCGGCGCCCCGACCGCCGTGCTCGTCAAGGACGGTGAGGCGGTCGCGAGTCAGGCCGGTCCCATGACCCGCGAGGAGTTCCGGGCGTTCCTGGACGCCCATCTCTGAGGTCCGGGGCACACGACTGTGCCCCGTGGGCGAACTCGGGTGGTCTGGCCGAAAGTGGCATAGGTGGGATAGGTGCCTCAGGCATGTAATGGACTCCGGCACAACGGAACCATCGCTCGCGAGGTGCTCATGTCGTTCACGTCAGAGACCGTTGCCTTCCCCCAGGACCGAACCTGCCCCTACCACCCGCCCACCGCCTACGCACCCCTGCGCGAGAGCCGGCCGCTCTCCCGCGTCACCCTCTTCGACGGCCGCTCCGTATGGGTGGTCACCGGGCTCGCCGAGGCCCGCGCGCTGCTCGCCGACGGACGGCTCTCCACCGACCGCCGCAACGCGGCCTTCCCCACGCCCACCCGCCGGTTCGCGGGCTTCCAGAACCGGCGCGCCGCGCTGCTCGGGTTCGACGATCCCGAGCACAACACCCAGCGCCGGATGCTGATCCCCTCCTTCACCCTGAAGCGGACCGCGGCCCTGCGGCCGCACATCCAGCGGACGGTGGACCGGCTGATCGACGAGATGGTCGCCGCGGGCCCGCGGGCGGAGCTGGTCTCCGCCTTCGCCCTGCCGGTGCCTTCGATGGTGATCTGCGCCCTGCTCGGAGTCCCGTACGAGGACCACGAGTTCTTCGAGGGACAGTCCAGGCGGCTGCTGCGCGGCCCGGAGCCCGCCGATGTGGAGGACGCCCGCCGGCGGCTCGACGAGTACCTCGTCGACCTCATCGGGCGCAAGCGTCGGGAGCCCGGGGACGGCCTGCTCGACGAGCTGATCGCGCAGCGCCTGGAGACCGGTGAGATCGGCGTCGGGGAACTGGCCGACCTCGCCGCGATCCTGCTGATCGCGGGACACGAGACCACCGCCAACATGATCTCGCTCGGCACCTTCACCCTGCTGCGCCACCCCGGGCAGCTGGCCGAGCTGCGGGCGGACCCGACGCTGATCTCGTCGGCCGTGGAGGAACTGATGCGGTTCCTGTCGATCGCGGACGGGATGCTGCGGGTGGCGACCGAGGACATCGAGATCGGCGGGGTCACGGTCCGCGCGGACGACGGGGTGGTCTTCTCCACCTCCGTCATCAACCGCGACGACTCCGTCTTCGAGGACCCGGACGCACTGGACTGGCACCGGCCCGCCCGGCACCACGTGGCGTTCGGCTTCGGCATCCACCAGTGCCTCGGGCAGAACCTGGCCCGCGCGGAGATGGAGATCGCGCTGGGCACGCTCTTCGAGCGGCTGCCCGAGCTGCGGCTGGCGGCCGACCCGGACGGGATCCCCTTCAAGCCCGGCGACACCATCCAGGGCATGGTCGAGCTGCCCGTGGCGTGGTGAGGGCGGTGTCGGCCGCACGTCTGCGCATCGACATCGACACGGGCGTCTGCATCGGCGCGGGCCAGTGCGCGCTGACCGCCCCCGAGGTGTTCACTCAGGATGACGACGGCTTCGGCGAGCTGCTCCCGGGGCACGAGGACGGCGCCGGGAGCCCGCTGGTCCGGGAGGCCGCCCGGGCCTGTCCGGTCTCGGCCATCTCCGTACGGGAGGACTGAGCCGCGGACGGGGACTGTATTTCCTGTACAGTTGTCCAGGAAATACAGTCCCCCGGATCTTCGGGGCCTCCGGCTCTCCCGGACCCCCGGATGCGTCCGCCCGAGAACCTGAGAAGTGGAGTCGGCCCGTGCATACGGTCGCTCAGATCCTGATCGGCCTCGTGGCCGCCCTGCACGTGTACTTCCTGGTGCTGGAGATGTTCCTGTGGCAGCGGCCGCCGGGGCGCGCACTGTCCGGATTCGACGCGGACACCGCCCGTCTCACAGCTCCGCTCGCCGCCAACCAGGGCCTTTACAACGGGTTCCTCGCCGCGGGCCTGGTGTGGGCCCTGGTCATCGACTCGCTCGCCACGCAGGTCTTCTTCCTGGTCTGCGTGATCGTCGCCGGGGTCTACGGGGCCGCGACGGCCAACCGCCGGATCCTCGTCGCCCAGGCGCTGCCCGGCGCGCTGGCCCTCGGCGCGGCGCTGCCGGCCGCGTGAGCCCACAGGACGCCCGGGCCCCGGACCCGCGCACCGCCAGGACGAAGGCGCGGCTGCGCGAGAGCCTGCTCGCGGAATGCGCCGGCAGCCCGCTCGCCGAGGTCAGCGTCTCGGCGGTGGTCCGCCGGGCCGCTGTCGGGCGCGCCACGTTCTACCTGCACTACGAGGACCTCACCGCGCTCGCCGTGGACGCCTGCGCCGATGTGGTGCACGCCGCGGTGGACGCCCTGCACGCCTGGCAGACCGGACCGGCGGCACTGCCCCCGGCACGACCGCCCGCAGCCCTGGCCGGTTTCCTGGCCGGGGCGGCCGAGCGCGCGCCGCTCTACCGCACCCTGCTCCTGCCCGGCGGCGGGGGCCCGCTCGGCGACCGCCTCCACCGGGAGCTGCGCGAGCGGGCCCGGGCCGAGCGCGCGGCCGCGGGCGCCCCGCACCCGGATCTCGTCGCCTCGGCGGTCGCCGCCGCCTTCACCGGCGTCCTCGCGGACTGGCTCCACGACACCGTCCCGGCCACCGGTCCGGCCGACCTGGCGGACCATCTGTGGCGGCTCCTGCTCGCGCTCCACCGGGCCGTGTAGGGGGCGTCGCGGAGCATGCGAAAAGGCCCCGCCGGACGGACCGGCGGGGCTCACCTCACGGGCCGGGCCCGTGAAGGGGTGCTACTGGAGGGGTACCACCTGCTCGGCCTGAGGGCCCTTGGGGCCCTGGGTGACGTCGTACTCGACCCTCTGGTTCTCTTCCAGCGACTTGAAGCCGGTGGTCGCGATGGCGGAGAAGTGCACGAACACGTCCGGCCCGCCGTCGTCCTGCTGAATGAAGCCGAACCCCTTCTCCGAGTTGAACCACTTCACGATGCCTGTTGCCATCTTGCCGATCCTTCGCAACGTTCCACTGCGGGCCGCACGCGCGGCCGTCTCGATCCTGCCCAACCGTCCCGTACAGCGCACGCTGGACGCGGCCAACCGTGGCGTGACGCGCATTCGAACTTCTGGCCGCCTCGTCCGCGAAACGGGGGAAAGGGCGTCTGCGAGGGGCCTGCGGGACGCCTTCGAGGTGCCCGGGACGTGCGGCCGAGAAGGGGCGGGACACTACGGCGAGCACTTCACCCGCACGTTCACGCACTGCCCTCCGCGGCGGGCAACGACACGACGGATCGAGGCCGGGGGGCTGCTGCTGCGGCGCGGCGCGGCCGGGTGACCCGGCAGCCCAGACAGTCCGCGTGCCCCGCACGGGCGGCGGTGTCCCGGGTGCGCCAGTCCCAGTCCGCCTCGGGGCGGGGGCCGCCGGGCTTGCCCCACCCGGCGAGGTGCAGCAGCCAGGTGACGGCCCCGGCCGCGGCGACGACGCCGAGGCCGATCCAGATGCCGGGGACCCAGGCCGCGCACACGGCGAGGCCCGCCCCGGTGAAGCCCACCAGGGCCAGACCGGTACCGGTCCAGCCGGCCACCGTGTGGCCGAGGTCGACGTGGCCGTGCGCACTCATGGATTCTCCCTGGTCGGACGTGCGGCAGTAGGCTCGGAGCAGGATTCTTTATCTCACGAGCTAAGTAACTTAGATGCTAAGGAGTATGTGCGTGCAGGGCAAGTCCCGCCCCGCGGCCACGGCCGGGGAGGCGCTTTCGCGCATGGACCAGTACGTCGCCCTCGGCGTCATCGCCCAGCAGGAGGTGGCGCAAATGCTCGGGCTGAACGTCACCGACCTGACCTGCCTGGGCCACATCCTGGGTGCCGGGGACACCCCCCTGGCAGCCGGTGACCTCGCCCAGCTGACGAACCTCACCACGGGCGCCGTGACCGGGGTGCTCAACCGGCTCGAGCGGGCCGGATACGCGCGGCGCCAGGCCGACCCAGCCGACCGGCGCCGGGTCCGGGTGGTGGCCGACCCCGCGGCGACCACGCGGATCTTCGCCGTGTACCAGCCGTTCTACGACCGCCTCGGCGCCCTGTTCGCCGACTACACGCCCGACGAGATCGCCGTCATCGCCGACTGGTTCGGCCGGGCCGCGGGCGAGGTCCGCGCCCACCTGGCGCAGGTGCGGTCGGGGGAAGTGGACGCCGGGCCGGCCTGAGGAGTGCGAGGAGTGCCTCGTGCCCCCGCTGGTACCATGGGCGGTTGACCATCTCGTTTCCCGCAGCACGAACGTCCTTCGAAAGGTCCTGCATGAGGAACCCGTCAGCTCATGGCCGATTCGGTGTGAAGGGCGGTGCCAAGCCCGGCGGCAAGTCCGGCGCCAAGGCCCCCCGCAGCACCGGGCCGCAGGGTGAGTTCACGATGCACGAGCCGAAGGTGCCGGGGCTGCCGCCGGTGACCTCGTTCTCCGAGCTGGACCTGCCCGCCGAGCTGACGACGACCATGGCCCGCCTGGAGGTGAAGGAGCCCTTCCCCATCCAGGCCGCGACGCTCCCGAACGCGCTGGCCGGCCGGGACGTCCTGGGACGCGCACGCACGGGCTCCGGCAAGACCCTCGCCTTCGGCCTGGCGCTGCTGGCCCGTACGGCGGGCCAGAAGGCGGACCCGAAGCGCCCGCTGGCGCTGGTCCTCGTACCGACCCGCGAGCTGGCGCAGCAGGTGACCGAGGCACTGACCCCGTACGCCGAGGCCTTGGAGCTGCGGATGGCCACGGTCGTCGGCGGACTGTCCATCGGGCGGCAGGTGAGCGCGCTGCGCACCGGCGCCGAGGTCGTGGTGGCCACCCCCGGGCGCCTGAGCGACCTGATCGGACGGCGCGACGCGCACCTGGAGCGCGTGAAGATCACCGTGCTCGACGAGGCCGACCAGATGTGCGACATGGGCTTCATGCCGCAGGTCACCGAGATCCTCGACCAGGTCCACCACGCGGGGCAGCGGATGCTGTTCTCGGCGACCCTGGACCGCAACGTGGACCAGCTGGTGCGCACGTACCTGAAGGACCCGGTCTCGCACTCCGTCGACCCGCAGGCGGGCGCGGTGACGACGATGGACCACCACGTGCTGCACGTCCACGCGGCCGACAAGATCTCCGCGGCCACCGAGATCGCGGCGCGCGACAACCGCGTGCTGATGTTCCTCGACACCAAGCACGGGGTCGACCAGTTCGTGAAGCACCTGCGCGCGATGGGCGTTCGGGCGGAGGGGCTGCACAGCGGCAAGTCGCAGCCGCAGCGCACCCGGACCCTGGCCCAGTTCAAGAGCGGGGCCGTGACCGTCCTGGTGGCGACCAACGTCGCCGCGCGCGGCATCCACATCGACGACCTCGACCTCGTGGTCAACGTCGACCCGCCCGCCGACCACAAGGACTACCTGCACCGGGGCGGCCGTACGGCCCGGGCCGGCGAGTCCGGCCGGGTCGTCACCCTCGTCGCGCCGAACCAGCGCCGGGACATGGTCCGGCTGATGTCGGACGCCCGGATCCGGCCGACCATCACCCAGGTGCGGTCCGGCGAGAGCGCCCTGACCCGGATCACCGGCGCGAAGGCGCCCTCCGGTGTGCCGCTGGCCGGCTCCGCGCCGACGGACGCCAAGGGCAAGCCCTCGGGCTCGGACCTCGGCTTCCGCGGGATCGGCACCCGGCCGGGCCGGCCGGGGAGGGGCAAGGAGTCCCGCAAGACGATGGAGGCGCGGCAGGCCGCCGAGGCCCGCCGCGCGGCCCGGGTGCGCAAGGGAATCTGACGGTCAGGGGGCCGTCGTGCCGATCGGGCGGGCTCGGCCCGATCGGCACGACTGCCCCTGGGCCAGGGTGCGGCGGCGCAGGCGGCCGGCGGCCGCGTTGCGGACCCGGTGGGTGCGGGCGGAGGCGGCGAGCAGGCTCAGGGCCTCGGACGAGGTCAGGGTCTGGGCGGCGGTGCGCTGGCACCAGTCGGAGGCCGCGGTCAGCTCCGCCCCGGCCCAGGGTTCGCCGCGGGTGACGGCCTTGAGCAGGGTCCACTCGCGCAGCCGCCGCTCGGGGAAGGCCCGCCCGGCGAGCACCGCGGTCATCGCCCGGGCCCAGCCGGGGAACCCCTCGTCGTCCAGCAGCCGCGCCGCCCGGCGGTTCAGGTGGGTGACCACCGCGCTCTCGGCCATCACCGGATCCGGATCGCGCAGCACGGCGGCCACGACCTCGGCCTCGGCGGGCTTCCCCGACGCCACGGCCAGCGACTCGAGGTGCCGTTCGTAGCGCCAGTGCTCAGGCGGCGCGGCCCCCGCGCGGGCGTGCTGGATCTTCTTCCCTCTCCCCATGACGCCCATTCCACACGACCCTCCTGGACGTCCGGCGCTCAGGGTGCGGTCGGGGCGCCGGCGGCGCGCGGGGGCGCCAGCAGCAGGGCCTCGGCGCCGACCGGCCGGAAACCGGCGGCCTGGAAGGCGCGGACGCTGCGGGCGTTGCCGGTGGCCTGCTGGGACCAGACCGGCTGCCCGTCGGGGACGAGGTGCCGGGCGGCACGGGCCAGGTCGCGGCCCAGGCCCCGGTGGCGGACCGCCTCCTCGACCTCGATCGCCGTCTCCCAGCGGCCCGCGACGCCCCGGCCGAGGACCAGGACTCCCCCGTCGGCCGCCCAGACCCGCACGTCGTCACGCCGGCCCAGGGCACGCCGCACCCGGGGGTGGTCGGGGTCGGCGATCTCGCGGAGTTCCAGCGCGGGTTCGCCGGGCAGCGGGCTCGCGACGGTGAGCAGGTCGATCGTGTCGGTGGTGCGCCCCGTACGGTCCAGCAGCGCGGCCAGGAAGCGCGCGTTCATCGTGGCGGCGAGGCCGTCGCACTCGACGGCCGCGAGGGTGGAGCGCACCCATTCCGGGTCCTCGTCGGTGAACACCACGGAATGGGCGGTGAAGGCGATGACACCCGCGTCGCGCCGGTCGTGCTGGGGCACCACGGTCGTCCCGCCGTCGGGCGGCGGGAAGCGCCCGTGGGCGGCGTCGTCCAGGATCCCGGCCAGCGTTCGGCCGGCGCGGGGAACTTCAAGTGCCATGGCGGTGCTCCTGATTCACGTCCGGTACACATGATCTCAGGGCCGTGGCACGCGCGTTCGGGCGGCACGGTGGGAGCGGGGGGAGCCGGTGCCGTGCGGTGCACGGACCGGACCGGCTCTCCGGGGCCGGTGGGTCAGGGGCCGGTGGGTCAGGGGCCGGTGGTGAGGGGCCGACGCTCCGGAGGGGCCGACGCTCCGGAGGGGCCGGTGTGTCAGGGCCCGTAGCTCAGGTCCCGTCGGTCTCGCGGGGCTCCTCCTCCGGCTCGGGCAGCGGGGCGCCGGTCTCCAGGAGGGTCTTGAGGCTGGAGGCGACCATCGGCCAGGCCCGCCCGCACATGCCGATCAGGGTGCCGCCGGGCTCGAAGCCCTCGTGCAGGATGGTCAGCCGCGCGAGCGTGTCGCCGACCGGCTCGATCTCGTACGTCACCTTCGTGCGCCGCTCCCCGGCCAGTTGCGCCCGCAGCTCCTCCTCGATCCCGACCGAGGCCGCCCACTGCGGGGTGAAGGTGTGCCAGGTGTAGGACAGCAGGCGGTCCGGGATGCAGTCCAGGACCACCTGCTCGGGGTCGCTGGTACGGGCCCCCCGCTCGACCCAGTCCATCGGCGAGCCCACGGCCCAGTCGGTCTCGAAGCTCAGGCCCCAGTACCGGCGGGTGAAGGCGGGCTCGGTGAGGGCCTGCCAGACCCGGTCGGGATCGGCCTGGATGTACAGGGTGTAGGTGATCGCACTGTCGCTCATGGCCCCATGCTGCGGGACCGCGGACGCCGGACGCCGGATTTCCCGATCATGGCGACGGCCGCGGCCGGGCGGGCCCGGTCACCAGCGGGTCGCCGATTCCGGGAGTTCCGTGGGCGGGGTGCGGGTGGGGGCGGGCAGGGAGAGGCGGGTGCGGGCGGCGTGGACGGACTCCAGTTCGCGGGCGCCTGCCGGGCCCCAGTCGCTCAGTTCACGGACCTGCTCGGGGGTGGCCAGCAGACGGGCGTACGCCGGGTCCGCGGCCGGGGGGAGGCCGGTGAGGCGGGCGGCGCTACGGGCGTGGACGCCCTGGCCGCCGCCTCCGCGGCAGTGGTCGCCGTACCGGTAGCCGAGCGGGAAGGAAGCGGCCGTCGGGGCGGCCGTCGGGGGCGGGAGGTGGGCCGCGCCGGTGGCGCGGGCGATCAGGAGCAGGACCCGCCCGTCGGGGGCGAACAGCCAGCCGCGGCGGTCCCGTACGGCCAGCTGCGCGGGGACCGGGCCCGCGTGCCACGCGCCGTGCAGCGCGACGCGGCGGGTGCGCAGCACGCCCAGCCGGTCGAGGGCGGTGGGCACGGTGGGGCGGCCGTCCTCCAGCAGGGCGGTGCCGGAGCCGTTGATGCGTGCCCTCAGCGCGGACAGGGCGCGGCGGGCGTCGCCCGCGTCCATCAGGGCGGGCAGGTCCGCCGGTTCGGCGAAGTGGATGCCGGTGACCTCCTGCGCGGGGAGCCGGACGGACTCGATCCGCTCCGGCGTCCAGGTACCGCCGTCGTAGACGTGCAGGATCTCGCCGGGGAACCGCATCCCGGCCGGGAAGCCGGGCGTGTCGGCCGGGATCCAGTCCACGGCGAGACCGCGCGGGTAGCGGCCGTCGACTCCCAGCTCCTCGCGCACCTCACGGGCCGCAGCGGCGGAGGGCGCCTCCCCCACGTCCACGGCCCCACCGGGCAGGAGCCGGTCGGACCGGTAGTCGACGCTCTGTACGAGGACCCGGCCGTCCCGGTCGGTGACGAGGACCACGGCTCCGGTCCACAGCGCGGCGCGCGAGGCGCCGTACGCCTCCGGGGTCATCCAGGTCCCGGCCGCCCCGTCCCGGTCGGGCAGGGACCCGTCGGGCGCGGACCTGTCGGGCGCGGACGCGGACCTGTCGGGCGCGGCCTCGTCGGTCAGCTGCGGCATCGGAACTCCGTTCACCGTGGGTGGACCCGCCGACTGTGCAACAGCGGGCGCGGCCTCCCGGTTACGGCGTCACGGCGGCCCCGGACCCCCGGTGAAAGCACCTCCGTATGGCCTCCCCTATACCTCCTTATTACCTGGTTATGTGGTCCTTGCTACCTTCCGGGGGCGGACTGGCGGCATGAAAACCGCCGGTCCGACCACGTCACCGGACCGGACCGAGGAGACCCCCTTCATGCGACGTGCCACCCGTACGGGCACCCGGACGGACACCGGAGGACGGTGGACCGTGCCAGGAGTCGTCGGTGTGGCGGGCGGCGCCGCGGTCCTCGGCTTCGGCGGGCTGTACGCCGCGGGTCTGCTCCTGGCCGGCGAGGAGGTCGCCCCGGGCACGAAGGTGCGCGGGGTCGACATAGGTGCGATGAGCAGGGCGGAGGCCCGCCAGGCCCTGGACCGGGAGCTCGGCCCGGCCGCCGCGGTCCCCGTCGCGCTGCGGATCGGCGAGCGCACGGAGCAGGCCGACCCGCGGGCGCTCGGCCTCTCCCTGGACACCGCGGCGACCGCCGAGCGCGCCGCGCGCTCCGGTTCCGGACCGCTTACCGTGATCGGCCGCCTGTTCTCCTCCGGAAACCCCGATGTGGCCCCGGTCGTCCGCCTCGACGGGAAGACGGCGCGCGCCGCCCTGGACGGCATCGGCAAGAAGACCGCTCAGGAGGCCCGGGAAGGCTCCGTCGGTTTCGCCAAGGGCAAGGCCGCGGCAGTGGCCCCGGTCACCGGGATCTCCCTCGACGTCGACCGCTCCCTCGACACGCTGCGCGATGGTTTCCTGCGTGACGGGGGCGTCCGGGGGCCGGACCGCGCCGCCGCGGCCACTCCCGTCGACCTCCCCGTCCAGCGGACGGAGCCGCGGGTCGGCCCGCAGGAGACGGACCGGGCCCTGAAGGAGTTCGCGGAGCCGGCGATGTCCGCGCCCGTCACCCTCACCGTCGACGGCAAGCGCATACCCGTCGGCCCCGCCGTGCTCTCCAGGCACCTCACCCTGAAGGACGACGGCCAGGGCCGTCTGAACCCGGGCCTCGACGCCAAGGCCCTGCTGGCCGACCCCGCCCTCGCCGGTCCGCTCCGGCAGGTCGGGCCGGGCCCCGTCGAGGCGCGGCTGCGGGTCGGCGGGGCAGGGCAGGTCTCCGTCGCCGAGGAGGGCAAGGCCGGCCGGCAGGTCACCGAGCAGGCCCTCGGCGCGGCCGTGCTGCCGCTGCTGACCGGGGCCGACGCGGCCGCCCGTACCGGACAGGTCGCGACCGAGGAGGTCCGGCCCAAGCTGTCCAAGGACACGGTCCGGCAGCTCGGCATCACGGAGAAGGTCTCCTCGTTCACGGTGAAGTTCGAGCCGGCGGCGTACCGCACGACGAACATCGGCCGGGCCGCCGAGCTGATCAACGGCTCGCTGGTGCTGCCCGACGAGACGTGGAGCTTCAACCGGACCGTCGGCGAGCGCACGAAGGAGAACGGCTTCGTCGACGGCCTGATCATCAACAACGGCCAGTACGAGAAGGCTTCGGGCGGCGGGGTCTCGGCGGTCGCGACGACCGTGTTCAACGCGATGTTCTTCGCGGGGGTCAAGCCCGTCGAGTACGGGGCCCACTCGTTCTACATCGAGCGCTACCCCGAGGGGCGCGAGGCCACCGTGGCGTGGGGCAGCCTCGACCTGCGCTTCGCCAACGACTCCGGCAAGGCCCTGTACATCCAGGCCGAGGCCACCGACACCTCCGTCACCGTCACCTTCCTGGGGACGAAGAAGTACGAGGAAGTACGCGCGGTCCAGGGCCCGCGGACCCATGTGCAGCAGCCCGCCACCCGTAAGGTCAGCGGCCCCAAGTGTGAGCCGCAGTCCCCGCTGGAGGGCTTCGACGTGGCCGTCGACCGGGTGTTCGTGCAGGGCGGCAAGGAAGTCAAACGGGAGACGATGAAGACGCGTTACACGCCCCGCGACACCGTGACGTGCGGCGCGTGAGCGCCCTGGGGGAGGCGGCTTCGGGGAACCCGGGGCCGCAGAAGGCCGGTGCGGGGAACGCGGGACCGGGGAAGGCCGGTTCGGCGAACGCCGGTCCAGGGAAGGCCGATTGGGTGAACGCCGACCGGGGGAACGCCGGTCCAGGGAAGGCCGATTCGGTGAACGGCAACCCAGCGAAAGCCGGTTCGGGCAGGCTGGCCGGAGTCGACGCCGTCCGCGGTCTCGCCGTCCTCGGCATGTTCGCCGTGCACGTCGGCCCCAGCCCGCAGCCCGAAGGCGCCGGTTACGTGCTCGTCGCGGCCGACGGGCGCGCCCCGGCGCTCTTCACCCTCCTCGCCGGCTTCTCCCTGGTCCTCGCCCAGCGCGGACTCGACCCGGCGGCCCGGCCCGACGGCTGGGCCGGGCGGTACCGTCCGCTGCTGATCCGCTGCGCCGTCATGGCCGTGCTCGGCGTGTTCCTGGCCTCGCTGTGGCCCGGGATCCTGGTCATCCTGGCCTTCTTCGCCGTGTACTTCCTCGCCGCCGAACCCTTCACCCGGCTCTCCACCCCGGTGCTCACGGTCGTCGCGGGGGTCTCGGTGGTGGCGGGTCCGCTGCTGTCCTTCCTGCTGGGCCCGGTGTTCGGGTACGAGGCCTCCGGGCGGGGCCTGGTCCCCGAGGCCGCCGATCTGACCAGCTGGGCCGGGCTGGGCACGGTGGTGTGCGAGCTGCTGCTCACCGGCGCGTATCCGCTGGCGACCTACTTCCCGTACATCCTGGTGGGGATGGCGCTCGCCCGCGCGTGCGACATCCGGGAACGGACGACGGCGATGCGCATGGCGGTGTGGGGCACGGCCGCGGCCGCGGCGGGCTACGGCTCCGCCTGGCTCGCCACCCACGTGTTCGGCGCCCGGGAGCGGCTCCTGGCCTCGATCGCCGTCCACCATCCGGATGCCCTGGCCGCCGCCGATCCGGTGCGCGAGGTGCTGCGCCGGCAGTACGGCGCCGTGCCCAGCACCTCCTGGGACTGGCTCCTCGTGGCCGACCCGTACAGCCAGACCCCGCCGGAGACGCTCGGCAACGCGGGCGTGGGCGCCGCGCTCATCGGCCTGTGCGCCCTCGCCGCCCGACACCGGCTGGGCGCCCGCCTGCTGCGGCCGTTCACAGTACTCGGCGCCATGGCACTGAGCGCGTACGTGATCCACGCGCTGGTCCTGGCCGGCCCGGCCCACGGCGCGTCGTCCTGGTCCGCCTGGCTGGCCTTCAGCACCGCCGCCCTCGCTCTGACCTGGGCGTGGCAGCGCGCCTGCGCCGACACCCCCCTCCGCCGCGGCCCCTTGGAACACGCCCTCCGCCTGGCAACCCGGCCCCGCAGCCGGGGCCCCGCGGCCCGCTGAGGCGAGCCTGCGGGGGGGCTGCGCCCAGCGCACCCGTACGGGTGATGGGGGCGGCTCCGGCGGGGGTGGTGCGGCAGGGTGGGCGGATGCAGTTGCGCCGGGCTCTGACCCTGACCCTTGCCGCGCTCGCCATGGCCACCGGATGCGTGACGGTGCGTCCTGCCGCGCCGTCGGACGCTCCGCGTCCGGGGCCTGCGGAGTTCCACCCGGAACCGCGGCAACCGGCCCCGGCCGCCTGGCCGTTAGGCCATCTGCCGATCACGCCGGAGCCTCCGCCACCGCCACCACCACCCACGCCGGCCGCCGCGGCCCGGCAGGAGCGGCCCGCGCGGCCGCCCCGGGCGGCCAAGCCCGTACACCCTGTACGCCCCGCCCGCCCCGCCCGCCCCGCCGAACCGGCCAAACCCCGCAAGCGTTCCTCGGCGAAACCCGCGGCCAAGCCCGCCGCTCCGCAGCGCACCTACGACATGGCGGCGCTGTGCGAGGCGGCCCGGGGCACGGTGTCGCCCTCCATCGTGGCCCTGTGCCGCTAGCGCTGTGACCGGAAAGGTTCCCGGGCGCAGCCCCGTTATTCGATGGAGGAGGCCGCCCCGGATACGTAGAGTGACGGGACCCCACGTCGTCGAGCAGGAGCGGATCATGCGCACGCACTACCCCCGTACGCCCCACCTGCCCTGGTCGCCCGGGGCCGCGGCGGACGATGTCCGGGTGGCCGGGCCGGGGGCGTTCGCGGGGCTGGCGGGGCGTGAGGTCGTGGTGACCGAGAAGCTCGACGGGGAGAACACCACCCTGTACGCGGACGGCCTGCACGCGCGTTCGCTCGACTCGGCGCACCATCCCTCCCGGGCGTGGGTCAAGGCCCTCCAGGGCCGGATCGCCGCGCGCATCCCGGCCGGGCGGCGGGTGTGCGGGGAGAACCTGTACGCCCGGCACTCGCTCGGCTACGAAGACCTCGACAGCTGGTTCTACGGGTTCTCGGTGTGGGACGGGGAGCACTGTCTGGACTGGGACGCGACCGTACGGTTCCTGCGGGGGCTCGGCGTGCCCACTCCGCGCGTGCTGTGGCGGGGCACCTTCGACGAGCGCGCACTGCGCAAGCTGAAGCTCGACACCACACGGCAAGAGGGGTACGTCGTACGGACGGTGGACGGTTTCGCCTACGAGGACTTCGGCCGGTGCGTGGCCAAGTGGGTGCGCGGCGGGCACGTACAGACCGGCACGCACTGGATGTTCGCGCCGGTGATGCCGAACGGGCTCGGTGCGCGGGCCCCGTTGTGGGCGGTCCGGTCGGGGGCCCCTGCCGGTGCGGCGGAGCTGCTGGCGGCGGCCGGGGTGAGCGGTGGTGAGAGCTGGGCCGACAGCGTCGTCGGCCCGGCCTCCGAGGCGGGTCTGCACACCGAAGTCACCACCCGGTTGGACGAGTTGGGACTGGCCGGCGAGGAGCGGCTGGCCGGAGTACTGGCCGCCGTACTGCACCGCGCGCCGCGCGCCCGGATCGCGGCGCGGCTCGCGGCGGGGCCGCTCGGGATGGAGCTCGCGCGGCGGGTGTCGGACCTGGTCGGGCTGTACCCGTACCTCCAGCGGCCGTTCCCCGACGCGGAGCGGCGGGCCGGGCTGGTGCGGATGGCCGTCGCGGCCGATCCGGGGGTGCTGCACGCCCTCGCCGCCGTGACGGCCGGGGACGCGCAGGCCCTCGAGTGCGTGGAGTGGTCCTTGCTGTGCGCCGAGGAGGCGGGGCTGCTCGACCCCGACCCGCTCGGCGCCCTGCGCGCGGAGCTCCGGGAGCGGCTGGCCGGGCTCGGTCCGGACGCGGGCGACCGTTGCTGGGCCGAGGCGCGGCGGGCCTTCGCACAGGGCCGGATCGCCACGGCCGAGGAGGCGGTGGCGGCGACCTGGCGCTGGCGTGAGGGAACGTTTCCCCGGCTGGTGCAGCTGTGCGGCCCCTCGGGCAGCGGCAAGAGCACCTTCGGCCGCGCCCTGCCCGGTGTGGACGCCTACATCAGTCTCGACGATCTGCGGACCGCCCGGGGTTCCCGTGCGGACCAGCGGGCGAACGCGGAGGTGCTGAGCGAGGGCCTCGACCGGCTCGACGCCGCTCTGGCCCGCGGGGGCACCGTCGTATGGGACGCCACCTCGCTCACCGACCAGCAGCGCGGCCTGGCGGGCTCGGTCGCCCGCCGCCACGACGCGCTGGTCACCCATGCCGTCGCACTGGTCGACGAGGAGGAGCTGCGGCGGCGCAACGCCGTGCGCCCGCATCCGGTTCCCCCACAGGTGCTGGAGTCGCAGCTGCACCGGTTCAGCCCGCCGTATCCCGGTCAGGCGCACCGGACCTGGTACATCGGCGCGGGCGGGACCGTCGAGGACAGGGCCGGCACCCTGGCCGCGCCGGGCGGGGAGCTGTGATGCGCACCAGTGAGGAGCTCTACCACCAGGTCCGCTGGGACCCCCGGTTCGATCCCGCCCGGTTCGTCCTCGGGCTGCTCCAGCGCGGAGCCGCCCCGAAGCGCGTGCCCCTGCCGTCCTTCGTGCCCGGCGGCGACATCCCCTGGCACCGTGTGCTGTTCGTCGAGGCGGACGGCGAGCTGGTGTGGGACCGGGCCACGGGAGTGGACCGGATCGACACCACCGAGGCCGGGCGGGTGCGCGATCCGCGCCTGCTGCGGGCGCCGTTCTTCACCGCCCGTACCCCGCACGCCTGGGATCCCGCGGGCAGCTCCTGGCGCCCGGCGCCCGCGCCCGCCCCGGGCGGCAGCCTGTCCGGGTCCCCCGCCACGGTGCGGCTGCTGACCTGGAACACCCTCTGGGACCGGTACGACGGCCCGCGGATCGCCACCGCGCGGCGCAGGCCGCTGCTGCTGGCCGACCTGGCGGCCGCCGATGCCGATGTCATCGCGCTCCAGGAGGCCGAACCCGAACTGCTGCGGATGCTGCTGGCGGCGGACTGGGTAAGGGCCGGGTACACGCTCGGCACGGATCCGGGCGGCCGGGACGTCGCCGAGTGCGGGCTGCTGGTGCTGAGCCGGCTTCCGGTGCGGGAGGCGGGGCTGCACGCGCTCGGCCCGCACAAGGCGGTCACCGCCGTGACGGTGGACACCGCGGCCGGCCCCCTCGTCGTCGCCGCGACCCATCTGACCAGCGATCACACCGAGAACGGGGAGATCCGCCGCCGGGCCGAACTGGCCCGCCTCGCCAAGGGGCTGGGCGGGGTGGAAGCCGCCGTGGCGCTGCTCGGCGACTTCAACGACGGCCGCTCGGGGGCCGAGGGGCCGGCCGCCGCACTGGGCATGCGGGACGCGTGGAGCGACGTACACGGGGCGGCGGACGGCACTCCCACCTTCGATCCGGTGGCCAATCCGCTGGCCGCGGTGGGCTCGCTGTCGGGGCGGGCGGCGCGGCTGGACCGGATCATGCTGAGGGCCGCCGGGCCGGCGCGGGCGACCCGGGCGGCGCTGCGCGGCGACGCGCCGGGGCCGGACGGGCTGTTCATCTCGGACCACTACGGGGTGGAGGCGACGGTGGAGTTCGGGGGCGGAGCCGGCGTCGCGCGGCTCGAGGCGCGGGCGACGGCGCGTACGGCCGTGGTCTGGCTGCCGCCCCGCCTCCCTGAAGCGGCGCACGCGCTGCGGCGGGAGCACGATCCGCAGGCCGGCCGCTGGCCCGCGCACGTCAACCTGCTCTTCGGCTTCGTCCCCGAGTCCTCGTTCGAGGAGGCCGTGCCGTTGCTGGCCGAAGTGGCGGCGGGTACACCGGCGTTCACCGCCCGGCTGGCGGGGGTGCACAGCTTCGGGCACCGCGAGGACGCGACCGTCTGGCTGGATCCGGCGGCGGGCGGTGACGCGCCGTGGCAGGAGCTGCGGCAGGAGCTGGTACGGCGGTTCCCGGGATGCCGGGAGCGCGCCGAGGGCTATACCCCGCACCTGACGCTGGGGCGCAGCCGCGATCCGCAGCGGGCGGTCGCGGAGTTCACCGCCCGGCTCGGCGCCGGAGTGTCCGCGCGGGTCGGGGAGCTGGCCGTGCTCTCGCGGCGCGGGGACGGGCCGATGCGGACGCGGGCGGTCGTGGAACTGGGCACGGGCCGGGTCCGGTGGCTGCCGGAGCCCGCGCTCCCGGCGGCGGTCGAACCGGACGACGCCGAAGCACGGGGCGCCGCAGCGCACGGCGCCGCAGCGCACGATGTCGCAGCACACGGCGTCGGAACACATGATGTCGAGCCGCACGGCCGGGCCGCCGTGCTCACCGCCCGGATCGCGGACGCGCTGGACGGCGGGGTGGTGTGGGAGGCCGGATCGCGCCGCATGGGCTGCGCGCTGCCGGGCGCCGACCTCGACCTGGTGGCGGCGGTGCCGGGGACCGCGGACATCGCGGAAGTACGGGAGCGGGTCGCGGCGGCGCTGCCGGAGGCGGTGCGGATGCGCGAGGTGACGGGCGCACGGGTGCCGGGGCTGCGGCTGAGCGCTGCCGGACTGGACGTGGACCTGGTGGTCGTCCCCACCGGCACGCTGGACCCCGCGCAGGCGCCGACGCGTCGGGCGGAACTGGGCGAGCGGGCCGCGGTCGCGCTGAGCGCGGTGAGCGACGCCGCCGCGGTACGGGACTTCGTGGGCGCGGAGCATGCCGCCTTCGCCCGGCTGGCGCGGGAGGTCAAGGCCTGGGCCCGGGCCCGGGGGCTGGACTCGGCGCCGTTCGGCGGACCGCCGGGGCTGGCCTGGGCGGTACTGGCGGCCCGCACGGTCCGCGCGGCCTCCGACCGGTCCCCGGCGGCCCTGCTGCTCGAGTTCTTCGGGACCTGGGCGGCCTGGGACTGGCGGGACCCGGTCGGTTTGGACGCCGCACGACCCGGACCGCCGGTACCGGTGCCGGGTCCGGACCCCGTACCCGCGGCGCCGGACCGGGCGCCGGCGATGTCGGACCGGGTGCCGCCGGCGCCGGACCCGGTGACCGTCCTCACGCCCTCCGCACCGGTCCGCAGCTGCACGGCCCAGGTGGGCC
Organism: Streptomyces sp. cmx-11-4; assembly: GCA_049998195.1. Classification (GTDB taxonomy): domain Bacteria; phylum Actinomycetota; class Actinomycetes; order Streptomycetales; family Streptomycetaceae; genus Streptomyces. The sequence goes on from JAEBET010000003.1 coordinate 510,605, forward strand.
CCGGCCTGCGCGATCTGCTGGTGCGGGAGCTGTACCGGGCCTGGGAACTGCTGGACGCCGACCCCGCTGGCTTCGACGCCGTCGTGGCCGCCCCTCCGCTGCACCGTCGGCACGCCGCGTGGGCGGTGGTGACCGTACGGACGCCCGCGGAGCGGGAGTTCGAGGCGGCTCTGGGGCGGATGCGCGGCCGGGTGCGGGCGCTGCTGAGCGCGCTGGAGGAGGCGGGCGTCGCGGACGCGCACGCGTGGCCGCACCCGTTCGCGACGGGCGCGGGCCTGGCCCGGTACGCGATCGGGCTCGGCGCGGCTCCGCCCGACGCCGCGCGTCTGGCCGCCGTGGCCGCGCCGTGGTCGAGGGGTCTCGCGGGCGTGGAAGTGGCCTGGGCGGCCTGCGGTGAGGTACCGGATCTGTACCGGACCGCCGACGAGTAACGAACGCACGGCAGCAACCAGCCTCTCCGAGCGGACACTTCCCGAAGGCGGACCGGGAACTGCCCGGGACCGACCGGGCTCCGCCCCGCGCACAGCGGGCACGGCGGGACGGAGCGGTCAGAGCATCAGTAGAGCCGCGCCGGGTTTTTTCGTCAACACTTTTCACAAGGATTGAAGAAACTCCAAGTTCACAGGCCTGATGCGTAGTTGACATGGCGGTTGACCTTCAGTTCGTGAACGCCGAAACCCTTGACGACCCTGTCGGCGGGCAGTTCACTCACGCTTCGATCCCCCCGGATCCATGACGTCAGGAGCACCCCGCATGCCCCTCCTCTCCGATCGCCCGCCGCGGCTCACCGTCGCGGCTCTCGCCGCCGCACTGGTCGCGGCCCTCCTCGTCCTGCTGCCGGGCACCGCCGCCCAGGCGGCCCCCGTGCTGCTCTCCCAGGGCAAACCCGCCACCGCCTCCAGCGTCGAGGGCGCCGGGACACCGGCCGGCGCGGCCGTCGACGGCGACAACGGCACCCGCTGGTCGAGCCAGTTCGCCGACCCGCAGTGGATACAGGTCGACCTCGGCGCCCCGGCTCAGCTGAGCCGGGTGGTGCTGCGCTGGGAGACGGCCGCGGCCAAGGCGTACCGCGTCGAGCTGTCCACGGACGGCGCCGCCTGGTCCACCGCCGCCTCGACCACCACGGGCACCGGCGGCACGGTCACCCACGACATCACCGGCACCGCCCGCTACGTCCGCGTGTACGGGACGCAGCGCACCACCGCATACGGCTACTCGCTCTGGGAGTTCCAGGTCTACGGCACCGCCGGCACCGATCCGGTCATCCCCGGCGGCGGCGACCTCGGCCCGAACGTGATCGTCTTCGACCCGTCCACCCCGAACATCCAGGGCAGGCTGGACGAGGTCTTCCGACAGCAGGAGTCGGCCCAGTTCGGCTCCGGCCGCTACCAGTTCCTGTTCAAGCCGGGCACGTACAACGGCCTCAACGCCCAGATCGGCTTCTACACCTCGGTCTCCGGCCTCGGCCTCAGCCCCGACGACACGACCATCAACGGTGACATCACCGTCGACGCGGGCTGGTTCGGCGGCAACGCCACCCAGAACTTCTGGCGTTCGGCCGAGAACCTCGCGCTGAACCCGGTCAGCGGCACCAACCGCTGGGCCGTCTCGCAGGCGGCGCCGTTCCGCCGGATGCACGTCAAGGGCGGGCTCAACCTGGCTCCCGACGGCTACGGCTGGGCCTCGGGCGGCTACATCGCCGACTCCAAGATCGACGGCCAGGTCGGCAACTACTCGCAGCAGCAGTGGTACACCCGCGACAGCTCGATCGGCGGCTGGTCCAACGCGGTGTGGAACCAGGTGTTCTCCGGGACCCAGGGCGCGCCGGCGCAGTCGTACCCCAACCCGCCCTACACCACCCTGGACACCACCCCCGTCTCCCGGGAGAAGCCCTTCCTCTACCTGGACGGCAGCGAGTACAAGGTCTTCGTTCCGGCGAAGCGCACCAACGCCCGGGGCACCTCGTGGGGCAACGGTGCGCCGCAGGGGAGCTCCGTCCCGCTGAACCGCTTCTACGTGGTCAAGCCGGGTGCGAGCGCGGCGACGATCAACGCGGCGCTGGCCCAGGGCCTGCACCTGCTGTTCACCCCCGGCGTCTACCACGTGGACCGGACCATCCAGGTCAACCGGCCCGACACGATCGTCCTCGGCCTCGGCCTCGCCACGATCGTCCCCGACAACGGGGTCACCGCGATGAAGGTCGCGGACGTGGACGGCGTGAAGCTCGCCGGATTCCTGATCGACGCGGGCACCGTCAACTCGCCCACCCTGCTGGAGGTGGGCCCGGACGGCGCCACCGCGGACCACGCGGCGAATCCGACCTCCGTGCAGGACGTGTTCGTGCGGGTCGGCGGCGCGGGCGCGGGCAAGGCCACGGTCGGCATGGTGATCAACAACCACGACACGATCGTCGACCACACCTGGATCTGGCGGGCCGACCACGGCGACGGGGTGGGCTGGGAGACCAACCGCTCCGACTACGGGTTCCGGGTGAACGGCGACGACGTCCTGGCCACCGGGCTGTTCGTCGAGCACTTCAACAAGTACGACGTGGAGTGGTACGGCGAGCGCGGCCGCACGATCTTCTTCCAGAACGAGAAGGCCTACGACGCGCCCAACCAGGCCGCCATCCAGAACGGCCCGGTCAAGGGCTACGCGGCCTACAAGGTGGCCGACTCCGTGAACACCCACGAGGGCTGGGGCATGGGCAGCTACTGCTACTACAACGTGGATCCGACGATCCGCCAGGACCATGGATTCCAGGCACCGGTGAAGCCGGGCGTGCGGTTCCACGACCTGCTCGTGGTCTCGCTGGGCGGCAACGGCCAGTACGAGCACGTGATCAACAGTGTCGGCGGCCCCACCTCGGGCACCTCGACCATCCCCTCGACCATCGTCTCGTTCCCCTGATCCACCCCTGACCCCCGCAAGACGCGGGGCGGCCCGGCGGCCGTCCCGCGTTTTCCGGGCCGAGTGAGAGAGCGCTCTCCCAACCGGGCGAGCCCCCACCCACCGGAGGAGCAGAAGTGAATCTCCGACCGCGGACCCTGTCCGCCCTCCTGGTCTCGGCGGCCGTCGCCGTGACCGCCACCGCGGCCTTCGGCGGCCTCGCGCTGACCGCCCAGGCCTCCCCCGACGTCGGCATGGCCGCGCCGCACATGAACCACGCGGCCGCCGTACCGCTCGCCACCGGCGACGACCCGGACGGGGACGGCTACATCCCGGCCGTCCCCCAGGTCACCGGGGTCACCCCCTCCTGGGAGAACCCGCCCGACCGGTACTTCCACGAGTTCCAGGCCAACTGCGCGGTCAGCCGCACCGCTCCGGACGACCCGATCGTCTACGCGGGACGGCCGGGCGCCTCGCACGACCACACCTTCATGGGCAACACCACGACCGACGCCTTCAGCACCACCGCCTCCCTGAGCGCGGGCGGCACGGCGTGCACCGCGCCCGGCGACCTCTCCGGCTACTGGATGCCGATGCTCTACATCGGCGACCAGCCGGTACTGCCGAGCGGACCGCAGGTCATCTACTACAAGACCGGCGTCACCGACTACACGAGCGTGCGCCCGTACCCCAAGGGCCTGCGGTTCGTCGTCGGCAGCCCGTCGCAGACCGCGGCCGAGTTCCGCGGGCACCGGGGCTGGGTCGAGGGCTGGGAGTGCGGCGACAGCTTCAAGAACGTCGAGTTCCCGGCGCACTGCCCGGCTGGCACCCAGCTCAACATCCGGATGCAGTCGCCGAGTTGCTGGGACGGAAAGTACCTCGACACCCCCGACCACAAGGCGCACATGGCCTATCCGGTGGTGAAGCCGGGGAACAACGACAACATCTGCCCGGCCGGCCACCCGGTCGCGGTGCCCATGGTCGAGTTCAAGATGGCCTTCCCGGTGAGCGGTGACATGTCGCGGGTCAGGCTGTCGAGCGGGAGCGGGCACTCCTTCCACTACGACTTCTTCAACGCCTGGGACGACCGCACGCTGCGGGCCCTCGTCGACCACTGCGTCCGCGGCGGGCTCCAGTGCAACTCCCGCGGCTACGACGAGACCCACCCCGAAGCGGGCGCCGCGCTGGGCCCGGACCACCGGCTGCCGTGACGGGCTCCCCCACACCCGAAGGAGGTCTCCGCGTGCCCTCCCGCATGCGTTCCCTCGTCACGGCAGCGCTCCTCGCGGGCGCCGTGACCGTCCTGCCCACCGCCCCCGCGCACGCCGCCGGCAGCGTGGTGAAGGTGACCGGCTCCCAGGGCGACTGGCAGCTGACGGTGGACGGTTCGCCGTACCTCGTCAAGGGCGTCACCTGGGGTCCCTCCCCGACCGACGCCGGCCGCCTGCTGCCGGACGTCCGCTCGCTCGGCGCCAACACCATCCGCACCTGGGGCACCGACGCCGGCAGCCGCCCGCTGTTCGACGCGGCCTCCGCGAACGGCCTCAAGGTCGTCGCGGGTTTCTGGCTCCAGCCGGGCGGCGGCCCGGGCAGTGGCGGCTGCACCGACTACGTCACCGACACCGCCTACAAGACCACCATGCTCGCCGAGTTCTCCCGCTGGGTGGAGGCCTATCGCGACCACCCGGCCGTGCTGATGTGGAACGTCGGCAACGAGTCGGTGCTGGGCCTGCAGAACTGCTACGGCGGCGCCGAGCTGGAGAACCAGCGCCATGCCTACACCACCTTCGTCAACGACGTGGCGAAGGCGATCCACCGCATCGACGCGAACCACCCGGTGACCTCCACGGACGCCTGGGCCGGGGCGTGGACGTACTACAAGCGCAACTCCCCCGACCTGGACCTGTACTCCGTCAACGCCTACAAGGAGGCCTGCGGGGTCCGGCAGGCCTGGGAGCAGGGCGGCTACACCAAGCCGTACCTGATCACCGAGGCCGGTCCGGCCGGTGAGTGGGAGGTGCCGGACGACGCGAACGGGGTGCCGCTGGAGCCCGGCGACCGGGCGAAGGCGGACGGCTACACCGGCGCCTGGAACTGTGTCACCGGCCACCGGGGCGTGGCGCTCGGCGCGACGCTCTTCCACTACGGCACCGAGTACGACTTCGGCGGCCACTGGTTCAACCTGACCCCCGCCGGGGAGCGCCGGACGGCGTACTACGCGGTCAAGCGGGCGTACGGCGGTAACACGGCCGGGGACAACCTGCCGCCGGTGGTCCAGGTGCCCTCGGTCGCCGACCCGGCCGCCGTCCCCGCGGGCAAGGAGATCACCCTCCGGGCGCCCGCCACCGACCCCGATGGCGACGAGCTCGCGTACGAGGTGCTGTGGGGCGGCAAGTACGTGGACGGCGGGGGCGGGCTGGTCTCCGTACCGTCCACGCACCTGGGCGGCGGCACGCTGAAGGCCACGGCGCCGGCGAAGACCGGCGTGTGGAAGCTGTACGTCAAGGTCAAGGACGGGCGGGGCAACGTGGGCGTCGAGCAGCGTTCGGTGAAGGTGGTCCCGCCGCCGGTGGCGGGGACGGACGTGTCCCGGGGCCGGCCGACGACCGCCTCCACCTACCAGAACGACGGCTACGGCGGCTGCCCGTGCGCCCCCCAACTGGCCACGGACGGCCGGGACGACACCCGCTGGGCCAGCACCTGGTCCGATCCTCAATGGCTCCAGGTGGACCTGGGGTCGGTGCGGCAGCTGAGGCACGCGCAGCTGGTGTGGGAGACCGCGTACGGGAAGGCGTACACGATCACGGTGTCGGACGACGGCCGGACCTGGCGGACGGCGTACGCCACGCCCTCCGGTGACGGCGGGATCGACGACTTCGACATCACCGCGTCGGGCCGCTACGTCCGGCTGGAGCTGACCGGGCGCGGCACCGGCTACGGCTATTCCCTGTTCCACTTCGGGGTCTATGCCTGAGTGCCCCTGTGTGGACTCCGCGCGCCGCCCTTCTCCCCACCGGGCGGCGCGCGGTCGCGTGTGCCCCGAGGGGCATGCTCAGACCTCGATGACGATCTTGCCGGCCGTGTGTCCGCCCTGACTGAGCTCGAAGGCCGCCGCCAGTTCGCCCAGCGGGAAGGTCCGCGCGACGGGCACGGTGAGCTGCCCGGCCTCGGCGAGCCGGCCCAGCTCGGCCAGGTCGCCTCCGACCGGCCGCACCCACATCCACTCGCCGCCCGAGCCGGTCACGGTGGGGTCGGCGATGGAGGCGTGCCGGCCGTCGTCGTGCAGCACCCTGCGGGTGACGTCGAGGACGCCGCCGACGAAGTCCGCGACGACGGTCGCGCCGTCGGGGACGAGGGCGAGGACCCGCTCGGCGAGCCCGTCCCCGTAGGCGACGGGCTCGGCGCCGAGTTCGCTCACGCGGTCGTGGTTGCGCGGGGAGGCGGTGCCGATGACCCGGGCTCCGAGGGAGCGGGCGATCTGCACGCCGAAGGAGCCGACACCGCCCGCGGCGCCGTGGATGAGGACGGTGTCGTCCTTGCCGGTGCGCAGCCGGGTCAGCACCTGGTAGGCGGTGAGTCCGGCGAGCGGGAGGGCGGCAGCCTCGGCCCAGCCGAGCGAGGCGGGCTTGTGCGCGAGGGCCCGTACGGGCACGGTGACGAACTCGGCGCAGGTCCCGCCGTGCACGTAGTCCTTGCGGGCGTAGGCCATCACCTCGTCGCCCTCGGCGAACTCGGGGGTGTCGATGCCGACCTGCTCGACGGTGCCGGAGACGTCCCAGCAGGGCACCACGGGGTACACGACGTCCATCAGGGCGTCGAGGCCGCCGCCCATGATCTTCCAGCCGACGGGATTGACCGAGGCGTACTTCACCCGGACGAGGACCTCGCCGGGGCCGACCTTGGGGACCGGGAGCCGGGTGTCCCTCAGCACCTCCGTTCCGCCGTACGTCTCGTACGCCATCCCTCGCATGGTGTTGTCCTGCGGCATGTACCCGACCTCTCCGTGAGCTGCTGGACCCGCCCCGGAGCCCATCCCACCACGCACACCGCGCCCGGCCCGAGAAGCGGGGCGGGCGCGGGGCGGCGAAGCCTCGGCGGACGGGGCGTCAGCGCGCAGGGCGCGTCGGCGGGCGGGACGTCAGCGGGCGGCGCGGTGCGCGGCGATGATCTCGGCGTAGCGGCGGCCGCTCGACTTCACCGTGCGGCGCTGGGTGGCGTAGTCCACGTGGACCAGGCCGAAGCGCTTGTCGTAGCCGTAGGCCCATTCGAAGTTGTCCAGCAGCGACCAGGCGTAGTAGCCGGCCACCGGTGCGCCGCGGCGGGCCGCGCGGGCGCAGGCCGCCAGGTGGGAGGTGAGGTAGGCGGCCCGTTCGGGGTCGTGGACGCGGCCGTCGGGGGTGACGGTGTCGGGGTACGAGGAGCCGTTCTCGGTGATGTGGATGCGCTGGTCCCCGTACTCCTCGTGCAGGCGCATGATCAGCGTTTCCAGGCCGTCGGCGTCGACCTCCCAGTCCATGCCGGTGCGCGGGACGCCGGGCCGGTCGACCTGGCGGGCGAAGGGCGCGGGGCCGGCCGGGTCGGCGGTGACGACCTGCGGGAAGTAGTAGTTGAGGCCGATCCAGTCGAGGGGCGCGGCGATGGCGGCGAGGTCGCCGGGGCGCTCGGGGAGGTCGACGCCGTAGACCTCGCGCATGTCGGCGGGGAAGCCGCGGCCGTGGACGGGGTCGAGCCACCAGCGGTTGACGTGGCCGTCCATGCGCCGGGCGGCGGCCCGGTCGGCCTCGCTGCCGGTGGCGGGCTCGACGGTGGAGAGGTTGTTGACGATGCCGACGGCTGCGGCGGGGCGGGCGGCGCGGACGGCCTGGGCGGCGAGGCCGTGGCCGAGCAGCAGGTGGTAGGAGGCGCGGACGGCGGCGGTCAGGTCGGTCCAGCCGGGGGCCATCCGGCCCTCCAGGTGGCCGATCCAGGCCGAGCACAGCGGCTCGTTCAGGGTGGCCCACTGGGTGACGCGGTCGCCGAGGCGTTCGGCCACGAGGCCGGCGTACGCGGCGAAGTGCTCGGCGGTGGCGCGCTCGGGCCAGCCGCCGCGGTCCTGGAGTGCCTGGGGCAGGTCCCAGTGGTAGAGGGTGACGTTGGGCTCGATTCCGGCCGCGAGCAGTCCGTCGGTCAGCCGGTCGTAGAAGTCGAGGCCCTTGGCGTTGACGGGCCCGTCCCCACCGGGCACGACGCGCGGCCAGGCGACGGAGAGCCGGTAGGCGTTGGTGCCGAGCTGCCGCATCAGGGCGATGTCGCCTTGCCAGCGGTGGTAGTGGTCGCAGGCCGTGTCGCCGGTGTGGCCGCCGTCGACGGCGCCGGGGACGCGGCTGAAGGTGTCCCAGATGGAGGGGGCGCGGCCGTCCTCCTCGGCAGCGCCCTCGATCTGGTAGGCGGAGGTGGCGGTGCCCCAGGCGAAGTCGGCGGGCAGCGCGTCGAGGTCGACGGCGCGGTCCGCGGCCTGCGCCCCGGTCACGGGAAGGCTTTCGGAAAGGGTCATTTGACGGCTCCAGCCGTGAGTCCGGCCACCAGGTACTTCTGCAGCAGCAGGAATCCGGCGACGACGGGGATGCTGACGACGAGCGAGGCGGCCATGATCTGGTTCCAGTACACGTCGTTCTGCGTGGAGTAGCCCTGCAGTCCGACGGCGAGGGTGCGGGTGGCGTCGTTCGTCATGACGGAGGCGAAGAGCACCTCGCCCCAGGCGGTCATGAAGGCGTACACGGCGACGGCGACGATGCCGGGGACGGCTGCCGGGATCACGACCCGGAACAGCGCGCCGAGCGGGCCGCAGCCGTCGACGGTGGCCGCCTCGTCGAGGTCGCGGGGCACCGAGTCGAAGTACCCGATGAGCATCCAGATGGAGAAGGGGAGGGAGAAGGTGAGGTAGGTGAGGATGAGCCCGCCGCGGGACCCGTAGAGCGCGACCCCCGTGCTGTTGCCGATGTTCACGAAGATCAGGAACAGCGGGAGCAGGAAGAGGATCCCGGGGAACATCTGGGTGGAGAGGACGGTCACCGTGAAGAGGCGCTTGCCGCGGAAGCGGTAGCGGCTGACGGCGTACGCGGCGAACACGGCGATGACCACGGAGCAGACGGTGGCGGCGCCGGCCACGATCAGGGAGTTCACGAAGTACTTGGCGAGCGGCACGGTGTGCCAGATGTCGATGTAGGGCCGGAGGGTGAGCCCGGTGGGGATCCACCGGAACTCGCCCGCCACGTCCCCCAGCGGCTTCAGCGAGCTGGTGACCATCACGTAGACGGGCAGCAGCACGAAGCCGGCGAGCAGGGTCAGGAAGACGGCCCGGATCAACCGGAAGGAGAGGGGCGGGTCGAGCGGGCTGCGCGCTCGGGGGCTAGCGGGCATCGGCGTCCCTCCGGCCGCGGGTGGTCAGGAACAGGTAGCCGGCGGTGACCAGCAGGAGGAAGAGCAGCAGGAGGACGGACATGGCCGATCCGGTGCCGAAGTTCCAGGTGACGAAGCTCGACTGGTAGATGTGGAGGGAGATCAGGTCGGCGGCTTCGGGGGCGGACTTGCCGAACAGGACGAACGGCGTGTTGAAGTCGTTGAAGGTCCACAGGAACAGCACCAGGACCAGCACCTGGTTGACCGCGCCGACCGAGGGCAGGGTGATCCGGCGGATCTGCTGCCAGATGCCCGCCCCGTCCAGCGCGGCCGCCTCGTACAGGTCCTTGGGGATGTTCTGCAGGGCGGCCATCACGATGAGGAAGGCGAACGGCCAGCCCTTCCACACGGACACGGTCAGCAGCGCCCAGAAGCTGTTGTCGCCCAGCAGCCAGAAGGTGTGCTCGGCGCCGCCGAGACCGAGCTGGTCGTGCAGGACGTGGTTCACCAGGCCGTTGTCCCGCTGGAACATGAACGCCCAGGTGATGACGGCCGCGTAGACGGGCAGGGCGTACGGGACCAGGAACAGGGCCCGCAGGATGCCGCGGCCGCGGAAGGTCTCCTGCATGAACACGGCGGCGGCGGTGCCGAGCAGCCAGCACAGGCCGACGGAGAGCAGGGTGAACAGGCAGGTGGTGAGGAAGGAGCCGAGGAGGGCCTCGCCGACGGGCCGGTTGACGTCGACGGCGAGTTCGTAGTTGTCGAAGCCCGTCCAGGGGGCGCGGGACCAGTCCCGGATGAAGAACTGGGTGAGCTCGCGGAAGCTCATGGCGATGCCCATCGCCATCGGGACGAGGTGGATGAGCAGTTCGAGGAGCAGGGCGGGCAGCAGCAGGAGGTAGGGCAGGGCGCCGCGGCGCAGGCGGCCCGGGCGCGGCGGGCGGCCGGGGCGCCGTACGCGGGCCGCCGTACCGCGCTGCCGCCGCCCCGTCGTGGTGTCGGGTGGGAGCGTGGCGGGTGCGGAAGTCATCGGGCGCGGCTCAGTTCGACATCTGCTGCTGGGCCTTGGTGAGCCTCGCCTTGACCGACTCGGTGGTCACGGGACGTCCGGCGGCTGCGTCGGCGAAGAGCTCCTTGACGGCGGTGCCGACCGTGGTCTCGAACTGGGACTCCTCGGGGACCTGCGGGAGCGGGGCGGCGCTGGTGGCGAGGGTGGTGCGCAGCACGCTGAGGTCCTCGGTGGCGAAGGCCGGGTCGGTCTGGGCGGCCTTGACCGGCGGGATGGAGCCGTAGGTCTTGTTGAGGAGCTTCTGCTCCTCGTCGCTGGTCATGAACTTCACGAACTTCAGGGCGCCGTCGATGTTGTCGGTGTTCTTGAAGACGGCCATGTTGATGCCGGCGACCATGGAGTTGGTGTTCCTGCCGGCGCCGGGGGCGCCGCCGGCCGGGACGGGGACGGGGGCGACGCCCCAGTCGCCCTCCTTCATTCCGTGCGCCTTGAAGCTGCTGGCGGCGCTCTGCCACAGGACCATGGCGGTCTTGCCGTTGGCGAAGTCCTGGAGGGACTGGTTCTTGTCGTACTCGGCGTTGCCGGGCGAGATGACCTTGTCCTTGGCCATCAGGTCGACGTACTGCTTGACGGCCTCGACGTTGGCGGGGGTGTCGAAGGTGGGTTTGCCGGCGGCGTCGAAGAACTCGGCCCCGTGCTGCTTGGACAGGACGAAGGCCTGGTGGATGTTGTTGGAGAGGTTCGAACCCTCTGCGCCCAGCGCCCACTTGCCGTCCTTGGACAGCCGCCGGCCGATGGCGACCAGCTCGTCCCAGGTGGCCGGGGGCTTTTCGACGCCCGCCTCCTGGAACATCTTCTTGTTGTAGTAGAGCGCGTAGGACATCGAGTAGAGCGGGACGGCGGCCGGGTCCTTGCCGACGGCGCCGGCCGATCCGATGGCGGACTCGACGAAGCGGTCCTTGCCGCCGATCGCCTCGAAGTTCTTCGCGTCCCACGGGAGCAGGGCTCCGGTGGCCTGGAGGGAGGAGGACCAGGTGTTGCCGATGTTGAGGACGTCCGGGCCCTGTCCGGAGGCGGTGGCGGCGAGGATCCGGTTGAGCAGGTCGGACCAGGGGACGACCTCGAGCTTGACCTTGATGCCGGTCTGCTGCTCGAACTTCTTCAGCTCCGGGCCGAGCGTCGCCTGGTCCGCCGCGATGTCGGGTCCCTGGTTGGAGGCCCAGTAAGTGAGCTCCTTGGGGGCCGTGTTGGTACCGCCCCCGGTGTCCGCGGAGCCGCCGCCGCAGGCGGTGGCGGCGGTGGCGAGGAGGGAGACTGCGACAGCGGCGGCGGCAGCAGCTCTGGTTCTGCGCATGGCGGCTCGGTCCCTTTCGGCGGGGTCGGGGGAAAGGCCGACGTGGAGTGCTCCGTCCAGGCCTTAATTTAGGACGTGAGTTAAGCCTCGTGAAAGGGTCGCGTCAAGGGGTCGCGCAAGGGTATGTTGCGAGCGATGTCACTGCGGAAGGGGCCGGATGACCACGGGGCGTAGCGGGCGAACGGTGCGGGACCTGAGGCGGGGAAACCGGAGCGCCGTCCTCCAACGGCTGTACTTCGGCGGGCCGATGAGCCGCCAGGAACTGGGGCCCGCCACCGGACTGAGCTCGGGATCCGTCAGCAACGTCGTCGGCGAGCTCGTCGCGGACGGGCTGCTGGAGGAGGCCGGGATCGTCGACTCCGACGGCGGACGGCCGCGCACCCTGCTGCGGGTGTCGCCCGGCAGCGCCCACATGATCGGCGTCGACGTCGGTGAAACCCGGGTCCGCGTCGAACTGTTCGACCTGACCCTCACCGAACTGGCGCGCACGGAGATGCCGTTGCTGCCGCGCGGCTGCTACGACGTCGGACCCATCGTCGACCACATCCGGCACGGGATCGAAACCGTGCTCGCCGAGGCCGGGGTCGGCACGGAGCGGCTGCTGGGCGTGGGCGTCGGGGTGCCCGGCATCGTGGACCGCGACGCGCCGGGCGGGACCGTGGTGCACGGCCAGACCATCGGCTGGGACGCGGTGCCGCTGGAGCAGCTGCTGCGCGTCACCGGAGCCCTGCCGCAGGAGGTCCCGTACATCATCGACAACGGCGCGCGGACGCTCGGCCAGGCGGAGATGTGGTTCGGGGCGGGCCGCGGGGCCCGGGAGGCGGTCGTCGTGCTCTTCGGCTCCGGCGTCGGTGCGAGCCTGATCACCGACGGTTCACCGGACGGCGGGACGACGGAGGGCACTCCGCTGGAGTGGGGCCACCTGACGGTCTCCGTGCGCGGGCGGCGCTGCCGGTGCGGGGCGCTGGGCTGCCTGGAGGCGTACACGGGCGCCGAGGCCCTGCTGGCGCGCTGGGCGGAACGGGGCGGCGCGGCGGGCGGCCGCCCGGTGGACTCCGTGGACGAGGAGGAGGCCCTGTCCGCCCTGCTGGCCGCGGCCGGTGCGGGGGACCCGGTGGCGCGGGAAGTCCTGGAGGAGACCGCGGAGTACCTGGGCGCGGGGCTGTCCGACCTGATCAACCTGTTCCAGCCGGAGCGCATCCTGATCGGCGGCTGGGCGGGCCTGATGCTGGGTCCCCACATCCTCCCGTCGGTACGGGGCCACGCGACCCGGTACGCGCTGCGCCATCCGGGCGACCGGGTCACCGTCGGCCTGGGCTCCCTGGGCCCCGACGCGGTCACGGTCGGGGCGGCGACCCTCCCCCTCTCCGCCTTCTTCGCCACGGGCGGCCGCCGCACGGCACCCGGCCCCCCGGCCGAACCCCCGGGCTGGCGCACGGCCCTGGAGGTGCGCGGCGCGGGCCTCTGAGGCCGCGACCGGAGGGGTTCGCCGGGGCGCGGCCACGGCACCGGGGCCGGTCAGGCGGAGTCGCGGATCACCAGAGCGGGGGCGAACAGCACCGAGGCCGGCTCCGGGGCCGCGGTGCCCGCGACGCGGTCCAGGAGCAGGCGGACCATCTCCGCCGCCATGTCCTCCACCGGCTGGCGTACGGTCGTCAGCCGGGGCCGGCAGGCCGACGCCGCGCCGGAGTCGTCGAAGCCGACGACCGCCACGTCGTCCGGGATCCGGCGGCCGTGCTCTCGCAGCACCAGGCAGGCCCCCTGCGCCATCAGGTCGTTCGCGGCGAACACCCCGTCCAGATCGGGCTGTTCGGCCAGCAGGCAGCGCATCGCCCGCTCACCTCCGTCGAGCGTGAAGTCCCCTTCGGCGACGCGGAGCACCGCCGGGCGGTCGTGGCCGGGCGCGGCGCGGCGGCCGTTCTGGCGGTCGTGGCCGTTCTGGCCGCCGTGGCCGTCCGGACCGCCAGGGCCGCCAGGGCCGCCAGGGCCCTTGCGGCCGTCCAGGCCGTCCAGGCCGTCCAGGCCGTCGTAACCGGCCGCCGCCTCGCGGAAGCCCGCCATCCGCTCGCGGCTCGCCGGCACGTCCGCCGGGCCCCCGATCGCCGCGAGTCGGCCCCGCCCCAGCGCGAGCAGGTGCCGGGCCGCCAGCGCCCCGCCCTCCCGGTGGCGCAGGTCCACGTGGTCGAGCGGCACCCCCGCCGCCGGGCGCGCGAACAGCACCGCGGGCAGCGCGGCCGCCGCGAGCATCCCGGGGAGCGGGTCCCGGGGATGGGTGGTGACCAGCAGGGCTCCGTCCGCGCTGCCCTGCGCCAGGTACGCGAGCACCTCCGCGCGGTCCTCCCCGGTGTCGGCGAACATCAGCACCGGGTGCACACCGGCCGGCCGCAGCGCGCGGACGACCCCGCTGACCACGCGCCCGAAGAAGGGGTCCTCGAACACCCGGGCCGCGAACCCGTCCCGCACGTCGGCCGCCTTTGAGCCCGCCCCCGAGCCCGCGCCGGAGACGACCAGGGCGACGGTTCCGGACCGGCGGGTCACGAGGGACCGGGCGGCCCGGTTCGGCACGTACCCGGTCGCGGCGACGGCCCGCTGGACCGCCTGCCGGATGGCCGGGTCCACGTTCCGGACGCCGTTGACCACCCGGGACACCGTGGCCCGGGACACCCCCGCCGCACGGGCCACGTCCTCCAGGGTGGGAGCCCCGCCCGCCCCGACTCCCGCTCCCGCCGGGCGCTTTCCCGTACTCCGCCCCGTGTCCATGGCCGCACTGTAGCGTCCGGGCGCGCCGCGCAGTGCGGGCGGTTCACACCGCGACGGGTCCGGCCCGGCCCCGCGAGGTGCGGGCCGGGCCGGAGGGTTCAACGGCGCCGTGCGGAGTTCACCGCGGTGTGCTCCGCGGTGGGCTCCGCGGTGGGACCGAGGTGGGCCCGAGGTGGCTCGGCCGTGCGCTGGTCACCGTCGTGCGGTCACCTCACGGTGCGAGCCGGTAGGCGTTCGTGATGGTCTCCCGCATGGTGTTGCCGCTCTTGTCCTTCAGGTCCACCTGGAAGGACACGGCCTCGGCCGCCGCCGGGTGCTTCACCCTCACCGAGCGGGCTCCCTTGGCGTCGGTCGTCACGGTGAGCGGCTTCCAGGTCGCACCCCCGTCGTAGGAGACCTTGACGGTCAGCGCGGCGACCCGGCCGGGCGCGGCGGCCGCCCCGCCCAGCCGAAGCGGAACGTCCAGCGTGCCGCCCGCCGGAGCCGTCCCTCTCAGGCTCAGCTTCGGCGCGAGCCGCACCGTCGACAGCGGCAGCCGGGCCGACTGCTCCGCGAGCGGGCGGGCCGAGGTGAACGTCCAGGCCACGGCCACCTTCGTACTGATGCTGGTGTCCTCGGCGGAGCGGCTCGCCTCCATGCTCAGACGGTACGCCGCGGACGCGGCCGGAACCTCGGCGCTCAGCCAGCCGTTGGCCGACCCCTCGGCGATGACCCGGCCGCCGGACTCCAGCCGGGCGAACCCGTCGGTGATGACGGAGGAGCCCGAATGACCGCTGCCGTCGTTGAACAACTGGACGCCGGCGTCGATGTAGTCGCCGTACCGGTGAGCGCCCTGCTCTTCCCCGGCCGCCAGATCGGGGCCGACCACACCGGTGTTGAAGTTCAGTGTGTGGCGCGTGGCCGGCTTGTAGGCCACCGGACGCGTCATGTAGATCATGCGCTCCTCCCCCAGGCCGTTGAGCTGCGATGCGGTCCAGGCCCAGCGCACACCGGTGGTACTGACGTACTGGGTGGCGGCCAGCGGCAGGCTCCGTTCCGATTCGGGCTGCGCGCCCGCGGAGAAACCGCCCTCGTCCAACGGCGTGGCACTGATCAGGCCCTTCGCCCCGGTGACGGACGCGCCGAAGCCGAGCTTCACTTCGGCGACCTCGGACCGCTTGACGGTGCGGTCGATGCCGGTGAACCAGCTGCCCGTGCGGTGGAAGGCGAGCCGGTAGTCGACGTTCTCGCCCGCCGCGCCGGGCCTCTTCCAGAGGCCGTTGTACTGCGCCCGCAGCGCGGGGGCGGCGGGGCCGAGCGCGGCGGTGAGGAGCTGGGTGTGGCCGTCGGTGGCGAAGTAGCCGCCCACCCCCGCGGTCGCGTACTCGTATCCGGCGCTGGAACCGACCAGCCGTGCGGCCCGGTCCGGGGCGGTGACGGCGAACGGCCTGGCCTTGCGGGAGTCGAGGGGGATCGTCGTGTTCGCGGCCACCTTCAGTACCGGCTGGACGAAGACGGCCATGCGGTTGCCCTCGCTGAAGACGAGGCTCTCCAGCAGGTACTCGCCCTTGGGCAGCCGCTGGACGACGGTGCCGCTCGGGTCGTACGGAACCTCGCCGTGCTCCACCGGGTTCTCGCCGTCCGCGTTGACCGCGGTGATCGTCGTCGAGTAGGTCAGCGGGTTCGCCCCGTCGACGTCCAGGTGCCGCAGGGTGACGTCGTACGACTCCACCTCGCGCACGACCGCGAGGCCGGTGCGCACCGACTGGCCGCCCCCGGTGGCCAGCACGCTGCCTCCGAAAGCGCCGTCGACCGTGCCCTTGCCGGTGTCGGCGGTGACGGTGGTCGTCGCGCTGCCGCCGGCGGGGACGGTGAGCTCGGCGTCCTTGACGGTGAACATTCCGGCCGGGGCCGGGCTGCCCGCCGGGTCGGTCGCGGCCGCGCTCAGCCGGAGCGTGACGGCCTCGGTGCCGTGGTTGCGGTAGGTGAGGGACTTCGCGACCGGCTTGTCGTCGGCGTGCGGCCAGGACTGCGTGCCGAAGCTGAGCGAGCCGGGCTCGGAGACGACGAAGGCCGTGGCGGCCCGTGCCAGGTCGGCGCGGCCCGCGCCCTGCTCGTGGGCGCCCAGCGCCGGGTCGGGCTTGGCCGATCCGGTCAGCAGCGCCTTGAGCTGGGCGCCGCTCCAGGTGGGGTGCTGCTGGAGCAGCAGGGCGGCGGCACCCGCGACGTGCGGGGCGGCCATCGAGGTGCCCGACATGCCGAGGTAGCCGGTGTCCGGGGGAAACGAGCTCTGCGTGGTCTGCGCGGCGGTGATGTCGACGCCCGGGGCGGTGATGTCCGGCTTGGACTCCCCTTCGACGGTCGGGCCGCGGCTGGAGAAGTCCGCGATCCGGTCCTGCTTGTCGACCGCGCCGACGGTGAGCGCCGCGGGGGCGCTGCCGGGCGAGTTGATCGTGCGGGCGCCGTCGCCGTGGTTGCCCGCGGCCACCACGAACAGGGCCTGGCCGGAGAGCCGGGCGACCGCGTCCTCCATCGGGTCGAGGCCCGGATCGTCGAGGCCGCCGATGCTCATGTTGACGACCTTCGCGCCCTGGTCGACGGCCCACTGCATACCGCTGACGATGTCCGAGTACGAGCCGAAGCCGTCGTCGCCCAGGACCTTGCCGTCCAGGATCTGCACACCGGGCGCCACGCCCTTGTGGCTGCCGCCCGATCGGGCACCCGACCCGGCGACGGTGGAGGCCACGTGCGTGCCGTGCCCGTGGCGGTCCAGGGAGTCGGGAGACCCGCTGAAGTTCTTCTGGGCCGTCTCGACGCCCCCCAGGTCCGGGTGGGTCTCGTCGACGCCCGTGTCCAGGACCGCCACCTTGACGCCCTGACCGGTGTAGCCCGCCTGCCACATGGCGGGCGCGCCTATCTGCGGCACGCTCGTGTCGAGGACGGCGCGGGCCTTGCCGTCCAGCCACAGGTGGGCGATGGGCGACTCGGGGGCGGCTCCCGCCGTACGGGCGTCCGTGCGTCCGGCGACCGCCGACCACAGGGCCGTGGCGTCGGCCTTGGGCACGTCGAACGCCTCGCCGTCGATGGCGGGCAGGGGACGGCGCTCGCGGGCGACCCCGGCGAGCACGTCGCCGGTGGCGCTGAGGGCCCCAGCGCCGTCCCGCCGGTAGCCGACGATCAGGGGCAGTGTGGTGCCGTGCGCGTCGTCGTACCCGTCCCGGACCAGCTGGGCGACGTCGAACAGGCGCCGGTCGAGGACACCGTCGCCGACCATGCGCAGGGCGTCTTGCGGAATGACGTACGTGTGCTCGCCCTCGCGCCGCACCGAAAAGCCGGTCCCTTCGCGGCCCTTGCCGCGGATGAGCCGCACGACGCGGCCGTCAGCGCCGACGACGACGCGGTCGCCGGTGATCAGCGTCACGGTCGACGGCGGCTGCGCCGAGGCCCTCCGGCCGTCCTGTGCGGTGGAGCTCGCGGCCAGCGCCGGCCGGCCGCCGGCCGACACCGTCCCCGTGACCAGCATTCCGGCCAACGTGGCGGCGAATGCCGCCCGTCTCACTCGTGCTGTGGATCCCATCCGTGTTCCCCCGTCTTCGTGCGCGTGCCGAAGCGTTCCCCGGTATCACGCACGTGAGGCGAGGTTCGGTTCTAGGCCGGCGCGAGCGAATCGGGGGAGAACCGGGGAGCGGTCGGCAGGGCGCACTATGTGGCGGCGTCCAGCCGGGCCCGCAGCGGGAGTTCGCCGGCGGTCGGGCCCGCCCGTACGGTGAAACGGCCGGGCTCCGTCACCCAGGCGCGGGCTGCCGGGGACCAGTGCTGGAGGGCGCGCGCCGGGAGCCGAACGTACGCCGTCACCCGCTCGCCCGGTCCGGCCCGCACGGCCGTCCAGCCGGCGAGCCAGCGCACCGGCCGGTCGACCGCCGAGTCGGGCCGGGACAGATGGACTTGGACCACCTCGCGGCCGGGGCGGGAGCCGGTGTTGCGGAGCACGACGGGGATCTCGTGGCCGCCGTCCGCCTGCGGCCGCGGGACGCCGAGGGTTTCGTACCGCCACGTGGTGTAGCCGAGGCCGTGGCCGAACCAGTAGGCGGGGGCCTTGCCCGCGCGCAGCCAGGCCCGGTGCCCGATGTGCAGCCCCTCCTCGTACGGAAGGACCCCGGCCGTGGGGCGGGTGGTGCGGACGGGGGCGTCGGTGAGGGTCGCGGGCCAGGTGGTGGGGAGTCGGCCGCCGGGCTCGGTGTGGCCGAGGAGGACGTCGGCGAGGGCGTGGCCGGCTTCCTGGCCGGGGAACCAGGTGAGGAGGACGGCGGCGGCCTCGGCGCGCCACGGGAGTTCGACGGGGCCGCCCGCGTTCACGACGACGACGGTACGGGGCTGGACACCGATGATCTGCCGCACCAACTCGTCCTGCGGGGGCGGCAGTCGCAGCGAGCCGCGGTCGTGGCCCTCGGACTCCGCGCCGTCGGTGGTGCCGACAAAGACGACCGCCAGGTCGGCCGCGCGGGCGGCGGCCACGGCGGCGGCGAGCGACTCGGCGGGGTCGGGGGCGGGCGCGGCGGCCGTCAGGACGGTGGCCCGGCCCGTGCCGGGAGCCAGCCGCCGGCGCGCGCGGACCGCGACCGGGCGGCCGGCGGTGAGGTGGACGCGGGCGGTGTCCTGGGGCGGGCGGACGTGCACCACGGCCGGATCGTCCGTATCCGGCGCGAACTCCCCCGCCAGCACCGGTGTTTCATCCACCGTGAGGTCGAGTGCGCCGAAGCCGCCGAGCCCGAGGGTCCAGGTTCCGGTCGCGTCCGGGTGGAGTACGGCGGCCAGCTCGACGGTGTGGGCGCCCGGGGGCAGTTCGGGCTCCAGCACCCGGCCCGACGGCCGGTGCGCGCAGTGCAGTACGGCGCCGGCGGCGTCGAGCACGCGCAGCCGTACGCCGGGGGTGCCGGTCTCGGGGTCCCGGGCGTGCCGTGCGCCGAGCGGCGCCGGACCGCCGGCGCCGTCCGGGGGCGGGCCGGGCTCGTACACGAGGCGCACCTGTGGGGGCAGGGCGGCCCGCAGCCCGGCCAGCGGGGTGAGCACGGCGTGCGGGAACACCTCGGAACTGCCGCCGCCCTGGACGCGGGGGTCGTGGGCGTGCGTCCCGATGACGGCGACGGCGGCCGGGGCCCGGGAGTCCAGGGGCAGCGCGCCCCTGTTCTCGAGCAGGACGAAGCTCGCGGCGGCGGCCTCTCGCAGCAGCCGCCGGGCGTCGGACTCGTCGGCCACGCCCCCGTCGAGGTCCGGGCCGCCGGGGGCCAAGCCGCCGAGGTCCGGGCCGCCGAGGGCGCCGACGCGTCCGGCGAGCCTCAGTACGCGGCGCGCCTTGTCCCGGACCGCCGCGGCGGGGACCAGCCCGCGTTCCACGGCGTCCAGGAGCGCCTCCCCCCAGGGCCCGCCGGGGCCCGGCATCAGCAGGTCCTGCGCCGCGACGGCGGAGGCGACCGTCGACCGGCCGGCGCCCCAGTCGGAGACGACCACCCCGTCGAAGCCCCACTCCTCCTTCAGGGGGTCGGCGAGCAGCGAACTCTCCGTCATCGTCCGGCCGTTGACCTTGTTGTACGCCGACATCACCACCCAGACGCCGGCGCGGACCGCGGCCTCGCAGGGCGCGAGGTACAGCTCGCGCAGCACGCGTTCCCCGACCCGGACGTCGAGGGTGAGCCGTTCGGTCTCGGAGTCGTTGGCGACGTAGTGCTTCGCGGTGGCCGCCACCCCGCGGGACTGGATGCCGCGGATGAGGGCCGCGCCGGTGCGGGCCGCGAGCAGCGGATCCTCGGCGAAGCACTCGAAGTGCCGTCCGGCGACCGGGCTGCGGTGCAGGTTGAGGGTGGGCGCGAGGAGGACGTGCACCCCTTTGCGGCGGGCCTCGGCCCCGAGGAGCTCGCCGAGCCGCCTCACCCGGTCCTCGTCCCAGAGCGCGCCGAGGGCGCTGGCCGAGGGGAGCAGGGCGGAGGTCCTGGCCTCGTCCCATCCGGGTCCGCGGACGCCGGCGGGGCCGTCGGAGAACACCATCTCCCGGAGCCCGACGGCCGGTTCGGCGTGGGTCCGCCAGGTGTCGGCGCCGGTGAGGAGGCGGACGGCTGCGCGCAGGTCGAGTCGGGGCTCGGGGCCGCCGTCCATGCCGGTGCCTTTCGCCGGGATGATTCTGGGAGAGCGCTCTCCCAGGATCATCCCGGGCCCCCGGGGCGGTGTCAACGGCCGTGCCGGGGGCGGGGGATGCAGGGCCAGGACCGGGCCGGGCGGGCCGCCGCGCGGGCCGTTCCCCCACCCCGCCCCTTCCCGAAACCGGGGCTCCGACCCAGACCCCGTACGGCGCCCCGGACCCGGCGCCAGGCGGACGGCGTCAGCCACATCCAGCCCCGCCGGCGTTTGAGGCACGGGTCCGGGGCGGAGCCCCGGCCCCGGCAACGGCGCCGCACCGGGCCCACCCCGCCACCCCCGGCTACGGCGCCGCCGGCCCGGCAGGGACCCGTCACTCGTACTCCGTGCCGCCCTTGCGGGTCAGGTACGCCGGGCTGACCGCCTTGGCTATCGCGCGGCCGCCCACGACCGGGCTGTAGCGCTCCGTCGCCGGGCGGATGACGACCCCCTCGCGCAGGTGCAGGCCCCGCCCGGACACGGTCTCCCGTCCGCTGGCCACCTCCAGCACCTTGTCGAGTTCGTACGGGCCCTCGTACAGCCGCGGCACCAGCGGCAGTTCACCGTCCGCCAGCACCGCCGCCGGATCCAGCCACCGCACCTGCCCGTCGATCTCCGCGGACACGTCGAAGACCGCGTACCCCGGCGGCGTGTCGGCGGCGCGCACGTCCGTCCCGTACGCCAGGTCCTGGACGCCCGCCCCGTACACCTCCCCGAAGATCCCGACCCGCGACGCACCGAGCCGCGCGGCCACGGCGGCCGCTACCGCCGGTACCCCGTGGCCTCGTACGGCCCGCCAGTACACGTTGCGCTCGTCCTCCCTCAGCGCGAGCCCCTTCGCGCCGAAGCCCTTCGAGGAGACGAGCACCCGCTCGCCCTCGGCGACGTACGTGAACAGACCGGCGGTGCCGTGCAGTTTCTCGGTGAGGACGACGGGCTCGCCCGGCTCGAAGATGTGCGGATAGCGCTGGAGGTTCTCGATGTCCACCCACGACATCAGATCCGGAGCCGACTCGACGTCGCCGCTCATCGTGGTCGGGATGGGCGGCGACCATTTGGTGATGCCGAGCAGCTCCGCGAAGTCCGTGCCGTCCTTGGCGGCCCGCACCAGGTCGATGTCGGCGAGCGCCCGCGGCCGGCAGACCAGCCCCTGCGAGAGCTCCCCGCGCAGCCGGACCGCCTTGACGCGGTCGGCGGAGCTTCCGGCGAGGCGTCCCGTCAGGCCCAGTTCCTCGATCAACCCGGAGGGCAGGACCGCCTGCTCGGGTATGTAGAGGGCGAACTCGCCTGTGCGGTAGGCGCCCTTGGCGACGACGGCGCGGTAGAGGCCCACCTGGGCCAGCTCCAACGCGTCGGCGTTCGGATGCTCGTGGACGGTCAGCTCTTCGGCGGTGACTCTCAGAGTCGACATGGAAGGTCCCCCTCGGACGTGCGGATGTCGTGCCGTCCCTACTCTCGGCTCCGCCATTTTCGCTGGTCCAGCGTTTTTCGGAGTGCTAGGGGGCGTTCGGGTGCCTGGCGTATCGTCGCCCCCGAACGCACCTTCGGCACCCGGGAGCACGCCATGTCACCTCGTCCGGTCACCGTCGTCACGGGCGGCAGCAGGGGCATCGGCGCCGCGACCTGCCTGCGCCTCGCGGCCGACGGGCACGACCTGGCGCTCGGCTACGCCCACGACGTGGCGGCCGCGGAGGCCGTCGCCGAGCGGGTACGGGCCACCGGGTCCCGCTGCGTGACCGTGCGCGGGGACACCTCCGAGGAGTGCGGCGTCGAGCGCCTCTTCGACATCGCCGGGGCCGAACTCGGCACCGTGACGGGGCTGGTCAACAACGCCGGGGTGACCGGCCCCCTGGGCCGGCTCGCCGATGCCCGCACCGAGGATCTTCGGCGGGTCGTCGAGGTCAACCTCCTCGGCTACCTGCTGTGCTGCCGCCGGGCGGCCCGGGACATGGCGGCGGCCGGCGGCGGGGCCATCGTGAACGTCTCCTCGGCTGCCGCCACCCTCGGCAGCCCGGGCGACTACGTGCACTACGCCGCGACCAAGGCCGCCACCGACGCGCTGACCATCGGGCTCTCCAAGGAGCTCGGACCGGACGGCATCCGGGTCAACGCCGTGGCGCCGGGCATCATCGAGACCGGCATGCACGCGGCGATGGGCGATCCCGACCGCCCGGCCCGCGCCGCGGCCGGGATCCCGCTCGGCCGGCCCGGGCAGCCCGAGGAGGTCGCCGGCGCGATCGCCTGGCTGCTGTCCCCGGAGTCCTCGTACACGACCGGCGCCGTCCTGCGGGTCTCCGGCGGCCGCTGAGGCGGGCCGTCAGGCGAGCGCCGCCCGGGTGGCCGGGCCGTAGACGCCCTGCGGGTCGCCCTTGATGTCCCGGTCGCGCTGGAGCTGACTGACACCGCGCTTGGTCTGGCCGTCGTACACGCCCGTGATCGAGACGTACGTGAAACCCTGCCCGAAGAGCAGTTCCTGCAGGGCGCGCACCTCGGGCCCGCGGTCCCCCATGCGCAACGTCCCCGGCGGGCTGGACGGCCCCGCGGCCGGGGCGCTCGGCGAGGGCTTCGCCGTCGGGCTCGGCGCGGCGGCCGGAGCGGACGCTCCCGATGAGGCGGACGCCCCGGTCTTGGCCGAGGGCGCGCCGGACGGTGCGGAGGCGTCGGCTTCGGGCCCGGCCTCGCCGTCCGCGCCCGGACTGCGCGCCGGGAGCACGGGCACGGACAGCTCGGGCGCCCGCTCGGAGCGCGGCGGCGGCTGCGGACCGGAGCCGCCGGGCAGCAGGACGAACCCGCCGGCCACGGCCAGAGCGAGCAGGCTGCCGACGGCCACGGCCCGCCCGCCGCCGCGACGCCGGCTCACGCCGGGGGATGCGGGCTCCGAAGCGGAAGCGGGAGCCGGAACGGGAGCCTGGGCGGGAGCGGCGCCGCGGGACGGCGCCGGGCCCGGGAACGACAGGGGCCCGGTCTGCAGCCAGGCGGGCGACCCCGTCGGCCGGAACGGCCCGCCCGGGGACGTGACGTACGGGCGCCCGAGCGGACGGTGGTCGTCGGGGATGCCCGCGCTCTCGTCAGAGTCGTGGGCACCGGGTCTCCCCGGCTGGGACATCGGCGGCCTCTCCGAAGTGCTGCGCGAGCGGTGGTTCTCGACCGGCGCACTCTCGCCCTCCACGACGGCCCAGGTCAAGCCGGGTGTCCGGTCTGCCCTGCTCCATCCGTTCTGCCGGACTGCCGGCGGATCGACGTGGCCCAGACGGTGCCCGCGGCCAGGACCATCAGGGCGGCCCCGCCGAGCGGGGCGGCGGGGGCCGAGATGCCGTCGACGGCGAGCCCGCCGGCCAACGCACCGGCGGCTATGGCCAGGTTGAACATGGCGACCATGAGCGAGGTGGCGGCCTCGGCCGAGGCCGGAGCCGCGGTGAGCATCCAGCGCTGAAGGGTCACCGAGACGCCGCCGTACGCGAGCCCCCAGGCGAGCAGCAGCACGGTCCCGGCGACCGCTCCCGGGAGGACGGCGATCAGCGCGAGGATCACGCTGAGGCAGGCACTGACCGTGAGCAGGGTCCGGTGCGCACCGCGGGCCCCGGCCGAGAAGTTGCCGGCCACGCCCGCGACGCCGTACCCGAGCAGGAGGGTGCTCACGTACTCGGCGTCGATGCCGGAGACGTCCTGGAGGATGGGCCGTACGAAGGTGTAGGCGGCGAACTGCCCGGTCACCACGAGGAAGGTGACGAGGACCCCGGCACGGACGCCGCGGTTCGAGCGGAGCAGGGCGGGCAGTTGGGCGAAGGTGATGTGCCGGGTCGGCGGCAGCGGGGGCAGCAGCAGGAGCAGCGCCGCCAGCGTGACGAGGCCGAGGGCGCCGACCGCCGCGAAGGCGGTGCGCCAGCCGCCGAGTTCGCCGAGCAGGGTCCCGGCGGGGACGCCGAGCACGGAGGCGGTGGGGACGCCGCCGAAGACGAGCGCGGTGGCCCGGCCGACGTGGCGCGGGGGGACGAGCCGAACGGCGAGCCCGCCCGCGATGGCCCAGAACCCGCCGACGCCGACGCCCACGAGGACGCGGGCCGCGAGGACGACGGCGAAGCTCGGGGCGAGGGCGGCGACGATGTTGGCGGCGGCCATGAGGGCGATGAGCACGCAGAGCACGAGCCGCCGGTCGAGCCGGCCGGCGCCGACGGTGACCAGGGGCGCGCAGAACCCGGCGACCAGCCCGGGCACGGTGACCATCAGCCCGGCGGTCCCGTCGGAGACACCGAGGTCGGCCCCCACGGGGGTGAGCAGGCCGACGGGCAGCAGCTCGGAGGTGATCAGGCAGAAGATCCCGAGCGCGAGGGCGCCGACGGCCGCCCAGCCCTTCCAGACGGGCCCGCCGTCGGATGCCCGGACGTCGGCGGACGGACCGGTCTCAGGGCCGGTGGGCTCGGACTCGTACTGCTTCTCGGGCTCGGAATTCGACGCGGGGGTGCCGGGCGCGGCGGCTGAGGTCATGGATCGGGACTCCGTACGGGCTGGTCGGCGGCGGGCAGGACTCGGCAGCGCGGGGTGCCGGGGGTCGCGCCTCCCCATCACCCGCACTGCCGTTCCCATTCTCCGCGCGTCCGCGTCATTCGCTCGCACGCCGGTCATTCCCGGCAGGCCCGGGTCATGCGCTCGCGCGCCGGTCATCCCCAATAGGCCCGGGTCATTCACTCGGCGCGCCGGTCATCCCCGATAGGCCCCGGTCACTCCCGCGCGCCACGGCCATGCCCGCGCCACGGCCATCCCCCGGCGCCACCGTCACCCACACGCGTGAGGCGGGCCCCGGCCGGCCGGACCGTACGGCAAGGTGGTCGGATGCAGTTACGCCGGGCCGTGCCCCTCTCCCTCCTCGCGCTGCTCGCGAGCGCCGGCTGCGTCTCCGTCGGCCCGCAGGATTCGGCTCCGGTTGCGTCGGGGGGTTCCGTACCGCCCGCCGACACGCCCGACGCGCCGCCTCCCGTGCCGGCGCCCCTGCCCCTGCCGCTGGGTGAGCTGCCGGATGCCGCCGCGGACTCCCCGGGCCCGGACCCCTCGGAAGCGTCGCCGCCGGCCCGGGCCGCCCGGCCGCCCGCCTCCCGGCCCGCGAAGCCGGCGGCGCCTCCCCGGCGCCCGCGCGCGGCCAAGCCCACGCTCCCCCACCCGGTGCGGCGGCCTGCCCCTCCACCGGGATTGGACGAGCTGTGCGCGGCAGCCGAGGGCGCCGTTCCGCCCTCCATCGTCGACCTGTGCCTGCGCCAGTACGGCCGCTGACCGCGATGCGCGGCCTGACCCCGCTCCGACCGCCCGGGCGTGCCGGCGGTGGCGGTCGCGACGGTCAGCGCGGGGGTTCCACTTCGAGGAAGCGGCGCCGGCGGGGTCCCCGGTAGAGGAGGCAGACCCAGCCCAGCCGTTCCAGTACGGCCCCGCAGGCCGTCAGCCGCTCCTGTTCCTCCTCGGCCGCGCCACCGCCCTTGGGACCGGCCCAGGTCACCTCGACCCGTCCCGGCTCCGGCCCGGCGGCCACGCGGTAGCCCGTCCTCGTCGGCCGGCCCGCCGCGTCCGCGGCCGACGGCGTGATCCCCGACGCCTCCAGGACCAGGGCCACCGCACGCGACGGCTGCCGCACCTCCCACGGCGCGGGAACCGCCTCGCCCGCGGGGCCGTTGACCAGACGGCGAATCTGCAACAGGCCCTCGTAAGCCGTATGCAGCTCCGCCGCCCGCCCGGCGTCCGGCGCGGCCGGGCCGTCACCGGTCGCGGGCTCGAAGCCCTGCCCGGGTGCCGCCATCACCCACCACCCTCCCCGGCCGTGACACGCGTCCGCCGCGTCTCGTCCGCCGTACCCTCGTCCGCAGTACCCTCGTTCACCGTGCCTCGTCCGCCGCGTCTCGTCCGTCTGAGTACCTTGTGCCCAACGGCCTGAGTATCCGCCCCGATTCCCCGCCGCGCCGCCACTGGTCGAATGGGGTCATGATCTCCGAGGCCCCCAGCAGCGCGCCGGCCCGTCCGCGCATGCAGCACGTCACCACCGCCGGTTCGGCCCTGGCCGTCGCCCTGGTCCCGCTCGTCGTCGGCGTGCTGCTCGCCAAGGCGATGGCCGCCGACCCGATGACCCCGGTCAACGCGCTCATCGCGGGCGGCGGACAGCGCGCCGCGCTGCCCCGGGGAGAATGGCGCCGCCGCGGCCGCAGCACCGTGCACCGGCTGCGCACCGCCCGCCGCGACACGGTCCGCCGGTGCGCCTCCGCGTGCGGCCGCCGCCCCTGAGCCGCCGGTCCTCCGGGCGGGCCAGGGCAAATCCGGTGGCCCGCGCCGCCTCGTACCCCGACACTCGTCGAATGGGCATGCTCGACGCACTGGCGGACCGCGTCGGCCGGGGCGAGACCGTGGAGTTCCGGCCGATCGGCGGATCCATGGCGCCCCTGATCCACAGCCGCGGGCTCGTACGGGTCGCACCGGCCGACCCCGCACTGCTCGAGGCCGGCGACATCGTGCTGGCCCGCGTCTCGGGCTCGGTGTACCTGCACCTGGTCTCGGCCGTGGACGCCGCCCGCCGGCGCGTGCAGATCAGCAACAACCGGGGCCGCGTGAACGGCTGGACCGACACGACCGGGTGTTCGCGATCTGCCTGGCCGTGGACGGCGTCCCCCGCCCGGGCGCGGCGGGCAAGGTCCTCCGGTCCGTCGTCCGGCCGCTCGTGATCGCCACCCGACGTCTCGACCTGGTCCCCCTGCACCCCTCGCACGCCGACGAGATGGCCCTCGTCCTGGCCGATCCCGCCCTCCATTCCTTCATCGGCGGGGCACCGCTGCCACCCCGCGCGCTGCGGGCGCGCTACGAGCGGCTCGCCGCCGGCTCCCCCGATCCCGCGGTCGTCTGGGCCAACTGGGTTTTGCGGCTGCGCGAGCGGGGGTGCCTGGTCGGCACCGTCCAGGCCAGGATCGCCACGGCTCTCGACCGGGCCGAGCCGGCCTGGACGGTCGGCACCTCCTGGCAGGGCCAGGGGTTCGCCACGGAGGCCGCCCGGGCCCTCGCGGACCGGCTGACGCGGCTTCCCGTCGGCCTGCTCGTCGCGCACGTACATCCCGACCACGCCGCCTCGGCGGCCGTCGCGGCGGCCTGCGGGCTGCGGCCGACCCCGTACCGCGAGGACGGCGAGATCCGCTGGGAGTCCACCGGCGGCGCGTAGCGGCGCGGCGGCCTCAGCGCAAGGTGAGCAGCACGACGTCGACCTCTTCGCCGCGGTCCAGGGAGAAGTCCCGGGTACGGCCCGTAACGGTGAACCCGCATTTCTCCAGCACCCGGATCGAACCCGCGTTGTCGGCCGCGGCCCCGGCGTGCAGCGGACGGGTCCCCTCCAGCCGGATCAGCCCGGCCAGCGCCCTGGTGCCGATGCCCCGGCCCCAGTGCTCGCGGCCGATCACGTAGGTGACCTCGCGTTCCTCGGCCGGCCCGAACACGGCGGCGTGCCCGGCCACGATCCCGTCGGCCAGGACGGTGCGCAGCATGACGGCGGGGTCGTTGCGCACCTTCGCCCAGTGCGTATCGAAGGGCTCCCGGTCGTAGTGGTACTGCCGGGTGATCGCGGCCATCTGCCGGACCCGCGGGTCGGTCAACTGCCGCCAGAAGACGTCCAGGTCGCTGTCCTGCGTCTCGCGCAGCTCGATCTCCATGCGCCCACCCTACGATCAGGCGGCGCGTGGGGGCGCGGACCCGGAACGGCCCGCGCCCCTCGCGCTCGCACTGGTGCGGTCGGCGTTACCTCACGGCGCGCCGAAGGTCAGCGTCAGCTGCGGGGTGCCCTCGTTGGCCTGTGCCTCCGAGGACCACAGCCACAGGGCGTCCGTACCCGCGCTGCTCAGGGCCAGGCTGTAGCCGCCGCCGAGGGCCGCGGCGACGGTTGGGGTGTGCAGCCCCGCGGCGTGCACCGCCGAGCCGTCCGGGATCCCCGCGAAGCTGCCGAGGGCCGGACCTCCCAGGTCGGGCCGGTTGTTGTACGTCGTGCCGCCCTCGGTCCACGACCCGGTGACCGGGACGACCGAGACGGTGTCCGCCGTGCCGGCGCCGTTCATCGTGCTCGTCTTGACGCTGAGGACGGCCGACTTCAGCACCGTGCCCGCGGGAGCGGCGGGCAGGTTGAAGCGGAGGTAGCTCGCGTAGAACGACGTGCCCCGTACGGCGAGCGAGCTCGAGGTCCCGTAGTTGCCGTCGGGCGCGCCCGCGTTGGCGTAGGTGTCCTCCGAGGCGGTCACCCGTACCACCGAGTCGGCCGGGGCGGTGGCGAGGGCGTAGTGGTTCTGCACCTGCGCCGCGCTCAGGACGGTCGGGTAGACGGCGGTCTCGTCGAGCCGGCCCGCCCAGTACTCGCTCGCCGGGCGGTCCGGCCAGCCGCCGAGGCTGTCGCCGCCGGCGTGCCAGTAGCCCGAGAAGTTCTCGTGCGTGGTGACGCCCAGCGTGCCCTTCTGGACGCCGTCCACGTAGAGGGTCATGCCGCCGGGCCCCTGGGTGGCGACGGCGTGGTGCCACTGGTCGTCGTTGTAGGCGGCGCTGGTGGTGACGGTGCGGGTGGCGCCGGTGTAGACGCCGAAGACGAGCCGGCCGTCGTTGGTCATGTAGAGGTGCTTGTCGTACTGGTTGCTGCCGCGCGCCTGGTTGTTCCCGAAGCCGAAGAGCTTGCCGCCGCGGGTGGTGTTCGTCCTGAACCAGGTCTCGATGGTGTAGGTGCTGCCCACGCTCTGGCGCTTGTCCCCGTACACCTGGGTGTCCGTGCCGTTGAAGCCGATCGCCGTGCTCGCGCCGGAGACCGCGCCGGGCGTCTGGCGCAGGGCGGGGGCGTTCAGGTGCACACCGCTCTGGTTGCCGCCGTCCGAGGAGTCGGCGGCGAAGGGCAGGGCGGACTCGTCGTAGCGCCAGTACTGCCGGGCGCCATCGGCGCGCACCTGGTTCGGGTAGCCGTCGACCGAGGTCGGGACGGTGACGCTCGCGGTGCCCGACAGGGCGCTGGTGTTCCCGGCCACGTCGGTCGCGGTCACCCGGTAGGTGTACGTCTGGCCCGGGGTCACGGTGGTGTCGGTCCAGGAGGCCTGGGGGCGGCGGAAGAACAGCGAGTCGGCCGTGACCGTGGCGATCGGTGTGGCCGCGCCGTTGCGGTGGATCCGGTAGGTCAGCGTGCTGTCGTCCAGGTCGAGGCTGGTGCGCCAGCGCACCTGGACCTCGCCCGGCTTGAAGCTGACGGCACTGGCGACGGGCACGCTGGGCGCGCCGGTGTCCCCGGTGGACGCGAAGCGCGTCAGGCTCTGCTGCGCCGCGCCGTTGACGGTGGTGAACTCGCCGCCGACCCACAGGTACTGGACGCCGCCCTGGGAGCCGACCGTCATCACGCGGGGGCCGATGCCCTCGCCGATGCCGTCGTTGGTGTCGGGGGCCCAGCCCAGTTTGCCGGTACCGCCGGTGGGCTGGGCGAGCAGGTGGTGGCGCTGGCCGTCGGGGAACTCGCCGACGCTGGAGCAGTCGTGGGCGTGCGAGGCGCTGTAGAGCACGCTCTGGTACGGGAGTACGGCCTGGGTCGCGCCGAGGCAGGTGTCGCGCCAGCGCTGGCCGAAGCCGGCGAGGTCGAGTGCGATGCGGCCGTCGAAGACCCCGCCGCCCGTGCCCTCGTTGGCGGTGTAGAAGCCGGTCGCGTCGGTGGCGATGTCCTTGACGACCGAGTTGGTCTCGATGAACCCGGGATAGGACTTGGTGAGCGCGCCGGTCGTGGCGTTCACGACGGCCAGCGCGTGGGTGGCGGTCCCGTTGACGGTGAAGAAGTCCCCGCCGAGCATCACGCCGGTGCCGTCGGGGGTGACCTCGACGGCGCGGCCGGGTTCGTCGGCGTGGGCGGTGAAGGGGCGCAGGGACCCGTCGGCCGCGTCGACCGCGGCGAAGCGTTCGCGCTGCCGGCCGGCGACGGTGAGGAAGTCGCCGCCCGCGTAGACGGTGTCGCCGGTGACGGCGAGGGCCCGTACGGTGGCCGCGAAGGCGGGCCGGAAGCCGGTCTTCACGGTGCAGGTGGCCACGTCGATGGCGGCGAGGCTGGAGACGGGGGTGCCGTTGACGGCGCCGAAGTAGCCGCCCGCGTACAGGGTCTGCTGGTCGGGCGAGAGGGTGAGCGCGCGGACGGTGGCGGTGCCGGAGCCGACGGTGAACGAGAGCGCGCAGGAGGTCGGGGCGCCGGTGGCGGCGTCGAGCGCCGCGAAGTTCACGGCCTGCCGCTCGCTGCCGGCGCCGCCGGCGGGCGGGCGTACGGCGGAGAAGGTGCCGCCGACGAAGACCTTGCCGCCCGCCTCGGCGAGGGCCCAGACCACGCCGTTGGGCTGCCAGGTCGGCAGGGCGTCGGCCGTGAACGCCACGGGCGGGGTGACGGCCGCCGCCTGCGGGGCGAGGCCGAGGCCCAGCCCGGCGCCGGTTCCGGCCACGGACAGGGCGAGAGCGGCCGCCAGTCGTCTGGATCTACGCATGAACCCCCCAGTTCGGTGTGGAGCGCGGCCGTGTCGTGCCCGGCCGCCGCGTCATGGCCGGAAACCGCCGAACGGCGGTCCGCGGTCATGCGTACGGGCGCACCCTAGGGTGAATCGGCCTTCGGTTCACGCCACTTGGCACATCGGATGCCGAATCGCGCCGCGCCCGTACGGGCGGGCCGGGAAGGGTCAGGCTCCAGGGAGGGGGCGGCAGAGGAGGGCGGCCGGGGCGGGGCGGGTGGCGGCGCGGGTGGTGAAGGCGATGCCCGCCGCGTATTCGGTGGGCAGGCACTGGCCCTTGTAGTGCCCGTAGGCGAAGTCGCCGCCGGGGCTGCCCGGCGGACGGTTGTCGCCGCGGTCGAACCAGAGCGTCCGGCCGCCCGCGGCGAGGGCCGTGCGGGCCGGTGCGCACAGGGCGGCGGAGACCCGTTCGCCGCGCAGGCTGTAGCCGATCAGGAACTGGCCACCGGGGCACTGGAGTTTGGTGTAGCCGGTGGCCCAGTCGCCGCCCGGCGGGACGTACGTCTCGTCGCGGACCACGGTGTGTCCGCCCGTCGCGGCCCGCAGGCCGGAATCGGCGCACAGGCCGCGGCCGCCGGTGTGGCCCAGTCCGGCGAGGCGGGCGCCGTCGGGGCAGACCGCCTTGCGGGCGCCGGTGTCCCAGTCGCCGGCCGCCCGGGTCAGCCGGGATGCGTTGTGGTCGCGGTGGTCCGTGGTCAGCTGGTGCCAGGCCGGCGTCGCGGCCACCGGACCGGTGCGGCCCGGGGTGCCCGTGAGCCCGGACCAGTGCGCGGTGCGCCAGTCCCCCGCGTCCAGGACGCCGGAGCGGCGGCCGGTGGCGTCGTAGCGCAGCAGCGCCCAGGTGTCACCGCCCGGAGTCCCCTGGGCGCTGGTGCTCCAGCCGACGAGGGGCCAGTACGCGAAGTCGGCGTCGGAGGCGGTCAGCCGGCCGCTGAGCCGGTCGAACCAGGTGCGCGGGGCCGCGCCCGTCTCGTCGGCCCCGATGCCGAACTCGCTGATCCACACGGGGGCGGTGAAGTGCGCACCGGTCTCGGCGGAGACGAAGAAGGCCTGGTCGTAGAGGGTCTGTTCGAGCTGGGCCGCGGTCATGTCCTGATAGCGGAGGTCGCTGGTCTCGCCCACGCCGGTCGCGCCGCTGTGCCGCGGACCGGTGTATCCGTAGAAGTGCGCGGAGTAGACCAGCTTGTCCGAGACCACCAGGGTGTGGGACAGGGCGCGTACGGGGGTGAGGGTGGGGCGGCCGTGCGGGAAACCGTCTACGGGCAGGCCGAACCAGTTGATGCCCTCGACCACGACGAGCAGGTTCGGGTTCGCCTCGGTGAGGATGCGGTCGGCGGCTTCCTGGGCGGCGGCGTGCCAGTCGTGGTTGTCGCCGAGACCCCAGTTGGGGTCGTCGAAGACGTCACGGCGGACCTCGTTGTAGAGGTCGGCGCCGACCACCCGCGCGTTGTCGCGGTAGCGGCGGGTGAGGAAGACCCAGTCGTCGGCCCACTGGGCGGTGGAGCGGCCGCTGTTCCAGCGCTCGTTGCCGTCGAGTCCGCAGCACCAACGGGTGGTGACGGTGTGGTTGTTGAGGATGACGGCGAAGCCGCCCTCGGTGAGCGCGGCGACGACCGCGTCGAAGACCTGGAGCGGGGTGCGGCCGCGCAGCGCCGGGTTGGCGGCGACGGCCGCGTCCGGGACCGGGGCGGTGGTGCGGAGCATCTCGTTGGAGAAGGGCAGCCTGATGCTGTTGAGCCCCAGGGCCCGGAAGTCGGCGAGCAGGGCGGGCAGGGGGACCCGGTCCAGGCCGAGCGGGATGCCGTGGGAGTTCTGGCCGCTGTGGTGCGTGGCGGGGTCGTCGCGGTCGCCGGAGCCGTTCCAGGAGCCCTGGGCTCCGTCCCAGTTGCCGGAGCGCAGCCGGAAGCGGTTGCCCTGCGCGTCCACGATGTACCGGCCCCGGGTGGACAGCGGCGGGGTCCAGCCCTCCGCGGTGTCCGCGGCGCGCGCGGCCGTCGCCGCGGCGGCGTTGGCGGGGGCGGGGAGCGCCGGCAGGGTGCCGGCCAGCAGCAGGAGGGCGCCGAGAACCGTGCGTAAGAGACTCTTCATCTCGCTCCTGCCGGGGTCCGGCCGTCCGGATCCGGACGGCTGCCGCCGGTCAAGTTACCGGCCGGTCGGGGCCCGGGGGAAGCCACCCTGACGAAACGGCCCCGCGCGGGGCCGCGTCCCTCTACGGTGCCCTGAGGTGATGGGCACGGCACCGGAGCGTGGAGGGGTGGGGCGGATGGACGAAGAAGAGGACATGCGGCTGGCGAGGCTGACCCCGGAGATCTCGCGCCGCACCCTCGCCATGCTGCGCGGCCTCGCGGGCCTGGAGCCGCCCGAGCAGGTGCCCGAGGACGCCATGATCGTCACGGACGAGATCCTGGCCGAGTACGGCACCGACGGGCTCCGGGTGCTGGCGATGACGCTGGCGGCCTGGGCGACGGCGCAGATCGAGAACGTCGCCGAGCTGAGCGGGCGCAGCCACGAGGCGGTGCTGGACACCATGGAAGTGGCCTGCCTGGAGGCGAACGCCGAGGACTAGTGCGGTGACCGGAGCCCGCCGGGGACCGGGGCGCGAGACGGCCGTCGCGGGCCGGGCCGCGGACCCACCGCAAGAAGCGCCGCCCGATCCGGTCTGGATCGGGCGTGCGTCGGCGACACTGGGTGTAGCAGTGCGCCGTGGGGGGTCGTGATCGGAGGCCGTCGTGAGCACACCTTCCCCCGTCCGGATGGCTGCCGTGCTGTCCACCGAGCATCGTGGCCTGCTGATGTCCCAGGCCCACGAGGTCAATTTTCCCGAGGGTGCGCGGATCTTCGATGAAGGCACCCGGGCGGCGTCCTTCTGGATCGTGCGCTCCGGCACGGTGACCCTGCAGATCCCCGTGGCCGGCCGCCGTACGCCCGCGCCGGTGGAGAACCTCGGTCCCGGCGAGCTGGTGGGCTGGTCCTGGCTGTTCCCGCCGTACGCGTGGCAGCTGAGCGCCGAGGCCATGACGCCGGTGCGCGCTTACGAGTTCGACGGCGCGAGGGTGCGGATGCTCATGGACGCCGATCCCGCCTTCGGGTCCGCGATCGGCCACTGGGTCGGGCGGGTCCTGGCGCTGCGGCTGCACCAGACCCGCACCCGGCTCCTCGACCTGTACGCCCCGCGCGCGTCGGCGAGCTGAGCCGATCCGGCCCCGCCTCCGCAGCACCTCGACGGGGCCGGCCCGCTCGGCCCCGTGTCCGCGGGGAGGTTTGGGATCCTTGCCCCGGCAGGGGTCCCAGACCTCCCCGCGGACCTTTTCGGGGAGGTTTCGGGGGTGTCTCCGGTCGGTGTTCGGCCGATTCGGCGGGCCGCTCCCGCACAGGTCAGCCCCACCCCACCGCTGCGGACTGCACTCATCCGTACACGATCGGTGACGGAAAACGATGGTGCGAACGGGCGTTCACGGCCCGGGTGGGCAAGACTCTGTCCGCTATCCGAAACAGCAACCCAAAGGGAGTGTTCGAAATGCGGTCCATCACCAGGGGTCTCGGGCTCGGTTCCGCCGCCATGGCGCTCACCGCGCTCACCGCGCTGGCCTGGCCCGGGTCGGCCGGAGCCGCCCCTTCCGGCACGGAAAGCCTGTACGCCCCGTCCGCGCTCGTGCTCGGGGTGACCACCGGGGACGACACCGCGACCGGCACCGTGCTGCGCGCGGTGACGCTGGTGTGCGCACCGACGCCGGGCGGGACGCACCCGAACCCGGCCGCCGCGTGTGCCGAGTTACGGTCGAACGCGCCGGGGCTGGACGCCCTCGCGGCGCCCGAGCCCGGCACCACCTGTACCAGGGAGTGGAACCCCATGACGGTGACGGCCGACGGGGTGTGGCAGGGCCTCCGGCTGAACTACGAGTACACCTTCGGCAACCCGTGCGGCATGCGCAACACCAGCGGCACGCTGTTCGACTTCTGACGGCCACGCGGTGCGGGTACCGGCCGGGCGGCCCGTCGACTGCCGCCCGGTCTGGAAATCCCCGGTCCGGTCAGCCCAGTTCGAGGCTGGTGACTCCGTAGAGGCCGGCCAGTTCGAGTGCGGGGGCCGGGCCGGTGTACATCCGGGCGGTCTCGAAGACCGGGACCAGCCCGAGGCCCGCGAGCAAGGGGGCGGCCTGCGGGTTGGCGTCCGGTACGTCCACGGACACCAGCCCGCGGGGCGCTTGCTCCGCCAGCCCGCGCAGCAGAGCGGCCGCCACGCCGGGGCCGGCCGCGTAGAGCGGGCCGATCCGGGAGGCTCCGCTGGACGGTCGGACCACGCCGACGCCCTCGATCCGGCCGTCGCGGACGGCGGCCAGCGCCGTCCGGCCGGGCAGCCCGGTCCAGGCGGAGAGGAAGGCGTCGCGGGCCTCGGGGAAGAACCTGCGGTCGTAGGCGGCGAGTTGACCGAAGGGCAGCGAGGCGGCGTCCACCACCTCCACACCGTCGGCGCCCGCCGGCCCGCCCTGCGGAGCGCCTTCGTAGCGGACGTTGTTCCAGGCGTGGCGGAAGCCGGACTTGCGGTAGTTCTCCTGCTGTTCGACCACCCCGTCCAGGCCGATGAGCCGCCCGTCGAGCCGCCGCATGGCCGCGTTCCAGAGCCGGATGCCGTAGCCCTGGCCGCGGAAGGCGGGGCGGGCGATGTAGAAGCCGATGAAGCCGGTGCCGTACCGGACCGCGGAGACACAGGCCGCGGGTTCGCCGTCGAGCCGGCCGACGAGGAAGCCCTCCGGGTCGGCGACCGCGAAGGCGAACCGGTCCGAGTCCCCCGGGTTCCAGCCCTCTTCGTCGGCCCATCCCCGGATCATCTCCATGTCCGCGGCGCTCGCGCCGGTGATCTGGAATCCTGTCATGCCGTTGTTGTAGCAGGCCGGGAAGACCGGGACGTACCGGTCCGCGGAACGGGTGTCAGCCCGCGCAGATCACGTCGTCGACGCGGATGGGCTGGGAGTCGAGGCGCACGTAGGCGGTGAAGGTGTCGGTGCGTCCGGCGTCCCAGTGGGTGGTGACGGTGGACCAGCCGACCTCGGCCGACTGGGCGACGGTGACCGTTCCGATCACGATGTCCCGCGGCTCGTTCTGGGCGCAGAGCAGGACGTCGGCGTCCGGACTCTCCTTCTGCCTGTCCTTGAGCACCTGCGAGACCCGGGTCTCGCGGTCGTGAAGGGTCGGGCCGTGGTCGCCGTAGAAGTCGGCGAGGAAGCGGCCGATCACGTCGGCGGAGTGCCGCTCCGGCACCGGGGAGGACACCACCGGCGACGCGAGGGCGGGAACGGACGACAGGGCCGCCGGCGCCAGCAGGGCCAGCAGGGCCAGCAGGGCGCCAAGGCTGTACGGCTTGAGCTTCATGCCGGGTTTGTACCCGCGCACCGCGGCCGAGGGCAGAGACACGGCCCGGATCTCACCCCTGTGGAGGGTCTGATGCACCGCAGACGGCCGAAGGGGTGGCGCGGTAAACGGGTCGCGGCAGCCCGGGGCCCGTACGTAGGGTCGGATCATGGGGAAGCCGCTTGTCGCAGTGTTCAGTGGGGCCGGGATGTCCACCGATTCCGGGATTCCGGACTACCGGGGGCCCCAGGGGCTGTGGAGGCGCGAGCCCGACGCCGAGAAGCTGGTCACCTACGCGTACTACATGGCCGATCCCGAGATCCGGCGCCGGTCCTGGCTGATGCGCGCCGAGCTCGGCGCCCTCGGGGCGCGGCCCAACGCCGCGCACCTGGCCGTGGCGGAGCTGGAGCGCGGCGGGACCCCGGTGCGGGTCATCACGCAGAACGTGGACGGGCTGCACCAGCTCGCCGGGATGCCCGCCCGCAAGGTGTTCGAGCTGCACGGCACGGCACGGTCGGTGGTGTGCACGGCCTGCCGCGCCCGGTCCGGGATGGACGAGGCGCTGGCCCGGATCGCCGCCGGGGAGCCGGATCCCGCCTGCCTGGCGTGCGGCGGGATCCTCAAGGCCGCGACGGTGATGTTCGGCGAGCAGCTCGACCCCGAGGTACTGGGACAGGCGATGGCCGTGGCCAAGGGCTGCCAGGTCTTCATCGCCGTCGGGTCCACCCTCCAGGTGCAGCCCGCGGCCTCGCTGGCCGGCATGGCGGCGCAGGCCGGGGCCCGGCTGGTCATCGTGAACGCCGAGGAGACCCCGTACGACTCCCTCGCCGACGAGATCGTGCGCGAACCGATCGGCACCGCCCTACCCCGCCTGCTGGCCCGGATCGCCGGCTAGCCGGAGAAGCCGTCGGCCGCCCGCCGCATCTCCGCCACGTCCAGCTTCTTCATCTTCAGCATCGCGGCGGTGGCCCGGGCGGCCCGCTCCGGGTCGTGGTCGCTGATCAGGTCGATGGCACCCGGCGGGATGACCTGCCAGGACAGCCCGAACCTGTCCTTGACCCAGCCGCAGTCGGACTCCGCGCCGCCGTCCTTGGTCAGCTCGGCGTAGTAGTAGTCCGCCTCCGCCTCGTCGGCGCAGTGGATCTGGAAGGAGATCGCCTCCGAGAAGGTGAACGCCGGGCCGCCGTTGAGGCCGATGAACTTCTGCCCGTTGATCTCGAACTCGACGACCATCACCGCCCCGGGCTGCCCGGGACCCGCCTCCGTGTACCGGCCGATCCGGCCGGTCTTGCCGTCCTTG
Organism: Streptomyces sp. cmx-11-4; assembly: GCA_049998195.1. GTDB lineage: Bacteria > Actinomycetota > Actinomycetes > Streptomycetales > Streptomycetaceae > Streptomyces. The sequence goes on from JAEBET010000003.1 coordinate 548,302, forward strand.
AAGACGGACAGGTAGTAGTCGGCGGCCTCCTCCGCGTTGCCGTCGAACCAGAGGCACGTGGTGAATCCGTTGCTGCTCATGGCGGTCTCCGTGTGAGTGCGTGCGTGCTGCGTCCTCACATGAAGACCGGCCCCGGGCCCGAAATTCATCGGTGGGCCCGGGGCCGGTCGGTGATCGGGCGGCTGATTCGCCCGTACGGCCTACTTGGCGGGCTCGGCGCCCCTCGCGAGCATGCGGTCGACGACGCGCTCGGTGGCGTGGCCGTCGTCCAGGTCGCAGAACTCCTCGCGGAACGCCGCCCGCGCCTGCGCGTACTGCTCCCCGAGGGCGTCCGCGTTCTTCACGGCCTCGATCAGGCTCGCCGAGTCCGCCAGCAGCGGGCCGGGGGCCTTCGCCTCCAGGTCGAAGTTGAAGCCGCGCAGGGTGCTCTTGTAGTGCGCCAGGTCGTACGTGAAGAGCAGGATCGGCCGGCCGGTGAGCGCGAAGTCGAAGATCGCGGAGGAGTAGTCCGAGATCAGCACGTCGGCGACCAGCAGTAGGTCGGTGGCGTCGGGCCAGCGGGACACGTCGACGACGAATCCGTCGCGGACGCCCTCGCGGACCTGCTCCCCCACGTGGTGGTGGCCGCGGACCAGCAGGACGTGGTCCTCGCCGAGCTCACGGCGGGCCTGCTCCAGGTCGATCCGCAAGTCGAGCTTGTAGCCGCCGGACCAGCCCTCGCAGTTCTCCCGCCAGGTGGGCATGTACAGGACGACCTTCTTGCCCTCGGGCAGGCCGAGCCGCCGCCGGACCTCGGCGACGCGATCCGCGTCGGGCCGGACCAGTGCGTCCGTGCGCGGGCTGCCGGCCTCGATGACCTCGCCGTCGTAGCCGAGGGCGCGCTTGAGGACGGGCGTCGCGTACGAGCCGGGGGACGCGAGCAGGGTCCACTGGGCGCTGTCGTGCGCCAGCCCCTCCAGGATCTCCGGGCTCGTGTAGTAGTCGTGCACGAAGTCGTGGCCGATCTGCTTGATCGGCGTGCCGTGCCAGGTCTGGACGACGACCTGCCCGGCGCGGCGCTCGAAGTGCGGCGGCACGTTGTCGTTGGTCACGTAGTAGCGGGCGCGGGCCAGCAGCTCCCAGGACTCCACGCTGCCGTACTGCACGGCGCGGGCGGTCGCGGGGACCTCTGCGCGGCCGTCGCGGACCAGCCAGATGTGCTCCAGCTTCTCGCCGCGGCGCACCAGCTCCTCGTGGATGGCGCGGGGGGAGTCGCCGGCGGCGTTGCCCTGGAAGGTGTCGTAGACGACGACGTCCTTGACGGGCAGGGCGCGCTGCGCCGGGTAGGTCTCGAAGCGGGCGACGCGCTGGGCGTACCGGGAGCGGTCGTGCGGGCTGAGCAGCGGGTCGGCGACCAGCACCATGCGGTCGTGGAAGCGGGTCTCGACCCGCATCCGGCGGCCCTGCACGGTGAGGGGGTGCGGTCCGGCGAAGAGCAGGCCGGGGCTCATCTGCACGGGGGCGCCACGGTCGACGCCGAGCAGGCCCGCGGTCGTACCGCCCTGGGCGGCCGGGCGCAGGGTGGGCCACCAGCGGCCCTCGGGCAGCGTGGTGCGGCCCGCGTACGCCTCGGGGAGCACGGGCTCGAAGGTGGCCGCGAAGGTGTCGCCGTCACGCGTGACGGGGTAGCTGAACTCCACGCCGTGCGCGTTGTGCAGGACGAACTCGTACGGCTCGTCCGTGGGCGCGACGAACCGGCCGCGCAGGCTCACGGTGCCGTCCTTGGCCTCGACGGCGTCGATCAGCGGCGGCGAGGGCTGCACGGAGAGGGTCAGGTGTCCGGTGTTGCCGCGCTTGGCGAAGAGGGCGCGGTCCTCGGCCCCGCCGGGCAGGGGCAGGACCAGGCCGGTGAAGCCGCCGCGCTCGTCGTGGGCCAGCCGGTGCTCGGTGCCGTCGGCGCCGATCACGGAGAGGCTCCAGGGCTCCGGGGTCCACTCGCCCGGCTCGCACGGGGCGTCCGGTACGGCGGCCAGGTCGGCCAGCGGCACGCGGGCGGTGAAGGGGGTGCGGCCGGACACGGCCGCACCGGTCTCCAGCGGGAAGGTGAGGGTGGTCTCGGTGGAGACGTGGACGGCGCGCAGGGTGGCGTCGGCGCCGACCGCGGCCGCGAGCTCGCCGATGATCTCGACGGCGTCGTCGCCGGCGGGCCGCACGTCCAGGGCGCGGGCGCGGACGATCTCGACCTGGATGGTCAGGGAGCTGGTGACCGCCGGGACGACACGGACGTCAGGGGCCACCCAGTGCGCGGGCGGGTTGTGGCCGGTGTCGTGCTCACCGCCCCTGAGGCGGGCGCGGTGCAGGCCGCCGGCCCCGGTGACGGCGACGGAGGTGGTCCATATTCCCTCGTGCCACTTGCCGCCCGACTGGAAGATCGAGGGGTCGACGACGGCGGTGAAGCCGGCCCAGTCGGCGTGCCGCAGCGCGAGGTGCGGGGCCTTCACGGTGGCCATCGGGGAGGCGACCGTACGGGTGCTGACCACGGAGCGGCGGCGCTTGCCCCCCTCGCGGAAGATCAGCATCTTGCGGGAGCCGAGGCGGCTCTCCGCGCCGAGGTGGCCGGGCAGGGCGTAGCCGCGCAGGAGCAGCTTGCCGTCGGCCCAGGCCGCCTGCTCGAGACGGCTGACGACGCGGCGCTCGCGCGGGCCGAGGGTGAGGATCTTGGCGGGGACCGGCGGGCGGCCCTGCAGGAAGGGGTAGTCCGCCTGCGGGCGGGCGATTCCCTTGACCGGCACGCTGTAGTGGTAGTCGCGCTGGTGGTTCTGGAGCGCGATGAAGTCCTCGACGCGGCCTTCGCTGGCCAGGAAGGCCTTCAGGCGGTCGGCGACGGTCAGGTCGGACCAGGGGGCGGTGCCGATCTCGCGGACGAGGCCGCCGACCTCCTTGACGAACGCGGCGCGGAAGTCGGCGCCGCCTTCACCGACGTACTTGTAGATGAGCGGGAGTTCCTCGCTCAGCACGTTGTAGTCGTAGTCGCGGAGGTAGCGGACGTACTTGGCGCCCTGCTTGGCCTTGAGGGACTCGCGGACCAGGCGGACGGACTTCACGCGGTCGATGAGGGAGACCGGGTCGGTGGAGCGCTGGGTGATGGAGCGCTCGCCGGTCTCGCGGACGCGCCAGTGGTAGACGCAGTCGCTGAGGATGTCGACGCTGGAGGCGAAGTAGTGCGCGGGGATGCTGACCGGGGCGTCCTCGTAGAGGATGCCCTCCGGGTACTGGAAGCCGTGCTCGTCCCAGAAGGTGCGCCGGTAGACCTTGTTCCACGCGGTGCGGTCGGTGACCAGCGCCGGGAACCTGGAGATGTGGGTCTTCAGCTGCGTCTTGGCGAAGGCTGCCCGGTGACCCCAGGACTGCTGCATGCCGACGGAGCGGAAGCGCTTCACGTTGCCGCCGGCGAAGTCCGAGCCCGTCTCGTCGAGGGCTTCGATCATCCGCTGGTAGGCGTAGTCCGGCATGGTGTCGTCGCTGTCGACGAAGGCCAGGTACTCGCTGTCCGGGTGGAGGTGGCGGGCGCCGGCGTTGCGGGCGGCGCCGAGGCCGGCGTTCTCCTGCATGACGACCCGGAAGCGCTTGTCTCGTGCGGCGAACGCCTTGGCGATGACGGCGCTGGTGTCCGTGGACCCGTCATCCACGAGGATGACCTCGAAGTCCTCGAAGGTCTGAGCGGCGATGGATTCCAGGCACTCGTCGAGGTAGAGCTCGACGTTGTAGACGGGGACGACGATGCTCAGGCGCGGGGGCATGGGTGGCGGGTTCTCCAGCGTTTTGTGCTTTATTGATGATCAGCTACTCACAGCATCTTACTAGGTAGCAGAATCATGAACTCCTCCGATAGCGGGCATACCACGGCTGATCGCCGGGGCGGACGGCAAAGAATTCAGCCGCCCGCCACCTCGGCGACGCGCAGCCGCGCCGCCCGGCGGGGCGCGGCCGGGAGGAGGCCCCCCGGTCAGATCTCCAGCTCCGCCTCGATCTTCTTCAGCTGGTGACGGGCCATCGCGAGGTTGGCCCGCCCCCGGTCGAGGGCGAGGTAGAGGAAGAAGCCCGAGGAACCCCTGCCCTTCAAGAGGCGGATCAGGTGGTACTGGTTCCCCAAGGTGATGAGAATGTCCTCGATCTCGTCGTTGAGGCCCAGCATCTCCATCGTGCGGACCTTGGCGCGGACCACGTCCGTGTTGCCCGCGGCGGCGACCCCGAGGTCCAGGTCCTTGCCGCCGCCGACGGTGCCGAGGGCCATTCCGCTGCCGTAGTCGACCAGGGCGGCGCCGAGCGCGCCCTCGATGGTGGTGGCTTCCTTGAGTGTGGTCTCGACGTTTGCCATGACTGGTTCCTCTTTCTCGTTCCTTGCTGGGCGTTACCGGATCCGTTGGGGTCTGGTGCCGGCTGGTACGGGTCAGGCGGGCAGGACGGGTGGGGCGGGCGGTACGGGCGGCAGGGGCGGGGCGGGGAGGGAGCCGGCGCCCCGCCGCCCGAGGGTGTGGTCGATGAGCTCGGCTATGCGCAGGCTGGAGCGCCGGGCCTCGAGGTGGAGGCGCCCGACGTTGACGCGCGTCTCCGCGGTCAGGGTGAGGACGGCCGCCTCGCCCGCCGCGTAGGTGGCCACGTAGCCGTGCTCGCCGCGCACCAGCAGTTCGCGGAACCCGCCCTGGCCGGTGCTGTCGCTCAGCCGCTGGGCGACGCCGAGGGCGGCCGCGGTCAGGGCCGCGATGGTCTCGCCCTCGGCGGCGGCACTGTCCTGGGCGAGCACGAGGCCGTCGGCGCTGGCGGCGAGGGCGCCTGTGAGCTGGGGCACGCGGGCCCGCAGCCTGCGGAGCTCGGCGAGTATCTCGGCCTCCGCCTCGGGGGGCACCGTGCTCATGTCGGCCCTTCTCCTTTCGGGCTGCCTCCGCTCGGAGCGGTCGGCTCGCAGGGCCGGTCGCAGCGGGAGCCTCACAGGCTTGCCTCCAGTGCGTCGCGTAACCGGCGGAGCAGCGCCACGTCCGGGGATTGGGCCTGGGTCATCCAGTCGGGCAGGGGCTCCGCGGCCGGTGGCGGAGCCGGGGTGTGCGGGGTCTCGACGAGGCCGGCCGCCGCGAGGCGCCTTACGTCGAGCAGCGTGTGGAAGGCGGGCCGGCCCAGGACCCACGCGAGGTCCGCCGGGGTGCGCACGCCGTCGGCCTGGCGCAGCAGGATCCGCTGCCGGGCGGTGACGGTCTGGCCGGGTGCGGCGGCCCGCGGTACCACCGGGGCCGTGTCCAGCAGCGGGTAGGGCCAGACCGCGTCGAGGAGTTCCCTGCGGCGCCGGGTCTCGCGTTCCACGGCGGCGGCCGGGACGGAACGGACGGAGCCGATCCAGTGGGTGGCCCCGCGGCGGAAGCGGGAGGGCCCGCTGCCCGGGGAGAGGGCGAAGAAGGCGGCGTCGAAGATGGCGGCGAGGTGGCAGATCTCCAGCTCCCCGCCCGCGAGGCCGCCGCTGTCGACGAGGAAGCGGGCGACCTGGCGGCGGGCGCCGGCCCGGTCCACGGCCTCGCGCCAGCGCTCGGGGGCGAGGCCGCCGCCGGTGGTGAGCAGCACCTCCAGGCCCGGGGTGGCCGGGCTCTCGGCGTGGACGACGTTGCCGTTCTCCAGGAAGAGGGTGCCCCGGTCGCGTAACAGGGCGCCGGTTGCGCGTTCGGCGGCGAGCCGGGTGAGGAGGGGGGAGACGGCGACGGACACGGTCGGGGCCGGGACGACGGTCATCATCTGAGTACCAGCCCCTCCGCCAGGGCGCGGAGTCTGAGGCGTGCGAGGGCGAGGTTGCCGTCGGCCCGGTCGAGCCACAGGTGCAGGAAGACGCTGCTGTCGAAGCTCGTCTCGACGAAGCGCAGCACGTGGTAGCCGGTGCGGGTGGTGACGATGAGGTCCTCGACGGGCTGTCCGGTGGCGTCACCGGGGGCCGCCTCACCGGGTGCGGCGTCCGCCGCCGGGGCGAAGGACTCGTACTCGGCGGCCGCCCGGGCCAGCTCGGCGGTCTCGGCGGCGGTGGTCTCGTGGTCCCCCACGGGCGAGTCCCCCGCTGTGCCGAGGGCCAGTCCGCTGCTCCAGTCGACCAGCGCGGCCCCCCGCGCACCAGGCAGGGCCATGGCTTCGAGCAGGCATTCGTCGATCCCGGGCACGCGGGCTCCCCTCCCGGCCGGACGTGCGGAGTGCACGGTCGTACGGCGCGACAGGAGGGAACTTACTCAAGTTCCACAGTGCGGAAGGGGGTTCTGGCATTTTCCGCTGGAACATGCGCCGAACCGCGCGGCAGCTTGGCCGGAACCCGTCGACTTTTGATCACGAAGCGAGCGGAAGATCGTCCGAGAGCCGGAACGACCCGCCCTCGCGCAGGACGTAGCCCTCGTGGCTGAGGGTGCGCAGCAGGTGGTAGACGGTGGGCAGGGGGATCCCGGTGAGGCGGGCGAGCCGCTTGGCCGTCACCCCGCCTTCCGCGGACATCGCTTCCAGGAGGCGCAGCGCGCGTTGGACGGAACCGATCAGGGTGGGTGTGCTGTCCTTCTGACCGTGGTCCCGGGTGTGGTCCTGGGTGTGGTCCTGGTCGTGCTGCTGGCTGTGGTCGGCGCCCATGAGTAGTCCCCCTGGTCCGGTACGAGGCCTGGCAGAGCCATCAAAGTCCCTCACCAGCCGCAAAACCAGCTGACTCGCGTAAACCTGAGCATAAGATCACCGGCCCTCGGTCCAGTCCTCGAGATGCCAGGGCGTGTCCACGGCGAGGGCGTGCGGGGTTCCGGCGACGGTGAGGCCGGTCTCGCGCGGGGTGCCCTGTTCGAAGGCCAGGAGCAGGGATCCGTCGGGCTTGGTCTGCGCCGAGTCGACGTGGCACAGGGTGAGTTCGCCGAGCAGGGCCAGGGGGTGGGTGGGCAGGGAGCTGCCCACGGAGGGGGCCGTCCGTACATCGCCCTCGCGGCCGTAGCCGACCCGCACCCAGCCGAAGAGCGGCTGTTCGAGGCGCCAGGGGGCGTCGATGTGCAGCCTGGTCTCCCGGTCACGCGCCTCGTCGAGGAAGGTGATGACGTAGCTGGACCGGCGTTCGCCCACCTCGACGACGACCGCGTCCTCGAGCTCCTCGGGCGCGGGAGCCCCCGCTGCCGGGCGCGGGCCGCCGTCGCTCTCGAAGCAGTGCGGGTCCAGGCAGTCGGGCACCGGATCGAGGGCCGGGCCGTGCTCCGGGGCCAGGTCGGTGAGCCCGGCCCACAGGGCGGGCACCGCGTGGCGCAGGACCTGGGCGAGGACGTCGTCGGCGGCTCGGTCGGCGCTGCGCTGGTCGGTGATCGTCCACCAGTGGTCGTGCGGATGGCCGAGCAGCTGCCCGATCCGCATGTGCCACCCGACGGGCCCGACGCGATTGGCCGAAATCCTGCTCCCGAGCGCCGGGCGCCTGCGCCGCAGGGCTTCGTGGTCCTCGTGCAGGACGGCCCGCAGGTTGACCGTGAACCTGCACCGCTCTTCCCCGTCACCGTCGCCGGCACTTCGCTGGAACCCGACCAGCGCATGATCGGGCGCGCATTCCCGGAGCCGGTACTCGAGCCCGGCCCCGGTGAACCCGGCGTCGCGCAGGGCGGGCGCGATCTTCCGGCGCAGCAACTGGTGGAACAGGTCGGTGGCATTCACCCCGCCAGTGTCACAAACCCCACGGCCCGGGCAAAACCCCATCCGTGCAGCTCAGACGCCCGACGCCGGCACAGCCGAGCCGCCCGCGGAGCGCTGCGCCGGAGGCTGCCCCTGCAGGAGGCGCTCGGCCAGTGTTTCGATGAGGCCCTCCACCGGGTGCGCGTCCAGCAGGGTCGGGGCGGTCAGGTCGTCCACCATCAGGCCCAGCATGGCGAGGTAGAGCAGCACCACTCCCCGGCGGTCGCCGGGCAGGCCGGACTCCAGGTGCCAGGCGACGTTCTCCTCGAGCTCCGAGGCCAGGAACCCGGCCAGCTCCGCCTGGAGTTCGGGACGGCGGGTGGCCTCCAGGCGCAGCTCGAGCATGGCGATGTGGACGCTGCGCTCGCGGCGCATCCGGTCCAGCAGCTCGCCGAGCAGCACCCGGGCGTCCAGCGGGCCGGTCAGGTCCGCCGGGTCCGGGACCAGCCGCTCGCGCGTGCGGTGCAGGATCTGCACGAGCAGCTGGGCCCGGTTGGCGAAGTAGTTCGAGGTCGTTCCCGTGGGCACGCCCGCCTCCGCGTCCACCGCGCGCAGCGTCAGGCCTCGCGAGCCCTCGCGCGCGAGGACTTCGATGGCTGCGTCGAGCAGCGCGGCGCGGCGCTGCGGGTTCTGGCGCATGGGCAGGTCCCTGGTCGGGTGCGGCACGTCATGTGAGCACTGCACGCGCAGTGCTTAGCACAAGGTAGCGGATGGACCGGTCCGGGCCCTCCCCACCGCCCCCTCCCCCGTGTCAGGCTGGCCCGTCATGGAGCGGATCATCGAGGAGATACGCGAGGACCTGGCCCGCCGCCTGGCCGTGGCGGCGGACCGGCTCGCCGACCGGACGCTGGCCGAGGACCCCGCGTACGCCGCCCTGCTCGGCCGGGCCGAGCTGCGCGAGCGGATCCACCACAACCTCCGCCAGGCCGTCGAGGGCCTGGTGCGCAGCTCCCGCGGCCTTCCGGTGGAGCTCGCCGACGCCCGGGCCACCGGCACGCTGCGGGCCGAACAGGGGCTGCCGCTCTCCTCGTTGCTGCGGGCCTACCGCAGTGGCGGTCGGCTGCTGTGGGCTGCTCTCACCGAGGCCGTGGCCGCGCACGACCGCTCCGCGCTGCCCCGCCTGCTGCCGGGCGCGAGCGCGCTGTGGGACGTACTGGACCAGTTGACGGACGCGGTGTCCGAGTCCTACCGGCGCGCGGAGGCCGCCCGCTCGGACCGCGACCGGGAGCGCCGCGCGGCCCTGCTGGACGTGCTGCTGGACGGCGCGCCGGCCCCCGGCGGCCCGACGGCCTCCGAGGCGGCGGCGCAGCTGGGACTGCCCGAACGCGGCCGCCTCGCCGTGTTCGTGGTGGCCGCCGACGGCGCGCCCGGGGCGGCGGAAGCGGCCGCGGACAGCGTCGCCGCCGGAGCGCCCCGCGTGCTGTGGCGGATCCGCGCCGGCGGCGAGACCGGCTTGGTGGAGCTGGGCCACCATCCGCTGGAAGCCGTACGGGACATGCTCGCACCGCTCGGGGTCCGCGCCGGGGTCAGCCCGGTCGTGGAGGCGCCCGCCGAGCTGGCCCGGGCGTACCGGCTGGCCGCCCTGGCGCTGCGCACCGCCCCCGAGTCCGGCGGCCCGCGCACCGCCCTGCTGGACGAGGGGCTGCCGGCGGCGCTGGTCGCCGCCCAGGACGAACTCGCCGGGCGTCTGCGGACGGTGGTGCTGGGTCCGGTGCTGGCCCTGCCCGCCGAGGACCGCCGGCTGCTGCTGACCACGCTGGGCACCTGGCTGGCCTGCCAGGGCTCGACGACGTACGCCGCTCAGCGGTTGTACTGCCACCGCAACACCGTCTCGAACCGGCTGCGCCGCCTCGAGCAGCTCACCGGCCGCTCCCTGGCCGACCCCCGGCACGTGGTGGAACTGGCGCTGGCGCACGCGGCGGTGGCCCAGCGAACCGCCTCCGCTACGGCGCGTGCGGGGTCTTCGCGGACTCCAGCAGGTACGGCACGTCGATCACCGCGACCCCCGGAGTGAACAGCAGCCGGGCCTTCAGCCGCAGCGCGTTCTGGTTGTGCAGGGGCTGCTCCCACCAGTGGCCGACCACGTACTCCGGGATCACCACCGAGAGCACGTCCGTCGACGCGTCCGCCGCCAGCTCCTCGACGTGGGCCAGGATGGGGCCCACCACCTCGCGGTACGGGGAGTGCAGGATCTTCAACGGGAGGCCCGGGGCGTGCTCGGCCCACACCTCGCGCAGCCGGGCCGCTTCCGCCTCGTCCGCGGCGACGGTGACCGCGGTCAGGGTGTCGGGGCGCAGGGCCTGCGCGTAGCCGAGGGCCTTCAGGGTGGGGGCGTGCACGGAGGCGACCAGGACCAGGACGTGGTGGCGGGCGGGTTTGCGCGGTTTCGTGCCGGGGGCGACGGCGACCTGCCGGGCGACCAGGTCGTAGTGGCGGCGCACGCCCTTCATGCCGAGGAACAGCAGCGGCATGGCGATGACGACGAGCCAGGCGCCGTGCGTGAACTTGGTGAGCAGGACGATGACCAGGACCAGGGCGGTCAAGGAGGCGCCGACCGCGTTGATGGCGAGCCGGCGGTGGATGTGCACCCGCTCCCCGCGCGGGGTGGCGGGTGAGGCCAGCTCCCTCCTCCAGTGCCGGACCATGCCCGCCTGGGAGAGGGTGAAGGAGACGAAGACGCCGATGATGTAGAGCTGGATGAGCCGGGTCAGTTCGGCGTCGAAGGCGACGATCAGGGCGATGGCGGCGAGCGCGAGCAGCACGACGCCGTTGGAGTAGACGAGCCGGTCGCCGCGGTTGAAGAGCTGGCGGGGCGCGTACCGGTCCTTGGCCAGGATCGAGGCGAGCATCGGGAACCCGTTGAAGGCGGTGTTCGCGGCGAGGATCAGCACGCCCGCGGTGACGGCCTGGAGCAGGTAGAAGAGGAAGTGCCAGCTCCCGAAGGTGGCGCGGCCGATCTGGGCGAGGGCGGTGGAGGTGGGGGTGCCCGGTGGCAGGCCCAGCTCGGTGGGGTCGGCCGCGACGTGCACCTGGTACGTCATGGCGAGCGCGGTGATGCCCATGAACATGGTCACCGAGAGCACGCCCATCGCGGCGAGGGTGGTCGCCGCGTTCTTGGCCTTGGGTTTGCGGAAGGCGGGCACGCCGTTGCTGATGGCCTCGACACCGGTGAGGGCGGTACAGCCGGAGGCGAAGGCGCGCATCGCGAGGAGCACCAGGGCGAGGCCGGTGTAGGTGCCGGCCTCGGTGATGGGCAGGTGCGCGGACTCGGCGCGGATGCTGTCGCCGGTCGCCATCCGTACGGCGGCGCAGGCGAACATGATGTAGATGACGAGGACGAAGCCGTAGGCGGGGAGGGCGAAGACGCGGCCCGACTCGCGTACGCCGCGCAGGTTCATCAGGGTCAGCAGCACCACGAACCCCACCGACAGGCCGACCTCGTGGTCGTTGAGTGCGGGGATGGCCGAGGTGATCGCGGCGACCCCGGAGACCACGGAGACGGCGACGGTCATCACGTAGTCGACGAGCAGGGCACTGGCGGCGGTCAGGGCGGCGGTCTGTCCGAGGTTCTCGGAGCTGACGATGTAGGCGCCGCCGCCGCCCGGGTAGGCGTGGCAGGTCTGCCGGTAGGAGGCGATGACGACGACGAGCAGAAGGACGATGGCGGCGGCCGCGTACCAGGTGAGGTGGAGCAGCGCGACGCCGCCGAGGGCGAGGATCAGCAGGATCTCCTCGGTGGCGTAGGCCACGGAGGAGAGCGGGTCGCTGCAGAAGATCGGCAGGGCGAGCCGCTTGGGGAGCAGGGTCTCGCCCATCCGGGCGGTGTCGAGGGGTTCACCGACCAGTACGCGTTTCGCATTGATACGCCTCATTGAGGCATGATCGGGCATGTATTGCGCGATTCGTCCCTTTTGGTGACGGTGTCACCTGGCGAGCTCCTCCGCCCGGTGGGCCAGCCACAGGTCGTAGCGGGCACTCGGGGACTGGAGCAGGGAGCGCTCCAGCAGCGCCTCGATGCGGGTCAGCCGCTTGCGGGCGCCGGGGACGGAGACGCCCAGCGCAGCCGCCGCCGGGCCGAGTTGGGCGTCGTGCGCCAGCCAGGTACGCAGGGTGGCGCGGGCGCCCGACGGGGCGTCGGGCCCGGTCAGCGGCCGCAGATGGGCACGGGCCCAGGCGGTCAGGCGCGGATCGCGCAGCAGCCCGTCGAGATCGGGGGCGGCCTGCGCCGCAGGGGCCGCCGGGGGCGCCGGGGCCGCAGGGGCCGCCGCACCTTCCCCGGGCTGCGCGGCCTGGGCCGTCCCACCCTCCCCGGCCTGCCCGCCCGGGGTCAGTCTCAGGGCCAGCGAGAGCGCCGCCTGGTCCCCGAGGCGGGCGAGGTCCAGGCCGAGCAGGGTCTCGACCAGGCGGAGCCGGGCGGCCAGGGTGTTGCGGTGGATCTTCAGCAGCCGGGTCGCGTGCGAGGAGAAGTTCAGCCATGCGTGGGCCGTGGCCCGCAGTTCCTGCCCGCCGGGGTCCTGGGGGCGCCGGGGCTCGTACGCGTGCAGCGGCGCGAGCAGGGCCCCGGCCCAGCCGGCCCCGGCCCCGTGGGCGGCGAGCGCGAGCTCGGGACCCGGCCCGAACCGGGCGTGCCGCTCGCCCCGGCCGCGGGCGACGGCCAGGGCGTGGAAGGCCTGGGTGTAGGCGGCCGGGGCCTCGCGCAGGCTCGTCTCGCCGCTGACCCCGACCACGCAGTCCGGGTCCACCTCCACCAGCGCCCCGGCCAGGGGGTCGTGGTCGGCCCGGGCGGACGCCAGGTCCGCCGGGACGAGCACGATGAGGTGGCGCACGTAGACCGGGCAGCGCACGATCCAGGCCCGGCCGCCCGTCAGTTCCTCGCACCGCCGGGTCACTTCCGCGCGCCGGCCAGTCCGGCATTCCGCGACGTACATGCGCATCGGCTCGGGCAGCGAGGGGCCCAGCGCCTCGGCCACCTGGTGCGCGGTGGAGAGCCGGCCGTTCATCAGCAGGTGCAGCACCGCCTCGCGGGCCCGCGCCTCCGCGAGCCCGGCCCGCGCCTCCCGCCGCGCGGCCTCCTCGGCGCGCAGGACCAGGGCCAGCGGTACGGCGGCGTCCGCGAGCAGGGTGGGCGCCTGCGGCGCCGGCGGCTGGTCCAGTACGGCGGCCAGCGCGCGCCCGCCGTCGAGCGCGAACAGCAGCGTGGCGGTCCCGGCCCCGTACAGGACGGCGGACCGGACACCGCGGACGTTCATCTCGGCGACCCCGCGCAGGGCGGACTCCGGCCCGCGCCCCTGCTCGGCGTCCACCACCCCGGCCCACCCGCCCAGGCGGGCGGCGAGCCATTCCAGCAGCGCCGCCGACCCCCCGGTGTGGGCGAGCCGGTGGACCTTGAGGATGTCGTCTGACCGGGACACCGCGGCATTGAACCACCCGCCGCACGCTGTGCGCAGTGATACCCGTCTCGCGCCCTCACTGGGCGGAGCGAACCCTGCGAACGGCCCCTGACCCGGATAGGTTTGGCCACGAGCGGCTGGATCCCGGCATCCGCGGGGGAAATTCCGGGGTCCGCCGCCGCTCACATGCGGGCGGCCGCGCTGCGGATGGCCTCGCGGACGCGGAAGTAGGTGCCGCAGCGGCAGATGTTGGCGATGGCGTCGATGTCCTCGTCCGTGGGGTTGGGGTTGCGCCCCAGCAGGGCCACGGCCGCCATGATCTGGCCGGGCTGGCAGAAGCCGCACTGGGCGACGTCCTGTTCGAGCCAGGCCTCCTGTACGGGATGCAGGTCGTCCCCGTCGGCCAGTCCCTCGATGGTGGTCACCGTCTTGCCCGCGCAGGCGGAGACGGGCACCACGCACGGCCGGACATCGGTGCCGTCGAGGTGGCTGGTGCAGGCTTTGCAGACGTCCACGCCGCAGCCGTACTTGGGGCCGGTGACGCCCAGCATGTCGCGCAGGACCCAGAGCAGGGGCAGGTCGTCGGGCGCGTCCACGGTGACGCTCCGCCCGTTGACGGTGAAGGTGTGGGAGGGCACGGCGGACTCCTGGCTGCGGGCTATCGCGGGTAGGGGGTGAAGTCGACGTCGAAGTCGAGGGGGAAGCTGCGCGGCTTGGAACCGGTCGCCCGGGCCCAGGCGTTGGCGATCGCGCCGACCGCGGCGGGGACGCCGAGCTCGCCCGCGCCGCCCGGCTCCTCGCCGGTGGCGGGCAGCACGTGGACCCGTACGTCGCGCGGGGTGTCGCGCTGCCGGGCCCAGTGGAACTGGCTGTAACTGCCCTCCAGCGGAAGGCCCTTGTCCAGGTGCAGTCCGGCGCGCAGGGTGGTGGAGATGGCGTCGGTGAGGCCGCCGATCATCTGGGCCTCGAGCCCGCGCGGGTTGACGGGCAGGCCCACGTCCACGGCGATGACGGCCTTGGTCACGCGCACGTGCTCCGGGTCGCGGGTGTCGATCTCGACGAGGCACGCGGTGCGGGACTTGTACTCCTCGTGGAAGGCGATGCCCTGCGCGCATCCCGCCGGCATCGGCCGCCCCCACTGCCCTTCCGTCGCGGCTTTGTCGAGCACGGCCCGCTGGGCGGCGGTCTTCAGGAAGGTGCGGCGGAACCGGTAGGGGTCCCGGCCGGTCGCGGCGGCCAGTTCGTCGACCACGATCTCCTCGGCTCCGCGGGTGTTGGCGGAGTACACCGAGCGCCAGGAGCCGGTGGGGATGCCGGTCGGCACCTCGGTGAGCGCCTGGGTGGTGAGTCCGAAGTGGTACGGGGACTTCACGGTGGTCAGGAACAGGGTCTGGGCCAGGGTCGCGTTGCCGATGCCGAGCGGCAGGTGCGCGGCGGTGGCGGTGATGATCTCGCCGAGGCCGTGCCGGAAGTCGGTCTCGGCGGCGGCGACGCGGTGCTCGAAGCTGAGGATCTCGCCCAGCAGGTGGGTGGCCCGGATCCGGTGGTGGGTGGCGGGGCGCATCCGGCCGTGCCGGGTGTCGTCCACGCGGGTCCACATCAGCCGGACCGGGCGGCGGCAGGCCTTGGAGATCCGGGCCGCCTCCAGGGCCGCGTCGAAGAAGAGCCGGCGGCCGAAGGAGCCGCCGGCCTGGACGACGTGCACGGTGACCTTGTCCAGGGGCAGGCCGAGGTCGGCGGCGATGGTCTGGCGGGCCACGATGGGGGACTTGAGGCCCGACCAGATCTCGGCGCGGTCCTCCCGTACGTCGGCGACGGCGGAGTTGGTCTCCATCGGGGCGTGGCTGACGAAGGCGAAGTCGAACTCGGCGTCCACGTACGGGGTCAGCAGCGGCGGCACCAGCAGCGGCGGGGTGGCGGCGCGCAGCTTGGTACGGATCTGCGCGTCGGACAGCGCGTCGGCGGGGCCCGGCCCCCAGGTGACCTGGAGGGCGGTCTTGGCGGAGAGGGCCTGCCCGAAGGTCTCGGCGACGACCGCGACCCCGGTCGGGACGGTCACCACGTGCAGGACGCCGGGCATGGCCTTCACGGCGGCGAGGTTGGCGACGGCGCGGACGCTGCCGCCGAGGGTGGGCGGCCGGCGCACCACGCAGGGCTTCGCGCCGGGCACGTCGAGGTCGAGGGTGTACCGCTGGGCTCCGGTGACCATGGCGCGGGCGTCGACACGGCCGGTGGGCCTGCCGACCAGGGTGTGCTGCGCCGTCTTCTTGGGGGTGGCGCCGAGGATGACCAAGCCCGGGTCGGCGGCTGCCGCCGCGAGCGAGCCGTAGTCGGCGCTGCGGCCGTCCGGGGCGCGGACGGCGCCGTTCGCGGTGGTCAGGGCGGCCGGGGAGAGGCTCCAGCGGCGGGCGGCGGCCGCCACGAGCCGGGCCCGGGCGGTGGCCGCGCACTGGCGGACCGGCCCGTAGAGGGAGCGTATGGAGTTGGAGGAGCCGGTGAGCTGGTTGAAGAGCAGTTCGGGCCGGGCGTCGTCCAGTTCGACGCGTACGGCGGCGAGCGGCGCGTCCAGCTCCTCGGCGACGAGCATGGCCACGGCGGTGGTGAGGCCCTGGCCGACCTCCTCGCGCGGCAGCCGGAAGCGGATGGTCCCGTCCGCCTCGACGGCGAGGGCCAGCAGTGCGGAGGTGGGTGCGCCGGCCAGGATGAACAGGTCGCCGAGGTCGATCACGTCGGCGATGGCGGGCAGGCTGGGCACCACGGCGTGGGCGGGCTGCGGGGCCAGCGCGTCGGCGCCCGCGCGGGTGACGAGGGCGAGCGTCGGCGCCGCGACCAGATAGGTGAGGAAGGAACGGCGGCTCTGCCCCGCCGGGTGGTTCTGCCCGGTCATGCGTGTCGTCCCCACCTGCGCGGGCCCGCGTGTCTCGCGGACCACCCCCGGCTCATTACCGACACGTAGGGTAGCGATCAAGGGGTGTGGTGGGAAGACTGGGGGGGCGGAGCGCGGGGCAGGGCGCCGGACGGCGGAGGGGGTCATTCGTTCGGGGGTACAGCGCCAGGGGCGTTCCTCCCGACCCGAACGGAGGCGCGGGGCTCGCACGTCTCGGCCGTACGCTCGAACCGGCGTGCACCGAGGGCCTGTTTCCGGCCGTCGCTTCCGGACCGGTTCCGGCTCGTCGGCGCCCATCTGCGAGGGACCGGCGAGGCGGACGCGCCAGGGCCGATCACGGCGGCCTGACCTCGGCTGACCGGATTCGTTCGTACGGGAGAGACACGTCGTGAGGCCTGAGGTATATGCCAGGAGCAAGACCGTTGCGGATGTTGCCAAACGCCTTACACGCCGTCGCCGCCTGTGCAACAGTCGTAACCGGTCCTTCCTTCAGACTTGGCCGTGCCGCGCCTGTATCGGAGTTCTCATGCCGTCCCACCTGTTCGCGGACCGTCCCGCGCAGCCGCCCGAGCCGGGGTCGGTGGACGCACTGATCTCGCAGACCCGGCGCCTCCGGGGTGAAGTGGACGCGGTCCGCCGCGACACCGTCGTGGACGACGACGACGCCCAGGGCCGCTGGCAGCGCGCGCTGTGCGATCTCGCCGTGCACCACCTCGACGACCTGCGCGAGCACCTGGGTCAGCTCAAGGAAGGCCTGCCGCCCGCGCCGGAGACCGTCCTCCTCCCGCAGGCGGCGCCCGAAGCGGGACCCGAGGCACAGACCCGGGTCGGCAGCGCCGAGTGGAACCTGCTGACCGACGAGGTCAGTTGGTCCGACGAGCTGTTCCAGATCTTCGGCCGGTCCCCCGAGGCGGGCGCGCTCCCGCTCGACGAACTGGGCTCCACCCTGTTCTCCGAGGACCAGCCGCTGCTCACCGCCTGGGTCACGGCCTGTCTGGTGGACGGCAAGGCGATCGACGGCGAGTTCCGCATCGTCCGGGCCGACGGCCGGGTCCGGACATTGCACATGAGGGGCGAGCCGGTACTCGACTCCGACGGCTGCACGGCCTCCATGTGGGCCGTGCTGCGGGACGTGAGTGAACTGCGCCGGAGCCAGCGGGCGGTGCGCGAGTCCCGTGACTCGCTGCAGCGCCAGCGGGAGATCGCGCAGACCGAGCACCGGCTGGCGGTCGAGCTGCAGGAAGCCGTGCTCCCCCCGTGGCGCGGCTCCCTGCGGTTCCCGCACAGCAACTCGGGAACGCTGGACGTGGCCGCGCACTACCTGCCGTCGGCGACCAGCGCCCTGATCGGCGGCGACTGGTACGACGCGCTCGAACTGCCCGACGGACGCTCACTGCTGACGGTCGGCGACCTCACCGGGCACGGGGTGACCGCCACCTCCGGGATGGCGATGATGCTCGGCGCCCTGCGCGGCATGGCCATGGCCGGCATCGAGCCCGGGCCCCTGATGGGGTGGCTGAACCAGCTCCTGGAGACCTCCGTGCAGCCGGCCCTCGGGTCGGCCGTGTGCTGCCGCTACGATCCCGCGCGCCGCGTGCTGTCCTGGGCGCAGGCCGGCCACCCGGCCCCCCTGCTGTTCCGCCGCGGCTCCGGCCGCTCGCTGGTGCCGCCCGAGGGCGTACTGCTGGGCGCGACCTCCGGAGCCTCGTACGGACAGGCCGAGGAGCGGCTCGAGGAGGGCGACGTGCTCGTCCTGCACACGGACGGACTGACGCCGCGCAGCATCGAGTTCAGCCGGGCCGACGGAACGGAACGACTGCTGGCGCTCGCACCGCGCTTCTCGGCGGCGCGGTCGGCTCAGGACTGTGTGCGCATGGTGATCGAAGAGTTCGGCGAGAGCGAGCGCGAGGACGACGCGTGCGTGCTGGTGGCACGGGTCGGCTCGTAACCGCGGGGACCCCGTCAGGGAGCTTGGGGTCAGGGACTCGTAGGGCCATTGCAGCGTCGGGGACTTGTGGGCCGCGCCGGAAGGCGCGGCCTTTCTCGTCTCCGTACGCCTTCCCGCACTACACGACCGAACCGCGGGGGCTGCGCGCCGCCGGGATGTCGGGGAGGGCCAGTTCGATCTCCTCGCGCAGGTCCTCGATGCGCGCGTATCCGGAGTACTGGCCGGTGAGCCGGTACATCTCGCGCAGCCGGTCCCACGTCCGTTGCGAGGAGGTCTCGTTCATCGACACCAGGGCGAGCCGGGCGTAGCGGTCGGCCTGTTCGGGGTCGTCGGCGATGAAGCAGGCCGAGGCCAGCGAGAGGTAGTCGAAGATCTGAGAGCGCTGGTAGCCGTCGCCGCGCAGCCGCAGGGCCTGCCTGGCGTGGCGGGCGGCGATGGGCGCCGCCGTGGCGTCGTGGTCGGCGAGGGTGCGGTACGCCAGGGCCTGCATGCCGTGCAGGTCCGCCTCGTCGAAGTGCTGCATCCAACTCGGCGGCGGCACGTCGCCCTTGTCGGACACGAACAGCTCCTCCGCCTCCCCCAGGGTGCGGCGCATGGCCTGGCCCTTGCCCATGGCGGCCTGTGCCCAGGCCTCGATCGTGTGCAGCATGGCGCGGGTACGGGGCAGGGTCTGCTCGCCGGACCCGGACTGGGCCAGCTTCATCAGGTCCAGGGCCTCGTTCGGCTTGCCGAGGTGGACCATCTGGCGGGCGGCCCGGGAGAGCGCCTCACCGGCGCGCGGCCGGTCGCCGCCCTCGCGCGCGGCGTGCGCGGCGATGACGAAGTACTTCTGCGCGGTGGGCTCCAGGCCCACGTCGTGGGACATCCAGCCCGCGAGCACGGCGAGGTTGGCCGCGACCCCCCACAGCCGCCGCTGGAGGTGGTCGGGGTGGTGGTAGGCGAGCATGCCGCCCACCTCGTTGAGCTGGCCGACGACCGCCTTGCGCTGCAGCCCTCCGCCTCTGGAGGCGTCCCAGGCGCGGAACACCTCGACGGAGCGCTCCAGCGCCTCGATCTCCTGGGAGCCGATCGGCGCGGCCTCGTAGCGGTCGTAGCCCGCTGGGTCGGCCTGGAAGGAGTCCCCGAAGCGCTGCGCCTCCTTGGCGAGCGCGGGGTCGGTGTGGAGCCAGTCGTACATGGCGTTGGTGAGGGCGGAGCCGGCGGTGAGCACGGCGCCCGCGCCCATCAGACCGCGACGGTTGAGCATGAGGTCCATTCCCGTGAATTCGGTGAGGACCGCGGCTGTGCGTTCGGGCGCCCACGGCATTCCGTCGGGGTTCTCCTGAGCCCCGCCCGGCTGCCGTCTGCTGGTGCGCCGCTGCCGTACGAACCCGAGGTCCTCGATGGTCACGACACGACCGAGCCGCTCGGTGAACAGTGCTGCCAGTACCGTGGGCACCGGTTCGCGCGGGGTTTCCCCCATGTCGATCCAGCGCCGCACCCGCGAGGTGTCGGTGGCCAGCTGGGGGTGCCCCATGGCCGCCGCCTGCCGGTTGACCATCCTCGCCAGTTCGCCCTTGGACCAGCCGGCCAGGCCGAACAGGTCGTTCAAGCGGGTGTTTGGACCTTTGCTCACGTCAAGCCCCCAGGTTCTCGGCTGAGTTGACAGTAACCCGCCGTCAGATGCCCAGCGACTATTCGCCAGGCTTCGCCAGGGCACGCCTGATGGTCCGCCACCCGCGGCCGGGTGTCAGGTAGGAATGCGCCTCCCCGACCCGGTCACCGGCGGAACTCCCCAGGGTGATGCACGGGATCCGGCGGGGCGGCGTACGCAACTCGTCGGCGCACGAAGGGATCCGTAACGCCATGTACGCATCAATGTCCTCCGTGTCCGCCCCGGTCCGGCCGCACCGCACGCTCCCCGCGAGCGGCGGCCCCTACCTCGAACCCGGCCGCCCCGCGGCTCCGGTGCAGGGCGCCGTACGGGCGCGGCGGATGCCGGGGGCCGGATCGCAGCCGCTCAGCGGAAGAATCGACCTCTCGGGGCCGCAGGGGGCGCAACTGCGCACCGCGCTCGCCTCGGTGCAGCGGATCTGTCCGGAATTCGCGCCCGTCCAGGTACTGCGGCGCAGCGGCCGGTCGGTCCTCCTCGTGGGCACCACCGGGCGGATGACCGCCGTCGCGAAGGTTTTACTGGACCACTCGCCTGAATGGCGCGAGCGGTACCGGCATGAAATAGGGTCATATCGGGCGTTCGTCCGGCACCGCCCGCCGGTCCGGGTGCCGCGGCTGATCGCCGCCGACCCGGAGAACTGCGTACTGATCGTCGAGCGGATGGCGGGCCGGGTCGCGGCGCTGCAGCGGCATCCCGTGGAGGCCCCGCCGCGGGTCGACGTACGGGCGGCCCTCGGCGCGGTGTGCCGGGTCAACCAGTGGCGTCCGCCGGCCGACCTGTTCGGGACCCCGCTGAACTACGCGCGGCGGATCGCCCGGGACTACGAGTTGGGCCTGCTGACCGACCGGGACCTCGGTGACCTGCAGAAGCTGCTGCACGGCGTGAAGCTGTCGGGCACCGGGCTGCAGTTCAACCACGGTGACGCCCTGCTGTCGAACCTCCTGCTGTCCCCGGCCGGGCCGGTGCTGCTCGACTGGGAGCACGCGGGCTGGTACCTGCCGGGCTACGACCTGGCCACCCTATGGACGGTACTGGGTGACGCCCCGGCCGCGCGCAGCCAGATCAGCCGGCTCGCCCAGTCGGCCGGTCCGGCGGTACGGGACGCCTTCCTGGTGAACCTGATGCTGGTGCTGACCCGGGAGATCCGGATGTCCGAGACGGCCGTACAGCGCTCGATGCTGGCGACCGCCCCGGCTCAGCCCCTGCCGGTGGGTGCCCTGTCCTCGGGCGAGGAGCAGCGGCTGCTGCTGCGCCGCCTGCACGACGACGCCGGCATGGCCCGCCGAGCGGTCCGCGCGGCGGTCGGCACCCGCTGATCCCGCCGGTCCGTCCCACCATCGCGAAGTCCCGTGGCCCCCACCGCCGCGGGACTTCGCTCGTGTGCGGGGTGTACGCCGCGCGGTTCCTTGAGGAGGGCGCCTCTGCGGAGGCGGCGGTGGCGCCGGATGCCTTGACATCACATGATCCCCAGAACACCTTTTCTGACTCAGCATCAGACATGCTGAGTCACTCCCCTCCTCCCCATTCCGCTGGAGCCTGCACATGTCCGCAAGCGCTTCACGCACGTCCCCCGGAGCCCTCCCGTCCCGCCGCAGCGTCCTGGCCGGGACCGGCGCCGGGGTGCTCGCCGCCACCGTGCTGCCGGCCGCCGCGGCGCGGGCCGACGGCGCCCAGGCCGGGCCTCCGCTCGGCGAGTACGACGTCGTCGTGGTCGGGTCCGGGGCCGCCGGGATGACCGCCGCGCTCACCGCCGCCCAGCGGGGGCTGAGCGTACTGGTGGTCGAGAAGGCACCCACCTTCGGCGGGTCCGCCGCCCGCTCCGGGGCCGGGATCTGGCTGCCCAACAACTCGGTGATCCTGGGCGCCGGGGTGCCGGACACCCCGCAGAAGGCGGCGACGTACCTGGCGGCCGTCGTCGGGCCCGAGGTGCCGGCCGACCGGCAGGCCGCCTTCCTCGCCCACGGTCCGCGGATGCTGGACTTCGTGATGGCCAACAGCCCGCTCAGGTTCCGCTTCATGGAGGGGTACAGCGACTACTACCCCAACCTGCCGGGCGGGCTGCCGAACGGCCGGTCCATCGAGCCGGACCAGATCGACGGCAACATCCTGGGCGCCGAACTGGCCCGGCTGAACCCGGCGTACATGCCGGTGCCCGCCGGGATGGTGGTCTTCAGCGCGGACTACAAGTGGCTCAACCTGGCGGCGGTCAACGCCAAGGGGCTGGCCGTGTCCACGGAGTGCCTGGCGCGCGGCACGAGGGCGGCGCTGCTCGGGCAGAAGCCGCTGACGATGGGCCAGGCCCTGGCGGCCGGGCTGCGCGCCGGACTCCAGCGGGCGGGTGTGCCGGTCTGGCTGAACAGTCCGCTGGTGGACCTGGTCCAGGAGGGCGGCGGCGTGACCGGGGTGGTGGTGGAGAAGGAGGGCGTACGGGGCACCGTACGGGCCCGGCGCGGGGTGATCGTCGGCTCGGGCGGCTTCGAGCACAACGCGGAGATGCGGGCGCAGTACCAGCAGCAGCCGATCGGCACCCAGTGGTCGGTGGGCGCGAAGGAGAACACGGGCGACGGGATCCGGGCGGGCCGGCGTGCGGGGGCGGCGCTGGCGCTGATGGACGACGCCTGGTGGGGTCCGTCGATCCCGCTGCCCGGGGAGCCGTACTTCTGCCTCGCCGAACGGACCCTGCCGGGCGGGCTGATCGTGAACGGGAACGGCGCGCGGTTCGTCAACGAGGCGGCCCCGTACAGCGATGTGGTGCACGTGATGTACGAGAAGGACCGCGGCGCGCCCGGATCGCACATCCCGGCGTGGCTGATCGTGGATCAGAATTACCGCAACAAGTACCTGTTCAAGGACGTGCTGCCGACGATCGTGTTCCCGGACTCCTGGTACGAGACGGGGGCGGCGAAAAAGGCGTGGACGTGGGACGCGCTGGCCGGCCAGATCGGGGTTCCCGCGGCGGCGCTGCGGGCCACCCTGGGCCGGTTCAACGCGCAGGCCTGGCACGGGACGGACTCCGACTTCCACCGGGGCGACACGGCGTACGACCACTACTACACGGACCCGGGGGTGCGTCCGAACTCGTGCCTGGCCCCGATCTGGGCACCGCCGTTCTACGCGTTCAAGATCGTCCCGGGCGACCTCGGCACGAAGGGCGGCATCGTCACGGACGCACGGGCCCGGGCACTGCGGGCGGACGGCTCGGTGATCCGGGGGCTGTACGCGGCGAGCAACGCGAGCGCGGCGGTGATGGGCCACAGCTACGCCGGGGCCGGGTCGACGATCGGACCCGCGATGACGTTCGGCTACGTGGCGGCGAACGACATCGCGGACGCGTGATCGGGACGTACTAGCCCTGCTGGAAGAGCTCCGCGGGGAGGGGCTTCAGGAGGGTGTAGAGGTCATCGGTGATCGGGCGGTCCCAGCTGGCGATGGTGACCAGCACGTTGTCGCTGCGGTCGAACTGGACGCAGGAGATGCGGGACTCCGACAGCTTGATCTTCCGGACGATCAGGAGGTTGTCGCCCTGCATGACCGGGCAGTCCTCGATGCCGGTGACCTCGACGTCCTCGTCGTTCTCCAGGGCGTCGAGGAGCTGCGCGACCTCGAAGGGGACCTGGCCGTCGGAGAGGTCCCGGGCGGGGGAGCCCTCGGGCAGGTTGCCGATGATCATCGCCGGGCCGCGTCCGCCGAAGAGGTCGTAGCGCAGGAAGACACCCTGGCAGCTACCGTCGGGCGCGGGCAGCAGCCCGGCCCCGAGATTGCCCGGCCAGTCCCCCGGGTCCATGGCCAGGACGTCGAAGTCCGGGCCGGCGGGTGTGGCGGCGCGGTGGCGGCGGAGGAAGGACATGCCGCCATGGTACGTGGCCGGGCGAAGTTTTCCGGCCCGGGGCCCCTCATCGGGCCTCCCTCTCCGCACCCCGCCGGGCCGCCGCCCCGCCCGGGCCCGTCAGACCGACGGGACCAGGGTGAACCAGTGCGGGAGGAGGGTGTCGTCGCCGGTGACCTTCAGGGCGGGGGCGGTGAGGCGGCCCCAGAGGAAGAGCGCGAGGTCGGAGGCGGAGCCCGCGGCCTCGACGTCCACCGGGGCGGTGGAGCCGTGCTCCAGGAGGACCTCGTCCGCCGAGAAGACGACCGTCCAGGATTCCGGGCCGTCGGTGCGCCGGAAGCGGTACCGCTCCCCCTTTCCGGCGGGAGACGCCCACCAGGAGCGGCGGGCCGGCGCCATCACCTCGAAGGTCTGGCTCACGGCGTCCGTCGCGAGGGCCGGGTCGAGGGGTCCCTGGGTGCCGGTCGCGGATTCCGCGTCCCACCGGTGGACCGCCAGCTCGATCACCTGCATCCGCAGCCAGAAGCCGGAGGTCCGCTCCGGCCCCCAGGTCCACACCGGCAGGTCCGGCCCGACCTCGCCGAACATCGTCGCCAGCTGCTCCGCGCCCTGCGTGAACCAGGCCGTCAGCGCGTCCGGCACCGGCTCCCGGTTCGGTGCCCGCTCGGGCTGCGGCCAGGCGGCCAGCGCCGCCGGGTCGGCCGGGAGCCCGTACTGGGAGAGGTCGCTCGGGTCCGGCCGCTCCTGGAGGCGCTCCCGCAGGAGGTGGGCGACGTACCGCTGCACCCCGCCGAGGTGCCCGATGAGGTCGGAGACCGACCAGTCGGGGCACGAGGGGACCAGGGGCGGGGGCCCGCCGGGGTACAGGGCGCGGCGGACGGCCTGCTCGAACGCGGCCGCCTCGCTGCGGAAGAGGGAGATCCGGTCGGTGTGATCCATACGGTTCACCCTGCCCGCCCGGCCGTGTGTGCGCTCACCTTGAGCTACGGGCGAACGCGGCCAGGGCGGCCGGCAGGCCGGATCGGTCGGTGCCCAGCTCGCGGCACACGGCGGACAGCTCCCGGCCCACACCGTCGGACCAGACCGTACCTTCCTCCGCAACCGCCCCGGGTCCACCACCGTCCCCTGCACCCCACCCCGCCGGCGCCACCGGCACGTCCTGCTCCGCCGGTACGTCCTGCTCCGCCCGCACGTCCCGCGCCACCCGCACGTCCCGCTCCGCCCGCACGCCCGGCGCCACCCGAGCGTCTCGCACCGCCTCCACATCCGGCGCCACCCCCACGTCCCGCCCCGCCCGCACGCCCGGCGCCACCCGAGCGTCTCGCACCGCCTCCACGTCCGCCGCCACCCCCACGTCCCGCCCCGCCCGCACGCCCGGCGCCACCCGCACGTCCCGCGCCACCCGCACGTCCTGCTCTGCCCGCACGCCCGGCGCCACCGGCACGTCCGGCGACAGCCGCGCATTCCGCTCCGGCCGCGCATTCCGCTCCGGCCGCGCGTCCGGCACCACCCGCACGTCCGGCGACACCGGCACGTCCCGCTCCGCCCGCGCGTCCCGCGCGACCCGCACGGCACACTGCCGCCCAGCCCCAGCAGGGTGGACGTCGTCTCCGCCACCAGCCCGTCCGCGCCGCATTCCCGAGCCGTCACCACGGCTTGGGCCAGCAGTTCACGGTCGCGCTGTTCGGTGCCGAGCGCAGCCAGGGCGCAGGCCAGTTCGTACCCCGCCGGTGATTCCGAGAGCAGGCTGACCGCCTCCTCCAGAAGCCCGGCCCGGTCATGCGGCGCGGCGACCTCCGCCGCCACGCGCAGCGCCGGGCCGGTGCCCGAGGGGGCGCCGAAGGCGCGGGCCCGCCGGACGGCGTCGGCGGCCAGCGCCCGGCCCCGGTCGGGGTCCTCCGCGGACACCGCGCGGGCCAGGTGCAGCCGCCACGGACACCACGCCGGGTTCGGGATGCCGCGCGGGGTAAACCGGCGGTCCACCTCCTCGAGTTCCGCGGCCGCCCCCTTGGTGTCGCCCCGGGCCAGCAGCAGTTCGGCGTACACGGTCTGGGAGTCGGGGAAGACCACCGCCGCCGGGAAGGGCGAGCCGAACGTTGCGGTTCCCGGCGAGCGGCTGGCCGACCACGCCCACTCGGCAGGTGTGGGCCCGTTTGCCGGCCCAGATGACGCCCTGGTGGTTGGCGGAGTACCGATGGTTCTTCGACCGCGCGGCGATGGCGTGACCCGGGGTGGGCACCAGAGTGCCACCCACTTCGACACCCCGAACAGCGGCGCAAACTGCCGCATCGTCAGGTGCCTCGTCGTGATCACAGCAGCGATGACGTGATCATTTGACCCGCGACCGGCAACTGCGTGACAGCCGTCAACCAATCCCGGTGACTACCGAGGCCAAAGACAGGAACAACGCGCCCAGAGCCCCCACACAGCCGTAAAGCCGCACCTCACGCCGGCCGTCATGTCGGCGGACATAATGCGTGGCGGCCGCGGCAAAGGCCAGGCCGCCGGCGATGAACCACGGCCCCCACAGGTAGAGGTACCAGCGGGTCAACCCGGCCAGATCAGGTGCGACAGCGCGCGCCCCGGCCTCAACCAGCACTCCGTGAACAACAAATAGACATCCGTGCCAGACGAGCAGCACCGTCGCGCCACCGCCACAGAACACCATGAGCCGACCCGTCCACTTGCCACGACGGCGCGTCAGGCCGATACCTATCAACGCCCCGAAAAGCTTCAGAAAGCCGGTCACCCACAAGACGGCCAGGAACCAGGTCACCCGGTCAGCAGCGAGCTTGACCAGCGCCGGAGCCACCGTCGACTCCGCACCGAAGGTGCCGCCCGACGCCCAGAGGAAACTTGGTAGCGCGAACAGAAACCCCCATGCCGCAACGGCGAACCCGGGCCACCTGCCCCGACTGAGGCGGAGCGCCCGGCTCGCGGCCGGACGCACTGGATTGTCCAAAGAATGCTCGATCGTCACGACCCCACCGTCGCCGAACCCCGATGACAGGGCGTCATCCGCGCGAACGATCAGGCTCCCCCACGCGGGGGAGCAATTTCCACGGCCCACCGGCCACGCGCCCCGCAGCAAGCAGGGTGAACCGCTCATCTCGCCAACCGAGAACGCATCAGCCCCACAAGCCAAG
Organism: Streptomyces sp. cmx-11-4; assembly: GCA_049998195.1. Taxonomy (GTDB): domain Bacteria; phylum Actinomycetota; class Actinomycetes; order Streptomycetales; family Streptomycetaceae; genus Streptomyces. The sequence goes on from JAEBET010000003.1 coordinate 574,836, forward strand.
GGCTGTCCCGTAACTGCGGGAGCGTGAGGAACGGCCCCGCTTCACGAACGTCGCAGGAAGGGAAGTTCGACGTCCTTCGCGACGCAGAGCCGCAGAACGACCGTCAGTTGTTGGGCCGCGTCGATGAACTACAGGTACTCCACCAACCACCAGGTCATCGATGCCGACACCGCAATCCGGCGCCAAAGCCGCTGTCGCCCGCGTCGCGTCGAGCACGTCGCGGGCGACCGGCAACGAACAGGTGCGTCAGACCGATCCGCAGATCATTCGCGGGACAGCCCTGAGGGAGAGCTCGGCCTTGCGTTCGATCACGGCGCGCCGTCTGTGGTTCAGACGGGACGGACGGTCCGTCATGGCTGGTACCCCCGGGCCTGTTCCGGAGATCAACGTACGCCCGCGCACACCGGGAGGGAGATCCCACCACGGGAAAGATTCAGTCCTGCGCGGAACGCGCCGCGAGCGCCTCGAGGACGGCGACGGCCTCGGCGGCCCTGTCGGCGGCCACGAAGAGGTGGTCGTGGTGGTAGCCGGCGATGACGTTGCAGCTCAGGCCGTGTGCGCCGAGTTCGGTGGCGAACGCTGCGGTGAGGCCGACGGCGTCGAGGGCGGAGTGGATCCGCAGGGTGATCCAGCCGGCCGTGTAGTCGTAGGCGAGGCCGGCCGCGTCGGCGTCCTCCTGACGCAGGACCAGGGTGAGGCCCTCGGGCTCCAGGACGGTGGCGACGGGGGCGGTCCCCGGCGGGATCGCGGGACCGGGGACGGTGCAGAACACGTACCGGCCCTCGTTCAGTTCGGGCCGCATCCCGCTCAACAGTTTCCGCAGGTCGCTCTCTCCGCTCATGCGGCCAGCCTACCCACGGGCCGCCGCACCACCGGGGCGGCGGCTCGCGGCCCGGTGGTGCGGCGCGTACGGCGTGCATGGCCCTTGACGCCTCTGACGCGCGTGCGCGGCCCGTTACGTCAGGTCGAACTCCCCGCCCCGCGCGTTCAGCACGAACTTGTTCCACTCGTCCGGCGCGAAGATCAGCGACGGGCTTTCGGGGCGCTCGCTGTTGCGCATGGCGACGAAGCCCTCGACGAAGGCGATCTGAACGTCACCCGCTCCCCGGCTGCTCGAGCGCCACTGCGCCTCGGTGAGATCGAGGTCCGGCTTGCCCCAGCCGGCCAGGGCCTGTGAAGTCATGCTCTCGGCCACGTGCGTGCTCCTCCCGGTACGTCGTCCGGGGGCCAGGTTAACCACCGCGGCGGGTGCCGCACAGGCCACGGTGAGTCACCCGTGACCGGTCCGGCACTCCGCGCGCGGTCCGTTGGGCTCAGGAGGCCGGCGGCTCGGCCCCTACGAGCCACATCGCGAAGAACTGCGCGCCGCCGCCGTACGCGTGCCCCATGGCCCGGCGGGCTCCCGGGACCTGGTGTTCCCCGGCCTGGCCGCGGACCTGGAGGGCCGCCTCCGCGAAGCGGATCATGCCGGAGGCGCCGATCGGGTTCGTGGACAGGACCCCGCCCGAGGGATTGACCGGAAGGTCCCCGTCGAGTTCGGTGACCCCGGCCTCGGTGAGCTTCCAGCCCTCGCCCTCCGCCGCGAATCCGAGGTTCTCCAGCCACATCGGCTCGTACCAGGAGAACGGCACGTACATCTCCACCGCGTCGATCTCCCGGCGCGGGTCGGTGATCCCGGCCTGCCGGTAGACGTCGGCCGCGCAGTCCTTGCCGGCCTGCGGGGAGACGAAGTCCTTGCCCGCGAAGAGGGTGGGCTCGCTGCGCATCGCCCCGCCGTGCACCCAGGCCGCGGGCTGCGGGGAACGGGCCGCGCCTGCCCGGTCCGTGAGGATCATCGCGCAGGCGCCGTCCGAGGAGGGGCAGGTCTCGGAGTACCTGATCGGGTCCCACAGCATCGGCGAGGCCTGGACCTTCTCCAGGGTGATGTCGTGCTCGTGCAGGTGCGCGTACGGGTTCTTCAGCGCGTTGCGCCGGTCCTTGTAGGCGACCAGCGAGCCCACCGTGTCCGGCGCGCCGGTGCGCCGCATGTAGGCGCGCACGTGCGGGGCGAAGAACCCGCCCGCGCCCGCCAGCAGCGGCTGCTGGAAGGGAACGGGGAGCGAGAGCCCCCACATGGCGTTCGACTCCGACTGCTTCTCGAAGGCGAGGGTGAGGACGGTCCGGTGGACGCGCGCCGCGACCAGGTTCGCGGCGACGAGCGCGGTGGAGCCGCCGACCGAGCCGGCCGTGTGCACGCGCAGCATCGGCTTGCCGACCGCGCCGAGCGCGTCCGCCAGGTACAGCTCCGGCATCATCACCCCCTCGAAGAAGTCGGGGGCCTTGCCGATGACGACGGCGTCGATGTCCGCCCAGGTCAGCTCGGCGTCCGCGAGGGCGCGCGCCGCGGCCTCGCGGACCAGTCCGGCGATGGAGACGTCGTGCCGGGCGGCGACGTGCTTGGTCTGGCCGATCCCGACGACGGCGACCGGCTCCTTGCCCGAGGTGCTCATACGGGGTCCCCTTCCAGGACGGCGACCAGGTTCTGCTGGAGGCAGGAGCCGGAGGTGGCGTGGGCGACGGCCCGGTCGGACTCGCCGCGGTGGATCCGGGCAGCGGCCTCGCCGATCCGGATCAGGCCGGCGGCCATGATGGGGTTGGCCGCGAGCGCCCCGCCGGACGGATTGACGGCGACGGCGACCGCGTCACCCTCGCCGTCGCCGGCGTCGGCGCCGATCCCGAGGGCCTTGCGGAGCACGACCTCCTGGGAGGAGAACGGCGCGTGCAGTTCCGCCGTGTCCACCGGGGCGTCGAACAGCCCGGCGCGCTCGGCCGCGAGCCGGGTGGACGGGGAGTCGGTGAGGTCGCGCAGGCCCAGGGAGTGGGCCTCGATGCGGTGGTCGATGCCCGTGATCCAGGCGGGGCGCGCGCACAGCCGGCGCGCGGCGTCCCCGGCGGCGAGGATCACGGCCGCCGCGCCGTCGCCGATGGGCGGGCAGTCCCCGGTGCGCAGGGGCCGGACCTGGTAGTCGCCCTGGGGCACGGCGCCGCTGAGCTGGGCGTGCGGGTTGGCCTCGGCGGACGCGCGGCTGCGGGCGCCGATGGCGGCCAGGGCGGCTTCGTCGGTCTCGCCCGCGTCGATGAGGGCCTGGGCCTGGAGGGCGGCCAGGGCCACGGAGTCGGGCCAGAGCGGAGCGAGGTAGTACGGGTCGAGCTGGCGCGTGAGCACGTCGCGTACCGGACCGGGCGAGGACTTCCCGTACGAGTAGACGAGCGCGGTGTCGGCCTCGCCGGTCTGGATCTTGACCCAGGCCTCGTAGAGCGCCCAGGCGCCGTCCATCTCGACGTGCGATTCGGAGATCGGCGGCCAGGCCCCGACCCCGTCGAGGGTCATGGTGAAGGAGAAGGCCCGGCCGGCCAGGTAGTCGCTGGAGCCGGAACAGGTGAAGCCGATCTCGCCGGCCTTCAGCCCGGTCTGCGCCAGGACCTGGTGCAGGACCGGCATGACCATCTCGACTTCGCTGAGTTCGTCGGTACGGCGCAGGTGGTCGCTCTGCGCGAAGGCGACGACGGCCACGTCGCGTGCGTGCCTGCTCGTCCTGGGCATCAGATGAGCTCCTTGTACGCGTCGTAGTCCGCGTCCGGCTCGCCGGTGGGGCGGTAGTGGTCGGGGTAGCGGCCGCCTTCGGTCCACACGGGTTCGACGCGCAGGCCCATGCGGACCTCGTCGTAGGGGATCCCGCCGATGCGGCCGTGGAGCGCGAGGCCGGCGCCGTCCAGGGCGATGTGGGCGTAGACGTAGGGCACCTCGATGTCGAGGTTCCGCGCCTTGATGTTGACGATGCAGTAGGTGGTGACGGTGCCGGCCGGGCCGACCTCGACCCGGTCGGTGGTGGCGACCCCGCAGGTGGGGCAGGCGCCGCGCGGCGGGACGTACACCTTGTGGCAGGAGGGGCAGCGCTCGCCTATGGTCTTCCGCTCGGAGAGGCCGCTGATGTATGCGGTCTGGGCGCGGCCCGGGCTGTACGAGTAGTCCAGGCGGGCTTCGGCGACGATGCCGGTGACGGGCTCGGCGAAGACCCCGTCGTGCGGGGCGGCTTGGCCGGCGTCGGTCCCGTCGTGGGGCTCGAAGCAGGCGATGTCGGTGATCGCCCCGGTCCGCTCGGCGGCCCACCGCACCCGCACCCGCATTCCGGTGCGCACGGCTTCGGGGCCGGGGGCGTCGAGGGCGTGGAGCAGCGCGGTGTCGGCGCCGTCGAGCTTGACCAGCACCCAGGCGAAGGGGGTGTCCAGGGGCTGGTTCGGCCGGGGCCGGTCGTTCCAGGCCCAGGTGGTGACGGTACCGGTGGCGGCGACCTCGACGAGCTCGCGTATCTCCTCGGCGGTACGGGGGTCGTACTCGACGGGCGGCACCATCACCGTCCCGTCGGAGGTCTTCACCCCGAGCACGAGCCCTTCGCGCAGCCCGGTGAGGAACGCGGACTGCACGGGCCCGAGGGACCGGGTGAAGGGAAACTCGACGACAAGCGGCGCACGGAGCACCTCGGGCGGGGACGCGGGGGCTGTCACGGCTGACTCCTCAGTTGACATCGGGGCGGGCTCATGCCAGCCCACCGACATTCGAACCACGGGACCACCCCCCGGCACCCTCAGCCGGGGCCGACCCCAGCCCCGCCGGCGTTTGAGGCGGGGCCACCCACAGCCCCGGCCACCCTCAGCCCCGCCGGGGGCCAACCCAGCCCCGCCGGCGTTTGAGGCGCGGGGTCCGGGGCAGCGCCCCGGCAACGGCGCCGCACCGAACCGCGCCCCCGGGGCCGACGCCTGACCGGTCCGGACCAGGCGGGACCGAGCCAGACCGGGCGGGACCGGGCGGGACCGGGCGGGACCGGACCGGGCGGGACCGGACCGGCGGGGGCGGGGGGGCGGCTACTCCCGCCGATACACCGCGGGCCGCTTCTCGGCAAAGGCCCGCGCCCCCTCCTTCGCATCGGCGGTGTCGAAGATCGGCCACCCCCGCAGCAACTCGGACGCCAGCCCCTCCGACTCCGTCAGCCCGGCGGTCTCGTAGACCGAGGCCTTCACGGCCTCCACGGCCAACGGCCCGCACTCGTTGATCCGCTCCGCGATCGCCAGCGCAGCGGACAACGCCGTGCCCTCCGGCACCACCCGCCCCACCAACCCGATCCGTGCAGCCTCCTCGGCGGAGTACGGCCGCCCGGTCAGCAGCATCTCCAGCGCGTGCGTCCGAGGAATCTGACGCGGCAGCCGCACCGTCGAGCCGCCGATCGGGAAGAGCCCGCGCTTGACCTCGAACAGCCCGAAGGTCGCCCCCGCCCCCGCGACCCGGATGTCCGTGCCCTGGAGGATCTCGGTCCCGCCGGCCACGCAGTACCCCTCCACGGCGGCGATGACCGGCTTGCGCGGCCGGTGATGGCGGAGCATGGCCTTCCAGTGCAGGTCCGGGTCGGCCTTGAGCCGGTCCCGGTACTGGTCGCCCGCCATCCCCTTTCCGGCCAGTGCCTTGAGATCCATGCCGGCGCAGAAGTCACCGCCCGCGCCGGTCAGGACCACGGAGCGGATCGTGTCGTCGGCGTCCGCCTCCAGCCACCCGTCGTACAGCCCCACCAGCAGCGGCAGCGAGAGCGCGTTCTTCGCCTCGGGCCTGTTCATGGTGAGCACCAGCGTGGCGCCGTGCCGTTCCACGGTCAGGTGTTCTGTCCCACCCATTGCCGTCCTCCCGTCTCAAGACCTAGAACAGGTTGCAGTAGGCGCGGGTGCAGTTCAATAGTTTTCTGACACACAGTCAGTTTTCTTGGACGACTCCCTTCCCACTTGCGGTCAGCGGGGCTCTAATGACCGCCGGAGCAGACCAGCCATGGACATTCCAGGGTCAGGAGGAACGGTGGAGTACAACCTTGCCGACCTGTTCGAGTCGGTCGTGGACGTGGTTCCGGACCGCGAGGCCCTCGTGTACGTGGACCACCCCGGGACCGGCGCCGAGCGCCGCCTCACGTACGCGGAGCTGGACTCGGCGGCGAACCGGATCGCGCACCACCTGCTGGACAGCGGGCTGAAGCCCGGCGAACACCTGGGCCTGCACCTCTACAACGGGATCGAGTACCTGCAGACCGTACTGGCCTGCCTGAAGGCCCGACTGGTCCCGGTGAACGTGAACTACCGGTACGTGGAGGAGGAGCTGGTCTACCTCTACAACGACGCCGACCTCGCCGCGCTGGTCTTCGAGGGCGAGTTCACCGAGCGGGTCGCGGCCGCGCTGCCGCAGACCGCGAAGCTCCGCCACCTGATCCGGGTCGGCACGGCCCCCGAAGGAGCTCCGGAGCCCGCGATCGCGCCGGTGGCATATCCGGACGCCGAGGCGGCCGGCTCGCCCGAGCGCGGATTCCCGCCCCGCAGCCCCGACGACCTGTTCATCATCTACACCGGCGGCACGACCGGTATGCCCAAGGGCGTCATGTGGCGGGCGGAGGACCTCTTCTTCGCCGGGCTCTTCGGTGGCGAGCCGTCGGGCGAACCGGTGAAGCGGCCCGAGGAACTGGCCGAGCGGGTCGCGGCGCGCGGCGCCGGGCTGACCTTCTTCCCGGCCCCTCCCCTCATGCACGGCACGTCCACGCTCACGTCGTTCATCGCCTTCAACTACGGGCAGCGGGTGGTCATCCACCGCAAGTACGCGCCGGAGGAGGTGCTCCGGACCATCGAGAAGGAGAAAGTCTCCAGCGTGTCACTGGTGGGCGACGCCATGCTGCGGCCCCTGATCGACGCCTTGAACGGCCCCCTGAAGGGCACCGACCTGTCTTCCCTCTTCAGCGTCTCCTCATCCGGCGCGATCATGTCGGAGACGGTGCGCGCCGAGTTCCAGCGGCTCGTGCCGAACGTGCTGCTCCTGAACAACTTCGGCTCCTCGGAGTCCGGGTCCAACGGGCGGGCGACCGACGACTCCGGCCCGGAGAAGGGCTTCCGCCTCGAGGTCAACGACCGTACGCAGGTGGTGGACCCGGTGACGCACGAGCCGGTGCCGGTGGGCGAACCGGGGCGCCTGGCGCAGCGCGGCCACGTCCCGCTCGGCTACTACAACGACCCGGCCAAGACCGCCGAGACCTTCTTCCAGAAGGGCACGGAGCGCTGGGTGCTGCTCGGTGACATGGCCACGGTGGACGAGCAGGGCATCGTCACCGTGCTCGGGCGCGGCTCGCAGTGCATCAACACGGGCGGCGAGAAGGTTTATCCGGAGGAGGTCGAGCAGGCGCTGAAGTCCCACCCGGACGTGTACGACGCGCTGGTCGCGGGCGTCCCGGACCCGACGTGGGGCAACCACGTGGCGGCGGTGGTCCAGATCCGCGCGGGCGCACCGGAGCCGACCCTGGACGACATCCAGACCCACTGCCGCACCCGCCTGGCGGGCTACAAGATTCCCCGCCAACTGGTCATCACCCCCGCCATCCAACGCTCCCCGAGCGGCAAGGCGGACTACCGCTGGGCCAAATCAACAGCCACAGAAGCAGACGCCACCCCGTAGCCACCACCCGGCGGGGCCAGCCAAGCCCCGCGGACGCCGACCCGGCCCCACCGGCCCCAGCCCAGCCCCGCCGGAACCAACTCAGCCCCGCCGGCGATTGAGGCGCGGGGTCCGGGGCGGAGCCCCGATCTTTCACCCCCGCGGGCACCCCCCACCCCGCCGACGCCGACCCAGCCCCGCCGGCGATTGAGGCGCGGGGGTCCGGGGGCGGAGGCCCCGCGGCCTGTCCACGGCTCCGCCCCCCGCCGGCCAGGTCCCCGGACAGCAACCGCTCCACCCGCCCCGCGAACCACGCCGGACCGTCCAGCCAAGGAAAGTGGCAGGCCCGAGGCTGCACATCGACCACCCCCCGCGGAAACAGCGCCGCGAGCCGCTCCGCCAGAGCCGGCCGCGGATTGCCGTCCAGCTCCGCGGCCAGAACCAGGTCCTCACCCCCGACCCGGCGCAGCCCAGCCCGCGTGGCCGCCGGATCGAAAGCCCCGGCCCCCGCATAATGCCTCCGCCGCCTTCTCGTTCTGCTGCCGCGCGTTCGCCGCGCAACGCGCCCGCGCCGTCTCGTCCCGGCGCCCGTAGAACAGCGGCGCGGCCAGGTCCCAGTCCGCGTCGGAGCCGTCACCGGCGGCCGCGAGGATCCGCCCGTAGGCCTCGATGGCGGTGTCGTACGGCTCGCGGCCCGCACGCAGCCGGGCGCCCTCCAGCCGGTCCTCCGGGGTGACCGGAAGGTCCACCGCCCAGGCGGTCGGGGTGAAGGACCATCCGGCGTATCCGTTCCGGATGGCCGGCCGCGTAGAGCTGGGCCAGGTTGCCGCCGGCGGAGGAGTGTGCGAGGAGGTCCACGCGCTCCAGCCCCAGGTGCACCCGGAGCCTCGACGTCGGCGACCTGGTGGTCGACGCGGTACGTCGACTCGTCCGCCGGGATCGCGGAGCCGCCCGTACCGCGCAGGTCGAGGAGGACGAGGCGGCGCCCGGCGGTCAGCCCGCCGAGGTCCCCCAGGTACTCCGAGGCGCGCATGGCCCCACCCGGCAGGCAGACGAGCGGCTCGCCTCCCCCCGGACGGGTAGGCGAGTTAGGTCCCGTCGTAGGTGGTGAAGGTAGGCGTGCGGGCCACCACATCAGGCGATCACTCGTTCGAGTCATTGCCTTGGCCCTCGAGGTACTGGCAATCTACCGAATGATCGGTCGGGTGACTCAGGACGAGGTGACGACATGGCGGCATACGCGGATCTCCACGGCAAGGACGAAGGCGAGCACCTCGGCGGCGACGAGCTGGCCGCCCTCCAGCTGGCACGCCTGCGCGCGACCCTGCACCGCGTCTACGACCGGGTGCCCTTCTACCGGCAGGCGTTCGACAAGGCCGGGGTGCATCCCGATGACTGCCGCACCCTCGCGGACCTCGCCCTGTTCCCCTTCACCACCAAGACCGACCTGCGCGACCAGTACCCCTTCGGGATGTTCGCCGTGCCGCGCTCCGAGGTGCGCCGGATCCATGCCTCCAGCGGGACCACCGGGCGCCCCACGGTCGTCGGGTACACCGAGCGGGATCTGTCCACATGGGCGGATGTCGTGGCCCGGTCCATACGGGCCGCCGGCGGCAGACCCGGTCAGGTCGTCCACATCGCCTACGGCTACGGGCTGTTCACGGGCGGCCTCGGCGCCCACTACGGCGCGGAGCGCCTGGGCTGTACGGTCGTGCCCGCCTCGGGCGGGATGACCGACCGCCAGGTGCGGCTGATCCAGGACTTCCGTCCGGAGGTCATCATGGTGACCCCCTCGTACATGCTGACCCTGCTGGACGAGATGGAGCGCCAGGGCATCGACCCCCGCTCGACCTCGCTCCGTACGGGGATATTCGGCGCGGAGCCGTGGACCGAGGAGATGCGCCGGGAGATCGAGGACCGGCTCGGTATCGACGCGGTGGACATCTACGGCCTGTCCGAGGTGATGGGGCCGGGCGTGGCGCAGGAGTTCGCGTCGGGCAAGGACGGGCTCCACATCTGGGAGGACCACTTCTACCCGGAGGTGGTCGATCCGCTGACCGGCGAGGTGCTGCCGGACGGCGAGCCGGGCGAGCTGGTGTTCACCTCCCTCACCAAGGAGGCCATGCCGGTGATCCGCTACCGCACCCGGGATCTGACGCGGCTGCTGCCCGGCACGGCCCGGCCCGCCTTCCGCCGGATGGAGAAGATCACGGGCCGCAGCGACGACATGATCATCCTGCGCGGGGTGAACATGTACCCCACCCAGATCGAGGAGATCCTGCTGCGGACGGAAGGTCTGGCTCCGCACTTCCAGCTGCGGCTGACGAGGGAAGGCCGGATGGACGCCCTGACCGTGCGGGTGGAGGCGCGCCGGGAGGCGGATGCCGACCGGCGGGAGGTCGCGGCCGCTTCTGTGGTCCGGGCCGTGAAGGAGGGGATCGGGGTCTCCGTCCGGGTCGAGGTGGTCGAGCCGGAGACCCTGGAGCGCTCGGTGGGCAAGATCAAGCGGCTGGTGGACCTCCGGGATGCGGGTCGGGGTGATGGAAACGGCTGAAACCACCCCTTCGGGCCCATTTGGGGGCGGCGCCCGAGAGCCTTCGGAGCCGCCCGGGTAGTGCATACGGCGTGACCTCGTTCTTGCGGCAGCTCTACGACCGGCTCCAGGGCTCCCTCGCGGGGCTGGCATGGAGCCGCGGCCGGGAAATGGAGCTGATGCACAGGGCGATGGGCTTCGCGGCCCTCGGGTTCCTCACGCTGGTGCCGCTGCTGGTGGTCGTGGCGGCCGCCGCACCCGGCAGCGGCTCGGGCTTCGGCCGGTGGCTCGGCCAGGCCCTCGGGGTGACGGAGTCCTCGCGGGGCCGGGTCGAGGTGCTGTTCGGCGCGGCGGACCTGGCGCTGGAGCGGACCACGGCCTTCGGTCTGGCGGCCTTGGCCGTCTTCGGCCTGACCTTCGGCTCCGCCGTGCAGACCGGCTACGAGAAGGTCTGGGACGTGCCGACCGCCCGGTGGCACACCATGTGGCGGCACGTCGTCTGGCTCGCCCTGCTGGTCTGCTACCTCGCGCTGCTCGTCCTGATCCCGGCGCCGTCGAACGACGCCGTCGGCACGATCCTGGGCGCCCTGGGCGACCTGCTCGGCACCTGCCTGTTCTTCGTCGCCTCGCAGCGGCTGCTGCTCGGCGGACGTGTCCGCTGGCGGGCCCTGGTGCCGGGGGCGGTGGCCACCAGTGTCGGGCTGCTGGGGCTGCGCGTGTTCTCGCAGCTGGTGTTCTCCCCGCTGATCGCCTCGAACGCCGTGACCTACGGCCCCTTCGGCACGCTGCTGGTCGTCCAGTCCTGGCTGGTCGGCGTCGGATTCGTGGTCTACGGCGGCGCCCTCGTCGGCCGCCTCGTCCACGAACACCTCACGCTCCGCCGCCTCGAGCGCCGCGGATACCTCCCAACGGAAGAGCCCCCTCCGCCCACCCCTCACGATCTGGCAGGAGGCTGACCCCGCGGATCCGGCGGATCCGGCGGCGGCTCGGATACCAAACGGGATGTTGACAGACCATCAAGCAGCCTGCATGAGTGTGGGGGCACGGACGCACCGCCCGCATCACGGGCAACCTCGCTCATCCGCAGGCTACTTGGGAGGTATGTTGCTCCGCACCCGCCCGATACTCCGCCGCGTCGCCCTCACGGGCGCCGCGCTGCTCGCCACGACGGCCGCGATACCGCAGGCCACCGCGGCCACCGGGGACGCAGGCCCGTCCGGCGGAGGTCTGTCCGCCGTCATCCGGTACACGGAGAACGGCATCCCGCACATACTCGCCCGCGACTACGCGCACCTCGGCTTCGGCACCGGCTGGGCCCAGGCCGCCGACCAGGTGTGCGTACTCGCCGACGGGTTCGTCACGGTCGCCGGTGAGCGCTCGCGCTGGTTCGGCCCCGAGGCAGCGCCCGACGGCTCCCTGTCCTCCGCCACCCGGAACCTCACCAGCGACCTGTACTTCAAGGGCGTACGCGAGTCCGGCACGGTCGAGAAGCTGCTGGCCGCCCCCGCTCCGGCCGGCCCCAGCAAGGACCTGAGGGAACTGATGCGCGGCTGGGCCGCCGGATACAACGCGTGGCTGGCCCAGAACAAGATCACCGACCCCGCCTGCAAGGGCGCGGGCTGGGTGCGCCCGGTCACCGCCACCGACGTGGCCGCCCGCGGGTTCGCGGTCTCGGTCCTCGGAGGCCAGGGCCGCGGGATCGACGGCATCACGGCCGCCCAGCCGCCGGCGTCCGGCGAGCCCGGCGCGGGCGCCCGTACGACGGCGCAGCAGGAACCCGAACCGGCGGCCGCGGCCGAGGCGGCGCGGGACTTCTTCGACACCACCCGCTACGACATGGGCTCCAACGCGGTCGCCTTCGCCGGTTCCACCACGGCGAACGGCCGCGGCCTGCTGCTGGGCAACCCCCACTACCCCTGGCAGGGCGGCCGCCGCTTCTGGCAGTCGCAGCAGACCATCCCGGGCGAACTGAACGTCTCGGGCGGCTCCCTGCTCGGCACCACCGCGGTCAACATCGGCTTCAACGAGAAGGTGGCCTGGAGCCACACGGTGGCCACCGGCACACCCGTCAGCCTGCACCAGCTCGCCCTCGATCCGGCCGACCCGACCGCCTACCTGGTCGACGGCGTACCCGAGAGGATGACCCGGCGGACCGTCACCGTCCCGGTGGCGGGCGGCGATCCGGTGACCCGTACCCAGTGGTGGACGCGCTACGGACCGGTCGTCTCGAACCTCGGCCCGGGCCTGCCACTGCCCTGGACCGCCGGTACGGCGTACGCGCTGAACGATCCCAACGCGGTGAACCTGCGCGGCTCCGACACCGCGCTCGCCATGGGCAAGGCCCGCTCGGTCGGCGGGATCCAGGACGCCCTGCGGCGCACCCAGGGCCTGCCCTGGGTCAACACCGTGGCCGCCGACTCGGCGGGCGGCACCCTCTTCACCCAGTCCCAGGTCCTCCCCCGGATCACCGACGAGCTCGCGGCCCGCTGCTCCACCGCGCTGGGCCGGGCCACGTACCCCGCCTCCGGGCTGGCGGTACTGGACGGGGCGCGCGGCGACTGCGCGCTCGGCTCGGACCCGGACGCCGTACAGCCGGGGGTGTTCGGGCCGGGCAAGGCGCCGACGCTGCGCGACGCCCCGTACGCCGAGAACTCCAACGACAGTGCCTGGCTGGCCAATGCGGAGCGGCCGCTGACCGGCTACGAGCGGATCTGGGGCAATGCGGGCACCCCGCGCTCGCTGCGCACCCGTGGGGCGATCGAGGACGTCGCGGGGATGGCGGCCAAGGGCCGGCTGACCGTGGCCGACCTGCAGAAGCAGCAGTTCGCCAATCGGGCGCCGGCCGGCGACCTGGCGGCGGCCGACGCGGCGAAGGCCTGCGCCGCACTGCCCGGCGGTACGGCGACGGCGAGCGACGGCGCGGCGGTGGACGTATCAGCGGCCTGCCCGGTGCTGGCGGGCTGGGACCGTACGGCTGACAGCACCAGCCGCGGCGCGCTGCTCTTCGACCGGTTCTGGCGCAGGCTGACGGCGACGACCGCGGCGAAGGACCTGTGGCTGGTGCCGTTCTCGGCGACCGATCCGGTACGCACGCCCCGTACGCTCAACCAGGCGGCGCCCGGCATCGGGCGGGCGCTCGCGGACGCGGTGGCGGAGCTGAAGGCGGCGGGGGCCGCACTGGACGCACCGCTGGGCGAGCACCAGTTCGTGGTCCGCGGCGGCGAGAAGCTGCCGGTGGGCGGCGGCACGGAGGCGCTCGGCGTCTGGAACAAGATCGAGGCGCCGTGGAACGCGGCGGCCGGCGGCTATCCGGAGGTCCTGCACGGCTCCAGCCACGTCCAGGCGGTCGGCTGGGACGGCGGCCGCTGCCCGGTGGCGCGCACCCTGCTGACGTACAGCCAGTCGGCGAACCCGAACTCGCCGTACTACGCCGACCAGACCCGGATGTTCGCGCAGGAGCGCTGGGTGACCTCCCGGTTCTGCGAGCGGGACATCCTCACCTCTCCGAAGCTGAAGGTGGTGTGGCCGCGCGAGCGCGGGTGACCCCCGGCCCCTTCCTGGCCGCGGCCCTCACGGGCTGACGGCCAGGAAGAGGTACGCGGCCAGCAGGACCAAATGGACGCCGCCCTGCAGCAGGGTGGCGCGGCCCGGAGCGATGGTGAGGGCGCTGACCACGACGGTCAGGGCGAGCAGCACCATGTGGATCGGGCCGAGTCCCAGCAGGAGCGGGCCGGAGAGCCAGACCGAGGCCAGCGCGATGGCCGGGATGGTCAGGCCGATGCTGGCGATGGCGGAGCCGTAGGCCAGGTTGAGGCTGGTCTGGACGCGGTCGCGGCGGGCGGCGCGGACGGCGGCCAGCGTCTCGGGCAGCAGGACGAGCAGAGCGATGATCACACCGACGACGGCGTTGGGCAGGCCGGCCTTCGCCACGCCCTGCTCGATGGTCGGGGAGACGGCCTTGGCGTCGCCGACGACGGCGACGAGTGCGACCAGCAGCAGGCCGAGGCTGATCAGGGCGGCGCGGGCGGTGGGCGGCGCGGCGTGCTCGGCGTCCTTCGCGGGCGCGGCGTGCTCGGCGTCCTCCGCCGCCACGGCCGGCTCGGCGGGCACGGCGGGCACGGCGGCGGGCCCGGCGCCCTGGGCACGGCCGTCGCGGGCATCGCGCTCGCCGAAGCCGCGCGCCTCGTGGCCGCGCGCCCCGCCGTGACCGCGCGCGGTGTCCACCGGCAGGAAGTAGTCCCGGTGCCGGACCGTCTGGACGGCGACGAACAGCCCGTAGAGGGCGAGCGAGGCGACGGCGGCGAAGGTCAGCTGGGCGGTGGAGAACTCGGGGCCGGGCTTGCTCGTGGTGAAGGTCGGCAGGACGAGGCTGAGGACGGCCAGGGTCGCGACGGTGGCCAGTGCCGCGCCGGAGCCCTCGGCGTTGAAGACCGCGACGCGGTTGCGCAGGGCGCCGACGAGCAGGGACATGCCCACGATGCCGTTGCAGGTGATCATGACCGCGGCGAAGACCGTGTCCCGGGCGAGGGAGGAGGTCTTGTCGCCGCCGTCGGCCATCAGGGTGACGATGAGCGCCACTTCGATGACGGTGACGGCCACGGCGAGGACGAGGGAGCCGAAGGGTTCGCCGACGCGGTGGGCGACGACCTCGGCGTGGTGCACGGCCGCCAGCACCGCCCCGGCGAGGCAGAGGGAGACCAGGGCCACCGCGAATCCGGGCAGGTCGCGTCCCCAGCTGAAGACGAGCGCGACGAGCGCCACCACGGGGACCAGGACGGTCCAGTCGGTCAGGGGTGATCTGCTCGTAGCCGTACTCATATCAGCCAACTTGCCAGATCTATCCCTTCTGTGCGCCGCACGGCGCGCGTTCGAGGCTCTGACGTGGCCTTTCTCACGGCGACGCCGGGCCGGGCGGCGCCGGTCGGCCTGTCGGCGGGCGGCGGCCGAGGTCCACCCCGAGACCGGCCGAAGAACGGCTGGTCCCTGGCGACCGGTAGCAGATGGAATGCCGTTGATGCCGCCGATCGGGCGGTATGCGCTGTCGCCCCATCCCTCGGGCGCCTCCACCGACGCCGGGGCCGACGACCAGGAGATCCGCTTTGCGCCGCACATCCCGCTCACGCACCGCCCTCCTCGCCCTGACCGCCGCCCTGGCGGCGGCGGTGACCGCCGCCGCACCGGCCGGAGCCGTGCCCGCCACCGGCTCCGCCGCCCCTGACGCCGCCCCCGCCGCGGCCGCCGCGGTGGGTCCGGCGAACGTCTACCTGACCGGCATCGGGGGCGGCCCGCAGAACATCGCGGCGGCCGCCGCCTACGACTCGCTCAATCGGCAGGCCGCCGAGTTCGGCTTCTCGGGCTCGCAGTGCAAACTTCCTCTCGGGGGACGTCAACTGTGAAGGCCAGACCTACGTCTCCCGGCTCGGCTGGTTCCACCCCGGCCAGCCCGCGGGCGTGGGGAGCCTGCCGCTGATGCGCTGCATGGCCGGCAAGCACCGCGAGTTCTTCGAGTCGAACACCACGAACTGCGAGGGTCAGGCTTCCGGCGGCCAGCTGGGCTGGATCTTCACGGGCTGACCCCGGGCGCGCGACCGGGCGTACGGAGGGCCCCGGGCCGGGCGCTTCGTACGCCCGGTCGCTTCGTATGCCAGGTCGCCCCGGCCCGGACACCCCGTCACATCGCGCGCTCGCGGCCCTCCCAGTACGGGTCGCGCAGCCGGCGCTTGTACAGCTTGCCGTTCGGGTCGCGCGGCATCGTCTCGATGAAGTCGACCGTCTTGGGACGCTTGTACCCGGCGAGCTGCCGTTCGCAGTGGTGCAGGATCTCCGCGGCCAGGGCGTCGCCGGCCACGAAGCCCTCCGCCGGTTCTATGACGGCCTTGACCTCCTCGCCCCAGTCCGCGTGCGGGATGCCGAAGGCTGCGGCGTCGGCGACGGCCGGGTGGGTGAGCAGGGCCGACTCGATCTCGGCGGGGTAGATGTTCACTCCACCCGAGATGATCATGTCGATCTTGCGGTCGCGGAGGAAGAGGTAGCCCTCCTCGTCCAGCAGTCCCAGGTCGCCGACGGTGAAGAAGTCGCCGATGCGGTTCTTCTTCGTCTTGCCCTCGTCCTTGTGGTAGCTGAATCCGCCGGTGTTCATCTTGATGTAGACGGTGCCGAGTTCACCGGCGGGCAGCCGGTTGCCGTCGTCGTCGAAGACGGCGAGCTCGCTGATCGGCCAGGGCTTCCCGACGGTTCCGGGCTTCTTCAGCCAGTCCTCGGCGGTCGCGAAGGCGCCGCCGCCCTCGCTCGCCGCGTAGTACTCCTCCACGCACCGGCCCCACCAGTCGATCATCGCCCGCTTGACGTGGTCGGGGCAGGGGGCGGCGCCGTGGATGGCGTGCCGCATCGAGGAGACGTCGTACGCGTCCTTCGTCTCCTGCGGGAGCGCGAGCAGCCGGTGGAACTGGGTCGGGACCATGTGGGTGTGCGTGCAGGCGTGCCGGTCGATCAGGCGCAGCATCTCCCGCGGGGTCCACTTGTCCATCAGCACCAGCGGGTGCCCGATGTGCAGGGCGGCGCCCGCGAACTGCAGGACGGCGGTGTGGTAGAGCGGCGAGCAGACCAGGTGGACGTTGCCGTCGAAGGGCCTGATGCCGAAGATGCCGAGGAAGCCGCCGAGGTACGTCTCCTCCGGGAGCTTGCCGGGCAGCGGGCGGCGGATCCCGCGCGGGCGGCCGGTGGTGCCGGAGGTGTAGTTCATGACCCAGCCGAGGGTGCGCTCCGCGGGTGCCGCCGCGGGCTGTTTGTCCAGGAGTTCCCCGTACGGGCGGAAGCCCGGGACCGTTCCGACGGCGTAGCGGTGGCTCGCGGGCAGGGCCGCCTCGTCGGCCGCGGCGGTGGCGGCCTCGGCGAAACGATCGTGGGCGATGAGGACCTTGGCGCCCGAGTCGGAGACGATCCAGGCGATCTCGGGGCCGACGAGGTGGTGGTTGACGGGGACGAGGTAGAAACCGGCCTGGGAGGCGGCGAGGTAGGCGGTGAGGAACTCGACGCCGTTGGGGAGGACGACGGCGAAGACGTCCCCCTTCTCCAGGCCGGCGGCGCGCAGGCCGTGGACGAGGCGGTTGACGTCGGCGTGCAGCCGGCCGGCGCTCCATTCCTCCCCTTCGGGGGTGACGAGGACGGTGCGCTCCGGGTCGGCGGCGGCCTGCGCCCAGAATCCGTTGGGGGGCTGGTCGGTCACACTGATCACGCCTCTCGGACTCGGCCGGCGATGCGGTTGACACGGTCGATGGCTCGCTCGAAACCCTTCGTCAGGTCGTCGAAGACGGCCTGGACGCTGCGCTCTTCGTTCATCCGGCCGACGATCTGGCCGACGGGGGTACCGAGCAGCGGCTGGACCTCGTACTTCTGGATCCGGGAGACGGCCTCGGCGACGAGCAGGCCTTGCAGGGGCATGGGGAGCGCGCCGGGGCCGTCGGGATCGTCCCAGGCGTCGGTCCACTCGGTGCGCAGCTGGCGGGCGGGCTTGCCGGTGAGGGCGCGGGAGCGGACGGTGTCGCCGGAGCCTGCGGCGAGGAGCTTCTCGGTGAGGGCGCGGGAGTGGAGTTCGGCCTCGGTGGTGGTGAGCCAGAGGGAGCCGAGCCAGGCGCCCTGGGCGCCGAGGGCGAGTCCGGCGGCGATCTGCTCGCCGCTGCCGATGCCGCCCGCGGCGAGGACCGGGAGCGGGGCGACGGCCTCGGCGATCTCGGGGACCAGGACCATGGTGGCGATGTCCCCGGTGTGGCCGCCGGCCTCGTAGCCCTGGGCGACGACGACGTCGATGCCGGCTTCGGCGTGGCGGCGGGCGTGTTTGGCGCTGCCGGCGAGGGCGGCGACGAGGACGCCGTGGTCGTGGGCGCGGGCGATGACGTCGGCGGGCGGGGAACCCAGCGCGTTCGCCAGGAGTTTGATCGGGTAGTCGAAGGCGACGTCGAGCTGGTTGCGGGCGACCTGCTCCATCCAGCCGGTGATCCGCCAGCCGGAGGCCTCTCCCTCGGCGAGCTCGGGCACGTGGTGCTTGGCGAGGGTGTCGCGGACGAACTGGCGGTGGCCGGCCGGGATCATCGCCTCGATGTCGGCTTCGCTGATGCCGTCGACGGCCTTCTTGGCGGGCATGACGACGTCAAGGCCGTAGGGCTTGCCGTCGGTGTGCGCCTGCATCCAGTCGAGGTCGCGTTTGAGGTCGTCGGGCGCGGTGTAGCGGACCGCGCCGAGTACGCCGAATCCGCCCGCCCTGGTGATGGCGGCGGCGACCGCCGGGAAGGGCGTGAAGCCGAAGATGGCGTGCTCGACTCCCAGTTTCTTGCTCAGCTCCGTCTCCATGGGCCGCAGGATGCCGCAGCCCGGCAGTCGAGGGAAGAGATTTTCTGATGCTGTGTCAGATTCTTTGCGGGCCGGTCCGTGCGGAGGGTGGCCGCCGGGCGGGCAGATACCCACTAGCGTGCGGCGCGGCGGGAGCAACTCCAGCCTCCCGACGTTCGAGGCTCGGGCAGATCCAGCCCCGCCGACGCATGAGGCGCCGGCAGAAACCAGCCCCGTCGGCGCATGAGGCGCGGGGTGCGGGGCGGAGCCCCGCGAAGCGGCGCGGCAGGCGGACTCGACACGGGACAGGAGGGCCGGACATGGCAGCAGGTACGGGGGCTGACGGGGCGCGGGCAGCAGGTACCCCCGGGACAGGGCCAGGGACAGGGCCAGGGCCAGGGACAGGGCCGGGGCCAGGGCCAGGGCACGGTTTGAGCCGGCGCCGCTTGGGCGCCCGCCTGCTCGCACTCGGCGGCGTGCTCGTCCTGCACTCCGCGCTGCCGGGCGGCTCCGCCGCGGCGGCCGGCGGCCCGGCCGAACGGCGCGCCCTTCAGGGCCTGCGGCTCCGCTACGGATCCGCGCGCCAGGCCGGGCTGCTGGAACGACACCTGGAGGGGGTGGCGGACGAGGCGCGGCGGTTCCTGGGCCCCTCCCCCGAACACCCTTACTACGCCGGGGCGGTGGTCCTGGCCGGCCGGGGCCGCACCATCGCCCTGCACCGCGCGATGGGCGACGCCGTACGGTACGCGGACTACGACGGGCGCACCGACCGGGTACGCGAGTTCCCGGCGGCCGAGCGGATCGCGATGGCCGAGGACACCGTCTTCGACCTGGCCTCGCTGACGAAGCTGTTCACCTCCATCCTGGCCGTGCAGCAGATGGAGCGGGGCCGGCTGGAGCTGGAGGTCCCGGTGCGCCGCTACCTGCCGCTCTTCACCGGGGGCGGCAAGGAGGTGATCACGGTCCGCCAGCTGCTCACGCACACCTCGGGGCTGCGCTCGTGGGCCCCCTTCTACCGGGAATCCACGCGCGAGGGCCGGCTGAGGCTGCTGTGGTCGGTGCAACCGCAGGAGACGCCGGGGACCGTCTACCGGTACTCCGACCTCAACCTGATCACCCTCCAGCTGCTCCTGGAACAGATCACCGGCCGCACTCTGGACGTCCTGCTCCGCGACGAGATCACCGCTCCGCTCGGGATGCAGCGCACCCGGTACAACCCGCCGCGCTCCTGGCGCCGGGTCACGGCCGCCACGGAGGTGCAGCGCCCGCCCTGGTCCGGCCTGGACCGCGGGCTGGTGTGGGGCGAGGTGCACGACGAGAACGCGTACGCGCTCGGCGGAGTCGCGGGCCACGCCGGGGTCTTCGGCACCGCCTTCGACCTGGCCGTGCTCGCCCGCGCCCTCCTCGACGGCGGGGTGTACGCGGGCCGGCGCATCCTGCGGCCCGGCTCCGTCGAGCTGCTCTTCACCGACTACAACACCTCTTTCCCCGGCGACGACCACGGCCTCGGCTTCGAGCTCTACCAGCACTGGTACATGGGGGCGATGGCCACACCGCACTCCGCCGGCCACACCGGTTTCACCGGCACCTCCCTCGTCCTCGATCCCTCCACCGACACCTTCCTGATCCTGCTCGGCAACTCCGTGCACCCCGTCCGCACCTGGCGGGCCGGCAGCGCGCCCCGCGTCGCCGTCGGCAACCGCTTCGCCCGCGCCGTGCCGGTCCGCACGAAGCACGGCGGCCCGGCCTGGTTCTCCGGGATCACCCCCGGGGCCTCGGGCACCCTGACCCTGCCGCCGCTCACCCCGGCGACGGCCGCCGCCCGGCTGCGGTGCGCCGTCTGGTGGGACACGGTGCCCGGCGAGGGCGCCTTCCACGTGGACGCCTCGCCCGACGGGGAGCGCTGGGAGCCGCTGCCGTTCAGCACCCTGCGATCCACCGGCGGCAGCCCCGAGAGCTGGCCCCGGGGTTCGGCGGGTGGCTGGTCCGGCCGGATCTGGCACCGCCTGGAGGCCCCCCTCACGGCAGCCTGGGCGGGCCGCGAGGTCCGCTTGCGCTTCCGCCACACCGCGAGCGGCCGCTACGTGGGACGCGGGGTCTACGTGGACCTCATCCGCGTCGCGGAACCGGCCCGTCTGCTCTTCGCCGAAGACCGCCCCGCCGACGCCACCCGGCTCGAGCCCCTCGGCTGGACGAGGTCGTCGGACTAGGCAAGGGCTCCCGGCCGGGTCCGGGACTCCGAGGTCCGCGGATCGGGGCAGTCCAGCTCCACGCACTGCGGTTTCAGCGATCATGACCCAGAGGGGCTAGGACAGCGCCGCGTCGATCATCCGCCGGGTGACGGAGGTCAGTTCGGAGAGGTCCGGCGCCGGTCGGGAGCGGGCGGAGGCGCCGGCCAGCCGGTCGTAGAGGAGCCCGTCGGCCCAGGCGACCATCAGGTCGGCCGCCTCTTCGGGACGGTCCGCGCCGAGTGCGGCGAGGATCCCCGCCGCCCGGGCCCGCGCACCCTGGCCCGCCCGGTGGAAGTCCGTCTCCAGCTCCGGGTTGCGGGCCGCCTCCAGACTGAGTTCGAAGCGGGCCAGCTGGCGTGCGCGGCCCGCCGTCAGCCAGCGGTACAGCAGCCCGGCGAGCGCCGCCGCGGCCGCCTCGCGGTCCGGGGGCGGAAGCGGCGGAGGCGGCAGCGGCGGCCCGTCCGCGTCGAGGTCCGCGAGGTCCAGCTCCGCCAGCCGCTGATAGCAGGCGGCGATCAGCGCCGTGCGCGTACGGAAGTAGTACGAGGTACTGCCCGCCGCCAGCCCCGCTGCCGCGTCGACCGCCCGGTGGGTCAGGGCCCGCAGGCCGCCCGCGGCGACGAGGTCGATCGTGGTGTCCGCGATGAGCGTTCTGCGGTCGGAGCCGCGGTCCGGGGTGGGCATGAGGTCACTCTACAGATGTAGAGCGACGCCCGCCCGGAATGAATACCGTGCCCGTGCGCGTTGGGGCTCGTTGGTGAGGTTTGTTGACCGTTCAACACGAAGGCAGGCGGATCGCCATGACGACCGAGATCGACTGGGACAACCCGACCGACCCGAGGCCCGGAAGCTGGCAGCTCGACCACGTCAAGCAGTACGTGGGCACGAACGGGGCCGAGGGCCAGTTCTGGAACGGAACCCAGACCCTGCTGCTCACCACCGTGGGCCGGGTCTCCGGAAACCCGGTGCGAACGCCCCTCATCTACGGTGAGGACAACGGCCGTTACCTCCTCGTCGCCTCCAAGGGCGGCGACCCGGCGCACCCGCTGTGGTACCGGAACCTGACCGAGAACCCCGAGGTCCGCATCCAGGTCGGCGCCGAGGTCCTGCAGGGCAGGGCCCGTACCGCGACCTCCGACGAGCGCGCCGCGTACTGGCCGCTGATGGTCAAGCACTGGCCTTCGTACGACGAGTACCAGACCAAGACCAGCCGTGAGATCCCGATCGTCGTCATCGAGCCGGTCGACGCCGCCGGGTAGGCCGCGGGGTCAGTGCCCCAGCACCGCCATCGCCGCGTTGTGCCCGGGGACCCCGCTGACCCCTCCGCCGCGCACCGCCCCCGCACCGCACAGCAGTACGTTGCGGTGGGCGGTCTCCACTCCCCAGCGACCCGAGTCCCCGTACGGCCAGGACAGGTCCCGGTGGAAGATGTGGCCGCCGGGCAGCCGCAGTTCGCGCTCCAGGTCCAGCGGGGTCTTCGCCTCGATGCACGGGCGGCCGTCCGCGTCGAAGGCGAGGCAGTCGGTGAGCGGCTCGGCCAGGTGCGCGTCGAGCTGCGCGAGGGTGGCGGTCAGCAGCACCTCGCGGGCTTGCCGGTTGTCGTGGCCGAACAGCCGGGCCGGGGTGTGCAGGCCGAACAGGGTGAGCGTCTGGTAGCCCTGCTCCACCAGCTCCGGCCCGAGGATCGTCGGGTCGGTCAGCGAATGGCAGTAGATCTCGGACGGCGGTACGGAGGGCAGCTCCCCGGACGCGGCCTCCGCGTGGGCCCTGGCCAGTTCGGTGTAGCCCTCGGCGATGTGGAAGGTGCCTGCGAAGGCCTCGCGCGGGTCGACGGCGGTGTCCCGCAGCCGGGGCAGCCGCCGCAGCAGCATGTTCACCTTGAGCTGGGAGCCCTCGGGCGCGGGCTCTGCCGGTGTCTCGCCGAGGAGTTCGGCCAGCGCCCTCGGGGAGGTGTTGACCAGGACCGTGCGGCCGACGGCCCGCCCCTCCCCCGCCGCCGTACGGAACACCACCTCGGCCGGCGCGGTGCCGTCCGTGTCGATCCGCAGCACCTCGTGCCCGGTGGCGATCTCCGCCCCGGCCGCACGCGCCGCTTCGGCCAGGGCGTCGGTGAGCGCGCCCATGCCGCCGACGGGCACGTCCCAGTCCCCGGTGCCGCCGCCGATGACGTGGTAGAGGAAGCAGCGGTTCTGCGCCAGCGAGTGGTCGTGCGCGTCCGCGAAGGTGCCGATCAGCCCGTCGGTCAGGACCACGCCCCGCACCAGGTCGTCGGCGAAGTGCCGCTCCACCGCCGCCCCGAGGGGCTCCTCGAACAGCATCCGCCAGGCCGCGTCGTCGTCGATCCGGGCGCGCAGGGCCTCCCGGGACGGCAGTGGTTCGGTCAGGGTCGGGAAGACCTTCCCGGCGACCCGGCCGGTGGTGCCGTAGAACGCGCGCCAGCTCTCGTACTCCCGGTCCGAGCCGGTCAGCCGCGCGAAGGACGCGCGGGTGCGCTCCTCGCCGCCGCCGACGAGGAGCCCGCCGGGACGCCCGTCGCGCAGGGTGGGCGTGTACGAGGAGACACCGCGCTTGCGGACCGCGAACCGCAGCCCCAGATCGCGCACGATCTTGGGTGGGAGCAGGGAGACGAGGTACGAGTAGCGCGAGAGGCGGGCGTCGAGCCCGGCGAAGGGGCGGGTGGAGACGGCCGCCCCGCCGGTGCGACCGAGCCGTTCCAGGACCAGCACAGAGCGGCCCGCCCGGGCCAGGTACGCGGCCGCGACCAGGCCGTTGTGGCCGCCGCCGACGATCACCGCGTCGTAGACGTCGTGTGCGAATCCGCTGGAGCCCCGCATGCCTGTCATGGCTCTTGGTAACACACCTGGCCCAGCCGCTCCAGACAGTAGGCCTCGTCGGCGTGGGCGAGAGCGGTGTCGGGATGGTCGTCGCCCAGGGCCCGCTCGCGGATCCCGGCCAGGTCCCGGTAGATGGGCAGCGCCTCCTCCCAGCGGCCCAGCCTGCCCAGTCCCGCGGCGAGTTCGCGGCGGCTGACCAGGGTGTCCGGGTGCTCCGCACCGAGCACCCCGGCCCGGGCGGCGCCCACCTCGCGGGCCTCGGCCACCGCCTCCTCCCAGCGGTCCAGGCGGCCCAGGTTGACGCCGAGGACGTGCCGGGCGCGCAGGGTCTCGGGGTCGGCGGCCCCGTACGCGCGGGTGCGGTCGCGTACCAGGGCCCGGAACAGGTCGAGGGCCTGGGCGCTGTTCCCGGTGCGGCCGAGCGCGATGCCGACCTCGTAGCGCGCGGCCAGGGTGTCGGGGTGGTCGCGGCCGAGCACCCCTTCCCGTACGGCGGCCACCTCGCGGAACGCGGCCAGGGCCTCCTGCCAGCGCTCCAGGCGGCCGAGCGCGTACGCCACCTCGTAGCGGGTCAGGAGGGTGTCGGCGTGCTCGGCGCCGAGGACGGCCGCCCGGTCGGCGGCGACCGCGGCGGCGGTGGCGTGGGCCTGCGCGAATTGGCCCAGCGCGCCGAGGGCGCAGGCCAGGTTGTGGCGGCAGCGCAGGGTGTCGGGGTGGAGCGGCCCCGCGGTGCGCTCGCGGGCGACGAGCACCGCGCGGTAGATCGCGTACGCCTCGGCGTGCCGTCCGAGCCGGCCCAGTTCGTACGCCGCCTCCTGGCGCGCGGCGAGGGTGTCGGCGTGGTCGGGGCCGAGCACCCGCGCGCGGCCCTCGGCCACGGCTTCGTACACGGCCAGGGCCTCCTCGGGGCGGCCGGCCCGGCTGAGGGCGAAGGCACGGGTGTGGCCCGCGGCGAGCGCTCCGGGGCCGCTCCCGCGCGGGCCGGGCAGGCGCGGAGCCCCGTACGGGGCGGTGAGGCGGGGGTCCTCGGCGGGCGCGGGGCGGACGATCCGCTGCGCGCCGCTGGGGCGCGCGGCCGCCCAGGCGCCGGTGAGCACCGCCCACTCGCCGCTCGCGGGGCGGGGCCCGATCCCGGCCTTGCGCCCGGCGGTCATCCCCTGCGCCCAGGCCGGGAGGGGGGCCTGGGCGCCGGGCAGCGCGCCCGGGCCGAGGCGTGCCTCGACGAGCCGCCGGTGCAGGTGGCGGGCGTCGCCGGGCCGGTCCTCGGGGCGCTTGGCGAGGAGGTCCAGCACCACCCGTTCGAAGTAGCCGGGCAGTTCGGGCCGGTGTTCGCGCAGCGGCACGGGAGCGGTGTCGCGGTGGCCGACCAGTACGGACCAGGAATCGCCGAGGTCGAAGGGCGGTGCGCCGGTGGCGATCTCGTAGAGGACGCAGCCGAGGGAGTAGAGGTCGCTGCGGTGGTCGACCTCGCCGCCGGCGATCTGCTCGGGCGACATGTAGTGCGGGGTGCCCATGGCCATGCCGCCGCCGGTGAGCTTGGCGGTGAAGCCGATGTCGTGGGCGAGGCGGGCGATGCCGAAGTCGCAGATCTTCACGGTGCCGTCGGTGAGCCGCATGATGTTGGCCGGCTTGAGGTCGCGGTGGACGACACCCTGGTCGTGGGTGTAGCCGAGGGCCGCGGCCATCTGCTCCGCGATGTCGACGACCACGTCGACGGGGAGCGGGCGGGTCTCGTTGTCCTCCAGGAGCTGGCTGAGGTTGCGGCCTTCGAGGAGTTCCATGACGAGGTAGAGGGGGCCGCCGGCGGCGCTGTCGTCGCCGAAGTCGTGGACGACGGTGACGCCCCGGTGCTGGAGGGAGGCGGCGACGCGCGCCTCGCGGCGGAACCGCTCGCGCAGCACCTGGGTGAAGTGGGCGTCCTGCTCCGCGCCGATCGGTTTGAGACACTTCACGGCGACCTGTCGGCCCAGCGATTCGTCCCGGGCCCGCCACACCTCGCCCATGCCGCCGCGACCGATCAGGTCGAGCGACCGGTAACGGCCCTGGATCAGTCTGGACTCCGCCATGTCTTGAAGTCGCCCCCGTTGTCGTGCCTCGCCCTCCCCGGCCGGTCCAGTATGGCCGCTGATGTACGCAGTGTGTACGGGGAAGGGCGACTCCCGGGGCCCATGCGGCGCATCGCCTTCAAGATGTGACCTGGGGGCAGCTTCCAGCGCAGACCTGCGGGAATGCTGCGCAGCACGTGCCCGGTGAGGCGCAAGCGACGGGTGATGCTGAGTGGGGCGGGGGCCGGGCGCCCGTAGAGCTGGTGCGCCCAGCCGGGGAGGGATCCGTAGGCGAGGTCGGCCAGCGGGCGCCACAGCAGATTCCGGCCAGGCACGAGGAGCGGGTGAACGGGCGGGCCGCGCAGGAAGTCGTCGACGGCGCGGGCGTCGGGTCCGGCGGCGAGTTCGGGGCGGATCTTCTCGAAGTACGCGGCGAGCTGTGCGGTGTCGGCGGGGACGGCGGCCGGGTCGAGGCCGACGAGGCGGGCGTTCACGCGGTTCTCGTCGACGTAGCGGTCGGCCTGGGCGGGGGTGAGGGGGATCCCTGAGCGGCGCAGTACGTGCAGGAAGCTGTCGATCTGGGCGCAGTGGATCCAGAGCAGCAGGGCCGGTTCGTCGACGGGGAAGCGCTCCCCGGTGTCCGGGTCGGTGGCGGAGAGCCTGCGGTGGATGGTCCGGACGCGGGCTCCGGCGCGTTCGGCCTCCTCGGCGGTGCCGTAGGTGAGCGTGCCGACGAAATCCGCGGTGCGCAGCAGCCGCCCCCAGGCGTCGCGCCTGAAGTCGCTGTTCTCCATGACCCCGCGGACGGCGCGCGGGTGCAGGGCCTGGAGGTACAGGGCCCGGACGCCGGCGATCCACATCATCGGGTCGCCGTGGCACTGCCAGGTGACGGACTCCGGACCGTACAGCCCCGGGTCGGGTTCGACGGCAACGGTGTTTCCCATTCCCGTACCTTCCTGCCGCTGGGAGAGCGCCCGGTGGTTCCAGCGTACGGGGGGTCCGGGCGCGGCGGCCAGGAGGCGGGGCGCGGCGTTCGGCGGGAACCGGGACCGGGGCCGAGACCGGGCCGGGCGCCCGCCGGCGGTCAGGGCTGGTCGTACCAGGCGAACGCCGAGATGCGCCAGCCCTCCGGGGTGTGGACGAACTGGATGGTCTTGGTCCCGCCGCCCTCGAAGGGCTCGCCGTCCAGGATCCCGGACTTGCGGTACGCGCCGAACCGCGAGGCGATGCCGCCCGCGATCTCGGTCCGTTCGGAGGTCTCCCACTCGGCGAACTCGAGCAGCCGGCCGCCCGCCAGCAGCCGCAGGCGGGGCTCGATGAACTGGTCCACCGTGTAGACGGTGAACTCCGGGCCCGTCTTGACGATCACGCCACCCGGCACGACCAGCCGGCGGATCCGGTCCACGTCGGCGGTCTTGCCGCCCCGGTTGTCGAAGGCGCCGAAGAACTCGGCGGTCACCGTGTCGATCTCGTTCTTGGGCATGACGCGACGGTAACACCCGGCCCGGTTACGGGAGTTCCCCGGTGGGCTCTCGCACGGCCCGGCCCGTCAGCGGCGGACCCGGGGCATGCCGAGGCCGATCCAGGAGATGATCTCGCGCTGGATCTCGTTGTTGCCGCCGCCGAAGGTGAAGATGACGGCGCTGCGGTAGCCGCGTTCGAGTTCGCCGTGCAGGACCGCCCCGGCGGAGCCGTCCTTGAGGGAGCCGGCCGCGCCGACGACCTCCATCAGCCAGGCGTAGGCGTCCCGGCGGGCCTCGGAGCCGTAGACCTTGACCGCGGAGGCGTCCTGGGGGGTGAGGGTGCCGGACTGGACCGCGCCGACCATCTGCCAGTTGAGGAGTTTCATCGCGTCGAGCCGGGCGTGGGTGCGGGCGAGGCGGCCGCGGACCCAGGAGAGGTCGATGACCCGGCGGCCGTCGGCGAGCTTGGTCTCGGCGGCCCAGCGCTGGACGTCGTGCAGGGCCCGGATGGCCATGGTGCCGTGGGCGGCGAGGGTGACGCGCTCGTGGTTGAGCTGGTTGGTGATCAGGCGCCAGCCCTTGTTCTCCTGGCCGACGCGGCGGGTGGCCGGGACGCGGATGTTCTCGTAGTAGCTGGCGGTGGTGTCGTGCGAGGCGAGCGTGTTGATGAGGGTGCAGGAGTAGCCGGGGTCGGAGGTCGGCACCAGGAGCATGGTGATGCCCTTGTGCGCGGGGGCGTCCGGGTCGGTGCGCACCGCGAGCCAGACCCAGTCGGCGGTGTCTCCGTTGGTGGTCCAGATCTTCTGCCCGTTCACCACGTACGTGCCGGTCTCCTCATCGCCCTCGCGGACCGCCTTGCACTTGAGGGCGGCGAGGTCGGTACCGGCGTCCGGCTCGCTGTAGCCGATGGCGAAGTCGATCTCGCCCGCGAGGATCCTGGGCAGGAAGTACGCCTTCTGCTCGTCGGTGCCGAACTGCATGATGGTCGGCCCGACGGTGTTGAGCGCCATCAGGGGCAGGGGTACGACGGCCTGCGCCGCCTCGTCGAAGAAGATGAACTGGTCCATCGGGGACATCCCGCGGCCGCCGTACTCCTTCGGCCAGCCGACCCCGAGCCAGCCGTCGGCGCCGAGCCGGCGGATGGTCTCCCGGTAGAACCGCTTCTGCGCGGCCGGGTCCTCGTAGCGGGCATAGACGTCCTCGGGCACCAGGTCGGCGAAGTAGGCGCGCAGCTCGGTGCGCAACTGCTGCTGCTCAGGCGTGTATTCGAGGTGCACGGCCCCTCCGGGTGTCTCGCGGTCCAGCCGGTCGCTGTGTGGCGGCGGTCAGAGTAGAACCAGTTCCAGAAATTCGGAAGGGGCGCGGGACGGCCGGGCGTGGTTGCGCGCCCCCTCAGATGCCCAGGGCCCCGTCGATCCGCTCGCGCAGCAGGTCGGCGTGGCCGTTGTGCCGCGCGTACTCCTCGACCATGTGGACGAGGACCCAGCGCAGGCAGACCCTCCCGCGCCACGCGTCATCGCCCTCCACATCGAGGTCGGGCGCCTCGGCCACGAAGCGGTCCGCGAAAGCCACTTCGGCCCGCCATGCCTGCCAGGCCTCCTCGACGGCCGCCGGGCCCGAGGCCGCTCCGTCGAAGTCCCCGTCGGGATCCGCCTCCGACGAGAACAGGGGCTTCACGTCCTGCCCCGCCAGCACGCCGCGGAACCAGCGGCGTTCCACGTCGGCCAGGTGGCGCACCAGGCCGAGCAGGGAGAGCGTGGACGGCTCCACGGACCGCCGGAACAACTGTCCTTCCACACCTGAGCACTTCAGCTCCAGGGTCGCGCGCTGGTCCGATAGGAACGCGGCCAGCACGCGCCGTTCGTCCCCGGTCGCCGGACCGGTGAAGCGGCGGTCCGGCCCGGGTCCGGGAAAGATCTCGGCTCTGCTGCGTCGGTTCGTCATGCCCGCGATTATGGGGAGCAGGGTCCTGCGGCGGGCGCGCGGGGTCAGGTGGAGAGGTACAGGACCCCCGAGCCGGTCAGTTCAGGGCGTTGATCATGGCCGCGGCCGTCACCGCCATCGCCGTGCGGGCGGCCGTCAGGTACGGCCGGGGGTCCGCCGGGGTGAGGTGGGTGCGGATCGCCTCGGTCATGGCCACGTTCAGGGCGGTGCCGATGTTGACCTTGCGGATGCCGCCGGCCACGGCCGCCGCGAGCTCCGCGTCCGGCAGCCCCGAGGAGCCGTGCAGGACCAGCGGCACGTCGACCGTCTTGACGAGGCGGGCCAGCAGCGCGTGGTCCAGGGAGGCGGTCCGGCTGGTCATGGCGTGGCTGCTGCCGACGGCGACGGCCAGCGCGTCCACCCCGGAGTCGGCGACGAACCGGCGCGCCTCGTCGGGGTCGGTGCGGGCGCCCGGCGCGTGCGGGTCCAGCGGGGCGCCGCCGTTCTTGCCGCCGACCTCGCCCAACTCGGCCTCGATCCACAGCCCGTTGGCGTGCGCCCAGTCGGCGGCGGAGCGGGTCGCCTCCAGGTTCTCGGCGTACGGGAGGTGCGCCGCGTCGTACATCACCGAGCTGTACCCGGCGTCGCAGGCCTGGCGCAGCAGGTCGGAGCTCTTGACGTGGTCGAGGTGCAGGCCGACGGGGACCCCGGCGGCCTCGGCGCAGGCGGCGGCCGCGCGGGAGATGGGCAGGAGCTGGCCGCCGCGGAACTTCACGGCGTTCTCGCTGAGTTGGAGGATGACCGGCAGCCCGGCAGCTTCGGCGCCGGCGACGACGGCTTCGGCGTGCTCCAGGGTGATGATGTTGAAGGCGGCGACGGCGCGGCCCGCGCCCACGGCTTTGCGGACGAGCGTGCCGGCGGAGACGAGGGTCATCGGACCGCCTCTTCTCCGGTGGTCAGGATCACCGAGCGGGTGAGGTGGCGCGGTGCGTCGGGGTCCAGCTGCTGGTGGGCGGCGACGGCCAGGGCGAGGCGGTGCACCCGGACCAGCTCGGCGAGCGGGTCGAGGCGGCCCGCCACCCACTGGGCGCCGGTGGCGCGCACCTGTTCGGCGAGGCCGTCGGGGGCCGCGTCGAGCGACCAGGTGACGGTGCCGGGGCCGGAGACGCTGATGGGTCCGTGCCGGTACTCCATCGCCGGGTAGGACTCGGCCCAGGACAGGGAGGCCTCGCGCATCTTCAGCGCGGCCTCGTGCGCCAGGCCCACGCTCCAGCCGCGGCCGAGGAAGGTGAACTGACCCCGGCTCTCCAGCTCGGCGGGGAGCGGCTCGGCGAGCGCGGTACGGGCGTCGGCGACCACACCGGCGGTGTGCAGCCCGGCGTGGGCGCGGAGCAGGGTGAGGGCGGTGGTGGCGAACCGGGTCTGCACCACGGACCGCTCGTCGGCGAAGTCGAGGACGACGAGGTCGTCGGCGAGGGTCATCACCGGGGTCGCCGGGTCGCCGATGACGGCGGTCGTGGGCACGCCCGCGTCCCGCAGGCCGGCCATCAGGTCCAGCACCTCGGTGGTGGTCCCGGACCGCGTGAGCGCGACGACCCGGTCGTAGCGGCGGTGGCGCGGGAACTCCGAGGCGGGGAAGGCGTCGGTCTCCCCCTGGCCGGCCTCCTCGCGCAACACGGCGGCCGCCTGGGCCATGTAGTACGAGGTCCCGCACCCGACGATCGCGGTACGCTCCCCCGGCCGCGGCAGCACCGACCGCCGGGCCTGGGCCAGTTCGGCGGCCCGCTCCCAGCATTCGGGCTGTGTGCCCAACTCGTGCGCGACGTGACTCATGCAGGCTCCCTCGTACGACAGACGGGTCTGAATGCGTTTTCCTGCAAGGTAGCTGGCAGTTTCGCGCAACTTCAAGCATCAACGAGGTGATCGCCTGAGTTAATCTCGGCGGGTAGGCCAATGGAGCACACCGAAGGGGCGGCCGATGACCCGTAAGGAGCGCTGGCAGGGACTGCTGGACCTGCTGGTGGAGCGGGGCGAGGTGGAAGTGGAACCGGCCGCCGAGACGCTCGGCGTGTCCGCCGCGACGATCCGCCGCGACCTCGACCAGCTCGCCGAGCAGCAGTTGCTGGTCCGCACGCGCGGCGGGGCCGTGCTGCACGGGGTCTCGTACGAACTCCCCCTGCGCTACCGCACCTCGCGCCGCGCCGCCGAGAAGCGCCGCATCAGCGAGGCGGTCGCCGCCCTGATCACCCCCGGCGAGGTGATCGGCCTGACGGGCGGCACCACGACCACCGAGATCGCGCGGGCCCTGGCCGGCCGGCCGGACCTGGCCCAGGGCTCCCCGGCGCTCACCGTGGTGACCAACGCCCTCAACATCGCGGGCGAGCTGGTGATCCGGCCGCAGTTCAAGATCGTGCTGACGGGCGGGGTGGCGCGCCCGCAGTCCTACGAGCTGACGGGCCCGCTGGCCGAGCAGGTGCTCGGCCAGCTCGCGGTGGACACGGCGGTGCTGGGCGTGGACGGCTTCGACCCGGCCGACGGCGCGGCGACCCGCCACGAGGACGAGGCCTCGGTCAACCGGCTGCTGTGCGAGCGGGCCCGCCGGGTGGTGATCGCGGCGGACTCCAGCAAGCTGGGCGTACGCGCCTTCGCCCGGATCTGCGCGACCTCGTCGGTGGACGTCCTGGTGACGGACACGGGCCTGGCGGCCGGGGTGGCCCGGGAGTTCGAGGCGGCGGGGGTGGAGGTGCTGAGGGTATGAACCAGGCCCCGGACCCCACCCGGACTCCCGGGCTGACCGGCGATCCCCTCCGCCTCGCCCCCCTCCGCCTCGACCCCCTCCATCTCGATCCGCTCCGCCTCGATCCCCTCCGCCTGACCGTGCTCGGCAGTGCCACGCCGTATCCGAGTGCGGACAACCCCTGTTCCGGCTACCTGGTGTCCGGCGGCGGCACGCGCGTCTGGATGGACGCCGGCAGCGGCACGCTGGGCCCGCTCCAGCGGTACACCGGGCTGGCCGAGCTGGACGCCGTCTGGGTCTCCCACCTGCACGCCGACCACAGCGCGGATCTGCTGACCGCGTACTACGGCCTGCTCTTCGCCGACGTCCGGCGCGCGGCGCCGCTGCCGCTGTACGGCCCGCCGGGCATCGCCGACCGGCTCGTCGGGTTCCTCACCAACGGCGCCGCCCGCAGCCCCGTCGAGTCCGCCTTCGCCGTCCACGAGCTGTCCGACGGACACCGGGTGCGGATCGGGGAGCTCACCCTCACCAGCCGCGCCGTGACGCACGGGATGCCCGCCTTCGCCGTCCGCGTCGAGGCAGGCGGCCGGGCGCTGGTCTATTCCGGGGACACGGCTCCGTGCGCCGCGCTGACGGACCTCGCCGAGGGGTGCGACCTGCTGCTGTGCGAGGCCGAGAGCGCCCGGCGCCCGGCGCGGGACGAGGCCGAACACCTCCACCACACGCCCGAGGAGGCCGGTACGACGGCGGCCGCCGCGCGCGCCGCCCGGCTGGTCGTCACGCACGTGGGCCCGGGCCTGACTCCCGAAGAGGCGGTGGCCCGCGCCTCGGCGCACTACGCGGGGCCCGTCGCCCACGCCGCGCCCGGGGCCGTCTTCACGCTCGGCTGAGTGCCGGGAATCCGGGGGCTGTCCGGGGTCCGGCCCGGTCCGTTCCGGTCAGTGCGCCGGCAGCCGCTCCGACTCCCGCACGAGGGCGGCCAGGACCGGGGCGATCAGCGGGTGGGTCTCACCGCCGCGGCGGGTGGCGGCGAAGACCCGGCGGGTGGCGGCCGGGCCGGAGACCGGGCGGACCTCGACCTCCTTGAGGTCCATGCCGCGCAGCGCCGAACGCGGCACCAGGGCCACCCCGGCCCCCGCGCCCACCAGCGCCGTCACCGCGCGGAAGTCGTCGGAGGAGTGGACGAACCGGGGCTGGAAACCGGCCAGTTCGCAGGCGAGCAGCGTCACGTCGTGGCAGGGGTTGCCGGGGTACTGGCCCACCCAGTCCGCGTCGGACAGGTCCGCCAGCGCCACCGCGGGCAGGTCGGCCAGCGGGTGTCCCGAGGGGAGCACGGCGTCGAAGGGCTCCGCGTACAGCGGCAGGACGGACAGCCGCTTGTCGTCCGCCCCGGGCCCGCCCCGGTACTCGACCGCCAGGGCCACGTCCGCCTCGCCGTCCAGCAGCAGCGGCAGGCTCTGGTCGCCCTCCGCGTCCCGCACCCGCAGCCGGATCCCGGGGTGCTCCAGCGCCAGCCGGGCGAGGGCCGGGGCCAGCACCTCCGCGATGCCGGTGGCGAAGGCGGCCACGGTCACCTCTCCCGCCGAGCCGCCCGCGTACGCCGCGAGTTCGGCCTCCGCCCGCTCCAGCTGCGCCAGCACCTCGTGGGCGTGGCCGAGCAGGATCTCACCGGCCGCGGTGAGCCGTACGCCCCGGCCGCTGCGGGTGAGCAGGGCGTGGCCCGTCTCCTGTTCCAGTGCCGCGAGCTGCTGGGAGACGGCGGAGGGAGTGAGGTACAGGGCTGCGGCCGCGGCGGTCACCGTACGGTGGTCCGCCACGGCCCGCAGGATGCGCAGCCGGCGGGGGTCGATCACCCCGCCATTGTCTCAGGCCCCGTCGGCCACCAGCGCCGCACGGGCGTCGGTGAACGCGGCCACCGCGCGCTCCACGTCGGCCGTGGAGTGGGCCGCCGAGAGCTGCACGCGGATCCGCGCCGCGCCCATCGGCACCACCGGGTAGGAGAAGCCGATCACGTAGACGCCGCGCTCCAGCAGCAGCTCGGCCATGCGGGCCGCCTCGGCCGCGTCGCCGATCATCACGGGGGCGATGGCGTGGTCGCCGGGCAGGATCTCGAAACCGGCCTCGGTCATCTTCGTGCGGAAGAGCGCGGTGTTGGCGGCGAGCTGCTCGCGCAGGTCGCCGGCCGACTCCAGCAGGTCGAGGACCTTGAGGGAGGCTGCCGCGATGACCGGGGCGAGGGAGTTGGAGAAGAGGTACGGGCGCGAGCGCTGGCGCAGCAGCGCGACGATCTCGGCGCGCGCCGCGACGTAACCGCCGGAGGCGCCGCCCAGGGCCTTGCCGAGGGTGCCCGTGATGATGTCGACGCGGTCCATGACCCCGTGCAGCTCCGGGGTGCCGCGGCCGCCGGGGCCGACGAAGCCGACGGCGTGCGAGTCGTCGACCATGACCATGGCGTCGTAGCGCTCGGCGAGGTCGCAGATCTCCTGGAGGGGGGCGACGTAGCCGTCCATGGAGAAGACGCCGTCGGTGACGATCAGCTTGCGGCGGGCGCCGCCCTCGGCGGCCTCCTTCAGGCGCGTCTCCAGCTCGGCCATGTCGCGGTTGGCGTAGCGGAAGCGGCGGGCCTTGGACAGGCGGATGCCGTCGATGATCGAGGCGTGGTTGAGGGCGTCGGAGATGACCGCGTCCTCGGCGCCGAGCAGGGTTTCGAAGACACCGCCGTTGGCGTCGAAGCAGGAGGAGTAGAGGATGGTGTCCTCTTGGCCGAGGAACGCCGACAGCCGCGCCTCCAGCTCCTTGTGCACCTCCTGCGTGCCGCAGATGAAGCGGACCGAGGCCATGCCGTAGCCCCAGCGGTCGAGGGCGTCCTTCGCGGCGGCGACCACCTCGGGGTGGTCGGCCAGCCCCAGGTAGTTGTTGGCGCAGAAGTTGAGGACCTCCCCGGGAGCCCCGCCCGCGGTGACGGCGACGGCCGCGTTCTGCGGGGTGCCGATGACGCGCTCGGGCTTGTGCAGGCCGGCGGCGCGGATCTCGTCGAGGGTGGTGCGCAGGTCCTCGCGGACGGACTCGAACATGGTGCGGTTCTCCTTATGCGGCGGAGGGCGACGAACGGTGGGGGCCGGGCCCCGCGGAGGGTGGGGGTCCCCCCGGACGGAGGCCGGGGGAGAGGGTGTGCGGGGCTGGCGGGGGGGGATGGTCTTCGGTGCGCGGTGCGGGGCCGCCCGCCGCACGCGGGCGGGGACGGGCGGGCCGGCGGCCGCCGCGCCGGGTCTACGCGGTCCAGTCCAGGATGATCTTGCCGCTGCGGGCGGTCGAGGCCTCGTCGAACGCCGCGTCGAAGTCGCGGTGCGAGTAGCGGCCGGTGATGACCGGACCGAGGTCGAGCCCGCCCTCGAGCAGCACCGTCATCGCGTACCAGGTCTCGAACATCTCGCGGCCGTAGATGCCCTTGATGGTGATCATCGAGGTGACCACCTTGGCCCAGTCGACCGGGAACTCCTGCGCGGGCAGGCCCAGCATGGCGATCCGGCCGCCGTGCGTCATGTTGTCGATCATGTCGCGCATCGCCTCGCCGCGGCCGGACATCTCCAGGCCGATGTCGAAGCCCTCGCGCAGACCCAGCTGCGCCTGCGCGTCCGCGATGGAGGACTCGGCGACGTTCACCGCGAGCGTGGCGCCCGCCTTGCGGGCGATCTCCAGCCGCTCGGGGCTGACGTCGGTGATCACCACGTTGCGCGCACCGGCGTGCCGGGCCACGGCCGCCGCCATGATCCCGATCGGGCCGGCGCCGGTGATCAGCACGTCCTCACCGACGAGGGGGAAGGAGAGCGCGGTGTGCACGGCGTTGCCGAACGGGTCGAAGATCGCCGCGACGTCCAGGTCCACCGCCGTCCGGTGCACCCACACGTTCTGCGCGGGCAGCACCACGTACTCGGCGAAGGCGCCGTCGCGCCCGACCCCGAGGCCGACCGTGCTGCGGCACAGGTGGCGGCGCCCGGCCAGGCAGTTGCGGCACTTGCCGCACACCAGGTGGCCCTCGCCGCTGACCAGCGCGCCGACCTCGATGTCGCGGACGTCGGCGCCGAGGGCGGCGACCTCGCCGACGAACTCGTGACCGAGGACCAGCGGGGTCTTGACGGCGCCCTGTGCCCAGCCGTCCCAGGCACGGATGTGCAGGTCGGTTCCGCAGATGCCGGTGCGCAGCACCTTGATCAGCACGTCGCCGGGGCCGTACTCGGGCTCGGGAACGTCCATGAGCCACAGTCCGGGTTCGGCCTTGTGCTTGACGAGTGCCTTCATGGGGGTGGCTCCAGGCATGCGGAAGGGGGCGCCGCGGAGCGCGGGGGCGCGGACGGCGTCGGTGACGGTCACCAATCTGCCGAGATGCCCGGTGATCAGTCCATCGAGACTTTCTTAAGCGGGTCGACAGCCCAGCTTCACGCCTATGCTCCTCGGATGACGGGGTAGGGTCCCGGGCCGGGGGTGGCTCGGGGAAAAGGGGAGGTGAGGGGCGTGCCGAGTCTGCGCAGCAGGGCGCTGTCGGCGGCGCTGATCGCGGCAGGACGGCGAAGACGGTTCGCGAGCGTCGAGGCGGTACGGGCCCGGGTGGCCGAGTCCGCCCGCCGGCCCGCTTCGCATCTGCCGCCTCGCTCGCTGGGGCGGGTAGCGGACATCTCGCGGACCTTCGTCGGGGCCTGGCCGGTGTACGACGTCTCCCCGCGGGGGAGCGAGCCCGCGGCCCGGGTGCTGTACGTGCACGGCGGCAGCTACATCAACGAACTCGTCCGCCCGCACTGGTCGATGATCCGGACCCTGGTCACGCAGGCGCGGGCGCGGGTCGTCGTACCGGCGTACATCCTCGCCCCGCGCGGGACCGCCGACCGTACGGTCCCGGTCGCCGCCGACCTGCTCAGCGGCCTGATCGCGAGCGGGGGCGAGGGCGGGACGGTGCTCATCGGCGACTCCGCCGGGGCCGGGCTGGCGCTGGCCGCCGCCCAGCGGCTGCGTGACCGCAGCGGGGCGCAGCCGTCCCGGATCGTGCTGATCTCGCCGTGGCTGGACGTGACCATGAGCCATCCGGACCAGGCGGGCATCGAGGCGGAGGATCCGGTGCTGGCCCGCCCGGGGCTGCGGGAGGCCGGGCGGCTGTACGCCGGGACCCTGGCCGCCGACGATCCCCGGGTCAGCCCGCTGCACGGGTCCTTCGAGGGGCTGGCGCCGCTGACCGTGTTCACCGGGACCCGGGACGTGCTGACCACGGACAGCAGGGAACTGGTGCGCCGGGCCCGCGCGGCCGGGGTGGAGGTGGAGTTCCACGAGGAGGCGGGGCTGCCGCACGTGTACCCGCTGCTGCCGCTGCCGGAGGGGCGGGCGGCACGCGACCGGATCGTCGAGCTGATCCGGTCGGCGGCCTCCGAGGTGTGAGCCCTCCGCCTTCCGCCCTCCGCCAGGGGCTGGTCCGAAGGGCGGGCGGCCCTACGCCACGCAGGTCATCAGGGAGCTGATCGGCCAGGCGCGGTACGCCGTCCAGTACGCGTCGTCGCGTTCGGGGTCGGCGGGCGGGGTCCGGTTCGGCTGCCAGCCGATGGTGCTGAAGCCCGCCTCGACGGCCGCTTGGGCGAGTTCGGCGTGGGCCCACTCGTGGAACTCGAAGGGCACCGGTGGTTCGGTGAGGAAGTGCGCCTTCAGCAGCGGCGCGTCGCCGGCCACGACCCGGTCGAGGATGCGGACCCCGTACGGCGACCAGTCCACGCGGGGGAACGCCCCGGCGTTGGGCACGATGGCGAGCAGCCGCCCGCCCGCCCGCAGGCTGGCGCGGACCGAGCGGAACATCGTGTGCAGGGACACGCGGTCGGGCGTGTGGTTGAAGGGGTAGACGGCGGTGGCGAGGTCGAACGGGCCGAGGGCGGGGAGGCCGGCGGCGTCGGCGACGTGGTACTCGATGGTCCCCTGGGCCGGCCCGTCCTGCTCCTCGTCGTGCTCGCGGGCCAGCTTGATCATCTCCTCCGAGGCGTCCACCCCGACGGTCCGCCGGGCGCCGCCGCGGGCCAGCAGCCGGGTGTTGTAGCCGTAGCCGCAGGCCAGGTCGAGGGCGTCGAGCCCGCGCACCCCGCCGAGGGCGTCGAGGGCTCCGTGGAGGGTGTAGGTGTCGGCCGCCGAGAAGGCCGCCGTGGTCCTGGACTCGGCGTACCGCTCGCCGAGGGTGTCGTACTGGAACCGCATGCTCTGCCTTCCGGTGGCCTGCCGGGCGGGGGTGGGTGGGACGCGTGCGTATCGTGCCCCGCGGCGCGGCCGGCGCGTGGCCGCACACCCGTGCGTCCCCCGGACGAGGGAAGCGGTCGGCCTATCGCGGGCGCCGGTTTCGGTTCGGGCCGTCGTGCCGTACGGGGCCCTCCAGTTCTGCGTCGACCGGCGATCCGGCCGACCAGCGGGCCGCCGGCGGGCCTCCAGTACGTCCGGCACGGTGTCGGCGAGCAGGTCGCGCCCGCTCCGCTCGCGGCGCCGGTACGACGGGCTGCCCGAGTTCGCGGGCCGGCGCGCCGGGATCGGGGCCGAGCCCCGGCGGGCGGCGACATCGGCCCGGCCGGCCCGGCCCGGGGCCCCGGCCCCGGGGTGCGGCCACCGCTGCCGAGGGCGCATCCTGGCGGTGTGACGGCGAGACCGGGCAGTGGCGGCCCCGCCCCCGATGCCATGGCCCAGGTGCTCGCCCGGGCCACGGTCGAGGTGGTGACGGCCATCGGCGGGTACGCGGGCGGGGTCTACCTGCGCTCCGGCCAGCCGGGGCAGCTGCGGATGGCCGTGCTCACGGGGCTTCCGGGGCCGCTCTTCCGGCCCTGGTGGCGGATGAACCTGAGCCGCCCCTATCCGGTGGCGGAGTCCTACCGGACCGGGCAGTCCGTGCACCTGCCCGACGCGGAGGCGGCCATGCGCCGCTTCCCGCAGCTGATGGCGGGGCTGCCCTTCCCCTTCGCCTCGATGTACGAACCGGTGACGTCCGGTACCGAGCGGTTCGGCGTGCTGATGGCGCTGCGCGCCGCGACCCCCGGGCTCCCGGTGGCGACGCCGGACCGCGAGCGGATGCGCCGGGCGGCGGACCGGCTGGCCGACGAGCTGGCGGAGCTGGAGGCGGCCGGGCATCCGGTGCTCTGGGACGGCGCCCCGCTGTACACGGAGCGGCCCGACTCCGCCGCAGGCGCCCTGGAGGCCGTGGAGCGTCTCGACCAGGCACTGCTGTCGCTGGACCGGCAGGGCAGGATCGGCTTCGTCAACGCGGCCGCCGAGGAGCTGCTCGGCGCGGCCGGGCCGCAGCTGCGCGGACAGGTGCTGTGGGAGGCGCTTCCCTGGCTCGGGCATCCCGCGTACGAGGACCACTTCCGGGCCGTCTTCATGTCCACCGAGCCGGTGCACTTCCCGGCCCGGCGCGGCCGCCGTACGCCCGCCGAGTGGGTGTCGGTGGACCTGTACCCCGGCACCGACGGGGTGACCGTGACCATCAGAGCCACGGAGAAGCCCTCCTACGCGCCCGCCTCGATGGCCCGTCCGGGCGGGGGCCTCGGCTCCCCCGCCGACCGGGCCTCCGCGCTGTACCGGCCGGTGGCCCTGGCCATCGCGCTGACCGAGGCGATCACGGCCCGCCAGGTGTCGGCGGTCGTCACCGAGGAGCTGCTGCCGGCTTTCGGCGGCCGCCAGCTGGCGATCTACCTGCTGGACGAGCGGCATCTGCACCTCGCCTGGGAGACCGGCTTCCCGCAGGGCTTCCTCGACCGGTTCGACGGGGTCGGGCTCGATGTGCGGCTGCCGGGCGTGGAAACCCTGACCTCGGGGCGGCCGCTGTTCTTCGAGTCGATGGAACACCTGGCCGCCGCGTATCCGGGGATCCCGCTGGACGCACATGTCGGCGCCCGCGCGTTCCTGCCGCTGATCGCGTCCGGCCGCCCGGTCGGGTCGTGCATCCTGGGCTTCGACGCGCCCCGCGGCTTCAGCCCGGAGGAGCGGACGGTGCTCACTGCCCTGGCCGGGCTGATCGCCCAGGCCCTGGAACGGGCCCGGCGCTACGACAGCGAGGCGGCGCTCGCCCGCGGACTGCAGTCCGGCCTGCTGCCGCACCGGCTGCCGGTGCACGAGCAGGTGGACACGGTGGGCCGCTACCTGCCCGGCACCCAGGGCATGGACGTCGGCGGGGACTGGTACGACGTCGTCGAGACCGGCGGCGGCCGGCTGGCCCTGGTCATCGGGGACGTCCAGGGGCACGGGGTGGCCGCCGCCGCGACCATGGGCCAACTGCGCAGCTCCGTACGGGCCTTCGCGCTGACCGGCAGCACGCCGGAGCAGGTGATGCGCGGTACCAACCAGCTGCTGAGCGATCTGGATCCGGGCCAGTTCGCCAGCTGCTGCTACGTGGTGCTGGACCCGGCGACGGGCTCTGCCGAGGCCGTGCGGGCGGGGCACCCGCAGCCGCTGCTGCGCCACCCCGACGGGCGGACCGAGGTACTGGACCTGGCCGGCGGGGTGGTGCTCGGCATCGACCCGGAGGCCACGTACCCGGTCACCGAACTGCGCCTCGCGACGGGCTCGGTGCTCGCCCTGTACACGGACGGGCTGGTCGAGAAGCCGGGCAGCGACATCGACGTCGGGGTGGAGCGGCTGCGGGCGCTGCTGGCCGCGGCCCGGCCGCACCCGCTGACCGAGGCGGCCGACCGGCTGATCAGCGAGGCGGGCAACAGCGCCGACCGGCCGGACGACATCGCCCTGCTGCTGGCGTGCCGGACCGGCGGAGCCGCGTAGGCCCGGACCGGCGGACGCCGGGGAGACCCGGACGGGCGGACGCCGGGGAGGCCTGCCCCCCAGCGCGGAGCTGATCCTCGCGGCGGCGCGCCTGGTGGACGAGGGCCGGGGCGTGGCCCGCCGTCAGCCGGAGTCGCGGCCGGCGGGTTCGTCCAGGGACAGGGTCAGCGCGGTGTTGACCAGGCCGACGTGGCTGAAGGCCTGGGGGAAGTTGCCGAGTTGACGCCCGGAGACCGGGTCGTACTCCTCGGCGAGCAGTCCCACGTCGTTGCGTACCGACAGCAGCCTTTCGAAGAGGGTGCGGGCCTCGTCGCGCCGGCCCGTCAGGTACAGGGCGTCGGCCAGCCAGAACGAGCAGGCCAGGAAGGCCCCTTCGTCGCCGGGCAGGCCGTCGACGGTGGGGCCTTCGGTGCTGTAGCGGCGGACCAGTCCGCTGCGGCCGAGCTCCTCCCGGACCGCGTCGACCGTGCCGATGACGCGCGGGTCGTCGGGCGGCAGGAAGCCGACGCGCGGGATGAGCAGGGTCGCCGCGTCGAGCTCGCGGGATCCGTAGTGCTGGGTGAAGGTGCCGCGCTCCGGGTCGTACCCGTTCTCGCACACGTCGCGATGCACCTCGTCCCGCATGATCCGCCAGCGCTCCACGTCGCCCGGGATCGAGGGGTCGCCCTCCAGGGTCCGTACGGCCCGGTCGGCGGCGACCCAGGCCATCACCTTGGAGTGCACGAAGTGGCGGCGCGGGCCGCGCACTTCCCACAGCCCCTCGTCCGGCCGGCGCCAGTTGCGCTCCAGGAAGTCGAGCAGGGCCAGCTGGATCCGCCAGGCGTGCTCCTCGGAGGGGAGCCCGGCGGACCGGGCCAGGTGCAGGGAGTCGATGACCTCGCCGTACACGTCGAGCTGGAGCTGGTCGACGGCCGCGTTGCCGACGCGCACGGGGGCCGAGGAGGCGTATCCGTGCAGCCAGGGCAGGTCGGTCTCGGGGATTCGCCGCTCGCCGGCGATCCCGTACATGATCTGGAGGTCCGCGGGGTCTCCGGCGACCGCGCGCAGCAGCCAGGCCCGCCAGGCGCGGGCCTCGTCGAGGAAGCCGGTCGCGAGGAGCGCGTCGAGGGTGAGGGTGGCGTCCCGGAGCCAGCAGTAGCGGTAGTCCCAGTTGCGGACCCCGCCGATCTCCTCGGGGAGCGAGGTGGTGGCCGCGGCGACGATGCCGCCGGTCGGGGCGTAGGTGAGGGCCTTGAGGGTGATCAGGGAGCGGGTCACGGCCTCCCGGTAGGGGCCCTCGTAGCGGCACTGCCGGGTCCAGTCCCACCAGTCGGCGAGGGCCTGCTCCAGGGCCGTGTACGGCTCGATGGGCTCGGGGCGCGGCTCGTGCGAGGGGTGCCAGGTGAGCACGAAGGCCACCCGCTCCCCCGCGGCGATCGGGAACTGCGAGCGGGTGCTGTTCTCCTCGCCCCACGTGCGCACGGGCGGGTCGCTGCGGAACCAGGCGGAGTCGGGCCCGGCGACGGCGATCCGGTCCCCGTCGGCGCGGCGGACCCAGGGGACGACGTGGCCGTAGTCGAACCGCAGGCGCAGGGTGCTGCGCATCCTGACCCGGCCGGTGACGCCCTCGACGATGCGGATGACGTCGGGGAAGACCTGGCGCTGGGGCATGAAGTCGATGACCTTGACGGTGCCGGTCTCGGTCTCCCAGTAGGACTCCAGGACCAGCGACCCCTCGACGTACGCCCGGCGGGTGCACCGCTCGCCGTCGGCGGCGTCGAGGGGCGCGATGCGCCAGTGGCCGTTCTCCTCGTCGCCGAGGAGCTTGGCGAAACAGGCCGCCGAGTCGAAGCGCGGCAGGCACAGCCAGTCGATCGACCCGTCGCGGCCGACGAGCCCACTGGTCATCAGGTCGCCGATGAGTGCGTAGTCCTCGATGGGTTGTGTCATTCGTGCGCTCTTCCCCCGAATGTCCGGGGCCAATCCGTGCGGGCCCCGGACACCCCCGGGCGCGCTAGCTCCGCACGAGGAGCAGCACGGCGGCGAGGACCACGCCGAGGGCGACGGCGAGGGCGCCGTGGGCCAGGCGATGGCTCCGCAGGACCGGCAGGAAGCGGTCGGCGGCGTACCGGCCGGGGCCGGTCAGGGCGAGGGCGGCGGCGCCCGCGGTCAGCAGCAGTTCGTACTCGATGCCCTCGGGGGCGAAGAAGGATCCGGCGCC
Source organism: Streptomyces sp. cmx-11-4 (assembly GCA_049998195.1). Lineage (GTDB taxonomy): Bacteria > Actinomycetota > Actinomycetes > Streptomycetales > Streptomycetaceae > Streptomyces. Next base: position 617,400 of record JAEBET010000003.1, read on the forward strand.
GTGGACGGCGATCGCGTTGATGAGGGTGCCGACGATGGCGGCGCCCGCGAGCGGGGTGAGCAGTCCGGCGGCGAGTCCGAGGCCGCCCAGGGTCTCGGTCAGGCCGGCGAGGACGGCCATGGCCTCTCCGGCGGGGTAGCCGCTGGCGGTGAAGAACTGCCCGGTGCCGGTGATGCCGCCGCCCCCGAACCAGCCGAAGAGCTTCTGGGAGCCGTGCGCGGCCATGGTCAGGCCGAGGACGAGGCGCAGGAGCAGCAGTCCGGTGTCGTGGCCCGGGGTCGAGAGGGCGAAGGGGGCGGCGGCGGGCTGTACGGCCGGTGCGGGGGCCTGCGGCTTCGCCGTGGCGGCGGAGGGGCTGGTCATGGGGGGAGATCCTTCCGGTCGGGCGGCCCGAGGGGACGATGAGGCAGGAGTTGTTCAAATTCGAACCGCCGGGCCTGACCCTAACCTTTGATTCAAATTGGAACAACCCATGTAGGCTGGGGCCATGGCTGAAACGAGATGGCTGGACGACCGCGAGAAGCGCGCCTGGAGCGGGTTCCTGGCCGCGTCGGCCCTGGTGAACCGCCGTCTCGACCAGCAACTGAAGGACGACTCCGGGCTCTCGCACCCCCAGTACGAGATCCTCGTACGGCTCGGGGCGGCCCCCGGCGGCGAGCTGCGGATGACCGAACTGGCCAATGGCCTGATCAACTCCAAGAGCGGGCTGACCTACCAGGTCACGCAAATGGAGAAGGCCGGCCTGGTCCGTCGCCGCAGCTGCCCCTCCGACGTGCGCGGGGTCTTCGCCGTCCTCACCGAGGCGGGCCGGGCCCGGCTGGACGAGGCGGCGCCCGGGCACGTGACCACGGTCCGGGAGATCCTCATCGACGTCCTGACCCCCGAACAGCTCGACGCGCTCGCCGACGGACTGGGCGAGGTCGGCCGGCGCCTGCGCGCTCAGGGCTCGTGAACCGCGGCCCCGTGGCATGCGGGCGCCCCGGGCGGGTATAGGGGCGAGATGGACGGAAAGATCTGGCTCTGGGTCGCCCTGGTCGTCGCGACCGGACTCGCGATCGCCGCGGCCGTGCTGCTGGTACGGGTCCTGCGGGCCCGGCGGCTGCTCCTGGACGCCGGGATCCCCCTGCGCGACAAGGCCTTGTTCTGGGTTGCCGTGATCTACACCGTCTCACCGGTGGACCTGGTTCCGGACCCGGTGTACCTGGACGACATCGGAGTCCTGCTGCTGGCCCTGCGCTCGCTGCACGCGGCCGCCGCGGCGGCGACGGCGACGACCCGCCCCGCGAAGGAGCCCGACCGGGTGTGACCGGGCACCCGGATGCCCCCTCGGAGGGCTGCGGGTCGGGTCACATCACGCCGCGGGGGCGGAACTGGACGCTGATGCGGGGGCCGACGGCCCGGGTCGACTTGGGCACCGCGTGCTCCATGGTCCGCTGGCAGGAGCCGCCCATGACGACGAGGTCACCGTGCCCGAGGGGCAGCCGCAGCAGGGTGGGGCCGCCGTCGCGGGGGCGGAGGGCGAGGTCCCGGGGATCCCCGACGGAGACGATCGCGACCATGGTGTCCTCGGTGGAGAAGCGACCCGTCCGGTCCCCGTGCCAGGCGACGCTGTCCCGGCCGTCGCGGTAGAGGCACAGCCCGGCGGTGACGAAGGGCTCACCGAGCTCGGCGGCGTAGTGACGGCTCAGGGCCTCGCGGGCCTCGGTGAGGACGGCGTGCGGAAGAACCTCGTCCGCTCCATAGAAGGCGAGCAGGCGGGGCACCTCGACCTCGCGCTCGTACATCTGCCGCCGCTCGGCACGCCAGGGCACCTCGGCGGCCAGCCGCTCGAAGAGCGCGTCGGCCCCGGTCAGCCAACTGGGCAAGTGATCCACCCAGGCCCCGGCACCGAGCGCGGTGCGCCGGAGGCCGGCGAGCGGCCCGAGCGCGATCTCGTCGCCCTGGTCGAAGAGGGAACCCTGCAGGCCCATGCCCTGTACTGCGTGCATGCCTCCACCCTAACCCCACAACCGAACACCTGCGCGAATAGGTGCGCCCCGGATCCGCAGCGCCGGACGCCCACACGTCACTCAGGCCACGGGGCCGGGCAGATCATCCCGTGTCCCGGGCCGGGGCCACGGATCCGGGGCACCAGGGGCAGCGGGGTCCCCTGGCGGTTCCTCCGGAGCGGCGCCGGGTCCGGGGCGGCTGTCGAAGCGGAAGGCGGCGGCCCGGGACTGCAGGGCGCGGATTTCCGTCGGGGCGGCACCGAGGAGGGTGGCGGCCAGGTCCAGTTCGTGGTCGAGGGTGCGGCCTGTGTGGAGCGGGACGTCGGCGTTCAAGGAGACCGGAACTCCCGCCGCCAGCAGGGCGGGGAGCGGATGGGCGCCGGCTGTCGGGACGGCGCCGAGGGCCAGGTTCGACGTCAGGGAGACCTCGGTCAGGATCGAGTCCCGGGCCATGCGGCGGAGCAGCGCGGGGCTGGTGGCGCAGGAGAGCCCGTGGCCGATGCGGCGGGCGCCCAGTTCGTCCAGGGCGCGCCAGATGTGCTCGGCCGGGCCGAACTCGCCGGCGTGGACCGTACAGCCCAGGCCCGCGGCGGCCGCGGCCCGGGCGAGGGGCACAAAGGGCCGTACGTCGGGGTGGGTGAGCTCGTCCCCGGCGATGTCGATGCCCACGAACACCGGGGGGAGTGAGCCGATGCGGTCCGTGAGCTCACCGGTGAAGGTGTCCGGACTGTTGCGGTTGACGAGCAGGACCGCGGTGACCTGGGGGTCGCGCAGCGGACCCAGGACGTCTTGCGCGGTGTCGGTGAATTCCTGCCAGGTCATCCCGTCGACGAGGAACCGCCGTGGCGAGAGCCTGAGTTCGACGTAGTCCGCGCCCTGCCGACACTGCTCGGCGTGCACGTCGCGCAGGAACCGGCGCAGGTCCCCCGGCTGGACCCGGGAGCGGTCGGCGCGGTCCGTGCGGTGAGCCTCGAAGAAGCGGTCGCGCGAGCCGAAGTCCCGTAGCGCGAGCCCAAGTTCGCGTCGCTTGCGCTCCTCCGGTTCGAGGTGGAGATGGAGGTGGGGGGCGCGGGGGTGCTCGTCGTGCGGGTCGGTCATGTCGTCCTGCGGAGCCTCAGTTTGATCCAGCGCTGCACGTCGTCGGAGGAGTCCCGTTCCTCCTCGGTCCAGGTGTGCTGTACGTCGAAGCCCGCCTCGCGGGCCAGGGGGACCAGATCGCCGTGCCGGTAGAAGAAGAAGTGGCGGCGGAACGGGTTCTGGCCGCCCATGGGCAGGGAGGCGTGCCCGTCGCCTTCCTTGACGGAGACCTGTACGGCGCCGCGGCTCTCCAGTACCCGGTGGAACTCCCGCAGGGCCCGCAGCAGTTCGGCCGGGGGCAGGTGCAGCAGGACGGCGGAGCACCACACCGCGCCCACTGACGCGGCCGAGAGCGGGAGGGAGCGTACGTCACCGGTGACCCGTTGGACGTCCGGCTCGTCGGGAGTCATCGTGAGCAGGGGCAGGCAGGCGTCGAGGGCGATGACCCGGCGGCCGTTGGCGGCGAAGCACAGCGCGTCGCGTCCGGCGCCCGCGCCGGCGTCGAGGACGACTCCGCTGGTGGTCCGCGCCAGATCGGCGATCTCGTGGGGCAGGGTCGAGCCGGTGGTGAACTGCCGGGTGCGGGCCGCGTAGGTCCGGGCGGCCACTCCGTAGGCGAGCAGTGTTTCGCGCATGTGGCGGTCCGTATCGGACTCTTCCGGGTCACGCAGCCGGTACGTGGTGTCCTGGCAGTTGGCGAGGAAGGGGAACGCGGCCCAGTCCCACAGGTCGGGCGCGTCTAACGTTCCTGCCCACACGCGCCGTGCGTACTGGGAGGGCAGGTCGGGATCGGACAACAGGTACCCCTCGTCGCGTTTCCATGTGCAGAAGTAGTAGTTCTTCTTACGGTGCGCGGTGTCAATCAGGCTCGACAGGCCGGAGATTTTCCGACTTCCGGGTGCAGCGAAGAGCGGTGAATGGACCGCATCCGAAAGAGGGAAGATGTGGAGGTGTGAATGCGTGATGCACGACCCTCCGGTGCGGCGCCGGATCGTGGTCCCGGCTGCGCCAGAGCCTGCGGCAGCTCCTGCACCTGTGCCCGTGCTCGTGCCGGTGGATGCGCCGGCGCCCGCGCCCGTGGCTCCCGATGATCCGTGTTCCACCAGTACCACCGGGTGGCCGAATTCGCGCTCGATGCGCTCGGCGAAGCGCCAGCCGACGGAGAAGGCCTCGGCCAGATCGGCCGGCGGCAGCTCGCCGAGGCTCGTCGTGTGCCGCCGGGGAACGACCAGTACGTAGCCCGGCAGCAGCGAACCGAGCCCGGACAGGACGTCGACGGCCCTGGTCCGGGCGACGAGCCGCGAGAAGCCGAGCCCGGGCACAGGCCCACGCCCCGACCCGGTCCCGGGCGGGCCTGCCGGCGTCCGCGAGCTGACCCCTGTGGCGAAGGATCCGGACAGCCGGACCTCCTCGCACATCTCACACACGTCGGGCGGCGGAAGGACGACGGGGACAGGGGCGGGGACGGTGGCGGTCATGGTGAGCCCCCCGCCCGGGTCGCAGGGCGCCGCTCCCATACGTACTGGAGCACCATCAGCAGCGTCGGCAGGATCAGCGCGGTCAGGAAGTCGTTGACCGAAAACCGCCCCATCACCAGGAGGGCGATCGGGATGCCGGTGGTGATGAGGGCGACCGCCCAGAGCACCAGGGTGAGCCATTTGCTGCGCAGCCAGTCGAAGAACGCGTTCTGGATCAGGAGTCTGCGCGTCAGGTCCTGGGCCTGGTCCTCGCTCTGCACGATCGCGCACCCCGGATAGAGCAGGGACGCCTTGCTCCGAGGGGTGGACAGGACAGCCGCGCGCGCCGAGGACAGGGCCGCGACGAAGGGCCACAGCGCCCACACCGAGGGCCGCATGGGGCTGCGTGGCAACTCCCAGTGACCACCCTCCAGTTGGGCGTCGATGATGCCGGCGACCGCCTGGAAGAGCTTGGGCTGGAGCGGGTCCACCACGCCGGTGGAGAAGATCGCGGACAGGGCGAGCGGCCCCGCGAAGTGCGGCAGGGAGTTCTGGAACACTGCGGGAGCACCGCCGTCCGTGAACGGGACGTCGTACTCCTCGACCGTCGTGCTGCGCTCGACGTGCACCCCGGGTTCGATCCGCTCCAGCAGCCATTCCGCCGTCTGGCGCATGGTGTTGGTGCTCAACGCCCCGGGGATCCGGGCGAGCGCCATCAGCGCCATGCTCGTGTGCACCACCGTGGGCTGCGCCCCGGGCAGCGGGCCCCAGCCCGGGGTCTGCGCGTTCTGTACGTCGATCAGCCAGCGCTGTGCGTTGGCCAGGGCCTCGCCACCCGCGCCGGATTCGTGGAGGGCCAGCATGTTGAGCGCGGTGTGGAAGACGCGGGACGGCTGGCCGAGGTACGAGCCCCAGCCGAAGTCCACGTTCTGGTTGGCCCGCAGCCACTCGACACCCAGGCGCAAGGAGTCCCCGGCGAGGAGGGCGGCGCCCGGCTGGCTGAGCGCCCGTACCACCCAGGCCGTGGCCTCCCCTATGGGGAAGCCGTTGGTCGTACGCACCGGCCAGCCCCCGGCGCGGCCGTCGGGCGAGAGGCGCTGCTGGGCGGCGAGGTAGCCGACCACCTCGGAGGCGCGCTCGAAGCGGCCGCCCGCGAGGCCGAAGGTGAACAGGCCCACCGCGGAGGCGGTGATGCCGGGGTTCGGATCGTCGAGGTAGTGGTACCAGCCGGCGGCCGCGTCCGGAGCCGTACGGAAGTTCTGGCGCAGGCAGCCGATCGCGAGGTCGATGGATGCGGTGACGGCGGTACCGGACAACTCGGCAGCGGAACGCACGCGTTGGTCTCCCCCCGGGTGGCGGCTTCACAGCACGGCGTCCCGGTGCGTAGGCACAGCGGCACGCAGAACGGTAGGCACAGTGTGCCCTTTCCGGAGTTGCCTGACACCGGTTTCGCCCGCACGGGGCCCGAAGCCGCGCATGCGGTTCCGCGCGGTTTCGAGCGCCGCCGCCTGGGCTCCGTGCCACGCCCGGGAGCCCGTCCGCCTGTCGCCGCGGGGCGGGCTCCCCTACCGTCGAAGCAAAAAGGCTGCGCAGAGAGTCACCTGTCAACCTCACCGGGAGATACGCATGAGGATGTTGATCAACAGTGCGGACACCGTGGTCGCCGATGCCCTTCGGGGGATGGCGGCCGCTCATCCCGAGCTCGATGTCGATGTGGAGCGGCGGGTCGTGGTACGGCGGGACGCGCGGGAGGGCGGGCGGGTCGGGCTGGTGTCGGGGGGTGGTTCCGGGCATGAGCCGTTGCATGCGGGGTTCGTGGGGTTCGGAATGCTGTCGGCGGCGTGTCCCGGGGAGGTGTTCACCTCGCCCGTGCCCGATCAGATGCTGCGGGCGGCCGCGGCCGTGGACGCGGGCCAGGGGGTGCTGTTCGTCGTGAAGAACTACACCGGCGACGTGCTGAACTTCCAGATGGCGGCCGAGCTCGCCGAGGATGACGGGCTGCGGGTGGAGAGCGTGCTGGTCAACGACGATGTCGCGGTGACCGACAGCCTGTACACGGCCGGGCGGCGTGGTACCGGGG
>JAEBET010000004.1:0-597156 GCA_049998195.1 Streptomyces sp. cmx-11-4
ATGGACGGGGTATCAACTTTTGGCGTTGATTTTTGGCACGCTGTTGAGTTCTCAAGGAACGGACGCTTCCTTCGTACTCACCCTCTCGGGCTTTCCTCCGGGCTTTCGTTCTGTGTTCTTGTTCTTGCGTTTCCGACTCTATCAGACTCTTTCGGGCCCGACCCCCAGTCAGCGGGGTTTGCCTTCCGGGCTGTTGAGCCCTTCCGACTCCCGAACTCTAGTGGATTTCCCCGGCGATTCATAATCGGCCTTCGGAAATGAATTCGGGCACGCCGAATTCGTTCCCAGTGGGAGATCGTGCTGAGTTGGGTGCCGCAACGAGGCGGCGGGATGTGTGGTCGCCGAAACCTTCCGGCTCCGGGGCAACTCGAAGAACCTTACGGACCCTCGGGAACTGTGTCAACCCCGGTGGTCAGCTGGGTGACTGGAGGTCCTCCACACGGTCCAGCAGCCGGGTGAGCATGTCGCCGAGCACCCCGCGTTCCGCCGTGGAGAGGTCCTGGAGGAGGTCCTCCTCGAAGACCGTGGCCGCGCGCATCGCGTCCAGCCACTTGCTGCGACCTTCGTCGGTGAGCTCCACGATCACGCGGACCCGGTTGGACTCGTCGCGCTCGCGCGTGACCAGTCCTTCCGCCGTCATGCGGTCGATCCGGTGGGTCATCGCCGCCGGCGTGAGGCCCAGCTGCTTCGCCAGCTCGCTGGGGCCCATCCGGTACGGGGCGCCGGAGATGACGAGTGCCTTGAGGACTTCCCACTCGGCGTTGCTGATGCCCAGGGCCGCGGTCTGGCGGCCGTACGCGACGTTCATGCGGCGGTTCAGGCGGCTCAGTGCCGAGACCACCTTCTCGACCTGGGGGTCCAGGTCCTGGAACTCGCGCTGATATACGGCGATCTGCTCGTCGAGGGTCGGCTCGTGGACGGGCGTAGTGCCGTCGGGGGTGTCACCCATGGTCCGAAGTATGGCACGAGCCCGTTGGCATCTAACTCCTTCGATGTGTACTCTTAACGCTTGAAGTTTAGGTATGAAGTCTTCAGTCTTCAGATATCAAGGCAGGTGAGAAGTGACCAGGGTGATGGGCGCCGCGATGCGGCGGATCCAGGCCGGGAACGCGCTGACCGCGTTCGGCATCGGCTTCACGGTTCCGTTCCTCTACATCTATGTGGCGCAGGTGCGAGGTCTGGGCTCCATGGCCGCCACGAGCGCGTTCGTGGCGTTCGCCCTGGGAGCCCTTGTCGCGCTGCCCGTCACCGGTCGGGTCATCGACCGACGTGGTCCCGTACCCGTCGTCATCGGCGCCGCGGTCGCCGCCTCCGTGGGCGCGATCTCGCTGGGGCTCTCCACCGGTCTGGTGCCGATCCTGCTGTCCGCCCTGGCGCTCGGCGCCGGGCAGGCCGTGATGCAGCCGGCTCTCGCCACCATGATCGTGTGGTGCTCCACCCCGTCCACCCGGACCCGCGCCTTCGCCTTCCAGTTCTTCATGCAGAACCTGGGCCTGGGCATCGGCGGGCTCATCGGCGGCCAGATCGTCGACGAGAGCCGGCCCGGCAGCTTCACCCTGCTGTTCGGCATCGAGGCCGTGATGTTCCTGGTGCTGGCGGGGGTCATCGCCTCCGTGCGGATGCCGCAGGTGCAGGGGTTCAAGGACGCCATGCCGAAGGACTCGGCCCAGGCGGGCAGCGGCTGGAAGGGGCTGCTGCGGCACAAGGCCATGGTGCAGCTGTGCGTGCTCGGCTTCGTGCTCTTCTTCGCCTGCTACGGGCAGTTCGAGTCGGGTCTGGCCGCCTTCGGTACCGAGACCGCCGGGATCTCCCCCTCCACCCTCGGCTTCGCGCTGGCCGCCAACACCGGTGCGATCGTCGTCGCGCAGTTCGTCGTGCTCCGGCTCGTCGAGAAGCGGCGCCGGTCCCGTGTGATCGCGCTGGTCGGGCTGATCTGGACCGTGGCGTGGGTCATCGCCGGGTTCTCGGGGCTCGGGCACGGCAGCGCCATGATGGCCGCCGCCGCGTTCATCACCACGTACGCGCTCTTCGGCATCGGCGAGGCCATGCTGTCCCCGACGCTGGCACCGCTGGTGGCGGACCTCGCTCCGGAGGGCTCCGTGGGCCAGTACAACTCGGCCTTCGCGCTGGTCAAGCAGATGGCGCTGGCGCTGGGGCCGCTCGGTGTGCCGCTCGGTGCGGGGGTTCCGATGCTGTACATCGGCGTCTTCATCGTCGTCTCGCTGGGGATCGCCTGGCTGGCACTGCGGCTCGGCGGGCAGCTGACGCCGGTGCAGGACAACCCGTCGCTGTCCCGGGTCGTGGCGCAGGGTGGCCCGGCAGGTCCCTCGGGTCCGGCCGGCCCGGCCGTCGTGGCCAAGGCCGCTGAGCCCGTACACGCGTAGGCGCCCGTAGCACCCGTACGAGAAGACGGCGGAAGGCCCCGGTCCGGTGGACCGGGGCCTTCCGTGTGTCCGGCTACTTGTCCGGCAGCGCGAACTCGCACCAGACGGCCTTGCCGCCGCCCGGGGTGCGGCGGGTGCCCCAGGACGAGGCGATGGTGGCGACGATCGAGATGCCGCGGCCGGTCTCGTCGGCCGGTTCGGCGCGGCGGCGGCGCGGGAGGTGGTCGTCCCCGTCGGTGACCTCGATGATCAGGCGGCGGTCGGTGCGGCGCAGCCGCAGGCACATGGGCGGGGTGCCGTGCTGGAGGGAGTTCGCGACGAGCTCGCTGGCGGCCAGGACTCCGAGGTCGCACAGCTCGACGGGGAAGCGCCAGGAGGTGAGCACCCCCTGGGCGAAGGCGCGGGCGCGCGGGGCGGCCTCGATGCCTCCGAGGAGTTCCAGGGCCGCGTTGTGGAAGAGCTCTGCGTCCGCTCCGGTGCGGGCGGGCTGCTGGAGGACCATCACGGCGACGTCGTCGTCGTGGTCGGCGTCGACCCCGAGGGCGCGCATGAGGCGGTCGCAGATGACGGCCGGGGTGCCCTGGGCGCCGGAGAGGGCGCGTTCCAGGGCGGCGACGCCTTCGTCGATGTCCTCGCCGCGCCGTTCGACCAGGCCGTCGGTGTAGAGGACGGCGGTGGAGCCGGGGCCCAGGGCGATGGTGCCGGAGGTGTGGAGCCAGCCGCCGGTGCCGAGCGGGGGACCGGTGGGGTCGGCGGCCCTGCGTACGGTGCCGTCCTCGTCGCGGACCAGGATCGGGAGGTGGCCTGCGGAGGCGTACGCGAGCAGGCCCTCGTTGGGGTCGTGGACGGCGTAGACGCAGGTGGCGATCTGGCTGGCGTCGATTTCGGCGGCGAGGCCGTCGAGGAGCTGCAGGACCTCGTGGGGCGGGAGGTCGAGGCGGGCGTACGCGCGGACGGCGGTGCGCAGCTGGCCCATGACCGCGGCGGCGCGGACTCCGCGGCCCATGACGTCGCCGATGACGAGGGCGGTGCGGCCGGCGCCGAGGGTGATGACGTCGTACCAGTCTCCGCCGACGGCCGCTTCGGTGCCGCCGGGCTGGTAGGTGGCGGCGACGCGCAGGTCGTCGGGCTGTTCGAGCTCCTGCGGGAGGAGGGAGCGCTGGAGGGTGACGGCGGCCTCGCGCTGACGGCGTTCGCTGGCGCGGAGCCGTTCGACGGCTTCGGCGTGGTCGGTGACGTCGGCGAGGTGGATCAGGATCCCAGTGTGGTGGGGGTCCGTGTCGCTCCCGGTGCCGGTCTTGGGGAACTCGACCGGGGTGCAGGTGACGGTGTACGAGTGGGTGCCGCCCGGTGTGGTGCGGTTCTTGGCGGTACGGGGCTTTCCGCTGCGCTGGACCTGGTCGAGGAGCTCGAGGAGGCCGAGCTCGCCGAGTTCGGGGAGTGCCTCGTGGGCGGGGGCGCCGGGGGTGCGGGTGCCGAAGCCGGCGACGTAGGCGTCGTTGACGTAGGCGACGCGGTGTTCGGGGCCGTGGACCAGGGCGACCAGGGCGGGGAGCCGGCCGAGGACCTCGCGGACGGAGAGCTCGTCGAGGGAGGGCACCGCGGCGAGGGGGTGCACTGCGGCGAGCGCGCCGGTCCGCCGGGTGGGGGCGATGGCGGGGGTGGTGCCGGAGCCGCTGCCGGTGCCGGAGACCGTGGGGTCGGCGGGGGGACCGTCGGCGGGGGGCGTGGACCGCTCGGTTCCGGGGTCGGCGCGGCCGCCGCGGGCTGCCGGGACGGAGCCTTCACCCCGCTTGGCCTGGGCGGCGGCGTGTTCGGACCGCGCGGCGGCGCGGCGCTGCGTTCCGGGAAACCGGGCGCTCCAGCGCGTGAAGTTCACTGCGTTCAAGCCTCGTGGTGTCGCAAGTGGTCGCTGTGTCGCTCGTGGTGAGTCGCTGACTGGACGTTGTCACTCTGTGCAGGCGTGAGCCCACCTATGGTCACACGTCCAGTGTGGCCGACCGCACTGACAACGTCAGCCCTGGCTGTCCTGCGGGGGGTTGGGGGCGGGGTTCGGCGGGGGCTCCTTGGGGCCGCCGCCGGCGGCGAGTTCGAATTCTGCCCTGGGGTGTTCGAGTGAGCCTAGGGAGACGATCTCCCGCTTGAAAAGACCTGAGAGGGTCCATTCCGCCAGGACGCGCATCTTGCGGTTGAAGGTGGGGACGCGGCTGAGGTGGTAGGCGCGGTGCATGAACCAGGCGGGGTAGCCCTTGATCTTGCGGCCGTAGATGTGCGCGACGCCCTTGTGGAGGCCGAGGGAGGCGACGGAACCGGCGTACTTGTGGGCGTACTCCGTGAGGACCTCGCCGCGCAGGGCGGCGATGAGGTTGTCGGCGAGGGCCTTGGCCTGGCGGACGGCGTGCTGGGCGTTGGGGGCGCATTCGCGGCCGGGTTCGGGCGCGGTGATGTCGGGGACGGCCGCGGCGTCGCCGGCGGCCCAGGCGTGTTCCACCCCCTCCACGGTGAGGAAGGAGGTGCAGGCCAGCCGGCCGCGCTCGTTCTTCGGCAGGTCGCAGGCGCTCAGGATCGGGTGCGGTTTGACGCCGGCGGTCCACACGACGGTGCGGGTGGGGAAGCGGGCGCCGTCGCTGAGGACGGCGACGCGGTTCTCGCAGGATTCGAGCCGGGTCTCCAGGCGGAGGTCGATGTTGCGGCGGCGCAGTTCGCGGATCGTGTAGACGCCCATTGCGGGGCCGACTTCGGGGAGGATCCGGTCGCTGGCCTCGACCAGCACCCACTTCATGTCCTCGGGCTTGATGTTGTGGTAGTACCGCGCCGCGTAGCGGGCCATGTCCTCGAGTTCGCCGAGTGCCTCGACGCCCGCGTAGCCGCCGCCGACGAAGACGAAGGTGAGGGCGGCGTCGCGGACGGCGGGGTCGCGGGTGGAGGAGGCGATGTCCATCTGTTCGATGACGTGGTTGCGCAGGCCGATGGCCTCTTCGACGGTCTTGAACCCGATGCCGTAGTCGGCGAGTCCCGGGATGGGCAGGGTGCGCGAGATGGAGCCGGGGGCGAGGACGAGTTCGTCGTACTCGATCTCGGTGGCGCCGGTGCCCTCCTCCTCGGTGGCGAGGGTGGTGACGGTGGCGGTGCGCTTGGAGTGGTCGATGCGCTGGGCCTCGCCGATGACGATGCGGCATGTGCCGAGGACGCGGCGGAGCGGGACCACCACGTGGCGGGGCGAGATCGAGCCCGCGGCTGCTTCGGGGAGGAAGGGCTGGTAGGTCATGTAGGGCTCGGGGGTGACCACCGTGACCTCGGCTTCTTCGGATCTCAGCTTTCTTTGGAGCCGAAGGGCCGTGTACATGCCGACGTAGCCGCCGCCGACGACCAGGATGCGGGTGCGGGGCGGGGTACCGGGGGCCGCGCCCCGGGAGTTAGCAGCCTTCACCATCCCATGACGCATCGTGGCCGGGAGTTTGTCCACAGCCCCGGCAGATTGTGTGACCGGCGGTGGTGCTGGGGCGGGGTGCAAGCGGACCGTGGGTGGGGGTGGAGATCCGCAGGTCAGAAGGGCTGGAACCAGTGATTCCGAGAGCACGGAACGGAAAAGTGGGGGTGAATGCTCCGATCGGGCGGTGCTCCGTCCGGGGCTGCCTCTTCTGAATTGACTCTGGCTCAACTATGTTCGTATCTCGTCGAGGAGTAGGACCGGGCCCCATGACCGTGGCCCCCTCGACGTGAAGGCGGGGAGTGTCTCCGGGGGGAGACAGATGATTACCGGGGGAAACATATGAACATTTCCGATTTCCATGGCTCTGCGACCGCGCTCTCGGTCGAGAGCAACGGCCGCGGTATCGCGGGCGGCAGCACCACGCACGGCGTGGGCCGTTCCACGCCGCTGCGCGTCGACGCCCAGCGCAATCTGGAGCACGTGCTGCGCGCGGCACGCGAGGTCTTCGGCGAACTGGGCTACGGGGCTCCGATGGAGGACGTGGCGCGGCGTGCGCGGGTCGGCGTCGGCACGGTGTACCGGCGGTTCCCCAGCAAGGACGTGCTGGTCCGGCGGATAGCCGAGGAAGAGACCGCGCGGCTGACCGAGCAGGCCGAGGCCGCGCTGGGCCAGGAGGAGGAGCCGTGGCAGGCGCTGTCGCGCTTCCTGCGCACCTCCGTGGCCTCGGGCGCGGGGCGGCTGCTGCCGCCGCAGGTGCTCCGGGTGCGCTCGGCGAGCGAGGACGGCGCCGAGGAGGCCGAGGCCGCGCGGGTTCCGCACCAGCGTCAGGCCGTCACCGCCGGCGGGGCTCCCGAGCTGCGCGTCGTGGGTGCGCGGTCCGCGAGCGAGGACGAGCCTTCGCAGGACGCGGGCGCGGGTGCGCTGCTCGAGGTCGTCGGCCGGCTGGTCGACCGTGCCCGGGAGGCCGGTGAGCTGCGGACCGACGTCACGGTGGCCGATGTCCTGCTGGTGATAGCGACGGCGGCGCCCGCGCTGCCCGACCCGGCGCAGCAGGCGGCGGCCTCGACGCGGCTGCTCGACATCCTGCTCGAGGGGCTGCGGTCGCGCACGGTGTGAGGGTGTGACCGTCGCCCGGGCGCGGTGTCCGCGGTACCGGCTCGACCGGCGCCAAACCGTGCGCCAGTACGGGGTTTCGTCGGATGGTGCCCGGATGAGTGGATGGCGCGCGAAGGGGTTCGACGCGTGGCCGCCGTGTGACACGCTTGATCGGTGTACCGGTTGAGTGTGTCGTGCGGGGGCTTCCGCGATGGGCGTTGACGGGCGTGAAGAGTCACTCGGTAACGCCGGCGGCGAGATCGGGGCGGGCAGTCTCCCCGCCCGGCAGGTACCCGCGCAGCGCGAGCGGGGTGGCCGGCACGCCGCCCCGGCAGGCACCGTGGGTGAGCTGCCGCCGTCCGACGGGGACTTGATCGCCCGGATGCGGGGCGGCGACGACGGTGCGTACGAGGAGCTGTTCCGTCGGCACGCCGATGCCGTACGACGTTACGCGCGGACCTGCTGCCGGGACGGGCACACCGCCGACGACCTGACCGCCGAGGTGTTCGCACGCACCCTTCAGGCGGTACGGGGCGGGGCGGGGCCGGACCAGTCGGTGCGGGCCTATCTGCTCACCACCGTACGGAGGGTCGCCGCGGCCTGGGCGAAGACCGCCAGGCGGGAGCACCTCGTCGAGGACTTCGCCGTCTTCGCGGAGCAGGCTGCCACGGGGACGGAGGGCGGGGCCGGGCTGTCGGGCCTGGCCGGGGACGACACCTTCGAGCTGGGCGCGGACGTCCGGGCGATGCACGAGGCCGAGCAGTCGCTGGCGATGCAGGCCTTCCGGAGCCTGCCCGAACGGTGGCAGGCCGTGTTGTGGCACACCACCGTCGAGGAGGCCTCGCCGAGCGCGATCGCGCCGCTGTTCGGGCTCAGCGCCAACGCGACGGCGGTGCTGGCCAGTCGTGCCCGCGAGGGGCTCAAGCAGGCGTATCTCCAGGCGCATGTGAGTTCGGCGCTGAGTGAGGGCGGCGACTGCGCACGGTACGCGGACCGGCTGGGCGCCTATGCGCGCGGCGGGCTGCGGATGCGGGCGGAGCGGGGGCTGCGCAAGCACTTGGAGGAGTGCGCGAAGTGCCGGCTGGCCGCCGGGGAGCTCAAGGACGTCAACGCGGGCATTCCCGCGCTGCTTCCGGTCGCGGTCATCGGGTGGTTCGCCGCCGGATACGCGGCCAAGGCGGCCGGGGTGGTGGCCGGTGGGGCCGTCGCCGCGGGCGGGGCCGGGGCCGCTGCGGCTGTCACCGGCGGGTCGACCGCGGGGGCCGGAGCCGCCGGTGGGGCGGCCGGAGCCAGTGCTGCCGGTGGTGCCGCCGGGGCGGGAGCCGCCGGTGGGGCGAGCGCTGCGGGTGGGGCAGGCGGGGCTGCCGGTGGGGCCGGGTCGGGTGCCGGGGCCGGGGGCGCCGTGGTGTCCGAGGGGCTGGGGGTGCCGGCCAAGGCCGCCATCGCCGCCGGGATCGCGGTAGCGGCGGCCGCCGGGGTGGTGTTCGCGCTGGCCGGGGACGACACCGAGCCGCAGGCCCAGGCGAAGCCCGCCCCCGGTGTGGCGGCGCCGGTGGTGCCGAGCGCCCCCGCCTCGCCCGCGCCGAGCCCGCCCGAGGAGGAGCCGCCGCCCGCACGGAGCTCCGTACCGCCGCGGCCGCAGGCCAAGCCGTCGCCGGCCCCGCCCGCCCCCCTCGCACCGCGCCCCTCGCCTTCTCCGTCGCCCAGCCGGGAGAAGCCGTCGCCCAGCCCGTCTCCGAGCCGGACCTCGGCGAAGCCCACCCCGCCACCCGCGCCGAGGCCTGCCGAGGGGTTCCAGCTGTCCCGCCTCGGCCACTCGGTCTACGGGGACCACGACGGCCCGGAGATCCAGACCTGGCGCAGCAGCTGGGTGTGGCAGCGCTGGGGCCTGGAGGTGGGCGACCGGCGGTTCGGGCAGGGGATCACCGTGAACTCCCGTTCCTCCGTGGAGGTCGCCCTCAACCGGCAGTGCACCGCCTTCTCGGCGCGCGCCGGGGTGGACGGCCTGGCGATGTTCACCGACGGCTCGGTGCGGTTCTCCGTGTACGCCGACGGGCAGCGGCTGTGGCAGTCCGCGGCCCTCGGGTACGGGGATCCGGCGGCGGCCGTGCAGGTCTCGCTGGCCGGGCGCCAGACGCTGCGCCTGGTGACGGAGAAGGCCGGTCCGGGCCACCTGCCCGCGCTGGCGAGCTGGGCCGACGCGGTGATCAGCTGCCGCTGACCGCCCGAGGCCGAACACCGGGGAGCGCGTGCCCGGGGCCGAACCCTCCAGATCCAACAGCCGGGACCGACTGCGGTGCCCGGCTCAGGACAGGGCGGGGCGGTGCACGGGGACTCCCTCCGGCACCGCGCGCCGGCGGGCCGCGGACGTGCCCGTCCAGCAGGTGCCGCGGCGGGCCAGGAGGCGGTGCAGCCACAGCTCCATGGAGACGAGTTCAGCCAGCCCGTCGAGCGGGACCGGGCGCCCCTCTGCCGCGTCGAGCAGGGCCTGCTGGACGACCCGGGCGTCGATCAGCCCGGCGTCCGCGAGCAGCGGTGCGGCGAACAGGGCGAGCAGGTCGCTCAGGGCGGCGCGCAGCCCGAGCCGGGTCGCCGTCTCGTGCGGGCTGTGGGCGGTGGCTCCCCAGCCGGGCGGGAGTTCGCGCACCCCGGTCGAGGACAGGACGGTGCGCAGGATCGCGGCGCGGGCCCCGGGCTGGACGCGCAGGGATTCGGGGAGGGCGCGGGCGGCCCGGACGACCTGGTTGTCCAGGAAGGGGGCGTGCAGGCGCTGGCTGCGGACCTCCACGGCCTGTTCGAAGACGCGGTGGTCGGCGGCGTGCCGGGCGAGGACCGCGCGGGCCCGGGCCTC
Organism: Streptomyces sp. cmx-11-4; assembly: GCA_049998195.1. Lineage (GTDB taxonomy): Bacteria > Actinomycetota > Actinomycetes > Streptomycetales > Streptomycetaceae > Streptomyces. The sequence goes on from JAEBET010000004.1 coordinate 9,764, forward strand.
CCCCGGCCGCAGGGACAGGGGAGGGCGGCCGGCCGCGACCGTGAGACGGATCGATACTTCCGCCAGGGCCTCGCCCGTCAGCCAGCCCGCCGCCGGGCCGGGCCGGGACCAGGTCAGGGCGGCCAGGGAAGCGTCCACCGGACCGGAGGCGCGCTCGGTGACCCCGCCCTCGCGGAGCCGGGCCGCGGCGGCTTCCATGCCCGCGCGGTACGTCGTACGGGCGAGTCTTCGGGCTGCGGAGTACACGGTCAGCGGGACCAGCAGGGACTCGCCGGAGGCTCCGGAAGCCGATGCCGAGCGGGCCAGCGCCGCCACCGGGCGCAGCAGGTGGCGCCGGCGGCGGTCCATCAGGAGGTCGGCCATGCGGGCGGGGTGCGCGTCGAGGACCTGGCGGGCGCCGTGGCCGGTGAAGTGGTCGGCCGAGCCGGCGGCCAGCCGGCGCCGCTCGCGGGCGGCGAAGACCAGCGAGGGGCCGGGTTCGTCGGTCAGCGGGCCGTCGAGTTCGGCGTACGGGAGGGCCTCCGCGGCGGCGGCCACCACGACGTGGTGCAGGCGCGGGTCGGCGGCGATGGCGCGGGCCCGCTCGAGTTCGTCCTCGCGGCCCTGCGGAGTGGCCAGGTCGTTGAAGGTGACCGCCAGCAGCCGGGCTCCGGCGGGGCTGCCGAGGGTGCCGGGGGCGCCGGGCAGCCCCGCCGCGAGCAGGGCCAGGGTCGCGGAGGCGCTGCCGCCGGAGAGGTCGGCGCCGACTCCGGGCACCGGGCCGCCCCGGGCCGCGCGCCGGTCGGCGGGGCCCATTCCGGGTACGGGGCCGGGATCGTACGGCGGAGCTGTGTCGGGGGCATGGCGGGGCGCCGTGAGCCGGGCGCGCACGGCATCCACCAAAGCTTCCCGTACGCCCTCCACCGCTCGGTCGGGATCGGCCTGGGGCCCGGCCACCGCGAGCGAGGCGACGGGCTCGTAGCCGGTGATCTCGCGGGAGCCCTCGCGCAGGATGAGCGCGTGCCCGGGCGGGATGCGGCGGACCCCGGCGTACGGTGTGCCGTCGCCCAGTGCCTCCGGACTGTCGGGGCAGGCCAGCAGGGCGGCGAGATGGCCGATGTCGAGCTGCGCCTCGATGAGGTCGGCGAGCGGGAGGGCGGCCGTGGCGTACGCGGTGCCACTGGCCCAGGGGGTGTAGAAGACGGGCCGCGCGCCCGCGAGGTCGCCGACGATGGTGATCCTGCGGCCGACCTGGACCACGGCGGTGTAGCTGCCGGACCACTGGGTGAGGTGGCGCAGGGCTCCGCCGCGGGCGGCGTAGAGGGCCCTTCTCAGCTCGGCGTCGGTGGCGCCGCAGCAGCCGAGGACGGCGAGGCGGGTGAAGGGGTCGGCCGGGTCGGCGGTGAGGGTGCGGATCTCGTCGGGGCGCCAGTCGCCGACGGCCCAGAGCGGGTCGGGGTCTCCCCAGAGCAGCTGGGAGCCGACGGGGTGGACGGTGCGCTCGGCGTCCGCGCCGGGGTCGCCCGCGTGGGCGGCGTCCGCGATGCCGCCGTGCGGCGGGGCGCTGCCGCCCGGGTACCCGGCATCCGGACAGCCACGCTGACCGGAGCCGTGTTGGGGTCCCTGACCTGCGACGCGGCCGGCCGTGCCGAAGCTCGCGGCGATACTGCTCCAACCCACCAACCAGCGCACCGCCGCCTCCCCAGCCTGTGGGCACATGACCGGGGCACGGGCAGGTCGGCCGGCGCTGAAGGCGCGGTCGGCGGGACCCCGGGTGGCTCGGGTCCATGCTGCCACGGGACAGGCGTGCGAGAGGAGTTAAAGGGGGCGCACATGCAAACGAACACGCCCCCGCCACGCGATATTTGGCGTTCCGTTCCCCCCGCCCCATAGGTCGCTTTCAGCCATTCTTCGGCTGTCCTGAGCGTCGTCAGGGGCCGTCGGCCCCCGGTGCGCGGGCGCGGTCCGGGAGGCGGAATCCGCCCCCCGGACCGTTCCGCCACCCGCGGGGATTGAGGTAGCGGCATCCCCCGGCCCGCCCGATCCGCGCAGCGGGCCGACCCACGCACGGCACATCGAATCGCCGGGCCCGCGGACCGGCCAGAGCGCACGGGCGGGCGCACGGCCACACGGCCGGAGCACGCGAGGAGACGTGCGCCCCGGACACCGGGCCGGGGCGGACTGTGCAAACGGACAACAATCCCGCCATACGGAAGTCGGGGCCTTAACGCTTGGGAGGCGGGGAACTACGCTGGGTTTACGAAATGCCGGGCGCCTATGCCCCGGCGGCGTCTGCGTTCCGCGTGTGACGAGGGGTGGCGCATGTCCAGGGAGCTCCGCGAGCCCAATGAGAAGCTCGGCGCCGTCCTCGCCCTCGCGGGCATCAGCAACGCGGGGCTGGCCCGGCGGGTCAACGACCTCGGTGCACAGCGCGGCCTGACGCTTCGGTACGACAAGACGTCGGTGGCCCGTTGGGTGTCGAAGGGGATGGTGCCGCAGGGCGCCGCGCCGCACCTGATCGCGGCCGCCATCGGCGCGAAGCTGGGGCGGCCGGTGCCGCTGCACGAGATCGGGCTGGCGGACGCGGACCCCGCGCCCGAGGTCGGGCTGGCGTTCCCGCGCGATGTGGGGGCGGCGGTGCGGTCGGCCACCGACCTCTACCGGCTCGACCTCGCCGGCCGGCGCGGCGGTGGCGGGATCTGGCAGTCCCTTGCCGGTTCGTTCTCGGTGGCGGCGTACGCGACGCCCGCCTCGCGCTGGCTGATATCTCCTGCCGACGGCTCGGTGGCGCGCGAGCCCTCGGGGGCGGGCGGCCCGGTACCGATTCCCCCGGCCTCCTCGGCTGTGACCTCCTCGGCTCAGGACGTGCCGGTGCACGACCCACCGGCGGGCGGCACGCCGGTACGCAGGGCACCGGGCGCGGGAGCGGCTGCGGGAGCGGCCGCCGGGCAGGTCGCCGTACCGGCCGCTGGATCGGCCGCTGGATCGCCCGCCGTACCGACCGCTGGGCAGACCGCTGGACCGGCGGCCGGTCCGACGACCGGACCTGTGACGGGTGCGGCGGGAAGCCTGACGGCCCCGCCGTCCACCGTTGTGCCCGCCCAGCCCGGCGCCGAAACGCCCCGTGACCACGGCCAGCGCGTGGGCCACAGCGATGTGGCCAAGCTGCGCGAGGCCGCCGAGGACGCCCGCCGCTGGGACTCCAAGTACGGCGGCGGGGACTGGCGTTCGTCGATGGTGCCCGAGTGCCTCCGGGTGGACGCGGCGCCCCTGCTGCTGGGCTCCTACACCGACGAGGTGGGCCGCGCCCTGTTCGGCGCGACCGCCGAGCTGACCCGGCTCGCCGGATGGATGGCCTTCGACACCGGCCAGCAGGAGGCGGCCCAGCGCTACTACATCCAGGCGCTGCGCCTGGCCCGGGCGGCCGCGGACGTACCGCTCGGCGGCTACGTCCTGGCCTCGATGTCCCTGCAGGCGACCTACCGCGACTTCCCCGACGAGGGCGTGGACCTCGCGCAGGCGGCCGTCGAGCGCAACCGCGGCCTGGCCACCGCCCGCACCATGAGCTTCTTCCGGCTCGTCGAGGCCCGGGCCCACGCGAAGGCGGGCGATTCCGCGGCCGCGGGAGCCGCGCTGCGGGCGGCCGAAGGCTGGCTGGAGCGCGCCCGGGCCGGCGACCCGGACCCGACCTGGCTGGGCTTCTACTCGTACGACCGCTTCGCTGCGGACGCGGCCGAGTGCTACCGGGACCTCAAACTCCCCCGGCAGGTGCGGCGTTTCACCGAGCAGGCCCTGTCCCGGCCGACCGAGGAGTATGTACGGTCACATGGGCTGCGGCTGGTCGTGAGCGCGGTCGCCGAGCTGGAGTCGGGCAACCTCGACGCGGCCTGCGCGGCGGGCACCCGGGCGGTGGAGGTGGCGGGCCGGATCTCCTCGGCGCGGACGACCGAATACGTGCGGGACCTGCTGCACCGCCTGGAACCGTACGGGGACGAGCCGCGCGTGGCGGAGCTGCGCGAGCGGGCTCGGCCGCTGCTGGTGGCCCAGGCCTAGGGGCCGCGTGGCCGCGTTGTCGGTGGCGGGGTGCAGTATGCAGGGGTGGGAGGTGTCAGCGTGGGCGGCGGCGTGGACTGCGATGTGCTGGTGATCGGTGGCGGGATCGTCGGCCTGTCGACGGCTCATGCCCTGTCACGTCTGGCTCCGGGGACCAGGGTGGTCGTCCTGGAGAAGGAGACCGGCCCGGCCCGGCACCAGACGGGCCGCAACAGCGGGGTGATCCACAGCGGGATCTACTACCGCCCCGGGTCGCTCAAGGCTCGCTTCGCGGTGCGCGGCGCCGCCGAGATGGTCAAGTTCTGCGCCGAGCACGGCATCCCGCACGAGGTGACCGGCAAGCTGATCGTCGCCACGGAGCGCGAGGAGCTGCCGCGGCTGCACGCGCTGGTGCAGCGCGGCCGGGAGAACGGCATTCCGGTGCGCGAGCTCGGCCCGGCACAGATCTCGGAGTACGAGCCGCAGGTGCGGGGCCTGGCCGCGATCCACGTGGGCAGCACCGGCATCGCGGACTACGGGCGGGTGACGGCGCAGCTGGCCGAGTCCTCGGGCGCGGAGATCGTCTACGGCGGCGCGGTGGACCTGATCTCCCGCCGCCCGTCGGCGGTGGCGGTCCGCACCACCACCGGCCTGGTGGTCCGCGCCCGGGTCCTGGTGAACTGCGCGGGCCTGCAGTGCGACCGGATCGCCCGCCTGGCCGGCGACGACCCGGGCATGCGGATCATCCCCTTCCGCGGGGAGTACTACGACCTGGCCCGCCCCGAGCTGGTCCGCGGGCTCGTCTACCCGGTCCCCGACCCCGCCTTCCCCTTCCTGGGGGTCCACCTGACCCGGGGCATCGCGGGCGGCGTCCACGTCGGGCCGAACGCCGTGCCGGCGCTGGCCCGCGAGGGCTACGCCTGGTCCACCGTCCGTCCGCGCGACATCGGCTCAGAGCTGGCCTGGCCGGGGTCCTGGCGGATGGCCGCGCGGCACTGGCGGTACGGGATGGGCGAGATCCACCGCTCGCTGTCGAAGCAGGCCTTCACGCAGGCGGTACGGCGCCTCCTGCCGGCCGTGACCGCGGCGGACCTCCACCCCGCCCCGGCCGGGGTCCGCGCGCAGGCCGTCCTGCGGGACGGCACGCTGGTGGACGACTTCCTGATCAAGGACGCCCCGCGCACGGTGCACGTGCTGAACGCCCCGTCGCCGGCCGCCACCGCCTCCCTCCCGATCGGCCGCGAGATCGCCACCCGCGCTCTGCGGACCCTCGGCTCGGCCTGAGCGGTCCGGTGCCCCCCGTACGTCCGGTGCCCCCCGTACGTCCGCTGGGCGCCCGTGCCCTCGAGCGCCGGGCGGGGCAGGACCGGCCGGGGATGGGCTCGGGGCCGCTCGCGCGGTGGCACCGCCGCGGCGGCGGTGGTCCGGCCCCCCGTCGTAGAATCTCGGCATTGTGTCTGAGTCCCTGAACCCCCAGCCGCCCAGCCTCCCGGACGCCGCTCCCGCACCCGCGCCGGAGGCGAACGCGTACGTGCCGCCCAAGTGGCGGACCGAGCCCCGCTTCCCCGACGGGCCCTCCCCGGACCCGGCCGGCTCGCACCACGAGCGGCGCATCCGGAGCTTCCAGCCCCGCCGCAGCCGGGTCACCACCGGACAGGGCGAGGCCCTGAAGCGCCTGTGGGGGACCTGGGGCCTGGACATCGACGGCCACGAGGTCATCGACCTGAAGACCCTCTTCGACGGCCTGCCCGTCGTCCTGGAGATCGGCTTCGGCATGGGCGAGGCCACGGCCCAGATGGCCGCCGCCGACCCCTCCACCGGGATCCTCGCCGCCGACGTGCACACGCCCGGACAGGGCAACCTGCTCGCCCTCGCGGAACGGGGCGGACTCGGCAACGTCCGCGTGGCCAACGGCGACGCCATCATCCTGCTCCGCGAGATGCTGCCGCCCGACTCCCTGGCCGGGATCCGCGTGTACTTCCCGGACCCCTGGCCCAAGGCCCGCCACCACAAGCGCCGGCTGATCCAGCCCGAGTTCCTCACGCTGGCCGCGACCCGCCTGGCCCCCGGGGGCGTGCTGCACTGCGCGACCGACTGGGAGCCGTACGCCGAGCAGATGCTCGAAGTGCTCACCGCGCACCCGGACTTCGAGAACACGCAAGCCCACGGCGGTTATTCGCCGCGCCCCGACTTCCGGCCGCTCACCCGCTTCGAGGGCCAGGGCCTCGACAAGGGCCACGTCGTACACGACTTGCTCTTCCGGCGCACGGAGAACTGACAACGTCACCGCGCGTGTCAGACCCGCTCTGTAGGGTCATGGCGTGTTCCGAGCGCTCCCCGCTGTGCTCGCACGCCCGTCGGGCACGGTCCGCACGTGCGTGCTCCTCGTTCTGCTCGCCGCCACCGGGATCGCGATCCTCGAACTCGTGCGGGAGCAGACCGGTACCCCCGGCTTCTTCGTCGGTCTGGGTCTGGCCCTGCTGCCGGTACCGCTGCTCATGGCGGCCTTCCGGTGGCTGGGCCGGGCCGCGCCCGCGCCCTGGCCGCAGCTGCTGTTCTGCTTCGGCTGGGGTGCCTGCACCGCGGCGCTGATCGCGATACTGGCCAACAGCTTCGCGACCGAGTGGATAGCCGCGGCCACCGCGGACCCCTCCGACGCCGATCAACTCGGTTCGGTGGCGATCGCCCCGGTGGTGGAGGAGAGCGCCAAGGCGGCGGCCCTGCTCCTCGTCTTCGTCTTCAGGAGACGGCATTTCACCGGGCCGGCCGACGGTTTCGTGGTGGCCGGCTTCACCGCCACCGGCTTCGCCTTCACCGAGAACATCCTCTACCTCGGCAACGCCTTCGACGAGGACCTGTCCAAGGGCACCGGCATGCTCAACTCGGTCACGGCCGCGACCTTCTTCGTCCGCATAGTGGTGTCGCCGTTCGCGCACCCGCTGTTCACGGTGCTCACCGGGCTCGGTTTCGGCGCGGCCGCGCTCAGCGCGGGCCGGGGGCGCAGGATCGGACTGCCCCTGCTCGGCCTGGCGCTCGCCATGGGCCTGCACGCGCTGTGGAACAGCTCCTCGCGGCTCGGGGAGTACGGGTTCTACGTGGTCTACGGCTGCGTGATGGTCCCGGTGTTCGGGCTGCTGCTGTGGCTGGCGGTGCGGATAAGGCGTCGTCGCCTGCGGGCCGTCGCCGGGGAGCTCGCGGTGTACGCGGCCGCGGGCTGGCTCGGTCCGGCCGAGGTCCCCGCCCTGGCTTCGATGCCCGCCCGGTCGCTGGCCCGCACCCTGGCACGGCGCAGCGGGGGCCGGGCCGCCGGGCGGGCGGTCGCCCTGTACGAGGCGGATGCGGCGGCCCTGGCCCTGCTGCGGAACCGGGCGCGCCGCGGCGGCCCGGGGCGCGAGCCGGATTTCGCCGGGCGGGAGCGGGAGTTGCTGGACCGGCTCTGGCTGCGCCGGGCGACGGCGGGTCCCGCACTGGCCCGGGCGGCGGTCATGGAGGAGCTGCTTCCGCCGTGGTTCGACCCCCTGCCCCGGCCCGCCGTGGTACCCGAGGCCGTGCTGACCGGCATGCCGGCGCCGCGACGGGCGGGCGATGCCGGGAAGGGACGGGCGGGCGACGCCAGGAAGGACGGCGCCGGCCCGGGCCTCAGACGTTCAGGCCTTTGGAGGTCAGCCACGCCAGCGGGTCCACCGTCGAGCCGCCCTTGCGTACTTCCAGGTGGAGATGGGGGCCGGTGACGTTGCCGGTGGCGCCGACGCGGCCTATGGTCTCGCCCGGGGAGACCGTGCCGGAGGTCACCGACATCGAGGAGAGGTGGCAGTACCAGATCTCCGTCCCGTCCTCGAGCTCCAGCACGATCCGGTAGCCGTACGCCCCGGACCAGCCGGCCGAGGTGATCTTCCCGGCGCCCACGGCCTTGGCCGGGGTGCCGGTGGGGGCCGCGAAGTCGAGGCCGGTGTGGTGGCCGGAGGACCACATGGAGCCGGCGACGCCGTAGTGCGAGGTGAGGGTGTAGGCGGAGGTGGGCAGGGAGTAGCTGCCGGCCAGTTTGGCGACGCGCTCCTGCTCGGCCTTGGCCGCGGCGGCCTCCTCGGCGGCCCTGGCCTCCTCGGCGGCTTTCGCCTCGGCGGCCGCCTTCGCTTCCTCGGCCGCCTCGCGCGCGGCCTCCACCTTCTCCTTGGCCTCCTGGGCGGCGGTCTCCCGGGCGGCCCGCTCGGCCTCGGCCTGGGCCTGGACCGCCGCTGCGGCCTGCTGGGAGTCGGCCTGCTGGAGGATGCGGTTGCGCAGTACCTCGCCGGGGTCGGCACGGCGGTCGGACTGCTGCGGGATGATCCCGGTCCTCGCGGCCGCCCCGACCGCCTCGCCAAAACCGGCCTCCGCTTGCCGGACGTTGTCCCCGGTGATCCCGGCGGCGGAGTCGCCGGACATCACGTCGGGCAACGACGGCAGGGATATCGCGACTTGGGGCCGGTCCTGGGCGGTGGCGATGCCGCTCGCGCCGACCGCCGCGATGACGCCGACGCCGAGCACGGTGGAGCTGCGGGCGAGTCCGCCGCGCTGCTTGGCCACGCGGTGCTTGCCGCGGACCGAACGGACCGAATCCTCGGTGGGATTCCACTCGCCCCAGGCACCCGCGGCAGGCGGCTCCTGGCTCTCGATGCCTTCGGGGGCAGGCAAGTTGGAGGCCACCGGGGCACACTCCTCATTGACGCGATCGCGCACGGCGCCGTCTCTTGCGACGGCTGGGAAGACCGCACTGCGTTATCGAAAGGTAATAGACGTAGGGGAGTGATTCCAAGCTGTTGCGATGGATCGTTCACACCAATCAGCCACTCCCTGATCTGCTCTGGCCACACCTTTTCACCTGATATCCGGATCAACTGGGGCAGAACTTAAGCGATTCCGATATCACTTCAGCCACAACTGGATCATGACGATCCGTCAGTCACCTTGCGGAGAGCGGCCTGTCGCTCACGCACCGTCACAGACGGTCGTCGCGGCGCACCACCGGTACGGTCCGCCGCCGCTCCGGCTCCCCCTCTCCCGGCCGGCCCACCGCGAGCAGCGCCATGTCGTCCGTCGCCCCGCCCCCGGTATGCCGGCGCACATCGCCGCCGAGCGCGCCGAGCAGCGCCTCCGGCCCGGGGAACACCCGCCCGCGCAGCCGGTCCGCCGGATCGTAGAAGACCCCCGCCCGGTTCCGGGCCTCGGTGACCCCGTCCGTGAACAGGAGCAGCGTGGCGCCCGCCGGGAAGGCCCACTCCTCGACCCGGCCCGGCCGGCCGTCCAGCTCGCCCAGACCGAGCGGCGCGGCGGGCTCCTGCGGGCCGAGCGCCACCAGCTCCCCGTCCGCGTGCAGCAGCAGCGGCTCGGGGTGGCCCCGGTTCAGCAGCCGCAGCACGTGCGCCTCCGGCGGGATCTCCCCGAGCACGCACGTCGTGAACCCCTCCACCGCGTCCAGGCTGTCGCGCCGGGTGCCCTCCCTGGCCAGGGCCCGTTCCAGCCGCTGCGCCAGTTCGTCCAGCGTCGGCTCGGTCTCCGCCGCCTCCCGGAAGGCCCCCAGGATCACGGCCACGGCTTCCACCGCACCCAGCCCCTTGCCCCGTACGTCGCCCACCGCCAGCCGCACTCCGTACGGGGTCTCCTGGACGGCGTACAGGTCCCCGCCGATGAAGGCGTCCGCCTGCGCGGCCTCGTACCGGGCGGAGACGTGCAGGCCTCCGATCCGCTCGGCGGGGGTGGGCAGCACCGCCCGCTGCGCGGCCTCGGCGATGCCGCGCGCGGAGGCGAGCCGCTCGCCGCTGCGCCGCACCACCCGGTTGATCAGGAGCGCCAGGCCGGACACGGTCAGGACGGTGACCAGCTCGGTCAGCGCCTCCACCTTCCAGGTGGTGCCGTGGTGGAGGTGCAGCAGGATCACCGCGAGCGAGGCCAGCGCGCCCGTCGCGGCCGTGGCCCGGAAGCTGAAGAGCGGGGCGGCGATCAGCGGGGCCGCCGAGAAGAAGGGGGAGCCGGTGAAGTTGGACGGGGTCAGCACGTCGAAGACCAGCCCGACGATGATCAGCACGGCCGGCATCACCCGGGCGACCTGCCGGGCCAGTCCGCTGCCGGCACCGTCCGCGCTACCACGGTCGCGCTCGCGCTCGCGGTAGCGCCCGCGGTCGCCGTTGTCCTGCCGGCCCAGCCCCACCACGCTGTTCTCCTGCCGCCCGGCCGCTCACACGGGTGCGGGCCGGCCACCGACTCGCCCCCCAAGGGTGGCGGCACGGGGGCCCGTACGGCGACCCGGCGGCGGCCGATCGGGTGACGGAGCATGAGATGACGGACCGGAACACGACGAAGGCCCGGTCCCCAAGGGGAACCGGGCCTTCGTACTGAGTAGCGGGGACAGGATTTGAACCTGCGACCTCTGGGTTATGAGCCCAGCGAGCTACCGAGCTGCTCCACCCCGCGTCGGTAAACACAACTCTACGCCATCCGGGGGGACGCCTCCGCCAATTGACCGCCGCCCCACCCCCGCAACCCCCATAACCCCAGGTCAGAGGGGCTCAATCGACTCAAAACCGGGCACGCGGAAGCCGAAGATCATCTCTGTTGCACGCCGGTGACACTGCGGGGATCGTTCCGGGATCGGTCGCGGGCGAGGATTCACCTGTCGCCAAGGCCGCGGGGAACACGAACCGGCCGGAAGCACCAACCACACCGACCGCCTCGGCGCTCTGCCGATGCCCTTGTGATTCCTGGGGGGAGTCCACCATGTCCGTTCGCACCGCAGCCGCCATCGCAGTCGTCGCCGGCGTTGTCACCACTCTGCTGCCGCTCTCGGCCACCGCCGCGTTCGCCGCGCCCACCGCCGACGGCAACGCCGTGCTGCGCACGGAGATGGGCACTCCCGTCCCGAACGGTCCGCTGACCCGCGGCGGGGTCACCGAGACCTTCGACCTCACGGTGAAGAACCCGACCGGCAAGGCCGTCACGTACAAGCCGTGGATGCTCCTGGACCCGACCGGTCCGAGCCGGCTCCAGCACGACGACGTCGCCTTCAAGGTCGACGCGGTGGACGCCCCGGCGACCAAGTCCTCGATCGGCCGGCAGGACGGCGAGTGGCAGGGCATGTTCTACCCGGCGGCCGGCGGCGAGGGCGGGCAGGGCGGCTTCGACATCCCCGCGAACGGCAAGATGACCTGGAAGGTCACGCTGGGCCTCGGCGCGAACTACCCGACCAACAACGGTGACTTCAACCTCCGGGCCGCCAGCTACAACAACTCGGTCGCCGCCGACGGCATGGGCTCCCACCTCTTCAAGGTCGGCCCGCAGATCAAGGCGGGCGAGCTGAAGACCTCGTTCAAGCAGGGCCTCGCCGACATGGGCGGCCAGGAGCACCGGGCGTACTGGGACCTGAACTACCAGGCCACCGGCGACGGCGCGTTCGCCACCGGTCTCGCAAGCACCCTGAGCCTGTCGCACCCGGGTGAGGAGAAGGCCGACTTCCGCGTCCAGGCCATGATCGACGGCCGCTGGCAGGACCTGAAGGCCGAGGACAGCCGCTACGCCCTGCCCGAGATCCCCAAGGGCTTCGGCGCGGCGTCCGGTGTCCGCACCCTGCCGCTGCGGATCAACCTGGGCCAGGACACCAAGATCAAGAAGAAGACCGTCATCACGATGGAGGTCGAGGTCTCCCACTCCACGGGCAACACCTTCCCGATCAAGTTCGGTTACGTGCAGTTCCCGCTCACCCCGAGCACGGAGCCGACGCCGGCGCCCTCCGGCACCCCGACCCCGTCCCCGTCGGCCGCGCCCACCAAGGCTCCGGCCACCTCCACGGTGGTCCAGCCGGCCGCTGCCACCTCCTCGGCCGCCGCCGCGGGCAACACCCACACGACGACCACGGGTTCGGGCACGCTGGCCGCCACCGGCTCCTCGGGCACGGGCCTGTACGCCGGCCTCGCCGGGGCCCTGGTCGCCCTCGGCGCGGCCGCCGCCTGGCTCGGCGCCCGCCGCCGCCGTAACGCCTCCGCCTGACCGGCACCGGCCCCGTACGACGAAGCGCCCCACCCGATCACCTCGGGTGGGGCGCTTCGTCGTACGGGCCACCGGGGTTGTCCCCGGCGGGCCCTGAGCAGTAGGCCATGTCGGACTCGAACCGACAACCAACGGATTAAAAGTCCGCTGCTCTGCCAATTGAGCTAATGGCCCTCGGCGTGCTCACCCCAGAGCATAGCCGGACAGCGCCGGTCAGCCGATCGGGTATCGACCGACCGGCCTGTCGGAGTCAGCGGACCGGCGGCCGCACGGCGCGGGACGGGATGCCGGTGACCTTCATCGAGCCGCTCGTGCGCAGCTCGGGGGTCTGGCCGTCGGCCGGGCGGGTCGTCAGGGTCCACTCGTAGTCGCCGGTGTAGAGGTAGGCGCCCCACTGGTTCTTTCCGTCCCAGGCCGGCGCGATCACGCCACGCGCCTCACCGCCGGAGCGCACGACCGTCGAGATGCCCGAGGTCTTGTTGCGCACCGTCAGCTTCCAGGAGGAGACCGGCTTCGACAGCCACCACCGCGACACCCAGCTCTGCGCGCTCCGGAAGTCCACCGTGGCCGGGACGTCCTGGTCGATCACCGCGAGCGGGGAGGCCTTGCCGGTGACGCCGACGAGGTGGAGGGTCTCACCCGCGTCCGTGTAAGCCAGCCGGCCGCCGAACCGGTCGATGGTCCAGTCGGATCCGAACCCGTGGAAGAAGGAAGCGACCTCGTGTTCCCGCACGGCGGCGCCGGAGCGCAGATTGGTGACCTCGAGACCCCCGCCCGCCTGGTGCACGACGTAACCGTCCCCGAGCTGGACGTGATGGCGCTCGGGCGTGAACGGCAGCGGGATCCGCCTCTTGGCAGGCGCGTCATACGCGGCGGCACCATCTCCGTGGAAGGAGCACGTCGAGTAGTACCAGTCGCCGCTGACCTGGAGTTCGTACGGGCGGCAGCCCGAGCCGAGGTCCACCCGCCGGTTGACCTGGCCGGTCCGCAGGTCCGTCCCGGACACCACGCCCTTGTCCCCCTCGGGCTGCCAGAGCACGGATCCCCACAGGACGGCGGGCGAGGAGGCCTTGACGTCCAGGACCTTGCCCGTGTCGATGTCGGCCACCAGCAATCGCTGCTCGGAGTTCTCCGACGCCACGAAGAGCAGGTAGCGGCCCGAGGCGCTCACGATGTGGGAGGCCTGGAGCTTTGCGGTGCTCGCCAGGGACACGTGACGGTCGACGCTGTCAGGGCGGGTGTCCTGCACGTGCGCCACGACCACGCAGGAGCCGCACGAGTCGCTGCCGCCGGTCGACAGCGCGACGAGCCGCCCGTCACCGGTCGGGACGTGCCAGTTCGCCTGGCCGCCCGCTGAGGAGCAGACCGGGTCCTTCCACAAGCCGTCGCAGCTCCACGTGGGGGTCGGGGAGACCGATACGGGACCCGAGACCGACGTCCGGTAGCCCTGGACGCTCTCGACTCTGTCGTTCTGACCGACTGCGAGGTCCCCCTGAGCCATGGCCAGGCTCATCCGGTCCGCCGGCCGGTACGGGACGGGCAGTACCTCCTTTGCCTGCGGAACCCCCTGGGAGTCGGGAACGATGCGCTGGACGCCCCATTGCGTCCTGCTGGTCGCGCCGAGTACGTAGACGTCGCCGACCGGTCCGGCCACCAGACGGGAACCCATCCACGGCACCACCGTGCGCGGCACCCCACCCGTGATCGGGTACGCCACGGTTCCGGCCATCGGGTCACCCGACTCGGCGTACAGCCAGTCACCGACCGGCAGCACATCACCCAGGTACCCGTGGACCGCGAGAGTTCGGGTCGCAGCGATGTCGGCCCGGGAAACCAGGGTCACTTTGTCGTAGACGTGCAGGGCGATCCACCGCGAGCCCATCCCTACGGCACGCAGGTCGAACGGGCTCGTGTATCCGGTCGGAAGCGGTACCGGGCGCATCGTCGCCGTGGCGAAGTCGATCAGGCCGAGCCGCTGCGATCCTCCCGTGCTCCGGTAGAAGACCAGCGCACCGTTCTCGTCGAAGGCGCGGACGGTCACCTCGGACACCTGCTCGGCAGTCGTCACGATGACGTCTTTGCGCGGCTCGTTCCCGCGACCGAGCAGGTGCAGGCCGAGCCAGCCATCGGCGCGCTTCTCGGTGGCCAGCACCTGTGTGGGTGAGATCCCTCGCGTCCACTTCCGGTTCGCTTGGGAGGCCATCGTCTCGGTCTTGCCCGAAGCGTAGTCGTGGATCTTGAGCGGGCCCTGGGTGCCGGCGGCGACGAACATCTCGCAGCCGACCCAGTCACCCTGCCGAACGGTCCACAGGGGCGACCCGGTCCAGTCGCACTCCGAACCCTTGGCTTCTCGCCCGTCCTGAAGGCTCCGCCAGTGCATGGTGTCGGCGCTGCCCGCGGTCATCTGCACGCCCGTACCGACCGCGTGGAAACCGGACGAGGGCTCCCAGCCACTGGGCGGAGGAGCGAGAGTCGCCTCGCCCCCCGGTGCCGGCCCCGCCGTGGCCGGTGCGGCGATCAGGCCGCTCAGACCTATGGCCAGTGCGAGCGCAGCGGCGCCCAGCACGCGTGACCGTCTCATGGCAGTCCCACCCCCAGGAAGTGCGCAGGGGCGGTCGCGATCCGCGTTGCCGTGTCCCCCACCGCAAAGTGTGGGGATCGTAGCAACACGCGACAGGGCCCCCACGACCAGCTCCAAATCCGAGCGGTCGTGGGGGCCCTGTCAGGGGTTCAGCTGTTCAGCTCAGCTGCGATCAGCCGTTGCGCTTCCAGCGCGGCTTGTCGTCGCGGCGGCCGCCGAAGGAGCCGGTCGAACCGGTCGAGCCGGAGCCGGACGGGCGGTGGTCGTCGCGGCGGCCGTACGGGCGGTCGCCGGCGCCGCCGGAGCGGAAGCCACCGGACGGACGGTCGTCACGACGGTCGCGGTTGAACGGACGGTCGCCGCCACCGGAGCGGAAGCCGCTGCCGGAGGTGCGGTCGTCACGGTTGTACGTGCCGTTGCCCGTGGCCGGACGGTCGCCACCGGAGCGGAAGCCGCTGCCGGAGGTGCGGTCGTCACGGTTGTACGTGCCGTTGCCCGTGGCCGGACGGTCGCCACCGGAGCGGAAGCCACCCGACGGACGGTCGTCGCGGCGGAAGCCACCACGGTCGCCACCACGGTCATCGCGGTTGAAACCACCCGAGGGGCGGTCGTCGCGACGGAAGCCGCCACCGGCGGGACGGTCGCCACCGGAGCGGAAGCCGCCCGACGGACGGTCGTCACGGCGGAAGCCACCACGGTCGCCACCCGAGGGGCGGTCGTCACGACGGAAGCCGCCACCGGCGGGACGGTCGCCACCGGAGCGGAAGCCGCCCGACGGACGGTCGTCACGGCGGAAGCCACCACGGTCGCCACCACGGTCATCGCGGTTGAAACCACCGGACGGACGGCCACCGCGGTCGCCGCGGTCACCGCGGTCGTCACGGCGGAAGCCGCCACGGTCGCCACCGCGGTCGCCACCGCGGTTGTCGCGACGCTCGAAGTTGCCGCGGTCGTCGCGCTGGGCGCGCTGCTCCTCGCGGCGCTCCTGCGCGGCCAGTTCGGCGGCAGCGGCCGCGGCGGCGGCCGCGACCTCGGCCTCGGCGGCCTCGGCCACCTCGGCGACAGCGGCCTCCGGGTCCTCGCCACGCTCACGGGCGGAACGGGCGACCAGGCGGTCGGCCTCCTCGCGCAGCTCGACGGCACGGCGCGACAGACGCTCGAGCTGCTTGGTCAGCTCGGCGACCTCGCGCTCGGCCTGCTTGGCGGCGTTGTTCGCGGAGTCGGCCTGGACCTCGGTCAGCGAACGGGCACCGGTGATCTCGGCGACCTCCGGCTCGAAGGCGCCGACGCCCTGGACGATGTGACGCGTGGCGTCGACGCCCGCGTCCTCCATCAGGCGGAAGATCTGACGGCGCTGGTGCGGCAGCGCCAGCGACACGACGACACCGGACTTGCCGGCGCGGGCGGTACGGCCCGAGCGGTGCAGGTAGTCCTTGTGGTCACCGGCCGGGTCCACGTTCAGGACCAGGTCGATGCCGTCGACGTGGATGCCGCGGGCGGCGACGTCGGTGGCGACGAGCGCGTTGACGTAGCCGTCCTTGAAGTCGGCGAGGACGCGGGTACGGGCGCCCTGCGTCATGCCGCCGTGCAGCGCGTCGGCCTTCACACCGGACTCGACGAGCTGCTCGGCGATGCGGTCGGCGCCCAGCTGGGTGCGGACGAAGATGATGGTGCGGCCCTTGCGGGCGGCGATGGCGGCCGTGACGGGCGCCTTGTCCTTCGGCTTCACGACGAGGACGTGGTGCGTCATGGTCGTGACGTTGCCCTGCGCGCTGTCGACCTCGTGCGTGACGGGGTTGGTCAGGTAGCGCTTGACCAGGGTGCCGATCTCGTTCTCCATGGTGGCGGAGAAGAGCATGCGCTGGCCGCCGCCGGGGATCTGGTCGAGCAGCTCGGTGACCTCGGGCAGGAAGCCCAGGTCGGCCATCTGGTCGGCCTCGTCGAGGACGGCGATCTTGACGTTCTCGAGGGAGCAGGCGCCGCGGTTGATGATGTCGCGCAGACGGCCCGGGGTGGCGACGAGGACGTCGACACCGCGCTCGAGGGCGTAGATCTGGTTGCTCATCGAGGTACCGCCGCAGACGACCTTCATCTTCAGGCCGAGTACGTCGCCGTAGGGCTGGAGAGCGTCGGCGACCTGCATCGCGAGCTCACGCGTCGGCGTCAGGATGATCGCGCGGGGCTTCTTCTTCTCGGTGTGGCCGCCGGCCAGCGAGGCCAGGGTCGGCAGACCGAAGGAGAGGGTCTTGCCGGAGCCGGTGCGGCCACGGCCGAGGATGTCCTTGCCGGCCAGGGCGTCCGGGATGGTCGCGGCCTGGATCGGGAAGGGTGCGGTGACGCCGTTCTGGGCGAGCTTGCGCACGATCCCTTCCGGCAGACCGAGGTCGGTGAAGGTGATCGTGGGCTCGGAGTCGGCCTCGTCGGCGGCGTCGTCCTCGTGTGCCGCGTCGAAGTCGTCGGTGGAGTCCTCAGGGGACTCGCCGGACGTCACGTCGGCCTCAAGAGCCTCGATGATCTCGTCGGCGACTACGGCCTCGATGGCCTCGGTGACCGCGAGGGTCTCGGCGTCGACGATCTCGTTGGAGTCGTTCTCGGGCATGACGGAACGGTCAGAACTGGAAATGGACATGCGAAATGCGAAACCTTCCGGAGTCTCGGCACGCGCCCAAACTCCGTGAATCGCAAATCGACCGCCTCAATGCGGTCAGCCACGGCTAGGGAGAGTACGCGCCACACGGCGCTCTTCGGAGTCGGCGCCGGGCAATGGGATCAAACGATCTATAACCATACGCACCCTCCCCCGGGTCTGGCAAGTCACTCCAGCAGGAACGGCTCTGACCTGCGGAGATGGCCCGAGTCCGGGGGTGGGACGGAGCGGGGCGGGGGCGCGCACGGACCGGGATGCGAGGCCGGAGCGACGCCCCGGGCTACGACCCCGGCGGGGTGCTCGGCTCCGGCTGCGGGCTCTGCGGCGGCGTGGGTTCCGTCACAGGAGGCGTCGTGGCCGGCGGCTCCGGAGTCGGGCTCGGCGACTGCTGCCCGCCACCCGGGCCCCCGGAACCGGAACCACCCGGTCCGCCCGAGCCCCCGGAGCCCGAGCCACCGGATCCGCCCGCCCCTCCCGAGCCGCCTCCGGAGGGCTCCTGCGGCCCCTGGCCGCCCGCCCCGCCGCCCGCCGACGGCGAGGGCACTCCCGGCTTGCCGCTCGGCGCCCCCGGGCTCGGCGAGCCCCCGGTCGCACCGGACGCCTTGCCGTCCTCCTTGGGCTTGCCGTCCTGGCTCCCCGTACCGTCCTTCGTGCCGTGCCCGTTGCCGTGCACCCCGGACCCGCGTCCGGCCGTGGACCCCCCGCCCGCCGCTGCGCCGCGGCCGTCGGACGAGGAGGAGGGCCCGGGCTTCGCCGAGTCCTCGCCGACACTCATGCAGCCCGCCGTCGCCGCGACCGCGAGCGCGGTGACGGCCAGTCGGAGGGAAGCGGACAACTGGCGCACGAGGGCACCTCCGAGCCTGAGGGGTGAGCGGTCCGCATGAGCGGGTCAAACAGCCCAACTCCCTTTGACCCGTAAGGGACACGCCCTCAGCCGAACAGCTGTCGCGCCACCTGCGACCCGAGGTGCACAGCGCCCAGCCCGAGCAGCACCGATGCCGCCACGTTCGCCGCGGCGAGGAACTTCCAACCGCGCTCGGCCAGCCGCAGCGTCTCGTACGAGAAGGTCGAGTACGTGCTCAGCGCGCCGCACAGCCCCGTCCCCAGCAGCAGCTCCAGCCGGCTGGAGGAGGCCCCGGCCAGCAGCGCTCCGGTCAGCACCCCCAGCAGCAGGCAGGCGGCCGCGTTGACCACGAACGTGCCCCAGGGGAACGGCGAATCGTGCCGCCCCTGCACCGCACGGTCCGTCAGGTACCGCAGCGGCGCCCCGACCACCGCGCCCGCCACCACGAGCAGCCAGTTCACCCGGCCGCCGCCCGCCCCCGGACCGCGCGCCGCGTCACCGAGGCCGCCGCCCACACCGCGCCGAGCGCCGCGGCCACCGTCAGCCCGGCGTACGCCAGCGCGGGGCCCGCCTCCCCCTCGTCCAGGAGCCGCGAGAAGTCCACCGCGTACGTCGAGAAGGTGGTGAAGCCGCCCAGGACCCCGACGCCGGCGAAGGGCCGGACCAGCGGATGCGGCGGTTTCCTGCCGCCCTCGCTGATCAGCACCATCAGTACGCCGATCAGCGCGCTGCCCACCGCGTTGATCACGAGGGTCGCCCACGGGAAGGCCCCGGGCCCGGCCGGCCACAGCAGGGAGACCCCGTACCGCGCCGAGGCCCCGACCGCCCCGCCCGCCGCCACCGCCGCGAGCACCCGGCCCTGCGGCTCGGCGGCCTGCGCGGGCACGCGCAGGTCGACGTCCGGGTCGATGGCCTCGCCGCCCGGGACGACCGGCCGGGTCATCCGTAGCCCAGGGCGTGCAGCCGCTCGTCGTCGATCCCGAAGTGGTGGGCGATCTCGTGCACCACGGTGACCTCCGTCTCGGCGACCACGCTCTCCCGGTCCTCGCACATCCGCAACGTGGGGTTCCGGTAGATCGTGATCCGGTCCGGCAGGACCCCGGCGTACCACTCGCCGCGGTCCGTCAGCGGGGTCCCCTCGTACAGACCGAGCAGCTCGGGGTCATCGGCGGGCGGTTCGTCCTCGACGAACACCGCCACGTTGTCCATCAGCCGCGTCAGCTCCGGCGGGATCCTGTCCAGGGCCTCTGCGACGAGCTCTTCGAACTCCTCGCGCGTCATCTCCAGCACCGGGCCATTGTCCCCCGGTGAGGGGCGCCTCCCGCTTGCCGGGGGAAACCGTTTTGGCGATCGCTCCCCGGATCCCATATGCTTCTCACGTCCCCGACGCGCTGGAAAGTGCCCGGCGGGCCTTTAGCCCTCATCGTCTAGTGGCCCAGGACGCCGCCCTTTCAAGGCGGTAGCACGGGTTCGAATCCCGTTGGGGGTACGCATTACCGTGTGCAAGACTTGTTCTCGCACACTGCAAGGTCCTGTGGAGCAGTTGGTTAGCTCGCCACCCTGTCAAGGTGGAGGTCGCGGGTTCAAGTCCCGTCAGGATCGCTGAAGCCGGAAACGGTTTCGTGGCTGGGTAGCTCAGTTGGTACGAGCGATCGCCTGAAAAGCGATAGGTCGCCGGTTCGACCCCGGCCCCAGCCACCATCGAGAAGGCCCCGTCCATCGGACGGGGCCTTCTGTGGTTACTCCGTCTCGGCCGTCTCCGGCGTCTTTGGCGTCTCCGCCGTACGGGCCCTGCTGCGCCACTGCGCCAGCCCGACGGCCGCCGCCCCCGCCGCGACCAGGCCGAGCAGCGCCCAGTCCGGGACCCCGTCCGCCACCGACCGGACCCACTCCTCCACCGCGAACGAGTCGTCCACGTCCAGCAGCCCGGGCAGCGCGGCCGCCCCGTCGAAGACCAGGAACACCGCGCCCAGGGCCATGAAGAAGAGCCCGGACAGCAGCGAGGTGGTGTGCAGCTCGAAGCGGCCCACCGTAAGGACCCGCCCGCGCAACCAGCGCCGCCTGCCCAGGTCGAACCGCTCCCACAGCAGGGCCAGCAGGAACATCGGTACGGCCATCCCCAGCGCGTAGACGGCCAGCAGCAGGCCCCCGTAGACCGGGCTGCCGCTGACCGCCGCCACGGTCAGCACGCTGCCCAGGATCGGGCCCGCGCAGAATCCGGCCAGCCCGTAGACCGCGCCGAGCGCGTACACCGACAGGGCTGTCGTCGGCCGGATCCGCCCGGACAGCTCCGACACGCGCCGGGAGGCGAAGCCCAGTCCGAGGATCTGGGCGAGCCCGAGCGCGATGATCAGCCAGCCGCCGGCGAGGACCAGGGCGTCGCGGTTGCCGTGGAAGAACCGCCCGGCGTACGAGCCGGCCGCCCCCAGCGGTACGAGCGTGGTCGCGAGGCCCGCGTAGAAGATCCCGGTGCGCGCCAGCAGCCGGGACGTGGAGTCGATCGAGTACGCGAAGAAGGCGGGCAGCAGCAGGGCGCTGCACGGGCTGAGCAGCGCGAGGAGGCCGCCCAGCAGGGCGGCCAGGTATCCGATGTCGGTCACGGGCGAGCCGCCGCCTTGGCCTTGGCGATGGCGGCGGTGAACGCGTCGAGGGGCTGGGCACCCGCGATCGGCTGCCCGTTGACCAGGAACGACGGGGTGGAGGTCACTCCGATGCGGTACCCCTCGTCCTGGTCCTTCTTCAGGGCCGCCGCGGCCTGTTCGCCGGCCATGTCCTTCTTGAAGCGCTCCAGGTCGGGGACGCCCGCCTGCTCGGCCAGCTCCACGAGGCGGGCCTCGCCGAAGCCCTTCTCCTTGGCACCGTCGGCGTAGGCGGCCGCGTGGAAGGCGGCGAAACGGTCCTGTTGCCCGGCGGCCCAGGCGGCCTTGGCGGCGGCCTCGGAGTCGGCGCCGAAGATCGGGAAGTTGCGCCACTCGATGCGCAGGGTGCCGTCCTCGACGTACTTCCTGACCAGCTCGGGCTCGGTGTCCCGGGCGAACTTGCCGCAGTAGCCGCACTTGAAGTCGGAGTACTCGATCAGCACGACGGGGGCGTCGGCGCGGCCGACGGCGAGCTTGTCGCCGGACTCGCGGCGGGCCAGCGCCTTCAGTTCGGCGGCGGGGTCGGTACGGGGCGCGGCGGAGGCGCCGGAGCCGGAGCCGGCGGTGGGCTTGTCGGTGGAGGCTGTGGAGGCCTGCCAGGAGACGAGGCCGAGGGTGAGCGCCGCGAGGGCGACCCCGGCGGCGATGTGCAGGGGCTTGTTGGACGACTTGCCGGGCTTGCCGGGCTTGCCCGGATTGCTTGTCTGGCGGGGCTTACTGGGCTGGCCGGTCTTACCGGACTTGGAAGTGGACACGCGTGCTCCAGGGCTACGGGTTATGAGGCGGGCCGGTGGGGTGACCGGCCCTCCTAGACCCGCATCACGGACAGCTCCACGGGGCCGGGCGCCGGCTGGTCGGGCCCGCGTACGAGGACCCGTACGGGTATCGCCCGGCAGTCCCAGGCCGGGTCCGCCGAGAGCCGCCCGGCGGCCGGGACGTGGGCGTGGGCCGGGTCTGCGGCGCGCGGCGGAACGGCGGGCGGGCGGCCGTGGTCCCCGCTTCCGGGGGCGCAGGAGGGGCCCCCGCCCTCGTACGCCACCGCGTGGGCCCGGGCGGCCGGCGGGAGCGGCTGCGTCGCGGCGGCCGGCACCACACACCCCGCCAGCAGGGCCAGTACGGCGCCGAGCAGGCACCACACACGGCTGCGGCGGGACAAGGTGGGCTGCCTCTCACTCGTTCGGCCGGGGGATCGTCCCGAAATGGTACGGGTCCGCCCCACAAATGCGTTCGCCACCCGGCGGCCCCGGGTGAGATCCTCGACCAGGTATGTCTACTTCCTTCGCCGCCCTGCAGACGCTTCTCGGTGAGATCCCCCTCCGCGACGCGCACCGCCTAGGCCGTCGCCTCGAGGGCGCCCGCCGTATCCGCAAGCCCGAGGCCAAACAGGCCGTGCTCGACGAGATCGCCGCGGAGGCCGCGAAGGCCGCCGAGCGACTGGCCGGCCGTGCCTCGCGGATGCCCGAGGTCACGTATCCCGAGAACCTGCCCGTCAGCCAGAAGAAGGACGAGATCGCCGAGGCGATACGCGACCACCAGGTCGTGATCGTCGCGGGCGAGACCGGCTCCGGCAAGACCACGCAGATCCCCAAGATCTGCATGGAGCTGGGCCGCGGCGTCCGGGGCATGATCGGGCACACCCAGCCCCGCCGGATCGCCGCCCGCACGGTCGCCGAGCGCATCGCCGAGGAGCTGAAGTCCGAGATCGGCCAGACGGTCGGCTGGAAGGTCCGCTTCACCGACCAGGTGGACCAGGACGCGACCTTCGTGAAGCTGATGACGGACGGCATCCTGCTCGCCGAGATCCAGACGGACCGCGAGCTGCGCGCGTACGACACGATCATCATCGACGAGGCTCACGAGCGGTCGCTGAACATCGACTTCCTGCTCGGCTACCTGGCCACGCTGCTGCCCAAGCGCCCCGACCTCAAGGTGATCATCACCTCCGCCACCATCGACCCGCAGCGGTTCTCGCGGCACTTCGGGGACGCGCCGATCGTCGAGGTCAGCGGGCGGACGTATCCGGTGGAGGTCCGCTACCGGCCGCTCCTCGAAGACGATTCCGAGGAGAGCGACCGCGACCAGATCACCGCGATCTGCGAGGCCGTGGACGAGCTCCAGTCCGAGGGCGCGGGCGACATCCTGGTCTTCCTCTCCGGCGAGCGCGAGATCCGCGACACGGCGGACGCCCTGAACAAGCGGAATCTTCGGTTCACAGAGGTCCTCCCCCTGTACGCGCGCCTCTCGCACGCCGAGCAGCACCGGGTCTTCCAGCAGCACACGGGCCGCCGGATCGTCCTCGCCACGAACGTCGCCGAGACCTCCCTGACCGTCCCGGGCATCAAGTACGTGATCGACCCGGGCACCGCCCGGATCTCCCGCTACAACCACCGCACCAAGGTGCAGCGCCTGCCCATCGAGCGCATCTCGCAGGCCAGCGCCAACCAGCGCAAGGGCCGCTGCGGCCGCACCAGCGACGGCATCTGCGTCCGGCTCTACTCCGAGGACGACTTCAACGCCCGGCCGGAATTCACGGACGCGGAGATCCTGCGCACCAACTTGGCCTCCGTCATCCTCCAGATGACCGCCGCGGGGCTGGGAGAGATCGAGAAGTTCCCCTTCATCGACCCGCCGGACCACCGCAACATCCGCGACGGCGTGCAGCTGCTCCAGGAGCTCGGGGCGCTCGACCCGGCGGAGAAGGACCCGTCGAGGCGACTCACGCAGATGGGCCGCCAGCTCTCGCAGCTGCC
The DNA here is from genome assembly GCA_049998195.1 of Streptomyces sp. cmx-11-4. Classification (GTDB taxonomy): domain Bacteria; phylum Actinomycetota; class Actinomycetes; order Streptomycetales; family Streptomycetaceae; genus Streptomyces. The sequence continues at coordinate 33,252 of JAEBET010000004.1, forward strand.
CGTGGACCCGCGTCTGGCCCGCATGGTCGTCGAGGCGGACAAGAACAACTGCGTCCGCGAGGTCATGGTCATCGCGGCGGCCCTGTCCATCCAGGACCCGCGCGAACGGCCCTCGGACAAGCAGACCCAGGCCGACCAGAACCACGCCCGCTTCAAGGACGAGACCAGCGACTTCCTCTCGTTCCTGAACATGTGGCGCTACGTGCGCGAGCAGCAGAAGGAGCGCGGCTCGTCCTCCTTCCGCCGGATGTGCAAGCAGGAGTACCTGAACTTCCTGCGGATCCGCGAGTGGCAGGACATCTACTCGCAGCTGCGTACGGTCGCCAAGACCATGGGGATCCACGTCAACGAGGCCGACGCGCCCGAGACGAGCATCCACATCTCACTGCTGGCCGGTCTGCTCTCGCACATCGGGCTCAAGGACACCGACAAGAACGAGTACCTGGGGGCCCGGTCCGCCAAGTTCGCGATCTTCCCGGGCTCGGCGCTCTTCAAGAAGCAGCCGAAGTTCCTGATGTCGGCGGAGCTGGTGGAGACCTCGCGGCTGTGGGCCCGGGTCAACGCCAAGGTGGAGGCCGAGTGGGTCGAGCCCCTCGCCCACCACCTGATCAAGCGCACCTACAGCGAGCCGCACTGGGAGAAGGACCAGGCGGCCGTGATGGCCTACGAGAAGGTCACGCTGTACGGCGTACCGATCGTGGCCCAGCGGAAGATCAACTACGGGCGGATCGACCCCGAGGTCTCGCGCGAGCTGTTCATCCGCAACGCCCTGGTCGAGGGCGACTGGCGGACCCACCACAAGTTCTACGCGGACAACCGCAAGCTCCTCACCGAGGTGGAGGAGCTGGAGAACCGGGCCCGGCGCCGCGACATCGTGGTGGACGACGAGACCCTCTTCGACTTCTACGACCAGAAGATCCCCGCGCACGTGGTCTCCGGGGCGCACTTCGACTCCTGGTGGAAGCACAAGAAGCGCGAGGAGCCCGAACTCCTCGACTTCGAGCGGGAGATGCTGCTGACCGAGAAGGCGGCCGGGGTCACCAAGGCCGACTACCCGGACACCTGGCGGCAGGGGCAGCTGAAGTTCCGGGTGACCTACCAGTTCGAGCCGGGCGCGGACGCGGACGGCGTCACCGTGCACATTCCGCTCCAGGTGCTGAACCAGGTCACCGACGAGGGCTTCGACTGGCAGATCCCGGGTCTGCGGGAGGAAGTCGTCACGGAGCTGATCCGGTCGCTGCCCAAGCCGATCCGCCGCCACTACGTCCCGGCGCCCAACTTCGCCGGCCGCTTCCTGGACACGGCGGTGCCCCTGCAGGAGCCGCTGCCGGTCACGCTGGCCCGCGAACTCCAGCGCATGGTCGGGGTTCCGGTCTCGGCCGAGGACTTCGACCTCAGCCGGATCCCGGACCACCTCAAGATCACCTTCCGGATCGTCGACGAGCGCCGCAAGAACCTCGCCGAGGACAAGGACCTGGAGGCGCTGAGGCTGCGGCTGAAGCCCAAGGCCCGCCAGGCCCTCTCCAAGGCCGCCGCGGCCACCGCCGAGCGGGCGGGCGGGGAGTCCGTGGAGCGCAGCGGGCTGACCGACTGGACCATCGGGACGCTGACCAAGGTCTTCGAGACCCGGCGGGCCGGCCAGCCGGTGAAGGCGTATCCCGCGCTGGTGGACGAGGGTTCGACCGTCTCCGTACGGCTCTTCGACACCGAGGCCGAGCAGCAGCAGGCGATGTGGCTGGGCACGCGGCGGCTGGTCCTGCTGAACATCCCGGTGAATCCGGCGAAGTTCGCCTCGGACCACCTGACGAACCAGCAGAAGCTGGCCCTGTCCCGGAACCCGCACGGCTCCATCCAGGCGCTGTTCGACGACTGCGCGACCGCGGCGACCGACCGGCTGATCGCCGACCACGGCGGCCCCGCGTGGGACGAGGCGGGCTTCCGGCGGCTCTACGAGGCCGTCCGCGCCGACCTGGTGGACACGACCGTGCGGACGGTCGGGCAGGTGCAGCAGGTGCTGGCCGCCTGGCAGGCCTGCGAGCGCCGCCTGAAGGCCACCGGCAGCCTCGCGCTGGTCGCCAACCTCCAGGACGTGAAGACGCAGCTGGCGGCCCTCATGCCGGCCGGCTTCGTGACGCTCGCCGGGCTGCGCAGGCTGCCGGACCTCATGCGCTACCTGGTGGCGGTGGACCGGCGGCTCCAGCAGATGCCCACGGGCGTCCAGCGCGACACCACGCGCATGGAGAAGGTGCACGAGATGCAGGACGAGTACGCGTGGCTGCTGGAGCAGTTGCCGAAGGGCCGGCCCGTGCCGGCGGCGGTCACCGACATCCGCTGGATGATCGAGGAACTGCGCGTCAGCTACTTCGCGCACGCCCTCGGGACGGCGTACCCGATCTCCGACAAGCGGATCGTGAAGGCGGTGGATGCGGCCGCGCCGTGACCGGCCGAGTGATCCGGTTCGACTGCACCCCCTGAGCTGCGGTACAGTCTGATTCGCAGCCGCCGAGCGGCCGCAAATCAAGGACCTGTGGAGCAGTTGGTTAGCTCGCCACCCTGTCAAGGTGGAGGTCGCGGGTTCAAGTCCCGTCAGGTTCGCAGAAACGTCAGGGCCCGCATCCCCCAGGGGATGCGGGCCCTGACGCGTTGACGGGGAAATCCGCTGGGCGGCCTTGGGGGCTCGTGGGGCCGCCGGAGCCGCCACAGGTCCGCCGACGCCCTACGAGGCCCTTTGGCGCCACGAAGGCCCCTCGGCACCCGCTCCGGCGTCCAGGGCGGCCCTGGCGGGCCCCGGCGGCCGCAACGCCCCACACGCCACGCCGCACCCCGGTAGCCGCGCTCGGCGCCATCCCGCACCCGGACGAGTGGCTCCGCAGGGCCCCGAGGGGCTCCGCGCTCCGGCCTCCCGCCGGCACTCCTGACCGCCCCGGGCCTCCCGCCCCGCGAGAATCCCCCGTTCGCATGATGCGCTGCGCAGCCGGCATCCCCTTACGGGGTGCATTCCCATGAATACAAGAGTGATCATCTGTGACGGGAGTCACCGCATGAGTTTTTGAGATGTGTACTTTTATCGCACCCATACGCATGCTCGATTTAATATGTGCAATGGCACCTACTCCGCCGGCACCCGCACATCAGCCCGATACCGCCCTGACCTGGGCATAAAAAAAGATCGCGCTGGACCCGGCGGAGTCCAGCGCGATCGACGACTTATGAACCTGTTGGGGCAGGCTCAGCCGTATGAAGCCATGTGGGTTTCATCGGATTGGGGGACCCGATACAAACCCGTTAAAACAGGGGTGCTTGCGCGACCTCAGGCCTCGCTGCGCTGCTGCGGAATTCCCGCGAGCAGTGCGCGAACCTCGGCCTCGCGGTAACGGCGGTGTCCACCCAGGGTGCGGATGGACGTGAGCTTGCCAGCCTTGGCCCAGCGGGTGACCGTCTTCGGGTCCACGCGAAACATCGTGGCAACCTCAGCCGGGGTCAGCAGCGGCTCGGCATCAGGGGTGCGAGCGGTCATGAGCGGCCTCCTCGGGAGAACCGAACCATCTCGGTTCTTTCCTCTAAATTCTGCACCTTGGCCCGCGTTGCCCGAAATGGACATACGCGGGCCGAGTCGGTTATAGGACGAACGGCTTGTCCTCGGCACTACAACTACACCATCCGTCCAGCCCCAAGGGCCAAACCGACGGAATTGCCCTCCGAGGTGTTCATCAGCGGCGGAAGCCGATGGACCGCCCCATAACGGACAGTCACCCCACTGTGACGATCAGTCACAGAGCGATCAGGAGTCGTCAGACCCCCCGTAGAGCGCAATGCCGAGCATTCCGCCCTTACTTGGACGGAAGGAACCCTCCCCGGACTCCTTGTCCTATTTTGGCACGAGGGTAGGGGAAGGGCGCAAGGGTGTAGTTAGTGCGGTCCGTCACGCTTGGGCCAATGGCCCGTATCGGGACGTAGGTCCTGGTACAACGTCCTTAAAGAGGCGATCAAGCCCCTGATCAGCCACTTATGGCCGAAAGACCGATACGCGGGGGTACGTACGGGTGCTCCGGAGCCGGATCCGAGCACGACCGGCCCCGGAAACTAATTCGCGAACAGTCTCTCCCGAACTGCCCTCCACCGTTCCGCGAGCTCCTCGTAGACCTCGGCCGCCCCTTCCTCGTCCCCCGCCCGCAAGGCGGCGATCCCCTCCGCCAGGTCGCCCGCCGAGCGGTCCGCCGCCAGCCGGTCCGCCGGGAGCGCGTGCAGCAGCCCCCCGTAGTCCAGTTCGACCATCGACCGCGGGTGGAACTCCTCCAGCCAGCTCCCGACCTCCACCAGGCCGTCGGCGAGCATCCCGTACCCCTCCGCCGCCCGCAGGGTCCGCAGGGCGCGCGCCAGGCGCCGCCGCGCCTGCACCATCGGCGTCCGGTAGCGCAGCCGCTCGCCCGGCAGGTACTCCCGCTCCTGGTCCGCCACCAGCACGAACCAGCGCAGCGGAACCTGCCACACCCCCGTACGGATCCACGGGCGGGCGTCCGGGTTCCGCTCGCGCCAGCGCTCGTACTCCTCGGCCGCCCGCCGGCGCACCGTCGGCGGGAGCGCCGCGTCCAGCACCGGCCGCGGGAACCACTCGACCAGCTCCTCGAGCGCCATCCAGCCGCGGAGCCGGGTGCGCCACGGGCAGACCAGCAGCACCCCGTCGACCTCCGCCGTGAAGGCGTCCGCGCTCTCGTGGGCCGGCACCCCCACCACGGGCACCCGCACCAAGTCGGCGAGCGACCGGCGCAGTTCGTCCTGGGCGGTCGGGGCCGTCCCGCGCCGGGCGTAATCGGCCCAGTGCGCCCGCTCCGACTCCGGGAAGGCCGCCAGGGGCTCGTAGACGCGCAGGTAGGAGGCGTACGGGACGGCCGGCGCCGAGCGCGCGGAGGGCAGCAGGGGATCGGGAGATTCGCTCACGCTCTCGTACTCCCCTTTTTGCGGCTCCGCTACCTCCGGCGCGCCAGTGACACGGGAGTGTTCCGATCCTCGGACAGGCGGTCCCCACGCCCCCCGCAGGTCTTACGCTGCTCCCAGCACGCCCTCCCCCACCCGCAGGGCGGGCGTCATTTCCGCGCCGCATCTCTTCCATGGGAGTCACCACCGTGACCGAAATGACCGACGGCGTCCTGCACACCCTGTTCCGTACGGAGCAGGGCGGCCACGAGCAAGTCGTGCTGTGCCAGGACCGAGCCACTGGCCTGAAGGCCGTCATCGCGATCCACTCCACCGCCCTGGGCCCCGCCCTCGGCGGCACGCGCTTCCACGCGTACGCCTCGGACGAGGAGGCCGTCCTCGACGCGCTGAACCTCGCGCGCGGCATGTCGTACAAGAACGCCCTCGCCGGTCTCGACCTCGGCGGCGGCAAGGCCGTGATCATCGGCGACCCCGACGTCCTCAAGAGCGAGGAACTGCTGCTGGCCTACGGCCGGTTCGTGGAGTCCCTCGGCGGCCGGTACGTGACGGCCTGCGATGTCGGCACGTACGTGGCGGACATGGACGTCGTGGCCCGCGAGACCCGCTGGGCGACCGGGCGCTCCCCCGAGAACGGCGGCGCGGGCGACTCCTCGGTGCTCACCGCCTTCGGTGTCTTCCAGGGGATGCGCGCCAGCGCCCAGCACCTGTGGGGCGACCCGACGCTGCGCGGCCGCAAGGTCGGCGTGGCCGGCGTCGGCAAGGTCGGCCACTACCTGGTCGAGCACCTGCTGGCGGACGGCGCCGAGGTCGTGATCACGGACGTGCGCGAGGAGTCCGTGGCCCGGATCCTCGACAAGCACCCGGGCAAGGTCACCGCGGTCGCCGACACGGACGCGCTGATCCGCGTCGAGGGCCTGGACATCTACGCCCCCTGCGCGCTCGGCGGCGCCCTGGACGACGAGACCGTGCCGGCCCTCACCGCCAAGATCGTCTGCGGCGCGGCCAACAACCAGCTCGCCCACGCCGGCATCGAGAAGGACCTGCAGGACCGCGGGATCCTCTACGCCCCGGACTACGTGGTCAACGCGGGCGGCGTGATCCAGGTCGCCGACGAGCTGGTCGGCTTCGACTTCGACCGCTGCAAGGCCAAGGCCACGAAGATCTTCGACACCACCCTGGAGATCTTTGCCCGCGCGAAGATGGACGGCATCCCGCCGGCGGCCGCGGCCGACCGGATCGCCGAGCAGCGGATGGCGGACGCCCGCTCCGCCCGCTAGGTCACAGCCCTTTCCGGGGCACTTGGGTGCGCCCGCCGGGGTGCGGGGAGACGGAACTCACTGCACTTCGGCGGGTCGCGGGCCAGGAACGCGTTAAAATCGCGGTTGACCAGCGAGGACGGGGCGCCTTGTTGGTACTGCACCGGGGCGCGTCATGCGGGCGGCGTACCGTAGGGCCGCGGAAGCAGGTACCGTTAAACCCCTACGGACGGTCTCTCCACGGAGAGCCCGCTCCGAACCATGAACGCGTGTCAGACTCTGGGGCCGTCGAGCCCCGTCACCGAGGGGGTCGAGCCATGGGGCGCGGCCGGGCCAAGGCCAAGCAGACAAAGGTCGCCCGCCAGCTGAAGTACAACAGCGGCGGGACTGACCTCTCGCGTCTGGCCAATGAGCTGGGCGCATCGCCGACAGAGCCGCTGCAGATCAGCGAGCCGGTCGAAGTCGATGACGATCTGGACGACGACGACCCGTACGCCAAGTACGCGGATCTCTACAACAGCGATGACGACGACGAGGACGAAGAGTCCGGTCCGTCGGCACAGCGTCGCGGCGCTTGACGCTTTCTCGAGAGCGTCTGCACAACAAAGTCACAGACTGAAACCCGGTCCAGGGCATCGCCCCGGGCCGGGTTTCAGTGCTGCTCAGCTCGCGTAGGACCCGGTCAGGGTCGATCCCTCGGTGTGCTCGCCGCGCTCGACGATCTCACCGGCGACCCAGGAGTCGACGCCCCGGTCGGCCAGCGCCGTCAGGGCCACGTCCACCGACTCGGCGGGCACGACCGCCATCATGCCGACGCCCATGTTCAGCGTCTTCTCCAGTTCCAGCTGCTCGACCTGACCGGCCTTGCCGACCAGGTCGAAAATCGCGCCGGGGGCCCAGGTCGAACGGTCGACCGTGGCGTGCAGGTGGTCCGGGATGACCCGGCCCAGGTTCGCCGCCAGGCCGCCGCCGGTGATGTGCGAGAAGGCGTGCACCTCGGCCGTCCGGGTGAGTGCCAGGCAGTCCAGGGAGTAGATCTTGGTGGGCTCCAGGAGCTCCTCGCCGAGGGTGCGGCCGAGCTCCTCGATCTCCTGCTCCAGGGACATCCCGGCCCGGTCGAAGAGGACATGCCGGACCAGCGAGTACCCGTTCGAGTGAAGGCCGGACGAAGCCATCGCGATGACGGCGTCACCCGTACGGATGCGATCCGCGCCGAGCAGCCGGTCGTACTCGACGACACCGGTACCGGCGCCCGCCACGTCGAAGTCGTCCGGGCCCAGCAGGCCCGGGTGCTCGGCGGTCTCGCCGCCGACCAGGGCGCAGCCGGCGAGGACGCAGCCCTCGGCGATGCCCTTGACGATGGCCGCGACACGCTCGGGGTGGACCTTGCCTACACAGATGTAGTCGGTCATGAAGAGCGGCTCGGCGCCGCAGACGACGATGTCGTCCATGACCATCGCGACCAGGTCGTGGCCGATGGTGTCGTACACGCCGAGCTGGCGGGCGATGTCGACCTTGGTGCCGACCCCGTCGGTGGCGGAGGCGAGCAGCGGACGCTCATAGCGCTTGAGGGCGGAGGCGTCGAAGAGGCCGGCGAAACCGCCGAGGCCGCCGAGGACCTCGGGGCGCTGCGTCTTCTTCACCCACTCCTTCATCAGCTCGACGGCGCGGTCTCCCGCTTCGATGTCCACGCCTGCGGCTGCGTAGCTGGCACCGGTGGTCTTCTCTGTCATGACAGGGAGAGCTTTCGTGTCGTTACTGCTGTTGGTGCCGGGCCCTGGGACCGCGTGATCTTTAATCTGGCCTGAAAGACAGGACCCGGCGCAGGTGGAGCGAAGGTTACGGACGACGCAGCGCGTCGGCGGCGTCCGTGCCGCCCGCGAGCTCGTTCTCCAGGAGCTGCTTGCCCAGGAGCTGCGGGTCGGGCAGCTCCATCGGGTACTCGCCGTCGAAGCAGGCACGGCAGAGGTTGGGCTTCTGGATGGTGGTCGCCTCGATCATCGCGTCGAGCGAGATGTACGAGAGCGAGTCCGCGCCCAGGGACGTGGCGATCTCGTCGACCGTCATGCCGTTGGCGATCAGCTCGGCCCGGGTGGCGAAGTCGATGCCGAAGAAGCACGGCCACTTCACCGGCGGCGAGGAGATCCGGATGTGGACCTCGGCCGCGCCGGCCTCGCGGAGCATCTTGACCAGGGCGCGCTGGGTGTTGCCGCGGACGATCGAGTCGTCGACGACCACCAGGCGCTTGCCCCGGATGACTTCCTTGAGGGGGTTGAGCTTCAGGCGGATGCCGAGCTGGCGGATCGTCTGCGAGGGCTGGATGAAGGTCCGGCCGACGTAGGCGTTCTTGACCAGGCCCGAGCCGTACGGAATCCCGCTGGCCTCTGCGTATCCGACGGCGGCGGGCGTGCCCGACTCCGGCGTCGCTATGACCAGGTCGGCGTCGACCGGGGCTTCCTTGGCCAGGCGCCGGCCCATCTCGACACGCGAGAGGTAGACGTTCCGGCCGGCGATGTCGGTGTCCGGGCGCGCCAGGTAGACGTACTCGAAGACACAGCCCTTGGGCTTCGCTTCCGCGAATCGGGAGGTGCGCAGGCCGTTCTCGTCGATCGCGATGAGCTCGCCCGGCTCGACCTCGCGGACGAAGCTGGCGCCGCAGATGTCGAGGGCGGCGGACTCACTCGCGACCACCCAGCCGCGCTCCAGGCGGCCGAGGACCAGCGGGCGGATGCCCTGCGGGTCACGGGCGGTGTAGAGGGTTCCCTCGTCCATGAAGACGAGGGAGAAGGCGCCCTTGACCTTGGGGAGGACCTTGGTGGCCGACTCCTCGATCGTCAGGGGCTTGCCGTCCTCGTCGGTCTGCCCCGCGAGCAGGGCGGTGACCAGGTCGGTGTCGTTGGTGGCGGCCACCTGGGTGGCACGGCCGTCCTGACGGGGGAGGTCGGCGACCATCTCGGCAAGCTCGGCGGTGTTCACCAGGTTGCCGTTGTGACCCAGGGCAATGGAGCCGTGGGCGGTCGCGCGGAAGGTGGGCTGCGCGTTCTCCCAGACGGAGGCTCCGGTGGTCGAGTAGCGGGCGTGACCGACCGCGATATGACCTTGGAGCGAGCCGAGAGAGGTTTCGTCGAAGACCTGGGAAACGAGGCCCATGTCCTTGAAGACGAGGATCTGGGAACCGTTGCTCACAGCGATTCCCGCGGACTCTTGTCCGCGGTGCTGTAGCGCATACAGTCCGAAGTAGGTGAGCTTGGCGACCTCTTCACCCGGAGCCCAGACACCGAAGACGCCGCAAGCGTCCTGGGGGCCTTTCTCTCCGGGGAGCAGGTCGTGGTTGAGTCGTCCATCACCACGAGGCACACTACGAGTGTAGGCGAGGTCGACCACTGGTCCGAATTCGGGATGCCCGGGAAATGTCACAGCACTGAGGGTGACCGGGTCGCTCCGTCCCGGTTCCGGATTCCTTTGTTGACGGCCGTATGGGCATTCGTACGGCCTCTCGCCCCGTGCAGCCTCTCCGTGACCGCACCGTCACCCTCGTCGAGCGCCGGCACGTGGACCTGGTCCGTGTCGCGAGCGCCATCTGTCGCTGTTCTGCAGCGCCATCTGTCGCTGTTCTGCGTAGTCACGCGCCGCACATTCCTTTCCTTTTCCCTCCTGCCCCGCCGCGGCAGCCGTGGGACTGGGCTGGGTCACTCGACCGCCGTCGCTCCCTTGGCGGTGAGGCCCTTGCCGTCGGGGGCGGTCAGGGTCAGGTTCTGGCCCTGGATCTTCCAGGTGAGCGGGCCGCTGCCGAGCAGCGCGGTCAGGGTCCGTTCCACCTCGCCGGCCGGGCCCTCGCAGGCCATCCGGGTCGTGGTGAGCGGCCCGAAGGTGACCGAGGAGCCGTCGACGGTGGCCTTGGCGGTGAACCGGTTGCAGCCGAGGCTGCCGCTCGCCGCGCCGTCGGGGGTCAGGGTGAACCGGGCCTTGCCGGCCGCCTCGGCGGGGACGGAGGACACGGTCGCGCCGTCGACCAGCGAGTCGACGCTCCACTCGGTCGTGGCGAGCGGGGCGTCCGGGGCCGCGGGCTGGGAAGTCAGGGCGATGGTGCTTCCGTCGGCGGTCTTCAGGGTGAGCCGGTCGGGGCCCCGGTCGATGGTCAGCCGGCCCGTGAAGAGCTTGGCGAACGCGATCTCGAACTCCTGGTTCTCGCAAGCCATGGTGGTGCTCGCGCCGGGGGTCACGGTCAGGGCGGAGGAGCCTTCGAAGACGACCTTCGCCGTGAAGCCGTTGCAGCCGTAGTTGCCCGTGGCCTCGTCCGGCTTGAGGTCCACGCGGGCGACCGCCGGCGCGTGCAGGGTACGGCCGCCGGTGGTGAGGGACTCAACGGCCCAGGAGCCCTGGGGGTCGGGGAGCGGGCTGCTCCCGCTGTCCTCGGACTGGGCGCACGCGGCGAGCCCGAGGACGAGGGCCAGGCCGGTCGGAAGGTGCCTGAGGGTACGCATGCCGATGGGACGGACCAGGCGCCCGGACGGTTCCGCTCAGCTCATCAGGGGGAGCAGCGCGGACAGGTCGGCCCGTTCGCCACTGGCCCGGACCCGCGCCTCGTCGAGGGCCGCGGCCCAGTCCGTACGGCCCGTGGCGAGCCGGATCCAGGTCAGCGGGTCGGTCTCCACCACGTTGGGCGGGGTGCCGCGGGTGTGGCGGGGGCCCTCGATGCACTGGACCACCGCGAACGGCGGGATCCGTACCTCGACCGAACCGCCCGGAGCCTTGAGGGCGAGGGCGTCGGCGAGCAGCCGGGTGCAGGCGGCCAAGGCCTGGCGCTCGATGGGGATGTCCACTCCGGCGGCCCGGTTCAGGTCGTCGGTGTGGACCACCAGTTCCACGGTCCGGGTGACCAGGAAGTCGGCGAGGGTCATGTCCCCGATCCACAGGTCCAGCACGCGTGCGCCGGTGTTGGCCTCCAGCGCCTGGGCCATGCCGGCGGCCGCCCGCTCGTACAGCTCGGGGAGCGGGGCTCCGGCGAGGGTCTCGCGGGCAACCTCGGAGATCTTCCCGGCGAGGGAGGCGGTGGCGAAGGGCCACTCGACGGCGGTCAGTTCGGGGACGGCGGCGGGCGGCCGCGCGAGGCCGACGGCCAGCGAGTCCGCGATCCACGCGATGTGCGCGGCGAGGTCGGCGACGGTCCACCCGCCGAGCCCGCTGGGCCGCGCGAGCTGCTCGGGCCCCAACTGGCCCACGCCCCGCGCGACATGCCCGAACTGCGCGGTGACGGCCGCACGGATCTTGGCGGGGTCGTAGGAGCGCGGCTTCTTCTTGGCGGGCGGCATGGCCCGACCCTACTGGGCCGCGGGCTGCACCGGTCCGGTGCAGCCGCGCCGCGTCGCGGCTTCGGTGGCATAGGCCTTGAAGAGCTCGTCGAGGCGCGGGCCGAGGACGGACCGGTAGCGGTACGGGACGGCCATCGTCAGGGTGGCCGGCCGCCCCTCGCAGGTCATCGAGCCGTAGAGCACGTCGCCGAGACGGCCCGCCCTGCCGGGGATCACCGGGTCCGGGCTGCGCGTGCCGCGGATTTCGACCGCCACCGCGGCCGCGTCGTCGCCGAAGTACGTGCGGGTCCGCACCCACCACGGTGAGATCCGCAGGATCCCGTCCAGGTCCAGGCGGGCACGCTCCTCCGGGCTCAGCGCGGGGAAGATCCGCTCGGTGGCCTCGCGGCTCACCGCGAGCAGGCAGCTCTCCTCGCGGGCGGCGTCCGCGAGGGGCACTCCGGCGGCCCGGTCGGGCAGCCTGCCGCTGTCTGCCGTCTGCACGTGTGCGGCGTACCAGCCGCAGCCGTCCGACCGCTCGCCCACCGGTCCGAGATCGGCGACGGGCGCGGGCAGCCGCTCCGGGAGTCCGGGCAGCCGCGTCCGGCAGCCGAACTTCGCGGCGGCGCCCTCGGCGGCCTGCCGTGCGAGGCGGGCCGGCTCCGGGCGGTCGCCGGCCTCGTGGTCCGTGCTCGGGGAGGCGGCGGTGACGACGAGGCTGGTCATACCGTCCTTGGCCGGCTGCTCGCACCGGGCCACGACCGTGACGTCGTCGGGGCCGTAGTCACCGAGCCGGCCGTCCCCGAGCGGCAGCCGGCCGGGGGTCCTGGTCCGCGCGGTCACGTCGTCCCGCGCATTGCGCCGCAGGGTGGCGAAGGGTTCCTTGCGGGAGTCCTCGACGGTGTGCAGGGCCCGCTCCTGGGGCACCGCCTCCAGGGTCAGGGTGAACTGGCTGAGCCTGATGTCCCGGCCGTCGCGGTCCTCCAGGCGGTGCAGCACGCAGCGGCCCAAAAACGCGTCGAAGCCCACCGTGCTCGGGCTCGGGCCCTCGCCGCCGAGCACCACCGGTCGGCGCCGCCGTCCAGGCCCATGACCGCCCCGGCGTCCACCAGCCCGGCGCACGCCCGGCTGATCGGCGCCCGGCTGGCTCGCGGTTCTGGTGGGTCTCGTACGCGTCGTACAGCGCCCAGCCACCGAAGGCCCCGCCGCCCACAACGCAGAGGCCCCGCCCACAGGGTGGGCGGGGCCTCTCAGCCGAGGGCCGGATCAGGCCAGCAGGCCCGGGATCGTCGCCTCGTGGGCCTCGCGGAGTTCGGTCAGGGGGAGGGTGAACTCGCCCTGGACCTCGATCTCCTCGCCGTCCACCACGCCGATGCGGGCGACCGGCAGGCCGCGCGCCCCGCACATGTCGGTGAAGCGGAGCTCCTCGCTGCGCGGGACGGACACGATGGCCCGGCCCGCGGACTCGGAGAACAGGAAGGTGAAGGCGTCCAGGCCCTCCGGGACCACGATCCGCGCACCGTTGCCGCCGCGCAGGCAGGACTCGGTGAGCGCCTGGATCACGCCGCCGTCGGACAGGTCGTGCGCGGCGTCGATCATGCCGTCGCGCGAGGCGGAGATCAGGATCTCGCCCAGCAGCTTCTCGCGGCCCAGGTCCACCTTGGGCGGCAGGCCGCCAAGGTGGTTGTGGACGACCTGGGACCAGGCCGAGCCGCCGAACTCCTCGGCCGTGTCGCCCAGCAGGTACAGCAGCTGGCCGGCCTCCGAGAACGCCATCGGCGTACGGCGGTTGACGTCGTCGATCACACCGAGGACCGCCACGACCGGGGTCGGGTGGATGGCGACGTCACCGGTCTGGTTGTAGAGCGAGACGTTGCCGCCGGTCACCGGGGTGCCCAGCTCCAGGCAGCCGTCGGCGAGACCGCGCGTGGCCTCGGCGAACTGCCACATCACGTCCGGGTCCTCGGGGGAGCCGAAGTTCAGGCAGTTCGAGATGGCCAGCGGCTTCGCACCGGTCGCCGCGACGTTGCGGTACGACTCCGCCAGCGCCAGCTGCGCACCCGCGTACGGGTCGAGCTTGGCGTAGCGGCCGTTGCCGTCGGTGGACATGGCCACGCCGAGGTTGGACTCCTCGTCGATGCGGACCATGCCCGCGTCCTCGGGCTGCGAGAGCACCGTGTTGCCCTGCACGAAGCGGTCGTACTGGTCGGTGACCCACGCCTTCGACGCCTGGTTCGGGGAGGAGACCAGGGCCAGGACCTGCGCGCGCAGTTCGTCCGACGTGGCCGGGCGCGCCAGCCGGTTCGCGTCGTCCGCCTGGAGCGCGTCCTGCCAGGAGGGGCGCGCGTAGGGGCGGTTGTAGACCGGGCCCTCGTGGGCGACGGTGCCCGGGGGCACGTCCACGATCTGCTCGCCGTGCCAGAAGATCTCCAGGCGCTCGCCGTCGGTCACCTCACCGATGACGGTGGCGATGACGTCCCACTTCTCGCAGATCTCCATGAACCGCTCGACGTACTGCGGTTCGACGATCGCGCACATGCGCTCCTGCGACTCGCTCATGAGGATTTCCTCGGGCGAGAGCGTCGCGTCGCGCAGCGGCACGGTGTCCAGCTCGACCCGCATGCCGCCGGAGCCGGCGGAGGCGAGCTCGGAGGTGGCGCAGGAGAGCCCGGCGCCGCCGAGGTCCTGGATGCCCGCGACCAGCTTCTCCTTGAAGATCTCCAGGGTGCACTCGATGAGGAGCTTCTCCTGGAAGGGGTCGCCGACCTGGACGGCGGGGCGCTTGGTGGGCTTGGTGTCGTCGAAGGTCTCGGACGCGAGGACCGAGACGCCGCCGATGCCGTCGCCGCCGGTGCGGGCGCCGTAGAGGATGACCTTGTTGCCGGGGCCGGAGGCCTTGGCGAGGTGGATGTCCTCGTGCTTCATCACGCCGATGCAGCCGGCGTTGACCAGCGGGTTGCCCTGGTAGCACTCGTCGAAGACGACCTCGCCGCCGATGTTGGCGAGGCCGAGGCAGTTGCCGTAGCCGCCGATGCCCGCGACGACGCCCGGCAGGACGCGCCTGGTGTCGGGGTGGTCGGCCGCGCCGAAGCGCAGCGGGTCCACGACCGCGACCGGGCGGGCGCCCATGGCGAGGATGTCGCGGACGATGCCGCCGATGCCGGTGGCCGCGCCCTGGTAGGGCTCGATGTACGAGGGGTGGTTGTGCGACTCGACCTTGAAGGTGACCGCGTAGCCCTGGCCGACGTCGACGACGCCGGCGTTCTCGCCGATGCCGACGAGCATGGCGTCGTTCTGCGGGACCTTCTCGCCGAACTGCTTCAGGTGGACCTTGCTGCTCTTGTACGAGCAGTGCTCGGACCACATGACCGAGTACATGGCGAGCTCGGCGCCCGTGGGGCGGCGGCCGAGGATCTCCCGGATGCGGGCGTACTCGTCCTCCTTGAGGCCGAGTTCCTTCCAGGGCTGCGCCGCGTCCGGGGTCTCGGTGGCGTTCTTGACCGTGTCGAGGCTCATGCGCTGACCAGCTTCTTCAGGACCGAAGTGAAGAACGGGAGGCCGTCGGTGCGGCCGGTTCCGATCAGCGGCTCGACCGCGTGCTCGGGGTGCGGCATCAGGCCGACGACGTTGCCCGCGGCGTTGGTGATGCCGGCGATGTCGCGCAGCGAGCCGTTGGGGTTGCCGTCGAGGTAGCGGAAGGCCACGCGGCCCTCGGCCTCCAGTTCGTCGAGCGTGCGCTCGTCGGCGGTGTAGCGGCCGTCCATGTTCTTGAGCGGTACGGAGATCTCCTGGCCGGCGGTGTAGTCGCCGGTCCACGCGGTCTCCGCGTTCTCCACCCGCAGCTTCTGCTCGCGGCAGATGAAGTGCAGGTCGGTGTTGCGGAGCATCGCCCCCGGCAGCAGGTGGGCCTCGGTGAGGACCTGGAAGCCGTTGCAGATGCCGAGGACGGGCATGCCGGCCTTGGCCTGCTCGATGATGGTCTCCATCACCGGCGAGAACCGGGAGATGGCTCCGGCGCGCAGGTAGTCCCCGTAGGAGAAGCCGCCCGCGAGGACGACCGCGTCGACCTGGTGCAGGTCCTTGTCGCGGTGCCAGAGCGAAACCGGCTCGGCCCCCGCGAGGCGGATGGCGCGCAGTGAGTCACGGTCGTCGAGCGTTCCGGGGAACGTGACGACTCCGATGCGAGTGGTCACCGTCAGGCCTCGACCTTCACGGTGAAGTCTTCGATGACGGTGTTGGCGAGGAAGGTTTCGGCCATCTTGTGGATGCGGTCGAGGGCGGCCTGGTCGACCGGTCCCTCCACCTCGAGCTCGAAACGCTTCCCCTGGCGGACGTCCGCGATTCCCTCGAAGCCCAGGCGCGGCAGTGCACGCTGCACCGCCTGGCCCTGGGGGTCGAGGATCTCCGGCTTGAGCATGACGTCGACTACGACGCGTGCCATCGGGCACTCCCGTGTGTGGTTGGTGCGAAGGCGGTTCCCTCAGCGTACCCGGCCGAAATTTCTACGCGGGTAGATAACATCGAGGCGTGATCACCAGGGCGTTTCGGCTTCACCAACGCTTCGCAAAATCCGACGGAAAACCATGCGCCCGGCATTGCGGCAGGACACGCGGAGAGAATTAACTGGGCTTCGCAATGCAATGGGAATCGGGGTACAAAGGAATCACCCGGGATTCCGGTTGAATGATGCATTGCCCCGAAACATCCACACAGTCGACGTCGCCCCACGTCAGCAGGGAGCGAGGTCGCACGAAGGGACCGATATCCGTGGCGCAGCGCGTAGTAGTCACGCTCTCCGACGACATCGATGGCGGAGAAGCGGCGGAAACGGTCGTGTTCGCTCTGGACGGAAAGTCGTACGAGATCGACCTCAATGTGGCCAACGCAAAGAAACTGCGCAAGGGCCTCGCACCCTTCGTGGCCGCCGGACGCCGCCAGTCGCGTTCGGGGAAGGCCTTCAAGCACACGTCCATCGCCCCGGACCCGGCGGTCGTCCGGGCCTGGGCCCGGTCCAACCAGTACGAGGTGCCGCCCCGCGGCCGCATCCCCAAGAAGATCTACGAGGCCTACAACGCGGCCCACTGAGAGCCGATTTGCCATCCACCCCCCTCGGTCGGCTAGTGTGTGGATCACGCCGAGGGGCCAGACCGCAGGTCAGAGCCCTGAAGTCGTGCGGGTGTAGTTCAGTAGTAGAACATCCTCCTTCCAGGAGGAAGGCGCAGTGTGCGATTCCTGTCACCCGCTCTGCATCGGTTTCCCGACCACCACGGTGGATCGGGTAGAGTGATGCACGCACTGCTCGCAGTGCACGCAGTAAACCTGCGGACGTAGCTCAGTTGGTAGAGCACCACCTTGCCAAGGTGGATGTCGCGCGTTCGAGTCGCGTCGTCCGCTCCATTGAGGAAGGCCCCGGTCATTACGACCGGGGCCTTCTTCGTGTTTCCCCTCCCGCCTTCCTGACAAATGTCACGGCGGATCATGACAGCGCGCACTGCCCCGGCCGTCCGGGCGCCGCGAGGCTGGAGTCATGACTGACACCGTGATCGACGTCGAGGGGCTGCGCCGCGGCTACGCCGGCGGTTTCGAAGCCGTACGGGGCGTCTCCTTCTCCGTGGCCCGGGGCGAGGTGTTCGCCCTGCTCGGCACGAACGGCGCCGGCAAGACCTCCACCGTCGAGCTGCTGGAGGGACTGGCCGCGCCGAGCGGCGGGCGGGTCCGCGTCTTCGGGCTCGACCCGTACGCGCGGCGGACCGAGGTCCGCCCGCGCACCGGCGTCATGCTCCAGGAGGGCGGTTTCCCCTCGGACCTCTCGGTCGCCGAGACCGTGCGGATGTGGGGCGGGGTCACCACCGGCGCCCGGCCGGCGGCGGAGGTGCTGGGGATGGTGGGCCTGGGCGCCCGTGCCTCCGTACGGGTCAAGCAGCTGTCCGGCGGTGAACGGCGCCGCCTCGACCTGGCGCTGGCCCTGCTGGGACGGCCCGAGGTGCTGTTCCTGGACGAGCCGACCACCGGCATGGATCCCGAAGGGCGCCGGGACACCTGGGCCTTGGTACGGGAACTGCGGGACCGGGGGACCACGGTGGTGCTCACCACGCACTACCTGGAGGAGGCCGAGGAGCTCGCCGACCGGCTGGCGATCCTGCACGAGGGGGAACTCGTCCTGTCCGGCACCCCGGCCGAGGTGACCGCCACCCGCCCCGCCCGGATCCGCTTCACACTGCCGGACGGGGTGCCCGCCGCCCGGCTCCCGCTGTCGCTGCGCGCGGCGGCCTACGGGCAGCGCGTGGAGATCCGTACCGGGCGGCTCCAGGAGTCCCTGACGGAACTGCTGCGCTGGGCCCATGACTCCGGGGTGGCGCTGGACCGGCTCGACGCCCGGTCCGGCTCCCTGGAGGAGGCCTTCCTGGACATCGCTCAGGGCCGCCGCACCGTCGGCACGGCCGATACCGCAGACATCGCCGAGGCGGCCCGCCCGGCCGACGCCCCGGCAGGAGCCGCCCGATGAACACCCTGACCCTGAACCCCGGCCGGCTCACCGCGCTCGGCCGCAGCGAGCTCACCCTGCTCGTCCGCAACCGGGCGGCCCTGAGCGTGGCCCTGCTGATGCCGCTGCTGATGGTCTTCGTGCTGCGCTCCACGCTGGGCGGGGCCGAGGGCGCGGCAGCCGTCGGCGAAGCCACGCTGACCGGCGGGATCGGCATGGTGCTGCTGCTCGTCGTGTACATGAACCTGGTGTCCGCGTTCGTGGCCCGGCGCGAGGAGCTCGTACTGAAGCGGCTGCGCACCGGCGAGGCGAACGACCTCGAGATCCTGGCCGGAACCGCGCTGCCGTCCGCCGTCCTCGCGGCCGGCCAGATCACCGTCCTCGCGGTCGCCGGGGCGGCCGCCCTGGACGTGCGGATGCCGCGGAACCCGCTGCTGCTCGTCCTCGCGGTGCTCGCCGGGATCGTCCTGCTGGCCGGGATGTCCGCGCTGACCAGCACCGTCACCCGCACCGTGGAGAGCGCGGGCCTGACCACACTGCCGCTGTTCCTGCTGACCGCGCTCGGCTCGGGGCTCTTCGTAGCGCTGGAGCGGCTGCCGGAACTCCTGGGCTCGGTGTGCGAACTGCTGCCGCTCAGCGGGGTGATGACCCTGGTGCGGGCCGGCTGGAGCGGCGGCACGGAGGCCTACGACCTGCTGGGGGCGGCGCTCACCACGCTGGCCTGGGTCATGATCACCGTGTTTGCTGTGCAGAAGTGGTTCCGCTGGGAACCGCGCCGCTAGAGGAGTCGGGGGACGGGAACCGTGTCGAAGCTGACGGGGTGGTGGAAGAACCGCAGCAGTGCGGAGAAGGTCGAGCTGTACACGCGCTGGTCGTGCCATCTCTTCATCCTCCTCGAGATCATCTCGTTCGGGATGCTCCCGGTGGCCATCGAGGCCCCCGAGCGGCCCATGGTGGCCCTCGCCCTCTTCCTGCTGGTCTGCGTGCACGCGGTGCTCTGCGGGTTCGTGTACTCGCGGGCGATGGACTGGGCGGTCGGCCGGCGCGAGCGCCCGGTCCGGCTCTCGGTCACGGTCGCGGCGGTCACGGCCGTCTTCGTGGTGACGGTGCTCGTCCTGCGCCGGTACGGGGTGCTCTCCGACCCGGCGGTGGCCCCGCAGCTGATCGCGGGAGTGGCCGGCTTCGGGAGCGGGGCCCTGGTGATGTGCCTGCCCTCGGTGCGGCAGATGCGGTACGTCGGTCCGGCCTACTCGGGCGGCACGGGACTGGTGGTGCTCGCGCTCGGGCTGTCCGCCGGGGAGGCGCTCGGATACGTCGTCGGCATGCTGATCTCCACCGTCTTCTTCTCGCTGGCCTGCGGGTTCACCAACTGGCTGCTCAAGACCGTCTGGGAACTGGACCGCTCCCGCGAGGCCCAGTCGCGGCTGGCGGTCGCCGAGGAGCGGCTGCGGTTCGGCCGGGACCTGCACGACGTGATGGGCCGCAACCTCGCGGTGATCGCGCTCAAGAGCGAGCTGGCCGTCCAGCTGGCGCGGCGCGAACGCCCGGAAGCGGTGGACCAGATGATCGAGGTGCAGCGGATCGCCCAGGAGTCCCAGCGGGAGGTACGGGACGTCGTGCGCGGCTACCGGGAGGCGGACCTCTCGGTGGAGCTGGAGGGTGCGCGCGGGGTGCTGAGCGCGGCCGGAATGGACTGCCGGGTCGACTTCGAGGCCGGGCGGGCGCTGCCCGCCGAGGTGCAGTCGGCGCTCGGCTGGGTGGTGCGCGAGGCGACCACGAACGTCCTGCGGCACGGGGACGCGCAGAGCTGCCTGATACGGCTGACCGCGCCGGCGGCCGGGGCCGTGACCCTGGTGGTCGAGAACGACGGGGCGCCCGCGTGTCCCGCCGGGCCGCCCGGCTCGGGGCTCGCCGGGCTGCGCGAGCGGCTCGCGGTCCTGGACGGAACCCTGCAGGCGGGGCTGGTGGCGGGCGGCCGCTTCCGGCTGTGCGCCGAGATCCCGAGTGCCCACGTGCAAGGACTGGAGGTGCGGGCGTGAGCCCCGTACGCGTACTGCTCGCCGACGACGAGCACCTGATCCGAGGGGCGCTGGCCGCGCTGCTGGCGCTGGAGGACGACCTGCTGGTGGTCGCCGAGGCGGCCTCGGGGCCCGAGGCCCTGGCGATGGCGCGGGCGCACCGGCCGGACGTGGCGGTGCTGGACCTCCAGATGCCGGGGGCGGACGGTGTGAGCGTGGCCACATCGCTGCGGGCCGAGCTCCCCGACTGCAAGACCATGATCGTGACCAGCCACGGCCGCCCCGGGCACCTGAAGCGGGCCCTGGCGGCGGGGGTGCGGGCCTTCGCGCCGAAGACCGTCTCGGCGCAGCGGCTGGCGGAGCTGATCCGGACCGTGCACGCCGGGGGGCGTTATGTGGACCCGGAGTTGGCGGCCGACGCGATCAGCGCCGGGGACTCGCCGCTGACCGCCCGGGAGGCCGAGGTGCTGGAGTTCGCGGCGGACGGGGCGCCGGTCGCGGAGATCGCGGAGCGGGCCCGGCTGTCACAGGGGACCGTACGGAACTACCTGTCCTCGGCGGCGACGAAGCTGGGGGCCGAGAACCGGCACACGGCAGTGCGTCTCGCACGGGAGCGGGGTTGGGTATAGTAGTTCTCGCGCTACGGCGCATGCGGACATAGCTCAGTTGGTAGAGCACCACCTTGCCAAGGTGGATGTCGCGCGTTCGAGTCGCGTTGTCCGCTCTGTACGCGAGAAGCCCCCGGTCGTCACGACCGGGGGCTTCTTCGTTGTCCGGCGACGGGACGCCCTGCGGCGCCCGTGCCGTCCTACGACCAGGTCAGGCCGGTGAGCCGCTCGTAGGCCTCGACGTACTTGGCGCGGGTCTGCTCGACGACCTCCTGCGGGAGCGCAGGCGGCGGGAGTTCCCCCTTCGGGTCCCAGCCGGAGGCCGGGGAGGACAGCCAGTCGCGGACGTACTGCTTGTCGAAGGAGGGCTGCGCGTGGCCCGGCTCCCACAGGTCGGCCGGCCAGAAGCGGGAGGAGTCCGGGGTCAGCACCTCGTCGGCGGCGACCAGCGAGCCGTCCTTCGGGTCGAAGCCGAACTCGAACTTGGTGTCCGCCAGGATGATCCCGCGCTCGCGGGCGATGTCCCGGGCGCGGCCGTACACGGCGAGGGTCGTCTGGCGCAGCAGGGCCGCCGTCTCGGTGCCCGCGGTGCGCGCCACCTCCTCGTACGAGACGTTCTCGTCGTGCTCGCCGACCGCGGCCTTGGCCGCCGGGGTGAAGATCGGGGCGGGCAGCTCGGAGCCGTCCACGAGGCCTTCGGGGAGGGCCAGCCCGCAGACCGTACGGGTCTGCTTGTACTCGGCGAGGCCGGAGCCGGTGAGGTAGCCGCGGGCCACGCACTCGACGGGGATCATCTCGAGGTTGCGGCAGATCAGCGTGCGGCCGGCCCAGTCTGCGGGGGCGCCGGCGGGCAGGTCGGTAGAGAGGACGTGGTGCGGGACGAGGTCCGCGAGCTGGTCGAACCACCACAGGGAGAGCTGCGTGAGCACGCGGCCCTTGTCCGGGATCTCGGTGGGCAGCACCCAGTCGAAGGCGGACATGCGGTCGCTGGCGACCATGACGAGGCGGTCGTCCCCGTCGCGGTAGAGGTCGCGCACCTTGCCGGTGTGGAGGTGGACGAGGCCGGGAACCTCAACCGGCTCGGGCTTTTCGACGAATCCGGACACGGGCTCTCCCTGTGGGTCTGTACAAGCGCAAACCCATTCTCCCGTACGGGGTGCCGTGCCCGGGCAGGCGGGGTGTCATGCCAGGCCGGGGCGGGGTGTCACGCCCGCCCTCGGGCGGGGGTGTCACTCGCGCCCTAGGGCTGGGTGTCACGCGCGCCCTCGCCTGGGTGTCCGCGCCGTCCTCCTCCGGGTGTCCTGCGCGCCCGCGGCGGGATCTCAGTCGCGCTTGCAGATCCGGTCGAGGAGGTTGGCGGTGGCGCGCTGTACGCGCTCGTCGACGTGGCCGGGGCGGTCGAGCGCCGGGGACCAGGCGAAGGTGCCGGAGGCGAAGACCAGGGCGCCGCTGGGCGCGCGGTAGAGCGAGGTCTCCTGGTGGCGGCGGTGGTTCTCGCTGTCGAGGTACGGGGAGTGCGCGAGCAGGATGCGCTCCTGGTGCGCGGGGAGCTGGGTGCGCGGGAAGTACCGGTCGGCCTCGCCGGCGACCAGGCCGGGCAGCTCGTCGTTCTCCCCCGCCCCGGTGGAGTCCCAGAGCCAGTGCGTGGCGTTGCGCACGATCAGGGGGGCGGGGTCGGGGACGCGTCCCGCGTACTGGATGCCGAGCAGCTGCTGCTCCGGGCGGTCGACCTCGCGCCAGAGGCTGGGGCGGCCCGGGCCGCGGCGTTTTCGGCAGGTCAGGAGCCTGTCCTCGACCCCGGAGGGGGAGGGGCCGAGCTCGACCTGCCAGTACATGGTGTTGGCGGAGAGGAAGACGAGGGAGGTGCCGTGGTCGCGGGCGCGCTCGACGGTGCGGCGCATGGGCGCGGACCAGTACTCGTCGTGGCCGGGGAAGACCAGGCCGCGGTAGCGGGTGGGGTCGACGCGGCCGGCGTGCAGGTCGCGGGTGTCGGCGTAGGCGAGGTCGTAGCCGTAGCGCTCGGCCCAGCGGATGAAGTCGTAGGCGTGGCCGACGTGCAGGGGCAGGCCGGCGCCCGCGTAGGGGCGGTCGAAGGAGACGGTGTGGGCCGCGTCCTGTTCGCCGAGCAGCCGGCCGTCCTCGTCCCAGGCGTGGTAGAGGCTGGCGCCGGTGCGGCCGTCCTCCGGATAGAGGTTGTAGGCCTGCCAGGTGATGTCGGGGAGCAGGAGCAGGAGGTCGGCGGGGTGGTCGTCGCGGACCGTGAAGGGGATGTGGGAGCGGTAGCCGTCGACGGTGGTGAGGACGGCCACGTACGCGCCGATGCTCCAGTAGGACGGGACCTGGAGGCGCCAGGACAGCCACCAGTGGTGGCAGGAGACGGTGCGGTCGGCGGCGAGGGGGGCCGGCTGGACGATCCCTGACAGGCGCGGGCTGGTGGTGATCTTGGAGGCTCCGTCGCCGCCGTAGTGCCCGATGCGGTAGACGTCGACGGAGAACTGCTGGGGCGGGTCGACCGTGATGTGGAAGTCGATCGCCTCGCCGGGGGCCACGGCGCCTGTGGAGGCGAAGCCCTTGATCTGGCGGTGCACGTCGTCGGCCGTGCGGGGACCGCCGGTGCCGCTGCGGCCGCGCGGGAGCTGGCCGGGGGCGACGGCGGGGTCCACGTACCAGGGGACGACCTGGCCGGTGTCGTCGAAGTAGAGCTCACTGCCGCGGAACCAGGGCAGGGGGCCCTGTCCGAAGGGGTCGTTCACCGCGTGCGCGAGCGCACCTGACTCCCAGCGCCGGATCTGGTCCGCACCCATAACCGCTCCCCTCCCTCGCTCCCCCGAACGGGCAATGCATCGAGCCGGTCCCAGCACATCACATAACGCACGCAGTCCGTCACCCTTCGTCGCGAATTGACGGGATCGGAACATGGGGATCCGGTGGTGTGTGCGACCTGTAGCCCTTCCGGGAAACCTCTGGGGAGGCCTCGGGTACGCCGTCAGACGAGGCGGACGGGCTTCTCGGGGCGGACGCCGAGGTCCGCGAGCCAGTCGCGCAGGGGCTCGGGGTCACCGTCCTCGACCAGGCACAGCACGCGGGGCACGAGGTCGGAGCGGCGGTCGCCGCCGACGAGCAGGACCGGGCCGTCGAGCCAGTCCAGGCCGGGTGCGGCCCCGGCGGAGTCGACGGCCGCGCAGCACACCATCGCCGTCACGTGGTCGGCCAGCAGGTCCCGGCCGCTGCGCGGGGGCTGGAGCGGGAACAGCGGCACGGTGTCCGCGCCCCGGGCCTTCCCGGCCGAGGGCTGCGCAGCACCGGCGGCGCGCTCCTCGCGGGCCAGGTCGCCGCTGAGCCGTCCGGCCAGGGCCTCCCCGGCCGCGCCCGCGCCGGCGGGGTCGGTGAGAAAGCCCAGCACGCGCTCCAGCGTGGGGCCTGCGAAGCCGTCCACTGCTGCGGGGGCGGGGCCGGCGGGGGCAGGAGCTGCGGAAGCGGAGGCCGACGGGGCGGGCGGCGCGGGCGCGACGGTCAGGGCATCGAGCGCCGTGTGCAGGCGGGCCGCCTCCGTGCGCCACTTGCGGTCCACGACCTCCTCCGGATAGGCCGCCCAGTCCACCGGGGACCACTCCGGCCCGGTCTCGGCCGGACCGCCGTGGAAGAGCCGGGCGGCCAGCAGCGAAGCCGCCTCGTCGACCGTACCGGGCTGCTCCAGCAGGTCGCAGGCGGGGCGCTCGCCGAGGCGCGAGGTGAACCCGTCGGCCAGCCGGTCGCGCCGGGACAGCTCGGTCAGCGCGGAGACCACTCCGGCGTCGAGGTGCGCCGGCCAGCGGCCCATCCGCCAGGCGGGCAGCGCGACGCGGGTCAGCAGCCGGTCCCAGCCCGCGTAGGCCAGGCCGACCTGCTCCTGGGCGACGATGCGCAGCCCGTAGTCCACACCCTGTGCACGATCCGAGGCGGCTGCGGCCACCCCGCGCTCCATCTCCGCTGCGTCCATTCGGCACAGCCGCAGCAGCAGCCGGGCGGGAGCGGCGATCCAGCCGAGGCCGCGCCGGCCGCCCACGTCCACGGCGGCGTCCAGACCCCGTACGAACCCGCGCGCGTCGGCTATGTCCGGGTGCGCCGAAGGGCCCGTACCGGCGACGACCGGGGCGAGGACGGCGCGCAGCTCGGCGACCCGCATCCACCACAGGAACGGGGAGCCGATGACCAGCACCGGGGCGGCGCCGGGCTCCGACTCCAGGCCCGCGGATATGCCGTCGCGGCGGTGCGCCGCGTGGGTGCGGTCCTCCAGCCAGCTGTCGCAGTCCGGGGTGAGGGCTATCGCGGAGGGCGCCGGCACGTTCATGCGGTCGGCCAGGTCCCGCACCAGCCGGTACAGATCGGGGGCGGCGGCCTCGGACAGCGGCACCGTCGGCGTCACGGCCGGGCTCGCCCGCAGGACCACCGCGCCGAAGATCCCGCCGATGAGCAGCACCAGCACGGCGACGCCGCAGACGGCGAGGGTCACCGCGGGCCAGGGGTCACCCGCCAGTCGGCCCGTCATCCGGGCGGCCACCAGCACCACCGCGAGGGCGGCGGGCAGCAGCCCGACGGCCAGTGCCCTGCTGCGCACGCGCAGCACGGCCAAAGCGCGGGAACGTGCGGACGGCACGCCCGCTTCCATGATCGAACCGGTTCCGGACACGGCTGGACCTCACCCCCTCTGCCCTGCGGCGGCTTTGCTCACTCCCCCACTGTGACACCCGCCACTGACATCGCAATGCCGGTGGGCCAAGTGCCGGAATGAGTGCCGGAATGCTTGCGCCGCACCCTAGTTGGGGCACGCCCGGGCGTCAGGCAGACCGGGGGACGATCACCCGATGGAATGGCTTTGGGTAAAGGTGGGTGCGTTCGAACGCGGCCGGATGCAGTCGACCACCAACCCGCACAGACGCCCCCGCGGGCCCGGGCGCACCTCGTGCGCACCGGGCCCGCGGGGGCTGCTCTGCCGCGGCTCAGGGGCGTCCGGCCGCCTTGGCCGCGATGTCCGTGCGGTGCTGCGAGCCGTCCAGCCGGATCCGCGCGACGGCCTTATACGCCTTTTCGCGGGCCTGCGCCAGATCGGAACCGGTCGCCGTCACCGAGAGCACGCGGCCCCCCGCGCTGACCACCGAGTCGCCCTCGCGCCGGGTCCCGGCGTGCAGCACGTACGCGTCGGGGGCGTCCTCGGCGGCCACCTCGTCCAGACCCTCGATGACGTCGCCCGTGCGAGGGGTCTCGGGGTAGTTGTGCGAGGCGATGACCACCGTGACGGCCGCGTCCTCGCTCCAGCGGAGCTCGGGCTGGGCGTCCAGGGTGCCGTTGGCGGCGTTCAGCAGCACGCCCGCGAGCGGGGTGCGCAGCCGGGCCAGGACCACCTGGGTCTCGGGGTCGCCGAAGCGGGCGTTGAACTCGATCACCCGGGTGCCGCGGCCGGTGATGGCCAGGCCGGCGTACAGCAGTCCGGAGAAGGGGGTGCCGCGGCGGCGGAGCTCGTCGACGGTCGGCTGGAGGACCAGCTCCATGACCTCGTCGACCAGCTTGGGGTCGGCCCACGGCAGCGGGGAGTAGGCGCCCATGCCGCCGGTGTTGGGGCCCTCGTCCCCGTCCAGCGCCCGCTTGAAGTCCTGGGCGGGCTGGAGCGGGACGACGGTGACGCCGTCGGTGATGGCGAAGAGGGAGACCTCCGGGCCGTCGAGGTACTCCTCGATGACCACGCGGTCGCAGCCGAGCGCGTGGGCGCGGGCGGCGGCGAGGTCCTCGGTGACCACGACGCCCTTGCCGGCGGCGAGGCCGTCGTCCTTGACGACGTACGGGGCGCCGAAGGCGTCGAGGGCCTCGTCCACCTCTTCGGGGGTGGTGCACACATAGCTGCGCGCGGTCGGGACTCCGGCCGCGGCCATCACGTCCTTGGCGAAGGCCTTGGAGCCCTCCAGCTGCGCGGCCTCGCCGGACGGGCCGAAGACGGGGATGCCGGCGGCGCGCACGGCGTCGGCGACTCCGGCGACCAGCGGGGCCTCCGGGCCGACGATGACCAGGCCTGCGCCGAGTTCGGTGGCGAGAGCGGTGACGGCATCGCCGTCGAGGGCGTCGACCGGGCGGAGCTCGGCCACCTCGGCGATGCCGGCATTGCCGGGAGCGCAGTACAGCGCGGAGACGTCGGGGTCGAGGGACAGAGAGCGGCACAGGGCGTGTTCGCGGGCGCCGCCGCCGATGACGAGGACCTTCACGCTGCTCAGCCTAGCCCGGACGGCGCAGCCGGCTTCGTGCGGCCACCCCAATCAGGCGGGGCTACTCATTCGTGTATTCCTCCACAACGGTGGCTCCGAGCTCGCGCACGATCAGGTCGTGTCCGGTCAGGGCGCTCTCGACGAGGTCGGGATCGTCCTCCTCCGGGACGTCGTCCTCGGGGGCGACCGGCGGGGGCGCCTGCTGTACGGGGGGCTGCTGGGCGTGAGCCGACTGCTGGGACTGCTGGGACTGCTGCGGCGGCTGGTACTGCGGAGCGGGAGCGGACGGGGCAGGCGCCTGGGACGGGGGGCTGTAGGCCGGGGCGGGGGCTGCCGGGGCGCCGTACGAGGACGAGGACGGGAGCGGGGCCGGTGCTCCGCCGGCCACCACGGCGTCGATCTTCCAGTTGACCTGGAACTGCTCGGCCAGGACGGCCTTGAGCACGTCCTCGCTGCCGCTGCTCGCGAAGTTGTCGCGGGCTCCGGCGTTGGGGAAGCCGAGCTGGAGGGTGGTTCCGTCGAAGCCGGTGACCTGGGCGTTCTGGCTGAGCAGGATCCAGGTGAAGCGGCGGCGGTTCTTGACGGCCTCGAGGACTCCGGGCCACATCGCCTGGACCTGCCCGGCGCCGGCGGCCATGCCCGGCGAGGGCGCGGCGGCGGCCGTGGCTGCGGGGGCCTGGGCCTGGGCGGCCGGAGCGGGGGCGGCGGGAGCGGGAGCCGGGGCCCCCTGGCCGGGGGCGGCCGCGCTGGGCCAGGCACCGGGGGCCCCGCTGCCGGGCTGCGCGGCTCCGGGCCACGCCCCGGGGGCGGGGGCGGCCGGGGCGGGTGCGGCGGCGGGCGCGGCCTGGACCGGAGCCTCGGGCTGCGCGGGAGCCCGTACCGGCTCGGGAGCCGCCACGGGCGCGGGAGCCGCGACGGGCGCGGGAGCCTGTACAGCGGCGGCACGCGACGCGGCGACGCCGCCGCCGTGAGCCGCGGGCGCCATGGGGTGCGCCTCCGGCCCGGGCACGTAGCCCATGGCGGGCACGGCGGGCGCGGGCGCGAAGGCGGCGGCCGCCCCGCTGCGCTCCAGGCGGTCGAGCCGGGCCTGGAAGGACCGCTCGTCGTCGAAGGCGGCGGGCAGCAGCACGCGGGCGCAGATCAGCTCCAGCTGGAGCCGCGGCGAGGTCGCGCCGCGCATCTCGGTGAGGCCGGTGTTGACGAGATCGGCGGCGCGCGACAGCTCGGCGGCCCCGAACACGGACGCCTGGGCCTGCATCCGCTCCACGACATCGGCGGGGGCGTCGATCAGCCCCTTCTCCCCGGCATCGGGCACGGCGGCCAGGATGACCAGGTCGCGCAGCCGCTCGAGCAGGTCGGCGACGAAGCGCCGGGGGTCGTTCCCGCCTTCCACCACCCGGTCCACGACCTCGAAGGCGGCGGCGCCGTCCCCGGCGGCGAAGGCGTCCACGACGGAGTCGAGGAGCGAGCCGTCCGTATAGCCGAGCAGCGACGTGGCCATGGCGTATGTCACACCGCTGTCGGCAGCGCCGGCGAGCAGCTGGTCCATGACGGACATCGAGTCACGCACGGACCCCGCGCCGGCGCGCACGACGAGCGGCAGCACGCCGTCCTCGACCTTGGCGCCCTCGCGCCCGCAGACCTCCCCGAGGTAGTCGCGCAGGGTGCCGGGCGGCACGAGACGGAAGGGGTAGTGGTGCGTCCGGGACCGGATGGTCCCGATCACCTTCTCCGGCTCGGTGGTGGCGAAGATGAACTTGAGGTGCTCCGGCGGCTCCTCGACGACCTTCAGCAGGGCGTTGAAGCCCGCCGGGGTGACCATGTGGGCCTCGTCGATGATGTAGATCTTGTACCGGCTCGACGCGGGCCCGAAGAAGGCCTTCTCGCGCAGGTCGCGGGCATCGTCCACACCACCGTGCGAGGCGGCGTCGATCTCGATGACGTCGATGGACCCCGGCCCGTTCCTGGCCAGGTCACGGCACGACTGGCACTCCCCGCACGGGGTGGGGGTGGGGCCCTGCTCACAGTTCAGACAGCGGGCGAGGATGCGCGCGCTGGTCGTCTTTCCACAGCCGCGCGGCCCGCTGAACAGGTACGCGTGGTTGACCCGGTTGTTGCGCAGGGCCTGCATCAGCGGGACAGTGACATGCTCCTGCCCGATGACCTCGGCGAACGACTCGGGGCGATAGCGGCGGTACAGCGCAAGGGACGACACGTCTACGAGGTTATCCGGGCCCACCGACAACGGCGGCCCACAAGGCCCCCCGGAACGCAAAGCGCCCCCCACGCACCCGCCAGAGCCCACTTACCCTTGCTGCCTTCCGGCCCTGGGGGAGTTGGGTGAGATAGCGCCACGTGAGGGGCTGGCCCCCACCCTAGCGGATGGAAGCCCCCGGAATCGAGCCCGGCCCCGGCCCCGCTCCCCGGAGACGATCACGTTCGCGAGCACCCCTCAACGTCTTGTATTGTTTGCGGCGGAGGATTCGCCTAGTGGCCTAGGGCGCACGCTTGGAAAGCGTGTTGGGGGCAACCCCTCACGAGTTCGAATCTCGTATCCTCCGCCAGTGCCTCACCGGGCACTTGAAGGCCCCGACCGGGAAACCGGCCGGGGCCTTCTGCGTTCCTCGCCATCGCGCCCCCGCCTCAGCAACTGCCGGACCTGGCGCTTCGCCCTGTTCATCACCGTGCTCGCCACACCCAAGATCGAAGTCAGCAGCTTGCGTGCCGCATTTTGTGATCTTCGGAAGAGCTCCACCGTAGACACCATGCCGGATATACTTTATGGGTCAGCTGATATCACAGGAGGTGTCCGGATGAGTCGAACAGTGATCGACCTTGACGACGAGCTGCTGGCCGACGTGGCTCAGGCGCTCGGGACGAGCACCAAGAAGGACACGGTCAACACCGCCTTGCGTGAAGTGTTGGAGAACCGCCGGCGCGCGCTGGCGCTCACTCGGCTGCGGGCTACCGCCGGAGAGGGCGCGTTCGATCTGGGCCTCTTCGAGGACAAGAGGAACTACCGAAGGTGAGCGCGGCACAGTTCCTGATCGACACCAGCGCACTCGCGCGGTTCCTGCAGGGCGACGCCGAACAGTACGGCTGGGATCAGGCGGCTGCGGCTGGTCTCATCGCAACCTGCCCGATCACCGAGCTGGAGTTCTTCTACAGTGCCCGATCCGCCGCAGACCGCGCGCGCGGCATCGATGACATGCGGTTGCTGTTCGGCTGGGTGCCCGTCGACGACCGGGCGTACGACCGCGCCTGGCAGGTCCAGGAGCTACTGACCCAGCGCGGGCAGCACCGCAGTGCGGGAGCGGTGGACCTCGTCGTTGCCGCCACCGCGGAACTGCACGGGCTGACTCTCCTGCACCGCGACCACGATTTCGAGTGCATCGCGGCTGTCACCGGCCAAGCCATGCAGTGGTATGGCCCGGAGGCCGGCAAGTAGCCCATGCTTGGTCTCAGTTCTGGTCTCGTTCGCACTTGAAGGCTCCGACCGGGAAACCGGCCGGGGCCTTCCGCGTTCCCCGGTCGCAGTCTTTGGGCCGCCCCTCACCGACGTCCGCCGGCTCGCCCACGCGGTCGGGGAGTTCGAGGCCGACGGTCCCGTACGCCTCGGCAACGTGCTGCTGACGATGTGTGGCTCGGTGATCGTCCTGCTCCGGCGGTGACGCGCCGCCCCCGGGGCGGTCAGAAGCCGAGGGCGAGGGCGGCCACGGCCGGGGCGGCGTACAGGAGGGGGAAGGGGATGTGGGCGTAGGAGCGGGCGCGCAGGACCGTGAGGACGGCCCCGGTGAAGTAGACGGCGATGCCGACGGCGGCGGCGATGCCGATCGCCGGGACGAACAGGCCGACGACGAGACCGGCCGCGCCCGCCGCCTTGGCGACGCCCAGCCAGGTCCACCACGAGGCCGGGACCCCGTACGCGGCGAGGGGCTCGACGACCCACTTGGCGCGGAGGAAGACCGAGACGGCGGAGAAGCCGGTCATGAAGGCGCCGACGAGGGTGAGGACTACGGCGGTGGTGGACATGGGGTTCGCTCCCTTGGCAGGTCCTGACGGGCGCCGGTGCGGTGCGGTGCGATGGGGTCCGATGGGGTGCACTGCTGCCCGGCCTTCACTCCACTGACCCGCCCGGCCGCACGGATGTGACGGCCTGGCGAAAAAAACTTCTCGGGGCCCGCTACGGGGTGTTCACGTCCAGGTGGAGGACCTGCGCCGGGTGCCGGTCTGTGATCAGGCGGTCCGGAGCGAGATCTCGGTCGACTTGATCAGCGCGACGACGGAGGATCCGGCCGCCAGGCCGAGCGCGTCGACGGCGTCGGCGGTGATGGCGGCGGTCAGCCCGCCGCCGTTCACGTCCACCTTGACGGTGGCCATGGCGGGACCGGCGGCGACCTCGACGACCGTGCCGGCGATCTGGTTGCGGATGGACACGCCGTCGACGGGCCCTGTGGAGAGGGCCACTTCGGTGGCCTTGACCAGCGCCGTGACCGGGGATCCCGTCCCGATGCCGAGCTCCTGGACGGCGTCGGCGGTGATGGCCGCGGTGATGTCCTGACCGCCTTCGAGCCGGACCTTGACCGCGGCCATGGCCTCACCGGCGGTGACGGCGGCGACGGTACCGGCGAGCTGGTTGCGGATGCTCAGGCTCATGGCGCTTCGACCTCTTGCGTAGTCGCGTCGCGCGGCACGGACGGGCCGCACGGACCGACGGTATGCCGCCCGCGCCGGCCGCCGGGGCGGGCACGCCGACGTGCCCCAGCCGCGGATCAGCGGCAGGGGCACGGGGACGTTTTCGTGCGGGCGAGACGGGCGGACGGGCGGGCGGGCGGGCGGCTCAGCCGAACTTCGGCATCTCGCCGACCGTCGTCGACATGTCGATCACCGCGAAGGCCGCGCCCTGCTGGTCCGCCAGCGCCGCGAAGCGGCCGAACGGGCTGTCCATCGGGCCGAGGTGCAGCTGCCCGCCGTGCTTCTTCGCCTTCTCGACCGCCTCGTCGCAGTTCGGGACGCCGAAGTACACCTGGATGTAGGAGGGGATCTCCGGCGGGAACTCGTCGCCCATCTTCATCCGGCCCAGCACCGGATTCTCGGGACCGCCGACGCTGTAGACCGTGAAGTCCATGTCGGCCGCTTCCGGGTCGTCGCCCGCGTCCATCTGCTGGGTGCTGTACGGGAAGACGCTCGGCAGGAAGGTGTCCGGCTTGTCGGGCTCCCGGGTGAAGACCTCCGCCCAGGCGTACGCGCCCGCCTCGCCCATCTTCTCGAAGCCCTTGTGCTCACCCGGCTGCCAGACGCCGAAGACCGCGCCGCTGGGCTCCTTCGCGATCAGCATCGAGCCGAAGGTGCCCACTTGCATCGGGCCCATCAGCACCTCTCCGCCGTTCGAGGTGACCTTCTCCGCCGTGACCGCCACGTCGGGCGAGTGGAGGTACAGGCACCACTGCGACGGAGCGTCCACCCCGGGCATCGGGGGCACGACAGCGGCGACGGCCTTCCCGCCGGAATAGGCCTGCGTGTAGTTGCCGTACTCGCTGCTGGCCTCGCCGAAGGTCCAGCCCAGCACATCGCCGTAGAAGGTCTTGGCGGCCTCCACGTCGGCGAACATCGCGTCCACCCAGCACGGCGCGCCTTCGGTGAACTCACCCATGATCGATCGACTCCTCGGACTCGTACTCGTACTCGTGCGGGTAGCTGTCGTCGCACCCACGCTAGGCGCGCGGTGTGCCGACCGCGCGGGGAGCGCGACCGCGCGGGGAGCGCGACCGCGCGGGGAGCGCGCCCGCGCGGGGAGCGCGCCCGCGCGGGGAGCTGGAGCCATGGACAAGGACATCACCATCCGGCTGGCGCAGCAGCCGGAGGCCGACGCGCTGCTCTCCCGGAGCCCCCTCGCCGCGCTGGTCGGGATGCTGCTGGACCAGCAGGTGCCGATGGAGTGGGCCTTCTCGGGGCCCTGGACGATCGCCCGGCGGCTCGGCTCCGACGACCTGGACGCGCACGCCATCGCCGCGTACGACCCGGAGGCCTTCGCCGCCCTGCTCTCGGACAAGCCCGCCGTGCACCGCTATCCCGGGTCGATGGCGAAGCGGATCCAGCAGCTGTGCGCGTACCTGGTGGAGCACTACGGCGGGGACGCCGAGGCCGTCTGGGCCGGTGTCGGCACCGGGGAGGAACTGCTGGCGCGCCTCAAGGCGCTGCCCGGCTTCGGCGAACAGAAGGCCCAGATCTTCCTCGCCCTGCTGGGCAAGCGGCTCGGCGTGCGCCCGAAGGGCTGGCGGGAGGCGGCGGGCGGCTACGGACCGGCGGACGTCTACCGCTCGGCGGCCGACATCACCGGCCCCGAATCCCTGGCCAAGGTCCGGGCGCACAAGCAGGAGATGAAGGCCGCGGCCAAGGCGGCGAAGGGGTCGGGCTGACGGGCGGGTGCACCCCCGGGCGGCCGGAATTGACCGGCTGGAGAGGGGCGCAATTGACCCCTGAAGCCGGTCTATCCGGACCGTAGATTGGGGGACATGACAGAGATCGCGACCCGCGCCGCCACCGCCGAAGCCATTTACGACGCCCCCGGCAGCCTCATCACGCTGCTCACGGACACCGCCGAGCTCACCTGCAACACGGCCACCTTCGACGAGGGCGCGGCCGGTGCCCCGGTGCACTTCCACACCAAGGCCACCGAGTTCTTCCACGTCACCGCGGGCCGGCTGGACATCCTGGTCGGCGACGAGGTCCACACCCTCGACGCCGGCGACTTCATCGCGGTCCCGCCCGGGGTCAAGCACGCCTTCGCCCCCGCCGCCGGGCACACGGCGAGCGTGTTCGTCGGCTTCACCCCCGGCATGGGCCGGTTCGACTACTACCGCCTCCTGGGCCGGGTCAACGCGGGCGAGGCCACCGTGCAGGACATCAAGGACAGCTCCGCCGCGTACGACAACCACTACGCGGAGAGCGCCGCCTGGAGCGGCCGCCGCCGCAGCGCGGAGCCGTAGGTCACGTCCGCGTCGAGGCGGCGCAGTTCCTCCGCGATCAGTTCGGCGCCACTGCGGATCTTCAGGGCCACGCTGCGGTCGGGGCTCCCCGGCAGGACCAGCGTGGCCAGGGCGCCCGCGGGCCGGTCCACCCGGATCTCGCCGCCCGTGGTGCGCAGGCTGACCCGGGTGATCACCGGGCCCTCGCTCGCCACCCGGTCGACGGGCACCCCGAGCCGGTCCTCCAGCCAGCGCGCCAGCAGCTCGGCGCTCGCGTTGTCGGGCTCGCTCTCCACGGCCGCGCCGGTCACCGGCAGCGGCTTCTGGTCCAGGGCGGCGGCCAGCAGGGCCCGCCACGGCGTCAGCCGGGTCCAGGCCAGGTCGGTGTCCCCGGGCCGGTAGGAGGCGGCCCGTGCGTCCAGTACGCCCACCGGGTCGAAGGCCGCGGCCGCGTCCGTGATCCGGCGCTGCGCGAGCGCGCCCAGGGAGTCCCGCGCCACGTCGGCGGGGGCGTCGGCCGGCCACCACGCCACGACCGGCGCGTCCGGCACCAGCAGCGGCAGGACGACCGAGCCGGCCTGCTCGGTCAGCTCCCCGTGCAGGCGCAGCACCAGGATCTCCCCGGTCCCGGCGTCCGAGCCGACCCGCAGCTCGGCGTCGAGCCGGTTCGCGCGGAGCTTGTGCGAGCCCCGCGAGGTGCGCTTGATCACCGTGATGATGCGGCAGGGGTGCTCGCGCGAGGCCTCGGAGGCCGCGCGCACGGCGTCGTAGGCGTTCTCCTCGTCGGTGACGACGACGAGGGTCAGGACCAGCCCCGTGGTGGGGCTGCCTATCGCCCGGCGGGCTGCGAGCAGCGCCCGGTTGATCTTGCTGGACGTGGTGTCGGTCAGTTCGGTCCGCATGCCACGAGTCTGTCAGCGACGGACCGGTTCCAGTCACCCGGTGCGCTCGATTCCGCCTGGAACAGGGGAACGGGGAGGGCGAACGGGACCGCGTCGCCTCAGCGCCGCCTGCGGGCCGTGCCGAAGATCGAGCGCGAGATCTCCCGGCCCAGCTGTGTCCCGACGGACCGGGCCAGCGAGCGGAACAGCCCGCTCCCCACCACCTGCTCGGCCAGCGAGGGATCCGGCTTCGGGGCGCTGCGCGCGGCCCGCGCCGTCTCCTTCTCGGCCTCCTTGGCCTGCTTCTCCGCCTCGGCGGCCGCCGCTGCCGCCTCCGCCTGCGCCTCCGCGGCGGCCTGTTCGGCGCTGATCTTCTCGTACGCCGACTCGCGGTCCACCGGCTCGGCGTAGCGCGACCAGAGCAGCGAGGACTTCACCGCCTGGTCCAGGGCCGCCGGGTCGATCGGCCCCATCAGCGACTGCGGGGCCCGCAGCCGGGTCGCCGCGACCGGGGTGGGGGCGCCGTTCTCGCTGAGCACGGTGATCACCGCCTCGCCGGTGCCCAGCCGGGTGAGCAGCTCCTCCAGGTCGTAGTCGGAATGGGGGAAGGTCTTCACCGTCGCCTTCAGCGCCTTCGCGTCGTCCGGGGTGAAGGCGCGCAGGGCGTGCTGGACGCGGTTGCCGAGCTGGGCGAGCACGTCCCCCGGCACGTCCTTGGGGGTCTGCGTCACGAAGAAGATGCCCACGCCCTTGGAGCGGATGAGACGCACCGTCTGGGTGATGGAGTCGAGGAAGGCCTTCGAGGCACCGTTGAAGAGCAGGTGCGCCTCGTCGAAGAAGAAGACGAGCTTGGGCCGCTCCAGGTCGCCGACCTCCGGCAGGTCGTTGAAGAGGTCGGCGAGCAGCCACATCAGGAAGGTGGAGAAGAGCTGCGGCTTGTCCTGGACCGCGGGGAGTTCCAGTACGGAGACCATGCCGCGGCCGTCCGCGGCCGTGCGCAGGAACTCGCTGGTGTCGAACATCGGCTCGCCGAAGAACTCCGCGGCCCCCTGCTGCTCGAAGGCGGTCAGGGCCCGCAGGATGACCCCGGCCGTGACCGTGGAGAGTCCGCCGATGCCCTTGAGCTCGGGTTTTCCCTCGTCGGAGACGAGGAAGGCGACGACCGCCCGCAGGTCCTTGAGGTCGATCAGCTCCAGGCCCTTGGTGTCGGCGTAGTGGAAGATCAGGCCGAGGGACTGCTCCTGGGTCTGGTTGAGCTGGAGCACCTTCGACATCAGGACCGGGCCGAAGCTGGTGACGCTCGACCGGAGCGGGATCCCGGGGCCGATGCCGCCGAGCGAGTAGAACTCGCAGGGGTACCCGGTGGCCTCCCACTGCTGGGCCACGTCCTTCGCCCGCGCCGCGACCTTCTCGTTCGTCCCGCCCGGCGCCGAGATCCCCGAGACGTCGCCCTTGATGTCCGCGAGGAAGACCGGGACCCCGTTGGCCGACAGCTGCTCGGCGATGAGCTGAAGGGTCTTGGTCTTGCCGGTGCCGGTGGCGCCCGCGACCAGCCCGTGCCGGTTGAGCATCGGCAGGGGGATGCGGATCTGGTGGTCCGGCAGGCAGCTGCCGTCCCAGAGCAGGGCCCCCAGGTCGAGCGCCGGTCCGGTGAAGGCGTATCCGGCAGCGATCTTGTCGGCCGGGCCCGTCTGATCCGCCACGGCGGCGGGGTCGGTGCTCTCGCTCATGCATCACTCCCGAATTGGCGCTCTTCGTCACTTTTGCACCAACGCGGCGAGGCTGCGCTCGCAGGGCCGGGCCCGGTAGGCTTTCCGTGTGATCTTCAAGCGCATCGGTAACGGAAAGCCGTACCCCGACCACGGCCGGGAAAGCACCCGGCAGTGGGCGGATGTCGCGCCGCGCCCGGTCCGGCTCGACCAGCTGGTGACGACCAAGGGGCAGCTCGACCTCGAGACGCTGCTCGCCGAGGACTCGACCTTCTACGGCGACCTCTTCGCGCACGTCGTCAAGTGGCGGGGCGACCTCTACCTGGAGGACGGGCTGCACCGCGCCGTGCGCGCGGCCCTGCAGCAGCGCCAGGTGCTGCACGCCCGCGTCCTCGAGATGGACTGAGCCGCCGCGCCCGAGCCTCCGGGCCGGCAGGCTCGGCCGCCGGCAGGTCTCGCGCGCCGCGCCCGGCAGGTCCCGCCCGGCGCGGCGCGGCTCTGTGCGGCTCGGGTCCGCCCGGCTCGGGTCCGTCAGGCTCGGTTCTGCCCGCCCCCACGGGCTGCAGCCCGCGCTCCGGGTTTCGGCGCGCTACGCGTGGATTGCGCCTTTCGGGTCACCATTGACCTATCAGCAGATCATTTAGTAGGCATTGCCACCGGGCGGCACTACGCTGCGCCCATGAGCATGCTCACTCCCCCCGGCATGGGCGGAAAGTACCGCGTCACGGGAGCCGCTTACCCGCGCATGAGCCGTAAGCGGAGCCCCCGTCGGATCGTCTTCGCCGTGCTCGGCTCGGTCCTCGCACTGGCCCTGCTCGGCTACGGGGCCTTGCAGCTCATCGACGTGTTCCAGGGCGACAGCCCGAAGCGGAACACGGCCGCGGGCGCCAAGGACTGTCCGACGAAGGCGGCCGACAACGCCGCCAAGCGCGGCCCCGAAGCCGCCGCGGCCGCCACCCCGAAACCGGCGGTCGTCCTGCCCAAGCCCGCCGACATCACCGTCAACGTCTTCAACGCCACCCCGCGCGCGGGGCTCGCCAAGGCCGTCGGCGACGAGCTGCGCAAACGCGGCTTCAACGTCGGCGACGTCGGCAACGCGCCCGCCGACTTCGACAAGAAGGTCCCCGGCACCGGGATACTGCTGGGCTCCCCCACCACCGACAAGGCCGCCTACAGCGTGCTGGGCACCCAGCTCGCCGGCACCACCCAGCAGACCGACGCCCGCGAGACCGCGGACATCGACCTGATCCTGGGCGATGCCTTCAAGGACCTGAGCACGAAGGAGGACGCGGACAAGGCGCTGGCCGTACTGGCCAACCCCGTGCCCGCGCCCGCCACGAAGTGCTGAGTCCCCGGCGCGCCGCAACGTCCTGACGCTCCGACGCGCCGGTCCGGCGCCGAGGGCTACTCGGCCGAGCCGTACATGCGGTCGCCCGCGTCGCCCAGGCCCGGAACGATGTAACCGTGCTCGTTGAGCCGCTCGTCCACCGCGGCCGTCACCACGGTCACCGGCGTGCCCGCCAGCTCGCGCTCCATGATCTCGACGCCCTCGGGCGCGGCCAGCAGCACCACGGCCGTGACGTCGTCCGCGCCGCGCTTGATCAGTTCCCGGATCGCCGCGACGAGGGTGCCGCCGGTGGCCAGCATCGGGTCGACGACGTAGACCTGCCGCCCGGAGAGGTCCTCGGGCATGCGCGTCGCGTACGTGGAGGCCTCCAGGGTCTCCTCGTTGCGGACCATGCCCAGGAAGCCCACCTCGGCGGTCGGCAGGAGCCGCACCATGCCGTCGAGCATGCCGAGGCCGGCGCGCAGGATCGGCACGACCAGCGGACGCGGGTGCGAGAGCTTCACGCCGGTGGTCGGGGCGACCGGGGTCTCGATGTCGGCCTGCTCGGTGCGCACGTCCCGGGTGGCCTCGTACGCGAGCAGGGTCACCAGCTCGTCGGCGAGCCGACGGAAGGTGGCGGAGTCGGTGCGCTTGTCGCGCAGGGTGGTGAGTTTGTGCGCCACCAAGGGGTGATCGACGACCTGCAAACGCACAACATCCTCCAAAAATCGGCCTGCGACCTGCGAAAACGGCCGCGAGACGCGACCTACACCCAAAAGGCTACGCGCTGAGAGGGCCGCCGCGCGTCCGTGTGGGGATGCGACCCGCGCGGGAGCCCACCAGGCTGGACTGATGAGCAACGCACCGGTGATCGCCGCCGTCGACGGATCCGAGCCCAGCCTCAGGGCCCTGGAGTGGGCCAGGGCCGCGGCGCTGCGGCACGGTACGGGGCTGCTGATCGCCCATGTACTGCCCGACCACGCCCAGTTGTACGCGGGCCGCCGGGCCTCGCTGCACGACGCCTCACAGCCGGAGGAGTTCGCCGACCCGGTGAGCGACCGGATCCGGGCCCTGCTGGGCGGCGGCCCCGGCCTGCCGGACGGGGTCCGGTACGAGTCCCTGGAGGGGTCCGTCCCCGAGGCCCTGCGGGTGATCGGCGCGGAGGCCCTGATGCTCGTGATGGGCTCCCGCGGGCGCGGCGGCTTCGCGAGCCTGCTGCTCGGCTCGAACAGCCGCGCCGTCGCGACGACCGCGCCGTGCCCGGTGGTGGTGATCCCCCACGCGGAGCGGAAGGTGGCCGGCGCCTCCGCGGAGGAGTCCGCCGGGAAGGTGGTGCTCGGGCTGCACGCCGCGGAGACCCCGGACGACGTACTGGCCTTCGCGTTCACGGAGGCGTCCGTGCGGGGGACCACCGTCCAGGTGGTGTCCGCGTACGCCATACCCCCCGCGCCGACCATGATGATCGACGCCCCGTTCGTGGTGATCCCGCCGGAGGGCGTCGCGGACGACGGGGACGCCGTACCGGCCGAGCGGGAGATGCTGCGGTCCCAGACGGAGCGGCTGGCGCCGCTGCGCGCCCGCTACCCCGACGTCCCGGTCGAGCAGGCCGCCGTGCCCGGGGACGCGGCGGGCCGGCTGGTCATCGCCTCGCGGTCGGCGGAGCTGGTCGTGGTGGGCCGCCACCATCCGCGGCGGGGGGCCATGGCGCTGCTGATCGGCTCGGTGGCCAACGCGGTGCTCCAGCACGCGCACGGCCCCGTGGCCGTGGTCCCGACGCTCCCCGCCGAGGCGGCCGACGCCGCCTGACCGTTCTGACCTGCGGTGGGGTGGCATCAAACGGCCCGTCCGGGGGAAGGTGGGTGCAGGGGGAACGACCGACCAGCCCGGGGTGGTGGCCGATGCCCGACACGCAGCCGAGCGACGAAGTGCCGGAGACCGCGGCGCAGCGCCGAGCACGCCGCGCGCAGTTCCTGCGCGACCTCATGGAGGCGCGCGCGCTGCGCGACCGCGTCCAGCCCCGCCGCGCCCGCGCCGCACGCATGCGCCAGCAGATGCGCATGCGCACGTTCCGCTGGTGACCCCCCGCTTCCCCCTGCCCATCGCCCGCTGGCGGCCGCATCGGCCCCGCCGGCGTTTCGCGGCACTGGAGGAAGCCGGGAGCTGAGCCCCCGGCAGCGGCGGGCGGCTCACCACCCGCCCGACACGGCCGGGGCGCGCCCGGCGCCGAGGGGCGCCGGTCCGGGGCCCGGCCGGGGCCCCGGACCCGTACGGCACCGCCGCCCCACGCCCTCCGCACCGGCCGCGCGGCGCACGCACGGGACGACGCAAGCGCGGAAGACCTCTCGCAATGCCGCCGTTTCTGCCACGATGCCGATTGGGCGGGGCCGTACGGCGAGCACCACAGCCGTTCGACCCCAACCTCCGGCCGGGGGGACCTCCAACCGGCACGCCTAAGACCAGTGGGAGAGTCACGGTGTATTTCGCCGCACTGCTCGCGCGCACCGAAGACGGGTGGGAAGCGAGCGACATGGAACTCGACAACGTCGAGTCCCTCAGTGATCTGATCGATCTCGCCCGGTCCGCCGCTGTCGACGACGACACGGTGGTCGCCCTCATCGAGCAGGAGGACGCCTGGTTCGGCGTCGTCCGCGTGGACGGCGAGGAGGACCCGCGGTACTTCGTATCGAACGCCTCCGCGGCCGCCCGCAGCTCCTACGGCTCGATGCTGACCAAAGAGCTGCTGGGCAGCGACGAGGAGGACGACGAACTCGACGAGCTGGACCTGGACGGCACCGAGGACGGCGAGGAGGAACCCCTCACCGCCTTCACCGACGAGACCGACGACGAGGACGAGCTGGGAGGGACCGGCGCGGAGCCGGTGCCGGCCGGTCCGCTCGGCGACCCGCAGTTGCTGGACGACCTCGGCGTGACCCACAAACAACTGATGACCCTGAACGGGGACGCCCTCTCGGAGATCGCCGAGTCCCTCGGCGCCACCGAGGTCCTGGAGGCCGTCCGCTAGTGCTCCCTCCGCACGACGCGCATGACACGCATGACGCGCACGGCAAGTACGACGCGCTTCACGCGCTTCACGCGCATCACGCGCACGACCCCGATCCCGTACGGGACCCGTGGCGGGACTCCATGCGCCTGGCGCTCCAGGAGGCCGCCCGGGCGGTGCCGGCCGGCGACGTGCCGGTCGGCGCCGTCGTGCTCGGCCCCGACGGCACGGTCATCGCCACCGGGTACAACGAGCGCGAGGCGACCGGCGACCCCACGGCGCACGCGGAGGTGCTGGCGCTGCGCCGGGCCGCGGCCGCACTCGGGGAATGGCGGCTTCCGGGGTGCACCCTGGTGGTGACCCTGGAGCCGTGCGTGATGTGCGCGGGCGCGCTCGTGCAGTCACGCGCCGCCCGGGTCGTCTACGGCGCGGACGACGAAAAGGCGGGCGCGGCCGGCTCGCTCTGGGACCTCGTACGCGACCGCCGGCTCAATCACCGGCCCGAAGTGATCCGCGGCGTCCTCGCCGAGGAGTGCGCCCAGCAGCTCACGAACTTCTTCCGCGACCTGTGACCGGCCCGGCGGATTCCGATTTCGGTGAATGAGGCTCCTTAGGCTAGGATCCATCTCGGTAGTGTGTCCGAGTGGCCGAAGGAGCTCGCCTCGAAAGCGAGTATGGGGCAACCCATCGGGGGTTCAAATCCCTCCACTACCGCTCCGATCGAGAGCCCCGACCCGCAAGGGTCGGGGCTCTCGGCGTTCCGCCACACGGCTCTCGGGGCTCCTGGTGTTCCGCCCGCGCGTCCCTACGGATGACGTCCGCGTGACCGCCCGCCCCCTCGGCCGTTGTCACGGCATGACCAAGACCCAGCGCATGCTCGCCGCCTTCGCCCTCGCGGGGGCCGCCGCGGGACTCGCCGCGCCCGCCGCCTCCGCCGCGCCCGTGGCCCCCCTCACCCTCCCGGACCTCCCGTCGGCCGCCCCGGGCATGCCGACGGGCGCCCAGCCCACCTCCGTCCAGGAGATCGGCGGGAAGGTCAGCGAGGGTGCGAACCAGCTCAACCGGCTGGCGGAGCTGCCGAACGACCTCGAGCCCGTGATCGCCCCCGTACAGCCCCTGACGGACCTGGCCGGCGCCATCCAGTAGCGGGAAACACGAAGAAGGCCCCGACCGGAGTCGGGACCTTCCGCGTGTGGGACGGGGGAAGTGGCATCGGGGGGACAAGCCACTTCCCCCGACGAGGACGGAACCTGCCAGCCCGGGCCGCAGTCAGGGGGAAGCTTGCGGCTCGGACCCCGCAGTGAGGTCCTGTCCCTCACCCACCGGTTTCCTGCCAGAACCGGTGGGCTCACATCAATCCTGCGCCTCCCACAACCGCGGACACACCGGCAAAGGG
Source organism: Streptomyces sp. cmx-11-4 (assembly GCA_049998195.1). Classification (GTDB taxonomy): domain Bacteria; phylum Actinomycetota; class Actinomycetes; order Streptomycetales; family Streptomycetaceae; genus Streptomyces. The sequence goes on from JAEBET010000004.1 coordinate 75,359, forward strand.
CCCGGAGTGGCGGGTCATTGGTCCATAAAGGGCGGGTGAGTGTCCAAACCCGACCGGTTAGACTCACCCGACTTTGCAGGACCGGTTGGGGAGGCCGTCACCGCTCATGGACACCAAGAAGCTCATCACGGGTGCCCTCACCGTCTTCGCGCTCTTCGTGATCATCACCCAGCCCACGCGTGCGGCCGAGATGGTGGGAATAGGTTTCCAGGGCATATCGGATGCGGCTTCAGGCATCGGCGAGTTCATGACCGAACTGGTGCGCTGAGCCCGTACGCTGAAGCAGCTTCCGGATTTCCCGGCCCCCCACTCCGACGGGTGGGGGGCTTTTTGCATACCCACCACTAGGCACAATGCCCCAGTATGCCCAACTTGCCCTCAACACGGAGATATACGGTGCTTGCACACAGTGCACATCTCTTGTGATGCTATGACCGCTTTTGACGGATGAGTTGACTGAAGGGGTGGCGTGACCGTGCCGGCCAGTACTGCGCCTCAGGTGCCACCCCAGCAGGACCCGCAGCAGGACTCCCCGGTACCGCCCCGGCAGGAGTCGCGCCAGGGGTCCCGCCAGGAGCCGCGCCACGATCCCTCCCCCGAGGAACCCCCGACCCCGACCGTGCCCCTGGCCACGCCCGCGCCGCCGTCCGCGACCGTGCCCCTGGCCCCGACCGTGCCGCCGGCCACGCCCGCGCCCCCGACCACCCCCGTGCCCCCGAGGCCGCCGAGCCGGGGCGCGGACACCCGGGCCCTGACCCAGGTCCTCTTCGGGCAGCTGAAGGGGCTCCAGCCGGGCACCAGCGAGCACAACCGGGTGCGCGGGGCCCTCATCGAGGCCAACCTCCCGCTCGTCCGCTACGCGGCCGCCCGCTTCCGCAGCCGCAACGAGCCGATGGAGGACGTGGTCCAGGTCGGCACCATCGGACTGATCAACGCCATCGACCGGTTCGACCCGGACCGCGGCGTGCAGTTCCCGACCTTCGCGATGCCGACCGTCGTGGGCGAGATCAAGCGCTACTTCCGCGACAACGTGCGCACCGTCCACGTACCCCGCCGCCTCCACGAGCTGTGGGTGCAGGTCAACGCCGCCACCGAGGACCTGACCACCCTCCACGGCCGCACCCCGACCACCGCCGAGATCGCCGAGCGGCTGCGCATCAGCGAGGACGAGGTCCTCTCCTGCATCGAGGCCGGACGGAGTTATCACGCAACTTCACTCGAGGCCGCCCAGGAAGGCGACGGCATGCCCGGCCTCCTCGACCGCCTCGGTTACGAGGACCCGGAGCTGGCCGGGGTCGAACACCGCGACCTCGTCCGCCACCTGCTCGTACAGCTGCCCGAGCGCGAGCAAAGGATCCTGCTCCTGCGGTACTACAACAATCTGACGCAATCGCAGATCAGCGCGGAGCTCGGCGTCTCCCAGATGCACGTCTCACGGCTCCTCGCCCGGAGTTTCGCCCGACTGAGATCCGCAAACAGGATCGAGGCGTAACCGGAACGAGTGGAGATCATTCACGCGATTCCCGACAGAACGGGCTGATCGCCCTCTGACCTCGTCTGTCGCTGGAGATATATGTCGACTTGGCGCTACAGCGTGTTGCCGACATGTGACATTCTGCTTGAACCGCGTTTGCCGCAGCCCCGCCTCCGGTATTCAGGTGGAGGCTGCGTTCCTCCGACGGGCGCGCCGAACGCGACCGTCCGCGACCTCAAGGGGGTGGCATGTCCGTAGACCAGGGCAGCTCCAAGGTGCTCACGCTCGTCAAGAGCGTGACGCCGGCAGCACCGCCAGCGTCTGACCGCTCGGAAGCCATCGACACCCGCACCCTCTCCCGCTCCCTCTTCCAGCGCCTCGCCGCCCTGGAAGCGGACAGCCCCGACCGGGCGTACGTACGCGACACCCTGATCGAGCTGAACCTGCCCCTGGTCCGGTACGCCGCCGCGCGTTTCCGCAGCCGCAACGAGCCGATGGAGGACATCGTCCAGGTCGGCACGATCGGCCTGATCAAGGCGATCGACCGGTTCGACTGCGAACGCGGCGTGGAGTTCCCGACGTTCGCGATGCCGACCGTCGTGGGCGAGATCAAACGATTCTTTAGGGACACCTCCTGGTCCGTCCGCGTCCCGCGCCGGCTCCAGGAGCTGCGCCTCGCGCTGACCAAGGCCAGCGACGAGCTCGCCCAGAAGCTGGACCGCTCGCCGACCGTCCCCGAGCTCGCCGCCGTCCTGGGCGTCTCGGAGGAGGACGTCGTCGACGGCCTCGCCGTGGGCAACGCCTACACCGCCTCCTCGCTCGACTCGCCCTCCCCCGAGGACGAGGGCGGCGAGGGCTCGCTCGCGGACCGCCTCGGCTACGAGGACACCGCGCTCGAGGGCGTCGAGTACCGCGAGTCGCTGAAGCCGCTGCTCGCCAAACTCCCGGCGCGCGAACGGCAGATCATCATGCTGCGGTTCTTCGCGAACATGACGCAGTCGCAGATCGGCGAGGAGGTCGGCATCTCCCAGATGCACGTCTCCCGGCTGCTCACCCGCACCCTCGCGCAGCTGCGCGCAGGCCTGATCGGCGAGTGATCCGGGCGCACGGGCTTCCCAATTGACGGAGCGTCAGGAAAACTGGCGCGATGCGAAAGGGACCTCGCGCAGCCATCCTCTTCGTCCTGTGCTGCACGGCCGCCGCCGGCCTCACCGGCTGCGGCGGCCCGGCGCGGGACGGCTACCTCGCCGTGGGCGCCGCGGCCCCGGGCCCTGAACGGGCCGCGGGGGAGAACGTGGCGCCGCAGGGCGGGGTGGAGTTCCAACCGCTCGGCGGCCCGTCAGCGGCGGGCGGTTCCTCCGTGTCGTCGAGTACGTCGGCCAGTACGCCGGGGTCCCAGGTACCCGGCGGCTCCGCCCAGGGCGGGGCCGCGGCCACCGGACCCGGCGGCTCCGCACAGACCCCGGGCACCCCACCCGGAGCCGGCCCGTCCACCAACGCACCCGGCGGATCCGGCAGCCCCGGCAGATCCGGCAGCCCTGGAGGGTCCGGAGGCACCGGCGGCGGCCCCGGCACGCCGAACACGCCGTCGAGCCCGCCCGCCAAGCCCGGCACCACGCCCCCGGCGCCGCCGGCCACTCCGGCGAAGCTGACGCTGTCCGCCCCCGCCAGGGCGGCCGCGGCCGACCGCTGGTGCGAGCAGGTCACCGTCGTCTTCACCAACACCGGGACCGCCGCGGCCCGTTCGGGCACGGTCAGCTTCGCGACGCACATCATCGGCGCCCTCGGCATCGACTGGGCCACGATCACCACGACCCAGCCGCTGCCCGCGCCCATCGCGGGCGGGACCGCGAAGACGCAGAGCTACACGGTGTGCGTGGAGGCGTGGCGGGTGCCGCTGGGCATGCACGTGGAGACCCGCCGGGTCACGGCCACCTGGAACTGAGGCCCGGGCCGGATCCGGGCCGATCCGGGCTGATCCGGGCCATGGCGGGGCGCCCGGCCGGGTCGGGGCCCGGCCCCGGCACCCGACACCTGCCGGATCCGGGCCCGCCCCCTCGACACCCGTCGGATCCGGGGCCCGCGGCTCAGCGCAGGACGGCCCAGGCGGCCGCGCCGATCACGAGCACCAGCGCGACGGCCAGCCCCACCCACAGCCCCTTCTTCGAGCCGGCGGCCTGCTGCTGCTCCTCGCGGAGCTGGCGACGGGTGGGCGCCTGCCGGGCCGGTGCGGCCTCCTCGACGAACGCCCGGAACATCTGGGTGCTGCCCGCGGGGTCGTAGTTGCCCTCGGGGCCCTGTGAGTTGTGGTTCGCAGCCATGGAGCAGGACCCTAGCCGGTTTTCCGATTCCTTTACCGCCCCACCCCCCGGATTCATTTGCCTGTAGCAACCATCCGCTTCTATGGTTGCTTTAAGCAACAAGATGGGGGGCTGTCCGGTGACCACGCAGACGGCGAAGACGCAGACGCAGACGCAGACGACGGAGACCACGCGGTACGAGGAGCTGGCCCGCCAGCTCACCGGGATCGGCGCGGTCAAACGTGACCTCGCCCGCATCCTGCCCCCGGACTGCCCGCCCGGCGCCGCCGCCGTCCTCACCGTGCTCCACCGGCACGGCGAGATGCGGCTGAGCCGGCTGGCCGAGCTCATGGCCGTCGACATCTCGGTGACCAGCCGACACGTGACCCACGTCGCCGAGCGCGGCTGGATCGAGCGCGAGGCGGACCCGGGGGACGGCCGGTGCCGGATCCTGCGGCTCACCCCGGCCGGCCGGACGCTCCTCGCCGAGCTCGGCTCCCGCTACACGGCCGCGCTGGAAAGAGCACTGGCCGCGTGGTCCCCCCACGACGTCGACACGCTGAACACGCTGCTGGCCCGGCTCCGATCGAGCTTCTAGACAAAGGAACGACATGCTCCACTCGGAGACGACGACCGACAACCCGCCCCCGTCCGCGACCACGTCCGCGACGCCGTCCGTGGCCCCGGCCATGACCCACGCACAGATCATGAAGGCCCTGTCTGGGCTGATGCTCGGCATGTTCGTGGCGATCCTGTCCTCGACGATCGTCTCCAACGCCCTGCCCCAGATCATCAGCGACCTCGGCGGCACGCAGTCCTCGTACACCTGGGTGGTCACCGCCGCCCTGCTGTCGATGACCGCGGCCACCCCGCTGTGGGGCAAGCTCTCCGACCTCTTCAGCAAGAAGCTGCTGGTCCAGATATCCCTGGTGATCTACGTCCTCGGCTCCGTGGTGGCGGGCATGTCCCAGAACACCGGCACTCTGATCGCCTGCCGCGTGGTCCAGGGCATCGGCGTCGGCGGCCTGTCCGCCCTCGCACAGATCGTGATGGCCGCGATGATCTCCCCGCGCGAGCGCGGCCGGTACAGCGGCTACCTCGGTGCGGTCTTCGCCGTCGCCACCGTCGGCGGTCCGCTGCTGGGCGGTGTCATCACCGACACCGAGTGGCTGGGATGGCGCTGGTGCTTCTACGTCGGCGTGCCCTTCGCGATCATCGCGCTGATCGTCCTGCAGAAGACCCTGCGGCTTCCCGTGGTGCGCCGCGAGGTCAAGGTCGACTGGCTGGGCGCCTTCCTGATCAGCGGAGCCGTCTCGGCGCTGCTGATCTGGGTCACGCAGGCCGGCGACACCTACCCCTGGATCTCCTGGCAGACCTGGGCGATGACGGGCGGCGCGGTCACGCTCGGCCTGCTCTTCGTCCTCGTCGAGTCCCGTGCGAGCGAGCCGATCATCCCGCTGCGGCTGTTCCGCAACAAGACCATCACGCTCGCCTCGGCGGCCTCCCTGTTCGTGGGCATCGCGATGTTCTCGAGCACGGTGTTTTTCAGCCAGTTCTTCCAGCTGGCCCGCAACGAGTCCCCCACGATGTCCGGAGTCCTCACGATTCCGATGATCGGCGGGCTCTTCGTCTCCTCCACGGTTTCCGGTCAGGTGATCACCAAGACCGGTAAGTGGAAGGCCTGGCTCATCATCGGCGGCGTCCTGCTGACCGCCGGCCTCGGGATGCTGGGCACCCTGCGGTACGACACCCCGTACTGGCACATCGCGGTCTACATGGCGCTGACCGGGCTCGGCCTCGGCATGATGATGCAGAACCTGGTCCTCGCCACCCAGAACCAGGTCGCCCCCGAGGACCTGGGCGCGGCCAGCTCGGTCGTCACCTTCTTCCGCTCGCTCGGCGGCGCCGTGGGCGTCTCGGCGCTCGGCGCGCTGATGGCGCACCAGGTCACGGGGTACGTGAAGGACGGCCTGGCCGAGCTCGGCCCCAAGGCGGCGGCGCTCGGCCACGGCGGTACGGGCGGCGGCGCCATCCCGGACCTCGACAAGCTGCCGGCTCCGGTCCGTACGGTCATCGAGTCGGCGTACGGGCACGGCGTGGGCGACGTCTTCCTCTACGCGGCGCCCACCGCGCTGCTGGCGCTGCTGCTCTGCCTCTTCATCGAGGAGGTCGCGCTGAAGTCGAAGCCCGAGGCCCATGCCCCGGCAGCCGGTTCCGCCGAGGCGGCCGCCACCCCCGCGGAGGTACCGGCCAAGGCCTGAGCGCCGGGGAGGCCCTACGCCCTGGACGTAGGCGTGGCCTTGGCCTCGATGCCGGCGATCAGGACGTCGAGCGCGAGGCAGAAGTCGCCCTCCGGCGCCCGCCGGGCCGCGCCCCCGCAGCCGTGCAGGAACTGGGAGACGGCCAGGTGGGCGCCGGTCCGGGCGGGGTCCACGAGGCCCGTGGCGTCCAGCAGCCGCTGGAGGGCGGCGTCGAAGGCCCGGGCGTGCGGGCCGATGTTCGGATAGGCGGCGGTGAGCGGAGCCACCCAGGGGTGGTCCGCCAGGAGCCGGCGGTAGGCCCGGGCCAGCGCCCGCAGCCGACCGGGCCAGCCCTCCGGCACGGGCCAGCCCTCCGGCACGGGCCGGTCGTCCGGCACGGGCCGGCCTTCCGGTCCGGGCCCGGCCGACAGGGCCAGCTCCCCCAGGGCACGGTCCAGGGCGAGTTCGAGCAGATCGTGCTTGGTGTCCACGTACCAGTACAGGGACATCGCGGTGACCCCGAGCCCGCCGGCGAGCCGCCGCATCGAGAACCGGGCCAGTCCTTCGGAGTCGAGCAGCCGCACGGTGGCGGCGGTGATCCGCTCCCGGTCGAGCCCGGAGGGTGCCTCGCTGCGGCGTCTGGCGGGTTCGGCGGGCCTGGCGGTCAGCCACACGCTGGACTCGACCGGTAGCGGATCACCGGAATCGGCCGCGATCACCATGAGGCACCCTCCTCACGCCAGGTGGATCAGCCCGGAATGCCCGGTCCGCCCTCTTGATGCTAGGGGGTGCGCCACGGCGGGGGCTGGATCAGGGCGTGGAAGCCGTCAGGTCGTAGAAGGTGGCTCCGCCGACCGTGGTGGCCTGGAAGGTGGCCTTGACCCAGGTCTCGATGGCAGTGCCGGTGGCTCCGCCCGGTCCGCCGCCGCCCTGGCGCATGCCTCCGTCGGCCTCACCGTTGGCGCCGCCGTCGGTGGCCGCCGCGGTACCGCCCTCGGCACTGCCCCCGGCACCTCCCTGGCCGATGAACCAGTGGATCTTCCCGTCCCGCACGTACTGCTTGAACTGCTCCAGCGTGGGCGAGGGGTCGCTGCCGTTGAACCCGCCGATCGGCATCACCGGAGCGCCGCTGGCCAGCTGGTAACTCGCCGCGTTCTGCGAGCCGATGGCGGCCGCCGCCCAGGTGTACCGGTCGGCGTCGGCGCTCAGGGCCGCCTTGGCCTCGGCGCTGACCTGGGTGCCGCCGAGCAGGCCGCCCGGTCCGCCCTGGCCTGCGCCGCCCGCGCGCTCGAGACCGCGCCCGCCCTGGCCGCGCGTCCCGCCGCCCTGCGGCGCCTGGCCCGCCTGGCCCGGCGGCATACCGCCCTGCGGCGGGGTGTTGCCGCCCTGCGTGCCTCCGCCTTGGCTCGCACCGCCCGCACCGCCCGCACCGCCGGGACCGCCCGCACCGCCCGCACCGCCCGCACCGCCGGGACCGCCCGGGGGCAGCTCGCCGGCCCCGCCCGTACCGCCCCGCATCAGGCCGCCGGGCCCGCCCCGGCCGCCCGCGACCGCGGGCCCGGCGGTCACGATGGATCCGGTGTGCCCGGTGCTCACGGTGGTCAGGCAGTACGCGAGCGGTCCCGCCAGCACCGCGCCCAGCCCCAGCGCCGCGGTGGCCAGGAGCACCCGGCGCCCCGCCCGCGCGGCGAACGGCAGCGCGACCGCGGCGAGCAGCCCGCCCACCAGCACCCCCCAGCGCAGCCACGGCAGATAGCCGGTGGCGCGGCCGAGCAGCACGTACGACCAGACGGCGGACAGCGCGAGCGTGCCGGACAGGGTGAGGAGCGCGGCCCGGGTGCCCCGCTCCTCCCACAGCACGGCGACTCCCATACCGGTCAGCGCGGCCACGAACGGCGCCAGCGCCACGGTGTAGTACTCGTGGAAGATGCCCTGCATGAAGCTGAAGACGAGAGCGGTGATCAGCAGCGAACCGCCCCAGGCCAGGAACGCCGCCCGGGCCATGCCCTCCAGCGAGTCGGTGTCCCGGCGGGCCCGCCAGGTGATCACCAGTCCGGCCATGAGCAGCACCAGGGCCGCGGGCATCAGCCAGGAGATCTGACCGCCGATATTGGCCGAGAACAGCCGGTCGATGCCCGTCTCACCCCAGCCGCCGCCTCCTCCACCGGCTCGTCCGCCGCCGCCGACGCTGCCCGTCTCGTTGCCGTTGATCCGGCCCAGCCCGTTGTAGCCGAGGGTCAGTTCCAGGAAGGAGTTGTTCTGCGAGCCGCCGATGTACGGGCGGGAGGAGGCGGGCCACAGTTCCACGATGGCCACCCACCAGCCGCCGGCCACCACCATCGCGAGCCCCGCCAGCAGCAGCTGGCCCAGGCGCCTACGCAGCGCGGTGGGCGCGCAGACGGCGTACAGCAAGGCCAGCGGCGGCAGGATGACGAAGGCCTGCAAGGTCTTGGTGAGGAACGCGAAGCCGACCGCGACCCCCGCCCAGACCAGCCACTTCGTGTGCGCACCGTCAAGGGCGCGCAGGACGCAGTACACGGTGACCGTGAGCAGCAGGGTCAGCAGCGCGTCGGGGTTGTTGAAGCGGAACATGAGCGCGGCGACGGGCGTGAGCGCGAACGCGGCGCCGCTCAGCAGCGCTGCCGCCGGGCCGAACTGGCGCCGTACGGCGGCGTACAGCACCGCGGTCGTCGCGACGCCCATCAGCGCCTGCGGGACGAGGATCTGCCAGGAGCCGAGCCCGAACAGCCGGACCGACAGCATCATCGGCCACAGCGCGGCCGGGGGCTTGTCGACGGTGATGGAGTTCCCGGCGTCCGAGGAGCCGAAGAAGAAGGCCTTCCAGCTCTCGCTGCCCGCCTGCACGGCCGCGGAGTAGAAGGAGTTGGCGTAGCCGGAGGAACCCAGGTCCCACAGCAGCAGGAGGGCCGTGGCGATCAGGAGCCCGGCGAACGCGGGCCGTTCCCAGCGGGGCCTGCCGGTACGGGCGCGGGCCTCGGCGGCCGGGAAGAGCGGAAGTGATGCCGTGGTCATCGGCTGTCCTTGGGCGTAGGGAACTCGGGGCCGCGCCGGTCGGGGAAGACCCAGGCGCGGAAGAGCAGGAACCGCAGCACGGTGGCGGCGAGGTTGGCGGTGATCAGTACGGCCAGTTCGGTGCTGTGGGCGGGATGGGCGGCGGCCGCGTCGAGGGCGGCGAGGGAGCCGCTGGTCAGGGCCAGTCCGATGGCGAACACCACCAGCCCCTGGGCCTGGTGGCGCACGGCCCGGTCCCGGCCGCGCACGCCGAAGGTGAGCCGGCGGTTGGCGGCGGTATTGGCGACGGCCGAGAGCAGCAGGGCGGCGCCGTTGGCGACCTGCGGGCCGGTTCCGGCGCGGAAGGCGGAGTACAGCAGCAGGTACAGCAGGGTGGACAGGGCGCCGACCGCACAGAAGCCGAGGAGCTGTCGGGCCAGCCCGCCGTCCACCCCGGGCAGGGCGGAGCGGTCGCGCGGGTCGTCGCCGAAGGGGCGGGCGAGCCGGTCGAGCGGGAGCGTGCCGACGGCCAGGGCCCTGCCCACCCGCCAGACGCCCTTGAGGTCCTCGGCAGCGGTCCGGACGATGTGGACGGTGGAATCGGGGTCGTCGACCCAGTCCACCGGCACCTCGTGGATCCGCAGCCCTGCCCGCTCCGCGAGGACGAGCAGCTCGGTGTCGAAGAACCAGCCGGAGTCCTCCACCAGCGGCAGCAGCCGCTCGGCGACCTCCCGACGGATGGCCTTGAACCCGCACTGGGCGTCGCTGAAGCGGGCGGCGAGGGAGGAGCGCAGGAGGAGGTTGTAGGCCCGGGAGACGAACTCCCGCTTCGCTCCGCGCACCACCCGGGAGGACCGGGCGAGGCGGGTGCCGATGGCGAGGTCGGAGTGGCCGGAGATGAGCGGGGCGACCAGCGGCAGCAGGGCGTTCAGGTCGGTGGAGAGGTCCACGTCCATGTACGCGAGGACCGGTGCGTCGGAACCGGACCAGACCGTGCGCAGGGCCCTGCCCCGGCCCTTCTCCTCCAGCCGGGTGCTGCGTACGCCGTCCAGTGTCGCGGCGAGCGCGCCCGCGACCTCGGAGGTGCGGTCGGTGCTCGCGTTGTCGGCGACGGTGATGCGGAAGGGGTAGGGGAAGGTACGCGTGAGGTGCTCGTGCAGCCTGCGCACGCACGGTCCGAGGTCTTTCTCCTCGTTGAAGACCGGAATCACCACGTCGAGGACGGGTTCGCCGGGCACGGGCGCGAGGGGCGCCCGGGCCGGAAGGGCCCCGGGAGAGGCGTCGGTTGACATGTTCCGACCCTCGCGGGGCGGGCTGTCACCGCTGTGTGGTGAGCCTGTGCCCCGTCTGTGAGTCCGTCTGTGCGCCCGGCTGCCGGTCCGGGTGCCGGTCCGGCTGCCGGTCCGGGTGCCGGTCCGGGTGCCGGTCCGGGTGCCGGTCCGGGTGCCGGTCCGGGTGCCGGTCCGGGTGCCGGTCCGGGTGCCGGTCCGGGTGCTCGTGCGCAGGCGAGCGGGCTCCGGCAACGGCGAGCGGCAGCAGGACTTCGAAGCAGGTCCGCCCGGGCTCGCTCCGTACGCCGACCCGGCCGCCGTGCGCGGTCACGACGGCCTGGACGATGGCGAGCCCGAGGCCGGTGGAGCCGGCGGCCCGGGAGCGGGAGGCGTCGCCGCGGGCGAAGCGCTCGAAGACGTGGGGGAGCAGGGCGGGCGGGATGCCCGGGCCGTCGTCCTCGATCCGCAGCCGGACGGCCGTTGTTTCACGTGAAACAACGGCGGTGACGGTGGTGCCGGGCGGGGTGTGCGTACGGGCATTGGCCAGGAGGTTGACCAGGACCTGCTGGATGCGGGCCGGGTCGCCGCGGACGGGCGCGGGCTCGTCGGGCAGACGCAGCCGCCAGTGGTGTTCGGGGCCGGCGGCCCGGGCGTCGCTGACGGCGTCGACGACGAGGGGGGCCAGGTCGGCGTCGGTGTCGCCGGCGGCGAGCGGACGGCCCGCGTCGAGCCGGGCCAGCAGCAGCAGGTCCTCGACCAGTCCGGTCATCCGGGTGGCCTCGGACTCGATCCGGCCCAGCGCGTGCCGGGTGTCGGGGCCCGGCTCCTCCCGTCCCCGGCGGGTCAGTTCGGCGTAACCGCGAATCGAGGCCAGCGGGGTGCGCAGTTCGTGGCTGGCGTCGGCGACGAACTGCCGGACCCGCGTCTCGCTCTCCTGGCGGGCCGTGAGCGCGGCGGAGACGTGGCCCAGCATCCGGTTGAGGGCGGCGCCGACCTGGCCCACTTCGGTGCGGGGATCCGCTTCGGCGTCCGGGACCCGTTCGTGGAGGGCGGGTTCGCCCTTGTGCAGGGGGAGTTCGGAGGCGCGGGTGGCGGTGGCGGCGACCCGTCGCAGCGGGCGCAGGGCGACCCCGACCAGGGCCTGCCCGGCGAGGGAGGCCGCGATCAACCCGGCGAGGGTGACGCAGACCTCCACCGCGATCAGGGTGTTCACGGTGGAGTCGACCTCGCGCAGCGGAAAGCCGAGGACGACGCTTCCGTCGGGCGCGGACAGCACCCGGTACGCCCCGAGTCCCGGAAGGCTCAGGTTCACCGCTGTGGCCGTGCCCGGCCCGCCCGTGCGGGCGGCCTTGGCGAGGACGGTGATCTGGGCCTCGGTGAGCGGGGTGGGGTTGCCGCGCTCGGGATCCTCGAAGCGCACACTGCGGTCGGCGCCGAACACCTTGCCGTCGGAGTCGACGCGGAACCCGACGGCGCCCAGCGGCGTACCCGGGCCGAGGACCGACTTCCCCTCCCTGATCGCCTTCCCCGGCCCGGGGGGCGGGGAAGCCATGGAGACGGAGGTCCGCAGCTGGTCGTCGAGCTTGTCGACCAGGTAGGAGCGCAGGGCGAGGGTGGTGACGGCCCCGATGGCCGCGCCCACGACCGCGATCAGGGCGACCGCCGAGACGACGAGCCGGGTCCGCAGCGACCAGGGCCGACGATCCCGCGGTCGCCGCTTGGCGCAGAAGGCCACTATTCGGCCGGCTTGATCAGGTAGCCGGCGCCGCGCCGGGTGTGGATCAGCGGCGCCATGCCCGGACCGCTCTCCAGCTTCCGCCGCAGGTAGGAGATGTACAGCTCGACCACATTGGCCTGGCCGCCGAAGTCGTAGGACCACACCCGGTCCAGGATCTGCGCCTTGCTGAGCACCCGGCGCGGGTTGCGCATCAGGTAGCGCAGCAGCTCGAACTCGGTGGCGGTCAGGTGGATCTCCCGCCCGGCGCGGACCACCTCGTGGCTGTCCTCGTCGAGCCGCAGGTCGCCGACGACGAGCACCGAACCGCCGCGTGCGGCCTGCGCCGCCCCCGAACGCCGGACCAGGCCGCGCAGCCGGGCCACGACCTCCTCCAGGCTGAAGGGCTTGGTGACGTAGTCGTCGCCGCCGGCCGTCAGGCCCGCGATGCGGTCCTCCACGGAGTCCTTGGCGGTCAGGAAGAGCACCGGGACCTGGGGGAGCTCGCGGCGCAGCTGTCCCAGGACGGCGAGCCCGTCCATGTCGGGGAGCATGATGTCGAGGACCACGACGTCGGGCCGGAACTCCCGCGCCGCGCGTACCGCACCGGCCCCGTCACCGGCGCTGCGGACCTCGCAGCCCTCGTAGCGCAGGGCCATGGACAGCAACTCGGAGAGCGAGGCCTCGTCGTCGACGACGAGGACCCGGCAGGGCCCGCCGTCGAGCCGCACCAGGGCCGCGGGATTGCTGGTGGACGTGGACGCGTGGAAGGTGGTCGTCGCAGTCATGCATCCACGCTGTCCGGCGCCTCTGAGAGCGTTCTTGTCCCTACCTGTGAATTTCCTGAGAAATGGAAGCAGCCCGTCTGATCCGTCGCGCCGGGCTCAGCCGGGGCGGCGGGCCCGCTGCCGGCTCAGCCCGGGCGGCGGGCTCAGCCGTCGAGCCGGAACAGCCGGGCACCGTTGTCGTGGCATACGGCCCGCAGCCAGTCGTCGCCCAGGCCGAGCCGTTCGAGGGCGGCGAGCTGGTGCTCGTAGGGGTAGGGGATGTTCGGGAAGTCGGTGCCGAGCAGGATCCGGTCGCCGAGATCGGCGAGCCGCCCGCGGTCCGCGGGCGGGAAGCCGCTGATCCGTTCGGAGAAGTCGGTGAAGGCCATGGTGGTGTCGAGGCGCACCTCGCAGTACCGGTCGGCGAGGTCCAGGAAGTCGGTGTACTCGGGCATGCCCATGTGGGCCACGATCAGCGGCAGCCGCGGGTGGCGGGCCAGCAGCCGTGCGATCGGCTCGGGCCCGGTGAACTTGGCCGGGACGGGCCCGGAGCCGCAGTGGATCACGGTCGGCACGCCGGCCTCGGCGAGCAGCCCCCAGACGGGGTCCAGCCGGTCGTCGTTCGGGTCGTAGGCCCCGACCTGGAGGTGGGCCTTGAAGACCCGGGCCCCCGCGTCGAGGGCCTGGCGGACGTACGCGCCCACCCCCTCCTCCGGGAAGAAGGTCGCCGTGTGCAGGCAGTCGGGGGTCCGGGCGGCGAAGTCGGCGGACCAGGCGTTGAGCCACGCCGCCATCGTCGGCTTGTGCGGATAGAGCATGGCGGTGAAGGCCCGGACGCCGAACTCCCGCAGGAGCGCGACACGCTGCTCCTCCTCGTGCCGGTAGGTGATCGGCCACTCGACGCCCGTCAGCGGACCGACCGCGTCGAAGTAGTCCCACACCTTGTCCAGGACCCGCTCGGGCATGAAGTGCGTGTGTACGTCGACCAGCCCGGGCAGCCCGAGCCGCTCCCGGAAGGCTCGGACCACCTCAGCCGTTGCGGGCAAAGCCGTGGCTCCGTTCGACGGTCGCGACGTGCAGGGTGTAGCTCTCGTACCAGTCCGCGCGGCCCTGCTTCATGGCCGCCTGGTGCTCCAGGTCCTCCCGCCAGGCCCGGAGCGATTCGTGGTCGCGGAAGTAGGCGACGGTAATCCCGAGGCCTCCCGGGGTCCGCGCGGACTCGTAGCCGAGGAAGCCCGCGTTCTGCGCGACGATCTCGTTCATCCGGGCGAGGACCTGCGGGTAGCCGATGTCGTCGTCGGTGCGCACATTGCTGAAAACGGCCATCAGGTAAGGCGGTTCGAAAGCCGGTACCGGCTGGATGCTCATGCCCACCACCCTGTGCGGCGCGCCCGGGCCTGTCCACCGGAATCGGCCCCGGAAGGCCAAAGGGATCCAAGTTTTGACCATGCCCGGCCAAGCCCCTCGGCGGCGGCACGCTCAGAACAGCCCGTCCTGCTCAGTCGGCGGGCGCTCCGAGGCCGACGGGATCTCCACCACCGGCACCGAGGTCCCGGCTGCCCCGCCCGCCGGGGCGGCGAGCTCCCACCCGGCCAGCAGACGGGTGTCCACGACCAGCCCGTCCGCGAAGTGCAGATCGGGACCGGCCGCACCCACCAGCTCCCCCACGACCGCCCCGCCGGGGACCAGCTCGGTGATCACCCGGGCGGGATCGGGCAGCCCCTCCAGCCCGAACGCTCCCGCGTGGTCGGCGACTTCACACCCCATCCGTTCCAGCGAGTCCGGCCAGCCGGGCAGCGCGGTGGCCCGCGCGTGCAGCTCGGCGACCTCCCCGGCCCGCTCCGACGCGGCCGGCAGGTGTGCCCGTACGGCGCGCTTACGGGCGTAGGCGATCCGGTCGGGCACCCCGAGCGCCGCCCGCAGCAGCTCCTCGGTGCGCCGGGTGGCCATCAGCGGCCCGCGCCCCAGCCAGGCCCAGGCCACGGCGCCCTGCTCCAGCAGCCGGGCCCGCCCCCGCTCCTCGGCGGTGATCCCGACCTTGACCATCCCGGGCCCGAACCACGCCAGGTAGACGCGGTAGGTACGCGGATCGGCGGCATTGGTGTCGGCGGCCACCGAGAACGACCGGTCGAGCCGCGCGCATTCGGGACACTGCGCGTTCCCCGCCCGGCCGGGCACGGTGGCACCGGTGGGACAGGGCGTCCGCTTCCCGGCCCGCCACACCCCGAGGCAGCGCCGCTCCCCCCGGGCGACGAAGGCCAGCCGCTGCCCGTAGGTGAGAAGACTCGCCCGCTCTCCGCGCCCCTGCCCGTACCAGCCGATGGCGGGCTGCCCGTCCTTCCACCGGATTCCGGTGCACCACCAGCTCACAGCGGGAGCGGGCGCTCGAAGAAGGTCTCCAGGACGACGGTGGCGTGCGTACCGCTGACCCCGTCGATGGCGTAGAGGCGCCGCAGGACGTCCTGCAACTGCCCGGTCGAGGCCGTGCGCACCTTGACCAGCACCGACGCGCTGCCCGCGATGATGTGCGCCTCCTGAATCTCGGGAAGCGCCGCGAACGCGTCGGCGGACTCTCCCATCCAGACGTTGGAGTCGACCATCACGTAGGCGAGCACCCCACTGCCGACGGCCGCCGGGTCCACCTCGACGGTGGTCCGCCGGATCACCCCGCGCTCGCGCAGTTTCCGGACCCGCTCGTGAGTCGCCCCCGCCGAGAGCCCCACGGCACCGCCGAGCGCGGCGTACGACTGGCCGGCGTCCTCCTGCAGGCGCAGGACGAGCGCCCGGTCGATGTCGTCCACGCGATCTTCCTCCCATGGGCCCGGCGGCCCTTGCGAAGACGGTACCTGATCCTGCAATCTCACCATCAAACCGAACAAAATTCGGCAGTTTCCACTCAGTGGGAATCATGTCAGGCATAGTCGGCCTCCCCTTGTACGAGATCCTGGACGAGCGCTTCAAGACCGGCCGCTGCGCCAACGGCGACATGCGCCTGGACCGCCTCTACGACGACTGCCACTGGGCGGAGGGCCCGCTGTACCTGCCCGCCTGGCGACAACTGGTGTGGAGCGACATCCCCAACGACCGCGTGCTCCGCTGGGACGAGGCGACCGGCGCGGTCTCCGTCTTCCGCTCCCGGGCCGGCCACTCCAACGGCAACACCCTGGACCGCGAAGGCAACCTGATCACCTGTGAGCAGGGCAACCGGCGCGTCACCCGCACCGAGCCCGACGGCCGGATCACCGTCCTGGCCGACCGCTTCGACGGCAAGCGGCTCAACAGCCCGAACGACACGGTGGTCCGCTCGGACGGCTCGGTCTGGCTCTCCGACCCGAACTTCGGCATCACCAGCAACTACTGCTACGCCGCGGACGGCGCCCTGATCGGCCGCGTCCGCGTCCCCGAACCCGTCTCGAACATCGCCTTCGGCGGCCCCAAGAACAACCGCCTCTTCATCACCGCCACCACCTCTCTACTCCCTGGTGATGTCCGTGACCGGCCTGCCCGCGTTCTCTGAGGACCGCGCCGCGCCCGGCTACCGGGCGACGAACTGCGTCAGGATCGCCTGCACCTCGTAGATGTCGACACCCTTGGTGAAGGTCTTCTCGATCGGCGCCGAGCTCCCGGATATCCAGATCTTGAGCTCGGCGTCGAGATCGAAGTGGCCGGCGGTCTCCACGGAGAAGTGCGTGATGCTCCGGTAGGGCACGGAGTGGTATTCGACCTTCTTCCCCGTAAGCCCCTGCTTGTCGATGAGCACCAGCCGCCGGTCGGTCAACAGGATCGTGTCCCGGATCAGCAGATACGCGGCATGTACCTGCTCACCCTGCCCCAGCAGCCGCGCGTAGTCCCGCTGCGCCGACGCCGAGTCGATGCTGTGCGCGTTTCCGAACAGTCCCATGAGAGCCCCCGCGTTCCGGTTTCCACTTCGAACGATCTTCAAGAACCGTACGCAACCCGCCCCGTAACCCGCGTCCCTCTCCAGAGCCATCTCACCCCTGACCCTCACGGGGTACCCCCTCCCCACAGAGGAGGAGACCCACCGCAACCCACCGCCGCCCGGCTCCGCCAGGACATACAACAGAGGCCCCCAGGATTTCTCCTGGGGGCCTCTGCCTCACTGTGCACTCGGCAGGATTCGAACCTGCAACCTTCTGATCCGTAGTCAGATGCTCTATCCGTTAAGCTACGAGTGCTTGTCCGCCGGGGTTTTGCGCCCCGTTGGCCTTGCGAGAACAACAATACATGGACCGCGCCGGGACGCGAAATCCATTAGCCGAACCATGCCTGACCTGCGGAAATGACCTGGAAGAAGATCATCCGGTTGAGTGCGGGAAGTGGCTGCGGAAGCTGCGCGCGGCCACCCCGGCGCCGTTCGGGGCGGTTCAGAGGTCGCACAGACGTCGGAACGGGCGGGGCGGCCGGAAGAGGGCGCGGCGGACGGAGCGGGTGTCCGAACGCACCGAAGCCCCGGTCCGCAGGGACCGGGGCTTCGTGAAGTGCGGAGGCGGAGGGATTTGAACCCTCGATGGGGTGTAAGCCCCAAACCGCATTAGCAGTGCGGCGCCATAGACCGGACTAGGCGACGCCTCCAGCACACCCCCGTGGACGAGGGTGCGTGCAGATGATGACACAGGCGCAGGGCCCCTCACCAATCCGCTCCCACGGTACTAGGAGGGGCGGGCGAAGGGCAAAGCCTTAAACCCGCTCGGCACGCAACGTCGGCGGACCCGCGTCGTTGGTCAGGCGTACGACGTACGGACGACCTGGAGTGCCTCATGCTGCGTCTCGCCGGCTTCGCCGTCACTTCCGCCCTGGCCGCCGCGGCCCTCGGGCCGCTGCCCCCGCTGCCCGAGCCCCTGAGCGGGCTGCTCGCGACGCCCGACCGTCTGACGATCACCATGGCCAACACCGGCAACCGGCGGATGGACCGCCAGTACCAACTCGACTGCGACCCCGTGGGCGGCAACCACCCCTCGGCGGAGCAGGCCTGCGCGAAGCTCGACCAGCTCGCCGGGGAGGGGAAGGATCCCTTCGCACCCGTCTCCGACCGGCAGATCTGCCGCATGCAGTACGGGGGCCCGGCCACCGCCGACATCACCGGGACCTGGCGCGGGCGCAAAGTGGACGCGCACTTCCGCCGGACGAACGGCTGCGAGATCAGCCGCTGGGAGGAGTTGGAACCTCTGCTTCCGCCGGGGCGTTCCTGACCTGGGAGGATGCGCGTGACGGGTGGTCTCCGCCACACATCGGCCACCTCACCGCGGGACTGTGGCCTTAGACTCCTCCCGTGACATGCCAGTAGTCGTGGTCAGGGAGGAAGCTCGTCGTGAGCAGCAGGCCATCCCGAGGCGCTGCTCGCCTCGCAGCAATACTCGACGCACTTCCGGACGCGCTGTTGCTCGTCAACGCCAACGGCACTGTCGTCAACGCGAATTCGATCGCTCTCGAGGTCATGGAGAGCCCCGGCACCGGGCTCGTGGGCCGCGGCGTGCTCGACCTCCTGCCCGAATTCGACTCCAAGCTGATCCCCGGCTCCATGCGCCGGCCCGGCGAGGACGAAGGCGGCCGGGCCCAGCCCAAGCGGATGATCGCGCGCCGGACCGACGGCAGCGAGTTCCCCGTGGAGGTCACCAGCGCCCACCTCGACGGGCGCGACGCCTACCGCGAGCCGCAGCCCGGCTACACCGGTGACGAGCTGCTGATGCTCGTCGTACGGGACCTCTCGCAGACCCTGGACACCGAAGCCGAGCTGGCCCGCTCGCAGCGGCAGACCGAGATGATCCTGCGGGCCGCCGCCGAGGGCGTCGTCGGCACCGACACCGACGGGCGGGTGGTGCTGGTCAATCCGGCCGCCGCCCAGATCCTCGGCTACCGCGCCACCGACCTCGGCAACCGCGAACTGCACGGGCTGGTCCTGCACTCGCGCGCCGACGGCTCGCCGTTCCCCTTCGAGGAGTCCCCGCTCGCCGACACGCTGCGCAGCGGGCGCAAGCACCGCGTGCGCGGCCAGGTCCTGTGGAACAAGGCCGGGCAGCCGGTCGCCGTGGACCTCACCACCTCGCCCGTGCGGGACGGGGAGCAGCTCGTCGGCGCCGTCATGACCTTCACCGACCGGCGGCCCTACGACGCCCTCGCCGCGCGCCACGCGCAGTTGCTGGCCGTGCTCGGCGAATCCCTGCGCGGGCCGCTGGACGAGCTGCGCGGGGAGCTGGCGACGCTGGCCGCCGATGACGCCGGGCAGCTGTGGCCCGAGGCCAACCAGCTGCTGCACCACCTGGCCGCCGGGTATTCCCGGATGACCACGCTGGTGGACAACGTGCTCGGCTTCCAGCGCCTGGACTCCGGCAGCGACCGGCTCAAGAAGAAGAAAGTCCTGATCAACGGCGTGGTGACGGCGGGCGTCGACGGCGCCGTCGAGCTGATCGGCCCGGGCCGCGCGCAGTTCGCCGTCCACGCGCCGACGATCGAGGCCGAGGTCGACGCGGACCGGATCGCGACCGCTCTCGCACACCTGGTCGCGGACGTCGCCGGGGTGGATGCCACCGGCAAGACCCGTCAGGGCAGCGGGTACAGCGACTCGACGATCGTGGTGGCCGCCGCGCAGCGCGGCGATGTCGTACGGATCGAGGTGCGCGGGCCGTACGGGGGCGGGAGCCCGGTCCACGAGCCCCTCGTGCGGGGGATCGTGACCGCGCACGGAGGCATGCTGCAGACGGTGGAGGTTCCGGGCGCGCCCGGCGGTGCGTACGTGCTGGAGCTGCCGCTGGGCGCGGGCGCGGGGACGGTCACCCTGCCCGAGCCGACGGATGAGCCCCCGGCCGACACGGCCCCCGCGGGCCGGGTCTCCGGAGGCCGGCGGGCCCGTCGCGGGGTGGACGCGTTCCTGGAGGACGAGGCCGGCGCGCCCGGCGCCGAGAAGGCCGGCGCATCCGGCGCCGCGCTGGCGCTGCCGTCCGGGCGGCGCCGGGCCGGCGAGGCCGGCGCAGGGGCCGAGACGGGGCCGGAGCTCGCGCAGTCCCCGGTGAACCCGGCGGGGCTGGGTACCGGCCGGCGCAGGGGCCGCGCCGGTGACGGCAGTGGCGAAGGCGGCGCGGCGCAGCCCGTGCCCCCGCAGGGCACCGCCATGCCCGCCCTGCCGCCCGTGCCCACCGTGCCCCCGGTGCCGCTGATGGAGCATCCCGCAGGGCGGCGGCGGGCTCTGGGTGCGGCCGGTCCGGCGCAGCCCGGAGGTCCCGTGCCGGCCAACGGGCTCGGGCCGGCGCCCGCTCCCGCTCCCGCCCAGGCTTCCGCGCGGCCCATCGCTCCCGAGGGCGGCTTCGCGCTGCCCGCCGGTCCGACTCCCGCCGCCCCGGCTCCGCAGGATCCCGTGATGGCCGGTTCGGCCTCCGCTCCCGCCGAGGCCGATGGCGAAGCCCCCGGCGGGCGGCGTGGGCGGCGGGTGCTGGGCGCGCCCGCGACCGAGGACGAAGCCCCGGCCGTGCCGTCGGCCTCGGCCGAGGGGGACCCCGTACATCCCACCGGGCGGCGGCGGGCTCTGACGAACGCACCGGCCTGGCCGGTTCCGGCGGCCCGTACCGCTCCGGAGGACGGCGAGACGGGCTCCGGCCAGGTCTCGGTTCCCGGGGCCCGGCAGCCGCAGGACGCCCCGGCCCAGGGCCAGGCCGCCCAGCCGATCAGTGTGCGCGCCCTCGGCACCCTCGGGCAGGGCATCTCCGTGGACCCCACCGGTTCGGGCTCCGGCCGCCGTCGCCGGCTCTCCGAGCCCGCTCCGCAGGGCCGGGCCTTCGCGATAGGAGCCCCCGAGGCGGGCGCCGACGAGGGCCCCGAGCCGCTGGACGGGCCCGGCGGCGCCGTCGAGGTGGTCAACCGTCCCGTGCCGCGGCCCGTGGACGACGAGCTGCCGCCGGAGCCGCTGGACAACCCGCGCCGGCTGCTGGTGTGGCCCGCACCCGACGTACAGACGCAGCAGGCGCTCAGCGACCGCGGCTACCGCCCGGTGATCGTGCACTCCCGCGAGGAGGTGGACGCGCAGATCGCCGCGTTCCCCGCCGCGCTGTTCGTGGATCCGCTGACCGGGCCGATCACCCGGACCGCCCTGCAGTCCCTGCGGCAGGCCGCGGTGGCCGCCGAGGTGCCCGTGCTGGTCACGGCCGGGCTGGGGCACGCCACGCGCGAAGCGGCGTACGGCGCGGATCCGGCCGTCCTGCTGAAGGCTCTCGCTCCGCGCGACAGCGAGCAGCACCCCTCCCGGGTCCTGCTGATCGAGGAGCACGACGAGATCGCGACCGCCCTGACCGCCGCGCTGGAGCGGCGCGGCCTCCAGGTGGCGCGGGCGGGCGCCGACACGGACGCCGTGGAGCTGGCGACGCGGATACGGCCCAACCTGGTCGTCATGGACCTGATGCAGGTACGCCGTCGGCGGGCCGGGATCGTGGACTGGCTGCGCGCCAACGGGCAGCTGAACCACACCCCGTTGGTCGTCTACACGACGGCCGGCATCGAGTCGTCCGAGCTGCCGCGGCTGGCGTCCGGCGAGAGCGTGCTGTTCCTCGCCGAACGGGCCACGACGGCGGACGTACAGGGCCGCATCGTGGACCTGCTGGCCAAGATCGGCACCAACTAGTCATCCTGGCCCGATGGCCACGACCCACACGACCGAGCACACCGTCCCCGCCGACAACGGGGAGGTGAACCTGCTGATCGCGCGGCAGGTGGAGCCGGGGCACGAGGAGGCCTTCGAGGCCTGGGCGCACGGGATCCTGGAGACGGCCGCGGGCTTCCCGGACCACCTCGGGTACGGGCTCTTCCGCCCGGCGCAGGACGGTGGGCCGTGGTTCCTGGTCCACCGCTTCCGCGATCAGGCGGCGTTCCAGCGCTGGCAGGACTCCCCGGAGCGGGCGGAGTGGTTCTCGAACTGCCTCGGACACCACCACACGGAGATAGCCCGCCGCGAACTGCACGGCATGGAGACGTGGTTCGCCAAGCCGGGTACGACCCGGCCCGCGCCGCCGCGGTGGAAGATGGCGATCAGCTCCGGGCTGGCCATCTTCCCGATCTCGCTGGTCGGCAACGCGGTGCTCGGGCCGTACCTGGTGGATCTGCACTTCGTGGTGCGGACGGCGGCCTTCGCCGTCGTTTTCAGCACCCTGATGACCTACGTGGCCATGCCCGCCGTCAGCAAGCTGCTGCGGCCATGGCTCACCAAGGGCTGAAGGACCCGGGGGCCGGGAGCGGTCAGTCCAGCTTCGTGACGGACAGCGCGCCGTCCGCGTACTGCTTGCGGATCACCTTCTTGTCGAACTTGCCGACGCTGGTCTTCGGGACCGCCTCGATGACCGTCCAGCGCTCCGGCAGCTGCCACTTGGCGATGGACTGGCCGAGGAACGCGCGCAGGCCCTCGTAGTCGACGGTCGCGCCCTCCTTGAGGACGACGGTGGCCAGCGGGCGCTCGCCCCACTTGTCGTCGGGGACGGCCACGACCGCGGCCTCCGCGACTTCGGGGTGGGCCATCAGCGCGTTCTCCAGCTCGACGCTGGAGATCCACTCGCCGCCGGACTTGATGACGTCCTTGGCCCGGTCGGTCAGGGTCAGGTAGCCGTCGGTGCTGATGACACCCACGTCGCCGGTCTTGAGCCAGCCGTCCGCGCTGAACTTGTCCTCGGGGCGGAAGGGTTCGCCGGTCGCCCCGCCGTAGTAGGCGCCCGCGATCCAGGCGCCGCGCACCTCCAGCTCGCCCGCCGATTCCCCGTCCCAGGGCAGGACGTCGCCGCCGGGGCCGACCAGCCGGGCCTCGACGCCCGCCGGGAAACGGCCCTGGGTGATCCGGTAGGGCCACTCCTCCTCGGCGCTCAGCCCGGCCGGCGGGTGCGCCATCGTGCCCAGCGGGGAGGTCTCGGTCATGCCCCAGGCGTGGCAGAGGCGGACGCCTAGCTTGTCGTAGGCCTCCATCAGGGAGGGCGGACAGGCCGCACCGCCGATGGTGACCTGCTTCATCGAGCTGAGGTCGCGGGGATGGGCGGTGACCTCGGCGAGGAGCCCCTGCCAGATGGTGGGGACGGCCGCGGCGTGCGTCGGCTTCTCCCGCTCGATCATCTCGGCGAGCGGGGCGGGCTGGAGGAACCGGTCCGGCATCAGCATGTTGATGCCGGTCATGAAGGTGGCGTGCGGCAGTCCCCACGCGTTCACGTGGAACTGCGGAACCACGACGAGGGTGGTGTCCTTCTCAGTCAGGCCCATCGACTCGGCCATGTTGACCTGCATGGAGTGCAGGTAGATCGACCGGTGCGAGTAGACGACGCCCTTCGGGTCCCCCGTGGTGCCGGAGGTGTAACACATGGCTGCCGCCTGGCGTTCGTCCAGTTCGGGCCAGTCGTACGAGTCGGGGCGGCCCGCGAGCAGCTCCTCGTACTCGTGCACGCGTACGTCCAGATCCGCGAGCGCGGAGCGGTCGCCGACGCCCGAGACCACGACGTGCTCGATGGTCGGCAGGTGCGGCAGCAGCGGCACCAGCAGGGGCAGCAGGGTGCCGTTGACCAGCACGACCCGGTCGGCGGCGTGGTTGACGATGAAGACCAGCTGCTCGGGAGGGAGCCGCAGGTTGAGGGTGTGCAGCACCGCGCCCATGGACGGGATCGCGAAGTATGCCTCGATGTGATCAGAGTTGTTCCACATGAGGGTCGCAACCCGGTCGTCCTGCTGCACGCCGAGTTCGTCGCGCAGGGCGTTCGCGAGACGGGTGGCGCGGGTACCGATCTCGGCGAAGCTGCGGCGGTGCGGCTCAGCCTCCCCGGTCCAGGTCGTGACCTGGGACTTCCCGTGGATCGTCATCCCGTGTTGGAGTATGCGGGTGACGAGGAGCGGTACGTCCTGCATGGTGCTCAGCAAAGCGTCCTCCCGGTGAGCGCTGCGGCGGCTACGGATGCTGCCGATTCTGCGCACGTACCGGTCGGCATGTCACTACCCAGGAGTAGAAACCACGCTGTGTTTCACGTGAAACATTCCTCTGGTTTCACGTGAAACATCGTCCGGCTCACCTGACCGGCGTGAGCTCGGGGTCCTCGCGGAGCTTGCCCAGCGCACGGGAGACGGCGCTCTTGACCGTGCCGACCGATACCCCCAGCAGTTCGGCGGTCTGCACCTCGCTGAGGTCCTCGTAGTAGCGCAGGACGACCATGGCCCGCTGCCGGTCGGGCAGCCGGGTCACCGCGCGCCACATCGCGTCGCGCAGCGCCTGCGCCTCCGCGGGGTCGGTGGCCGGTACCTCCTCGGTCTCCGGGAGCTCGTCGCAGGCGAACTCGTCGACCTTGCGCTTGCGCCACTGGGAGGTCCGGGTGTTGACGAGGGCCCGCCGGACGTAGCCGTCGAGGGCGCGGTGGTCCTCGATGCGGTCCCAGGCCATGTACGTCTTCGTGAGCGCCGTCTGGAGCAGGTCCTCGGCGTCGCAGGGGTTCGCGGTGAGGGAGCGCGCGGTGCGCATCAGGACCGTGCCGCGGGTCCGTACGTACGCCGAGAACGACGGGTACGGCGTCGGCTGCGAGGCGAGCGTGCACACAGGCGTGGTCATGGCTCCACGCTAGGAGCGCCCGCCCGCCCTGGGATCGGCCGCAAGTGCCGAAGAGGGATCCGCCTCAGGTTGTAGGAGTAGGGCAAAGCCCACCCCCTGAAGGTGGAGGAGGCGGGGCCCCTCGGAGGCCCGGTCTCAGCCGTCGGCTCCGAGGATCAGCCCGGAGGTCGGCACGCCGGTACCGGCCGTGACGAGTACGCGCTCGGCCCCCGCGACCTGGTTGACGGAGCTGCCGCGCAGCTGGCGGACGGCCTCGGCGATGCCGTTCATGCCGTGCAGGTACGCCTCCCCCAGCTGGCCGCCGTGGGTGTTGAGCGGCAGCGCGTCCGCGGCCACGAAATCGCCGGCCTCACCCGGCTTGCAGAAGCCGAACTCCTCCAACTGCATGAGCACGAAGGGGGTGAAGTGGTCGTAGAGGATGCCGACGTCGATGTCCGAGGGCCGCAGCCCGCTGGTGCGCCACAGCTGGCGGGCGACCACGTCCATCTCGGGCAGCCCGGTGAGGTCGTCGCGGTAGAAGGAGGTCATGCCCTCCTGGCGGCGGCCGGCGCCCTGTGCGGCCGCGGTGATCACGGCGGGCGCGTGCCGCAGGTCGCGTGCCCGCTCGGCCGTGGTCACGACGAGGGCCTGGCCGCCGTCGGTCTCCTGGCAGCAGTCCAGCAGCCGTAGCGGCTCCACGATCCAGCGCGAGGCGGCGTGGTCGGCGAGCGTGATGGGCTTGCCGTGGAAGTACGCGGCGGGGTTGTTCGCGGCGTGCCGTCGGTCGGTGACCGCGACGTGCCCGAAGGCCTCGGGGGTGAGGTTGTACGTGTGCAGGTAGCGCTGGGCGGTCATGGCCACCCACGAGGCCGGGGTCAGCAGCCCCCAGGGGAGCGACCAGCCGAGCGCCGCCCCCTCGGCCGAGGGCTCGCGCTGCTGGACGCCGGAGCCGAAACGCCGGCCGGAGCGCTCGTTGAAGGCGCGGTAGCAGACCACGACCTCCGCGACCCCGGTGGCGACGGCGAGGGCGGCCTGCTGGACGGTGGCGCAGGCCGCGCCACCGCCGTAGTGGATACGGGAGAAGAAGGACAGGTCGCCGATGCCGGCCGCCTGGGCGACGGTGATCTCGGGGCTGGTGTCCATCGTGAAGGTGACCATGCCGTCGACGTCGGCGGGGGTGAGTCCGGCGTCGTCGAGTGCGGCGTGCACGGCCTCCACGGCGAGCTTGAGCTCGCTGCGGCCGGAGTCCTTGGAGAACTCGGTGGCGCCGATACCGGCGATGGCGGCGCGGCCGCCGAGTTCGTCGCGCGTGCGCACGCTCATGCCGGTACCTCCGCGGTGACCGTTCCCGTCACGTGGTGCCCGATGCCGTTGGCGCCGACCACGCGGATCTCGACCGTGGTCCCGGCCACGGCGGTGACGGTGCCGGTGAGGGTCATCGTGTCGCCCGGGTAGTTGGGGGCGCCCAGCCGGATCGCCACCTTGCGCAGCACGGCGTGCGGCCCGAGCTGGTCGGTGACGTAGCGGCCGACCAGGCCGTTCGTCGTCAGGATGTTCATGAAGATGTCCGGTGAGCCCTTCTCGCGCGCCAGCGCCGCGTCGTGGTGCACGTCCTGGTAGTCGCGGGAGGCGATCGCACCCGCCACGATCAGCGTGCGCGTCACCGGGATCTCCAGCGGCGGCAGTGGGTCGCCGACCTTCATGCGCGTTCCCCCTCGGCTATCGAAGCTCCCAGCTCGGCCAGCAGCTCGCTGCCGCAGCCCAGATACGCGTCCAGCTGGCGCCCCCACAGGAAGTGCCGGTGGACCGGGTGGTCCAGATCTGCGCCCATGCCGCCGTGCAGGTGCTGGCCCGCGTGCACGACGCGCTTGCCCGCCTCCGAGGCCCACCAGGCCGCGGCCAGCACGTGTTCGCGCGCCGGAAGCCCCTCGTCGATGCGCCAGGCTGCCTCATAGGCGGTGACCCGGATCGCCTCGGTGTCCATGTACGCGTCGGCCGCGCGCAGCATGACCCCCTGGTTGGTGGAGAGCGGCCTGCCGAACTGCTCACGGGTCGAGGTGTACTCCACCGCACGGGCGAGGGAGCCCGCGCAGACGCCCGCCTGGAGCCCGGCGAAAGCGGTCCGAGCAGCGGCGAGGACCGCGTCGTAGGCCCGTGCGTCGCCGATCCGTTCCGCCTCGGCTCCGGCCAGGGTCAGCGCTCCCGCCGACCAGGGGGCGGTGGTCTCCACCGGGGAGGTCCGTACGCCCGGCGCGTCCGTCCGTACGAGCCACAGCGCCCGGTCCGCGTCCGGGACCAGCACGTGCGTGGCCTCGCGCAGCCAGGGCACGGCGGGGGCGGTGCCGGTGAGCCGGCCGTCCTCCGCGGTGATCCGGCCGCGGGCCGGGAACGCGCCGGTGGCCACCGATTCGCCGCTCTCCAGGGCGGGCAGCAGGCGGGCACGCTGCTCGGCGCTGCCGTGCGCGGCCAGCGGGAGCATCCCGTACACGCAGGTGACCGCGTACGGGACCTGTGCGGTGGTGCGGCCCTGTTCCTCCAGCAGCAGGACCAGTCCCAGCAGGCCGACGTCCTGGACGGCGGCGATCAGCCCGGAGGTGGTCAGGGCCTTCCACAGCTCGGCGTCGCTGCCGGTGCCGGCGGCGGCGAGGCGTTCGTGGGTGGCGAGGTCGCGGAAGATCCGGGCTGCCAGGCCGGCCGCGGCGGCCTGCTCCTCGGTGGGGTGGAAGTCCATCAGCCCTCACTCCCGCGGAAGACGGGGAGTTCGAGGTCGTCGTCGACGCGCAGGAACTCCAGTTGGACGGGCAGCCCGATGCGCACCTTGTCGTAGGGGACACCGGTGATGTTGCTGACCATCCGGACCCCTTCGGCGAGTTCGACGAGCGCCACGGCGTACGGGGGGTCGAAGGCGGGGAACGGCGGATGGTGCATGACGACGTAGCTGAACACCGTGCCGGCGCCGGAGGCCTCGACGGTGTCCCAGTCGGGGGAGGCACAGGCGTTGCAGCCGGGGAGCCAGGGGAAGCGCAGGGTGGCGCAGGCGGTGCAGCGCTGGATCAGCAGCTTGTGGTCCCGGACCCCGGCCCAGAATCCCTCGTTGTCGCGGTTGATCACCGGGCGGGGGCGTCGGACCTTGGGCCTCTGCTCGCGCGGCGTGCCGGCCGGCGCGTACTTGAGGATCCTGAAGCGGTGGGTGCCGGCGGGCTCCCCGTCCGCGTGGACGTCCATGCGCGTGGTCACGAAGTGGCCGGTGCCCAGCTTGGTCGTCTTGCGCGGCGACACGGACTCGATGACGGCGTCGAAGGTGACCGCGTCGCCGGGACGCAGCGGGCGGAGGTACTCCTGCTCGCAGTCGGTGGCGACGACGGAGGTGAAGCCGGCGGAGTCGAGGAGCGCGAGGAGCTCGTCGTAGGCGCAGGAGCGGTCCGTGTGGCCGGACAGGCCGCCCATCGTCCAGGCCTGCAGCATGGTGGGCGGAGCGATGGCGTCCGGGCCGGTGTAGGCGGGATGGACATCGCCCATCGCCTCGCACCAGTGGCGGATCATCGGTTGGTTGACCACGTCCTTGCCCCGGCCCGCCGTGGCGGCGGGCTGCCCTTCGAAGGCCGTGAGGAGGGTGTGGAACCGGCCTGCCTCCTCGGCTGCGCCGACAGCGTCCGCCGTCATCGCTTCCTTCCCTTCATGCCGAGCCGCATCATGGCGACGATCTCCCGCTGGACCTCGCTGACCCCGCCGCCGAAGGTGTTGATCTGGGCGGCCCGGTTCATCCGTTCCAGCTCGCCGCCCGCGAAGGCCGCGGGCCCCCGGACGAAGGCCTCCTCGCCCACCACCTCCTGGCACATCCGGTACACCTCGACGGTGGATTCGGTGCCGAGGAACTTCACGCCGCTGGCATCGCCGGGGGCCAGGGTGCCGCCTCCCACGTCCTGGACGAGGCGCCAGTTGAGCAGGCGCACGGCGGCCAGCCGGGCGTGTGCCTCGGCGAGCCGGGAGCGCACCCAGGGGAGGTCGGCGGGGCGCTCGCCGGTGACCGGGTCGGGGGTACGGGCGTGGGCGAGGGCCGCCTCGTAGAAGTCCTCGGCCTGCATGCCGATGGCGGCGAGGGCGACGCGCTCATGGTTGAGCTGGTTGGTGATCAGGCCCCAGCCGCCGTGTTCGGGGCCGACGAGGTTGCCGGCGGGCACGCGCACGGAGTCGTAGTACGTCGCCGTGGTCGTGAGCCCGCCGACGGTGTCGATGGGGGTCCAGGAGAAACCGGGGGCGGCGGTGGGGACCAGGATGATCGAGATGCCCTTGTGCTTGGGGGCATCGGGGTCGGTGCGGCAGGCGAGCCAGATCCAGTCGGCGTTCTGGGCGTTGGAGGTGAAGATCTTCTGCCCGTCGACGACCCAGTCGCCGCCGCCTTCGTGCTCACCGCCGTCGCGGACGGCGCGGGTGCGCAGGGCGGCGAGGTCGGTGCCGGCCTCGGGTTCGGAGTAGCCGATGGCGAAGACGATCTCGCCCTTGAGGATGCGGGGCAGGAAGTAGTCCTTCTGCTCCCGGGTCCCGTACTTCATCAGGGTCGGGCCGACCGTGTTGAGCGTGACCATGGAGACGGGGGCGCCGGCCCGGTAGGCCTCGTCGAAGAAGACGAACTGCTCGTCGGGGCCGCGCCCTTGGCCTCCGTACTCGACGGGCCAGCCCAGGCCGAGCAGGCCGTCGGCGCCGATGCGGAGCAGCAGTTCGCGCTGGCGGGCCGGGTCGTCGGGGACCCCGTCCGGCAGCAGATTCTGGAAGTACTCCCGCAGTTCGGCACGCAGCCGCAACTGGCCTTCGGACGGGGCGAGGTGCACGGCGCTGGCCTCCCGGCATCACATCATCGAGTGGACCTGACTGTCCGTCAGATTTACCTGTGGTGTCAAGGTCGGGGAGGAGCCGGGCGGGCATGCGCGAGGGCGCCCGCGCTACCGGACCCCAGCCGGTCCGGTCGCACGGGCGCCCTCATCAGTCGAAGCGGCTCAAGCCGCGGCTACCACCAGGGGTGGAAGTCGAGGGTGACGTTCGTGTTGGACTGGTCGATCGCCGTGAAGGCCGAGCCGTTGACCTGCGCGGTGTTGTTCTGGTTGGAGGCGCCGGAACCGGTCGCCACCTGCTGCGACGTGGACGAGTTGCCGTTGTTGTTGCCGCCCACGCCGCTGCCGATGATGCTGGCGACGCTCGCATTCGATCCGTCGTTCGCGAAGGAGCCGTTGTCGGCCGAGGCCACTCCGCCGAACAGGGCGGCGGCGAGGGGGAGCGCGGCGACGGCGGCGATGACGCGGGCGGTACGGATGCTTGCCATGTCTGAATCCTCCAGAAAACCGAAGTGGGGGTCACTCCAAGGCAGTTGGCCGACCGCCTCGGTCGTTCTGCGTGCTGACGACGTCGCGAGATCAGAGTTGCCCACCGAATCCCCGGCGAACCACCCCGGAGTCAGCGATTCCCCCGCAAGTATGACCAACATCGGATAAACCCCCTTCGCGCCCCCTGCGCCCCACGACAGCACCCCAAAACCCCCTGAAACCCCTGCCCCACAAGGGATGAAGCGCCCCACCAGAACTCCGTGTCCCGGACATGCCGAAATGGGCCGCGCCGTCCGGGACCCCACCGTCTCCCGGGCATGCGGCCCTGCAATGCCAAGCTTTGCGCCCCCTGCACGCCCCCGGCGTCCGCCGGGGCATTCCCTCCGTGCCCCGCTCCGGGGCACCACACGGCGCGCTCCTCGGTCACATGTGACCGGGCTCCAGCGCCGGTTCCCACTGCTCTGCCCGGAGGCGGCGCGTACGCCGACGAATCCGGATCCTGCGACTGCTGCGGTACGGATATGAGTTACGAGTACGAGTAACGAGTACGGGCCTTTGTCCAGGCCCACGCCTACAGCTACGCCTACGCCTACGCCTACGCGGCGAGCGCGAGCACGTCCCGAGCGGCTCCGGCGGCGGCTACGGCCGGGGTACCGACCTTTTGGGCACCGACCTGGGCACCGACCTCGGTCAGCGATCGGGCGGCGGCTCCCGGTCCGGCTCCCATGGCCGCGGCGGTGGTCGAGCGGCGGACGGACGGGGTCTTGCCGTGCGCCTCGGCGCGGATCCGCTGCTTGATGGTCGGCGGCAGCGATCCGCCCCGCATCACCGCCCGCCAGGTCCGCCGGGCGGCGAGCACCGGACGACGCACCGCGGCGGCGGGGGCAGCGGGGCCGGCGGGGACGGGTACGGAGGCGGCGGCCGGAGCGGCCTTCCCGCCGAGACCGAGGGAGGCGAGGAGAGCCACGAGGGTGGCCAGGACCGAGGTCCAGATCGAGGAGAGGGTGCTGCGCTGAGCCATGACGGGTGCCTCATTTCGAGATGTTCCGACGGGCGGATCTGAATACATTCGTCATGATGTGCCCGCAACCGCACCACCCCCACGACCCGCGCCGATCTTCCGACAAACACCACTCGAAAGGCCCAGTCCGCGGGGTCGTCTCCGGCGGCGCAGAGGCGTCTCCGACGCTCCGGGAACCGTCCTGACCTGCACGTTCATCCCACGTCAGGACGCGTCTTCCGCAGCGGCACGCACGCGGCGCCTCGGCAAGTCGAAATGCGCGTCGCGCGTCGTTACCCCGACGGGGAACTCGTATCACCGGTCAGGGGCCGTTCCGCTGCGGTGGGCGGGATGTGGACACCTGGTGACGCGCGCCACGACGGTCTGCGCGCTCTCGGACCACAATTGGCCCTGAGCCGTGGGCGCTCGTCGCCGCGGGAGGGAGAGGGATATGCCGGTGGTCGCAAGCGCGGGCATGACCGGCCGGGGAGTCGAGATGACCCGGCTGGGCGGTCGATGGCGGGTGACGCGGCCGTGGCCTCCCCAGTTACGTCCCTTCGTGCGCAGCTATGCCGGCTACTGGGAGGCGGCGGCCTCCCCGTATCGGGTGCGGCTGGTTCCCACCGGTCGAGCCGTCGTGGTGATCAACCTGGGCGAGCCGTTCGCCCAGATCCGCCGGCTGGGGGAGACGAACCCGAACAGCCAGGTGACCGGTTCGCTGGTCGCGGGCCTGGAGGACGGTCCGCGGGTGTGTGACCACCCTGGCGGCCAGGAGGCCATTCGGCTCGAGTTGACCCCGCTGGGCGCCTTCCGGCTGTTCGCCGTGCCGATGAGCGAGCTGACCAACAGGGTGGTCGAGCTCCGCGACGTGCTCGGACCCGGGGCCGGACTGCTGGTGGAGCAGCTGGCAGCCACCAGCGACTGGGGAGCCCGGTTCGACCTGCTGGACTTCGCGTTGTCGGCCCGGCTCGAGCGCGGCCCGGATCCCGCGCCCGAGGTGCGGCATGCGTGGCGACTGCTGTCCCTGGCCGGCGGGGCGATCCCGGTCGGCCGGATCGCGGCCGAAGTGGGCTGGAGCCAGGGCTACCTGATCCGCCGGTTCACCGAACAGATCGGTCTGACTCCCAAGATGTCCGCCCGCGTGCTGCGCTTCCACCGGGCCGTGCGGCTGCTCACTCGAGAGGGGGCGAACCTCACCGATGTGACGGCGGCCTGCGGCTTTTACGACCAGGCTCACCTCAACCGCGAATTCCGCGCCCTGGCCGGGACCACGCCGGGCCGGACGGCCGCCGCCCGCCTGGCGGAGGGAGCCCTCCCGCTGTGAGCGGCGAGGTCAAATTTGTCCAAGCCAGACCCGCCCGCGCCTCGCTAGTGTCCCGGTTCGTAGCGGTCAGGCACCCGAGCACCTGGAACGCCTCGTGGTGAACCTGGCCCAGAGGGGGAGTACTCGATGGAAGACCTGCTGCGCATCCTCGTGTCCGGAGCGATCACAGGCGGCCTGATCGGTTTGGCGGGAGCCCTCGGCGCTCGCAGGCGCAGGCGCCGGGAGGGCGGCAACGCCAACGGCCGCTGAGGTCCCACTCGCGGCCTGGGCGTGCCCCGGCCGCCTCCTGACCCATGTGCACTGGTCAGCGCCGGGAAGTCGGGGGATCCCGGCGCTGGTCAGGATGAAGGCAGAGGGCGGGCCCCCGGATCGGGGGCCCGCCCTCTGACCGGTCAGTTCCCTGACCTGGAAGCGGTGGGTGTGGGATTTGAACCCACGGTGACTCGCGCCACGACGGTTTTCAAGACCGTTCCCTTAGGCCGCTCGGGCAACCCACCTGGCCGGTACAGAGTACCGGCCAGGTGGGGGTGGCGGGGCCGGTGAGGGTCAGGCGGTCTGGGCCTTGTCGTAGGCCGCCTTTGCCTCGTTGCCGAAGTACGGGCCGTACATCCGGTTCGGCAGGAAGGTGTAGCCGAAGCTGTTCACCGAGACCTGGGTGCCGAGGCCGGTGGTCTCGTTGAAGTCCTGGAACCAGGGGCCGCCGCTGGAGCCGCCCGTCATGTTGCAGGCGAGGCTGTGGTCCTTGGTGAGCAGGAAGTCCTTGCCGCTGTTGCCGCTGCAGTAGACGAGCTTGGTGCCGTCGTACGGGGCCGCCGCGGGGAAGCCGAAGGAGTACATCCTCTTGTTGTAGCCACCGTTGAAGAGGATGCCCTGGGCCCCGACGGCCTGGCTCAGGGTCTGACCGTTCAGCGGGGCGACGACGGCGAGGCCGACGTCCATGTTCATGTCCTCGCTGGCGGCCCACTGGTCGGTGGCGAAGGTCTTGGTGGCCGACCACTGGCCGTAGGGCGCGCTGCCGTTGTTGTAGGCGGGGACGAAGACCCAGTTGGTGTGCCAGGCCCCCTGGTACTTCACGCAGTGGCCGGCCGTCATGACCGTGCTGCCGTTGGCACTGGTGACCGAGTCGCCGGAGCAGGAGGCGGTCCGGCCCCCCATGGTGAAGAAGACCCGGCCCGAGGTCTTCACCACCGCTCCGCCGCCCGTCCAGGCTCCGCCCGGCTGCGGGAAGGCGGTGGGGGACGCGGAAGCGGCCGTCGGGGCGATGCGGGTGGGAGCGGCCGAGGTCGCGACCGGTGTACGGGCCGCGCCGGGGACCGCCGTGACGTCGAGCGGGGTCGCGGCCCGCATCCGCTCGGCGGTCCAGAAGCCCTGGGTGTGCTGCTGCCTGAAGGACGCGGGAGTGTCCGCCGCGGCCGAGGGGGAGGCCGCGGTCAGGACCCCCGCGATCAGGGCGCCTGCCGAGAGGAGAACGGATGCGGCGATGCGATGACGATTCACGCATGACTCCTTCTGCCGTGCCCGGTCCGGTCCTGTCGGTCGGTCGGACCAGGGCAGGGTGGGGGTGAAGAACGGTCGGTGCGGATCGGCTGTGCGGTGTGTGCCGTGCGGTGTGTGCGGTGCGGTGCGGGGTGTGCTGTACGGGGTGTGCTGTGCGGGTTGCGCTTGCCGGGCAGAGTGGCACGGCCGCGCATCATTGTCAGCGGGCAGTCAGAACGTTCGGTCGGTTCCGGCCACGAAATGGCCAACTCCCTTCCCTCTCCGCTCTCATGAGGTGAGCAGCACACCCGCGTACGAGACGCCCGCCACGACCACCCAGGCCCCGAGCCCGAGCACCGCGGCCCGCCCGCCGGTCCGGGCCAAGGTCGGCAGGTGCACGGCGCTCCCCAGGCCGAACAGGGCCGCAGCGAGCAGGGCCTCCTGTGCGGTGTGCGCCCACTCCAGCGCCAGGTCGGGCAGGGCACCTGTGGCACGCAGGGCCGCCGCGGCCAGGAACCCGGCCACGAACAGCGGTACCGGGGCCGGCCGGCGACCCGAGGCCGTGCGCACCCCGCGCCGCCTGGCCCGTACGGAGAAGGCGACGGCCGCGACCAGCGGTGCGAGCAGCGCCACGCGCATCAGCTTGACCAGCACCGCTTCGCCGAGGGCCCCCGGGCCGGCGGCCTGCGCGGTGGCCACCACCTGGCCGACGTCGTGGACGCTCGCGCCGACCCACCGGCCGAAGGCGGGGTCGGAGAGCCCCAGGGGCCCTTGCAGGAGGGGGAGCACAGCGATCGCGAGCGTCCCGCACAGGGTCACAAGCGCCACCGAGGCGGCCACGTCCTCCTCGTCGCTCCCCGATACCTCGCTCACCGCGCCGATCGCCGAGGCTCCGCAGATCGAGTAGCCGGTGGCGACCAACAAGGGCTGGTCGCCCGGGAGTCCGAGGCGCCGCCCCAGCCAGAGGGTGCCGAAGAAGGTGGCCGCGACCACGGCGGCCACCATGGCCACGGTCGCCCAGCCGAGCCGCAGGACCTGGTCCAGCCCCAGGCCGAGGCCCAGCAGGACGATGCCTATCCGCATCAGCCGCCGCCCCGCCAGGGAGAGGCCGGGACGGGCGGTTCCGCGTACGTAGCTCCGCAGGCCGGGAAGGTGCGCCACGGCGATACCCAGGACCACCGACGCGGTCAGCATGGGGACGGCGGGTACCACCCGGTGGATGCACCAAGCCGCCAAGGCACCCCCCGCGGCCGCAGCCAACCCCGGCCAGACGGTGGATGTTTCACGTGAAACATGCCGGACCCCCACACCTTGGGGGCGGTGGAGGAGGGCCATCAGTCGACGGGGAGCGTGTAGACGCGTCGGATGCTGGTGCCCAGCCTGGACACGTCGGCTCCGTACACGTGCACGGATATCGCCTTCGTACGGCAGGAGTTGCGCACCTTGTGGATGTCCCCGGGCGGGGCGAATCCGCAGACCTCGCCCTGGCCGTTGACCACGTCCTCGGTGGCCACGAGCCGGGCCGCGTCCGGCCCGGGCGAGAGCCGGTAGCGGTGCTCGCTCTCCTGGCCCTGGTGCACCCCGGCCACGCACCACGCCACGTGATCGTGGATGCAGGTCTCCTGGCCGGGCAGCCACACCAGCGCCACCACCGAGAAACTGCCGTCGGACTCGGCGTGCAGCACGTGCTGCCGGTACCGCTCCGGGGCGCCTTCCTGCTGTGCCGGGGTCAGCAGGTCGGGTGCGCCCAGATGCGGGGCGAGGCGTTCGCCCACCAGGTACGCGGTGAGGTCCGGAGCCAGCCCCCGGTCCACGACCCTGCGGATCTCACTGACGAGGGCGGCCATCCTCGTGGTCGTACGGGCCGGCGTGGTGGTGGTCATAAGGGCAGCGTCCTGCTGCCGTTTGATCACGTCCAACGACAGTTGTGACCCGAAATCCCAAGCTCTGCTTATGGGTCGGTCAGCAGCCGACGCGGTTCGCGGCCGCGCTCTTCAGTGCGTCCAGTACGACCGCCGTCGCCGGGACGCGCAGGTGGTCGCGGTGGACGTAGGCGGCGATGTGGCGGCGGGCCGCGGGCTGGAGCGCCCGTCCGCACACGCGGTTCAGCGAGAGGGAGGGCAGTACCAGCGCGGGCATCATGGCCACGCCCAGCCCCTGCCCGACCAGGCTCTGCACCACCAGGTTGTCGTCGGTGGCGAAGCGGATGTCGGGTACGAAGCCCAGCTCCGCGCATTCGTGCAGGAGGTTGGCCCGGCAGCGCGGGCAGCCCGCGATCCACTGCTCCTCGGCCAGGTCGGCCAGGTGTACGGCCCGCCGTCTGGCCAGTGGGTGCCCGGTCGGTAGCAGCACCGTCAGCTGGTCCTCCAGCAGCCTGACCTCGGCGACCTCCTCCGGGACCTCCTCGTGCAGCCCGGGATAGGTGAAGGCCAGGGTGATGTCGCACTCCCCGCGCTCCAGCCGGCGCAGCGACTCCGGCGGCTCCCCCTCCAGCAGCTCCACCTGTACGCCCGGGTGCTCCTTGGCCAGACCGCTCAAGGCCTCGGGGACGAGGGTGACGTTGGCGCTGGGAAAGCCGCAGAGCCGCACGCGCCCCGTGCGCAGTCGTGCGTACGCCTTGAGCTGGGCCTCGGCGGCGGAGAGGCTGCCGAGGATATTCTCGGCGTGCCGCGACAGGGACTCCCCGGCCTCAGTGAGCTGCATCTTTCTGCCCACGCGGGTGAACAGCGGGGTTCCGACGGCGCGTTCGAGCGCCTTCATCTGCTGGGTGATGGCGGGCTGGGTGTATCCCAGAACGCGGGCGGCCGCCGAGTAGGAGCCTGAGGCGACCACGGTGTGGAACGTCCGTATGTGCCGGGAATCGAACACCCGTGAAGCATAAGCGGACGTTGGGAGGGGCCGTAGGCGGAATCCCGCCTACGGCCCCTCCCAACAAGCCACCGATGCGCGTGGCGCGCCCGTTACTTGTCCCCGACCCGCGAGCCGAGGGTGATGTCGACCGTGGTCGGCTTGCCGGCGCGCAGGTACGTCAGCTTCACCGTGTCGCCGGGCTTGTACGTCCAGATCATGCTGATGAGGGTCGGGCCGCTGTCGACCGGCTTGCCGCCGAATTCGGTGATGATGTCGCCGGGCTTGAGGCCCGCCTTGCCGGCCGGGCCGTTCGGGTCGACCAGGTCGTTGGCGGGTGCGCCCTGCTCGGAGATCTTGGCGCCCTCGGCCTTGGCCTGGAGGTCCACGGAGACCGAGATCACCGGGTAGACCGGCTTGCCCGTCTTGATCAGCGACTCGGCGACGTTCTTCGCCTGGTTGATCGGGATGGCGAAGCCGAGGCCGATCGAACCGGCCTGACCGCCGCCGAAGCCGCCGTTGCCCGCAGACTGGATCGCGGAGTTGATGCCGATGACGGCGCCGCGCCCGTCGAGGAGGGGGCCCCCGGAGTTGCCCGGGTTGATCGAGGCGTCCGTCTGGAGCGCGCTCATGTACGAGTTCTTGCCGCCGGAGCCGTCACCGGAGGCGACCGGGCGGTTCTTGGCGCTCACGATGCCGGTGGTGACCGTGTTGGACAGGCCGAAGGGGGCACCGATGGCGATGGTGGCGTCGCCGACCGCGACCTTCTCGGAGTCGCCGAGCGGCAGCGGCTTGAGGCCGGCGGGCGGGCTCTTCAGCTTGAGGACGGCGACGTCGTAGCCCTCAGCCCGGCCCACGACCTCGGCGTCGTACTTCTTGCCGTCGGAGAAGGTGGCGGTGAGCTTGCCGCCGTTCGCGGCGGAGGCCACGACGTGGTTGTTGGTGAGGATGTGGCCCTGCTGGTCGTAGACGAACCCGGTGCCGGTGCCGCCGTCGCCGTCGCCGGCCGAGGCCTCGATGGTGACCACGCTGGGCAGCGCGCCCGCGGCGAGGCCCGCGATGGAGCCGGCATCCCGCTTGAGGTCCTTCGGGGTGTTGCCCGCGCTGATCGTGGTCGAGCCGGTGCCGTCCTTGCTCCGGTCGGCGGCCCAGTAGCCGACGCCGCCGCCAATGCCGCCGGCCAGGAGCGCCGCCACGAGCACGCCCGCGATCAGGCCGCCCCTGCCCTTCGGCTTGGCCGGCGGGGTGCCGTCCGCACCGAGGGGGGCGCCCCAGGCACCGCCGCCGTGGCCGCCGCCCGCACCGTACGCGGGCACCGTGGGCGGCGGGGGCGGCCAGCCCTCGGCCCCGTACGCCGCCGGGGCGGGGGCCGGCGCGGGCGGCTGGCCATACGCCGGGGCCGGGGCAGCGGCAGGGGGCTGGGCCGGAGCGGGAGCAGGAGCCGCAGCGGGAGCCACGGGCCGAGCTCCCGCCGGGGGCTCCGGCACGGGCGGAATCTGCTGGGTCGGCTCGGTGCCCGGCGCCGCCGTGTGCGGCAGCTGCTGGGTGACCGGCTCGGCGGCGGGGACCGGTCCGGCCGCCCACGTCTCGGAGGCCGGAGCAGGGGGTGCGGACGGGGCCGCGGGGGGTGTAGGGGCCGCGGTGCCCTCGTTCTCGGTGCTCACAGCGCTCTCTCCTCGTCACACACGGCTGCAGAATTCTCTGGCGTATCGGGCCGACTGAACGTTCGACGTGCCGTACAAGTTCCTGGGCAAAGCCTTTCCCATGGCCCGTCAGAGCACTGTAAGCCGGACCTGTGCATCTCCTGCCATTCTTTATATCCGGCATTCCGGATGCATCCCCAGGACCCGGCTCCCGCCCGGCCCCGGCACCGATCAGCCAGTCGGTGGCACCATGACCCAGTGACCCACGCAACGCCGCGCCCCATCCAGGTCGTCGCCCACCGCGGCGCCTCGGAGGACGCCCCCGAGCACACCCTGGCCGCCTACCGCAAAGCCATCGAGGATGGCGCCGACGCCCTCGAATGCGATATCCGGCTGACCGCCGACGGCCATCTGGTCCTGGTCCACGACCGCCGGGTGAACCGCACCTCCAACGGCCGCGGCGCCGTCTCCGCCCTGGAGCTGGCCGACCTCGCCGCTCTCGACTTCGGCTCCTGGAAGGACCGCGAGGAGTCCCCCGACTGGGACGCGGACCCCGAGCGCACCTCCGTCCTCACCCTGGAACGGCTGCTGGAGCTGGTTTCCGACGCCGGGCGGCCGGTCCCCCTCGCGATCGAGACCAAGCACCCGACCCGCTGGGCCGGACAGGTGGAGGAGCGCCTGCTCTTCCTGCTCAAGCGGTTCGGCCTGGACGCCCCCGCCGCCGAGGGGCCGCACCCGGTGCGGGTCATGAGCTTCTCCGCCCGCTCGCTGCACCGGGTGCGGGCCGCCGCCCCGACGATCCCCACCGTGTACCTGATGCAGTTCATCTCGCCCCGGATGCGCGACGGCCGGCTGCCCGCCGGAGTGAAGATCGCCGGCCCCGGCATGCGGATCGTGCGCAACCACCCCGGCTTCATCCGCAAGCTGCAGGGCGCCGGCCATACCGTGCACGTCTGGACAGTGAACGACCCCCAAGACGTTCAGCTCTGCGCTGATTTGGGAGTAGAAGCGATCATCACGAACAGACCGCGTCAGGTTCTGTCCCAACTGGGGCGCTGACGTCCCCTTTTGCCCACCAGCCCCTTTTACCCCGCCGGTAACAGGGTGTGCCCCGGCGCATCCGCTCCGCATCCGGTCGGCGCGAATGCGTCAGAGGGCTCCGCTGCGACGGTTTCCGGTCCAGGCCATTGGGGCATCCAGACCATGCGTGGGGCTAAGGAGGTTCCGGGGGTGGCGTTGGTGGTGGCACAGGAAGTGCCCACGTCGTCGTGCATGGATGTACGCCATGGTCCTGCGGGCGTGGGCGAGGCGCGACACCGGATGCGCGAACAGTTGCGCATCAGCGGGGTGTCCGAATCGGTCGTGGACGATGCCGTACTGATCCTTTCCGAACTGCTCAGCAACGCTTGCCGACACGGCAGGCCCCTGGGCGCGCGGGAAGTCGGGGACGGGGAGATACGCGCCGCATGGCGCGTCGACAGAGCGGGGCGGCTGACGGTCGAGGTCACGGACGGAGGCGGACCCACCCGCCCGGTCCCGGCCACGCCTTCGGTCACCGCACGGGGCGGCCGCGGGCTGAACATCATCAGCGCGCTGGCCCAGGACTGGGGTGTCCGGGATGGAGCGGCGGGTGAGGTCACCGTCTGGGTGATCGTTGCCTGTGGGACCCGGCACGAGGATTTCGCTACGCGCGTTGCGCCCCCGGCGATCGACTTCAGCACGGCCTTCGACGACCTGGAGCCGTGAACCAGGATCCTCGACCTGGATCCCTGACCTGGATCCGCGACCTGGATCCGTGAACGAGCGCAAAGCAGCACAGCAGAACAGCAACACAGCAGTACCGGGCATCGCATGAGGCGGCCGTCCGGGAGCGCACGCCGACCGTGCTCCCGGCCGCACCCCACCGGTTCCGGCGGTACGAACGGCTAGGCTCGCGCCCAGACACGACGCCGTACCGCCGCAACCGGGAGACACCCACGATGGCCAAGAAGCGCCCCGCAGCCAAGACTGCAAAGCCGCAGCTCAACAACGGTGAAATCCCGGTGGTGGGCGCGCGCGAGCCCTGTCCCTGCGGATCCGGGCGCCGCTACAAGGCATGCCACGGCGCAGCCGCCGCGCACGCCGTCACCGAGCACGTACGGCGTCCTTTCGAGGGCCTGCCGGGCGAGTGCGACTGGGTCGCGCTGCGCGAACTCGTGCCGGCCGCCACCGTTCCGCTGACCCTCAAGGGCGGCCTGCCCGAGGGCGTCCCCTCCGTCACGCTGGTCACCGTGCTCCCCATGGCCTGGCCGGCGCTGCGCCGCGAGGACGGCTCCGTCCTCCTCGGCCTGCAGAACGACTCCTCCAGCGGGGACCTCGGCCGCGACATGGCAGACACCCTCGAGCGGGCACTCGTAGCGGAGCCTGGTACGCCGGTTCCGGCGCGCCGGGTGCCGGCCGACGGTCCGCGACTTCAGGATCTCCTGGACTCCGACGGCGTTTTCGAGCCGGTTGTGCACACCGGCTTCGAATTCTGGATTCCGGAATCGGAGAGCGCCCAGAGCGCTTCCCCGGAGATCGCCGCCTCGCTGGAGCGGGCCAACGCCGCCGCCATTCCCACCGTCAAGCTGACGGGCGTGGACGCGGCCTACTGGTGCGAGACCCCGGACAAGAACCACCTGCGCTGGGTCATGCCGCAACCCGAGGAGAAGCTGCTCGACGCCCTCGCGCGGCTGCACGCGGCCGGCACCTCCTCGCTCGGCGAAGGCACCAAGCTCGTCGGCTCCTTCCGCGCGCACGGCCTGATGGTCCCCGTCTGGGACCTGCCCACCGGGGTCACGGCCGACGACGTCGAGAAGCCCGCGGCGGAGTTCGCGGAACGGCTCGCCACGGCTCTGGCCTCGGACGCCCCGCTGACCACGGAGGAGCGCCGGGCGCGCGGCGGGCTCACCAACCGACAGGTGACCCT
This sequence comes from Streptomyces sp. cmx-11-4, assembly GCA_049998195.1. Classification (GTDB taxonomy): domain Bacteria; phylum Actinomycetota; class Actinomycetes; order Streptomycetales; family Streptomycetaceae; genus Streptomyces. The sequence continues at coordinate 116,237 of JAEBET010000004.1, forward strand.
CAGCTGACCCGCGCGCTCGCGCCGATCCGGTGACAGGAGTCACAACTCCCGCTAACCGTCTGCAAATCGGTGTCTGAATATCAGAGATCGAATTTGCGTACAGGCGATCTCTTGTTACCGTTCTTGTAGCCCGGTCGCTGGTGCATCCCCCGTCGCCAGCGACCGGGCCTTCACATTCTGGCGGTACTCAACCGTCTGTGGGTGCCGGTGAGTTGCTCCCGGACCGCAGGAGCAGCTTCCCTTCCTCATCCGGAACTGCAAATTCCGCTACGGCCGAGTAGCTGTCCGGCGCCCCTGCCGAGTTCTCCTTCGGCGTCTCGCACAGCCCCGGCTCGTCGCCCGCGCCGACCGCGCAAAGGATCTGCACCGTACGCCCGGCGGGCCCCATCACCGTCAGCACGGCATCCATCGCGCGACCACTCGTGTTCCGGTAGTAACTCCGGCCCCACGTCTGGCCCTCACCCACCAGAATGCACGTCTGCGCCTCCACACCATGGGGTGAGGACAGCTCGGGGCCGCACCGCGCATCCGTACGGGGCTGCTCGATGGGGCCCGGCCGTTCGGGCCCGGCCGCCGACGGCGTCGGCGCCGCCGCACGCACGGGAGCCGTGGGAGAAGTCCGCGAAGAGTCCGACAGCCCGAGGGTCGAGAACAAGCCGCCGCTTTTTCCGTCATCCTGACCGGCGAAATCCGGCCCGGCGATCGCTCCTGCGAGCGGGAGCGACAAGATGATCAGCACACCGGCGCCGATACCGATCAGGCGGAGATTCATTCGCCGAAGATAGCGATGCGGGAATGGGGCACGGAGATCCCCGCGCCCAATTCCCTTGGAAACTCGTCCCGCTGGCACCCGTACGAGTGATCCGCACGGGCGCCGTCCACCCAGTGATCAGCCGAACCGGGAACCGGGCAGGTCAGTAGGCGAGTCTGCTGCCGCCACCCGGCGCGCCGCTGCTCGCCTCGACCAGCGCGTCCACGACCGCCCCCACCTGCGGGAGCCACAGTTCCGGCGCGCCCCCGGGCCCGGCCGGCTCCGAAGACGGCTCCCTCTCCCACCGGACCTGGCCACCACTGGATGCGGCGGAAGGCGGCAGCAGGAGATAGCCGCCCTCACCGTGGAAACGCAGGGAGGAGGGCACATGATCCTTGGCGTAGAGGAGTTCGCCGAGCAGTTCCAGCGAATACGGCGCCACCAGCAGCGACCAGCGCGTGGGCGTGGCCACGACCGGCCCGAGCCTCATGCCTTGCGCGTCCAGCCGTACGAGGGCCCGCGCGGCCGCGCCTGCCGGCAGGCTCACCGCACACGGAGCGGTCCCCCCGGTGGCCATCAGGACAGGGGCGGTGGGCCGGTTGGTCCACCACCAGGTCACCATCCGGGGGTCGGTGGTGGCCGCGAGCAGCCCCGGATCGAACGGGTGCGCGCCGGGGACGACGCAGTCGGGGTCGGGGCAGGCGCAGCGCGAGCCGTCCGCGGCGGACCGGCCGACGCCGGGCAGCACGGGCCACTGCCAATGGGTGGCGCAGGTGAGCGCCGCTTCGAGGAGAGCCGGCGTCGTGCCGGTCTGTCGCGGGACGGGGCGCAGGGATTTAAAGCGATCGCGGAGCCGCTGGAGACGCCTTACGAGGATCTCGCGCATGAGCGCTCGTTCCTTTCCGTTGAACGTCGAGGGCCACATCACACCATGTAAGCGGTGTATCACCACACGTACAGGTTTCGCGTCACTGTCCGCTATAGGCAGGTTCACACGGTTCGTGCGGTTTGTCATGGAACGCAAGTCCGCACCGGCTGCCGCCGCTAAGGACGACGGCCACCTCCGGTCGGTTCCCGGCCCCTCGCCGGGAAGGTCACACGGAGCATCGCGGCAGTGCCGAGATCGTGACAGAACAGCGCCGGGGCCGCACCAACTGGCCCCGGGCACTACCGATTACGTACCCGGACCCCTTGCAGAGCCCGTCCAGTCGACCGCAAAAACCGCCTGCTTCCAGCTTTTTCCGGCCAAGTTCTAGCCTTGGCTGGACAGTGAGTTGCCGTCCCACGGACACCAGGATTCCCACCTGGGCAATGCTGGACATGCATCCGTGTGTGCGTGTAGATGTGGATTCCTTGATGGCGGCGCAGCACGATCTGGGGGTTTGCGATGCTATTTGGCGAATCGCACCAGGTGGAAAGGCGGACGCCATGAGCGCCCCGCATCTGCCGAAAGTGGCTGGAATCGATCCAACGGTTACGACGCCACCGCACACTGTGGCGCCCACGCCCACCCGGACCACCCCCGCCCCGGCCCCGGCACCCGGCCCGGGCGGTCTCATCCAGGACCGGCTGGCAGGCATGGTCTCGGACCTCACCACCCTCCACGAACTCACCGAGCGCCTGGCCCGCACCGGGGATCTCGAGTCCTCCCTCCACGAGTTCCTGCGCGCCGGTGCCGCGCTCGTCGGCGCCCGCCGCGGCCTGATCGTCCTGGAGCCCTCCGACGGGCTCGGCCCCACGAGCACGATCGGCCTCGGACTCGGCCACGCCGACCTCGGCCACATCGAGACCGTGCCGCGCAGCGCGACCTCGTACGGCCGCATCCTCGACGGCCTCCCCGATGCCCACGGCGGCTCCGAGGTGCTCCCCGAAGCCGGCGAGGCTCCCGGCACCGGAGGCTTCGCCGCCCCCGTCGACCCCCGCCACCGCGAGGTCGCCGCCCGCCTGGGCTACGCCGCCAGCTACGCGCTCCCGCTGACCGCCGAGGCCACCGGCCGGCTCGGCGCCGCCGTCTGGCTCTACGACGAGCAGGCCGAGCCCAACGACCGCCAGCGCGACCTCGTCGGGCTCTACGTACGGCACGCCGCCGAGCACCTCGCCCGGATGCTGGAGGTCGAGCGCTCCCGTTCGCGCCTGGCCACCGTCACCGAGGAACTGCTGCCCAGCCGCCTCCCCCGGGTCCCCGGGGTCGAGCTCGCCGCCCGCCACCACTCCGGGCCGCGCGGCGGGGGCGACTGGTACGACGCGCTGCCCCTGCCCGAGGGCGCCCTGGGTCTGGCCGTCGGCTCCGTCACGGGTTCGGGGCCCAGCGCCGTCGCCGCGATGGGGCGGCTCCGGGCCTCGCTGCGCGCCTACGCCGTGATGGAGGGGGAGGACCCGGTCGCCGTCCTGTCCGACCTGGAGCTGCTGCTGCGCCTCACCGAGCCCGCACGCTCGGCCACCGCGCTCTTCGCCTACTGCGAGCCCGCCCTGCGGAAGATCATCCTGGCCGGCGCCGGGCACGCCCCGCCGCTGCTCATCGGCGAGCGCCGCACGGAGTACGTGGAGACCTCGCTCTCCGCACCGCTCGGGATGCTGTCCTGCTGGGAGGCACCGAGCGTGGAGATCGAGCCCGCACCCGGAGAAACGGTGCTGCTGTACACGGACGGGCTGCTGCGCCGCACCGGCGACCCGATGGACCGGGCTTATGCCCGGCTCCACGCGGCGGCCGCGTCGGTCCCCCGTACCGCCCGGGAGGACCCGGCCGCCCTCTGCGACCACATCCTGCGGACCGTGCTGCCGGAAGGAGACCCGGCCGACCTGCCCGAGGACATCGTCCTGCTCGCCGCCCGGTTCGAGTGAGCGCTGCGACGAGTGCGACGGTGCGAGCAGTGCGCCTCGGTGCGAGCAGTGCGACCGGTGCACCGGTGCACCGGTGCCTCGGTGCGATCAAAACGGTCGTTTGTGCGATAAGGCACAAGGGCCTCCGGGTGCTCGCACATACGATGGACAAGGGCCCCACCCCGGTCCGTGCCTGTCGTCGTAGCTGAGGAGAATGACGTGGCTGACGAGCTCACCCCGGAGACCCCGGAAGAAGAGCAGCCCAAGAAGACGCACAAGCAGCGCAAGAACGCTCTGTACCCGGGCGTCAGCGACGAACTCGCCGAGAGCATGCGCACCGGCTGGGCCGACACCGAGCTGCGCGGACTGGAGCCCATCGCCCAGGCCGCGCACACCGCCGCCCGCCGCGCCGCGCTGTCCACGCGCTTCCCCGGCGAGCGCCTCGTCGTCCCCGCGGGCCGCCTGAAGACCCGCTCGAACGACACCGAGTACCCCTTCCGCGCCTCGACCGAGTACGCGTACCTCACCGGCGACCAGACCGAGAACGGCGTCCTGGTCCTGGAGCCCACCGGGGAGACCGGCCACACGGCCACCGTCTACCTGCTGCCGCGCTCCAACCGCGAGAACGGCGAGTTCTGGCTCTCGGGCCAGGGCGAGCTGTGGGTCGGCCGGCGCCACTCCCTCACCGAGGCCGAGCAGCTCCTGGGCATCCCCGCCAAGGACGTCCGCGAGCTCGCCGAAGCCCTCACCGAGGCCGAGGGCCCGGTACGCAACGTGCGCGGCCACGACTCGGTCATCGAGTCCGCCCTCACCGACAAGGTGACCAAGGAGCGCGACGAGGAGCTGCGCGTCTACCTCTCCGAGGCACGCGCCGTGAAGGACGACTTCGAGATCGGCGAACTGCAGAAGGCCGTCGACTCCACCGTCCGCGGCTTCGAGGACGTCGTGAAGGTCCTCGACAAGGCCGAGGCCACGTCGGAGCGCTACATCGAGGGCACCTTCTTCCTGCGGGCCCGCGTCGAGGGCAACGACATCGGCTACGGCTCCATCTGCGCCGCCGGCCCGCACGCCTGCACCCTGCACTGGGTCCGCAACGACGGCGACGTCCGCTCCGGCGACCTGCTGCTGCTCGACGCCGGTGTGGAGACCCACTCCCTCTACACCGCCGACGTCACGCGCACGCTACCGATCAACGGCACGTACAGCGACATCCAGCGCAAGATCTACGACGCGGTGTACGAGTCCCAGGAAGCCGGCATCGCCGCGGTCAAGCCGGGTGCCAAGTTCCGCGACTTCCACGACGCCTCCCAGCACGTCCTGGCCGAGAAGCTCGTCGAGTGGGGCCTGCTGGAGGGCCCGGTCGAGCGCGTCCTGGAACTCGGCCTGCAGCGCCGCTGGACCCTGCACGGCACCGGCCACATGCTCGGCATGGACGTCCACGACTGTGCCGCCGCGCGCACCGAGGCGTACGTCGACGGCACACTGGAGCCGGGCATGTGCCTCACCGTCGAGCCCGGCCTGTACTTCCAGGCCGACGACCTGACCGTGCCCGAGGAGTACCGCGGCATCGGCGTCCGGATCGAGGACGACATCCTCGTCACCGAGGACGGCAACCGGAACCTGTCGGCCGGGCTGCCCCGCACCTCGGTCGAGGTCGAGGCCTGGATGGCACGCCTCAAGGGCTGACGAGCGGTCCCGGCGCGATGTCGGCGCCACGGGTGGGCGGGGCCCCGGCAAGGGGTCCCGCCCGTCGGTGTTTCTACGACACCTTCAGCAGCGCGTCGTCGCGCCACTTCAGCATCTTGTCGAAGCTCACGACCGCGCCGCGACCGGGCCGGTTGCGGAAACGGACGTGGTCGGCGAGTTCCTCGATCAGGTGCATGCCGCGGCCGTGCTCGGCCAGCGAGGGTCTGCGACGGGCCACCGCCGCGGGCGGGAACCCCGGACCCGAATCGGTCACCTCGATGCGGCAGCAGTCCCCGTCCAGATAGGCCGTGACGTGGTACGCCTCGGTCTCATCGGGGATTTTGCCGCTCCCGCCGTGCTCCACGGCGTTCGCACACGCCTCGCTCAGCGCCACCGAGAGGTCGTAGGAGATGTCCGGGTCCACCCCCGCGGTCTCCATCGTCCCGAGCAGCAGTCGCCTGGCGAGCGGCACGCTCGCGGCTTCGCGCCTCAAGTGGAGAGACCACCAGATGCTCATACGGTTACCTATTGCCGCCCATGGGGGCCCGTAAGCGCCCATGGGGCCTCCGACAGCTCGAATGCCCTCGTTCGGCCGATGTGGCTCTCCCGGGATCCGGTATATGCGGCGGTGGCCGCCGCATCCTCCGGCCAGGCCGCCGGAGCAGGTCCCATGACGGACTGATGGGACCTTCCGGACCTGCCGTATGGAGGGCCCAAGGCCAGTGCGATGATGGCCCGGCCATGACTGCCCCCCACGCGACGCACGCCGGAGCCGGCCTCCGGCTCATCCGGGCCGCGGTGTTCACCGCGGTCTGTGTCGTGCTGTCCGCGGCGGGGCACGCGTTGGCGTCCTGTGCCACGGTGCCGTGGTGGTCCCTGTGTCTCGGCTTCCTCGCCGTCTTCGCGGTCGCCGCGCCGCTCGCCGGACGCCGGCGCTCGCTGCCCGGCATCGCGGCCGGGCTGACCGCCGGACAGCTCGCGCTGCACACGGTGTTCGGCCTCGGCCAGCACAGCGCCGCGGCGGCGTCGGCGGCTCGGACACCGGCCACCGCTGCCGACAGCTCGCTGGCCGAGCTCGCCGCGCGGCTGGTCTGCGGGGGCAACTCCGTACCGCTCAGCCCGGCGGACGCCCGGCAGATCCTGACGACCGCCGGGCTGGACCCGGCAGCCCTGGCCGCGGAGGCCGCTCAGGCGGGACAGCTCGCCACGCAGGGCCACGGGGCGCACGCCCACGTAGCGCAGGCGGCCACCGCGGCGCCCGCGACCGGGCTGTTCAGCCCTGCCATGCTGCTCGGCCACCTGCTGGCCGCACTGGCCGTCGGCTGGCTCCTCGGCCGTGGCGACGCCGCCCTCTTCCGGCTCGTCGAACTGTCCCGGCTGTCCGCCGAAGCCGACCCGGTACGCCCGTTGCGGGCCGCGCTGGCCTTCGTACGGGCCCTCGGCGCGGGACTCCCGGGCACGCCCGCCGGTACCCCGCGGATCCTGCGGACCGCGGCCGGTCCCGCGGCCGCCACCGGCCGTGAGGCGCTCCAGCACGCGGTGATCAGGCGCGGGCCGCCCCCGGCGCTCGCCCTCGCAGCCTGACGCGGCACCCTCCTCCCCGGGACCCACACGACGGGAGCACCGGTGCCGCGAACTCCGCGCGCACCCGTGCGCGGAGCCACCGTCACCCCTGCTTCCGTGGAGTGTTTCCGCCATGAAGACCTCTCGCGTCTCCTTCGCCGCCGCCCTCGCCGCCGGCACCGTCCTCCTGCTGTCCGGTCCCGCCTTCGCGCACGTCGGCGTACAGCCCGGCGAGGCCGCCAAGGGCGGCTACGCGACGATCGACTTCAAGGTCCCCAACGAGCGCGACAACGCCTCGACCACGCAGCTGGAGGTCAACTTCCCGATCGACCAGCCGCTCACGTCCGTCATGCCGCAGGACGTTCCCGGGTGGACCGTGACGGTCGAGAAGAGCAAGCTCGACAAGCCGCTCACCGTCCACGGCAAGCAGATCAACGAGGCCGTCACCAAGGTCACCTGGTCCGGCGGCAAGATCGAGCCCGGCAAGTTCCAGCAGTTCCCGCTCTCCGTGGGCAAGCTGCCCGAGAACGCGGACCAGATGGTCTTCAAGTCCATCCAGACCTACGACAACGGCGAGGTCGTCCGCTGGATCGAAGAGGCCAAGGAGGGCGCCGCGGAACCGCAGAACCCCGCGCCCGTCCTGAAGCTGACCGCAGCCAAGGGCGCCGATCACCACGATGCCGGCGACAAGAACGCCGACGAGAGCACCGACAAGAACCCCAAGGACGCCGAGCACGGCCACGACCAGGCCGACGCCGAGCACGGCTCCGACACGACCGCGCGCGCCCTCGGCATCGCCGGAATCGTCATCGGGCTCGGCGGTGTCGCCTTCGGCGTCGCCTCGCGTCGCCGCTCCGCCTGACCGGCCGCGCCCGTCGGCCCGCCGTTCCCCAACATCCGTCACATCCCCGATCCCAGGGACATCTCTCCATGCGCACCACACGCGTGACGGTCGCCGCACTCCTCGCGGCGGCCGCACTCACCCTGACCGCCTGCGGCGGCGAACCCGCCAAGCCCAATGCGGTCAACCAGATCTCCGGCGGCCAGAGCAACACCAAGGCCGCGACCGTGCTGGACCGCCCGTTCACCAAGCCGGAGCTGGTCCTCACCGACACCACGGGCAAGCCGTGGAACCTGCGCGAGCAGACCAAGGGCAAGCCGACGCTCATCTACTTCGGCTACACCAGCTGCCCCGACGTGTGCCCGCTGACGATGAGCAACATCGCCGTCGCCAAGAAGGCACTCCCCAAGGCCGACCAGGACAACCTCCAGGTCGTCTTCGTCACCACCGACCCCGAACGGGACACTCCCGACTCCCTCGGCGCGTGGCTCAGGGCCCAGGACCCGTCCTTCACCGGACTCACCGGGGACTTCGCCGCCATCCAGGCCGCCGCGCGCTCGCTCGGCATCGGTATCGAGGCCGCCAAGAAGGAGGGTGACAGCGTCGTCTCCATGCACGGCGCCCAGGTCATCGCGTTCTCGCCCAAGACCGACGAGGGCTACGTCCTCTACGGCGAGGGCACGACCGTCGACGACTACACCAAGGATCTGCCGAAGATCATCAAGGGAGAGAACCCGTGATCGCCCGCACCACCCGCACCCTCGCCGCCGCCCTCTCCCTGACGGCAGCGCTCGCCATATCCGGCTGTTCCGGCTCCAAGGACGAGGCGTCCAAGCCCGCGCCGACGGTCAGCGGCGCCTTCATGCCCCAGCCGGTCAACGACAAGATGGCCGGCGCGTTCATGGTCATCAAGAACGACTCCGAGACCGCCGACAAGCTCACCGGCGTCTCTTCCACGCTCTCCGACGATCTGCAGATCCACGAGACGAAGAACCAGAAGATGCAGCAGGTCCAGTCCCTGGACGTGCCCGCCAACGGCGAGCTCAAGCTGGAGCGCGGGGGCGACCACATCATGTTCATGGGGCTCAAGAGCACGCCGAAGGTCGGCGACAAGGTCACCATCGAGCTGCGCTTCGAGAAGGCAGGCCCGGTCAAGGTCGAGCTCGATGTGAAGGAACGGACGTACACCGCGCAGTCTCCGACATCCACCGCCGGCAACGGCCACTGACGGACCGAGGAAGCGACTCGCCATGACGGCCACCGCCCCCGCCCCCTCCACGGTTCACGCCCGGACCGCGGCACTGCTGCCGCGGCTCGTGCTGGTCCTCGCGGCCTTGCTGGCAGCCCTGTTCACCGCGGCCTCCCCGGCCTCGGCACACGCCGCGCTCACCGCGAGCGACCCCGCGGACGGGGCGGTGGTCGCCACGGCCCCCGCCCAGGTCACGCTCTCCTTCTCGGAGCAGGTCGCCCTGGGCGACGACTCCATCCGCGTGCTGGACCCCCAGGGCAAGCGCGTGGACACCGGCGAACTGCGCGACATGTGCAGCGGGAACACCATCCGCTACGGCACGGCGCTGCACTCCGGGCTGCCCAACGGCACGTACACCGTCGCCTGGCAGGCCGTCTCCGCCGACAGCCACCCGATTTCCGGCGCCTTCACCTTCTCCATCGGAGCGCCCTCGGCCACCGATGTCGCCCTGCCCGCCGGGCAGGCGGGCGGCGGGCCGGTCGGCATCGCGTACGGGATCGCCCGCTACGCCGCCTACGCCGGCTTCACCGTCCTCGTCGGCGGCGCCGCCTTCATCCTGCTGTGCTGGCGCCGGGGAGCCGCCGAACGGCCGCTCCAGAAGCTCGTCGTACGGGCCTGGGTGACCCTGACGGCCGCCACCCTCGCCATGCTCGTGCTCCGCGCCCCGTACACCGGGTCCGGAACCTTCGCCGACGTCTTCGACCTCGAGGGTCTGAAGGCAGTCCTGGAAACCAAGACCGGTGCCTCGCTGATCTCGCGGCTGCTCCTGCTGGGCGCCGCGGCCCTCTTCATCGCGGTCCTCTTCGGCGTCTACGCACGCCGACAGGGCGCCGCGGCCGCGGAGGACGGCGTGGTGGAGAGCGCGAAGAAGGACGCGGAGGAGGCCGGGGACACCGAGGCCCGGGACACCGAGGCCCGGGACACCAACGACCTCACCTTCGGTCTGGGCATCGGCGGGGCCGTCGTGTCCGCCGGCATCGCCGCCACCTGGGCCCTGTCCGAGCACGCGTCCACGGGCATCCAGCCCGGCATCGCCATGCCGGCCGACATCCTGCACCTGCTGGCCGTGGCCACCTGGCTCGGCGGGCTCGCCGCGCTGCTCGTCGCCCTGCACAAGGTCCCCGGGATCGAGCGGACGGCCGTCCGGCGCTTCTCCCAGGTCGCCTTCGTGAGTGTCCTGGTGCTCGCGGTCACCGGCGTCTACCAGTCCTGGCGCCAGCTCGGCAGCTGGTCGGCACTGACCGGAACCTCGTACGGGCAGCTCCTGCTCCTGAAGGTCGGCCTGGTCTCCGTCCTCGTCGGCATCGCGTACCTGTCCCGCACGTGGACCGCACGGCTCGCCGACGCTCCCGCGGACGGCGTCGATGTTTCACGTGAAACGGCCGCCGCCGCAGCCGCTGTTTCACGTGAAACAGAGCCGGTCGCCGTGCCCGCCGACCCTCGGCGCGCAGTCCAGCTCGCCCGTCAGCGCGCCGCCCTGGAGAGCGCACGCGAGAAGCGGGTCCGTGACGCCGATCCGGACCGTGCGGGGCTGCGCCGCTCCGTGCTCGCCGAGGCGGGTGTCACCGTGGCACTGCTCGCCGTCACCACGGTGCTCACGAGCACCGAACCCGGTCGCACCGTGGAGCGGGAGACCTCCCGGGGCTCCACCGCGACGGCGGTTCCGGACCGCGCCGTGAAGATCACCCTGCCCTTCGACACCGGCGGCCCGAACGGCAAGGGGAACGTCCGGCTCGAGCTCGACCCGGGACGGGTCGGCGCCAACACCCTTCATCTGTGGGCCGACTCCGAAGAGGGCACGCCCCTCGACCTCCCCGAGGTCAAGGTGTCCTTCACCCTCCCGGCGAAAGACATCGGCCCCCTGCCCCTCCTGCCCGACCGCGCCGGCCCGGGGCACTGGACGGCGTCCGGTGTGCAGCTGCCGCTCGCCGGTGAATGGCGCATCGACGTGACCGTCCGCACGTCCGACATCGACCAGACGACCGTCCAGAAGACCGTGAAGATCGGCTGACCAGCGTGATCCATAGCAACACCGACATCGAAATCTCCCGCCGCCGGCTGCTGGGCACCGTCGGCGCCGCAGGCGCCGCCGGGCTCGCGCTGGGCGCCGCCGGTGGCACGCTCGCGCATTCCGCGCTCGCCGGCTCCGAGAGCGGTTCCGCCTCCGGGGCAGCCGGCGGCCTGTCCTCCCTCGGTGCCACCCAGGTCGCCTTCAACGGCGACCACCAGGCCGGCATCACCACGCCTCTGCAGTCCAAGGGGCACCTCGTCGCCTTCGACCTCGCCGCGGGCGCGGGCCGCACGGAGGCTGCCGCACTGCTGCGGCGCTGGTCCGAGACCGCCCGCCGGTTGATGGCCGGGGAGACCGCCCCGACCGAGGACACCGGCGTCGCCCTCGACGCCGGGCCGTCCTCCTTGACCGTCACCTTCGGCTTCGGCCACTCCTTCTTCGAGCGCACGGGCCTCACCGCCCGCCGCCCCGCCGCTCTGGACCCGCTGCCGGACTTCTCCTCCGACCACCTCGACGCCCAGCGCAGCAACGGCGACCTGTGGGTCCAGATCGGCGCCGACGACGGGCTCGTCGCGTTCCACGCCCTGCGCGCCCTCCAGAAGGACGCCGGGGACGCGGCCCGCGTCCGTTGGCAGATGAACGGCTTCAATCGCTCCCCCGGCGCCACCGCCTCCCCGATGACCGCCCGCAACCTCATGGGCCAGATCGACGGAACGGGCAACCCGAAGCCCTCCGAGCCCGACTTCGACAAGCGGATCTTCGTGCCCGCTGCCGGCCCCGGGCCCGCCGGGCACGCCTGGATGGCGGGGGGCTCGTACGCCGTCGTCCGGCGCATCCGGATGCTCCTCGACGACTGGGACACGCAGTCCCTCGCCCAGCAGGAGCAGGTGATCGGCCGGACCAAGGCCACCGGTGCCCCACTGACCGGCGGCGGCGAGACCACCGAGATGGCACTCGACAAGATCGGCACCGACGGCAAGCCGGTCATCCCTTCCAACGCCCATGCCCGGATCTCCGCCCCCGAGCAGAACGGCGGAGCCGCGATGCTGCGGCGCCCCTTCTCCTTCCACGACGGGATCGGCCCGGACGGTACGCCCGACGCCGGACTCCTCTTCGTGTGCTGGCAGGCCGATCCGCTGCGCGGGTTCGTCCCCGTCCAGCGCAAGCTCGACCGCGGTGACGCGCTGTCGGCCTTCATCCGGCACGAGTCCAGCGGCCTCTACGCGGTTCCGCCCGGTCCGCGCACCGGTGAGTACGTGGGGCAGGGGCTGCTCGAAGGGTGAACAGCACCCCGGCGGGCAGCACCCCGGCATTAGGCTGACCGCATGTCGGCCACCCGCTTCACGTATCTCGGACCCGAGGGCACTTTCACCGAAGCCGCCCTGCGCACATTGCCGGAAGCAGCCACCCGGGAGCTCATCCCGATGGTGTCGGTCCCGGCCGCCCTGGACGCCGTGCGCAACGGCGAGGCCGCTGCCGCCCTGGTGCCGATCGAGAACTCGGTGGAGGGCGGGGTCACTGCCACCCTCGACGAGCTGGCCTCCGGCGAACCGCTGATGATCTACCGGGAGGTGCTGCTGCCCATCGCGTTCGCGCTTCTGGTGCGCCCCGGTACCTCCCTGTCGGACGTCAAGACGGTCACCGGGCACCCGGTCGCCCAGCCGCAGGTGCGGAACTGGCTGCGGGCGAACCTGCCCGACGCGGTGTGGGAGTCGGCCGCCTCGAACGCCGACGGCGCCCGGCTGGTCCAGGAGGGCCGCTTCGACGCGGCCTTCGCCGGCGAGTTCGCCGCCGCCACCTACGGGCTCGTCCCGCTGGTCACCGAGATCCACGATGCCGAGAACGCCGAGACCCGGTTCGTGCTTGTCGGCCGCCCCGCCCGGCCCGCCGCCCCGACCGGCGCCGACAAGACCTCGGTCGTGCTGTGGCTCGGCGACGACCACCCCGGTGCGCTGTTGGAGCTCCTCCAGGAGTTCGCCGTGCGCGGGGTCAACCTGATGCTGATCCAGTCCCGGCCGACGGGCGAGGGCATCGGCAACTACTGCTTCGCGGTCGACGCCGAGGGCCACATCTCCGACCGTCGCGTCAGCGAGGCACTCATGGGCCTCAAGCGCACCTGCCCTCAGGTCCGCTTCCTCGGGTCCTATCCGCGTGCGGGCGTCGCTCAGGGTGACGTCCGGGCGCCGAGGCCCGGAACCTCCGATGGCGACTTCACGGCCGCTTCCGACTGGCTGACGCGCTGCCTGGACGGCCGGGCCTGAGGCTTCGTCCACTGTCCACAGAGTTATCCACAGGCCGAGATGGGGACCTGGGGACAAGTCGACAGAGCGGCACGACAAGGTCGACAAATCGGTCCCAGGGTTCAGGTTTCGCGCTGGAGAGCGGAAGGTGAACGGCGTCACCCCCGTATCGCGGATGAACTCTTTGGGGCGAGTCATTCCCACCCGAATGAGTGTGTGAGGGTGGTTTGAACCCTGATTCGCCCCGGCCCTCCGCCGGTTGCTAATGATCTATTTACGTGTCCACAGAGGCAACACACAGCCTGTGGATAAGATCCGTGGACGGGTAATTCCTGTGGACAAGGAACCACCTCCGGCCCTGCTCAGGGACCACGCACCGGCTGGCGATGTGCCCCTTTTCGGAGAATGGGCCCGCTTTTATCGACCGCTCGGGAAGGTTCGCTTCCGGCCAGCGGCCAAGACTTATGCATTCGCGGCAATTAGGACAAAGCGACACGCAGCGTGATATCGGTGTGATCCCAGGAACCCCAGCCCGGTAGCCTGGAGGGGTGATTGACCTCCGGCTGCTCCGTGAAGACCCTGACCGTGTCCGCGCCTCGCAGCGCGCTCGTGGAGAGGACGTCGAACTCGTCGACGCACTGCTCTCCGCCGACGAGCGCCGCAGGTCCTCCGGCATGCGCTTCGACGAACTGCGCAATGAGCAGAAGTCGCTCGGCAAGCTCATCCCGAAAGCCTCTCCGGAGGAGCGGGCGGAGCTGCTGAAGAAGGCCGAGCAGCTCAAGCAGGACGTCAAGGCGGCCGAGAGCGAGCAGAACGAGGCGGACGAAGCCGCCAAGCGACTTCTCCTCCAGCTCGGCAACATCGTCCACGAGGACGTCCCGGTCGGCGGCGAGGAGGACTTCACCGTCCTGGAGACGCACGGCACCATCCGCGACTTCGCCGCCGAGGGCTTCGAGCCCAAGGACCACCTGGAGCTCGGCGAGTCGCTGGGCGCCATCGACGTCGAGCGCGGCGCCAAGGTGTCAGGCTCGCGCTTCTACTACCTGACCGGTGTGGGCGCGCTGCTCGAGCTGGCACTGGTCAACGCGGCCATCGCCCAGGCCACCGAGGCCGGCTTCATCCCGATGCTCACCCCGGCGCTGGTCCGTCCGCGCGCCATGGAGGGCACCGGCTTCCTCGGCCAGGCCGCGGAGAACGTGTACCACCTGGAGAAGGACGACTACTACCTGGTCGGCACCTCCGAGGTCCCGCTCGCCGCGTACCACATGGACGAGATCATCGACGCCGACAAGCTGCCGCTGCGCTACGCCGGCTTCTCGCCGTGCTTCCGCCGCGAGGCCGGCACGTACGGCAAGGACACCCGGGGCATCTTCCGCGTCCACCAGTTCGACAAGGTCGAGATGTTCTCGTACGTCGCGCCGGAGGAGGCCGAGGCCGAGCACCAGCGCCTCCTGGAGTGGGAGAAGCAGTGGCTGACCAGCCTGGAGCTGCCGTTCCAGGTGATCGACGTCGCAACCGGTGACCTGGGCGCCTCCGCCTCGCGCAAGTTCGACTGCGAGGCGTGGATCCCGACCCAGGGCAAGTACCGCGAGCTGACCTCCGCCTCGAACTGCGACGGCTTCCAGGCCCGCCGCCTGTCGATCCGCTACCGCGACGGCAAGAAGACCCAGCCGCTGTCCACGCTGAACGGCACGCTGTGCGCCGTACCGCGCACGATCGTCGCGATCCTGGAGAACCACCAGCAGGCCGACGGTACGGTGCACGTGCCCCAGGCGCTCCGCCCGTACCTCGGCGGCCGCGAGGTCCTGGAGCCGATCACCAAGTGAGCTCCGCCCCGTTCCCCTACAAGCTCGTCGCGACCGACCTCGACGGCACGCTGCTGCGTGGCGACGACACCGTCTCGGAACGCACCCGTGAAGCGCTCGCCGCGGCCACCGCGGCGGGCGCGGCGCACATCATCGTCACGGGCCGTGCCGTCCCCTGGACCCGGCACGTGCTGGACGATCTCGGCTACATGGGCATCGCCGTGTGCGGGCAGGGGGCGCAGGTCTACGACGCGGGCGCACACCGGCTGCTGACGTCGGTGACCCTGGACCGGCAGCTCGCCGGGCTCGCGCTGGCGAAGATCGAGGCCGAGATCGGTCCGCTGGCCCTGGCGGCCAGCCGGGACGGGGTGGACGGCGAGGTCCTGTTCGGGCCCGGCTACCAGGTGCAGGAAGGCCTGCCGGCCATATACCTGGAGGACACCGCCGCCGTGTGGACGGCCCCGCTGAACAAGCTGTACATCCAGCACCCGGGTCTGGACGACGACGCGCTCGTCAAGGTGGCCCGGGAGACGGTGGGCAGCCTGGTCGACATCGTGATGGCCGGTCCCGGGATCGTGGAGATCCTGCCCCTGGGGCTGACCAAGGCCACGGGCCTCTCCCTGGCCGCGCGCCGGCTCGGGGTGAAGGCGGCGGAGACGATCGCCTTCGGCGACATGCCCAACGACATCCCGATGTTCGGCTGGGCGGCGCACGGGGTGGCCATGGCCAACGCGCACGCGGAGCTCAAGGCGGTGGCCGACGAGGTGACGACCTCCAACGAGGAGGACGGCATCGCCGTGGTCCTGGAGCGTCTGCTGGGCGCCGCCTAGCCCGCACGGCTTACGAGAGGTCCGGGGCAGCCCGCGCCAGACGGCGCGCTCGAAGTGGCTGCCCCGGACCTTTTGTTGCTCCCCGCACGACTCACTCTGCCTCTGCCGGAAGCCGCGTACCAGCGAATTTCCGTGCGTCAGCCGTGGATCCGGCGGCGCCGCCAGTAGGCAGCGGCCACGACCGCGAGGAGCGGCCCCCACAGCACCAGCGGGGCGTAGCAGAGGGTCATGAGCCACCAGCCCGCTCCGGTGGGTGCGCCCGGCGCCGCCATGCTGGTGCTCCAGTTGAACGCGCTCAGCACGGTGATCACCGTGACGGCGGTGGCCCCGAGGGTGGCCGGTACGACGGCCGCGAGGGGCGGTATCCGGCGGCCGCGCAGCCAGGGGATCCAGCTCGGCACCACTTCGCCCCAGCGTTGTACGAGGCCGAGGGTGAGCAGGCCCAGGCTTTCGGCGAAGAGGCTGAGCGCCAGCAGGTAGAAGGAGTACCTGCCGGGGAAGAGGTCGGCCTCCAGTCCGCTGCCGGCTCCCCAGCCGACGGGGATGCCGACCGCGATGGCGATCCTCCACAGGCCGCTGGGGAGGAGGGTGAGGGCGGCCGCGTGGGCGGCCCAGCGGATCGTACGGCTGACGGCGGGGCCGATGGGGGCGTCTGCCCGATCGGCCCGATTTGCCCGATCGGCCTGTGCGGTCGCAGTGGCGGGAGCGGCGGTGAGCATGGGCATCGTCCAAGTCCTGTTCGGCAGGCGGTGGGTGATGCCTCAAGCCTGGTCCGGCGGGCCCCGCGGAACCATCCGCCGATCAGCAGGCCGGGGCGTCACCGGGTGCGGCCGGCATCTGCCGAACGGCAGATGGCCGGGGGTGGAGTGGGGCTCGTAGGGTCGGGACGTGACCTTGAAACCGAGCGCGTTGTACGCCCCCGCCCTGGCCGGGGCGGGCCTGGTGTCCCTGATCGGTTCGGCCCTGCCCGTGCCCCACACCTGGACGCTGGCCGGGATGGCGGTACTGCTGCCGCTGTTGGCCCTGGTGGCCCGCTGGTCCCCGGTGCGGTCCGGGAGCCTCGCGGGCGCACTGGGCGTGGCGGCGGTGACCCTGTGGCCGGTCCCGCTGGTGTGGGCGGACGGGTCGTGGCTGGAGATCTGCGGGGCGGCGGCCTTCTGGGCCCTGCCGGCCATCGGGGCCGTGGCCGTCGGCGGCTACCTGCGCCGTCAGGCGGGCCGGGTGCGGCAGGCCGTACGGGACGCGCGGCGCGACCAGCAGCTGGAACTGGCCCGGGATCTGCACGACTTCGTGGCGCACGACGTGAGCGCGATCGTGGTGCAGGCACAGGCGGCGCGCTTCGTCGCCGCGCAGGAGCCGGGGCAGGCGGTCCGCGCGCTGGAGCGAATCGAGGCCGCGGGGCTGAGCGCGCTGGAGTCGATGGACCGCACCGTGCACGCACTCCACGAGGCGGCGGGCGGTCCGACCGCTCCGGTACCGGGACTGGCCGGGCTGCCGGAACTGGTGGAGCGGTTCGAGGGCGGGGAGTTGGAGAGCGATCCCGCGGCGCTGGCGGGGCTGACCCGGGAAGCGGACACCACGGCCTACCGGGTGGCCGTCGAGGCCCTGACGAACGTACGCCGACACGCGCCCGGCGCCGCCGTGGTGCGGGTCGCCGTCCGCCGGGCGGGGGCCGGCACGGAACTCAGCGTGGTCAACTCCGCCGCGCCCCGGAGCATCGGGGGCGGGCTGCTGGGCCGCCTGCGGCAGGGCGGTACGGGACTGGCCGGGCTGCGCGGACGCGTGGAAGCCGCCGGCGGAACCCTGCGGGCCGGGGCGGGTCCGGACGGCGGCTGGCGGGTTTGTGCGGTCTTCCCCGCGCAGGGGGACCCCGTCGGGTGATCATGGCGGAGTGACCACACGCATCCTGATAGCCGACGACCAAGAGGACATCCGCAGCGGCTTCCGGTTGATCCTCGATTCACAGCCGGACATGACCGTGGTGGGGGAGGCGGCCGACGGGGAGAGCGCGGTGGCGCTGGCCCGGGAGCTGCGGCCCGATGTGGTCGTCGTGGACATCCGGATGCCTCGGCTGGACGGCCTGGAGGTGACCCGGCTCCTGGCGCCGCAGACACGGGTGGTGGTGGTCACCACCTTCGACCTGGACGAGTACGTGCACACCGCGCTGCGCAACGGGGCGTGCGGGTTCCTCCTGAAGCGGTCCGGACCGGCCCTGCTGATCGAGGGGGTGCGTGCCGCGATGGCCGGGGACACGCTGATCAGCCCGCAGATCACGGTGCGGCTGCTCAGCACGTTGACCCAGGCGGGACCGGTCGCCGCCGCCGCGGCGCATCCGCTCACCGAGCGGGAGGTCGAGATCGTACGGCTGGTGGCGCGAGGTCTCACCAATGCCGAGATCGGCGCGGAGCTGTTCATCACCGCGGGGACGGCGAAGACCCACATCGCGAACGTCCAGGCGAAGCTCGGGGCCCGCAACCGGGTGGGGATCGCCGCGTGGGCGTGGGAGCGCGGCGTGGCGAAAGCGAAGGCCGGTTAACCACGTTTCACGTGAAACAGGGGTCGTGTTTCACGTGAAACAACGTGGCGGGTGAGCGGCCAGGCGAGCAGACCGACGGAGAGCGCGATGGCGTGGCCGAGGTCGGTGAAGGTGCCGCCGGTGAGGAGGGGGAGCCCGAAGAAAGCGACGGCGCACGCGAGGTAGAGCCACCGCCAGGGGCTGGGGAGCCGGTAGGTGAGGACTCCGACGGCGGCCGCGATTCCGTAGCTGACGCCGATGTCGACGACGTGGGTCATGCTGCGCGGGGCGCGGTGGTCCTCGATGGCCATCAGGAGGACCTTCTGGCTGACCAGCGTGGCGACGATATGGGCGGTCGCGACGATCACAAGCCAGCGCAAGGTGCCGAGCCAGCGTTCGACGGGGGCCTGGAACAGCTCGAAGAGCGCGGCGTAGAGGGCGAGCGAGGCCGGGTTCTCGATCCAGAAGGCACTGCTCAGGAGCGCCCGGACGGGGTGTTCGACCAGCTGGTGGATGTTGCTGCTATTGCGGTGGAGCAGGATGTGCTCGACCCGGTCGGGTGCGATCACCACGATGATGCTGGTGATCGCGATGATCAAGAGCCAGATGTGCGTTCCGGGCGAGGAGCGTATCCAGGACCGCAAGGGCCTGGACGGCTCGGGCTCGGTGTGCTCGATCATGCCCCGATGATGACGCGCGAAGCTGTGCCCCGCCTGGCTGGTGGGCCGGGCGGGGCACGTCTTCGGGCAGTGCGCAGGACGGACCTACTCCTCGCCGGCCAGGGTGAGGCGTCGCAGCTTCTGGCCCGCGTAGACGGTGGCGCCGACGGTGACCACGACGAGCAGGACCGCGGCGGTGGGCAGGCCGACGGTGGCATCGACGTATCCCTCGCCCGCGACCTTCTCGGCCAGGGACAGGGCCCACTGCTGGATGCTGAGGGTCTTGGCGCCGGAGACCAGGCTGCCGAAGAGCGACTCCCAGATCAGGGCGTAGACCAGGCCGAAGACGACCGCGTGCCGGCTGACGGTGCCCAGGAGCAGGAACAGCGCGCTGTAGGCGATCGAGGCCACGAGGGCGGCGATGGTGTAGGCGACGGCGATCTGCTGTCCGTTGCCGTTGAGGATGAACCCGGCGATCAGGGTGGGGATCGCGGAGAAGGCCATGGTGACGGCGATCGCCACGATCAGCTTGGTCATGATGATCGTCGGCCGCTTCACCGGCTTGGAGAGCAGGTAGACGATCGATCCGTCGTCGATCTCTGGGCCGATGGCGCCCGTGCCGGCGATGACACCGATCAGCGGGACCATCGTCGCGAGGGCGAAACCGCCGAGCAGGTCGGCGGCGACCTTGTCGTCCACACCCGTGAGGGCGCGGACGGCGATCGCGATCAGGATCAGCAGGGCGGGCAGCAGGAAGAGGATCAGCGCACGGCGTCGGCCGAGCAGGGCCCGGTAGGTGAGCCGGGCAACGGTGGGGTCGTACATGGATGCCAGCTCCTTCAGGCCGCGACGAGGTAGGAGAAGACCGACTCGAGGGACTCGTCGGAAGGCGAGACCGTCAGCAGCCGGATGCCGTGCGCACGGGCGACCCGCGGCAGCAGCTCGGTGAAACGCCCGAAGTCGACGGCCTGGATGCGCAGGGCGCCTTCCTTCAGGTCGACCTCGATACCGGCCGTGGACGGGTCGGCGATCAGGGCCGCGGCGAGGGCCCGGTCGTCGGAGGAGCGGACGAGGTAGCGGTGCGGGCGGTCCGTCATCAGGCGGCGGATCTTGCGGAAGTCGCCGGAGGCTGCGTGCCGGCCGGCGACGACCACCTCGATGTGGGAGGCCAGCTGCTCGACCTCCTCCAGGATGTGGGAGGAGAACAGGACGGTGCGCCCGTCGTCGCCCATCCGCCGCAGCAGGTCCATCAGCTGCATGCGCTGGCGCGGGTCCATGCCGTTGAACGGCTCGTCGAGGAGCAGTACGGACGGGTCGTGGACCAGGGCGGAGGCCATCTTCACGCGCTGGCGCATGCCCTTGGAGTACGTGGAGATCTTGCGGTCCTGGGCGTACTCCATCTCCACGGTGGCCAGCGCCCGCTGGGCGTCGGCGTCGCCGAGCCCGTGCAGTTCGGCATTGGCGATGACGAACTCGCGGCCGGTGAGGAAGTCGTACATGGCCTCGCGCTCGGGCACGACGCCGATCTGCTTGTAGACCTGTTCGTTGCGCCAGATCTGCGTGCCGTCGAGGGTGACGGTGCCCGTGGAGGGGGCCAGGAAGCCGCCCATCATGTTGATGAGGGTGGACTTGCCCGCGCCGTTGGGGCCGAGGAGGCCGGTGACGCCGGGACCGATGCGCATGGTCACGTCGTTGACGGCGACGACGTTCCCGAACCAGCGGGAGGTGTGGTCGATGTCGATGATGGTCACAGCCCGGCCTTCCGGTAGCGGGCCATCAGGGCGGCGTAGGAGCCGGCGATGAGGCCGAGGACGACGAGAAGGTAGACGAAGCCGGTGCCGGCCGAGGGGCCTTCACCACCGGGGAAGGCCGAGGTCGCGCCGAGGAAGGCGGTCTGGACCCCGTCGATCAGGGTGATCGGGGAGAACAGGCCCATCCAGTCGATGGCTCCGGTGTTCCCGGTGCTGTAGGCGATCCCCTGGACGGCGGTCACCGCGCCGTACGGGATCAGGAGCACGGCGATGATCGCGGCGACGCCGAACCCGCGGCGGGGGGTGAGCGCGGCCATGACGAGGCCGAGGCCGGCGAACAGCAACGACAGCAGCAGTACCGACACCAGTCCCTGCCCGAATCCCTTGGTCTGGTCACCGAAGTCGAACTTCGCCAGCAGCGAGCCGATCCACATGATCAGCAGCGGGGTGGCGGTGAGGATGAACAGGGCCGACGCCATGGCCGCGAACTTGGCCACGACGTAGTCGACCCGCTCGATGAGCCGTGAGAAGTAGAGCGGAACGGTCTTGAAGCGCAGGTCCCGGGAGACCGACTGGGGTGCCTGGGAGGCGAGGTAGAGGCCGATGACCACCTGCGTGGTCAGGGCGTACGTCGTGTACTTGATCGGCAGGTCGGTGGAGCCGGGGACGGTGATGGCCACCGCGACGAGGATCAGCGCGGGAACGCACATCACCGCGAAGAGGATCATCGGCAGCACTTTGGACTTGGCGGAACGGCCGAGTCCGTAGGCGCCGCGCAGGGACTGCGAGAACAGCGACTTGCGGGCGTAGCCGCGGCCGAGCCTGGGGCCGCCGTAGGACCGGTAGCCGATGTTGTGGATCTGGGTCGAGGTGTCAGGCGCCATCGGAACCGGCTCCCTTCTGGTGGATGGACCGCGCGGGCTGTTCGTTCTCGCGGAAGACCTCCGCGATGTGGTGGCGGCGCTGCTCCATGCGGACCAGGCCGATGCCGAGGTCGGCGACGGTGTCGCGGACCGTGTCGTACGTGTCCTCGCCCATGGCCTCCACCAGGAGGATGTGGCCGGCACCGGGCAGGCCCTGCTCCTCGCCCGCGTGCAGGACCATGCCCGCCTCAGTGAGCGCCTTGCGCAGGGCGGCGGTGCCGTCCGGGTGCGCGTCGGAGTCGGTGACCTCGACCGCGAGGGTCGTGGTGATCTGGGTGAAGTCGCTGGTGGAGCTGGAGCGCAGCAGCTTGCCGCCGTCGACGACCACGACGTGGTCGCAGGTCCGCTCCAGCTCGCCCAGAAGGTGGGAGGTGACCAGGACGGAGATGCCGAAGTCGGTGTAGACGCGGCGGATCAGGCCGAGCATCTCGTCGCGGCCGACCGGGTCGAGACCGTTCGTGGGCTCGTCGAGGAGGACCAGTTGGGGGTCGTGGACGAGCGCCTGGGCCAGCTTGACGCGCTGCTTCATGCCCGTGGAGTAGCCGCCGATGGGGCGGTAGCGCTCCTCGTAGAGCCCTACGTGACGCAGGGTGTCGGCGGTGCGCTCCCGCGCCGCGGTGGGTGGCAGCCCGGACATGCGGGCCATGTGGACGACGAACTCGGTGGCCGAGACGTCGGGTGGCAGGCAGTCGTGCTCGGGCATGTAGCCGACGCGTTCACGGATGGCACTGCCATGCGTGGTGACGTCGAGGCCGAGCACGGCGGCGCTGCCCTCGGTGGCGGGGGACAGTCCCAGCAGGATCTTGATCAGCGTGGACTTGCCGGCTCCGTTGGCACCCACGAGGCCGGTCACACCAGGCCCGATGTCCAGGGAGAGCCGGTCGAGGGCGGTCACTCGGGGGTACCGCTTGCTCAGGCTTTCGGTCGCGATGACAGTCACGGCTTCGACGTTAGTGGCGGAGCTCCCGCGAAACGTCAGACCTTGAGCTGGATCCCGTCTCAGCCTTCAGGCGTACATGCCCGTACGGGAGGCTGATGTGGACCGGACAACTTTGTCCACAGGTCTGTGCACGACCCTTGACGTGACCTCCGGTCATTGTCACATTCATCAATGTCAACTTACGGGCACGTACGGCGACCGAGACGGGTGCTGACCATGGCAGGGGACGATTTTCGCGGGTTCAGGGAAGTGCAGCGCCTCTCCTACGAGTGCGCGGAGACCGTCGCCGCGCAGCTGCGCCCCGGAATGACCGAGCGCGAGGCGGCGCGGATGCAGCGGGAGTGGCTGCGCGAGCGCGGCGTGCGCGACTGGTTCCACCTGCCCTTCGCCTGGTTCGGTGACCGCACCGCCTTCGTGGACTTCCGGATCCCGCTGCAGTTCTTCCCGACGAACCGGAAACTGGAGCCGGGGATGCCCTTCATCCTCGACATGGCACCGGTCTACAAGGGCTACGCGGCGGACATCGGCTATTCGGGCAGCCTCGGACTCAACCCGGTGCAGGACCGGCTCATGTCCGATCTGCAGGCGCACCGCACCCTGATCCTGGAGCAGGTCCGGGAGCGCCGCTCCCTGCGCGAGATCTACGAGAACGTCGAGCGGCTCATGACCCGTCAGGGGTACGCCAACCGGCACCGGGCCTATCCCTTCGGCGTGATCGCGCACAAGATCGACCGGGTCAAGGAGCGGCGCTGGTCCCCGACGGCGTTCGGTTTCGGCACCCAGTCCCTGAAGGGGCTGGCCTCCGACGTCCTGCACGGGCACCGTGAGGGATGGTCGCCGCTGTGGAGTCCGTACCGCTTCTCCGATCACGCGCCGCAGCCCGGCCTGTGGGCGGTGGAGCCGCATCTGGGCTTCCGGGGCACCGGTGCGAAGTTCGAGGAGATCCTGGTCGTCACCGACTCCCGGGACCCCGAGGAGAGCGCGTTCTGGCTGGACGACGATCTGCCGCACGTGCGGCGCTGGGCTGAGGAGAAGGCGGCATGAGCGGCATGAGCGGCATGAACGGGACGGGTACGGCAGGATCGGCGGGCGCCCGCGAGCGCTGGGTGAGCACCGGCGGGGTGGAGCTGTGCGTGGCCGAACTCGGCGACGCCGAACAGCCCACGGTGGTGCTGGTCCACGGCTACCCGGACAGCAAGGAAGTCTGGTCGGAGGTCGCCGAGCGGCTGGCCGCGCGCTTCCACGTGGTGCTCTACGACGTACGGGGCCACGGGTGCTCGACCGCGCCGCAGCCGCTGCGCGGGGGCTTCACCCTGGAGAAGCTGACCGACGACTTCCTGGCGGTGGCCGACGCCGTCAGCCCGGATCGGCCGGTCCACCTGGTCGGCCACGACTGGGGCTCCGTACAGGGCTGGGAGTTCGCCACCGTCGCCCGTACCGAGGGGCGGATCGCCTCCTTCACCTCGATGTCGGGCCCCTCCCTCGACCACTTCGGGCACTGGATCAAGAAGCGGATGGCCCGGCCCACCCCGCGCCGGGCGGCGCAGCTGCTGGGCCAGGGCGCCAAGTCCTGGTACGTGTACATGCTGCACACGCCCGTGCTGCCGGAGCTCGCCTGGCGCGGGCCGCTCGGCAAGCGCTGGCCGGCGATCCTCGAGCGGGTGGAGAACGTACCGGCCGGTTCCTACCCGACGGCCTCGTTGCCCTCGGACGCGGCGCACGGCGCCTGGCTCTACCGCGACAACCTGCGCCCGCGGCTGCGCCGGCCCCGCCCGGACGCGTACGCCCACGTACCGGTGCAGCTGATCACCCCGACCGGGGACGCCTTCCTGTCCGAGCGGCTCTACGACGACCTGGAGGGGTGGGCCCCGGATCTGGTGCGCCGCACCCTGCCGGCCAAGCACTGGGTGCCCCGGACCCGGCCCGACCAGCTGGCCGCGTGGATCACCGAGTTCGTCACCGCCCGGGAGGAGCCCGCCACGCGGTCACCGGAACAGAAGGCTCCGGGGAAGTACGCCGACCGCTTCGGCGGCCAGCTTGTCCTGGTCACCGGCGCGGCCAGCGGCATCGGCCGGGCCACCGCCTTCGCGTTCGCCGAGGCCGGGGCCCGGGTCGTGGCCGTGGACCGGGACGCCGCGGGCGCGGCGCGCACGGCGGACATGGCCCGCCTGGTCGGCGCACCCGAGGCCTGGGGCGAGTGTGCGGACGTCAGCGACGAGCAGGCCATGGAGAAGCTCGCGGCGAAGGTGGCCGCGGAGTACGGGATCGTGGACGTCCTGGTCAACAACGCCGGGATCGGCCTGTCCGGGGCCTTCCTCGACACCAGCGCCGAAGACTGGAAGAAGGTCCTCGACGTCAACCTGTGGGGCGTCATCCACGGCTGCCGCATCTTCGGAAAGCAGATGGCCGAGCGCGGCCAGGGCGGACACATCGTCAACACCGCCTCCGCCGCCGCCTACCTGCCCTCCAAGACCCTGCCCGCCTACAGCACCTCCAAGGCCGCGGTGCTGATGCTGTCGGAATGCCTGCGCGCGGAGCTGGCGTCGAAGTCGATCGGCGTCTCCGCCATCTGCCCCGGCATCGTCAACACCAACATCACCGCCACCTCGCGCTTCGCCGGAGTGGACGAGGCCGAGGAGAAACGCCGTCAGGAACGCTCCTCGCGGCTCTACGGGCTGCGCAACTTCCCGCCGGAGAAGGTCGCCGACGCGATCCTGCGGGCCGTGGTGCGCAACGAGGCCGTGGTGCCGGTGACTCCCGAGTCCAAGGGCGCTCTGTGGATGTCCCGCTTCGCCCCTCGTACCCTGCGGCGCATCGCGAAGCTGGAGCCCCGGCTGTGACCGGGACCCGGTATGCGATCAGCCCGCGCCGGGTCGCCTTCGACTGGCAGGCCACACCGCTGCACTGGATACCCGACGAGCCCACCGCGACCCACGTGATCAACGTGCTCCACCTACTGCTGCCCGCCGGGGAGCGGTGGTTCGTGAAGGTCTTCAAGGAGGGCCTGCCGCTGGTCACCGACCCCGAGCTACGCAAGGAGGTCAAGGGGTTCATGGGCCAGGAGGCCACGCACAGCGT
This sequence comes from Streptomyces sp. cmx-11-4, assembly GCA_049998195.1. Lineage (GTDB taxonomy): Bacteria > Actinomycetota > Actinomycetes > Streptomycetales > Streptomycetaceae > Streptomyces. The sequence continues at coordinate 141,899 of JAEBET010000004.1, forward strand.
GCAGCACGCCTTCGTACTGGACCACCTCGCCGAGCAGCGGCTGCCGACGGAGGCCTACACGCGGCACGTGGACTTCCTCTTCGAGAAGCTGCTCAGGGAGACCCCGCCGTTCGGGGCCCCGATCACGGCGCGGGAGTGGCTGCGCTTCCGGCTCGCGCTGGTCGCCGCCATCGAGCAGTTCACCGCGGTCCTCGGTGACTGGGTGCTGCGCGCCGAGGGGCTGGACCGGGCCGGTGCGGACGAGATCATGCTGGATCTGCTGCGCTGGCACGGCGCGGAGGAGGTGGAGCACCGCTCGGTCGCCTTCGACATGTACCAGCACTGCGGGGGAGCGGGCCTGCCCCGCTACGCGCGGCGCGTCGAGGGGATGGTCGTGGTCGCGCCCGTACTGGCGTGGCTGTGGGTGTGGGGGGCTTCGTACCTCATGCGCAACGACCCCGAACTGGGCGGCCGGCAGCGCTATTCGCTGCGCGGGCACAACCGGGCGGTGGCGAAGGGCCTGCTGCCGACGTGGAGAGAGCTCGGCACGGCCATACCCCGCTACTTCCGGCGGTCGTACCATCCCTCGCAGGAGGGCTCGCTGCGCAGGGCGGTCGAGTACCTCGCGGCGTCACCCGCCGCCCGGGCCGCGGCGGGTGCGGTCGGCAGAGCCGCGATGTCGTAGGGAGCCGGGATTGTCCGATCAGGCGGTAGCCGAGTACCGGATCGAGGATCTGGCGCACCACAGCGGAGCGACGGTGCGCACGATCCGCGCGTACCAGGACCGGGGTCTGCTGCCGAAACCGGAGCGGCGGGGCCGGTCCAACGTCTACCGGGACACGCATCTGGCGCGGCTGCGGCAGATCGCGGACCTGCTCGACCGCGGCTACACCCTGGCCTCCATCAAGGAGCTGCTGGAGGCCTGGGACGCCGGACGCGGGCTGGGAGGCGTGCTCGGGCTGGTCGCCGAGGTGCACGGGCCGTGGACCGACGAGGAGGCGGCCCGCATCAGCCGGGAGGAGCTGAACGAGCGCTTCGGCGGCAAGCCGGACGACGAGGCGGTGGAGGAGGCCTGCGAACTGGGAGTGCTGGAGCGGATCCCGGGGCGCCCGGACCAGTTCCTGGTGCCCTCGCCGCAGGAACTGGCGGTGGCCGCCGAGCTGTACGCGGCCGGCGTGCCGCTGTCGGCGATCACCGGCCACCTGCGGGAGCTGCGCGGGCAGGTGGAGCACATCGCCTCGCGGTTCCTGGAGTTCACCACTGAGCACGTCTTCGCGCGCTACCTCGGACAGGTGCCGCCGACCGACACGGACGCGACGGAGGCGGCGACGATGGTGCGGCGGCTGCGGCCGCTGGCGCAGCAGACCGTGGACGCGGAGCTGGCGCGGGCGATGCGGCTGTTCGCGACCCGGCATCTGCAGCGGCACCTGGGGGCGGGCGGGTCGCAGCAGCCGTCGGGTCCCTCTCCGGTGGCGCTCCCGGCGGGAACGGTGCGTGCGGTGCAGGACCTCGTCGGACCCGATCACGTGGCGGAGTTCGTCCGGGCCGCGACGGAGCGGGAGCTCCAGGCCCGGACGATGAACGATCTGGCGCGCCGGGCGGAGCCCGGACAGTAGTCCACAGGGCGGATCACGCGTTTGCCGTCAAAACCCGCCCAAACAGCTGTGGACAAGTCCTGTTTTCCTGTGGGCAACGCAAGCTGAGCGGTCAGCCGATGGTCTCGTACGCGGCCTTGGTGGGGGTCGTCCCGTCCACCGGGCCGGGCTCCGCCAGGGTCTCCACCGGCACCGGCACCGGCTTCGCGGAGCGGGAGGTTCCGTACAGGAGGCCGGCGAGTGCGAGGCCGAGGATCCCGCCGATCAGCTGGGCCACGACGAACCCGGGAAGTGACTGCGGGGCGATGCCGGTGAAGGAGTCGGTGAAGCTGCGCCCGATGGTGCCGGCCGGATTGGCGAAGGAGCCGGAAGAGGTGAACCAGATCGCCGCGGCGATGTACGCGGCGACGGCGGCCGGGATGAGCCTCGGGCGCCCGATGCGGCCGAGGCCCTGGATGACGAGGACGAGCCCGGCCGTGGCGACGACCTCGCCGATGAGCAGGTGGCCGGCGTCGCGGACCTGGGTGGCGAAGGCGCCGGGGGCCCGGCCGAACATGCCTTCCGCCAAGACCGCCCCGCCGACCGCTCCGGCCGTCTGGGCAACGGCGTAGGTCAGCGCCTCCCGGGTATCGAGCCCCTCCCCGCCGGTGCGCCGGGACCACCAGGCGGTGAGGGTGACCACCGGGTTGAGGTGAGCGCCGGACAGCGGCCCGAAGAGCGTGATGATCAGCCCGAGCCCGATGGCGGAGGCGGCGGAGTTGGCGAGGAGGGCGACACCGGTGTCGCGGCTGAGCGCGGCGGCCTGGATTCCGGAGCCGACCACGACCACGAGCAGGCCTGCGGTGCCGATCAGTTCGGCAACCGCACGGCGTGGCAGAGAGGTATGGGCTGTCATGGTTTCTCCCCCTGGGCAGAAGTGGCAACGGAAAATGTATTCCGTATCTTGGAAGAGTGATAGAGGGTGTCCATGTCCGTCGGCACCCGAAAAATCCCTGCCGGGGAGGCGCCAGACCCGGCACGCTGGGGCCATGGACGACAAACGCACCGTGAAGGTGTCCAAATACGTCTCGAAACACCTGCGGCATCAGCCGGAACGGATCGGACTGGTGCTCGATCCCCACGGCTGGGTGGAGATCGAGGACCTGCTGCGCGCGGCCTCCGCCCACGGGTTCGCCTTCAGCCGCGCCGAGCTCGATCACGTCGTCGCCGCCAACGACAAGCAGCGGTTCGCCGTCGACGGCACCCGGATCCGGGCCAGCCAGGGCCACACGGTGGCCGTGGACCTCGGTCTTCCGGAAGCCGAACCGCCCGCGTACCTCTACCACGGCACCGTCGCCTCCGCCTTGGACGCGATCCGCGCCGAGGGGCTGCGCCCGATGGCCCGCCATCACGTGCACCTGTCCCCCGACCGGGAGACCGCGACCCGGGTCGGCGCGCGACGCGGCCGGCCCCTGGTGCTGAGCGTGGACGCGGGGGCGATGCGCGCCGCCGGGCACGTCTTCCGGATCAGCGCCAACGGGGTGTGGCTGGTGGACGCCGTACCGCCGCAGTTCCTGCGCTTCCAGTAGCGCGCCCCGGGCTCGCCCCCGGACGCGTCCGGGGGGACGGGAATTCGCGCGGAGATTGTCGGACCATCCCCCTAATGTGTTGCCCACTCCGGGATCTGTGAGGGGGGGACCTCGCGATCGCCGAACCATCCCGTACGCACGCGAGGTGACGCCCCATGACGTCCACACCCCATAGCTTCCAGGTCGACCTGCGCGGCCTGGTCGACCTGCTCTCCCACCACCTCTACTCCAGCCCGCGCGTCTACGTCCGCGAGCTCCTGCAGAACGCCGTGGACGCCGTCACCGCCCGTCAGACCCTCGACCCGCAGACCGGGATCCACATCCGGCTGACCGCCTCCGGCGGCCGGGTGACCATCGAGGACAGCGGCATCGGCCTGACCGCCGCCGAGGCCCACTCCCTTCTCGCCACCATCGGCCGCAGTTCCAAGCGCGGCGGTGAGCACGGACTGGAGGCGGCCCGGCGGGAGTTCCTCGGCCAGTTCGGCATCGGCCTGCTCGCCTGTTTCGTCGTGGCCCGCCAGATCCGCGTCGTCACCCGCTCCGCCCGCGACCCCCAGGCCCTGCCCGTCGAATGGCTGGCCACGGACGACGGCTCGTACACCGTGCGCGAACTGCCCCACGAGGCACGCCCGGAGCCCGGTACCACCGTCGTCCTCGAGGCCCGCCCGGGCGCCGACGAGTGGACCGTGCCGGCCAAGGTCGAGCAACTGGCCCGCGACTACGGCTCCCTGCTGCCGTACGACATCACCTTCGACGACGGTGAGGGCGGCGAGCCGCGTCCCGTCACCGACCGTCCCGCCGTCTGGGACCGGCCCTTCCCCACCCCCGCCGCCCGGCGCGTCGCACTCGCCGGGCACTGCGCGGAGCTCTTCGGCTTCACCCCGCTCGACAGCATCGACCTCGACCTTCCGGTCGCCGGCGTGCGCGGGGTGGCGTACGTCCTGCCCGAGCCGACCAGCCCCGCCCACCGGGCCGGCCACCGCGTCCACCTCAAGGGCATGCTGCTGACCGACCGGGCCGACAACCTGCTCCCGGACTGGGCGTTCTTCGTCCGGGCCGTCCTCGACACGGACACGCTGCGGCCCACCGCCTCCCGCGAGAACCTGTACGACGACGAAACCCTGGCCGCCGTACGGGACGCCCTCGGCGGCCGCGTCCGCGGCTGGCTCGCCGAGCTGGCCGCGAGCGACCCGGAGCGGCTGGCCGCCTTCCTGAGCGTCCACCACCTCGGTGTGAAGTCCATGGCCCGGCACGACCCCGAGCTGCTCGGCCTGATGCTGCCCTGGCTGCCGTTCGAGACCAGTGACGGACCGATGAGCCTGGAGCAGTTCGCGGCCGCCCACACCGATGTCCACTTCACGCGCACCGTCGAGGAGTTCCGCCAGATCGCGCCGATCGCCGCGGCCCACGGCCTCGGCGTCATCAACGCCGGCTACACCTACGACGCGGACCTGCTGGCCCTGCTGCCTTCCGTACGGCCCGAGCTGAAGGTCACCGAGCTGGACGCCGGAGCCGTCACCGAGCGGCTCGACCCGGTGCCCACCGCCGCCGAACTGGAACTCGCGCCCTTCCTCGCCACCGCCCGCACCCGCCTGGAACCGCAGGGCTGCGACGTGGTGCTGCGCGCCTTCCAGCCCGTCTCCGTCCCCGCTCTCTACCTCGACGACCGGCAGGCACGGCAGGAGCGGGACCGGACCGCCGCACTGGAGAGCGCCGACTCCCTGTGGAGCGGCATCCTGGGCGCGCTGCGCGGCTCCGCACCCCGCGCCCGCCTGGTCCTCAACCACAACAACCCGCTCGTCCGCCGGATCTCCGCGCTGCCCGACGAGACGCTGACGGGCACCGCCGTCGAATCGCTCTACGGACAGGCCCTGCTGATGTCCCAGCGGCCGCTGCGTCCCGCCGACTCCACCCTGCTCAACCGGGCCTTCCTCGGGCTCCTGGAATGGGCTACCCACTCCACCGAGGCCCAGGAGGACCAGAAGTGACGAGCCCGACGCGCCAGGAGATCGAGCAGGGCCTGGCGGAGAACCGCGAATCCCCGGGCGGCGCCGCGCGCAACGCGCACGCGGAGGCGCTGGTCGCCGCCGCCGAGGCGAGCGGCGACCGCGCGCTGTTCCGGGAGACCCTGGACAACCTGATCAACGCCTACCTGTGGAGCTCCGAGTCCTCGAAGCTGCTGGTGCCCTTCGCCCGGCTGCTCCAGGAGTACGACAAAGATCCAGGCGCCTTCTCCGAATGGGACGCGCACTCACTGTTCTGGCAGTTCAAGTGGGTGGCCTCGGCCATCGCCGACTCCCCCGGGGTCCCCCTGGAGTCGGCCACCGGCTGGCTGGACGAGATGGAGCGGCGGTACAGGATCGCGGGCTTCAGCGAGCGGCCCGTGCGCGAGGCCGAACTGTGGCTCGCCGACGCGACGGGCGACGACGCGCGGGCACGTCAGGCCTTCGAGCGATGGCTGGCGGCCGAGCGCGACGACATGAGCGACTGCCGCGCCTGCGAGCTCAACGGGCAGGGCCAGTACGCCGTCCTGCGCGGGGACGACGCCCGGGCGCTGGAGATCTGGGCCCCGGTGCTGGCAGGTGAGAAGACCTGCGCCGAGGAGCCGCACCGGGTGCTGGCCACCTCCCTGCTGCCGCTGCTGCGGCTCGGCCGGACCGACGAGGCCCGCTCGAACCACGTGCGCGGCTACCGCCTGGCGCGCGGCAACGAGAGCCTGCTGCCGTCGGTCGCCAAGCACATCGAGTTCTGCGCCCTGACCGGGAACGAGTCGCGCGGCCTGGAAATCCTGGCCGAACACGCCTCCCACGTCGGCCCGCTCGCCAATGCCGACGACCAGCTGGCCTTCCACGGCGGCATCCTCGTGCTGCTGCGCCGGCTGAGGGAGCTGGGGCACGGGCAGAGCCCGGCCGTCCCCTACGACGGCACGCCGCACACCGTCTCCGAGCTGTACGAGGTGCTGCGCACGGGCGCGCTCGACATCGCCCGGCAGTTCGACGCGCGCAACCGGACCACCCGGGCCTCGGACCGGTTCCTGGCCCGGATCGGGCGGGAGCCGCTGGTCCAGCACCTGCCGCTCGGGGTGCGCAGCGTGGCGCTCGGCCGGCCCGCTGCGCCCGCCGCGCCCTCGCCGGTGCCGGCGGCCACGGGGTTCTCCGAGCTGGTGGAGCGTGCCCGGCAGGCGCGTGACCTGGGACATCCGGGCACCGACGCACTGTGGGCCGAAGTGGCGGTACGGGCCGGCGTGGAGCCGGAGCCCGACCCGCTGGTCTCGGCCGACCTGGCCGACCACCGGGCGCTGGCCGCGGCGAAGCGGGGCGCCGTGGAGGCGCCGGAGCTGCTGGCGGCGGTGCGCGACGGCTACCAGGTGCTCGGCCGGGCGGACCGCGCGGCGCTGGCCGACCTGCGGCTCGCGAGCGTGGCCGCGCAGTCCGGGGCCGTGCCCGCGGAGGTCCGCAGGCTGCTCGCGGCGGCCTTGCGGGCCGCGGAGTCGCTGGACGCCGCGGAGCCGCTGCGGGCCCGGCGCATCGCCCTCGCGGAACTGGCTGCGATCCGCGTGGAGTCGTACCTGCGCTCGGCCGAGGCCATCGGGGACGAGGAGCACGGGCACGGCCATGTCGAGCTGGCGGCCGAGCTGACCGCTTTCGCCGCTGCCTACGAGGGCACGCTCGCGGACCTCGCGGCGGAGGCCGAGGAGATGCTGGGGCGGATCGCGCTATCGCACGGCGAGCCGGAGCGGGCCGTGGCCCTGCTGGCGGCCGCATCGGCACGGGCGGTCGAGGCGGGGCGGCCGTGGCAGGCGGTGGACGCCCTGGTGCTGCGGGCCGGCGTACTGATGCGGCTGGACCGGCCCGAGGAGGCGGAGCAAGCGGCGCGTTCCGCGCTGGAGCATGCCGACGAGGTGACCGACGCCGAGGCGCAGGGCGTCCTGCGGCTCACCCTCGCGGACATCCTGCTGCGGCGGGGGGAGGCGGCGGAGGCAGCGGGGCACGCGCTGACCGGGGCCCACTGGTTCGACCAGGCCGGTCTCACCGCCGACGGCGGGGCCCAGGTCCGGCTGGTCCTGGCCCGGGCGTATGCGCAGGACGGGCGGACTGCCGAGGCGGCGGAGGTGCTGCAGTCGGCGCTGCCGGATCTGCTGGAGCACGGCGAGGAGCAGGCCGTGTTCGCCCGGGAGTTCCTGGGGGATCTGCTGCGGCGCCTGAACGAGTTCCGGGCGGCGGCGGAGCAGTTCCTGCTGGCAGCGGAGACGGCCAAGGAATGGGAGGATCCCCGGCCGCAGGCCGGCCTCGCCCAGTCGGCGGCCGACGCCCTGTCCGACGCCGGGCTCACCGCGGAGGCGGCCGCCGCGTACGAGCGGGCCCTGGAGCTGCACCGTCTGACGGGAGAGGCACCGGTCGCCGAGGCCCGCGTCCTGCGCTCCCTGGCCTGGCTGGGGCTGCGCGAGGCGGTCACGGACACCGCCGTATCGCGGGCCCGGACCTTGATGGACGACGCGGTCGGTCTGCTGGAGGCCGCCTTGGCGGAGGATCCCGGCGCCGCGCACCTGCGGTCCGAACTGGCCCAGACCTGGCACCAGCTGGCACAGGTCCTCGACCGGCGGGTCAGCACACAGACGGAACGCTTCGACGAGGACGGGGACGGGGACGGGGATGGGGATGGGGACGAAGACGGGGACCGGGACCGGTATGGGGACAGGAATGGGGACAGGAATGGGGATGGGGAAGCGGACCGGGGCGACGGGGGCGTGGACGCGCTCGCATCGCTGAGCGAGGCGGAGATCGAGGCGCTGCGTCTGGAAGAGATCGATCTCTGGGACCGGGCTGCCTCGGCCTACGCGGAGCTCGGCCCGGACCATGTGCGGGACCGGTTCCAGTGCCTGAACAACGCCGCTTGGACGGAGCAGGAGCGGGGCCGGGCCGACGCGGGAGCCGCACGGGTCGCCGCGCTGATCGACGAGGTCAAGGCACTGCCCGAGAGCGCGGTACCCGAGTGGCTCCTGCCGTCCGCCGAACGTCTGCTCGCGCAGCTGACCGGCTGAGCCGGCTGCCGCCGGCCCCTGCGGTCGTCGCCGCCCCCGCCGAGGGGGGCGACGACGACCGCAGGGCATCGGATCATCCGTTCAGCTGGGTCGACGCCTCCATGGCGATCTTTTCGAAAACCGACTCGTCGGCGGCGAAATCGGAGTCCGGGACCGGCGCGTGGATCACCAGCTCGGTGAAGCCCAGCTCGAGGTGGCGGCCCGCGAAGTCGACGAACGCGTCCACGGACTCCAGCATCGTGTTCCGTTCGGGCGTGAAGCCGGTCAGGAAGACCTTCTCCATCGGCTCGAACTCCCGCCCGATCTCCTCGAACGCCGCCTCCAGCCGTCCGACCTGGCCGCGCAGCGCCTCCAGCGACTGCTCGGGCGTGCCCGCCTCGAAGAGTTTCGGGTCGCCCGTGGTCACCCAGGCCTGCCCGTGCCGCGCGGCGAGCCGCAGTCCCCGCGGGCCCGTGGCGGCGACCGCGAACGGCAGGCGCGGCCGCTGGACGCAGCCGGGGATGTTGCGGGCCTCCACCGCGGAGTAGAAGGTGCCCTGCGAGCTCACCGCGCCCTCGGTCAGCAGCGTGTCCAGCAGCGGTACGAACTCGGCGAACCGGTCGGCCCGCTCGCGGGGGCTCCACGGCTCCTGTCCCAGCGCGGTCGCGTCGAAGCCGTTGCCGCCCGCGCCGATACCGAGGGTGACGCGCCCGCCGGAGACGTCGTCCAGGGTGATGAGCTCCTTGGCGAGGGTCACGGGGTGGCGGAAGTTGGGCGAGGTGACCAGCGTTCCCAGGCGCAGCCGCTCGGTGGCCCCGGCCGCCGCGGTCAGGGTGGGCAGCGCCCCGAACCACGGCCCTTCGCGGAAGGTCCGCCAGGACAGGTGGTCATAGGTGTAGGCGGTGTGCAACCCGAGCTGCTCCGCCCGGACCCACTGGTCGCGCCCCCCTTCGTGCCATCGACGTACCGGAAGGATCACCGTGCTCAGACGCAGACTCATGCGTTCGAGCCTACGGCCGTGCCGATGTTTCACGTGAAACACGACCGCCGAGCCCCTGTGTTTCACGTGAAACATCCGGACTCCGCGGCGGTACGGACCCACCGTGGTCCGGCCGGTCCCGGGCCATGGGCGAAGATGGGTCGGTGACCTCGGCTTCCCAGTGCCCGGACGGGCCCATCCCCGCCCCCCGGCTCATCGCCACCGACCTCGACGGCACCCTGCTGCGCGATGACAAGTCCGTCTCGCTGCGCACCGTCGCCGCTCTCGCCGCCGCCGAGGAGGTCGGGATCGAGGTCTTCTTCGTCACCGGCCGACCCGCCCGCTGGATGGACGTGGTCAGCGACCACGTCCACGGTCACGGCCTGGCGATCTGCGCGAATGGCGCGGCAGTCGTCGATCTGCACGCGGGGCGGGAATTCGTCCAGGTCAGAGCGCTTCCCCGGACTGCCGCCATGGCTGTCGTGACCGCCCTGCGAAGTGCCGCGCCGGGCGCCTCCTTCGCTGTGGAGCTGACCACGGGCATCAACTACGAGCCGGCCTACCCGCCGTTCTTCAAGGACCCCGGCGCCCACGTCGCCATCGCCGAGAAGCTGCTCGCCGAGGACACGGACGAGAGCGCCGCGCCGGTGCTCAAGCTGCTCGCGCACCACGCCGAACTGGCCCCGGACGAGTTCCTCGCCCTGGCCCGCGAGGCCGCGGGCGAGTATGCCTCGATCACCCGCTCCAGCCCGACCGCCCTGCTGGAGATCAGCGGGCAGGGCGTCTCCAAGGCGAGCACCCTGGCGCTGTGCTGCGCCGAGCGGGGCATTTCCCCCGCCGAGGTCGTCGCGTTCGGGGACATGCCGAACGACGTGGAGATGCTCAGCTGGGCCGGCACCTCCTACGCGATGGGCAATGCCCATCCGGACGTGATCGCGGCCGCGTCCGGCCGTACGACGGCCAACAACGAGGACGGGGTCGCCGTCGTCATCGAGCGCATCGTGGCCGACCGGATCGCTCAGCGTCAGCACGGCGCGAGCCAGGCCTGATCGGCACCACACCACCTAGAGCGGGGCCTCCCACACCACGGTGGTCCCGCCGCCGTCCTCGCCGATGCCCGGGCCGTACGAGCTCGCGCCGCCCAGGGACTCGGCACGCCGGCGCAGATTCCGCAGCCCGCTGCGCCGCCCGCCCTCGGGGATGCCCACCCCGTCGTCGGCGACCTCCAGCCGGACGCCGGGGCGTCCGTCCGCCAGCATGACGGTGGAGTCCAGGACCACCTCGATCCGGGATGCGTCTGCGTGCCGGAAGGCGTTGGACAGGGCCTCGCGCAGCGCGGCGATCAGGTTCTTGCCCACCAGCTCGCCGACGACCGCGTCGATCGGGCCGAGGAAGCGGTGCGCGGGCTTGAAGCCGAGCGGCACGGCGGCCATGTTGATCTCCCGGAGCACCCGGGTGCGCAGCCCCGAGGGAGCCTCCGCCGGGCCCTGCTGGAGGGCGAAGATCGCCGTACGGATCTCCTGGATCGTCACGTCCAGCTCGTCCACGGCCTTGCCGACCCCGTCGCGGACCTCGGGGACGATGGACCGGCGCTGGGCGCCCTCCAGCATCATCCCGGTGGCGAACAGCCGCTGGATGACCAGGTCGTGCAGGTCCCGGGCGATGCGGTCGCGGTCCTCGAACACGGCGAGCCGTTCCCGGTCGCGCTGCGCCTCGGCCATCATCAGCGCGAGCGCCGCCTGCGAGGCGAACTGCGTGGCCAGGGTCCGCTCGGCCTCGCTGAACGGCTTTGCGCCGCGGGCCCTGGGTGTGACCAGGGCTCCCAGCACCCGGCCGCCGCTGTGCAGCGGCAACATCATGCAGGGCCCGTACTGGCTGGTCAGCTTGCTGATCATCCGCGGGTCGGAGGCCGCGTCGTCCACGAAGACCGGCTCGCCCTGGAGGAGGTTGTGCACGATCGGGCTCTCGGCGGGGATCACCACACCGAGCGAGGTCGCCCGGTTCTCGGCTGAGACGGCGACGATCTCCATCCCGCCTTCCTCGGCCGGCAGCATGACGATCCCGGCGGAGGAGTCGGCCAGGCGGCGGGCCTGCTCGGCCACCACCGCGAGGGCGTCGTCCGCGTCCCCGCCGGACAGCAGGGCGGTGGTGACGGCCACCGAGCCGTCGATCCAGCGCTCTCGCTGGGTGGCGGCCTCGTACAGCCGGGCGTTGCCGATGGCGATGCCCGCCTCGGTGGCCAGCACCCGGACCATGTGGACGTCGTAGTCGTTGAACGGGCCGCCGCCGTTCTTCTCGGCGAGGTACAGATTGCCGAAGATCTCCCCCTGGACGCGGATCGGGACACCGAGGAACGTCTTCATGGTCGGGTGGTGCGGCGGGAAGCCCGCCGAGCGCGGATCCTTCGTCAGATCCTCGAGCTGGACCGTGTCGAGATGCGAGATCAGCGCCCCGAGCAGCCCCCGCTTCCCGTCCGGACGGTGCCCGATCTTCCGGGCCAGCTCGGAACTGACCCCGAAGGTGACGAAGTCCGAAAGTCCCCTGCCCTCGATGTCGACGACGCCGATCGCCGCGTAGCGGGCGTCCGCGAGCTCGGCCGCGGTCTCACAGATCCGGTCCAGCGTGGAGTGCAGTTCGAGCCCGGTACCGACCGACCTCATGGCCTCCAGCAGTTGCGGTACCCGGGCCGTGAGCTCGGTGGACAGGCCTTGCAGACTCCTGGCGGCCTGGGTGGCGGCCTCCAGAGGGTCCGGCGTACCCGGCGATGGTTCCGGCGGTTCCTGGGACTCCTGCACTGACATGCCCTTGAGCCTAGTTAGTCCCGATTAGTGGGGAAAGTCGGCATGGTGAAAGTCAGCCACCGTCCCGTCGGCCACCATGCCGTCAGCCTCCCTTTCCCGCTCCAGCAGCCGCCGCAGCGGCCCCTCGGCGGTGGCCAGCTCGGCGTAGGCGCCGCGCTGTACGACCTCTCCGCCGTCGAGCACGAGGACCTCGTCGACGGCCTCAAGCCCGGCCATCCGGTGCGTGATCAGCACGGTGGTACGGCCCTCGGTCACCGCCAGCAGGTCCGCCGTCAGCGCGTCCGCCGTGACCAGGTCCAGATGCTCGGCCGGCTCGTCCAGCACCAGTACGGGGAAGTCCGCGAGCAGCGCCCGGGCCAGGGCCAGGCGCTGGCGCTGGCCGCCGGAGATCCGCTCACCGTGCTCGCCGACCAGCGTGTCGAGCCCCTCGGGAAGTCCGTCGGCCCACTCCAGGAGCCGCGCCGCGGCGAGCGCCTCCCGCAGCTCCTCCTCACTCGCTCCGGTCCGGGCCAGCCGCAGGTTCTCCCGTACCGAGCTGTCGAAGAGGTGCGCGTCCTGGGCGCAGAGCCCCACGAGGGCGCGGACGTTGTCGCCGTCGAGGGCGCACGCGTCGGTCCCGCCCAGGGTGTACGTGCCTTCGCGCGGGTCCAGGAAGCGCAGCAGGACCTGCGCGAGGGTGGTCTTGCCGGAGCCCGAGGGGCCGACGACGGCAATGCGCCGGCCGGCTTCCAGGGTCAGGTCCACGCCCCGCAGCGCGTCTCGCTCCTGGCCCGGGTGCCGGGCGGCGAGCCCCGTCAGCCGCAGCGGGAAGGGCGATCCGGGTGCGGCGGCGGCCTGTCTCGGCTCGGCGACCGGAGCCGGTGCGTCGATGACCTCGTAGACCCGCTCGGCGCTGCGGCGCACCCGCTGGCGGTACTGGACCGCGAGCGGAAGGCCGCCCACCGCCTCGAAGGCGGCGAGGGGGGTCAGCACGGCGACGGCCATGGCCACCGCGGACAGCCGCCCGTCGTGCACCGCGTTCGCGGCCGCGGCCGCGGCGGCCACGACGGTCAGGCCGCAGACGAGGGCGGACAGCCCGCCGCCCAGCCCGGCGGCGGCGGCTCCGCGCGCGGCGATCCGCGTCAGCACACCGTCGCTCTCCCGGGCCCGGCCCTTGCGGTCCTCCAGTGCCCCGGCGACGGTCAGCTCCGCGGTGCCGGTCAGCAGATCGGCCACCCGGGTGGCGAGCTCGCCCCGGGCGGGCGAGAGCCGGCGTTCCGCACGCCGCGCACAGGTCCCGCTGACGAGCGGCACGCCGATTCCGGCGGCGAGCAGTCCGACGGCGAGCGCGGCGCCGGCCTCCGGCAGCAGCCAGGTGGTGAAGGCGACCGAGCCGGAGCCGACGAGCACCGCGGTCCCGACCGGCAGCAGCCAGCGCAGCCAGTAGTCCTGAAGGGCGTCGGCGTCGGCCACCAGCCGGGTCAGCAGATCCCCGCGCCGGTGCTCGCGCAGCCCGGCGGGGGCGATGCGCTCCAGCCTCCGGTACACCGAGACCCGCAGGTCGGCGAGCATCCGCAGCACGGCATCGTGCGATACGAGCCGCTCCGCGTACCGGAAGACGGCCCGGCCCATTCCGAAGGCCCGGGTGGCGGTCACGGCCACCATCAGATAGAGCACGGGAGGCTGCTCGGAGGCCCGCGAGATCAGCCAGCCGGACACCGCCATCAGCCCGACGCTGCACCCCACGGCCAGCGCTCCGAGCAGCAGCCCGAGCCGGAAGCGGCCCTGCCACGCCTTGGACACGGCCCGTACCCGGCGCAGCGGATCGCTCCCGCCCGAGTCGGTCCCGCCGACGGCGCGCTCCCGCTCGGCCGCGGCGCCGAGGATCCACTCCCCGGCGTCGGACGAGGACGGGCCGGGAACCCCGGGGCGAGGGGCGGCGAGCCGGGTGAGCGGCCCGGCGGCTGCCCCCGGCGCGGCCATCGGCACCACGCGGTCGGCGACGGCGAGCAGCGCCGGCCGGTGCACGACCAGCAGGACGGTCCGGCCCACGGCCAGCCGCCGGACCGCGTCCACCACCGCGGCCTCGGTCTCGCCGTCCAGCGCCGCGGTCGGCTCGTCCAGCAGCAGCACGGGCCGGTCCGCCAGGAACGCCCGGGCCAGCGCCAGCCGCTGGCGCTGCCCGGCGGACAGCCCCACACCGCCCTCGCCCAGACGGGTTTCGACCCCGCGCGGCAGCGCGGCCACGAACTCCCAGGCCCCCGCGTCCTCCAGGGCCCGGGCCACGTCCTCTTCACAGGCCTCCGGGCGGGCCAGCCGTACGTTCTCCCCGATGGTCCCGGCGAACAGGTGCGGGCGCTGCGGAACCCACGCCACCCGCTCCCGCCACTGCTCCGGCGACAGCTCGGCAAGGTCCGCTCCGGCGATCCGGACCCGTCCCGCGGTCGGCGCGACGAACCCCAGCAGTACCTGGAGCAGGGTGGACTTCCCGACTCCGCTCGGGCCGGTGAGGGCCACGCACTCTCCCGGTTCGACGGTCAGCGAGACCGGCCCGGGGGAGTCCTGGCCCCGGCCTTCGTACCGGACGGCGACCCCGTCGATCTCGATGCGCAGGGGTGCACCGGCCGGCAGGGCTGCCCCGCCGACCGGACGCGCGACGGGGGTCTCGAGGACCTCGAAGATCTCCTCCGCGGCCGCCAGCCCCTCGGCGGCCGCGTGGTACTGCGCGCCGACCTGTCGCAACGGCAGGTACGCCTCGGGCGCCAGGATCAGGATGACCAGTCCGGTGTAGAGATCCAGCTCGCCGTGCACCAGGCGCATGCCGACGGTGACCGCCACCAGCGCCACCGACAGGGTCGCCAGCAGTTCCAGCGCGAAGGAGGAGAGGAACGCGATGCGCAGGGTCCGCATGGTCGCGCGCCGGTAGTCGTCGGTGATCTTGCGGATCGACTCGGCCTGCGCCTTGGCCCGTCCGAAGACCTTCAGGGTGGGAAGTCCGGCCACCACGTCGAGGAAGTGCCCCGACAGGCGTGACAGCAGCCTCCACTGACGGTCCATCCGGGACTGGGTGGCCATGCCGATGAGGACCATGAACAGCGGGATCAGGGGAAGGGTGACGACGATGATGGCCGCCGACAGCCAGTCCTCGGTGACGATCCGGGCCAGCACCGCCACCGGTACGACCACCGCGAGCCCCAGCTGGGGCAGGTAGCGGGAAAAGTAGTCGTCGAGCGCGTCCACGCCCCGGGTGGCCAGGGCGACCAGTGACCCGGTCCGCTGACCGTTCAGCCGGCCGGGTCCCAGATCCGCGGCCCGGTCCAGCAGCCGGCCCCGCAGTTCGGACTTGACCGCCGCACCGGACCGGTGCGCGGCCAACTCCGTCAGCCAGGCGATGAGGCCGCGACCCAGCGCCACCGCCGCGAGCAGCAGCAGCGGCGTCCGGAGCGCGGCGCCGCCCAGACCCTCCTCGAAGGCACCGACCACGATCTCGGCGATGAGCATCGCCTGACCGACGACCAGCCCCGCCCCGGCAAGGCCGAGGGCCACCACCGCGCCCAGGAAGAGGCGGGTGGAACGGGCGTACCGAAGCAGGCGCGGGTCGATCGGTTTCACGTGAAACATCCCCCAGGCAGGGTCAGTCGGTCAGGCAGGAGGGTCTGGGCGGCGGGGCCGCCGCCTGTCGGAACTCAGTGCGCGTCGACGATGTGCTGCGTCCCGATCCGCTTGCGGAACACCCAGTACGTCCAGCCCTGGTAGAGCAGGACCAGCGGCGTGGCCACTCCCGCGCACCAAGTCATGATCTTCAGGGTGTACGGGCTGGACGAGGCGTTGGTGACCGTGAGGCTCCAGGCATCGTCCAGGGAGGACGGCATGACGTTGGGGAACAGCGTCAGGAAGAACATCGCGACCGTCGCCGCGATGGTGACCCCGGACAGGGCGAACGCCCAGCCCTCGCGGCCCGCCCGGGTGAAGCCGAGGGCCCCGACCAGCGCGAGCACCGCGACCGCCATGGCGACCAGGCTCTTGGCGTCGCCGCGCGTGAACTGGGTCCAGGTCAGGAAGACCAGGGCCAGTACCGCGGTGACCGTACCCAGCCGGGTCGCCAGCCTGCGTGAGCGGTCCCGGATGTCACCGACCGTCTTGAGCGAGGTGAAGACCGCGCCATGGAAGGTGAACAAGGTCAGGGTGACCAGGCCGCCGAGGATCGAGTAGCCGTTGAGGAGGTCGAGCAAGGTGCCGACGTACTCCTTGCTCTGATCGATCTTCACACCGCGGACGATGTTGGCGAAGGCCACGCCCCACAGGAAGGCGGGGATCAGCGAGGTCCAGAAGATCGCGTGTTCCCAGTTGGTCTGCCACTTGTCCTCGGGGCGCTTGTGCCGGTACTCGAACGCCACCCCCCGGATGATCAGGCAGACCAGGATGAGCAGCAGCGGCAGGTAGAAGCCGGAGAAGAGCGTGGCGTACCAGTCGGGGAACGCGGCGAAGGTCGCGCCGGCAGCGGTGAGCAGCCAGACCTCGTTGCCGTCCCAGACCGGCCCGATCGTGTTGATCAGGACCCGCTTCTCCGTACGGTCGCGGGCGAGCAGCTTGGTCAGGACCCCGACTCCGAAGTCGAAGCCCTCCAGGAAGAAGTAGCCGATCCACAGGACGGCGATGAGTACGAACCAGACGTCGTGGAGTTGCATCGTGCGGTCTCCTCAGCCTCAGTACGAGAAGGCCATCGGCCGGTCGGGGTTCTTGTCGTCCCCGCCGATCTTGGTCGGCGGGTTGAGGTCTGCCTCGGTGAGCTCGGGGGGCCCGAGCTTGACGTACTTCACGAGCAGCTTGACCTCGATCACGGCGAGCACCGCGTACAGGGCCGTGAAGCCGATCATGGACGCGAGGACCTCGCCCTGGGAGACGCCCGGCGAGACGGCGTCCCGGGTGCGCAGGACCCCGTAGACCACCCAGGGCTGGCGGCCCATCTCGGTGAAGATCCAGCCCCAGGAGCTGGCGATGAGCGGGAAGCCCATGGTCCAGAGCGCGACGATCCAGTACAGCTGTCCCCACTTGGGGCTCAGCGCCTGCTTGAAGAGGACCAGGTTCGGGACCTCGTCCTCCGAGGTCCGCAGCCCCGGCGGCAGCATGAACTTCTTGCGGGTCAGCCACAGCCCCAGCACGCCGATGCCGAGCGAGGCCATGCCGAAGCCGATCATCCAGCGGAAGCCCCAGTAGGCGACGGGGATGTTGGGCCGGTAGTCGCCGGGCCCGAACTTCTCCTGCTCGGCCTTGTTGACGTCGTTGATGCCCGGGACGAAGGAGGTGAAGTCGTCGTTCGCCAGGAAGGACAGCAGGCCAGGGATCTCTATCGCGACCTTGTTGTGGCCCTTGTCGACATCGCCGTAGGCGAAGATCGAGAAGGGGGCCGGCGCCTCGCCGTCCCAGAGCGCCTCGGCGGCGGCCATCTTCATCGGCTGCTGCTTGAACATGACCTTGCCGAGCAGGTCGCCGCTGATGGCGGTGCCCATTCCGGCGATGATCAGGGTGACCAGACCGAGCCGCAGCGAGGTCCGCATCACGGGGACGTGCTTCTTGCGCGCCAGGTGGAAGGCGGCGATGCCGACCATGAACGCCCCGCCGACCAGGAACGCGGCCGTCATGGTGTGGAAGAACTGGGTGAGCGCGGTGTTCTGGGTGAGCACGAGCCAGAAGTCGGTGAGCTCGGCCCGGCCGCGCTCCTCGTTGATGCGGTACCCGACCGGGTGCTGCATCCAGGAATTGGCCGCCAGGATGAAGTAGGCGGACAGGATGGTGCCGATGGACACCATCCAGATGCAGGCCAGGTGGATCTTCTTCGGCAGCTTGTCCCAGCCGAAGATCCACAGACCGATGAAGGTCGACTCGAAGAAGAAGGCGATCAGCGCTTCGAAGGCCAGCGGGGCTCCGAAGACGTCACCGACGAATCGCGAGTAGTCGGACCAGTTCATGCCGAACTGGAACTCCTGGACGATACCGGTGACGACACCCATCGCGATATTGATCAAGAAAAGCTTTCCCCAGAACTTCGTGGCTCTGAGGTACTTCTCCTTCTCGGAACGCACCCACGCGGTCTGCAGGCCGGCCGTCAGCGCGGCGAGCGAGATCGTCAGGGGGACGAAGAGGAAGTGATAGACGGTGGTAATACCGAACTGCCATCGCGCCAGTGTCTCCGGCGCCAAAGCCAGGTCCACGTCGTCATCTCCTTCGGGTCGCCGTGGTCACAGCCGCAGTCTGTGCGCCCCACCCAAACCAGGGGAAAGCGGGACACGCTTGTGAACGCGTTCACATTCACAAGCATTATGTCGCACCCGCATTCGGATCCTTCAGGCGGGGGTCCTCTAGCCAACAGATTCAACAGATTGTTGAATGCGGCTCATGAAGATTCGAATCTCCTGGCCTGCGGGTCAGCTCACCGCAACCCTCGACGAGACCCCGACCAGCAAGGCGCTGGCCGAGGCCCTTCCGATCTCCGCCTCCGCGAACACCTGGGGCGAGGAGGTCTACTTCGACACCGGCGTCTCCGTCGCCCTGGAGCACGACGCCCAGCAGGTCGTCGAGCCCGGCACGGTCGCCTTCTGGACCGAGGGCGACGCACTCGCCCTGCCCTACGGCCCCACTCCCCTCTCGCGCGGAGGCGAGAGCCGCCTGGCGAGCCCGTGCAACGTGCTCGGCTCCTTCGACGGCGACCCCCGCCTGCTGTCCACCGTCCGCGACGGCGATCCCGTCCGCGTGGAACTGGCCTGACCAGGCCTACAGCTCCTTGAAGAACGCCTCCGCCGTGTGCAGGAAGAGGTCGTTCGCCTCGGTCTCACCGATCGTGACCCGCAGGCCCTCGCCCGCGAAGGGCCGGACCACCACACCGGCCTTCTCGCAGGCCGCCGCGAAGTCGGCGGTCCGCTCCCCCAGCCGCATCCACACGAAGTTCGCCTGGGTGTCCGGCACCGTCCAGCCCTGCGCCAGCAGCGTCTCGTGGACGCGCTTGCGCTCGCACACCAGCGCCCCGACGCGGCCCATCAGCTCGTCCTCGGCGCGCAGCGAAGCCACCGCGGCGTCCTGGGCGAGCTGGCTGACACCGAAGGGCACCGCCGTCTTGCGCAGCGCCGCGGCCACCGGCTCGTGCGCCACCGCGAAGCCGACGCGCAGGCCGGCGAGCCCGTACGCCTTGGAGAACGTACGCAGCACGGCGACGTTCGGTCGGTCGCGGTACAGCTCGATGCCGTCCGGCACGTCGGCGTCGCGCACGAACTCGCGGTAGGCCTCGTCGAGCACCACCAGGACGTCGGAGGGCACCCGGTCCAGGAAGCGCTCCAGCTCGGCACGTCGCACGGCGGTGCCGGTGGGGTTGTTGGGGTTGCAGACGAAGATCAGCCGGGTCCGCTCGGTGATCGCGTCGGCCATCGCGTCCAGGTCGTGCACATCGCCCTCGGTCAGCGGCACCCGCACCGAGGTCCCACCCGAGATCTGCGTGATGATCGGGTACGCCTCGAAGGAGCGCCAGGCGTAGATGACCTCGTCTCCCGGGCCGGCCGTCGACTGGATCAGCGACTGGGCCACGCCCACCGAGCCGGTGCCGGTGGCGACGTGCTCGACCGGCACCCCGAACCGCTCCGCGATCTCGTTCACCAGGCCGGTGCAGGCCATGTCCGGGTACCGGTTGAAGTTCCCGGCGGCCGCGACCGCGCTCTCCAGCACGCCGGTCAGCGGCGGGTACGGATTCTCGTTCGAGGACAGCTTGAACGCGACGGGCCCGCCCGCGGCCGCCGGCTTGCCCGGCTTGTACGTGGGAATGCCGTCCAGCTCGGCGCGCAGCTTCGGGCTCTTCTCGCTCACCGCAGGTCCTCCTCGACCATCCCGTCCGACGTCGCCGTCGACTCAATACTGCTCACCTTATGAGGATTCCGCTCTCCCGAGAATGGGGGCGCCTGGAATGCGGGGGAGCGCGCGCATATATGCGCGCGCTGGTGGCCTGCGCCGTGGCGCGCGTCCCTCGTACAGGTGAGTTGAGAACGGCCCGGGGCCCCGCCGTTTTGGCATGCCCGTGGCCGCCGACAAGCTTCACCCCAGAGCACAGGGATCAAATGCCTTCAGTTCCAAGGTCATTGGGGGTGGCGAACCATGCAGAAACGTGCCTGTCAACGCGTGCATATGCACACGGACCACCCACCCCACCGAGCCCTACTATCGGCTCGCCATGACAGCAGCAGGGAAGCATCAGGTGAGCCGGACCGAGACCACCCGGCGGGCAGCCGGCCGACAGGGCCGGGCAGGCATCAGGGACGTGGCCGCCGCGGCGGGCGTCTCCATCACAACCGTCTCCGACGCGCTCAATGGCAAGGGACGGCTGCCGGACGCCACCCGCCGCCACGTTCGCGAGGTGGCCGACAGGCTGGGCTACCGCCCGTCCGCCGCCGCCCGCACCCTCCGTACCGGCAAGTCGGGCCTCATCGGCCTGACCGTGACGACGTACGGGGATGAACCTTTCACCTTCACCGAATTCGCCTACTTCGCCGAGATGGCCAGGGCCGCCACCTCCGCCGCGCTCGCCCGCGGCTACGCCCTCGTCATCCTCCCCGCCACCTCCCGACACGACGTGTGGTCCAACGTCGCCCTCGACGGCACCGTCGTCATCGACCCCTCCGACCACGATCCCGTCGTCACCGAACTCGTCCGCCAGGGCCTACCCGTGGTCTCCGACGGCCGCCCGGCAGGCTCCCTCCCCGTCACCGCCTGGGTCGACAACGACCACGAGGCCGCCGTACTGGGCCTGCTCGACCACCTCGCCGAAGCCGGCGCCCGCAGAATCGGGCTGCTGACCGGCACCACCACCGACACCTACACCCGGCTCTCCACCACCGCCTACCTCAACTGGTGCGAGCGCGTCGGCCAGGACCCCGTCTACGAGTCCTACCCCGCCCACGACCCCTGCGCGGGCGCCGTGGCCGCCGACCGGCTCCTCGCCCGCCCCGACCGGCCCGATGCCGTGTACGGGCTCTTCGACCCCAACGGCACCGACCTGCTCGCCGCCGCCCGGCGCTACGGCCTGCGCGTCCCGGAAGACCTGCTGCTCGTGTGCTGCAGCGAGTCCACCGTGTACGCCAACACCGAACCGCCCATCACCACCCTCTCCCTCAAACCGCGCCGCATCGGCACCGCCGTCGTGCAGCTGCTGATCGACGCGATCGAGGGAGTGGACACCGGACGCCCCGTCGAACAGGTCGTCCCGACCGAGCTCATCATCCGTACCTCGTCGCAGCGCAGGCAGCCCCGTACGACCGTCAGCCCGCCCCGCTCCCCGGCACAGGACTGACCCGCCCCAACACCTCCTGGACGGGACTTCGGCCCCGTCCAGGATTTCAGGAACACAGATATCGGGACGAAACGGTAGGAACGATCGGCTCCGGACAGGATTCACCACCCCTGGTGCGTCACACAGCGCGAGCCGCATTCCTATGATGGGCGCACGACATCACGGACCCTCCTCCCTGGAGGTCAGGAGGGTCCGCAGGTGTACGGCAGCGCGACGGTGGTGGAGGGGTCGATGACTCAGGGGGCCGGTCAGGGACCCGCGATGCGGACGGAAACGCTGCGGGACTTCCGGGTGCCGGTCACCGAACCCGCTCCGTACGCCGTATCCGCCGGGCTGCCCGAGGAAGCCCCCGTCTACGGCGAGTACCCGGCGTACTACGAGGGCGGCGCGCGCAGCGTGCCCCCGCAGCCCGGCTACACGCCGCAGCCGGCCACCCCGCCGGCCGCACCGCCCGTCCCGCATCACGCGGCGTACGCGGCGCGCGAGGTGCGCGAGGTCGCGGAGCCGGCACCCGAGGACGACGACCTCGCGGGCTACACCCCGACCCACCGCGACCTGCCCGTCATCGGTCGCGGCGCGCTCGGCGGCCCGGGTGACACCGTGCAGGTCCAGTACGTGCCCCAGGACCCGGCAGTCGCCGGCCCCGGCCCGCTCTACGTCGTCGGCGACGTCCACGGCTACCTCGACGAGCTCGTCACCGAACTCCACGCCCAGGGCCTCATCGACGCGGAGCGCCGCTGGTCCGCCGGGAACGCCCGGCTCTGGTTCCTCGGCGACTTCACCGACCGCGGCCCCGACGGCATCGGCGTGATCGACCTCGTCATGCGCCTGTCCGCCGAGGCGGCGGCCGCCGGCGGCTACTGCAAGGCCCTCATGGGCAACCACGAGCTGCTGCTCATCGGCGCCAAGCGGTTCGGCGACACCCCCGTCTCCTCCGGCGCCGGCACCGCCACCTTCCAGGCCGCCTGGCTGCTCAACGGCGGCCAGCGCACCGACATGGAGCGCCTGCAGGACGTGCACCTGCAGTGGATGTCCCGTCTGGACGCGGCCGTCCTGGAGGAAGGGCACCTGCTCCTGCACTCCGACACCACGGCCTACCTGGACTACGGCGACTCGATCGAGGACGTCAACGACACCATCCACGAGCTGCTCAACCGCAACGACGCCGACATCACCTGGGACCTCTTCCGCAAGTTCACCAAGCGGTTCGCCTTCCGCGACGAGGAGACCGGCCCCGGAGCCGTACGCGAACTGCTCGGTACGTACGGCGGCAGCCGCGTCGTGCACGGGCACAGCCCGATCCCCTACCTGCTCGGCGAAGTGGGCACCGAGGACGCCTCCCGTGGACCGGAGGCCGTGGACGGCCCCCACGTGTACGCGGACGGGCTCGCCATCGCGATGGACGGCGGCGTCACGATGGCGGGCAAGCTGCTCGTCGTGCAACTTCCCTTGAGCGACTGAGGCTTTGTCACGCAGGGGGTATTTCTGGAAAGCCCCTGTCAACCTGGTGTGTGGTCCCTCTACCATCGCTCTATCCGTAGCAGGCTCTCCTCCGTTTGTGCCGGCGCCCGGGTCTACGCGGGCAAACCGGCCTCCACGGAGCATCGGGGGATGCACATGACCAGCGCTCCGCACCTGCTGACCGAAGACCGACCGGAGTTCGATCGGCTCCTCGACGAGGCGCTGCGCACCGCACATGAACGGCCCGAGCTCGCCGCCCTCGGCGAACGCCTGAACGCCGAACAGCTGCGCACCATGGCCCTGGGGGCCAGCGCCCTGCTGAGCGCAGCGGCCGCCAGCGAGTACGACCACTACGTGAAGGTCCGCGAGGAACGGCGCGACGAGGTCCTCTCCACTCCCGGGACGACCGGGGAGGAAGCCGACGGGCAGGGCGGCGCGGGCCTCGCCGCCGTGATCGCGGTCCTCGCACCCGTCCTGGCGGGCACCGCCATGCTGATCTTCCTGCTGGTCGGCTACATCCTGAAGCTGATCGAACCGGAACCGGCCTTCGCCGACACCATGCTGACGGCGGGCTCGTTCTTCGGCGTGCTCACCGTCGCCTCCCTGGTCTTCGCCGTGATCGGCCTGCTGGTGACGGCCCTGCGCAACGGCGCGACCGAGGTGGCCGCGGGCGGGTCCGAGGCGATACCGGACGAGGTGGCGCGGGCCCGCGAGGCCTGGCGGACCGCGCTGCTGGAGCGCGGCATCATGCCGTTCCTGCGGGACGCCCTGGCCGACCCGAGCGCGGGAACCGGTTTCCCGGCCCCTCGCAGACGCGGCAGCCGGATGCCCCACCTGGGGTACACGGCTCCTGACTTCACGAGTCCGGGATCGCCCTCGGAGAGCCCCCGGCCGGGCTACACAGCGCCGGACTTCTCGAGTCCGGACTTCGGCGGCCCGGAACGCGAGCCGCAGTAGACCCCGCCCCCGCTCGGCGATGTTTCACGTGAAACAAGGGCGCTGCTCCACGGCAGGTCCGGCCGTGGAGCAGCGTCCTCGCGCGTGAACGGTGGGTCAGTCGGCCAGCGGCAGGTAGACGCGGCCGCCCGAGGCCGCGAACTCGGCGGACTTCTCCGCCATGCCCGCCTGGATCTCCTCGGCCTTCAGGTCGCCGCCGTGCTCGCGGCGAATGTCCTGCGAGATCTTCATCGAGCAGAACTTCGGGCCGCACATGGAGCAGAAGTGCGCGGTCTTGGCCGGCTCGGCGGGCAGGGTCTCGTCGTGGAACTCCCGCGCCGTGTCGGGGTCCAGGGCCAGGTTGAACTGGTCCTCCCAGCGGAACTCGAAGCGGGCGTCCGACAGCGCGTCGTCCCACTCCTGGGCTCCGGGGTGCCCCTTGGCCAGGTCGGCGGCGTGCGCGGCGATCTTGTACGTGATGACGCCGGTCTTGACGTCGTCACGGTTGGGCAGGCCCAGGTGCTCCTTGGGCGTGACGTAGCAGAGCATCGCGGTGCCCCACCAGGCGATCATCGCGGCGCCGATGCCCGAGGTGATGTGGTCGTACGCCGGCGCGACGTCCGTGGTCAGCGGGCCGAGGGTGTAGAACGGCGCCTCCTCGCAGATCTCCTGCTGGAGGTCGATGTTCTCCTTGATCTTGTGCATCGGGACGTGGCCCGGGCCCTCGATCATGGTCTGGACGTTGTGCCGCTTGGCGATCGTGTTCAGCTCGCCCAGCGTCTTCAACTCGGCGAACTGCGCCGCGTCGTTGGCGTCCGCGATGGAGCCGGGGCGCAGGCCGTCACCCAGCGAGTACGTGACGTCGTACGTCGCGAGGATCTCGCAGAGCTCCTCGAAGTTCGTGTAGAGGAAGTTCTCCTTGTGGTGCGCCAGGCACCACGCGGCCATGATCGATCCGCCGCGCGAGACGATGCCGGTCTTGCGGCGGGCGGTCAGCGGCACGTACGGCAGCAGCACGCCGGCGTGGACCGTCATGTAGTCGACGCCCTGCTCGGCCTGCTCGATGACCGTGTCCTTGTAGATCTCCCAGGTCAGGTCCTCGGCACGGCCGTCGACCTTCTCCAGCGCCTGGTAGAGCGGGACGGTGCCGATCGGGACGGGGGAGTTGCGCAGCACCCACTCGCGCGTGGTGTGGATGTTGCGGCCCGTCGAGAGGTCCATGACCGTGTCGGCGCCCCACTTGGTCGCCCAGGTCATCTTGTCGACCTCCTCCTCGATGGAGGAGGTGACCGCGGAGTTGCCGATGTTGGCGTTGACCTTCACCAGGAACCGCTTGCCGATGATCATCGGCTCGATCTCGGGGTGGTTCACGTTCGCCGGAAGCACGGCGCGACCTGCGGCGATCTCCTCACGGACGAGCTCGGGGGAGACGTTCTCGCGGATCGCGACGTACTCCATCTCCGGGGTGATCTCGCCCCGGCGGGCGTACGCGAGCTGCGTGACGGCGGCGGCGCCGCGGCCCCGGCGGGGCTGGCGCGGGCGGCCCGGGAAGACCGCGTCGAGGTTCTTGAGCCCGCCCCGCGGCGAGGTGTGCTTGATCCCGTCGTCCTCGGGGCGCACGGGACGTCCCGCGTACTCCTCGGTGTCCCCGCGGCCGATGATCCAGTTCTCGCGCAGCGGAGCGAGACCACGGCGCACGTCGGTCTCGATCTGCGGGTCGGTGTACGGACCGGACGTGTCGTAGAGCGTCACGTCCTTGCCGTTGGTGAGGTGGACCTGGCGGACCGGCACCCGGATGTCGGGGCGGGAGCCCGCCACGTAGCCCTTGTGCCAGCCCGGCTGGCGCTCGGTCTGGCCCTCGGTGTCCTGGCTGACGGCAGGCGTGCGTGCGTCCTGAATGGTCATGAGACCTATCTCCCTACGCCGGCATTACCCGGTAACAGGTTCGGCGGTCGACGCAGCCTCTTCCCGTACGCATCCGTGATGCTCGTACGGTGATCAGCGCCCTCTCAGCCCGGTGCTCCGAGCTCCCGCGTTGTGCAAAGGTGCCCCCACGCTAGCGTCATCTAGGGCGTGCTGAACAGTGGGCCCCCTCATCTCTTGCGATGATCTGCCAGTGACGACCTCGCCGCAGCCCCCCACCGAGCCCACGGATCCCACTGGCCACACAGGCCACGCGCACTCGGGTTCCGGGCACTCCGCCGGTCATGCCCACAGTCACGGCCACGGCCCGGCGGCCCCCGTCTCGAAGCACCTGCGCAAGGTCATCGCGGCCGTGCTGATCCCCTTCGCCGCCGCCGTCCTCATCGGCATGGCGGTGCTCTGGCCGGGCGGCGCCCCCGCCCACGAGCGCACGGGCGTCGGCTTCGACCGCCAGACCCAGCAGGGCACGGTCGTCTCGCTCGAGCACGTCGACTGCAAATCGGTGAACGCCTCGCAGGTACCGCCCACCGGTGACACGTCCACCCCCGAGGGCCGCGAGGCACAGGCCGCGCAGACCGGAGAGTGCAAGAAGGCCACCGTGAGGGTCGACACCGGACCGGACCAGGGCCGCACCTTCGTGGAGATCGTCCAGCCGGGCGCGCCACGGCAGTTGGCGGACGGCCAGGAGGTGGTGGTCGCCTACGCGCCGGACGCCCCCCGGGACCTCCAGTACTCGGTGATCGACGTGAACCGCAAGTTCCCCATGGCGCTGCTGGCGGGCATCTTCGCCGTCGCGGTCGTCGTGGTCGGCCGGATGCGCGGGGTGTTCGCGCTGATCGCGCTGGTCATCAGCTTCGGCGTGCTGACCCTCTTCATCCTCCCGGCCATCCTGCAAGGGTCGAACCCGCTGCTCGTCGCGGTCATCGGGGCGAGCGCCATCATGCTCATCGCCCTCTACATGTGCCACGGACTGACCGCCCGCACCTCGGTCGCCGTCCTCGGCACGCTCGTCTCCCTGCTGTTGATCGGACTGCTGGGCTCGCTGTTCATCGGCTGGGCGTTCCTCAGCGGCAACACCGACGACAACACGGGTCTGATCCACGGGCTCTACCCGGACATCGACATGAGCGGTTTGCTGCTCGCAGGCGTGATCATCGGATCGCTGGGCGTCCTCGACGATGTGACGGTCACCCAGACCTCGGCGGTCTGGGAACTCCACCAGGCAGACCCCTCGATGGGGCCGCGCGCCCTGTACCGGGCAGCCATCCGGATCGGCCGCGACCACATCGCGTCGGTCGTCAACACCCTGGTGCTGGCGTATGCGGGTGCCGCGCTCCCCCTGCTCCTGCTGTTCTCGATCGCGAACAGCAGCATGGGTTCGGTGGCGAACAGCGAACTCGTCGCGATGGAGATCGTGCGGACCCTCGTGGGCTCGATCGGCCTCGTGGCCTCGGTCCCCGTGACGACGGCGCTGGCCGCTCTGGTCGTCTCGGCCGACAAGCCGGGGACCCCGGACACGGGAGCGGCCTCGGGGCCGGTCCGCGGCGGCCGGGGCCGCCGGCGCAAGCGCTGAAAGGTGAAGGTGCAAGTGCAGGTGCTCGGGAGGGGACGGGCGCTCAGCGCATCGGCACGCTGAGCCCGCCATCCCGCGAGTCCCCGACGGGGCTTCTGCGAGGGGGCGCCGTGCTCAGCGGACTCCCTCACACCGGCGGCGCCCGGTCAGCCCGCGTTCTGCTCGTTCTGCCGGGACTCGGCCAGGATCTTGCCGAGCGCCTCGTCGAGGTTCTCCTCGAAGTCACCCTGGTTCCGCTCCTGGCCGAGCGGAACGAGCCGGTCGGTGCGGTCGAGGAACGCGACGAGCGGCGCCGCGCCGGCGCGGAACAGAGCCCGGTCGCCGCCGACCTGGAGGCGGATGTGGACATCGGACAGTTCCTCGGGATCGGTGGGGGCGATGTGCACATCGCCGTCACCGCACGGCTTGTTGATGCCGTCGAGGAGGAGTTCCCGGCCGAACGCCCAGGTCACGGGCGCATCTCCGGGAAGGTGGAAGGTAAGGCGGACTGCGTAGGGATCACGGGTGTCGTACCGGAGTTCCACCGGAATCCGGAACGAGAGCTCCTCGGAAACGAGGAAGTTCATCATGACCTCTGCCTGTACCGACTCGCGCATTGCCTACCCCGCTGTAGTGGAAGTGGCTAGGAATGATCCCCCGGGCCCTCTTGACAAGGGTGGTGGAAGCGCTAGCAGATCACAAGGAGTGAGTTTTCAGATACTGATAGAGAAGGAGAGGGTGCTCAACAGCGCGCCTACTTCACTCCGTAGCCGATTGACTACACAGGGCAATCTTTCTTCCTGGTGCAAGGGTAGAGAAATCGCCATGGTCGCCGCGGCATCGCCCGCAGTAATGGGGATGGCCGCGCATACCGTGCCCAAGGCATATTCCTGCCTTTCGGTCACAGGCTGCATTCGCTGCATAGATCCGATCCGGTGCTCGAGCGACCGTTGATCCGGCACGGTATAAGGGGTGATGGCCTCGACCGGGTGCCGGTCGTAATAGTCCTTGCGCGTCTTCTCGTCGAGCTGGCCGAGCAGGCACTGCCCGATGGCGTGCGCGTGGCCCGTCTCGCGGAAATCCGCCCACTCCTCGCAGGCCGGGTTGGCCGGCGTGTCCGAGACACCCACGACCTCGATCTCACCCTCGCGGAACATCGCGAAGTAGACGGGGGCCCCGACGGCGTCGCGGAAGTGCGCGAGCGAGTCGAGGATCATGCTGCGACGTTTCTGCTGGAGTCCGCCACCGGCCAGCCGCCCGGCCGCGTCGCCCAGTACGAAAACTCCGCCCTCTCTGCGCAGGTAGCCCTCGTGCGTCAGGGTGCGCAGCAGGTGGTACGCGGTGGGAAGCGGGAGCCCGGCCTCGCGTGCCAGCTGTTTCGCCGGGGCTCCGTCGCTGTGCGAGCCCACCGCTTCGAGCAGCCTCAGCGCCCGCTGCACCGAACCGATGAGAGTCGGCACACCGGCGTTGTGAACCGAAGACAAAGCTCACCCCCAGGCGTGGCGGCGGGCTGTGGGAGCCCGCCCTGCGGGGGCCACCCCCGCGCATGCCGTGACTCCTGGGGGTCGTGCTCAGCGCCTACTTGAGATAGCCGCAGTCCAGAGCAGTGGTACCGGCTGTCGGTGCCCAGGGGACGGCACAGATTGCCACTGTATCCGCCGGTTCCCGTGGTGTGAGCGGTTTCGCCCACCACGTTCCCTCGACTGGCCCAATCCCGACGTGCCCGGTCCGGCTCCTCCTACCACTCACCGGAGGAGGAGGACTTCGCGCCGCCGCCGCTGAACTTCTTCACCAGGAAGACCAGACCGCCGACGA
The DNA here is from genome assembly GCA_049998195.1 of Streptomyces sp. cmx-11-4. Lineage (GTDB taxonomy): Bacteria > Actinomycetota > Actinomycetes > Streptomycetales > Streptomycetaceae > Streptomyces. The sequence goes on from JAEBET010000004.1 coordinate 170,835, forward strand.
GGCCGACGAAGAGGAGCAGCTTGAAGACGAGTGAGATGAGGGCGCCGAGGACGCTCGTGATCACACCGCCGAAGACGAACAGAGCCAGAAGCGGGACCGCGACCCACTTCACCCACCAGGGCATGCCTGCGAATACCTCTCGGATGCCGTCCATGTCCTCGACCTCTTCCTCGTCTTCCTCGACCGTGACTTCCTGCTCTCGACTCTAGGAGGCGGCGGACCCGGGCGGGGGCCCGCGAGCCCCCGGAGTCCCCTGATCCGCCCCCTAGGGGGACCAGGGCCACGACCCTCACCGGACCGGGAGCCGCTCAGCCCTCCGGCGGTGAGAACACCACCATCACCCGCAGGTCCTCGCTGATGTGGTGGAACTTGTGCGGTACCCCCGCCGGTACGTAGACGACACTGCCGCGCGCCACGGTCGTCGTCTCCTCCCCGACCGTGATCGAGGCCCGGCCGCTCACGACGAAGTACACCTCGTCCTGACGGTGCGGCTGCTGCGGATCGCTCTGTCCGGCGTCGAGCGCGTACAGCCCGACCGACATGTTCCGCTCGCGCACGAACTGCAGATAGGCGCCGTCGTTGGCGGCCCGCTCCGCTTCGAGCTCGTCAAGCCGGAAGGCTTTCATCGTTGTTGTGCCCCTTGTACTCGATCGTTCCCTCGCATCCGCTGATCTGCGGATGTCCCACCGGGATCTTCTCTGCCACGATCAGACACATGACGAATTTCGTAGTCAAGACGCTCGCCAACGCGGCGGCCCTGGCCGTCGCCATCTGGCTGCTTGCCGGCATCACCCTCGACGACGGGAGCAGCCTGGGCCGAAGGACGCTCACCCTGCTGCTCGTCGCCCTGGTGTTCGGCTTGGTCAACTTCATCGTCAAGCCCGTGGTGAAGCTGTTCTCGCTGCCCCTTTTCATCCTCACCCTCGGCCTGTTCACCCTGGTCGTGAACGCCCTGATGCTGATGCTGACCTCGTGGCTGGCCAAGCAGTTCGACCTCAGCTTCCACGTCGACGGATTCTGGACCGCGATCCTCGGCGGCCTGATCATCTCCGTCGTTTCCTGGGCCGTGAACATGGTCCTGCCCGACAAGAACTGAGCCGGTGCGCGCTGGACGCCGTACGTAAGGCCGTGAAGGAGCACACCGCATGAACGAGGACACGTACGAGACCGCCCGGTTCGGCGACGGCACGCGCGCCGTCCGGGCCGGGCTGCCGGAGCCCGTCAAGAACGAACCGCCCCTGCCGGGCCCGGTCTTCGCCGCCCACTTCCACCTCCCCGGCGACGTAGAAGGCCCGTACGCCTACGGCCGCGACAGCAATCCGACCTGGACGCTCCTGGAGCAGGCCATCGGAGAGCTGGAGGCCCCCGGCCAGGACGTGCACACCGTCGTCTTCGCCTCCGGCATGGCCGCGGTCTCCGCCGTCCTGCTCTCCCAGGCGCGCACCGGCGACACCGTGGTCCTGCCCGACGACGGCTACCAGGCGCTGCCCCTGCTGCGGGAACAGCTCGAGGCCTACGGGATCCGGGTACGCACCGCCCCGACCGGCGACGAGGCCCAGCTCCCGGTGCTCGACGGCGCCCGCGTGCTCTGGATCGAGACCCCCTCCAACCCCGGGCTCGACGTGTGCGACGTACGCCGCCTCGTGGAAGCGGCGCATGCCGGCGGGACCCTGGTCGCCGTCGACAACACCCTCGCCACCCCGCTCGGCCAGCGGCCGCTCGAGCTCGGCGCGGACTTCTCGGTCGCCAGCGGCACCAAGGGCCTGACCGGACACGGCGACGTGCTGCTCGGCTACGTCGTCTGCCGCGACCCCGGGCTCGCCGCCCGGATCCGGCAGTGGCGCAAGATCGTCGGCGCGATCCCCGGTCCGATGGAGGCCTGGCTCGCCCACCGCTCCCTGGCCACCATCCAGCTGCGCGCCCAGCGCCAGTGGGCGAACGCACTGGCCGTCGCCGAGGCGCTGGCCGACCGCACCGACGTGACCGGACTGCGCTACCCGGGCCTGGCCTCGGACCCGTCCCACAAGACGGCCGCCCGCCAGATGCGGGGCTTCGGATCGGTGGTCTCCTTCACGCTGCCCGACCGCGCGCACGCCGAACGCTTCATGGCAGCCCTCCACCTGGTCGAGGACGCGACGAGCTTCGGCGGAGTACGGTCCACCGCCGAGCGGCGCGGGCGGTGGGGCGGGGACGCCGTGCCGGAGGGATTCATCCGCTTCTCGGCCGGCGCGGAAGACACCGAGGACCTCGTCGCAGACGTCCTGCGAGCCCTCGACCGCGCCGTCCGCACGGCCGACGGAGGCTGAACGGACCGTGGAACGGCGGTCCGAGCCTCCCCCCTCGTGGCTCGGACCGCCCTGGGTTCTGTCGGCGAAGAACCACGTGACAAGGCTAGTTGACTCTGCGTCAGAGTCCAATCACGGTAACGACAGGGGGCTATCGGCATATTTATAGTTGAAGCCCCCACCGAGAGGTGCCGCGATGGACCTGGCCCTGCTGCGCACCTTCGTCGCCGTACACCGGGCGGGTTCCTTCACCCGGGCCGCCGCACTCCTGGGACTGTCGCAGCCCGCCGTCACCTCGCAGATCCGCACCCTCGAACGCCAACTGGGACGCCCGCTGTTCCACCGCCGGGCCCGCGGTGTCACACCGACCGCGGTGGGCGACGAGCTCGCCCACAAGGCCGCCCCGCACCTCGACGCGCTGCTGCGGATCACCGAGGCCGAGCGGGAGGCCGCCGGCACCTCGCGCACCCTGCACGTCGCCGGGCCCCCCGAGTTCCTGTGCCGGCGCGTGCTGCCCGCCCTCGCGCCGCTGGTCGGCCAGGGCCACACCCTGCGCGCCGCGCTCCACACCAGCGCCGAGGAGACCCTCGACGGGCTCGCCGCCGGCCACCACGACCTCATCGTCACCACCGCCCACCCCCGGGGTGGACTCTTCACCGCCTCCGCGCTGTGGGACGAGGAGCTCGTGCTGGTCGCCGCACCGTACTGGGCCGCCCTCATCGGCACGGACCAGCTGCGCGCAGCCGGTCCCGCCGCTCTCGCGGGCATTCCGTTCGTCGAGGTCCACGAGAGCCTGCCCCTCGTCGCCCGCTACTGGGCCGCCGTCTTCGACAGCCGGCCCGACGCCGGTGACGCCGCCGCCGTGGTCGTGCCCGACCTGCGGGCCGTACTGGAATGCGTACAGGCCGGTGCCGGGTTCGCCGTCCTGCCCCGCTACCTGTGCCAGGACACCCTCGACAGCAGCCGGATCGTGGCCCTCGCGGAGCCCCCGGTGCCTCCGCTGCGCACGTGGTTCCTCGTCGTGCGGGCCGGCAGCCTCTCCCTCGCCCATCTCGCCCGCGCGCACGAGCGGCTGCTGCACGCCGCCGCACGCTGGTGAGCCTCGCTTTCCGGACTCTGGCGCGTTTCAGAAGGGGAGCAGTGGGCCACTCTTCTCCCATGACCGAACGTCCCGTGGTCAAACGCACCGCCCGCGCGATCCTGCTCGACGGTGACGACCTGATCCTCATCAAGCGCACCAAGCCCGGCGTCGATCCGTACTGGCTCACCCCCGGCGGCGGAGTGGAGTCCTCGGACGCCACCGTCGTCGACGCCCTCCACCGGGAGGTCCACGAAGAACTCGGCGCGAAGATCACCGATGTGGTGCCCTGCTTCGTCGACACCGTCGAGCACATCGCCGACGGGGGAGTCACCGGCGTGAAGGTGCAGCACTTCTTCGTCTGCCACCTCGAATCGATGGACCCCAGCCAGCGGCACGGTCCCGAGATCGACCAGCCCGAGGGCGAGTACGAGATCGTCCGCGTGCCCTTCAGCCGGGTGGGCATCGCGGCCGTCCACCTCGTACCGCTGTCCCTGCGGCACTACCTCGACGGGAACATCGAGGGCGTACGCGCCATGCACGCCCCCGACCTGGGCTGAGCCCCCGGCTGAGACCGGCGGGTGTGCCCGCCGGTCTCAGCCGGCCACGCCCGCCAGCTCCTCCACCGCGTCGTGCCGGATCCGCTCGCCGGGGATCCCGATCCGCTTGAGCTCGTCGACCCCGCTGCGGATCATCGCGGGCGGCCCGGATATGAACGCGTCGTATGAACTCCACGGCCCGTGCTCGCCGACCGCCTGCGGCAACTGCCCGGCGAGCCAGTCCCCGACCACCGGGCGCACCGACAGCCAGGGGTACGAGCGCTGCAGCCCCAGCAGCGTGTCCTTGTCGTACAGGTCGTGGTCGCTGCGGGCCCCGAAGAACACCTCCACCGGGCGCCGCTCCCCGTGCTCGGCCACGTCCTCGATCAGCGCCTTGATCGGGGCGATTCCGGTCCCCCCGCCCAGGCACAGCATCCCGTTGTCCGTCGTGTGGTCCACCACCATCGACCCGGCCGGCGGCCCCAGGCGCAACACGTCCCCCGGGCGGGCGTGGCGCACCAGCGCGTTGGAGACCCAGCCCGCGGGGACGGCCTTGACGTGGAAGGACAGCAGGCCGTCGGCGCGCGGCGCCGAGGCGAAGGAGTAGTGCCGCCACACCCGGGGCCACCACGGGGTCTCCAGGCTGGCGTACTGGCCGGCCAGGAAGGCGTACGGCTGGTCGGGCCGAACGGTCAGCACCGCGATGTCCGAGGTGCGCAGGTCGTGCGAGACCACCTCCGCCTGCCACCACGCCGGGCTGCCGGCCTCGTCCTCCGCCGCCGCGTCGATCATGATCTGGGAGATCGTGGTGTAGGTCCGTACCCACGCCGCCTCGGCCTCCGGCCCCCAGGTCGCCTCCGCGTACCGGGCCAGCGCCCCGATGAGGGCCTCACCCACCACCGGATAGTGGCCCGCCAGGGTGCCGTACTTGCGGTGCCCGGTGCCGAGTCTGCGCAGATAGGGCGTGAGCACCTCGGGATTGTCGATGTGCTCGGCCGCGGTCAGCAGTGCCTTCAGCAGCCGGTCGCGCTGGGCGTCCATGGCGGCGGGGAACATGCCGCGCACTTCGGGGTGGCCGGTGAACACCAGGGCGTAGAAGTACGAGGTCACCTTGTCGGCGACGGGTGCGATGTCCGCGAGGGTCCGGCGGATGAGCACGGCATCCGGTGAGGGCTCGGCCGCACCCCCCTCGAAGGGTATCCGGGCCGTCCCCCGTCTGGCCGATCTGGTGGGCGGAGCGTCCATGCGGTGCCTCGCTTCGAAACATCTCGGTCGGTCTGCACACGCCACGGTCTGTGAATCCGTGGTTCCGGGGTTCACAGCGTGCCAGCCACCCCGGAGGCCTGCGGGGAAATGCGGGAAATCCGCGTTTCGAACCCACTTTCCTCTTAAGATGCCTCAACTCCCGGGCGTGGCATCCCTGCGAGCTGGTATGCCTCCCGGAGGTCCCGGCCCTCGTAGACATGCGTGGCACGCTCCGCCAGGTACGGCCGCGCGTTGACCGCCACCGAGACCGGCACCACCTCGAAGAGCACCGCATCGGTCATCGAGTCCCCGTACGCGACGCAGTCGCCCCGGCTCACCCCGAACCGCTCGCACAGCCGGTCCGCCACCGTGACCTTGCCCTCGGGCGTCAGGATCCCCGACACCTCCATGGGACCCGCGAACGGCACCTGCGGGTACACCGACCCGTGTGCGGCGTGCACACCCCACTCCAGCAGCATTTCCACGAAGAAGGACGGCGACAGGGAGATCACCGCGCAGTAGTCCCCGCGCTCCCGGATCTCCCGCCACACCTCCTGGATGCCCGACAGCCACGGGGAACCGTCGAATGCCGCCCTGACGTGCGCGAGCGTCAACTCCGACCACAGCGCGTGTGCGGCCACCGAGAACTCGTGCGGCCCGATCTCCCGTGCGCTGAACGACCGTTCCAGCTCGGCGATCTCTGCGCTCACGCCGAGCTGCCGGGAGATCTCGACCGGCGCCGCCGAGCCGAACATCAGGGTGCCGTCGAGGTCGAAGAGGTGCAGGAGGGCCATAGCCATCGAGGCTAAGCGGTCTGCTTGCGCACAGCAGCATGTTTCACGTGAAACACCGGCCGGTTTCACCGGGGCGCCTCCCCAGCGGGGCCGAGGTCGATGTTTCACGTGAAACATTCCCCTCCCAAATCCTCTGGACGGCTCCCGACCCCATGATCCAGTCTGAGTCGGTGAACCCTCCACACCTCACCGAGCTGCCGATCCGAGCGCTGACCGCGGACGATCTCCGCCACTGCGCCGACCTGTCCGAAGACCGCGGCTGGCCCCGCGAGGACCACAAATGGGGGCTGCTCCTCGCCGCCGGAAACGGCTACGGAGTCGACGCCCCGGACGGGCGGGGACTGGCCGCCGCCTGCGTCGTCACCGGCTACGGCGGCACCCGCGCCGCACCGGAGCTCGCCGCGATCGGCATGGTCCTCGTCGCCGACCGCTACGCCCGCCGGGGTCTGGGCCGCCGCCTGATGACGCACATCTGCGACGACGTCCTCAAGGGCATCCCCCTCACCCTGCACGCCACGCCCCACGGACGTCCGCTCTACGAGGAGCTCGGCTTCGAGACCACCGGCCGCGCCGAGATGCTGAAGGGCGTCTTCCGTCCGGATCCCGCGGCCACGGCGTCCGGCAACGGCACCGTCCGGCCCGCCACCGCCGAGGATCTGCCGCGGATCCTCCAGCTGGACACCGAGGTCTTCGGCACCGACCGGACCCACATGATCACCCGGCTTCCCGCCTTCACCGACCGGCTGCTCGTCGCCGAGGACCGGGCCGGCGCCCTCACCGGCTACGCCGCGATCTGGCCGAACATGGAGACCCATGTCATCGGCCCGCTGATCGCTCGCGACACCGCCGGAGCGCAGGCACTCGTCACCGGGCTGGCCGCCACCACCGACCGGCCGCTGCGCACCGATGTCGACGTACGCCACGAGGAGCTCGTCTCCTGGCTCAAGGACCGCGGCCTCGGCTCCGTGGCCTTCAACGCCGTCATGACCCGGGACATCCCGGGCCTGCCCGGCGACTGGACCCGCCGCTGGGCACCGCTCACCGTGGCCGCGGGCTGAGAGAGGAACACCCCGCCGTGGCCGACACCCCCGAGCTTGCCATCCGTCCCGCCGCCGAGGCCGATCTGCCCGCCATCGTCGCCATGCTGGCCGACGACCCCCTCGGCGCCACCCGGGAATCGCCCGAGGACCTCACCCCGTACCTCGCGGCCTTCAAGCGCCTGGCCGAGGACCCGAACCAGCACCTCGTCGTGGCCGTCCGCGCGGAACGCGTCGTGGGCACGCTGCAGCTGACGATCGTCCCGGGCCTGTCCCGCAAGGGTTCCACCCGCTCCATCATCGAGGGCGTCCGCGTCCACGCCGACGAGCGCGGCAGCGGCCTGGGCACCCGCTTCGTCGAATGGGCCATCGAGAAGTCCCGCGCCGAGAACTGCGAGATCGTCCAGCTCACCTCGGACGCGACCCGCACCGACGCCCACCGCTTCTACGAGCGGCTCGGCTTCGCCGCCTCCCACGTCGGGTTCAAGCTCCAGCTCTGACCGGCCGTGACCGCAGGCCGGGCCGCCGTGTCAGCGGCCCGGCCTACGATCGGGAGGATGAGCCCCAGCCTGCCTCTCGTCACCACCGCCGAGCGCCGCCACCGCCTCGGCCGACGCCACCGCCTGGCTCCCTCCACCCGCGCCGCCACGGTTCCCGAGGCCGCCGACGCCGTCGTCGCCCTGCACGCCACCGACGCCGCGACCGTCTTCCTCTCGACCCGCGCCCGGCTCACCGCAGGCAGCGCGGGCGCCATCGAGCAGGCGCTCTACGAGGACGTGAGCCTCGTCCGCCTGCTGAGCATGCGCAATACGCTCTTCGCCGTCTCGACCGGCCTCGCACCGCACGTCGACTCCTCCACCGCCCGCGCCATCGCCGCCAAGGAACGCCGCACCCTGCTCAAGCACCTCGACGAGGACGGGCAGGGACTGGACGCCGCCTGGCTGGCCGAGGCCGAGAGCGCGGCGCTCGACGCCCTCGACAGCCGCGGACCGTGCACCGGCAGCCAACTGTCCGCCGCCGTACCGGCCCTGCGCCAGAAGATCACCATCAGCAGGGGCAAGAAGTACGAGACGGAGACCGGCGTGGCCACCCGGGTCATCCGCCTGCTGGCCGCCGACGGCCGGATCCGCCGTGACCGCCCGCGCGGCTCGTGGACCTCCAGCCAGTTCCGCTGGGTCCACACCGAGCCCTGGCCCCCCGTACCCGCGGCCGAGGCCCGCGCCGAGATCGCCCGCCGCTGGCTCCACGCGTACGGGCCGGCCACCGAGGCCGACCTCAAGTGGTGGACCGGCTGGACGCTCGGCGACGTCCGCAAGGCCCTCGCGGCCGTGGGCCCCGACCAGGTGCGCCTGGAGAACGGGACCGCCGCCCTCGTGAGCCCCGGGGACATCGCAGCAGAACCGGCTCCGGAACCCTGGGCCGCCCTGCTCCCCGGCCTCGACCCCAGCGGCATGGGCTGGGCCGACCGCGGCTTCCACCTCGACCCCGCCCACCGGCCCGCCCTCTTCGACTACGCCGGCAACATCGGCCCCACGGTGTGGTGGAACGGCGAGATCGTCGGGGGCTGGGCCCAGCGCGGCGATGGCGAGATCGTCTGGCGGCTGCTGGCGGACCCCGGCCGCGCCGCCGAGGAGGCGATCACCGCCGAGGCCGCACGCCTCGCCGCATGGGTCGGCGACGCCCGCATCACCCCGCGCTTCCGCACCCCGCTGGAGCGCGAACTCACCGTCTGAGCCGGGCCGTCAGCCGATCCCCCGCCAGCCCTGCGGGTCCACCCCGCCGGGCACTGGGGCCTCGGCGTCGTACGGCTCCCGCGTGAAGACGAAGGACGCCAGGTCGAGGTGGCTCACCGAGCCGTCGGCGCGCCGCACCGCCCGCAGCGTCTCCCCCGCGTAGTACCCGGACAGGCCCGTCCACGTACCGTCCGGCTCCGCCCGGAAACGCGCGGAACGCCCGCTCGCACCCACCGGTCCCAGCTCCAGCGATCCGTCCGCCTTCAGCCGCACCACTTGGGCCGACGTCCCCCAGTACCAGGGCCCGCACACCTCCAGCGGCACCTGGTCGGCCTCCGTGAACGGCCGCCACGGCTGCGGGAACCGCGGCTCGGCGTCCGCGACGACGGCCACCAGATCCGCGGCCACCGACGCGGCTGGCAGCCCCGAGGTGCAGTTCGCCAGCACCACCGCCGCCACGTCGTCCGCCTCGCTCAGCCACAGCCCCGCGACGAACCCCGGCAGCGATCCGCTGTGCCCCGCGAGCCGGCGCCCGTCCTGGACCATCAGCTGCATCCCCAGCCCGTATCCGCACTCGGCGATGCCCGGCTCCGGCGGCGCCGCCGACGTGCGCATCTCCCGTACCGACTCCGCGCCCAGCACCCGCTCGTCCCCCCGCAGCAGGAAGTCCGCGAACCGCGCCAGGTCCCTTGTCGTGGACCACAGCTGACCGGCCGGAGCCATCAGCCCCAGGTCCTCCAGCGGCTCGGGCATCATCAGGTCCGCCCACGGGTGCACGGCCCAGCCGCCCGCGTGCGGGGCCTGCAACGACCCGCTCGTCCGGTCCAGCCCCAGCGGCTCCAGCACCTCAGTCCGCAGCGCCTCTTCCCACGTCTTCCCGCGCAGTGCCTCGATCAGCGAACCCAACAGCGTGTAACCGGGGTTGGAGTAGTGGTGCCTGCCGCCGGGCGCGTGCCGCAGCGGCTCGTCCCCCAGCACGTCGGTCAGCTCGGGGCGCAGCGCACCGGGAGTGCGCTCCCACCATTCGCCCGGCGTCTCCGCCGCCAGACCACCGGTGTGGGCGAGCAGTTGGGCGACGGTCACCTCGCCGACGCCGGTACCCGGCAGGTGCTTCTCCAGCGGATCCGCGAGGCCCAGCAGGCCCTCGTCCCTCAGCCGCATCACCAGAACAGCGGTGAAGGTCTTGGTGATCGACCCGATCCGGTACTGGACGTTCCCGTCCGGACCGTGGCCTTCCACCGAGGTCCGGGAGCCCTCCCAGACCACCTCCCCGCCCCGCACCACGGCCGCCACCACGGACGGAGCCCGGCCCTCGCTCTGCGCGACGGCGATCCGGTGGCGCAGCGCACGCCGCGTGGCAGGGAGAAGTTCCAGGTCTTCAGAGAGCTCATCCATGATCGGATGCTACGTGTTGGCCATGTCCACGAACCGCGAATAGTGGCCCTGGAAGGCGACCGTGATCGTCGCCGTGGGGCCGTTACGGTGCTTCGCCACGATCAGGTCCGCCTCGCCCGCGCGGGGGGACTCCTTCTCGTACGCGTCCTCGCGGTGGAGCAGGATCACCATGTCCGCGTCCTGCTCGATCGAGCCCGACTCACGCAGGTCGGAGACCATGGGCTTCTTGTCGGTGCGCTGCTCCGGACCACGGTTCAGCTGGGACAGCGCGATCACGGGGACCTCGAGCTCCTTCGCCAGCAGCTTGAGGTTTCGGGACATGTCCGAGACCTCCTGCTGGCGGCTCTCGGGACGGCGCGAGCCGCCGGACTGCATCAGCTGGAGGTAGTCGATGACCACGAGCGAGAGGTCGTTGCGCTGCTTGAGCCGACGGCACTTGGCCCGGATCTCCATCATCGACAGGTTGGGGGAATCGTCGATGTAGAGCGGGGCGGCGGACACGTCCGGCATCCGCCGGGCCAGCCGGGTCCAGTCGTCGTCCGTCATCGTGCCCGAGCGCATGTGGTGCAGAGCCACCCGGGCTTCCGCCGAGAGCAGGCGCATCGCGATCTCGTTGCGCCCCATTTCGAGGGAGAAGATCACGCTCGGCAGGTTGCTCTTGATGGAGCAGGCGCGTGCGAAGTCCAGCGCGAGCGTGGACTTGCCCATGGCGGGACGGGCGGCGATGACGATCATCTGACCGGGGTGCAGGCCGTTGGTCAGGGAGTCGAGGTCCGTGAAGCCGGTCGGCACACCGGACATCTGCCCGCTGCGCGAGCCGATCGCCTCGATCTCGTCGAGGGCGCCCTCCATGATGTCGCCGAGCGGCAGGTAGTCCTCGGAGGTCCGCTGCTCGGTGACCGCGTAGATCTCGGCCTGGGCGCTGTTGACGATCTCGTCGACGTCCCCGTCGGCCGCGTAGCCCATTTGCGTGATCTTCGTACCGGCCGCGACCAGGCGGCGCAGGACGGCGCGTTCGTGGACGATCTCCGCGTAGTACTCGGCGTTCGCCGCCGTCGGGACCGACTGCACCAGGGTGTGCAGGTACGAGGCCCCGCCGACCTTGCTGATCTCCCCGCGCCGGGTCAGCTCGGCGCCGACGGTGATCGGGTCGGCCGGCTCTCCCTTGGCGTACAGGTCGAGGATGGCCTGGTAGATCGTCTCGTGCGAGGGCCGGTAGAAGTCGTGGCCCTTGAGGACTTCGACGACATCGGCGATCGCGTCCTTGGACAGCAGCATGCCGCCGAGCACCGACTGCTCGGCGTCGAGGTCCTGCGGGGGAACGCGCTCGAAGCCGCCGCCGGCGCCGCCACCGTCCCAGGAGCCGCCCTCGCGGCCCCGGTCGTGCTGCTCGTCGCCGCGTCCGCGGCCCTCGCCGTTGCGGCGGGGACGGGGCGGCAGACGGTCACCCGGACCGCTGTCGGCCCAGGGGTCGTCCATGGGCTCGGGCATGCTCACCGGGCCGCCTCCTCCCGTCCGCAACGCGGACCTTGCCGTGCCATTCTTTCTACGACACGGCTCTGACATATGGGGCACCCGAATCGACTGTTGGCGAGTCGGGCAACGCACCACGGTAGGGCCGACGGCGGCGTCAGCCAATCTTGTTATCCACAGGCTGTGTGGATGAGATGTGGACGACGGCGCCAATGCTGTGGGTAAGTCCCCGGAAGCTGTGCACGGACCGGGGGACGACGCTGTGGACAAAATCACCTACCCCACTCCTCCACCCCATCTGACCTGGTCTTTCCGTCCTCGATCAGGCCCGCGCGGAAAAATCTTGGCCACTGTCCCAAGATCGCCTCCAACGGGTGGGGAGGAACGCGCAAGTCAGTGCAGTGGTAAGGATCCAAAGAGGGTTGTATCTATTACCTGTGGAAGATTAGATTGAGCGCATGACACAGGCTCCCGCCGCACCGAAGGCTGCTCCGAGACGGCACGACCGAGAGATCTTCGCGCTCGCCGTCCCCGCCTTCGGAGCCCTCGTCGCCGAGCCCCTCTTCGTGATGGCCGACAGCGCCATCGTCGGGCACCTCGGGACGCCCCAGCTGGCCGGCCTCGGTATCGCCGCGGCTCTGCTCACCACCGCCGTGAGCGTCTTCGTCTTCCTCGCCTACGCCACCACCGCGGCCGTCTCCCGCAGGGTCGGAGCGGGCGACCTCCAGTCAGCCATCCGGCAGGGCATGGACGGCATCTGGCTCGCCCTCCTGCTCGGCGCGGCCGTCATCGCCGTGGTCCTGCCCGCCGCCCCCTGGCTGGTCTCCGTCTTCGGGGCCTCCGACACGGTCGCCCCGTACGCGATCACCTATCTGCGGATCTCCGCGTTCGGCATCCCGGCCATGCTCGTGGTCCTGGCCGCCACGGGCGTCCTCCGCGGCCTCCAGGACACCCGTACGCCGCTCTACGTCGCCGTCGCGGGCTTCGCCCTCAACGGGGGCCTGAACGTCCTCCTCGTCTACGGTGCGGACCTCGGCATCGCGGGCTCCGCCTGGGGCACGGTCATCGCCCAGTGCGCCATGGCCGCCGCCTACCTCGTCGTGGTCGTACGCGGAGCCCGGCGGCACGAGGCCTCCCTGCGCCCCGACCTCGCGGGGATCCGGGCCTGTGCACAGGCCGGCGCCCCCCTGCTGGTCCGCACCCTGTCCCTGCGCGCAGTCTTGTTGATCGCGACCGCCGTGGCCGCCCGCCTCGGTGACGCCGACATCGCCGCCCACCAGATCCTGCTGTCCCTGTGGAGCCTGCTCGCCTTCGCCCTGGACGCCATCGCCATCGCCGGGCAGGCGATCATCGGCCGCTATCTGGGCGCGGGCGACACCGACGGCGCCAAGGCCGTGTGCCGCCGCATGGTGCAGTGGGGCATCGTCTCGGGGATCGTGCTCGGCCTGCTGGTCATCCTGGCCCGCCCCGTGTTCATTCCGCTGTTCACCAGCGATCCGGCGGTCGAGGACGCGCTGCTGCCCGCCCTGCTGGTCGTCGCGCTCTCCCAGCCCGTCTCCGGCATCGTCTTCGTTCTCGACGGGGTCCTGATGGGCGCCGGCGACGGCCGCTATCTGGCACGGGCGATGCTCGTGACGCTCGCCGTGTTCACCCCGGCGGCGCTTCTGGTACCGGCGGTGGGAGGCGGCCTGACGACCCTGTGGTGGGCCATGACGCTGATGATGCTGGTCCGGATGGTCACCCTCCAGCTGCGCGCCCGCTCGGGCCGGTGGCTGGTCGCGGGGGCGACCCGCTAGAAGGCGTGTTTCACGTGAAACACACCGCGGCCCCCGCGCATGTTTCACGTGAAACATCGCCCCACGACGAAGGGCCGCACCCCAGCGGGGTGCGGCCCTTCGTGTACGCAGCCCTTAGGCGGCGACGACCTCGATGCCCACGTTCGCGGCCACGTCGGCGTGCAGACGCACGGAGACCTGGTACGAACCGAGGGTCTTGATCGGGGAGCCCAGCTCCACGCGGCGCTTGTCGACCTTCGGGCCGCCCGAGGACTCGATCGCCGTGGCGATGTCGGCCGGGGTCACGGAACCGAAGAGACGACCGGCGTCACCCGCGCGGGTGGCCAGACGCACCTTCACGCCCTCGAGCTTGGCCTTGACCTCGTTGGCCTGCTCGATGGTCGCGATCTCGTGGATCTTGCGGGCGCGGCGGATCTGCGCCACGTCCTTCTCGCCACCCTTGGTCCAGCGGATCGCGAAACCACGCGGGACCAGGTAGTTGCGAGCGTAACCGTCCTTGACGTCGACGACATCGCCGGCGGCACCGAGGCCAGAGACCTCGTGGGTAAGGATGATCTTCATTAGTCGGTCACCCTTTCCTTATCGCGCGGTGGACGTGTAGGGCAGCAGCGCCATCTCACGGCTGTTCTTCACAGCCGTGGCGACGTCACGCTGGTGCTGCGTGCAGTTGCCGGTAACGCGGCGGGCACGGATCTTGCCGCGGTCGGAAATGAACTTCCGCAGCATGTTCGTGTCCTTGTAGTCCACGTACGCGGTCTTGTCCTTGCAGAACGCGCAGACCTTCTTCTTAGGCTTGCGCACAGGCGGCTTCGCCATTGTGTCTCTCCTGTGTGATCAAGAAGTTTGGATGCGAGCTGCCCTAGAAGGGCGGCTCGTCCGAGTAGCCACCGCCGGAGCCGCCGGAGCCGCCGGAGCTTCCGCCCCAGCCGCCACCGCCGCCGCCCTGCTGCTGGCCGCCGGCCGGCGCGCTGGACGCCCACGGGTCGTCGGAGGGAGCTCCGCCACCCTGCGGGGCGCCGCCGCTGGGGGCTCCGCCCCAGCCACCGCCGCCGCCCTGCTGCTGCTGACCGCCGCCGCCGTATCCACCCTGGCCACCGCGACCGCTGGTCTTGGCGACCTTGGCCGTGGCGCTCTTCAGGCTGGGGCCGACTTCCTCGACGTCCAGCTCGTAGACCGTGCGCTTGACACCCTCACGGTCCTCGTACGACCGCTGCTTCAGCCGGCCCTGCACGATGACGCGCATGCCCCGCTGAAGGGACTCGGCGACATTCTCCGCCGCCTGACGCCAGACCGAGCAGGTCAGGAACAGGCCTTCGCCGTCCTTCCACTCATTGGTCTGCTTGTCGAAGATGCGGGGAGTGGACGCGACACGGAACTTCGCGACCGCCGCACCCGAGGGGGTGAAGCGCAGCTCGGGGTCGTCGACGAGATTGCCGACGACCGTGATGACGGTCTCGCCTGCCATGGATGAACCTCTCGGCGGGGATTGCTGCTGGGCTGCTGTGCTACTCGGTCCCGATTACCGCTGAACCGAAGTTCAGTGGGTCTCGGGGCGGAGGACCTTGGTCCGGAGAACCGACTCGTTCAGGTTCATCTGTCGGTCAAGCTCCTTGACGACCGCAGGCTCGGCCTGAAGGTCGATGACCGAGTAGATGCCCTCGGGCTTCTTCTTGATCTCGTAAGCGAGACGACGACGGCCCCAGGTGTCGACCTTCTCGACCTTTCCGTTGCCCTCACGGACGACGGAAAGGAAGTTCTCGATCAGCGGGGAGACAGCGCGCTCCTCGAGATCGGGGTCGAGGATGACCATCACTTCGTAGTGACGCATGTGGAACCCACCTCCTTTGGACTCAGCGGCCACGGTCGTTCCGTGGCAGGAGGGTCGTGATGCGTGCGCACGGTGTCCGAGAGCAGACACCGCGCAGCTGTACAGACTACCTCCTCGACTCCTTCCGGTTGAAATCCGGCGCCAGAGGGACACAATCTGTATCCATCGGGTGTGCTCGGTGCTATGCCCCCCGGCACCTGCCGGAGGCGGCTCCGCAGCACCGCTCTGCTCAGCCAGGAGGTGCCTTCCGATGGCACAGGCCATGCGACCCCAGTCCTCACCCCCGCCGATCTCGCTCTTCTCGACCGACGGCAAGCGCCACCCGCTGCAGGACACCCTGATGGCGGCTGCCCTGATCCTCGGCGCCGTGGCGTTCGTCACGGCGTTCTTCCACCACCTGCACCTGCTCAGCTCGTGGGCCGGGCTGATCGGGATCCTCACCGGCGCGTACGGACAGTTCATCTCCGTCACGACACGCGAGCGCTTCGCGCTGATCATCGGCCTTGGCGCATCGGCCTTCGGCTTCTTCCTCGGCATGGCGCACGGCGGCCTGTTCGGCGGCTGGCTGGGCTGACCGGGGTACCTCCGCGACAGGGGCGCCGCCCACACCCACCCGGGCCTGCGGCCCGTCCCCCAGATGGGTGGCGCCCCTGTCGCAGTAGGCTTCGCGCCATAGCCAGCGAAGCCGCCGGAGGAGACACCCCGCATGAGCCTGTCCCTGAGCACCATCAGCCGAGAGCAGCATCTGGCCTACCTCCAGAGCCTGCCGTCGGCTAGCCACTGCCAGGTCCCGGCATGGGCCGACGTCAAGAACGAGTGGCGTTCGGAAAACCTCGGCTGGTTCGACAAGTCCGGTGAACTCGTCGGTGTGGCTCTGGTGTTGTACCGCCAGCTGCCCAAGGTGAAGCGGTACCTCGCGTACCTCCCCGAGGGCCCGGTCATCAACTGGTACGCCCCGAACCTGGAGGAGTGGATCCAGCCGATGCTGGCCCACCTCAAGAACCAGGGCGCCTTCACCGTGAAGATGGGCCCGCCCGTCGTCATCCGCCGCTGGAACTCCGCCGCCATCAAGGCCGGAATCCAGGACCCCGACGTCAAGCGCCTGCGCGACGTGGAGGCCTCGGTCATCGAGCCGCGCGCCTTCGAGGTGTCCGACAAGCTGCGCCGCATGGGCTGGCAGCAGGCCGAGGACGGCGGCGCCGGATTCGGCGACGTGCAGCCCCGGTACGTCTTCCAGGTGCCGCTGGCCAACCGCTCGCTGGACGATGTCCTCAAGGGCTTCAACCAGCTGTGGCGCCGCAACATCAAGAAGGCCGAGAAGGCCGGCGTCGAGGTCGTCCAGGGCGGCTACGAGGACCTGCCGACCTGGCAGCACCTGTACGAGATCACGGCCGAGCGCGACAAGTTCCGCCCGCGCCCCCTCAGCTACTTCCAGCGCCAGTGGACGGCCCTCAACTCCGAGGACCCGAACCGGATGCGGCTGTACATCGCCAAGCACGAGGGGGAGCCGCTGGCCGCCGCCACGATGCTCACCGTCGGCCAGCACGTCTGGTACTCGTACGGCGCCTCCGCCAACCACAAGCGCGAGGTGCGCCCGTCCAACGCGATGCAGTGGCGCATGCTGCGCGACTCGTACGCACTGGGCGCGAGCGTCTACGACCTGCGCGGCATCTCTGACACGCTGGACGAGAACGACCACCTGTTCGGACTGATCCAGTTCAAGGTCGGCACGGGCGGCGAGGCCGTCGAGTACGTCGGCGAGTGGGACTTCCCGCTCAACAAGGTGCTGCACAAGGCGCTCGACATCTACATGTCGCGTCGCTGATCCCACCCCCACCCACCCACGCACCCGCTGCACCCGCAGCTTTTCAGGAGAGGTTCCGGACGGGCATGGCGCTCACGCTCTACGTCGACACCGCGCGCTGGCGTGCGCACCAGAAGCAGATCCAGGACCAGTTCCCCGGGATGATCCCGGTCTGCAAGGGCAACGGGTACGGCTTCGGCCACGAGCGCCTGTGCGAGGAGGCGACCCGGATGGGCGCCGACGCACTGGCCGTCGGGACGACGTACGAGGCCGCGAGCATCAAGGACTGGTTCGGCGGCGACCTGCTCGTCCTCACCCCGTTCCGGCGGGGCGAGGACCCCGTGCCGCTGCCCGACCGGGTCATCCGCTCGGTGGCCTCGCTGGACGGGGTCCGCGGTCTGGTCGGCGCCCGGGTGGTCATCGAGTGCATGAGCTCGATGCGCCGCCACGGCATCTCCGAGCAGGACCTGGGGCAGCTGCACGCGGCGATCGAGGACGTACGGCTGGAGGGCTTCGCCCTGCACCTGCCGCTGGACCGCCCGGACGGCTCGGACGCCGTCGAGGAGGTCATCGGCTGGATGGACCGGCTGCGCGCGGCCCGGCTGCCGCTGCACACCATGTTCGTCAGCCACCTGCGGGCGGAGGAACTGGCGCGGCTCCAGCAGCAGTTCCCGCAGACCCGCTTCCGTGCGCGGATCGGCACCCGGCTGTGGCTGGGCGACCACGACGCGACCGAGTACCGCGGCGCGGTCCTCGACGTCACGCGCGTGGCCAAGGGCGACCGCTTCGGCTACCGCCAGCAGAAGGCGGCCTCCGACGGCTGGCTGGTCGTCGTGGCCGGCGGTACCTCGCACGGAGTGGGGCTGGAGGCCCCCAAGGCCCTCCACGGCGTGATGCCGCGCGCCAAGGGCGTCGCCCGGGCGGGCCTGGCCACGGTCAACCGCAACCTGTCGCCCTTCGTGTGGGCGGGCAAGCAGCGCTGGTTCGCGGAGCCGCCTCACATGCAGGTGTCGATCCTGTTCGTGCCCTCCGACTCGCCCGAGCCCAAGGTCGGCGACGAGCTCGTGGCACACCTGCGCCACACCACCACGCAGTTCGACCGCGTGCTCGACGCCTGACCCGCCGCCGGCCGGCCGGTCCGTGACCGGCCGGCGCGCCCGGGTCAGTCCTTGGAGGCGGTGCCCCAGTCGACCCGCTGACCCTCCGAGGGCGTCGCGTAGCGCGACGCCCTCGCCGCGTCCGACAGCACGAACACGTCCTCGGCCCCGTCCAGGACGCCGCCCGAGGGGTCGTCCGAACCGTCCCGGCGTACGACGTCCCGTTCGGGCATCAGGATGTCGCGGACGATGACCGCGCACAGGTAGAGGGTGCCCAGCAGATGGGCGGCGATCGCCAGCTGGTAGCCCTCCGTGGGCAGACCCTGGTGCTTGTCCCCGCTGCTCGTGTAGGCCAGGTAGAACCAGATCCCGAAGAAGTACACGACCTCCGTGGCCTGCCAGATCAGGAAGTCCCGCCAGCGCGGCCGGGCCAGCGCCGCGAGCGGGATGAGCCACAGGACGTACTGCGGCGAGTAGACCTTGTTTGCCAGGATGAAGGCGGCGACGACCAGGAAGGCCAGCTGGGCGAAGCGGGGCCGGCGCGGGGCGGTCAGGGTGAGCAGTCCGATGGCTCCGCAGAGCAGGAGCGTCAGCCCGGTCGCGTACGTGTTGGCGCCGTCCAGGGGGTTGCCCGAGCGCTGGGAGATCAGCAGCCACACGGAGCCGAAGTCGATGGGCCGTTCCTGGCTGAAGGTGTAGAACTTCGTCCAGCCCTCCCAGGCCCCGGCCATGACCGGCAGGTTCACCAAGAGCCAGGACCCCGCCGCGCCGAGGAACGCCGCTCCGAAGGCCCGCCACTTCCCGGCCCGCCAGCAGAGCACGAACAGCACCCCGAGCAGCAGCACCGGGTAGAGCTTCGCCGCGGTGGCCAGGCCGATGAGGACACCGAAGAGCACCGTCCGGCCCCGGGACCACATGAGCATTCCGGCGGCGGTCAGGGCGATGGCGAGCAGGTCCCAGTTGATCGTCGCGGTCAGCGCGAAGGCCGGCGCGAGGGCGAAGAGCAGGGCGTCCCAGGGGCGGCGGCGGTGGGTCCGGGCGACGCACACGGCGATGACCGCCGCGCAGGCCATCAGCATGCCCGCGTTGACCATCCAGTACATCTGCTCGCGGTGCTGCATGGAGCCGCTGCCGGGCGTGAGCCAGGAGGCGATCTCCATGAAGAGCCCGGTGAGCACCGGGTACTCCAGGTACTCCATGTCGCCGGGGAGCCGGTCGAAGTACGGGGTCAGGTTGTCGGCGAAGCCGCGTACCGCGTAGAGGTGCGGGATGTCGGAGTAGCAGGCGTGGGTGTACTGGGAAGCCGCTCCCCGGAACCACGCCCAGTCGTAGCAGGGCAGTTTCTGCACCATGCCCAGCGCGAACACGCCGATGGCGATCAGGGCCACCACGCGGACGGGCCCCAGCCAGTGGCCGCCGAGCCGGGCATGGCGGCCGATGGGGCCGCCGAGGAACTCACTGCCCGCTGCGGAGACCTCGTCCTGCTGGGTGGGCAGTACGGGGCTGTCCTCGTGCACCTTCGTCATGGGGCTCATCCTGCCGTACCGGGCCGGACATGGGGGAAGGCCGCCGCACCCCGTGCGACGGCCTTCCCCGAGTCGGTCGGCGGGCCCGGTCAGTCGGCCGCCGCGCCGGTGGGCCAGCCCGTCGTGCCGCCCGGGCGGCCGGGCTTGGCGGTGTTCGTCGGCGAGGGCGATCCGCTGGGACCGCCGATGATCCCGCCGTCGGTCCCGCCGTCCGTTCCCCCGTCCGTTCCCCCGTTGGTGGTCCCGCCGGTGGTGGCCGGGTCGCAGTACAGCTCCCACGGCTTGCAGGACGGCTTGCCGCCCTTCGACGGGGTCGGGGACGGCGGCGGCGGGCTGCTCGACGGCGAGGTCGAGGGCGACGTGGACGGCGACGCGGGGGCCGAGGGGGTCGGGGACGGGGCCCCCGCCGAGTCGGCCTTCACGCCGATGTCCTCGGCCTCCGGGAATTCCGTGACCGGGGTGGCCTTGAGCGCCTCGCGCATGTACTCGGTCCAGATGACGGCCGGGATGTCACCACCGTGGATGGAGTCGGTGCCGCCCACGCCGTTCATGGACTGCAGCTCCTTGTCCTTCGAATTGGGGTTGGAGCGGAAGAGGACCACGGAGGTGGACAGCTCCGGGGTGTAGCCGACGAACCAGGCGGACTTGTTCTCGTCGGTGGTACCGGTCTTGCCCGCGGCGGGCCGGCCCAGCTTCTTGGCCTTGGTGCCGGTGCCGTTCTGGACGACGTTCTGCAGGACCTTGGTGACGTTGTCCGCGACGGCGTTGTCCATGGCCCGCTGAGCCGTGGGGGCCTCGAAGCCGGGCAGCTTGTCGCCGTTCTTCTTGACCTCGGTCACGGAGTACGGCTCGCGGTGCATGCCGGATGCGGCGAAGGTGGCGTACGAGTCGGCCATGCGGATGGCGCTGGGGGTCGAGGTGCCCAGTGCGAAGGAGGCGTCGTTGTTCGGGTTCAGCGACTCCTCCAGGATGCCCGTGGACTTGGCCACGTTGCGGACCTTGTCGTGGCCGACGTCGAAGACGAGCTGGGCGAACGGGACGTTGATGGACTTCTCCATCGCCTCGGTGAGGGTCACGTAGCCGTAGGGGGTGGGACTCTCGTTCTTCTGCTTGAACGGGCTGCCGGAGGCGTCGCGCAGCGGCTTGCCCTCGCGGTTGTTGATCACGGTGAGGTCGTTGGCCTGGTACTTGCTGTCGACCGAGATGCCCTGGCCCTTGGAGTTCTGGGTGCCGTACTCCATCGCCGCCGCCAGCACGTACGGCTTCCAGGTCGAGCCGACCGGGACACCGCTGGTGTTGGCGTTGTTGCTGAAGTACTTCTGGTCCCAGCCCGGTCCGCCGTAGATCGCGACGATCTTCCCGGTCTTCACGTCCACGGAGGAGGCGCCGAACTGCACGAACGTGTCGAATTGCGGTCGCTTCTTCTCGTCGAGGAATTCGTTGCGGGTATCCTCGACGGCCTTGGTCAGGGCGTCGACCTTCGGCTTCTCGAAGGTGGTCCTGATCGTGTAGCCGCCCAGGGCCATCTGCTCGGCGGTGATGCGCGCGGTCTTCATCACGTACGCCTTGGCCGTGTCGACCAGGTAGCCGATCTGGCCGGTCATGCCGCGGGCCTGCTCCGACTCCACGCGCGCGGGGAACTCCGCGTCCGTGTACTTCGCGCGCTCGCTCTTGTCCATCCGGCCGACCTCGACCTCGCGGTCGAGCACCCAGGCCCAGCGCTTCCTGGCCCGCTGCTCGTTGAGGGCGGGGGTCGCGGCCGCGCCGATGCCGCCGTCCGGGTTGTACAGGTTGGGGCCCTTGAGCACGGAGGCCAGGAAGGCGCTCTCGGCAGGGTTGAGGTCCTTGCAGTCCTTGCCGAAGTAGGCGCGGGCCGCGGCCTGGATGCCGTAGGCGTCGCGGCCGAAGTAGGCGGTGTTGAGATAGCCCGCGAGGACCGTGTCCTTCTCCTCGGAGACACCCAGCCTTATGGCGATGAAGAGCTCGGTGACCTTTCGCTTGAGCGTCTGGTCCGAGTCCAGGTAGGTGTTCTTCACGTACTGCTGGGTGATCGTCGAGCCGCCCTGGGTGGAGCCGCCGGTGGCCATGTTCCACACGGCCCGGCCGATGCCCATCGGGTCGACGCCCTTGTCCGTCTCGAAGGACTCGTTCTCCGCGGCGATCACGGCGTCCCTCATCGACCGGGGGATGTCGGAGATGGGGACGATCTGGCGGTTCATCGAACCGCCCGTCGCCACCATCTGGCTGCCGTCGGCCCATTCGAAGACGTTGTTCTGGGCCTCGGCCGCCTTGTGCGGGTCGGGCGTGCCCACCATGGCGATGCCGATGCCCGCTCCGGCGGTGATGATCGCGAAGAAGCCCAGTGCCGTGCCGGACACCAGCTTCCAGGAGGGCACGAAGCGCTTCCAGCCGTCCCGGTCGGACCGCGGATAGTTGACGATGCGCTTGTCGGGGCGCCCGGTGCCGCCGCGAGCGGCCCGGCCGGAGCCTCTGGCGCCGCGGCCGGCGGACCCTCTCTGGGCGGCGCGGCGGGCCTCTGCGCGGCTGCCGTGCGCGGACGGTTCCGCATACGGCCCGCTGGGCGAGGCGGTGGGGACGTCACGTCCGGATCCGGCGCCCCGGCCGGGACGCTGCTGGGCAGCCCGGCGGGCCGAGGCTCGCCCACCACCTTGGGGCTGCGACGGTTTGCGGCGGTGCTCGCTCATCGAACGACTACTCCTCGGGCAGGCGAGTGGCCTGGAAGCGGCAGGTGAAGGTTCCCCCGGTGTCCTGGCGCACAGACTACGCACGCTCAAAACCCGACCAGTGCCGAAGTTCACCCCAAATCAGGCAACTTGCATCGTACGAATTGGTGATGTGACGCCGGTCACCACGTCACCCCTTGTCGCTGGACGCGCACCGTTCTATCGTCTGGATGTATCGAGTCGATACATCAGCTCGGCATAAAGACTCAGGGCCCAGAGCTCGGAGTCAGAGTCGGAGGAGAGGCAGGCGGATGAGCAGGCGCTCAGGCATCCTCGAATTCGCCGTCCTCGGCCTGCTGCGCGAATCCCCCATGCACGGGTACGAGCTGCGCAAGCGGCTCAACACCTCGCTCGGGGTGTTCAGGGCCTTCAGCTACGGGACGCTGTATCCCTGCCTCAAGACACTCGTCGCCAACGGCTGGTTGATCGAGGAGCCGGGCAATGCCCCGGAAGACGCGCTCGCCGCTTCACTCGCAGGACGGCGCGCCAAGATCGTCTACCGGTTGACGGCCGCGGGCAAGGAGCACTTCGAGGAGCTCCTCTCCCACACGGGACCCGACACCTGGGAGGACGAGTCCTTCGCCGCCCGCTTCGCCTTCTTCGGCCAGACCGAACGAGACGTGCGCATGCGGGTACTGGAGGGCCGCCGCAGCCGGCTGGAGGAGCGTCTGGAGAAGATGCGCGCCTCACTGGCCCGCACGCGGGAACGCCTCGACGACTACACGCTCGAGCTGCAGCGGCACGGCATGGAGTCCGTGGAGCGCGAAGTGCGCTGGCTGAACGAGCTCATCGAGAGCGAGCGGGCGGGACGGGATCGGAGACGACCCGGTCCGTCCGACGAAACTGAAAAATGAGGCCTGCATCTCGCAGACCTCGTCCGAGAACAAACAGGGAGCAACCGGAATGGGTTCGGTTCGCGTAGCCATCGTCGGCGTAGGCAACTGCGCCGCCTCGCTGGTGCAGGGCGTCGAGTACTACAAGGACGCCGACCCGGCGGCCAAGGTCCCCGGTCTGATGCACGTCCAGTTCGGCGACTACCACGTGCGTGACATCGAGTTCGTCGCCGCGTTCGACGTCGACGCGAAGAAGGTCGGCCTCGACCTTTCGGACGCCATCGGCGCCAGCGAGAACAACACCATCAAGATCTGCGATGTCCCGAACGCCGGTGTGACCGTTCAGCGCGGCCACACCTACGACGGCCTGGGCAAGTACTACCGCATGACGATCGAGGAGTCCGCCGAGGCTCCGGTCGACGTGGTCCAGATCCTCAAGGACCGTCAGGTCGACGTCCTGATCTGCTACCTGCCCGTCGGCTCCGAGGACGCGGCGAAGTTCTACGCCCAGTGCGCCATCGACGCCAAGGTCGGCTTCGTCAACGCCCTCCCGGTCTTCATCGCCGGCACCAAGGAGTGGGCCGACAAGTTCACCGAGGCCGGTGTCCCGATCGTCGGCGACGACATCAAGTCGCAGGTCGGCGCCACCATCACGCACCGCGTGATGGCCAAGCTGTTCGAGGACCGCGGTGTCCGTCTTGAGCGCACCATGCAGCTCAACGTCGGCGGCAACATGGACTTCAAGAACATGCTCGAGCGCGACCGCCTCGAGTCGAAGAAGATCTCCAAGACGCAGGCCGTCACCTCGCAGATCCCCGACCGTGAGCTCGGCGAGAAGAACGTCCACATCGGCCCGTCCGACTACGTCGCGTGGCTCGACGACCGCAAGTGGGCCTACGTCCGCCTCGAGGGCCGCGCCTTCGGCGACGTCCCGCTGAACCTCGAGTACAAGCTCGAGGTGTGGGACTCCCCGAACTCCGCCGGTGTCATCATCGACGCCCTGCGCGCCGCGAAGATCGCCAAGGACCGCGGTATCGGCGGCCCGATCCTGTCGGCGTCCAGCTACTTCATGAAGTCCCCGCCGGTGCAGTACTTCGACGACGAGGCCTACGCGAACGTCGAGAAGTTCATCAAGGGCGAGGTCGAGCGCTAGTCGAGCGTCTGGGGTCCGCGAGACACCTGGACTTCGACTGTTCTTCCGCGGAGGGTCCCCGGGCAATATGCCCGGGGACCCTCCGCGTATGTGACCCTTGCCCTCATGCCTGTCGTACGTGATCTGCGCGTACTCCTGCGCCTGAGGGACTTCCGCAACCTGCTCGCCGTACGGCTGCTCTCCCAGGCGGCGGACGGCGTCTACCAGGTCGCGCTCGCCACCTACGTCGTGTTCTCCCCCGAGAAACAGACCTCACCGGCGGCCATCGCCTCGGCCATGGCGGTACTCCTGCTGCCGTATTCGGCGATCGGCCCCTTCGCCGGGGTGCTGCTCGACCGCTGGCGCCGCCGCCAGGTCTTCCTCTACGGCAACCTGCTGCGGGCCTTCCTCGCCTGCATCACCGGCATGCTGATCGTCGCCCAGGTCCCCGACTGGCTGTTCTACGCGTCGGCGCTGTCCGTGACCGCCGTCAACCGCTTCGTCCTGGCCGGGCTCTCGGCATCCCTGCCCCGGGTCGTCGGTCCCGGCCAGCTGGTCACCGCGAACGCCCTTTCCCCAACCGCCGGAACCCTCGCGGCGACCGCCGGCGGGGGACTGGCCTTCCTCGTCCGGCTGGTGGCCGACGACGCCGACGCCCTCGTCGTCCTGCTCGGCGCCGGGCTCTACCTGACCGCGGCCCTCGCCTCCCTGCGCCTGGCCATCGGCCTCCTCGGGCCCGACCACCCCCCGGGCCTGCTCCACCCCTCGGTCGCCGAGGGCGTCGCCCTCACCGTCCGGGGCATGGCCGAGGGACTGCGGCATCTCGCCTCCCGCCGGGAGGCCGCCCGGGCGCTCACCGCGATGACCATGATGCGGTTCTGCTACGGGGCACTGTTCGTCATGCTGCTCATGCTCTGCCGCTACTCGTGGTCGGAGAACGAGGCCGACGGACTCGCCCTCCTGGGGATCGCGGTCGGCGTCTCGGGGGCCGGGTTCTTCACGGCCGCCGTCGTCACTCCCTGGCTGGTGGACCGGCTGGGACCACTGGGCTGGATCACCGCCTGCTCGGCGGGGGCCGCGGTCCTGGTCCCGGCCCTCGGCCTGTTCTTCGCCCCCGAACCGATGCTGGCGGCCGCGTTCGTCCTCGGCCTCGCCACCCAGGGCGCCAAGATCTCCACCGACACGGTGGTGCAGTCCCGGGTGGACGACGACTACCGCGGCCGCGTCTTCTCCCTCTACGACGTGCTCTTCAACGTCGCCTTCGTCGGCGCCGCGGCGGTGGCCTCCCTCATGCTCCCCACGAACGGGCAGTCCGTGCCGCTGATCCTCTGCGTCGCCGCCCTCTACGCCGTCACCGCGGCACTGCTGGGCCGGCACGGGCGACGTTTCACGTGAAACATCGCCGTACACGGGAGCACGCGGGCCGATGTTTCACGTGAAACATCGGCCCCGGCACTCCGGCATCACGCCTGCTCGGCCCACCACTCCTTGAGGGCGGTGACGGCCGCATCGTGCCCCATCGGCCCGTTCTCCAGCCGCAGCTCCAGCAGGAACGCGTACGCCTGCCCGATCACCGGGCCGGGGCCGACCTCCAGCACCCGCATGATCTCGTTGCCGTCCAGGTCGGGCCGGATCGCGTCCAGCTCCTCCTGCTCCTGCAGCTGCGCGATGCGCTCCTCCAGGCCGTCATAGGTCCGGGACAGCGCGTTGGCCTTGCGCTTGTTGCGCGTGGTGCAGTCCGACCGGGTCAGCTTGTGCAGGCGCTCCAGCAGCGGGCCGCCATCACGGACGTAGCGCCGCACGGCGGAGTCCGTCCACTCGCCGTCTCCGTAGCCGTGGAAGCGCAGGTGCAGCTCCACCAGCCGGGACACGTCCTTGATGATGTCGTTGGAGTACTTCAGAGCCGTCAGACGCTTCTTGGTCATCTTCGCGCCCACCACCTCGTGGTGGTGGAAGGAGACCCTGCCGTCGCTCTCGAAGCGCCGGGTACGGGGCTTGCCGATGTCGTGCAGCAGGGCGGCGAGCCGCAGCACCAGGTCCGGGCCGTCCTCCTCCAGCGCGATCGCCTGCTCCAGCACGATCAGCGAGTGGTCGTAGACGTCCTTGTGGCGGTGGTGTTCGTCACTCTCCAGCCGCAGCGCGGGCAGCTCGGGCAGGACCCGGTCGGCCAGCCCGGTATCCACGAGCAGGCCCAGGCCCCCCCGCGGGTTGGCGGACAGGATCAGCTTGTTCAGCTCGCCCTGCACCCGCTCCGCCGAGACGATCTCGATCCGGTCGGACATGGCCTTCATGGCCGCGACCACCTCGGGAGCGACCTCGAAGTCCAGCTGTGCGGCGAACCGCGCCGCCCGCAGCATGCGCAGCGGATCGTCCGAGAACGAGTCCTCAGGGGTGCCGGGGGTACGCAGCACCCCTGCGGCCAGATCCTCCAGACCGCCGTGCGGGTCGATGAACTCCTGCTCCGGCAGGGCCAGCGCCATGGCGTTGACCGTGAAGTCGCGCCGGACCAGGTCCTCCTCGATCGAGTCGCCGTAGGAGACCTCGGGCTTGCGCGAGGTCCGGTCGTAGGCCTCCGAGCGGTACGTCGTCACCTCGATCTGGAAGCTCCGTGCGGCGTCTTCGACGCGGGCGCTCTTCTGCGCCCCGACGGTGCCGAAGGCGATGCCGACGTCCCACACCGAGTCCGCCCACGGCCGGACGATCTTCAGAACGTCCTCGGGGCGGGCATCGGTGGTGAAGTCGAGATCGTTGCCAAGACGCCCGAGCAGCGCGTCGCGGACGGACCCGCCGACCAGGGCAAGGCGGAAGCCCGCCTCCTGGAAGCGGCGGCCGAGCTCGTCGGCGACAGGAGCGACCCGCAGCAGTTCACTCACCGCGCGGCGCTGCACCTGACTCAGGGCACTGGGGTTGTCTTCGTTGGCGTTCGGCACAACAGAAAAGGGTACGTGCCCCGCCCGGCGCGGGCTTCCCCCTTTATCGCGACCCCGGTACACCGCTGCCCCGGGGCTGAGCCGATCATGTGGAGCAAGGGGCGGCACTCGCGCACAGCGGGTCTCGTTACCATGCGTGGACGCACAAACGACGACCACTGACACTTCGAGGGACGGGCTAGCGCGTGGCCGAGGCGGCAGACATCCTGGGGGCGTCCCCCACTCCTGTCCGGCGCCGCTGGCTGCGGCGCGCGGTGGTCCTGCTTGCCGGGACGCCCGTCCTCGCCGCCTTGGTCTACTCTCCCGCTCCCAAGGCCCAGGCCGCCCAGGCGGCCCCCGTCGACGTCCAGCTGACCTCGATGGCCCCCGCCGCGCCGGTCAAGGGCGACACCCTGACCATCACCGGCACCGTGGTCAACAACGGCTCCGAGACGATCAACGACGCACACGTGGGCCTGCGGGTCGGGCCCCGGCTCGCGGACCGGTCCTCGATCGACGAGGCGGCGGAGCGCACCGGCTTCCGGGCCGGCACGGACCCCGGGGAGATCGATCCGGCCCATGCCGTGAAGATCACCTCGCTGCCGTCGAAGGTCAACCAGACATTTACGCTCACGGTCCCGGTGAACAAGCTGGAACTGGACAAGGACGGCGTCTACCAGCTCGGCGTCTCCCTGTCCGGGGTGACCGAGAGCCGCCCGTCCGAGCAGGTCCTCGGCATCAAGCGCACCTTCCTGCCCTGGCAGCCGGAGGCGGCGGCCAAGCGAGCCCAGCTCACGTACGTGTGGCCGCTGATCTCCACCACCCACGTGACCGCGGAAACCGGCTCGGACGAGACCCAGACCCCCGTCTTCCTCGACGACTCCCTCGCGGACAAGCTCAAGCCGGGCGGCCGGCTGGAGCGGATGGTCGCGCTCGGCAAGGACCTGCCCATCACCTGGGTCATCGATCCGGACCTGCTGTACACGGTCGACGCGATGACCAAGGGCTACCGGGTCCGCGTCCCGGGCGGAAAGTCCGTCCAGGGCAAGAACAAGGCCGTCGCCGAACAGTGGCTGAGCTCCCTGGAAGCCGCCGTCCAGGGCAAGAAGGTCGTGGCCCTGCCCTTCGCGGACCCCGACCTCGCCTCCCTCGCGCACCGCGGCAAGGACGTCTCGGGGACCCTGGGCCAGCTGCGGCCCGCCACCGACAAGGCGAAGCAGGCCGTCGAGACGGTCCTGCACGTCCCCGCGTCCACCGACTTCTCCTGGCCCGTGAACGGTGCCATCGACCCCTCGATCGTCAACGTCGCCACCTCGGCCGGCGCCCACAACATCCTCACCCGCAGCGACAGCCTCTCGGAGAGCGGAGCCCTCGGGTACACCCCCTCGGCCGCCCGCCCCATCGGCGCGGGCGCCACCGCCATCGTCGCCGACGCGGAACTCTCCACCGCCTTCGAGGGCGACATGCTGAGCGCCGGGAACTCCACCCTCGCCGTGCAGCGGTTCCTCGCCCACACTCTCGCCCTGAACCTGCAGAAGACCGACGAACAGCGCAGCTTCGTCGTCACCCCGGAGCGGATGCCCAGCGTCAGCCAGGTGGGGACGATGGCCGATGCCGTCCGCGCCCTCCAGGCAGGCCGCTGGACCCAGCACGGCGACCTCGAGAGCGCGGCCGCGGCCAAACCCGACCCCTCGGCCGCGACCCAGGTGCCGGGCGCCGGGCAGTACCCCGAGGACCTGCGCAAGCACGAGCTCCCGGTGACCGCCTTCGAAAAGATCCGGACCACCCAGAACACCCTCGACCACTTCAAGGTCATCCTCGCCGCGCCCGACCGCGTCGAGATCCCCTTCGGCAACACCACCAACCGGGAGATGTCCACCTCCTGGCGCGGCCACCCCACGGAGGCCGCCCTCTACCGGGACCAGGTGCAGGACTATCTGATCGGCCTCACGGAGAAGGTCAAGATCGTCCCCAAGTCCGACGCCACCCTGTCCGGCCACAGCGCCACCATCCCGGTGAGTGTCCAGAACAGCCTCGTCCAGGACGTCCACAACCTCGTCCTGCGGGTGAAGTCCGCCAACCCCACCCGCCTGATGTTCGGCGACAAGGGCGAGGCCGCACAGCAGCAGCAGGTCACCGTCCGGGGCGACCACACCCAGACGATCAAGTTCCCCGCGAACGCCACCGCGAGCGGCCCCGTCGAGGTCACCGCGCAGCTCTTCACCCAGGACGGCGTCCCCTACGGCAAGGAACGAAAGTTCACCGTCGACGCCACCGAGGTCACCCCGACCGTCATGCTCGTCATCGCCGGCGGTGTGCTGCTGCTCGTCCTGGCGGGCATCAAGATGTACGCCAGCCGCAAGCGCGTCGCGGCGCGCGCGGCCGCCGAGGAGAGCACGCAGCAGAGTGACGAGTCCCCGGACACCGGACCGCAAAGCACGGACGGGTCCGGCACGAGTGAGACAGTGGACCGTTGAGCGATGCCGTGGCCGGTCGGCCTGGGGACGATGAGGTGGGGTTTCGATGAACGCGCCGTACGACGGTGACCGCGCGCAGGGCACTGGTGGGCCTACGCCCTCCCAGGGCACTGCCCCGGGCACCCCGGTGCCCGGGCAGGTTCCCGCACCTGCGCCCGCGCCGGACCACGACCCGTATGTCCAGGACGCCTACGACTACGACCCGTACCGGTCGCAGGACCTGTCCGCGCAGGACCCCGTGGCCGAGGTCCTCTACGACCGGGCCGCACACCCCCCGCCGCCGCCCGGCACCTACCAGGAGGCCGGCCCGCTCTACGCGGCGCCCACGGCGCCCTCCTACGCTCCCGATCCGCGCGTCTGGGCCCAGACCCCGCCGCCCGAGCCGGACGGCCCCTCCCGCCACCTGCCGTACGGCGACCACGCCAACACGACCCAGTTCGTCGGCGTGGACTCCCTCGTCACCAAGGCGGCGGACGAACAGCCCGAGCCCGATGCCTTCGCCCACCTGTACCGGGACCAGGAGGCGGCCCCCCGTACCCCCGCCGAGGAGGCCCCCGTCGCCGTCCCGGCACCGGCCAAGCCCGCCGGGCGCGCGTCCAGCCTGCTGAAGTCCAGCGCGCTCATGGCCGCCGGCACGATCGTCTCCCGCATCACCGGCTTCCTGCGGACCCTGGTCATCGCCGGTGCCATCGGCGTCGGCACCTTCAACGACACGTACCAGATCGCCAACACCCTGCCCACGATGATCTACGTGCTGGTCGGCGGCGGCGCCCTCAACGCCGTCTTCATCCCGCAGCTCGTCCGGGCCATGAAGAACGACAGTGACGGCGGCCAGGCGTACGCCAACCGGCTCCTGACCCTGGTCGTCGTCCTGCTGGCCGGCATCACCACCATCTGCGTCCTGGCCGCACCGGTGTTCATCACGATGATGTCGCCGAAGATCGCCTCCGATCCCCAGCAGATGGACGTCGCGGTCGCCTTCGCCCGCTACTGCCTGCCCACCATGTTCTTCATGGGCGTCCACGTGGTCCTCGGTCAGATCCTCAACGCCCGCGGCCGCTTCGGCGCGATGATGTGGACCCCGGTCCTCAACAACATCGTCGTCATCGCCACCTTCGGCGCCTTCATCTGGGCGTTCGGCGGCTTCACCACCTCCGGCGTCAACGCCACCACCGTCACCGCCGACGGCGTCCGACTCCTGGGCCTCGGCACCCTGTTGGGCCTCACCGTCCAGGCCCTGGCCATGCTGCCCTATCTGCGCGACGCCGGCTTCAAGCCGCGCCTGCGCTTCGACTGGAAGGGCCACGGCCTCGGCAAGGCCGCCCGCCTGGCCAAGTGGACGTTCTTCTTCGTCCTCGCCAACCAGATCGGGCTCGTCGTCGTCACCCAGCTCGCCACCTGGGCCGGATCCGTCGCCGAAAAGCAGGGCCACCCCGGCACCGGCATCACCGCCTACAACTACGCGCTGCTGCTGTGGCAGATGCCGCAGGCCATCATCACCGTCTCCGTCATGACGGCCGTCCTGCCGCGCATCTCCCGGTCGGCCCACGACGGGGACGCCGCCGCCGTCCGCGACGACATCTCCTACGGGCTGCGCACCTCCGCCGTCGCGATCGTGCCCTGCGCCTTCGCGTTCCTCGCCCTCGGCGTCCCCATGGCCACGCTGCTCTACGCCGGCTCCGGCGCCGGCGCCCAGAACATCGGCTACGTCCTGATGGCCTTCGGCCTCGGACTGATCCCGTACTCGGTCCAGTACGTGGTCCTGCGCGGCTTCTACGCCTACGAGGACACCCGGACGCCCTTCTACAACACCGTCATCGTCGCCGCCGTCAACGCGGCGGGCGCCGCGGCCTCCTTCTTCGTCCTCCCCGCCCGGTGGGCCGTCGTCGGCATGGCCGGCGCCTACGGCCTCGGCTACGCCGTCGGCGTGGGCGTCGCCTGGCGCCGCCTGAAGAACCGCCTCGGCGGCGACCTCGACGGCGCCCACGTGATGCGCACCTACGCCCGCCTCACCGGCGCCTGCGTCCCCGCGGCCGCGGCGGCCGGGGCCGCCGCCTACGGAGTCACCCAGTGGCTCGGCAGCGGAGTCGCCGGCTCCGCCGCCTCCCTCGTGGCCGGCGGCATCGCCCTGGCGGCCGTGTTCCTCATCGCCGCCAAGCGGATGCGGATCGAAGAGCTCAACGCGATGGTCGGAATGGTCCGCGGACGACTGGGGCGCTGATGCGCACAACCGTCGCCCCCGTTCGTGTGTCGTGCATAGCGTCGGACTGTGGGCACAATTGGCTTGGCTTCGCAGACTGGCCTACAGCGCGCAACGGATGGGGAGGCGGGAACGACGGTGGCGGAACGTAGCACGGCTGCCGTCGACGTGGCCGACAACAGTGGCGACAAGCCGCTGACCGCGAAAGCGGACAAGGCCACGGCCGACGGGGTGGACACCCAGAACGGACGAGCCGCGGACGGACCCATGACCGAAAAGGACGGCGAACGCACGACCGCGGCCCCCACGGCCGCACCCGAACTCCACAGCGGCCACAAGCTCGCCAGACGCTACCGGCTCGAAGAGTGCGTCACCCGTGTGGACGGATTCAGCAGCTGGCGTGCGATGGACGAGAAGCTGCGCCGGGCCGTCGGCGTCCACCTGCTGCCCGCCGACCACCCGCGGGCCCGGTCCGTCCTTGCCGCCGCCCGCTCCTCCGCCCTGCTCGGCGACCCCCGGTTCGTCCAGGTCCTCGACGCCGTGGAGGAGAACGACCTGGTCTACGTCGTCCACGAATGGCTGCCCGACGCCACCGAGCTCACCGCGCTCCTCGCCGCGGGCCCCCTGGAGTCCCACGAGGCCTACCAGCTCGTCAGCCAGATCTCCCAGGCCATGACCGCGGCCCACCGCGAAGGCCTCGCCCATCTGCGCCTGACACCCAGCGCGATACTGCGTACCTCCACCGGCCAGTACCGCATCCGCGGCCTCGCCGTGAACGCGGCCCTGCGCGGCATCACCAGCGAGACGCCGCAGCGCGCCGACACCGAGGCCATCGGAGCACTCCTGTACGCCGCGCTCACCCAGCGCTGGCCCTACGAAAGCGACGCCTACGGCCTCACCGGCCTGCCCAAGGGCGTCGGCCTGATCGCCCCCGACCAGGTCCGCGCCGGGGTCCACCGGGGCCTGGGCGAGCTCGCGATGCGCGCCCTCGCCAACGACGGGGCCACCGCCTCCCGTCAGGAGCCCGCCTTCACCACCCCGGAGGAGCTGGCCAAGGCCGTCGCCGCGATGCCCCGCATCCGGCCTCCGGAGCCCGCCTTCACCGCCCCGCCGGAATACCAGCACACCACCTACCAGCAGGGCAGCTACGGCCGCCCGATGCCTCCCGGTGCCAACACCACGCAGGTCCGGCCCCTCGCGCCTCCGCCGCCTCCTCTGCAGAGCCGTACGGGCCGGGCCCTCAAGTGGGGTGTCGCCGCCCTGCTCATCGCCGCCCTCGGCCTGGGCAGCTGGCAGCTGGCCGACACCCTGCTCGACCACGGCAACGGCGGCACCAACGGCCCGAACCAGACGCAGACCGAGTCCGACGAGGCCCCCAAGCAGGTGGTTCTCGGCAAGCCGCTCAGCATCGCCGATGCCTCCGTGTTCGCGCCCGACCCGGACCCGCTGAACACCAAGGACGGCCACAAGGCCATCGACGGCAACCCGGAGACCGGCTGGGCCACCCCTCGGTACGACGGCTTCGCCAACTTCGGCAACCTGCCGTCCCGCAAGGGCGGCAGCGGCATCATCGTCGACCTCGGCAGCGTGCAGGACGTGGCCGGGATCGATCTGGACCTCTTCGCGAGCGGCCAGAAGCTCCAGGTCCGGGCCGCCGCGCCCGATGCCTCCTCGCCGTCGGAGCTCTCCCAGTTCTCTCAGCCGATCACCGAGCTGAAGGACGTCGAGAGGAAGCTGAAGGCCACCCTCGACAAGCCGGTCCGTACCCGATACGTGCTGATCCACATCACCTCCCTGCCCCCCGAGGGGGCGGACAGCTACCGGGGCGGCATCAACGAGATCAAGATCCTCGGTACGACCCCTTAAGGTCCTGTCCGTCATCGCGGGCCGCTGTGCCACCGGCACGGCGGGCCCTCGTCAATTCCCCCGCCCAGGCCGTAATCTCTGCCCGGGAGGCGAGGTGTGATGGACGACGCGACGACCGGCGACGCGAGCGACGGGGACCTGCTCGCCCGGCACCTGGCCGGAGACCCCGACGCCTTCGGTGAGCTCGTGCGGCGCCACCGGGATCGGCTCTGGGCCGTGGCCCTGCGGACGCTCGGCGACCGGGAGGAGGCCGCCGACGCGGTGCAGGACGCCCTCGTCTCCGCCTACCGGGCCGCCCACACCTTCCGCGGGGAATCCGCCGTCACCACCTGGCTGCACCGCATCACCGTCAACGCCTGCCTCGACCGGGCCCGCAAGGCCGCCTCCCGCAGGACCTCGCCCCTCGACGACACGGAGCGCCTGGAGCGCCTCCTGGAGCCCCACGAGTCCGCCGAGGCCCCCGCGGAACGCCAGGACCTCCACCGCCAGCTCCTGGCCGCCCTCAGCACCCTCCCCGCCGAACAGCGGGCGGCGCTCGTCCTCGTCGACATGCAGGGATACCCCGTCGCCGAGGCCGCCGACCTCCTCGACGTCCCCACCGGCACGGTGAAGAGCCGGTGCGCACGCGGCCGGGCGAAACTCCTCCCGATGCTCACTCATCTGCGCACGAATGCCGGGGATAACACCGCCACCGAGCGGGGAAGGAACCGGACGCCGGGGACAGCCGTCCCACCAGCGGCAGAACCCAGGCATCCAGACCCAGACGCAGTGAAGGGCGGAGGTGGACGACCGTGAGCCCCACCACCGGCACGACCGGCACGATCCGGCACCCGGACGTCTCGGAGATCTCCGACCTGACCGAAGGACTCCTTTCCCCGGCCCGCAGCGCCGAAGTCCGCCGCCACCTCGGCGACTGCGGGCTGTGCGCCGATGTACGCGCCTCCCTGGACGAGATCCGGGCCCTGCTGGGCACCCTGCCGGGCCCGGCCCGGATGCCCGCCGACATCGCGGGCCGCATCGACGCCGCCCTCGCCGCGGAGGCTCTCCTCGACGCCACCACGCCCCAGGCTTCCCACCAGAGCAGCCGGCCCGCCGAGGCGGCCCGTCCCCGCCCTGCCGACCGCGATGTTTCACGTGAAACACCAGCGAGGGGCGCCACCCAGCCCGCCGGTCACCCGACCGGCCCAACCGGCCCCGGCCGGCGCCGCCGCGCCCGCCGCCGGATCGCCGTCCTCGCGGGACTGACCGGGGCCGCCGCCTGCGCCCTCGGGATCTTCCTGTTCGGCGACCTCACCGGTCCGCCCGCGCAGACCGCCCGCGACGCGGCGAGCTCCGCCGCCCAGCCTCCCGCAGCCGACGGCTCCTACACCGCCCAAGGCCTCCCGAACACGGTCCGCCGGCTCCTGGCCTCCGAGAAGGCCCCCGGTACCGTCCCGCAGGAGCAGAACAACACGTACGGGATGGAGAACACCTCTCCGGCCCCCGGCATCGCCCCCGACGACCGCCGGGCGGCCCCCGTCCCGGCCTGCGTCCAGGAGGCGACCGGCCGCCCCGACCTGCCGATCGCCGCCGAACGCGGCAGCTACCAGGGCACTTCCGTCTTCCTGCTCGTCCTGCCCCACCCGGGCGACACCTCCCGAGTGGACGCCTACCTCGTCGACAGCGGCTGCGAGAGCGCCCCCGGCACCACCGGAAAGGTCCTGCTCACGAACAGCTATGCCCGAAGCTGAGACATCGGGTCACGCACCGGGCCGGCTGGGGAATGCATGCGCCGTAGGATCCGTTGGGTGGGGTGAGAGTCCGCACCGGCCCCCGGTAGGCAGCACGCAGTCCGCAGAGACGAGGAAGAAACCCGTGAGCGACGTCCGAAACGTGATCATCATCGGATCCGGACCGGCCGGTTACACCGCCGCCCTGTACACCGCACGTGCTTCGCTCAAGCCGCTGGTCTTCGAAGGCGCCGTCACCGCCGGTGGCGCGCTGATGAACACCACCGAGGTGGAGAACTTCCCCGGGTTCCAGGACGGCATCATGGGCCCGGACCTCATGGACAACATGCGTGGCCAGGCCGAGCGCTTCGGCGCCGAGCTGGTCCCGGACGACGTCGTGTCCGTGGACCTCACCGGTGAGATCAAGACCGTCACCGACACCGCCGGCACCGTGCACCGCGCCAAGGCCGTCATCGTCACCACCGGCTCCCAGCACCGCAAGCTCGGCCTGCCGAACGAGGACGCGCTCTCCGGCCGCGGCGTCTCCTGGTGCGCCACCTGTGACGGGTTCTTCTTCAAGGACCACGACATCGCCGTCGTCGGCGGCGGCGACACCGCGATCGAGGAAGCGACCTTCCTCTCCCGGTTCGCCAAGTCCGTCACGATCGTCCACCGTCGCGACAGCCTGCGCGCCTCGAAGGCCATGCAGGACCGCGCCTTCGCCGACCCGAAGATCAAGTTCGCCTGGGACAGCGAGGTCGCCGAGATCCACGGCGAGCAGAAGCTCTCCGGTCTCACCCTGCGCAACACCAAGACGGGCGAGACCTCCGCGCTGCCCGTGACCGGCCTCTTCATCGCCGTCGGCCACGACCCCCGCACCGAGCTGTTCAAGGACCAGCTGGAGCTCGACGACGAGGGCTACCTCAAGGTCGACGCCCCCTCCACCCGGACCAGCGTGACCGGCGTCTTCGGCGCCGGCGACGTCGTGGACCACACCTACCGTCAGGCCATCACCGCCGCGGGCACCGGCTGCTCCGCCGCACTGGACGCCGAGCGCTTCCTCGCCGCCCTCGCGGACGCCGAGAAGGCCCACGCGACCGCGACCGTCTGACCCCGTACCAGCCCCGC
Organism: Streptomyces sp. cmx-11-4; assembly: GCA_049998195.1. GTDB lineage: Bacteria > Actinomycetota > Actinomycetes > Streptomycetales > Streptomycetaceae > Streptomyces. The sequence goes on from JAEBET010000004.1 coordinate 207,463, forward strand.
CCCACACCCCGCAGGAATGAAGAAGGAGGCCGCTGTGGCCGGCACCCTCAAGAACGTGACCGACGACAACTTCGACGCCGAGGTCCTCAGGAGCGACAAGCCCGTACTGGTGGACTTCTGGGCCGCCTGGTGCGGGCCGTGCCGCCAGATCGCGCCGTCCCTCGAGGCCATCGCCAGCGAGTACGGCGACCAGATCGAGATCGTCAAGCTGAACATCGACGAGAACCCGGCCACGGCCGCCAAGTACGGCGTCATGTCCATCCCGACCCTGAACGTGTACCAGGGCGGCGAGGTCGCCAAGACCATCGTCGGCGCCAAGCCGAAGGCCGCCATCCTGCGCGACCTCGAGGACTTCGTCCAGGTCAAGTCCGCCTGACGACCTGCCTGTTCCGCTGGGGACACCTCCAGCGGTAACCGCATACGTGAACGGGCCGCCCCTCCCGGGGCGGCCCGTTCACGTATGCGGCTCACAGCGGACGCAGCGCCGGCTCCTTGCGCGCCGCGCCCAGCAGCCGGTCCAGCGCCAGCTCCACGTCTTCCTTCCACGACAGCGTGGAGCGCAGCTCCAGCCGCAGCCGCGGATGCGCCGGATGGGGCCGTACCGTCTTGAAGCCCACCGCGAGGAGGTGGTCCGCCGGGAGCAGACAGGCCGGACCCTCCCACCGGGCGTCCCCGAAGGCCTCGATGGCCCGGAACCCCCGCCGCAGCAGGTCCTTCGCCACGGTCTGGACCATCACCCGGCCGAGCCCCTGCCCCTGATACCCCGGCATGATCCACGCGGTGATCAGCTGCACGGCGTCCGGCGACACCGGACTCGTCGGAAACGCGGTGGACCGTGGTACGTACGCCGGCGGCGCGTACAGCACGAACCCGACCGGGACCTCGTCCACGTAGACCACCCGGCCGCACGATCCCCACTCGAGGAGGACGGCGGAGATCCAGGCCTCCTTCTCCCGCGCCGGCGTGCCCGCCTTCACGGCGGCGTCACCACTGACCGGATCGAGCTCCCAGAACACACAGGACCGGCAACGACGGGGCAGATCCTGGAGGTTGTCCAGCGTGAGCGGTACCAGCCGACGACCCATGAACGCATCGTAACCACTGACACCCCCTCTTTCGACAGGCACGGCTTCGACCGCACGACAAAGGGGCGGACCGCGTCGGCTCTCACCGGCGCGGTCCGCCCCTCGGCGGCCCGGGGTCACTCCCCGGACAGACCCTGCTCCAGCACCCGGCCCTCGCCCGGCGCCAGCGTGCCCAGAATCCGCTCCAGATCCTCCATCGACGCGAACTCGACGGTGATCTTGCCCTTCTTCTGACCCAGATCGACCTTCACCCGCGTCTCGAACCGGTCCGACAGCCGCGTCGCCAGCTCATTGAGCGCCGGAGCCACCCGGGCACCCGCACGCGGACCCTTCGGCTTCACCGCACTGGAGGGCTCCGACGCCATCAGCGTCACGATCTCCTCGACCGCACGCACCGACAGCCCCTCGGCCACGATCCTGTGCGCCAGACGGTCCTGCTCCTCGGAATCCTCCACCGACAGCAGCGCCCGCGCGTGACCCGCCGACAGCACGCCTGCGGCGACCCGGCGCTGCACCGACGGCGACAGCTTCAGCAGTCGGAGCGTGTTCGACACCTGGGGACGCGAACGCCCGATCCGGTCCGCCAGCTGGTCGTGCGTGCAGTTGAAGTCCTGGAGCAGCTGGTCGTATGCCGCAGCCTCTTCCAGCGGATTCAGCTGAGCCCGGTGCAGGTTCTCCAGCAGCGCGTCCAGGAGCAGCTTCTCGTCGTCCGTCGCCCGGATGATCGCCGGAATGCTCTCCAGACCGGCCTCCCGGCAGGCCCGCCAGCGCCGCTCGCCCATGATCAGCTCATAGCGGCCCGGAGTCGACTGCCGCACCACCACCGGCTGGAGCAGACCCACCTCCTGGATGGAGGTCACCAGCTCGGCCAGCGCGTCCTCGTCGAACACCTCACGCGGCTGCCGCGGGTTCGGCGTGATCGCGTCCATCGGAAGCTCCGCGAACGACGCCCCGGCCACCACATTGGCCTCCGGCGCCGCCGGCACCGGCTCGCTCACCGGCGCAGCGGCGAACGATGTTTCACGTGAAACATCGGCCTGCGCCAGCGAAGCCAGCTTCGCCGCCGCGACCCCGCGCTCCGAGGTCAACACCGGCACCGCCGACGGAGACGTCGACCCGCCACCGACCACCGGCGGCGTCTTCTCCTGCGGAGCCGCCGGAATCAGCGCACCGAGCCCCCGTCCCAGCCCTCTACGTCGCTCGCTCACTGGATCCCCTCCGCCACACTCTGCGTGCTGTTCACGCCCGCGCCCAGATGGGCCTGCTGGGCGTCGTACTGCATTCCAACCCCACGAAACGCGATCTCCCGCGCCGCCTCCAGATAGGAGAGCGAGCCACTGGAACCCGGGTCGTACGTGAGCACCGTCTGCCCATAACTCGGGGCCTCGGAGATGCGCACCGACCGCGGGATGCTCGTCCGCAGCACCTCCTTGCCGAAGTGACTGCGCACCTCGTCCGCCACCTGCGAGGCCAGCCGGGTCCTGCCGTCGTACATCGTCAGCAGGATCGTCGACACGTGCAGTGCCGGGTTCAGGTGGGCCCGCACCAGATCGACATTGCGCAGCAGCTGACCCAGCCCCTCCAGCGCGTAGTACTCGCACTGGATCGGGATCAGCACCTCCGCGCCCGCCACGAGCGCGTTGACCGTCAGCAGCCCCAGCGACGGCGGGCAGTCGATCAGGATGTAGTCGAGCGGCTGCTCGTACGCCTGGATCGCCCGCTGCAGCCGGCTCTCACGGGCCACCAGCGACACCAGCTCGATCTCCGCACCCGCGAGGTCGATCGTGGCCGGGGCACAGAAGAGCCCCTCCACGTCCACCACGGGCTGGACGACCTCCAGCAGCGGCCGGCTGTCCACCAGCACGTCGTAGATCGACGGCACATCCGCGTGGTGGTCGATGCCCAGGGCTGTCGAGGCATTGCCCTGGGGGTCGAGGTCGACCACCAGGACCCGCGCCCCGTGCAGTGCCAGCGAGGCCGCCAGATTCACGGTCGTCGTGGTCTTGCCCACGCCGCCCTTCTGGTTGGCGACCACGATGACCCGGGTCTGCTCCGGACGGGGCAAACCCTCGCCGGCGCGCCCCAGCGCCTCGACCGCCAGCTGGGCGGCTCGGCCGATGGGGGTGTCGTTGTCTACAAGGGGAGGAGGCGATGTTTCACGTGAAACATCGTCCCCCGCCGATTCAGAGCGGGGACCGGGGACCGGATCGGCCATCGGCCCCGCGAGGTTGGCGTCGGACCGCACGGTGTCACTCTCCTCGACATCAGGCTCGCGATGAACAGAGCCTGCCATGTCACCGGGGTCGCGAACCAGCGGGGCCCGTACTCCTGTGGATGAATCCACCGATGTGGACAACTCCGTCCCCCTCGCGTCCTTGCGAGGGCGGGGGGACGCAGCCGCACGACCGCGGCTGATGATTCCGTGCAGCAGAGAGCGACGTTTCACGTGAAACACGATGCCCGGGCGGAGACTGCAGGCCGCTACGACACTCCGAAATCCATACCTATAGAGCCCAACACAGGCGAAATCTCCCGCCGAACCCCGAGAATCAGAGATTCAGCGACGCCGCCGCGTGCGACTCACCCGAGCCGCCTTAGCCCGCTTGGCCGCGAACCTCACCCCGCCGGGGCTCTCCCCGACCTCGACGCGCACCACCGTCGACAGGGGATCCACGACGCCCTCACCGACGTGCAGCACCGAGGTCTTCACCACACCGAGCTTCGTCAGCGCCGTCTTCGCCGACACCAGCTCCTCCTCGGCGGTATCGCCCTTGAGCGCCAGCATCTCCCCGTACGGACGCAGCAGGGGCACACCCCAGCCGGCCAGCCGGTCCAGCGGAGCCACCGCGCGGGCCGTTACCACGTGCACCGGCTGGAGCTTCCCGAGAACCTCCTCGGCCCGCCCGCGCACCACCGTCACGTGGTCCAGGCCCAGCAGCTCCACGGCCTCCTGGAGGAACGTCGTCCGCCGCAGCAGAGGCTCGAGCAGCGTGATCTTCAAATCACGCCGCACCAGAGCCAGCGGGATGCCGGGAAGACCCGCCCCCGAGCCCACGTCGCACACGGTGACTCCCTGGGGAACCACCTCCGACAGCACAGCGCAGTTCAGCAGATGCCGCTCCCACAGCCGCGGCACCTCACGCGGCCCGATCAGGCCCCGCTTCACTCCCGCATCGGCCAGCAGCTCCGCGTAGCGCACAGCTTCCGGGAAAAACTCACCGAACACCGCGCGCGCCTCTTCAGGCGCCGGGGGAAGCTCAGCTGCTGCCTCCGTCACGGGGACCGTCCCTTCCGTACCGCATGGTTCTGAAGAACCACGTCTTCAAGATGGCGCGTCGTTCACATGCCAGGCTGACAAACTTCGGCCCCGTCTGCGACACAGACGGGGCCGAGCACTCTCGCTACCGGTCAGGCCGGGAGCACAACGACGAAGCGCTGCGGCTCCTCGCCCTCGGACTCGCTCCGCAGACCCGCCGCCGCCACGGCGTCGTGGACGACCTTGCGCTCGAACGGGGTCATCGGGGCCAGCTTCAGGGGCTCGCCGGACGCCTGCACGTCCGCCGCGGCCTGAGCGCCCAGCGCCGCCAGCTCCTCGCGCTTCTTCGCGCGGAACCCGGCGATGTCCAGCATCAGCCGGCTGCGGTCCCCGGTCTCACGGTGCACGGCGAGGCGGGTCAGCTCCTGCAGAGCCTCCAGAACCTCACCGTCGCGGCCCACGAGCTTCTGCAGGTCACGGCCGGAGTCGCTGACGATCGACACCGCGGCCCGGTCGGCCTCGACGTCCATGTCGATGTCGCCGTCCAGGTCGGCGATGTCCAGCAGACCCTCAAGGTAGTCGGCCGCGATCTCACCCTCCTGCTCGAGGCGGGTCAGGGTGTCGCCACTCTCAGCGGCGGCGGTGGTGGTGCCTTCCGTCACGGGAGGGACTCCTTCTTACTTCTTGGAGGGCTTGCTGGGGGGCATCTGACGCTTCGACTTCGACTGCCGCTTGGGCTGCTGCCGCTTCGTGGCGACACCACCGCTCGCCGCGTCGGAGTCGACGGTGGCTTCAGAACTCTTGGTGACCGAGCCGTCCGCCTGAGCGGCCATGCCCTGCTTGGTCAGCGCGGAGATGAACTTGCGCTCGTTGTCGTTGCGGTCCGGGCCCTTGGCCACGATCGCCGCGACGACCTTCTTCTTGCCCCTGCCCTTGACGTCACCGTGCGAGCTGACGTGCTTCAGCAGGCGGGTCAGGTACTGGTCCTGGGCCATGCTGCCCGGCGTCGGGTTCTGGTTGATCACGTACATCTGCTGACCCATGGTCCACACGTTCGTGGTCAGCCAGTAGACGAGAACACCGACGGGGAAGTTGATGCCCATGACCGCGAAGATCACGGGGAAGATGTACATCAGCATCTTCTGCTGCTGCATGAACGGCGTCTTGACCGACAGGTCGACGTTCTTCTGCATCAGCTGGCGCTGGGTGTAGAACTGCGACAGCGACATGAGGATGATCATGACCGCGGTGACGATCCGCACGTCCGTGAGCGAAGCGCCCAGGGCAGCGACCGCCTCGGAGCTGTCCATGAACTTGGACGCCAGCGGGGCGCCGAAGATGTGGGCCTCACGCGCGCTGTCCAGCAGCGGACCGTCGATGTAGCCGATCTCTTTGCCGCTGGCGATGCTCGCCAGCACGTGGTAGAGCGCGAAGAAGAACGGGGACTGCGCCAGGATGGGAAGGCACGAGGAGAGCGGGTTGGTACCCGTCTCCTTGTACAGCTTCATCATCTCTTCGGACTGACGCTGCTTGTCGTTCTTGTAGCGCTCCTGAATCGCCTTCATCTTCGGCTGGAGCGCCTGCATGCCGCGCGTCGCCTTGATCTGCTTCACGAAGAGCGGGATCAGGCAGATACGGATCAAGACCACCAGGGACACGATGGACAGGCCCCAGGCCCACCCACTGTCCGCACCGAAGACCGCCCCGTACAGCTTGTGGAACTGGACGATGATCCACGAAACGGGTGTGGTGATAAAGCTGAACAGACTGGCAATCGTGTCCACTAATCAGGCTCCTTGAGCATTGCGAGATCTACGCAACGCACTGCGCAGCTGCTCGTGCCAACGCGGGCGTTTACGAGGTGGGACGTGGTCCACACCACCCGGGGACCACGGATTGCACCGCAGGATCCGCCAGGCGGTCAAAACCGTCCCCTTCACCGCACCATGCCGGTCGATGGCCGTGTACCCGTAGTGCGAGCACGAGGGGTAGTAGCGGCACACCGGCCCGAGCAGCGGACTGATCGTCCACTGGTACAGCTTGATCAAAGCGAGCAGCGGGTACTTCATCGAGCCGCGCCTCCCAGGAGCCGCACCAGAGCGGCATCCAGGTCCCGGGCCAGTTCGTCGGGGCCGGCATCACCCGCTCCGGGCAACGCACGTACCACCACCAGGCTACCGGCGGGCAGCTGGGACAGCCGCTCCCGGACCAGATGGCGCAGACGGCGCTTCACCCGGTTACGTATGACGGCATTGCCGACAGCTTTGCTGACGACGAAACCCGCACGCGTCGAGGGATCGATCTCCCCCGGCTCGTGCGGGTCCGTTGCACCGCTTGTACGTAGGTGGACGACGAGGAGCGGGCGACCAGCCCGGCGACCTCGGCGTACCGCGCTCGCGAAGTCCTCGCGCCGCCTCAGCCGATTTTCGGGAGACAGCACGACGTCACGACCTGCGTGTTGTTACGCGGAAAGGGCTGCGCGGCCCTTGCCACGACGGTTGGCGAGAATCGCGCGACCGGCACGGGTACGCATCCGCAGGCGGAAGCCGTGGGTCTTGGCACGACGGCGGTTGTTCGGCTGGAAGGTGCGCTTGCTCACTCGGGGGCTCCAGAGAATGAAATCGTTATGGCGGGACATCGCCTGGCTGTCACCGTGCGCCCACGAGGAAACTCGCGTGTTCGCCCGAGTGGCACCGCTAAACGATCACTATCAGTGATCTTCGCCCATCGGTAGGCAGGCGGCAGCAGCCATCGACAACTCGACCTCGTTACGGTACGCGCGGCTACGCCATCCGGTCAAACCGAGCCGACGCTGCCCCACACTGTGCACAGGCTGTGGACAACGACTTGAACCGTACCCGCTGGCCTGACTACCGTTGTCTGATCCCGGATTTTTCGTCCCGACCGTCCCAAAGAACCACACATTCGTGGGACCCCTGTGAGAGAGCGTGCTCTGTGGCTGACGTACCTGCCGATCTTGCCGCAGTGTGGCCAAGGGTGCTCGAAAAGCTCCTCGGGGAGGGACAGCCGGGGATCGAACCCAAGGACAAGCAGTGGGTCGAACGCTGCCAACCCCTGGCACTCGTCGCCGACACCGCACTGCTCGCCGTCCCCAACGAGTGGGGCAAGCGCGTCCTCGAAGGCCGCCTCGCCCCGCTGATCAGCGACGCCCTCAGCCGCGAGTGCGGCCGCCCCATCCGGATCGCCATCACCGTGGACGACTCCGCCGGCGAGCCCGCGCCCGCCCCGACCACCCAGCAGCAGGGCGGATACGAGCCGTACCCCGGCCAGCGCCCCGGCGGACCGGGCGGCCCCTCCGACGACCAGCTCCCCACCGCCCGCCCCGCCTACCCGGACTACCAGCAGCAGCGCTCCGAGCCCGGCGCCTGGCCCCGGGGCGGCCAGCAGGACGACTACGGCTGGCAGCAGCCCCGCCTCGGCGGCTTCCCCGAGCGCGACCCGTACGCCTCCCCGCAGCCGGGGTACCTCCAGCAGTCCGAGCCCCCGGCCTACGACCAGGGCTCCTACGAGCAGCAGAAGTACGAGCAGTCCCCCTACGACTCCCAGCAGCAGCACCAGCCGCGCCCGTCCCATCAATACGAGCAGCAGAAGTACGAACAGCAGCAGTACGAGCAGCCCCCGCCCCGCCAGGCGCCCGGCCGGCCCTCGGCCGCCCCGGCGCCGTCCGGCGGCTCCCCCTCCGGCCCGCTCGAGCCGACTGCCCGGCTGAACCCCAAGTACCTGTTCGACACCTTCGTCATCGGCGCCTCCAACCGCTTCGCGCACGCCGCCGCGGTGGCCGTCGCCGAGGCACCCGCGAAGGCGTACAACCCGCTCTTCATCTACGGGGAGTCGGGGCTCGGCAAGACGCACCTGCTGCACGCCATCGGGCACTACGCGCGGAGCCTGTACCCCGGCACCCGCGTGCGGTACGTGAGCTCCGAGGAGTTCACCAACGAGTTCATCAACTCCATCCGCGACGGCAAGGGCGACGCGTTCCGCAAGCGCTACCGCGAGATGGACATCCTGCTCGTCGACGACATCCAGTTCCTCGCGAGCAAGGAGTCGACGCAGGAGGAGTTCTTCCACACCTTCAACACGCTCCACAACGCCAACAAGCAGATCGTGCTCTCCTCGGACCGGCCGCCCAAGCAGCTCGTCACCCTCGAGGACCGGCTCCGCAACCGCTTCGAGTGGGGCCTGATCACCGACGTCCAGCCGCCCGAGCTGGAGACCCGCATCGCCATCCTGCGCAAGAAGGCGGTCCAGGAGCAGCTGAACGCCCCGCCGGAGGTACTGGAGTTCATCGCCTCCCGCATCTCGCGCAACATCCGCGAGCTGGAGGGGGCGCTGATCCGGGTCACGGCCTTCGCGAGCCTCAACCGGCAGCCTGTCGACCTGGGCCTGACCGAGGACGTCCTCAAGAACCTGATCCCCGGCGGCGAGGACAGTGCGCCGGAGATCACGGCGACCGACATCATGGCGGCCACCGCCGACTACTTCGGGCTCACCGTGGACGACCTGTGCGGCTCCTCGCGCAGCCGGGTCCTGGTCACCGCCCGGCAGATCGCCATGTACCTGTGCCGTGAGCTCACCGACCTGTCCCTGCCCAAGATCGGGGCTCAGTTCGGCGGTCGGGACCACACCACGGTCATGCACGCCGACCGCAAGATCCGCGCCCTGATGGCGGAGCGCCGCTCCATCTACAACCAGGTCACCGAGCTCACCAACCGCATCAAGAACGGCTGAAACGACCCTGCGCCGGGCTTTCCCCACGCAGTCAGAGGGCGCTCCCGGACCACACCGGGGGCGCCCTTCTTCGTCCGCGCGCCCCTGACCTGTTCGAATACGCCCCCGCGGGAGCAACTCATCCACAGATTCGGGGACTTTCTGCCGTCCACACCCTGGGGACGGCCTCCGTCACCCACAATCTGTCCACAGGCTTGCCGGGTGAGGCACCATCACCCCAGCTCAACAGGCTGTGGAATTGTGCGCAAGCTCTATCCACAGCCTGTGGACAGAATATTCATCCACAGCGCTGTCCACGATGTTGTCCACCGGCAACCCACAGGTTCGCCGATCCTGTGCACAGGATCCGATGCCTTCTCCACACCGTTGTCCACTGTTCGGCAACACGCCACCCCCGCTCACCGCCCCGAGTGAAAGCCGTCACACCGAGGTGGACGTTTGGGTTGTGGAGTACTGGGGGAAAGCTGGGGACACACCTGTGGAGTAGTGGAGGTCGTCTGGGGACGGCCTGTGCAGAACTTTTTGTTCTCCACAGAGACCCCCGGTTGTCCACCGGCGCCACCCACAGGGTGTGGGGATAAAAAACGCGGCCTGACCTGCGAGAACAACGTTATCCACCGTTTCCACAGGCCCTACTACTACCCCCATAGAGAGTTAGCCCGGTTTCGGTTTTCAAGCAGGTCCTGTGCACAACTCGGTGGACCGGCTCGCCAACGCCTCGCTCCCGACTTGACCGCCAGCCGCACCGGCTGTCGGCGCCGTAGGTCAGACTGGACCCCGGCACTCGAGCCATCGACAAGCCGACGACGAAGGCCGGCAGACGAGCGAGCAACAGCAGGAGGCGGTTCCGGTGAAGATCCGGGTGGAGCGCGACGTACTCGCGGAGGCGGTGGCCTGGGCTGCCCGTAGCCTCCCGGCCCGGCCGCCGGTGCCCGTTCTCGCGGGCCTGCTGCTGAAGGCCGAAGACGGCACCCTCAGCCTCTCCGGCTTCGACTACGAGGTCTCGGCCCGCGTCTCCGTCGAGGCGGACGTCGAGGAGGACGGCACGGTCCTGGTCTCCGGCCGGCTGCTCGCCGACATCTGCCGCGCCCTCCCCAACCGCCCGGTGGAGATTTCCACAGACGGTGTACGGGCGACCGTGGTCTGCGGCTCCTCGCGATTCACACTCCACACCCTGCCTGTGGAGGAGTACCCGGCACTGCCGCAGATGCCGACCGCGACCGGCACCGTGCCCGGTGAGGTCTTCGCCTCCGCCGCCGCCCAGGTCGCCATCGCCGCCGGCCGTGACGACACGCTGCCCGTGCTGACCGGTGTGCGCATCGAGATCGAGGGCGACCGCGTCACCCTCGCCTCGACCGACCGCTACCGCTTCGCGGTCCGCGAGTTCCTGTGGAAGCCCGAGAACCCGGACGCCTCCGCCGTGGCCCTGGTGCCCGCGAAGACCCTCCTGGACACCGCCAAGTCCCTGACCAGCGGTGACACCGTCACCCTGGCGCTGTCCGGCTCCGGTGCCGGTGAGGGCCTGATCGGCTTCGAGGGCGCCGGCCGCCGCACCACCACCCGCCTCCTCGAGGGCGACCTGCCGAAGTACCGCACGCTCTTCCCGACGGAGTTCAACTCCATCGCCGTGATCGAGACCGCCCCGTTCGTCGAGGCCGTCAAGCGCGTGGCCCTGGTCGCCGAGCGCAACACCCCGGTCCGCCTGAGCTTCGAGCAGGGCGTGCTGATCCTCGAGGCCGGCTCCTCCGACGACGCACAGGCTGTGGAGCGCGTCGACGCCAAGCTGGAGGGCGACGACATCTCGATCGCCTTCAACCCGACCTTCCTGCTCGACGGCCTGAGCGCGATCGACTCGCCCGCAGCGCAGCTCAGCTTCACCACGTCCACCAAGCCGGCGCTGCTCAGCGGCCGCCCGGCGGTCGACGCCGAAGCCGACGAGGCGTACAAGTACCTGATCATGCCGGTACGCCTCTCCGGTTGATGCTTCGCAGGTCAGGCCCGGTTTCGCGCGCCGCGAGACCGGGCCTGACCGCGTTTTTCCGTCCCCCCGGGGACAGGCGAGCCCCAGGGAGCCCGGCGGCCCGGCCGGGCGTAGGCTCGGGGCCTGGGATGTCCTCCGGGAAGCAGGAGGCCCCGGCAAAGACGGCCACAACGCTTAAGGAACCACCTGATGGAGCTTGGTCTCGTCGGTCTCGGCAAGATGGGCGGCAACATGCGCGAGCGCATCCGCCGCGCAGGCCACACCGTCATCGGATACGACCGCAACCCGGACCTCGCCGATGTCCACAGCCTGCAGGAGCTTGTGGACAGCCTGCAGGCCCCCCGCGTGGTGTGGGTCATGGTCCCGGCCGGTGCGGCCACCCAGTCCACCGTCGACGAGCTCGCCGAGCTGCTGTCGCCGGGTGACATCGTGGTCGATGGCGGCAACTCGCGCTGGACGGACGACGAGAAGCACGCCGAGGAGCTGAAGGCCAAGGGCATCGGCTTCGTCGACTGCGGCGTCTCCGGCGGCGTGTGGGGCCTCGAGAACGGCTACGCCCTCATGTACGGCGGCGACAAGGAGCACGTCGCGACCGTGCAGCCGATCTTCGACGCCCTCAAGCCCGAGGGCGAGTTCGGCGCCGTACACGCCGGCAAGGTCGGCGCGGGCCACTTCGCGAAGATGGTCCACAACGGCATCGAGTACGCCATGATGCAGGCCTACGCCGAGGGCTGGGAGCTCCTGGAGAAGGTGGACTCGGTCACCGACGTCCGCGAGGTCTTCCGATCCTGGCAGGAGGGCACGGTCATCCGTTCCTGGCTGCTGGACCTGGCCGTGAACGCCCTTGACGAGGACGAGCACCTCGAGCAGCTGCGCGGCTTCGCCCAGGACTCGGGCGAGGGCCGCTGGACGGTGGAGGCGGCGATCGACAACGCCGTTCCGCTGCCCGCGATCACCGCCTCGCTGTTCGCGAGGTTCGCGTCGCGCCAGGACGACTCCCCGCAGATGAAGATGATCGCCGCGCTGCGCAACCAGTTCGGCGGCCACGCGGTCGAGAAGAAGTAGCGACAAGGGACACCGTGCGGCCCTCAGCGGCCGTACACAGCACCACAGAGCAGCAGGAAGCCGGGGGAGGTCGGCGCCGTATGCATGTTTCGCATCTCTCGCTGGCCGACTTCCGCTCGTACGCCCGGGCCGAGGTTCCCCTCGACCCGGGCGTCACGGCTTTCGTGGGTCCCAACGGCCAGGGGAAGACCAATCTCGTCGAGGCGATCGGCTACCTGTCGACGCTGGGCAGCCACCGGGTCTCCTCGGACGCGCCGCTCGTACGGATGGGCGCGGACCGGGCGATCATCCGCGCGGCCGTCACCCAGGGCGAGCGTCAGCAGCTGGTCGAGCTGGAGCTGAACCCGGGCCGGGCGAACCGGGCCCGGATCAACCGGTCCTCGCAGGTCAGGCCGCGGGACGTGCTGGGGATCGTACGGACGGTGCTGTTCGCGCCGGAGGACCTGGCGCTGGTGAAGGGCGACCCGGGCGAGCGGCGCCGGTTCCTGGACGAGCTCGTCACGGCGCGCTCGCCGCGGATGGCGGCGGTCCGCTCGGACTACGAGCGGGTCCTGAAGCAGCGCAACACCCTGCTGAAGTCGGCGGCCATGGCCCGCCGGCACGGCGGCCGGTCCATGGACCTGTCGACCCTGGACGTGTGGGACCAGCATCTGGCGCGTGCGGGCGCGGAGTTGCTGGCGCAGCGGCTGGACCTGATCGCGACGATGCTGCCGCTGGCGGACAAGGCGTACGAGCAGCTCGCGCCCGGCGGCGGTCCGCTGGGGCTCGCGTACAAGTCCTCGGCGGGCGAGCCGGTGGACAGCGGGTCGGCGCGCAGCCGCGAGGCGATCTGCGAGGTGCTGCTGGCGGCCCTGGCGGAGGTGCGCAAGCAGGAGATCGAGCGGGGGGTGACGCTGGTCGGTCCGCACCGCGACGACCTGCTGCTGCGGCTGGGGGAGCTGCCGGCGAAGGGGTACGCGAGCCACGGGGAGTCGTGGTCGTACGCACTGGCCCTGCGGCTGGCCTCGTACGAGCTGCTGCGCTCCGAGGGCGTGGAGCCGGTGCTGATCCTGGACGACGTGTTCGCGGAGCTGGACGCGCGGCGGCGGGAGCGGCTGGCCGAGCTGGTCGCGCCGGGCGAGCAGGTGTTGGTGACGGCGGCGGTGGACGATGACGTTCCGGGTGTGTTGGCGGGGGCGCGGTTCGGGGTGTCCGGCGGTGAGGTGACCCGGCTGTGAGCGATCAGGACAAGGAACCGCGGGGCGAGGCCCGCAGGGCGCCGGAGCCCTCCGGAGTGGATCTGGCCCGGCAGGCGCTGGCCGCGGCGCGGGAGCAGGCACGGGCGCGGGGGAACGCGGCGGGCGGGAAGAAGCGGCAGCAGGGTCCGGGGCTGCGGTCGGGTGCGCGGGCGGACGGCCGGGATCCGATGCCGCTGATGGCGGCGCTGGACCGGCTGCGCACGGAGCGCGGCTGGGAGATGCCGATGGCGGTGGCGGGCGTGATGGAGCGGTGGCCGGAGATCGTCGGGCCGGAGATCGCGGCGCACTGCGAACCGGAGCGGTACGAGGACCGCGAGCTGGTGGTCCGGTGTGATTCCTCGGCGTGGGCGGCGCAGCTGAAGCTGCTGGCTCCGCAGCTCGTGGCGCGGCTGAACGCGGACCTCGGGCAGGGGACGGTCCGGCTGATCAAGGTGCGGGGCCCTGGCGGCGGGCGGCCGAAGGGCTACGGGCCGTGGCGGGCGCCGGGCAGTACGGGTCCGGGGGACACGTACGGGTAGCCGGCCCCCTGCGGGGGTGGCCCGCCCGCGGCGGGACGTGGGGCTCGGCCCCGGACTCGCGCCCGCGTCCGTGCCCCGCCCCGCGGCGGAGCTCGCGCCGGACCCCGCGGCGGACCCGCGCGGACCTCGCGGCGGACCTCGCCTCCGGCCCCCCGCCCCACCCCGCGTCCGTGCCCCGCGCCCCGGGAACCCCGCGTCTCGAACGCCGGCGGGGACGGCCCCGGTGCGCCGCCGGCGCCCGGCTGGGGTCAGGGCGACAGGTGGTGTCCCTCACGGTAGTGAGAGGTTGACAGGCCGAAGCGCTGGATGCCCGTGTGAGCCTCTTTGAGCCCCTTCCCGGATATGGGGAGTCGGAAGGTAGAGGTTCAGGGCGGCACATGCGTACTCAGGTACCGGCAAACCCCCATTCATGTCAGTGGTACCGGTAGACTGAAGGGAATCCCGCCCGATCGCGGGATCACGCAGACAAAGCAGATCGACGCGGCCGCTCCTCCGGCGCACACGCTGGTCCGGAGTACGGGCTGCGCTGTGCCAGAAAGGGCGCTTCGTGGCCGATTCCGGCGACTCCAACGAGAAGAATTACGACGCCAGTGCCATCCAGGTCCTCGAGGGCCTGGATGCGGTCCGCAAGCGGCCGGGTATGTACATCGGCTCGACCGGTGAGCGTGGCCTGCACCACCTCGTGCAGGAGGTCGTGGACAACTCCGTCGACGAGGCCATGGCCGGGCACGCGGACGCGATCGACGTGACGATCCTCGCCGACGGCGGTGTGCGCGTGATCGACAACGGCCGGGGCATCCCGGTCGGCATCGTGCCGTCCGAGGGCAAGCCGGCGGTCGAGGTCGTCCTCACGGTGCTGCACGCGGGCGGCAAGTTCGGCGGCGGCGGCTACGCCGTCTCCGGCGGTCTGCACGGCGTCGGTGTGTCCGTCGTGAACGCCCTGTCGACCAAGGTCGCGGTCGAGGTCAAGACGGACGGCCACCGCTGGACCCAGGACTACAAGCTGGGCGTGCCGACGGCCCCGCTGGCCAAGAACGAGGAGACCGACGAGCACGGCACGTCGGTGACGTTCTGGGCCGACCCCGACATCTTCGAGACGACCGACTACTCCTTCGAGACGCTCTCGCGGCGCTTCCAGGAGATGGCCTTCCTGAACAAGGGCCTGACCCTGTCGCTGACGGACGAGCGCGAGTCGGCGAAGGCCACGTTGGGCGCGGACACCGCCGAGGAGGCGGACGAAGCGCAGGTCCGCACGGTGACGTACCACTACGAGGGCGGCATCGTCGACTTCGTGAAGTACCTCAACTCGCGCAAGGGTGAGCTGATCCACCCGACCGTCATCGACGTCGAGGCCGAGGACAAGGAGCGCATGCTCTCGGTCGAGATCGCGATGCAGTGGAACTCGCAGTACACGGAGGGTGTCTACTCCTTCGCGAACACGATCCACACGCACGAGGGCGGTACGCACGAGGAGGGTTTCCGTGCGGCGCTGACCGGTCTGGTCAACCGCTACGCGCGCGAGAAGAAGTTCCTGCGCGAGAAGGACGACAACCTCGCGGGCGAGGACATCCGCGAGGGTCTGACGGCGATCATCTCGGTGAAGCTGGGCGAGCCGCAGTTCGAGGGCCAGACGAAGACCAAGCTGGGCAACACGGAGGCCAAGACCTTCGTGCAGAAGGTCGTGCACGAGCACCTCAACGACTGGTTCGACCGCAACCCGGTCGAGGCCGCGGACATCATCCGCAAGTCGATCCAGGCGGCCACGGCGCGCGTCGCGGCCCGCAAGGCGCGCGACCTGACGCGCCGCAAGGGTCTGCTGGAGAGCGCCTCGCTGCCCGGCAAGCTGTCCGACTGCCAGTCGAACGACCCGGCGAACTGCGAGATCTTCATCGTCGAGGGTGACTCCGCCGGCGGTTCGGCGAAGTCCGGCCGCAACCCGATGTACCAGGCCATCCTGCCGATCCGCGGCAAGATCCTGAACGTCGAGAAGGCCCGTATCGACAAGATCCTGCAGAACACCGAGGTCCAGGCGCTGATCAGTGCCTTCGGCACGGGTGTGCACGAGGACTTCGACATCGAGAAGCTCCGCTATCACAAGATCATCTTGATGGCGGACGCCGACGTCGACGGCCAGCACATCAACACCCTGCTGCTGACCTTCCTGTTCCGCTTCATGCGGCCGCTGGTCGAGGCGGGTCACGTCTACCTGTCCCGCCCGCCGCTGTACAAGATCAAGTGGGGCCGCGACGACTTCGAGTACGCGTACTCGGACCGTGAGCGCGACGCCCTGGTCGAGCTCGGCAAGCAGAACGGCAAGCGGATCAAGGACGACTCGGTCCAGCGCTTCAAGGGTCTGGGCGAGATGAACGCCGAGGAGCTGCGCGTCACCACCATGGACGTGGACCACCGCGTGCTCGGCCAGGTCACCCTGGACGACGCGGCGCAGGCCGACGACCTGTTCTCGGTGCTGATGGGTGAGGACGTCGAGGCCCGGCGCTCCTTCATCCAGCGCAACGCCAAGGACGTTCGCTTCCTCGACATCTGAGTCGGCTCAGCTGACCGCCTGAAAGGATTTCTGACCAGCAATGGCCGACGAAACCACCCCCACCGCAGAGAACCCCGCGGAGGAGCAGCCCGTGGTGCGCATCGAGCCCGTCGGGCTCGAGACGGAGATGCAGCGCTCCTACCTCGACTACGCGATGTCCGTCATCGTCTCGCGTGCGCTGCCCGACGTACGGGACGGCCTCAAGCCCGTCCACCGCCGTGTGCTGTACGCGATGTACGACGGCGGTTACCGGCCCGAGAAGGGCTTCTACAAGTGCGCCCGTGTCGTCGGTGACGTCATGGGCACCTACCACCCGCACGGTGACTCCTCGATCTACGACGCCCTGGTCCGTCTGGCCCAGCCGTGGTCGATGCGCATGCCGCTGGTGGACAGCAACGGCAACTTCGGCTCTCCGGGCAACGACCCGGCGGCCGCGATGCGCTACACCGAGTGCAAGCTGATGCCGCTGGCCATGGAGATGCTCCGGGACATCGACGAGGAGACCGTCGACTTCACGGACAACTACGACGGCCGCAACCAGGAGCCGACGGTCCTGCCGGCGCGCTTCCCGAACCTGCTGGTCAACGGCAGCGCCGGTATCGCGGTCGGCATGGCGACGAACATCCCGCCGCACAACCTGCGCGAGGTCGCGGCGGGTGCGCAGTGGGCGCTGGAGCACCCGGAGGCCTCGCACGAGGAGCTGCTCGACGCGCTCCTGGAGCGGATCAAGGGTCCTGACTTCCCGTCGGGCGCCCTGGTCGTGGGCCGCAAGGGCATCGAGGAGGCGTACCGGACCGGTCGCGGCTCCATCACGATGCGCGCGGTGGTGGAGGTCGAGGAGATCCAGAACCGCCAGTGCCTGGTGGTGACGGAGCTTCCGTACCAGACCAACCCCGACAACCTCGCGCAGAAGATCGCGGACCTGGTGAAGGACGGGAAGGTCGGCGGCATCGCCGACGTCCGTGACGAGACCTCGTCGCGGACCGGCCAGCGCCTGGTGATCGTCCTGAAGCGCGACGCCGTCGCCAAGGTCGTGCTGAACAACCTCTACAAGCACACCGACCTGCAGACGAACTTCGGCGCGAACATGCTGGCGCTGGTGGACGGCGTGCCGCGCACGCTGTCGATCGACGCCTTCATCCGGCACTGGGTGCAGCATCAGATCGAGGTCATCGTCCGCCGTACGCGCTTCCGCCTGCGCAAGGCGGAGGAGCGTGCGCACATCCTGCGCGGTCTGCTCAAGGCGCTGGACGCGATCGACGAGGTCATCGCGCTGATCCGGCGCAGCAACACGGTCGAGATCGCGCGCGAGGGCCTCATGGGCCTGCTGGAGATCGACGAGATCCAGGCGAACGCGATCCTGGAGATGCAGCTGCGCCGCCTGGCGGCCCTGGAGCGGCAGAAGATCGTCGCCGAGCACGACGAGCTGCAGGCCAAGATCAACGAGTACACCTCGATCCTCGCCTCGCCGGAGAAGCAGCGTTCGATCGTCAGCGAGGAACTGGCGGCGATCGTCGAGAAGTACGGCGACGACCGGCGTTCCAAGCTGGTGCCCTTCGACGGTGACATGTCCATCGAGGACTTGATCGCCGAAGAGGACATCGTCGTCACGATCACGCACGGCGGCTACGTCAAGCGCACCAAGACCGAGGACTACCGCTCGCAGAAGCGCGGCGGCAAGGGCGTGCGCGGCACGAAGCTGAAGCAGGACGACCTGGTCGACCACTTCTTCGTCTCCACCACGCACCACTGGCTGCTGTTCTTCACGAACAAGGGCCGGGTCTACCGGTCCAAGGCGTACGAGCTTCCGGACGCCGGCCGGGACGCGCGCGGGCAGCACGTGGCGAACCTGATGGCCTTCCAGCCGGACGAGAAGATCGCGCAGATCCTCGCCATCCGCGACTACGAGGCGGCGCCGTACCTGATCCTGGCCACCAAGGGCGGCCTGGTGAAGAAGACGGCGCTGAAGGACTACGACTCGCCCCGTTCGGGTGGTGTCATCGCGATCAACCTCCGGGAGACCGAGGACGGCAGCGACGACGAGCTGATCGGCGCCGAGCTGGTGTCCGCCGAGGACGACCTGCTGCTGATCAGCAAGAAGGCGCAGTCGATCCGCTTCACGGCGACCGACGACGCGCTGCGCCCGATGGGCCGCGCCACCTCGGGCGTGAAGGGCATGAGTTTCCGCGAAGGGGACGAACTGCTGTCTATGAGCGTGGTGAGGCCGGGTACGTTCGTCTTCACCGCGACCGACGGCGGCTACGCCAAGCGGACGCCGGTCGACGAGTACCGCGTCCAGGGTCGTGGCGGTCTGGGCATCAAGGCCGCGAAGATCGTGGAGGACCGCGGGTCGCTCGTCGGGGCGCTCGTGGTGGACGAAACGGACGAGATTCTCGCCATCACCCTCGGCGGTGGTGTGATTCGTACGCGCGTCAACGAAGTCAGGGAGACCGGCCGTGACACCATGGGCGTCCAGCTGATCAACCTGGGCAAGCGCGATGCCGTGGTGGGCATCGCCCGTAACGCCGAGGCCGGTCAGGAAGCCGACGAGGTCGTGGGCGACGAGACCGAGACCGAGGCAGCCGACGAACAGGCCGCCGAGGCCGCCGAGGGCACGCAGCCTTCGGCCGGGGAGCACGAGGAGTAAGTCGTGAGTGGAGCCACGGGCGCCGGACCGGCCAAGACTGGAGAGAACGGTGCCCGTGGCCCTGCCGCGGACTCCCAGGGGGGGACTGTGACGGATACCCGAGAACCGCAGCCGCAGCCGCAGGCCGGCGCGGCCCCCGCGCAGCCGTACCACCCGCCGCAGGCCTACTCGGCGCCCTCGGGCCCGGGTGCGCCGCGCGGCGGCGGGGCGGCCACCGCGCAGCGCAAGCCGCGTACGGGGGCCCGTATGGCGCCCAGGACGCGCAAGGCGCGCCTGCGGGTGGCCAAGGCCGACCCGTGGTCGGTCATGAAGGTCAGCTTCCTGCTGTCGATCGCGCTGGGCATCTGCACGGTCGTCGCGGCGGCGGTGCTGTGGATGGTCATGGACGCGATGGGCGTCTTCTCGACCGTCGGCGGCACGATCAGCGAGGCGACCGGCTCGAACGAGAGCAACGGGTTCGACCTCCAGTCGTTCATGTCGCTGCCGCGCGTTCTGATCTTCACGTCGGTCATCGCGGTGATCGACGTGGTGCTGGCGACGGCTCTCGCGACGCTGGGCGCGTTCATCTACAACCTGTCGGCAGGCTTCGTCGGCGGTGTCGAGCTCACGCTCGCCGAGGACGAGTGACCTGCGCAGACGCGCCCCAGTAGTGCCGTAGGGGCTTCGCCCCGGGCGATTTTGGAGCTCCCGGGTCTGTGCGCTAACCTTCAGGAGTCAGCGCGCAGCGCGGATGGGGCTATAGCTCAGTTGGTTAGAGCGCATCCCTGATAAGGATGAGGCCACAGGTTCAAATCCTGTTAGCCCCACAGTGTCGAAGACCCCCAGGCCCAAGGCCTGGGGGTCTTTGTCGTAGGGCCAGTTGGCCGGTTCCCAGATAACCGATCGGTATCGGTCGGTGTGTATTGTTGGCTGCCAGAAGTCCCCTACGTCAACGAAAGACGAGGTCGCGCGGTGAAGAAGCTGCTCCTGGTCGCACTGGCCGCCATCGGCGGGCTCCTCGTGTACCGCCAGATCCAGGCGGACCGCGCCGAGCAGGACCTGTGGACGGAGGCAACTGACTCCGTGCCCTCTGGTTCCGGTGTGTGAGACCCAAGGCTGATCCCATGAAGCCCCGGCTGCCGCTGCGGCCGGGGCTTTGTGCTGTTCTGTGACAAAAAAGTTACATTATGCAAAGATTTGGCTTGCGCTAGCAAACTCGGGGTGGGCGTGATGGGTCGGGTACGGACGACAGTGCGGACGGGGGCCGTGGCGGGGGCGGCGGCCCTGGCCATGGCAGCCGGTCTGCCGGGGGCCGCCCACGCGGCGGGGACGGCGCCGCAGCCGGTCCCGACGTACCGCGCGGCGGACGGCGCGAAGGCCGTGGCGGGCAAGCCCTCCACGGCGGACGCCCCGCTCCTGGAAGCGGGCAGCGTCTACCAGGACGAGATCGCCCCCGGAGAGCGCGTGTACCGGCTCGTCCTGGAGAAGGACCAGTCGAACGTCTACGTCTCCGCCGTGGTCCGGCCCGGACCGGGAGCCAAGGTCACGGGCAGCGACGGCATCGAGGTGGAGATCATGACCACCGCCGGCCGGTCCTGCCCGGGCAGGACCGGCCGGGCGAACTTCGGCTACGACGCGGTGCCCATCAGCGCCGCGGGCGTCCGCTGGGGCACGGAGGACTCCGAGTGCGCGCCGGGCGGCGTCTACTACGCCAAGGTCACCCGTACGTCGGCCAAGGGCTCCGACCAGAGCCCTTGGCCGGTGGAGCTCACGGTGCAGCGCGAGCCCGGCCGGGGCCCCGGGGGGCGCACCGCGGCCCCCGGCAGCTGGGCTTCGGGCGCCCCGACCCTGCCGGGCACCGAGCCCGTGGCCCGCACCGGCGGTACCGGCTTCAACGACGCCCGCGCCCTGGGCGGCGGGGTGTGGCGCGACGAGCTGCGGCCGGGTCAGACCCGCTTCTACCGGGTGCCGCTGGACTGGGGACAGCAGCTGGGCCTCAGCGCCGAACTGTCCGCCGCCAAGCTGACCAAGCAGTACGGCTCCGCCTCCAACGGGCTCACCGTCTCGCTCTACAGCCCCTACCGGGGCCTGGTCTCGTACGAGGACGCCTCCTACGACGGCAAGCAGGCCGGGGTCACGCTGGCGAAGACCCCGCCCGTCGCCTACGAGAACCGCTTCGCGAGCGACCCGGACGTCCAGTACGTGGGGATCGCCGGCTGGTACTACATCGCCGTGACCATGGGCGGGAAGGTCGCCGACTTCACCGAGGACGCGACGCCCGTGCCGCTGACCCTGCGCACGGACGTGAGCGGCACCCCGGCGAAGGCGCCCGCCTACGCGCAGAGCCTGACCGCGGCCGGATTCGGGGTCGGGGCCGAGGACCGGGCCGCCGCCCAGGAGGGGCTCACCGCCCCCGAGGCCGCCGACGCCGCCAGGAACGGCTCGGTGATGCGCGTGGTGGCGGGCGCCGGTTTCGCCACCGGGGCCCTGCTGCTGCTCGTACTGGGCGGGTGGATCCTGCTCGCCCGGCGGGGCCGGGGCGCCGCTACAGCTGGGTGAGGGCCCACACCCCGACGGCGAAGCAGAGCAGGGCCGCGGCGAGGAACCCGGCCTTCACCCCGGCCGGGGGCGGGGCGATCCCGCCGCCGGCCCGCGCGGGCGCCTCGGTCGGGGAGTGGGGCGCCGGCGGGGCGAGGTGGAAGCTCCCGGTCTCCAGGGGCCCGTACGCGGCCAGGGGGGCGGTCTGGCCGGTGCCGCGCGGATCGGTACGGCCGGCCTCCGCCACGGTCGCCGGGGAGGCGTGCGGGGTCGCGTACGGGGAGGTGTGCGGGGGCCCGTACGGAGACGGTGTCGGCGTCGGAGACGGTGTCGGCGTCGGGTACGGGGTCGTGGACGGGTACGGAGTCGTGGACGGCGTCGCGGTTGCGGCCGGGACCGTGGGGCCGGCCGGGACCGTGGCGGCCGTGGGCGCCTCCGTGCCCGCCGGTCCGCCCGCAGCCGACGGCCCCCGGGGTCCGAAACCGGCCGGGAGCGGACCGAGTTGGTCGAACACCTCCACCGCGACCTCGTCCGGCGTGGGCGGCGCGAGCAGCTCCACGGCCTCGGCAAGGGCCTTGCGTGCCCCTGTGGCGGTCTTGAACCGGCTCTGCGGGTCCGGCTGCAGCAGACTGGCGATGACGTCCCACAGCGGCCCGGGGACGCCTTCCGGTGCGCCGGGGGTGCCGTGCGCCAGGAAGTGCTCCACCAGGGCCTGGGAGTCGGGCTTGCGCCCCTGGAGCAGGTACAGGGCGACCAGACCGACGGCGAAGAGGTCCGCGGGGAAGTCCGGCTCGGCACCCAGCAGTTGTTCGGGGGCGAAATAACCCGGCGTGCCGACCACGTAGTTGGTCTCGGTCAGCCGGGGCTCACCCTTGCGCATGGAGATGCCGAAGTCGGACAGCCGCAGGTGCGGCCGTCCGGTTCCGGTGGCCGCCATCAGGATGTTGGCCGGTTTGATGTCGCGGTGGACGACGCCCTCCGCGTGCACCGCGGCCAGCCCCGACAGGAGCTGGTCGAGCAGCGTGCACACGAACCGGGGCGGGAGGGGACCGTAGTCCCCGATCACGTGGCCGAGTGAGCCGCCGCTGACCAGGTCCATGGTGAACAGGACCTTGTCGTCGTCGGCCGCCCAGCTGGCGGGGGCCAGTACGTGCGGGTGATCGATCCGCAGGGCCTGCTCCCGCACGAACCGCAGGAGCGTGTGGGCGTCGCTCTGCAAGAGCACCTTCGCGGCGACGTACCGGCGACGCCGGTGGTCCCAGGCGCGCCATACGGCCCCCGCGCCCCCGCGCCCGATCGGATCGATCAACTCGTACCGACCGGCGAAGACCTCACCCATCGCTGTGCCCGTCCCCCGTCACCCGTAGTCGCCCTGGCCCGCCGTCGTGCGCGTCAGTTCTGGTGGGCCTCGTAATGGGCCACCGCGTCCGCGGTGCGGCCCGCGCCGTACACCCGGAGGAACTCTGCCAGTTCCGGGTGGCTGGCGGCGAGCGTGTCCGCCGCGTCGATGATGTCGCCCGCCGCGGAGACCGAGCGCAGCAGCGACTGGATCTCGCGGACGACGCGCTTGACGGTGGGCGCGCCCGAACTGAGGGGGGTCTGGCCGCTGTTGCTGAGGACCGAGCCTCCCTGGGTCTTCTTGATCTCGTCCATCCGGTCGGTGGCCTCCCCCGCACTGACGCTCCCGTCGGCCACCTGGCCGGCGAGGTCCTGGAGGGCCTGGACGCGCTGCACCACGGCAGGGTTACCGATCTTGGCGCGCTGGCCGCTCATCAGCTGGGACAGCATGGGCGCCGACAGTCCGAGGACGGCAGCGAGGCGAGCCTGGTTGAGGCCGAGGTCATCTATGAGCCGGCGGAAGAGCGCTCCCAAAGGCTCCCCGTACCAACTGCGCTGAAGCTCTCTGGCTCTGGCCGTGGCCTCTTGCTGTACTGCGTCCACTCTTCCTACTCCCCTTCGCTGGTGCGAACCTCGCGAGCATCTTACGGAGCGTGGTCGCAGGGCGGGAGTCCCTATCATTTTGCGGGATGAGGGGGTACACCCGGTACTCTGTTCTGCGGAACACCCGCTCCCCGCAAGGGGACAGGCGCGTCCGTTCCCATGGGGCCTTAGCTCAGTTGGTAGAGCGCTGCCTTTGCAAGGCAGATGTCAGGAGTTCGAATCTCCTAGGCTCCACGTACTAGACCCTCCTTGACCTGCGGAAACATCGGTCAAGGAGGGTCTTTTTTCATTCGGGGCGGGAGGCCCGGCGGGTCCCTGGGGAGGCCGGCTAGAGGTCGATCCAGTAGCGGCGTTTGGGCCCGATCAGGGTCTCGCGGACGTCTTCGAGGACGCCGCCGCCCCGCTCGATCGTGCGCACCGAGGCGGTGTTGCCGGGGTCGCAGGTCAGCAGGACCCGGTCCATCCCCATGACCCGCGCCTCGTGGAGCACCGCTTCCAGTGCCCGTCCGGCCAGCCCGCGCCCTCGCGCCGAGGGTCGCACGCTGTAGCCGATGTGGCCGCCGGCGTCGAGGAGGAAGGCGTTCAGGTGGTGGCGCAGGTCTATGGCGCCCAGGTAGGTGTCGCCGTCGGCGATCCACCAGTACGTCGCGTGCACCCGGCCCTGCTCGACCGGCAGCGTACGGTCCGCGTGGCGGTGCAGCTGGTCCACCCAGGCGGCGAAGCCCTCGGGGCTGTCCACGTCGTCGTCCGAGCCGAGGCCGGCCCCGTCCATGGGGGCTTCATCGCCCCACTCCTCGCGGGCGGCGAGCCAGGAGGAGTGCAGTCGGGGGGTGGGCGCAATCAGCTCGAACATGCTCGGACGCTATCAGCCGGCCCGGAGCGGGCCGGTCGGCCGGAACGTCAGCGGCCGGACGGTGTTTCACGTGAAACACGGGTCCGCAGGAGCGTTGCCGCGAGGACGGTCGCGGCCAGCAGGAGTGCGGCGCCCAGGGCGAAGGCCAGGTGGTATCCGCTGGTGAGGGCCTCGGCCGGGGTGCTGCCGGACCCTTCCGCGGACTCCGTACGGGAGGCCGCGAGGGTGGAGAGGACGGCCACACCGAGGGCCATGCCGATCTGCGCGGTGGTGTTGAACAGCCCGGAGGCCAGTCCCGCGTCGCGCTCGTCGGCGCCGGACATGCCCAGCGTGGTGAGGGCCGGCAGGGCCAGGCCGAAGCCCGCGGCCAGCAGCATCACCGGCAGCAGGTCGGTGACGTAGTCGGCGCGCACGGGCAGCCGGGTCAGCAGCCCCAGGGCCACGAGGAGCAGGGCGAGGCCGGCCAGAGTTGTGTTGCGCTCCCCGAAGCGGGCGCCCAGCCGGGCCGAGACGCCGAGGGAGACGGCGCCGATCACCAGGGCCGCGGGCAGCATGGCCAGGCCGGTGGCGGCGGCGCCGTAGCCGAGGACCTTCTGCAGGTAGAGGGCGACGAGGACCTGGAAGGAGAACAGCGCGGCCACCATCAGCATCTGGACCAGGTTCGCGCCGACCACGGTCCGCGAGCGGAAGATCCGCAACGGCACCAGCGGGGTACGGGCCTTCGCCTGGCGCACGGTGAATCCGGCGAGCAGGACCAGCGAGAGCGTTCCGAGGCCGAGGGTGTGCGCGTCGGTCCAGCCGTACTGCTCCACCTTGACCACGGCGTAGATGCCGGTCATCAGTCCGCCGGTGACGAGGAGGGCACCGACTGCGTCGGCACCGGCGCGCAGCCCCAGACCCCGGTCGGCAGGGAGCGCGGGCAGGGCCAGGAGCAGTGCGGCCAGCCCGATGGGCAGGTTGATGAAGAAGATCCAGTGCCAGTCGAGGGCGTCGGTGAGGACACCGCCGAGCACCTGGCCCAGCGAGGCGCCGGCCGCGCCGGTGAAGGAGAACACGGCGATCGCCTTGGCGCGTTCCCGGGGCGCGGTGAAGAGGGTGATCAGGATGCCGAGGCTGACGGCGGAGGCCATCGCGCTGCCGATCCCCTGGAGGAAGCGGGCGGCTATCAGCACCGTCGGGGAGGCGGCGAAACCGGCGAGCACCGAGGCGCCGGTGAAGACGGCGGTGCCGGCCAGGAACATGCGCTTGCGGCCGAGCAGGTCCCCGAGCCGTC
Organism: Streptomyces sp. cmx-11-4; assembly: GCA_049998195.1. Classification (GTDB taxonomy): domain Bacteria; phylum Actinomycetota; class Actinomycetes; order Streptomycetales; family Streptomycetaceae; genus Streptomyces. Next base: position 233,131 of record JAEBET010000004.1, read on the forward strand.
CGGCGAGCAGCAGCAGGCTGCCGAAGGCGATCAGGTAGGCGTTCACGACCCAGCTCAGGCTCGCGGGGGAGAAGCCGAGGTCGTTCTGGATGGCGGGCATCGCCACGGTGACGATGCTGCCGTCGAGGATCGTCATCAGCATGCCGGTCGAGAGCACGGCGAGCGCGGTCCAGCGGGAGCGCAGGCCGCCCGCGGCGGCCGCGGGCGTCAGGTCAGCCGTCAGATCAGTGGTCAGGCCGGGCGTCAGGGAAGGGGCGGGGGCGGAGGTGGACGTGGACGTGGACGTGGAAGCAGACGTGGAAGCGGCAGGCATCGGTCTCTCCAGTCAGTGAGGGCGACTGTTGTGACCGTAGCAGATGGTTTCGTTGCAGACTATTTTTTTCGGATCGAATTGTTAGGGTGGAGTCATGACTGCCATGGCGCCCGCCCGGACCGAGCCCGACCTCTCCTTCCTCCTGGACCACACCAGCCATGTGCTGCGCACCCGTATGGCGGCCGCCCTCGGCGAGATCGGGCTCACCCCCCGGATGCACTGCGTCCTCGTCCACGCCCTGGAGGAGGAGCGGACCCAGATCCAGCTCGCCGAGATCGGCGACATGGACAAGACGACGATGGTCGTCACCGTGGACGCCCTGGAGAAGGCGGGGCTGGCCGAGCGCCGCCCGTCCACCAAGGACCGCCGGGCGCGGATCATCGCCGTCACCGAGAAGGGCGCGGCCGTCGCCGTGGACAGCCGGCGGATCGTCGACCAGGTCCACGCCGACGCCCTGGCCTCCCTCGCCGACGCGGACCGCACCGCCCTGCTGCGGGTCCTCGGCCTCCTCGTCGAAGGCGACCTCGGCACCCCGTCCGACAGCCCCCGCCCGGCACGCCGCGCCCGTCAGTGACGGCCGGCCGTCCGTCCGGCCGCATCCCCCGGATGGCCCCGTCACGGGGCCGCCCGGAGCCCCGTGTCCGACAGTGGGGGAAGGCGCCGCGCCCGGAGGGCGCCGCCCAGGGGGAAACACCACGCCGGAGGCGTACGCACATGGGACTCTTCGACTTCCTGAAGTCCGACAAGCAGAAGACACACGAGGCCGCCGAGAAGGCGAAGGAGCAGGTCCAGCAGCAGGCCTCGGCGGCGCCCGCCACGAGCCAGGCCGCCGACGCCGCCTCGGCCACCCGGGCGGCCGCCGAGCGGATGGCGGCAGCCGCGCCGCCCAAGCCCGCCCCCGCGACCCCGACGCCCGGCTCCGCCGCGCACAAGGCCGTGCCCGCGCCCCCCAAGCCCGCCGCGATGCCCAGGCCCGGGGCGGCGACCCCGGCGGCCCCCGGCGCCGCGCACACCCCGACGCCCGGCTCGGCCGCGCACAAGGCCGTTCCGGCGGCGCCCAAGCCGGCGCCCGCCGCCAAGAAGCGCACCTACACGGTCAGGCCCGGCGACTCACTGTCCGCGATCGCCCGCCGCGAGCTCGGCAACGAGGCCCGCTGGCGCGAGCTCTACGCCATGAACAAGGGCGTCGTCGGCTCCAACCCCGATCTCATCCGCCCGGGCATGGTGCTGACGCTCCCTCACTGACCCCGCCCGCAGAGCGGTCGGACGGTGGAAGGGCCCGGATCCTGATGGATCCGGGCCCTTCCACCGCTCAATCCCCTGCCGGTCAGGGTGCCGGTCAGGGCTGCTTGTCGTCGGCCGCCGAGCCCGCCTCGTGCTCCTTGGCCGCCAGCTCGTCGTCGAAGCTCGCCGGCTCCGCCGGCACCTCCGTGGCGGCCGGCGGCTCGACCAGCCAGTCCGGGTTCGACTGCTGGTCCCACCACTTCCACGCCGCATAGGCGGCGCCCGCCAGGACACCGACCACGGCGATCCCGCGCAGCGCCCGGCCGCAGCGCGCCCGCCGCTCGTGGCGCCGCACGAGCCGTTCGATCTCCTGCGGCGTCACCTGGCCGCGCAGCGCCGCGAAAGCGGCCACCGACCGCGAGGCGGCCTCCTCGGCCACCGGCGTGGCCGCCGCGATCGCGTTCTCGATCCGCGGCTGCGTGTAGTCGGCCGCCTGCCGCGCGGCCCGGCGCGTCTGCTTCACCGCCTTCGTCGCCGCCCGGTCCACATTCGGCGGCACATGCGCACGCGCTGCCTTCATGCGCGGATGCAGGTGGGTGTCGTACGTGGTCCGTGCCTGCCGCGCGGCCTCGTTGGCCGCGTGCGAAACCTTCGGTGCGAGCAGCTGGTTGGCCTCATGGGCGTAGTGCGACATGGCGTCCTTGGCGGTCCCTGCGTACGGTGCCACCACTTCCGACGCGTGCCGCACGGTCTCCTTGGCGCTTTCCGCTGCCGCGAGCACGCTGTCCTTGCGGGTCACAGGATTCCTCCTTCTAGGTGGCGGACACAGTTCACCTTTCCACCCTTTGTCGGATCATGCCTGGCATGACACCGCCGGGCATGCGTGACAGGGCATACGGGTGGAGCATTTCCGTCCCCTGCTTCCCCCCGTGGGAGGATCTGAACCGACTCTGAACCGACAGTGATGACATGGAAGGCAGATCTGTGGCCGAGAAGCTCTACGCCACCCTGAAGACCAGCCACGGCGACATCGAGGTCGAGCTGCTGCCGAACTTCGCTCCGAAGACCGTCCGGAACTTCACCGAGCTCGCCACCGGCGCCCGCGAGTGGACCCGTCCCACCGACGGCCAGAAGACCACGGACCCGCTGTACGACGGCACCGTCTTCCACCGCGTCATCAGCGGCTTCATGATCCAGGGCGGTGACCCGCTGGGCAACGGCACCGGCGGCCCGGGCTACCAGTTCGCCGACGAGTTCCACCCCGACCTGGCCTTCACCAAGCCCTACCTGCTCGCCATGGCCAACGCGGGCCCCGGCACCAACGGCTCGCAGTTCTTCATCACGGTCGCGCCCACCGCCTGGCTGACCCGCAAGCACACCATCTTCGGCGAGGTCGCCGACAAGGCCAGCCGGACGGTTGTGGACAAGATCGCCTCGCTCCCCACCAACGCGCGCACCGAGCGCCCGGTGGAGGACGTGATCATCAAGTCGGTCGTCATCGAGAAGCGCTGACACCACCCAGCCCCACTGACGCCCCGCCCCGGCGCCCGCCCACCCGAGCCGGGAACCTTTCCGCCCCGCTCGTCCGTCCTGGATACATACCGGACCGGCGGGGCGTCCCCCTGCCTCGCCGCCGATCGAGGGGACCGATGGACACCGAACGTCTGCCGGGCTGCTACCGCCACCCGGACCGCGACACGGGGATCAGCTGCACCCGCTGCGAGCGCCCCATCTGCCCCGAGTGCATGATCAGCGCCTCGGTCGGCTTCCAGTGCCCCGAATGCGTCCGCTCGGGCTCCGGCACCGGCCACCGGCCGGCCGCGAACGCGCCGCGCACCCTCGCGGGCGGGGCGGTCGCCGCCGACCCCCAGCTGGTCACCAAGATCCTGATCGGCCTCAACGCCGCCGTGTTCCTCGTGGGTCTGGCGGCCCCGGCGGCCGTGGTGCGGCTGGAGCTGCTCGGCCGGTACGTGGAATTCTTCGGCGCCCCCGTCGAGGGAGTCTCCACCGGCCAGTACTACCGCCTGCTGACCTCGGTGTTCCTGCACGTCGAGTGGTGGCACATCATCGGCAACATGATCGGCCTGTGGGTGATCGGCGGCCCGCTGGAAGCGGCACTGGGCCGCTCCCGCTATCTCGCCGTCTACCTGCTCTCGGGGCTCGGCGGCAGCGCCCTCGTCTATCTGCTGACCGCACCGAACACCCCGACGCTCGGTGCGTCCGGCGCCGTCTTCGGCCTGCTCGGCGCCACCGCCGTCCTCGCGCGCCGGCTGCGCTACGAGATGCGGCCGGTGATCGTGATGGTCGTGCTGATGCTCTTCCTGACCTTCGTGCCGCTCGGCGGCAGCCTCAACGTGTCCTGGCAGGCACACGTGGGAGGTCTGGTCACAGGCGCTCTGGTGAGCCTGGGCATGCTCCAGCCCACCGCCGGCAGGAACCGCACACTCGTCCAGGTGGGGACCTGTGCGGTGGTGTTCGTGCTGGCGGCGGCGGTGATCCTGCTCCGGACCGCGGAACTCACCTGATCACACCGGCGTCAACTCTCCACAGAGTTATCCACAGATCTTCTGTCTTTTCCTCAGGTGTGGATGACGCTGTGGATAACTCATGGGGAGAGCTTTTATCGGGGAAGGTTTACTGCTACTTCCACTGTGTCGAGACGCCGAATCCCGCAGCGATGAAGCCGAAACCGACCACGATGTTCCAATTGCCCAGCGCCTCGATCGGCAGCTGGGTCTCGGTCACGTAGAAGACGACGATCCACGCGAGACCGATCAGGAAGAGTGCCAGCATGACCGGGGCGACCCAGCTGCGGTTGGTCAGCCTGATGGACTGCGGCTGCCGCGTGGGCGGCGGCGTGTAGTCGTCCTTCTTGCGGATACGTGACTTCGGCACGAGGGGCTCTCCTGTCGATGCGCTGGGGACCTTGCCTGCCCCGGGCGTCCGTTAGCGTAGTGGACCTGTGGCGTTGAAGGAGAAGGGTACGTTGAGCAATTCCGACGACTCCTCCGCGGGTCCCCGTCGCCGGGCCAGACCGGTCCGGCTGCTGACGGCCGCCGTCTTCGCCCTGGCCGGGCTGCTCTTCGTCACCAGTTTCAACACCTCCAAGGGTACGAACATCCGGACCGATGCGTCGCTCCTGAAACTGTCCGACCTCATCGAGGAACGCAGTCAGAGCAATGCGGCGCTCGAGGAGAGCCTCGGACCGGTACGCCGCCGTGTCGACGCGCTCGCCGACCGGGACGACGGCAGCACCAAGGCCGAGGACGCCAAGCTGGCCGCCCTGCGCGTCGCCTCGGGCACCGAGGAGCTGACCGGCAAGGGGCTGACCGTCACCCTCAACGACGCCCCGCCCAACGCCACCGCCCGCATCCCCAACGTCCCCGAGCCGCAGCCCAACGACCTGGTGATCCACCAGCAGGACCTCCAGGCCGTCGTGAACGCCCTCTGGCAGGGCGGCGCCCAGGGCATCCAGGTCATGGACCAGCGGCTCATCTCCACCAGCGCGGTCCGCTGCGTCGGCAACACCCTGATCCTCCAGGGCCGGGTGTACTCGCCGCCGTACAAGGTCTCGGCGGTCGGCGACCCGGGCGCGTTGCGCAAGGCCCTCGCCGCCTCCCCGGCCCTGCAGAACTACCAGCTGTACGTGAACGCCTACGGGCTCGGCTGGAAAGTGGACGAGCACAAGGCGCTGACACTTCCCGGCTACTCCGGCACAGTGGACCTCCACTATGCCAAGCCGGTGGAGCCCTCGTCCTGAGGCATTGCGGCCCGACGTCGTACTGCGCCTGGTGGTACGGACGTTCAGCGAGCTGTGCCTGACGGCGGGCACCCTCATCGTGCTCTTCGTGGCCTACGTCCTGCTGTGGACCGGGGTCAAGGCCGACCGGGCCATGGACGGCGAGATGACCCGGCTGCGCGACAACTGGGCGGCGGCCGGGGCACCGGCCGGAGCGCCGGCGCCCGGGCCCGCCCCGGACCCGGCAGCGGCCCCCGGGCCCGCCGAGCCGGTCCGCTACCCCGCAGGCCAGGCTTTCGCCGAGATGTACATCCCGCGCTTCGGCAAGGACTGGAACAAGCCCGTCCTGGAGGGCACCGGCACCGAGCTGCTGAAGAAGGGCCTGGGCCACTACCGCGGCACCGCCGCCCTCGGCGCCACCGGGAACTTCTCCGTGGCGGGCCACCGGCGCACGTACGGGGACCCCTTCAAGGACTTCCCCGAGCTGCGCCCCGGGGACGCCGTGATCCTCAAGGACGCGTCCGCCTGGTACACGTACACGGTGCGCGGCGGGCCGCTGCGCACCCTGCCCACGGACATCGGGGTCGTGGACCCGGTGCCCCGGAAGTCGCCGTTCACCGTGCCCGGCCGGTACCTGACGCTGACGACCTGCGATCCCGAGTGGGGCCACAGCCACCGGCTGGTCGTCTGGGCGGAACTGACCGGCACGCGCGCCGTGGGGCAGGGTAGGCCCGAGGGTTTGCCGAGCTGACCCGCCCGGCCGGGCCGCTGCCTTTAGTCTGTTGGCGTACCGCCCCCGCGGTGCGTGGAACGAACGTGGACGAAAAGGAAACGGGCGGCATGTACGGCTGGATCTGGCGGCACCTGCCGGGCAACGCGTGGGTACGCGCGCTGATCTCACTCGTACTGGCCCTCGCGGTGGTGTTCGTGCTGTTCCAGTACGTCTTCCCGTGGGCCGAGCCACTCCTGCCGTTCAACGATGTGACCGTGGACGAGGGATCGGGAGCCACTCCGTGAGCGCGCGCATTCTGGTTGTGGACAACTACGACAGCTTTGTCTTCAACCTGGTCCAGTACCTCTACCAGCTCGGCGCCGAATGCGAGGTGCTGCGCAACGACGAGGTCGAGCTCTCGCACGCGCAGGACGGTTTCGACGGCGTGCTGCTCTCCCCCGGGCCCGGGACGCCGGAGGAGGCGGGGGTCTGCGTCGACATGGTCCGGCACTGCGCCGACACGGGCGTACCCGTCTTCGGGGTGTGCCTCGGCATGCAGTCGATGGCGGTCGCCTACGGAGGGGTCGTGGGCCGGGCGCCCGAGTTGCTGCACGGCAAGACCTCGCCCGTGGTCCACGCGGGCCTCGGGGTCTTCGAGGGCCTGCCCTCCCCCTTCACCGCGACCCGATACCACTCCCTGGCCGCCGAGCCCCAGACCCTGCCCGGGGTGCTGGAGGTCACGGCGCGCACGCAGGACGGGATCATCATGGGCCTGCGCCACCGGGAGCACGACGTCGAGGGTGTGCAGTTCCACCCCGAGTCGGTGCTGACCGAGTGGGGGCACCGGATGCTCGCGAACTGGCTCGTGCGGTGTGGTGACGCGGGTGCCGTGGAGCGCTCGGTGGGGCTGGCCCCGGTGGTGGGCAAGGCCGTCGCGTGACCGCGCTCGCGCCGTCCGCGCCCACGGGGGGCCGGGCCGCGCGGCGCAGGGCGGCGCAGGAGGCCGCGAAGCGGGCCGCCAGGAACTCCCGGAGGCGGGGCGGGCGGCGGCGCAGGCGGCCGGCGTCGGGCGGACCGCTGGTCGTGGCGAGCCGGCTGGGCGGGGAACTGTTCATCACGGCGGGCCTGGTGATGCTGCTGTTCGTCGCCTACCAGCTCTGGTACACGAACATCGTCGCGGAGCGGACGGCGGACGGCGCCGCGGGCACGCTCCAGCAGACGTGGCAGCGGGACGCGGGCACGGACCCGGGCGGAGCGGCGGCGCCGCCCGTCACGGCGTTCGAGCCCGGCCAGGGCTTCGCCATCCTGCACATCCCCAAGCTGGACGTGAAGGTTCCGGTGGCGGAGGGGATCAGCAAGCCCAAGGTGCTCGACCGGGGGATGGTCGGGCACTACGCCGAGGGCGCGCTGAAGACGGCGATGCCGGCGGACGAGCAGGGCAACTTCGCGGTGGCGGGCCACCGCAACACCCACGGCGAGCCCTTCCGCTACATCAACCGCCTCGTGCCGGGGGACCCCGTCGTGGTCGAGACGCGGGACGCGTACTACACGTACGAGATGACCTCGGCGCTGGCGCAGACGCCGCCGACGAACGTGGCGGTGATCAAACCGGTGCCGGAGGGCTCGGGGTTCACCGCACCCGGCCGGTACATCACGCTGACGACCTGCACCCCGGAGTTCACCAGCACCTACCGGATGATCGTATGGGGCAGGATGACCGATGAACGCCCCCGCGACGAGGGTCCTCCGCCCGCGCTGACCAGTTAAGGACGAATCAGCAGTGTCTCGTGCCCGCCGCCGCGCCGCGGCACCGCCCGCCCCCGCCGGCAACCGCAGTGTGCTCGCCGGGTTCCTGAGCCTGCTGGGCGAGCTCCTGATCACGGTGGGGCTGGTGCTGGGCCTGTTCGTGGCGTACTCGCTGTGGTGGACGAACGTGCTCGCGGACCGACAGGCGTCGGCGCGGGGCGACCAGATCCGCCAGCAGTGGCAGACGCCGGGCACGGAGTCGAAGCCCGCGGAACCGGGGGCGCTGGACACCAAGGACGGCGTCGGCTTCCTGCACGTGCCGGCGATGAAGAGCGGCGAGGTGCTGGTCAAGCGGGGCACGGACCCGCAGACCCTGAACGACGGGGTCGCGGGCTACTACACGGAGCCCGTGAAGTCGGCACTGCCGTGGGACGAGAAGGGCAACTTCTCGCTGGCCGCGCACCGCGACGGCCACGGCGCCAAGTTCCACAACATCGACAAGCTGAACAACGGCGACGCGATCGTCTTCGAGACCAAGGACACCTGGTACGTGTACAAGGTCTTCGCCGAGCTGCGCCAGACCTCGAAGTACAACGTGGACGTGATCAGCCCGGTCCCGAAGGAGTCGGGCAAGACGGCCCCGGGCCGCTACATCACGCTGACCACCTGCACGCCGGTGTACACGTCGAAGTACCGGTACATCGTGTGGGGCGAGCTGGTCCGGACGGAGAAGGTGGACGCGAAGCGGACGCCGCCGGCGGAGCTGCGCTGATCCTTCCCCTCCGCCCTCCGCCCTCCGCCCTGCGCCGTTCCGCTCGTTAGGAGCGCGTGCCCGGCGCCGTGATCCCGCGCTCCAGGCCTCCAGAAGGCCCTGTGGACGGCCGGGACGCGTCCGTGGGCGCCCCATGGCCAAGGCTTGACGGGTGACCGCGCAGGAGGCCGCGCAGCCGCGGGGAAGACGGGTCCGGCCCCTCTCCCGGAGGAGAAGGGCCGGACCGTACCGCGTGCCGGTGGACGTCAGCCGCCGAGGCCTCCGATGAAGCCGCGGCCGCCGCCGTTGTTGTTGCCGCCGTCCTGCTGGCCGCCGCCCTGCATGGTCATCACGTTGATCACCGTGCCCGTCGGGACCGGCCGGCCGGCCGCCGGGTCCGAGGTCAGGACGCGGGCGTTCTCGTCCGTCGGACCGGAGAGCACCGCGCCGAAGGTCAGGCCCTTGGAAGCCAGTTCCGCCCTGGCCTGGGCGACCGTCTTGCCCATCAGGTTCGGTACCTGGACCTGCTGCGCGGCCTTGGCGATGGTGATGTTGACCGTCTTGCCGACCTCCAGCTGCGACCCCGCCTGCGGCTGGTGGTCGATGACCGTCTTCGGTGCCGCCCCGGGGGAGTCGACCTCGGTCACGCTGCCGAGCTTGAGGTTGACGGCCTTGAGGGCCTTCTCGGCGTCTTCCCTGGTCTTGCCCTTGAGGTCCGGGACGATCGCCTTGGACTGCTCCTTGGCGACCGTCAGCGTGATGAGGGAGTTCTTGTCCGCCTCGCCGCCCGCCTTCGGGTTCTGCTCGAGGACGGTCCCGGCGGCCCGTTCGGACTCCTGGGCCTTGCGGTCCACCTGGAAGCCCTTGTCCTTCAGGGCCTTCTCGGCGTCCTCGTACGTCAGGTTGAGCACGTTGGGGATCGGCACCTTGGCCGCGCCCGTGGAGAGGGTCACCGTGACGGTGGAGTCCCTCGCGACCTTGGTGTCGGGCGCGGGGTCCTGCTTGCAGACGTTGCCCTTGGGCTGGTCCTCGCAGGCCTCCTCGGTTCCCTTGACCACCCTGAGGCCGACGTTCTCACCGCTCCTCTGGGCCTGCTCGAGGGTGGAGCCGATGAGCTTGGGCACGCTGGGGCGGTTGTCGGCGGTGCTGCTGAAGAGGGAGCGGCCGATCAGGATCGCGCCGACCAGGACGAGCACGCCGGCCGCCACGAGCAGGATCGTGGACGCCTTGCTCTTCTTCTGGCGGCGGTTCGGCCCCTGGTCGTAGCCGCCGTGGCCCTGGTCGCCGTACCCGTAGCCGCCGTCGCCCGGGGGCATCGGCGGCATCATCGAGGTCTGGCCGGCCTCGGCGGTGCGCAGGGCGGTGGTGGGCTGGTCGTAGCCCTGGTGTCCGTAGCCGTGGCCCTGGTCGTGCGGGTAGCCGTAGCCGGCCGCGCCCATGGAGGCGGTGGCGGCGACGGGCTGGCCGTCGAGGCAGGCCTCGATGTCCGCGCGCATCTCGTCCGCGGACTGGTAGCGGTAATCGGGGTCCTTGACCAGAGCCTTGAGGACGATCGCGTCCATTTCGGGCGTGATCTCGGAGTCGAAGTTCGACGGCGGCTGCGGTTCTTCCCGTACGTGCTGGTAGGCGACGGCCACGGGGGAGTCGCCGACGAACGGGGGCCGGACGCTGAGGAGCTCGTAGAGCAGGCAGCCGGCGGAGTAGAGGTCGGAGCGCGCGTCGACCTGCTCGCCCTTGGCCTGCTCCGGGGAGAGGTACTGGGCGGTGCCGATGACGGCGGCCGTCTGCGTCATGGTCATGCCGGAGTCGCCCATGGCGCGGGCGATGCCGAAGTCCATCACCTTGACCTGGCCGGTACGGGTGAGCATCACGTTGGCGGGCTTGATGTCACGGTGCACGATGCCGGCGCGGTGCGAGTACTCGAGGGCCTGGAGGATGCCGATGGTCATTTCCAGGGTGCGCTCGGGCAGCAGCTTGCGCCCGGAGTGCAGCAGCTCGCGCAGGGTGGATCCGTCGACGTACTCCATCACGATGTACGGGATGGAGATGTTGTCGACGTAGTCCTCGCCGGTGTCGTAGACGGCGACGATCGCCGGGTGGTTCAGCGACGCGGCCGACTGGGCCTCGCGACGGAACCGGGCCTGGAAGGACGGGTCGCGGGCGAGATCGGCGCGCAGGGTCTTGACGGCGACGGTACGGCCGAGCCGGGTGTCGTGGGCGAGGTAGACCTCGGCCATGCCACCGCGGCCGAGCACGTGGCTCAGCTCGTACCGGCCGCCGAGGCGACGCGGCTCTTCCATAACGTTGCAGCCCTCTCCGTCAGTCCCGACCGCACCTGTGTGTGGTCCGGCGGTGTGCTGTTCGCGCAAAGGCTACCGGCCGATCGTCTGTGATCGGTTCGCGGCCACAGGCTGATACAGGACCGGTACCGTACGCTCGGACCCGGCCGGGATCAGTGACGCGGATCACGTCGCTGCGGCGGTCCGTCATCTCCGGCTCATCCCTGGGTCTTGAGGACCGCTTCCATGACGGCCTTCGCGACGGGGGCGGCGAGGCCGCCGCCGCTGATGTCCTCGCGGTCCGCTTCGCTGTCCTCGATGACGACGGCGACGGCGACCGGGGAGCTGCCGTCCTTGCCCTCGGCGTAGGAGATGAACCAGGCGTAGGGGCGCTTCTTGTTGCCCTCGCCGTGCTGGGCGGTGCCGGTCTTGCCGCCGACCTTGACGTCCTTGATCTTGGCCTTGGTTCCGGTGCCGTTGTCGACGACGTTGACCATCATCTCCTGGACCTTCTGCGCGTTGGCGGCGGAGAGGGGCCGGCTCATCTCCTGCGCCGAGTGCTTCTCGATGACGTCGAGGTTCGGCGAGGTGACGTGGTCGACCATGTACGGCTTCATCAGCTTGCCGTCGTTGGCGATCGCGGCGGTGACCATGGCCATCTGCAGCGGCGTGGCGGCGGTGTTGAACTGGCCGATGGAGCTCTGGGCGTTGCCGTCCTTGCCCATCTTCTTGTCGTAGACGCTGGCGAAGGCGCGGACCGGGATGTCGATCTTGTCGTTGTTGAAGCCGAACTTCTCGGAGGTCTCCACCATCTTGTCGCGGGTGACCTTGTCGCCCAGGTTCGCGAAGACGGAGTTGCAGGAGACTTCGAGCGCCTTGTTGAGGCTCGCTTCCTTACAGCCCTTGGCGTGGTTGATCATCTCGGTCTTGGTGCCGGGCAGGAAGTACGGATCCGGGGTGTCCGTCGGGTCGTTGATCTCCTTGACCACGCCGTGCTCGAGGGCGGCGGCGGCGGTGACCACCTTGAAGGTGGAGCCCGGCGGGTAGGTCTCGCGCAGGGCGCGGTTGACGAGGTTCTTGTCCTCGCTGTCCTTGAGCTCGACCCAGGCCTTCTCGTCGTCCTTGGAGTTGCCGGCGAAGCGGGAGGGGTCGTACGAGGGGGTGGAGACGAGGGCGAGGATGGCGCCGGTGCGCGGGTCGATGGCGGCGGCCGCGCCCTTGTTGTTGCCGAGCGCCTTGAAGGCGGCCTTCTGGGCCTCGGGGTTGAGCGTGGTGACGACGTTGCCGCCCTGCTTCTTCTCCCCGGTGAACATGCCGATGGTGCGGTCGAAGAACAGCCGGTCGTCGTTGCCGGTGAGGATGCCGTCCTCGAGCGATTCGAGCTGGGTGGAGCCGAAGGCCTGCGAGGCGTAGCCGGTGACGGGCGCCCACAGGGCGCCGTCCGTGTAAGTCCGCTTGTACTTGTAGTCGCTGCCGTCGGTGACCGCGGAGCCGGTGATGGGCTCGCCCGCCACGATGATGTTGCCGCGTTCGGTGGCGTACTGGGCGATCTGGACCCGGCGGTTCTCCTTGCGGGTGCTGAGTTCCTCGGCCTGGACGTACTGCAGCCAGTTGGTCCGGATCAGCAGCGCGAGGACGAGCAGCCCGCAGAACAGCGAGATGCGGCGCAGGGGCTTGTTCATGACGGGCGGACCACCTGGGTCATCTCGGAGTCGGGGGACGGGGCGGGGGCCGGCGCAGGTCGGCGTGCGGTGTCGCTGATCCGGATGAGTACGGCGATGAGGATCCAGTTCGCGAGGACGGAGGAGCCGCCGGACGCGAGGAAGGGCATCGTCATGCCGGTGAGGGGGATGAGGCCCATGACCCCGCCGGCGACGACGAAGATCTGGAGGGCGAAGGCGCCGGACAGGCCGATGGCGAAGAGCTTGCCGAAGGGGTCGCGGGCGGCGAGGGCGGTGCGGACGCCCCGCTCGATGATGAGGCCGTAGAGCAGGAGGAAGGCCATCACGCCGGTGAGGCCGAGTTCCTCGCCGACGGTGGAGAAGATGAAGTCGGAGTTGGCGGCGAAGCCGATGAGGTCGGAGTTGCCCTGGCCCCATCCGGCGCCGAGTACGCCGCCGGAGCCGAAGCTCATGATCGACTGGCCGACCTGCTCGCAGGCGCCGGAGGTGGTGTAGCAGCCGAAGGGGTCGAGCCAGGCGTTGACGCGGGCCTGTACGTGGCTGGCGAAGGAGGCGACGACCACGGCGCCGCCGACCGACATGAGCAGGCCGATGACGATCCAGCTGGTGCGCTCGGTGGCGACGTACAGCATGATCACGAACATGCCGAAGAAGAGGAGCGAGGTGCCGAGGTCGTTCTCGAAGACGAGGACGAGCAGGCTCATCGCCCAGATCATCAGGATCGGGCCGAGGTCGCGGCCGCGCGGCAGGTAGAGGCCCATGAAGCGGCGGCTGGCCAGGGCCAGGGCGTCACGTTTCACCATGAGGTAGCCCGCGAAGAAGATGGCGATGACGATCTTCGCGAACTCGCCGGGCTGGATGGAGAAGCCGCCGACGCTGATCCAGATCTTGGCGCCGAAGACGTCGGCGCCGAGGCCCGGGATGACCGGCAGGATCAGCAGGACCAGGGCTCCGGCCATGGAGATGTAGGTGAAGCGCTGCAGGACGCGGTGGTCCTTGAGGATGAGCAGGACCGCGGCGAACAGGGCGATGGCGAGCGCCGTGTACATCATCTGGCGGGGTGCGGAGGGGGTGAAGGCACCGAAGGAGCGCTTGGCGAGGTTCTGCAGCCGATCGGACTGGTCGAGCCGCCAGATCAGTACGAGGCCGAGTCCGTTGAGCAGGGTGGCCAGCGGCAGCAGCAGCGGGTCGGCGTACTTGGCGTACCGGCGTACGACGAGGTGCGCGATCCCGGCGAGGGCGCCGAGGCCCAGGCCGTAGAGCAGCATGCCGGGCGGCAGGCTGCCGTTGATCGCGAGGCCCACGTTGGCGTAGGCGAAGATCGGGATGACCACGGCGAAGCCGAGCAGCATCAGCTCGGTGTTCCGCCGGCTCGGCAGCTCGATGGCGCCGATGGTGGTCGTGTTGGTGACAACGCTCATGGTGTGGCAGGCCCCCTGTGCCCGCGGGTGTCTACTGCTTTCCGCACAGGCTGACCACTTGCTGCTCCGCGGGAGTCAGAGTGGAGCCGGGTGTCTGGTTCTGCGCCTCGGCGTTGCGGCGTTCCTCGTCCTTCTTGCAGGCCGAGACCTGGACGCCGAGGTGGTCGAGCTTCTTGCGGGCACCGTCGAGGCTGCCTTCGCTGATGGTGGCCTCGACCTGCTTGAGCTTGAAGGGCGGGAGGTACTTCAGTTCGATGTCGGGGCGGTCGGTCTCCACCTTGGAGAGCTCCAGCGGTCCGAGCTTCTGGCTGATGCCGCGGAAGAGCGCGACGTGCTCGCCCTTGACGCCCACGTAGAACTGGGTCTGGGTCCAGCGCCAGCCCGCGTAGAGGCCGCCGCCGACGACGCCGGCGACCAGGAGCAGGGTCAGCGTACGGGTGGCCCACTTGCGCCCCTTGCCGCGACGCCTGCGGGGGTGGTCGTACGTGTCCTCGTACTCGGCGTCGCCGTCGTAGGCCTCGGCTTCGCCGAAGCTGCCGTACGCGCCGCCGCCCTGGCCCTGGTCGGAGTACCCGTAGCCGTTCGCCTCGCCGCTGCCGGGGGGCCCGAAGGCGCCGGCGGGCGGGCCGGCCTGGCGGCCGAGGCCCGAGGCGCGGCCGGCCGGGGTCTGCATGGCGTTGCCGCCGTCGAAGAGCTGGTGCTGGTTCTCGGCGACCGCGCCGACGACGACGGGGGTGTCGTTGACCTGGGCGGCGAGGGTGTCCCCGCTGTCCGTGTCGAGGACGTCGGCGACGATGCAGGTGATGTTGTCGGGTCCGCCGCCGCGCAGGGCGAGCTGGATCAGCGACTGCACGGTCTCGCGGGGGCCGTGGTAGTCGGCGAGGGTCTCTTCGAGGGTCTGGTGGGAGACCACGCCGGAGAGTCCGTCGGAGCAGATGAGGTAGCGGTCGCCGGCGCGGACCTCGCGGATGGAGAGGTCGGGCTCGACGATGTCACCGCTGCCGAGCGCCCGCATGAGTAGGGAGCGCTGCGGGTGGGTGGTGGCTTCCTCTTCGGTGATCCGGCCCTCGTCGACGAGGCGCTGCACCCAGGTGTGGTCCTGGGTGATCTGGGTGAGGACGCCGTCGCGGAGCAGGTAGGCCCGGGAGTCGCCCACGTGGACGAGGCCGAGGCGCTGGCCGGTCCACAGGAGGGCGGTCAGGGTGGTGCCCATGCCCTCGAGCTGGGGGTCCTCCTCGACCATCACGCGCAGCTGGTCGTTGGCACGCTGCACCGCCGTGGCGAGGGAGGTGAGGATGTCGGAGCCCGGGACGTCGTCGTCGAGCTGCACGAGGGTGGAGATCACCTCGGAGCTCGCGACCTCGCCGGCCGCCTGGCCTCCCATGCCGTCGGCGATCGCGAGGAGGCGGGGCCCGGCGTAGCCGGAGTCCTCGTTGCCCTCGCGGATCATGCCCTTGTGCGATCCGGCGGCGAACCGCAGGGACAGACTCATGCGCACCTCGCCGGTCGGCTCCGGGTACAACCGGTCTCGAGCCACACTGCCCACCCTCCGGTCGGGAGCGCGCGGGTGTCCGTGTCCTCGGTGGGACGGATCGCCGCCGCGTGCTCGCTCCGCTCGCTCATTCTCGTACTACTTCCGCAGCTCGATGACGGTCTTGCCGATGCGGATCGGGGCGCCCGGCGGAATGGGCGTCGGGGTGGTCAGGCGGGTCCGGTCGAGATACGTGCCGTTGGTGGACCCGAGATCCTCGACGATCCACTGGCCGTCACGGTCGGGATAGATCCTGGCATGGCGGCTGGACGCGTAGTCGTCGTCCAGCACGATGGTCGAGTCGTGGGCGCGGCCCAAGGTGATCGTCTGGCCGGCGAGGGCCACCGTGGTTCCCGTGAGGGTGCCCTCGGAGACGACGAGCTTGGTGGGCGCACCGCGGCGCTGGCGCTGCTGCGGAGGCGCGGCCTGCCGGCCCGCCTGCTGCTGCGGCGCGGTGGCCGCGCCGCCGCGGCGGGAGCCGCGCTGCGTGACTCTCGTTCCGAACAGGTCGCTGCGAATGACCTGGACGGCCACGATGACGAACAGCCACAGAACGGCTAGGAAACCCAGCCGCATGACCGTCAGGGTCAGCTCTGACATTGCCCCCGCTTCACCCTTCGGCTTGCCGGTAAATGATGGTCGTGCTGCCCACGACGATCCGCGAGCCGTCGCGGAGCGTAGCGCGGGTGGTGTGCTGCCCGTCCACCACGATGCCGTTGGTGGACCCGAGATCCTGGATCGTCGAGGGCGTTCCGGTCCGGATCTCACAGTGCCGGCGCGATACGCCGGGGTCGTCGATCCGCACGTCGGCTTCGGTGCTTCGGCCGAGTACGAGCGTGGGGCGCGAGATCTGGTGGCGGGTGCCGTTGATCTCGATCCAGTGGCGCCTGGAGGCGCCGGAGGCCGGTACGGGTGCGGCCGGGCCGGCTCCGCCGGCAGGCCGCCGGGCGCCGGGTCCGCCGGGTGGCGGGGCGCTGGGCATGGGCGGGGCGGCGACCGGCGGGTAGCCGTAGCCGCCCTGGCTCGCCGGAGCACCCTGCGGCCGGCCCTGGGGCGGCTGCGGTTGGGTGGTGCTGGCGGCGAGGGTGCGGCTGCGGACCCGGTAGAGCCCGGTGTCGAGGTCGTCGGCCTTCTCCAGGTGGACCTTGATGGGGCCCATGAAGCTGTAGCGCTGCTGCTTGGCGTAGTCGCGGACGAGGCCCGCGAGCTCGTCGCCGAGCTGTCCGGAGTAGGGGCTCAGGCGCTCGTAGTCGCCGGTGCTGAGCTCGACGATGAAGTCGTTGGGCACGACCGTCCGCTCGCGGTTCCAGATGGTGGCGTTGTTGTCGCACTCCCGCTGGAGGGCTCCGGCGATCTCCACCGGCTGGACCTCGGACTTGAACACCTTGGCGAAGGTGCCGTTCACCAGACCTTCGAGTCGCTGCTCGAACCGCTTCAGAACTCCCATGGGGCACCTCCTCCGTCGTTGTCGCCCTGTACTGCTTACTGATCGTATCCACGCGTGGCGGATTCGGGTGGTTCCCCATCGGTCCTGTGAGGACGAGTGTTGGTCCTCACAGGGATCGTAGGGGGGCCTCAGGGACAGTGTCCCGCACCGGGAGCGGAGTGCGGGAGGCGCCGCCCGCGGCGGGGGCCGGGGGTGCGGGGAAAGCGATGTGATTCCACCCCGTCCTACGTGCTAATCTTTCGACGTCGCCAGGGGAACGGCCCGAAAGGGAAGAACCACTGGGACGCTGCTCGGGCGAGTGGCGGAACGGCAGACGCGCTGGCTTCAGGTGCCAGTGTCCTTCGGGACGTGGGGGTTCAAATCCCCCCTCGCCCACATCGACGAAACGGTCGTCATCGCGAAAGCGGTGGCGGCCGTTTCGTGTTGTGCGTCCTACGTGTTTTCCGAGATCAACTGACCTGCCCGGCACGGGCCGTCGGGTCCCCGGAGGCCAAGGAGTGATCCAGGACACGTTGTTCGGTCGCCCCGTCCGACTTTCGTCGCGCGGGGCGAGACGAAAGAGGGCGGCCGGCGGTGTGCCGGGGTGTCTAGGGTCGGTCGGGTGGATGCGAAGGCGATGACGCGTGCGGGTTGGGACTGGCTGAGGGGTCCGGAGCCCTGGACCCGGCGGATGCTCGTGGGCGACCTCGCGATCGCCGGGGTGCTGGCGCTGCTCGGCCTGGGGGTAGAGGAGCTCGACAACGGTTCCGGGCGGCGGATGGTCGCGAGCGCCGCGGTCGTGGTGTTGCTCACCCTGCTGCGGCGCAGGCTGCCCGCGGCGACGCTGGTGGTGGGTTCGGCGGTGAGTGTGTTCCTGCCCGGCTCGTTCCTGGTCACGTGCCTGCTGGGCTGGTCGGCGGGGCGCCGGATCGTCGGGGTGGGGCGCGCGGGGGCCGTCTTCACGCTGGCGTTCGTCGCGGCGGTCGGCCTCGGCGTGCTGCGCGAGTGGGAGCAGATGCAGCCCCTGCTGGTGATCGTGTTCTCCACGCTGATGTTCCTGGCGACGACCGTGATGCCGGGTCTGGCCAGCCGGTACTGGTCGCAGCGCCGTACGCTGCTGCGCGCGCTCCAGGAGCGCAACGGGCAGTTGATGCGCGAGCGGGCGATGGTCGCCGGACAGGCGAGGCTGCGCGAGCGGCAGCGGATCGCCCAGGACATGCACGACAGCCTCGGCCACCAGCTGGCGCTGATCTCGGTGCACACCGGTGCGCTGGAGGTGGACCCGAAGCTCACCGACCGGCAGCGCGAGGCGGTGGGCGTGCTGCGGCAGGCTTCCGTGGCGGCGATGCACGAGCTGCGCGAGGTCGTCGGGATCCTGCGGGACGGGGTCGAGGCGCCGGTCCCGGTGGAGGAGCCGGCGCAGCCGGCCGCGCGCGGGGTGGCCGGGATCGCCGGGGTGGTGGAGGCGTCGCGGGGTGCGGGGACCGACGTACGGCTGTCCACCTCGGGGCAGCCGCGGCCGTTGGTCGCGGCCTGCGATCACGCGGCGTACAGGATCGTGCAGGAGGCCCTGACGAACGCGTACAAGCACGCGCCGGGGGCGCCGATCACCGTGGAACTGCGGTACGAGGACGACTCGCTGGTGGTGGAGATCGCCAACGGGCCGGCGGCCGGTCCGGGAGCCGGTGAGGTGGTGTCGGGCGGGCAGGGGCTGACGGGGCTGCGCGAGCGGGCGCGGCTGGTCGGCGGGATGGTGCACACGGGCGCGACGGAGGGCGGCGGCTTCCGGGTGGCGGGGGTGCTGCCGTACGGGGCGGAGCCGGCCGGGGCGGCGGCCGTGGCCGACGATTTCGGGCAGCAGGCCCAGGCGCGGGGGCTGCGGGGCGCGCCGCCGATGGACTGGGGGGCGGTGGACCGGGAGCTGGCCGTGCCGCGGCGCGGCCCGGTCGGCGGGTTGGCGCTGGGCTGCGGCATCGCCTTCGCGGCGGTGGTGCTGCTGGTGATCGTGCTCGGGGCCGGGATGCTGCTGGTGGTGGGCTCGCTGGGCGATGCGATGCTCGACCGGGCCGATTACGACGCGGTGCGGGTGGGAGAGTCTGAGCAGGCCGTACGGGACCGGCTGCCGAGCGGCGACAATTTCCTGACGGCCGGTGCGGACCGCAAGGGCCCGCCGCGGCCGGAGGGTTCGGACTGCCTGGCGCTGCTGGCGGAGGAGCAGCCGGACGCGCTGGGGGCGGACCTGATCTACCGGTTCTGCTTCAAGGACGGAACGCTCGTGGACAAGCAGGCTTACGAGGTCGAGCAGTAGGAGCACGGGTGACAGCCGAAGTGATCCGCGTGGTGATCGCCGACGACGAGCCGCTGATCCGGGCGGGGATCAGGATGATCCTGACCTCGGCGCCGGACATCGCGGTCGTGGCGGAGGCGGCGAACGGCCGGGAGGCGGTGGACCTGGCCCGCGCGCACGCGCCGGACGTGGTGCTGCTGGACATCCAGATGCCGGTGATGGACGGGCTGACCGCGCTGGGGGAGCTGGGGCGGGCCGCGCCGGAGGTGCGGGCGCTGATCCTGACCACCTTCGGGGAGAAGGAGAACGTGCTGCGGGCGCTGGGCGAGGGCGGTGCGGGGTTCCTGCTGAAGGACTCGGCGCCGGGCGAGCTGATCGGCGCCGTACGGGCGGCCGCGGCGGGCGACGCGTACCTCTCTCCGGCGGCGACCCGGCACGTGGTCGACCAGCTGGCGTCGGGGAAGACCGTGGTGCGGGGCGAGCAGGCCCGGCGGCAGGTGGCGGAGCTGAGCGAACGCGAGCGCGGGGTGCTCGCGTTGCTGGGAGAAGGGCTGTCGAACGCGGACGCGGGGCGGCGGCTGCACATGAGCGAGGCGACCGTGAAGACGTACGTGAGCCGGATCCTGGCGAAGCTGGGCTGCGAGAACCGCGTGCAGGCGGCCTTGCTGGCCAGGGACGCCGGGCTGTAGATACGGTCAGCCCGTTCGAAGGCGGTCAACGTACGGGTGGGGGCGGCGCGCATGGCGGCGGTAGTGGGACAGCGGATCCCGGAGGTGGCGGGGTTCGCGCCGCGGGTGGCGGACGGGTCGCCCAAGCAGGACGGCCGGGCGCTGCGGCAGCGGGTGCCGCGAGCGGCGCACGCCGCCTTCGAGGCGCCGTCCGGGCGGCCGGATGCGGTGCGGGCGGTGGAGGAGTCCAACGTCGGCCGGGTCGCCGAGCTGGCGCCGATACGCGTGGGCCGGATGGCGGCGAACCCTTTCGCGTTCCTGCGGGGGGCGGCCGGGCTGATGGCACACGACCTGTCCAGCGGCCCGGTGACCGGGGTCGGCGCGCAGATCTGCGGTGACGCGCACGCGGCGAACTTCGGCCTGTACGCGGACGCCCGCAACCGGCTGGTCATCGACCTGAACGACTTCGACGAGACCGTGTTCGGGCCGTGGGAGTGGGACCTGAAGCGGCTGGCGACCTCGCTCGTGCTGGCCGGGCGGGTGTCGGGCGCGGGCGAGGACGCCTCCCGGGCGGCCGCGCTGGACGCGGCGGGCGCCTACCGGCGGACCATGCGGCTGCTGGCCCGGCTGTCCGCCGGTGACGCGTGGAACGCCATCGCCGACGAGGAGCTGGTCTCGCACACCGATGCCCGGGACCTGCTGGGGACCCTGGAGCGGGTGGCGGAGAAGGCCCGCAACAACACCTCCGCGCGGTTCGCCGCGAAGTCGACCGTGGCCGGACCCGACGGCAGCCGGTGCTTCGTGGACGCGCTGCCCGTGCTGCGCAGGGTCGGGGACGGGGAGGCCGCGGCCGTGGCCGCCTCGCTGGGCCCGTACCTGCGGACCCTCCAGGTCGACCGGCTGCCGCTGATGGCCCGGTACGCGATCCACGACGTGGCCTTCCGCGTCGTGGGGACCGGGAGCGTCGGCACCCGTTCGTACGTGGTGCTGCTGCTGGACCACCGGGGCGAGCCGCTGGTGCTCCAGGTGAAGGAGGCGCGGCCCTCGGTGCTGCTGCCGCATCTGCCCGCGCTGGGCTTCGACTCGCCGCCCGAGGAGCACGAGGGGCGCCGGGTGGTGGCCGGGCAGAAGCGGATGCAGGTGGTCTCGGACATCATGCTGGGCTGGACCACGGTGGACGGGCGGCCCTTCCAGGTGCGCCAGTTCCGCAACCGCAAGGGCAGTGTGGATCCGGCGGCGCTGACCGCAGCCCAGCTCGACGACTACGGGCGGATGACCGGGGCCCTGCTGGCCCGGGCGCACGCGCACAGCGTCGATCCGCGGCTGCTGGCCGGGTACTGCGGGAAGAACGAGGAGCTGGACGAGGCGATGGCCGCCTTCGCCGTGGCGTACGCGGACCGGACCGAGGCCGACCACGCCGATCTGGTGGCGGCGGTGCGGGCCGGGCGGATCGCGGCGGAGTCCGGGGTCTGAGCCGACGGGCCCGCGAGGGGGTGCCCGGGGTCTGAGCCGTTCGGCCCGCGAGGGGGTGCCCGGGCCGGCGGGCCGTAGGCTGGCCGGGTGAGCGAGCAGACCGGACACACAGTTCCCGATGACGAACGCCCCGAGGCCCGCCTCGAGCGGGCCGTTCGGGCCGCCGAGCAGGCGCTGATCGAGTTCGAGATCGCGGTGGAGACCTTCCGGGTCGAGGTGGAGAACTTCTCCCGCCTGCACCACCAGAAGCTCGGCCCGATGTACACGCGGCTCGACGAGCTCGAGGCGTTGATCGCCGAGGCGAAGGCGGCGCGGACCGGGGATCCGCAGGACCTGCGGCGGGCCAAGGAGGCGCGTGCGCTGGTCATGCCGATGCCCGGGGTGGACGAGCTGTTCCACGACTGGCTGGACTCGGACGGGATCTCCGACGACGCGGGCGCGATGCTCACCGAGCGGCCCGTGCGGCCGCCGCAGCGGGTGCGGCCCTCGGAGGAGGTACGCCGCCTCTACCGCGAGCTGGTCCGCCAGGCCCACCCGGACCTCGCCCAGGACGAGGCCGAGCGGGAGCGCCGCGACGCCTTCATCGCGCGGGTCAACGCCGCGTACGGGCGGGGCGAGGAGCAGCTGCTGCGCGAGCTGGCCGAGGAGTGGGCGGCGGGTCCGGAGCCGGAGCGGGCGGAGCCGGAGGAGAGCGGGGAGCTGTACGCCCGGCTGGAGTGGCTGGCGCGCCGCAAGGAGCTGCTGTCGCTGGTGGCCAAGGAGCTGGAGGACAGTGCGATCGGGTCGATGCTGAGGATGGCTCCCGATGACCCGGACCGGCTGCTGGAGGAGATCGCGGAGCAGCTGCTGGCGCAGGTCGCCGAGCGCGAGGCGGAACTGGCCGAGGCGCTCGCCGCGGGCTGAGGCGGGGCCGGATCGCCGCCCGGCCGGCCGGGCGGCGTCGGATAGGTTGGGATTCGGATCTGTGATGAGAGAAGGCGACGTATGAACTTCGGACCGCTTCCCTCGGTGGACGCCGCCGCGGTGCCCTCCGAAGGCTTTGTCCTGGACGTCCGTGAGGACGACGAATGGGCGGCCGGTCACGTCGAGGGTGCTCTGCACATCCCGATGAGCGATTTCGTGGCCCGCTTCGGTGAGCTGACGCAGGCCGTCGAGGACGGCCGTCGGGTGCACGTGATGTGCCGGGTCGGCGGGCGCTCCGCGCAGGTGACCCAGTACCTGGTGCGCCAGGGCGTCGACGCCGTGAACATCGACGGCGGCATGCAGGCGTGGGACGGGGCCGGGCGCCCGATGGTGACGGACCACGGGAACCCGGCCTTCGTGCTGTAGCCGTTCCCCGTCAGGCCAGCGGATGGGCGGCCAGCAGGTCGCCCAGGGCCTCCTCGTGCGCGGCGGCGGGGCCGAGCTGGAGCTCCAGCTGCTTGGCCCAGGCGTGGTACCGGTGCAGCGGGTATTCGGTGTCGGCGCCGAAGCCGCCGTGCAGGTGCTGGGCGGTCTGCACCACCCGGCGTACGCCCTCCGAGGCCCAGATCTTTGCGACTGCGACGTCTCCGGAGCTCGGCAGTGGGCCGCCCGCGCCGCCGGTCGCGGCGTCCAGGCGCCAGGCGGCCTGCCAGAGGGTGACCTCCATGGCGCGCAGGTCGATGTAGCGGTCGGCGGCCTGGACGGCGACGGCCTGGAAGGTGGCCACCGGGAAGCCGAACTGCTCGCGCTTGCTCGTGTACTGGCTGGTCATGGTGAGGACGCCCTCGCCGAGGCCGAGGGCGAGGGCGCAGGTTCCGGTCGCGAGGAGCTGGCGCAGGCGCTCCCAGGCGCCCGGGTCGTCGATGAGGTGCGTCGGGGCCACGCGTACGCCGTCCAGGGCGAGTTCGGCGAGTCGCTCCCCGTTGGTGGAGACCTGCTCGGCGAGGGCGAGGCCCTCGGCGGTGCGCGGGACGAACGCGAGGACGGCCTCGCCCTCGCCGGTGTGGGCCGGTACGGCGATCCAGTCGGCGCTCTGCGCCCAGGGGACGGCCGTCTGCGTGCCGTCCAGGATCCAGCCCTCCCCGTGGCGGCGGGCGGTGACGGCGAGTTCGGCCGGGTCGTGGCCGGAGCGGCCGTGGGCGGCGGCGGTCAGGACGACGCTGCCGCGTCCGGCGCCGGGCAGCAGGGCGGCGGCCAGTTCGGGGCTGCCGTGGGCCTGTACGGCCATGGCGGTGGCGCAGTGCTCCAGCAGCGGCACCCGGGCCAGCACCTTCGCGGCCTCGCGCAGCACCAGGCACAGGGCGATGGTGTCGAGGCCGGCTCCGCCGTGTTCCTCGGCGAGCACCAGGCTCAGCAGGTCGGATCCGGCGAGCCTGGCCCACAGCGGGCGGTCGAAGTCGTCGGCGACGGCCCCGGGGGTGAGCGCGGGGCTCGGCACCCCGTCGGGCGCGACGTCCGCGAAGACGGCTTTGGCCGCCTCGACGGCCGCCTGCTGCTCCTCGGTGAAGGTGAAGTCCACTGCCGGTCCTCCCGTTCTGATCTGACGGTGCGTCAAGATAGAACAGGTTCTGGAAAATGGACAGGGTTGGGGCCGGGCAGGGGCTACCGGTCGAAGTCGATCTCCACGTCCTCCGTCACCGGGTGCGACTGGCAGGCCAGCACGAATCCGGCGTCCGTCTCCTCGGCCTCCAGGGCGAAGTTCCGGTCCATCCGGACCTCGCCCGCCACGACGAAGGCCCGGCAGGTGCCGCACACCCCGCCCTTGCAGGCGTACGGGGCGTCCGCGCGGTTGCGGAGCACCGCGTCCAGCAGGGATTCCCCGTCACGGACCGGCCAGGTGCCGGAACGGCCGTCGAGGCGCGCCGTGACCCGGCCGCGGGAGGGGGCCGAGGCGGTGGCGGCGCGGGCCGGCGCCGTGGTGTCCTCGACGTGGAAGATCTCCTCGTGCACCCGGGTCCGGGCGACGCCGAGCGCGCCCAGGGTCCGCTCCGCGCCCTGCACCAGGCCGTACGGTCCGCACAGGAACCAGCCCGTCACGTCGGCCACCGGCAGCAGCGCGGGCAGCAGGGCGGCCAGCCGCTCCTCGTCCAGGCGTCCGGATGGCAGTCCGGCCTCCTGCTCCTCCCGGGAGAGGACCGTGACCAGCTGGAACCGGGACGGATAGCGGTCCTTGAGGTCGGCGACCTCCTCGAGGAACATCGTCGAAGCCGCCGTACGGTCGCTGCGCACGAGGCAGAACCGGGCGTCGGGGCGGGCGGCCAGCAGGCTCGCGGCGATCGAGAGCACAGGGGTGATCCCGCTGCCGCCGACGATCGCCGCGTAGTGCGCCGCTGCCGGGGCCGCGGCCGGGTCCAGGACGAACCGCCCGGCCGGGACCATCACGTCCAGCACGTCCCCGGCGGCGATCTCCTTGTGCGCGAAGGTGGAGAACTCCCCGCCCTCCACCAGCCGCACGCCGACCCGCAGCTGCGCCGGGCCCGGGCCGTCGGCCGCCGGGGCGGGGGAGCAGATCGAGTAGGTGCGCCGGATCTCCTCGCCCTCGGGGGCGCTGCGGCGCAGGGTCAGGTGCTGGCCGGGGGCGTGCCGGTACTCCTCGCGCAGCTCCTGCGGGACCCGGAGGGTCAGAGCCACCGAGTCGTCGGTGAGCCGGTCGACCGCAGCCACCGTCAGCGGGTGGAACGCGCCGTGGCGGGGTGCGGCCATCTACAGCTCCTTGAAGTGGTCGAACGGTTCGCGGCAGGCGGTGCAGCGGCGCAGCGCCTTGCAGGCGGTGGAGGAGAACCGGCTGAGCAGCTCGGTGTCGGTGGACCCGCAGTTCGGGCAGCGGACCGACAAGGTCAGCGGGACCGGCCCGCCGGCCGAGTGCGGGCGGGGCGGGGCGATGCCGAACTCGGCCAGCTTGCGGCGGCCTTCGGCGCTGATGTCGTCGGTGGACCAGGCGGGGGCCAGCACGGTGGTCACCCGGACCTCGGGTATCCCGTGGCCGGTCAGGACCCGCTCGATGTCGGCGGACATGGCCTCGATGGCCGGGCAGCCGGTGTAGGTGGGGGTGAGGGTGACCTCGGCGCGGCCTTCCTCGTCCACCCGCACCCCGCGCACCACGCCGAGCTCGCCCAGGGTGAGCACGGGCAGTTCGGGGTCCGGGACGGAGCCGGCCAGCTCGGCCAGTTCCGCCTCCAGGCGGGTCGTCCCGGCGTGGGCGGTCACCATGACGCCCCCGGGTGGCTGCGGTGCAGGTGCTGCATCTCGGCGAGCAGCCGGCCGAAGGGCTCGGTGTGCAGACCCTGGCGTCCGGCTCCGGCCGCCCAGGCGCCGGTGCGCGGCCCCTGGGGCAGCGCGAGCCCGGCCCGCTCCAGCACATCGGTCACCGCTGCCAGCCAACGCCCTTCCAGGGCGGCCCAGTCCAGGCCGTCGACGCCGTCCACCGGCTGGAACATCTCGCCGGTGTACTTCCACAGGGCGTCCAGGCCCGCGCGCATGCGGGCCCGGCTCTCCTCGGTGCCGTCGCCGAGGCGCAGGGTCCACTGCTCGGCGTGGTCGCGGTGGTACGCGGTCTCCTTGACGGCCTTGCCCGCCAGCGGCGCGAACGGGCCGTCCCCGCGCGCCAGTTCCCCGTACAGCTCGTGCTGGTAGAGGGAGAAGAAGAGCTGGCGGGCGATGGTCTGGGCGAAGTCGCCATTGGGCTGCTCGACCAGCTGGAGGTTGCGGAAGGAGCGCTCCTCGCGCAGGAAGGCCAGCTCGTCCTCGTCGCCGGCCATGGTCAGCAGGAGGCGGGCCTGGCCGAGCAGGTCGAGGGCGATGTTGGCGAGCGCGACCTCCTCCTCCAGCACGGGGGCGTGGCCCGCCCATTCGCCGAGGCGGTGGGAGAGGATCAGGGCGTCGTCACCGAGGGCGAGGGCCGCCGCGGTGGTGGTGTCGGTGCTGGTCACAGGTGGCTCACTCCCTCCGGGATGTCGTAGAACGTCGGGTGCCGGTAGGGCTTGTCGGCGGACGGGGCGAAGAAGGGGTCGCGCTCGTCGGGCGAGGAGGCGGTGATCTCGGTGGAGGGCACCACCCAGATCGAGATGCCCTCACCGCGCCGGGTGTAGAGGTCGCGGGCGTTGCGCAGGGCCATCTCCGCGTCGGGGGCGTGCAGGCTTCCCGCGTGCGTGTGCGAGAGGCCGCGCCGCGAGCGCACGAACACCTCCCACAGGGGCCAATTCCGCGTCATACCCGTGCCTCCTCGTTCTGTGCGGCGTGCGCCGCCTGCTTCTCCGCATACGCCGCGGCCGCGTCGCGCACCCAGGCGCCTTCCTCGTGGGCCCTGCGCCGCTGGCTCAGGCGCTGTTCGTTGCAGGGGCCGTTGCCCTTCAGCACGTTCCAGAACTCCGTCCAGTCGATGGCGCCGAAGTCGTGGT
The DNA here is from genome assembly GCA_049998195.1 of Streptomyces sp. cmx-11-4. Taxonomy (GTDB): domain Bacteria; phylum Actinomycetota; class Actinomycetes; order Streptomycetales; family Streptomycetaceae; genus Streptomyces. The sequence continues at coordinate 259,743 of JAEBET010000004.1, forward strand.
GCCCGCGCTCCTCGTTCCACTGCAGGTCCGGGTCGGGCAGCGTCAGACCCAGCGCCTGTGCCTGCGGGACGGCGATGTCCACGAACCGCTGGCGCAGCTCGTCGTTCGAGTGCCGCTTGATCCGCCAGGCCATCGACTGCGCCGAGTGCGCCGACTCGTCGTCCGGCGGGCCGAACATCATCAGGGAGGGCCACCACCACCGGTCGACCGCGTCCTGTGCCATCGCGTGCTGCGCCTCGGTGCCCTGCGAGAGGGCGAGGAGCAGCTCGTACCCCTGGCGCTGGTGGAAGGACTCCTCCTTGCAGATCCGGACCATGGCGCGGGCGTAGGGACCGTAGGAGCAGCGGCACAGCGGCACCTGGTTGGTGATCGCCGCGCCGTCCACCAGCCAGCCGATGGCGCCGACGTCCGCCCAGGTCAGGGTGGGGTAGTTAAAGATCGAGGAGTACTTCTGCCGGCCCGCGTGGAGCTTGTCGAGCAGCTCGTCGCGGCTGGTTCCCAGGGTTTCGGCGGCGCTGTAGAGGTACAGCCCGTGGCCGGCCTCGTCCTGCACCTTGGCCATCAGGATCGCCTTGCGGCGCAGCGAGGGCGCCCGCGTGATCCAGTTCGCCTCGGGCTGCATGCCGATGATCTCGGAGTGGGCGTGCTGCGCCATCTGACGCACGAGGGAGGCGCGGTACTCCTCGGGCATCCAGTCGCGCGGCTCCACGCGCTCCTCCGCCGCGACCGCCGCGTCGAAGGCCGCCGCGAGCTGTGCGTCGAGGTCAGCAGCCATGCCTGTGCCGTCCGTCCCGTCTGTCCCGAGGGCCGTCTCCGGCCCCGTCTCCGGGGTCACTGCCACCATCCCGGTCCCCTGTCCGCGTGTGCCGGCGAGCCGTCTGCCCACCCGACCGACCGATCGTTCGGTTCATCCTCTTCAATGGTGAGTCGGCGGCCCGTAGGGTGTCAACCTCTGAGGTCAACCCTGTGGATGCCGGACGATCGGGGCGGGATGGATTCGAACGAGCGGGAGCCCGCCGCGGCGGGCCCTCCGCCACCCCCGCGGGCGCCCGGAATCGCCGGTCTGTCCACCCCGTACCGGGTGCTCGTCGCACTCGCCCTCGGCGCGGTAGGCGTGGCCGCCTGCGCGCATCTCGCGTTCGTGTTCCTGCACGTCGCCCCGTCCAACACGGTCAGCAAGCAGCACGCGCGGACGGTCGACGACTGGATCTATCCCGAGTTCGAACAGAACTGGAAGCTCTTCGCGCCGAACCCGCTCCAGCAGAACATCGCCGTGGAGGTGCGCGCGCAGGTACGGACGGCCGCCGGCGAGCTGGTCACCACGGACTGGCGGAACCTGAGCGCCGAGGACGGCGCGGCCATCCGGCACAGCCTGCTGCCGAGCCACACCGAGCAGAACGAGCTCCGCCGGGCCTGGGACTTCTTCACCGGCTCCCACGACGAGGAGAACAAGCCGAACGGCGAGCGCGGCGAGCTGTCCGAGCAGTACCTGCGGCGGATCGCCGTGAACCGGTTCGCCCCGGCCCACCCCGGCGGGCACATCCTGCGGGTCCAGCTGCGCTCCGCGACGACGGCAGTGGCCGCGCCGAAGTGGAGCGACGAGACGACCGACACCGAGACGTACTACCGGGAGCTGCCGTGGTGGACGGTGTGAGAACCGGCCTGGCGGCCGCTCTGGCGAAGGTCACCGGGCAGGCGCTGGGCCCGTACCAGAGCGCCGTGATCCGCATCGGCTTCGCCGGGACCTGGCTCTTCTTCCTGCTGCGCGAGTTCCCGCACCGCCACGAGCTGTACGGGCCGGACGGGCCGTGGAGCTGGACGCTGGCGGAGCGGCTGATCGCCTCGAACGGGGCCTTCACGGTCTTGATGTGGTCGGACTCGACGGTGTGGTTCGAGATCGTCTACGCGCTCGCCGTGCTGGCGAGCGTGGGGCTGCTGCTGGGATGGCGGACCCGGGCCACGTCCGTGCTGTTCATGGTCGGGGTGCTCTCGCTGCAGAACCGCAGCGTGTTCATGGGCGACGGCGGGGACAACGTCATCCACCTGATGGCCGTGTACCTGGTACTGACCCGGTGCGCGCAGGTGTGGTCCCTGGACGCCCGGCGGGCCCGGCTGCGGGGGTCGGCCTCCGCGGGAGCCGCCGGGCCGGTGCTGTGGGGCGTACTGGGCGCGGTGTTCGCGTACGCAGTGGTGACCGGGCGGTTCAGTCACGGCTGGCTGGCGGCCTTCGCGGCGGTGTGGGTGGTCTGCGGCCTGTGGTGGCTCGTGGACCGGCACGACGCGCGGGGGGAGGGCCGGGCGACGCTGGACGTGCTGGCCAACGTGCTGCACAACGCCGGGCTGCTGGTGATCATGGCGGAGGTCTGCCTGATCTACGCGACGGCGGGCTGGTACAAGATCCAGGGATCGCGGTGGCAGGACGGGACCGCGCTGTACTACCCGCTCGGGCTGGACTACTTCACCCCGTGGCCGGGGCTGTCCGCGCTGCTGGCCGGCAGCGGGACGCTGGTGATGCTGCTGTCGTACGGGACGGTGGCGGTGCAGGTGGCGTTTCCGTTCACGGTGTTCAACCGGCGGATCAAGAACGTGCTGCTGGCCGTGATGATGCTGGAGCACGCGGGGATCGCGGTGCTGCTGGGGCTGCCGTTCTTCTCGCTGGCGATGATCGCCGCCGATGCGGTGTTCCTGCCGACGGTGTTCCTGGTCTGGCTGGCAGCCAGGGTCGCCGCGCTGTGGCCCGGCCGTCGTGAGCGGGCACCGGCCCTGGCCTCCGCGGAGCCGAGCCCGGCCCTCTCCCGCTGACGCGGACCGTGGCGGGGCGGAGCTTAGGGTCGGGGTATGCGCGACGAGTGGAGTTCCGATGAGGTGGTGCGGCAGTGGCGGGAAGGCGCCGGGCAGGGGCTGGTCCTGCTGGACGGGTTCCACGCGCTGAAGCACGCGCTGCGGTTCGGGGCCGAGGTGCGGATGGTCCTCGCCGAGGACCCGGCCGCCGTACGGGCTCTCGCCGCCGAGCTCGCTCCGGACGTCGAGCCCGACGTGGCCCGGCTGGCACGGCCGGCGCGGCTGACGCAGCTGCTGCCCCGTGTGCACCCCACCGGCGTCGCGGCCCTGGCCGTACGCCCCGACCGGGCGGCGGGCCTCGTGGCCCTCGGGCGCCTGCCGCGCCCCGCGCCCATCGTCGTGCTGGACAACCCCCGCAACCTCGGCAACGTCGGAGCCGTCGTCCGCCTCGCCGCGGGCTTCGGCGCCACCGGCGTGGTCACCCGCGGCGACCTCGACCCCTGGCATCCGAACGTGGTCCGGGCCGGCGCGGGGCTGCACTACGCCACCACGGTCGAGCGGATCACGCTCGAGACGCTGCCGCCCGGGCCGCTCTACGCGCTCGACCCGGAGGGTGAGGACATCCGTGCCCTCACCCTCCCGGACGACGCGCTGCTCGCCTTCGGCTCGGAGCGCCACGGCATCTCACCGGAGCTGCGGGACCGGGCGGACCACCTGGTGTCCCTGCCGATGCGCCCGCAGGTCTCCAGCTACAACCTGGCCACCAGCGTGGCCATGGCCCTCTTCCACTGGGGAGGGCCGGCGGCCGGCTAGTGCTGTGGCCGGGACGGTGAACCCTGCCGGTCACAGCGCTAGGCCTGGCGGCGGACCTCCACCACGCGGAAGCGGTTGGAGACAAAGGCCCCGTCGCACAGCGCGGCGTTGGCCGCCGGGTTGCCGCCCGAGCCGTGGAAGTCGGAGAACGCCGCGGTCTGGTTGACGTACACCCCGCCGGTCAGGTTCAGCGAGAGCTGCGCGGACTCCTCCAGGCAGACCTCCTCGATCGCCCGCTCGGTGTCGGCGGACGTCGTGTAGGCGCCCACCGTCATCGCGCCCTTGTCGCGGACCGTGCGGCGCAGCAGCTCCAGCGCGTCCGCAGTGGAGTCCACGGCCACCGCGAAGGAGACCGGGCCGAAGCACTCCGAGAGGTACGCCGCATCCGGGTCGGGCTTGGACGCGTCCAGCTTGACCATCACCGGGGTGCGGACCACCGCGTCCGGGAACTCCGGGTTGACGACCTCGCGGGAGGCCAGCGCGACCTCGCCCAGCGCGGCCGCCGCCTCCAGCCTCGCCTTGACGTCCGGGTTGACCAGGGCGCCGAGCAGGGCGTTGGCCCGTGCGTCGTCGCCGAGCAGGCCGCCGACCGAGGCCGCGAGGTCGGCGACGACCTCGTCGTACGTCTTGCGCCCGGCGTCCGTCTCGATGCCGTCGCGCGGGATCAGCAGGTTCTGCGGAGTGGTGCACATCTGGCCGCTGTAGAGGGAGAGGGAGAACGCGAGGTTCGCCAGCATGCCCTTGTAGTTGTCGGTGGAGTCCACGACGACCGTGTTGACGCCGGCCTTCTCCGTGTAGACCTGCGCCTGGCGGGCATTGGCCTCGAGCCAGTCGCCGAACTCCGTGGACCCGGTGTAGTCGATCAGCTTGACCTCGGGGCGCAGCGCGAGGGTCTTGGCGATGCCCTCGCCCGGACGGTCCACCGCCAGCGCGACCAGGTTCGGGTCGAAGCCGGCCTCGGCGAGGACCTCGCGGGCCACCTGGACCGTGAGCGCCAGCGGGAGGACGGCCCGCGGGTGCGGCTTGACCAGCACCGCGTTGCCGGTGGCCAGCGAGGCGAACAGGCCCGGATAGCCGTTCCAGGTGGGGAAGGTGTTGCAGCCGATCATCAGGGAGATGCCGCGCGGGACCGGCGTGAAGGTCTTGCCGAGGTCCAGCGGATCGCGCTTGCCCTGGGGCTTCGACCAGTCCGCCTGCCCCGGGACCCGCGTCTGCTCCTCGTACGCGTAGGCCACCGCCTCCAGGCCGCGGTCCTGCGCGTGCGGTCCGCCCGCCTGGAACGCCATCATGAACGCCTGGCCGCTGGTGTGCATGACCGCGTGCGCGAACTCGTGCGTCCGGGCACCGATCCGGGCCAGGATCTCGATGCAGACCAGGGCGCGCGCCTCGGGGCCCGCGTCGCGCCAGGCGGCCATGCCCGCCTTCATCGCGGGCAGCAGCACGTCCGGGTCCACATGGGGGTACTCGACGCCCAGCTCCGGGCCGTACGGGGACACCTCGCCGCCGGTCCAGCCGTCGGTGCCGGGCTGCCCCAGGTCCAGCCGGGTGCCGCGGACGGCCTCGAAGGCGGCGAGCCCGTCGGCCGGGGCGGTTTCGCCGTACGCCTTGGGGTGTTCGGGGTGCGGGGACCAGTAGGCGCGGCTGCGAATAGCCGACAGGGCCTGGTCCAGGGTGGGCCGGTGCTTGGCGGACAGCTGGGGGACGGTGAGCTCGGCGGCCATCAGGGACCAACTCCTCGTTGAGCCGGGCGAAGGAGAGCAGACTGGAGTTAGAGTAACCGAACGATCGGTCGGGACAAGAGGGCCCGGCAGACCTGTGGATAAGTCGGTGCGGGAGGATCAGGACATGACAGCAATCGAGCGGTCCCGCACTGTGGCGGTCGTCGGCGCGGGCACCATGGGCCAGGGAATCGCCCAGGTCGCCCTTCTCGCAGGTCACCGCGTGCTGATCTACGACATCGACGCCGCCCTCGCCGCCGACGGCGTCGGCATGGTGCAGGACCGCCTCGAGCGGATGGCCGCCAAGGGCCGCCTCGATCGCGCCGAGGCCGAGGACGCGATCGGCCGCATCGGTTCGGCGGGCGCCCTCGCGGACCTCGCCGGGGCCGCCCTCGTCATCGAGGCGGTGGTCGAGAACGTCACCGTCAAGCAGACGCTCTTCGCCGCACTCGAAGAGGTGGTTTCGCCGGACGCGCTGCTGGCCACCAACACCTCCTCCCTCTCCGTCACCGAGCTCGCCGCCGGTCTCGCACACCCGGGCCGCTTCGTCGGCCTGCACTTCTTCAACCCGGCCCCGTTGCTCCCCCTCGTCGAGGTGATCAGCGGTTTCGCGACCGATCCGGCCGCCGCCGAGCGCGCGTACCGCACCGTCCTCGGCTGGGGGAAGACGCCGGTCCGCTGCGCCGACACCCCCGGCTTCATCGTCAACCGGATCGCCCGCCCCTTCTACGCGGAGGCCTTCTCGGTGTACGAGGAGCAGGGCGCCGACCCGGCCACCGTCGACGCCGTGCTCCGCGAGAGCGGCGGCTTCAAGATGGGCCCGTTCCAGCTGACCGACCTGATCGGCCAGGACGTCAACGAGGCCGTGACCCGCTCGGTGTGGGAGGCCTTCTTCCGCAGCCCCAAGTTCACCCCCTCCCTCGCGCAGCGCCGGCTGGTCCAGTCGGGCCGCCTCGGCCGCAAATCGGGGCACGGCTGGTTCCCGTACGGCCCGGACGCCGCCCTGCCGGAGCCGCACACCGCCGCCCCCGAGGAGGCCCCGGCCAAGGTCACCGTGGTCGGCGACCTCGGGCCCGCGGCCGAGCTGGCCGACCTGCTGGAGGAGGCCGGGATCGCGGTCACCGCCACCGAGCACGGGGGCCCGTACATCCAGCTGCCGGGCGAGGGCCAGCTGGTGCTCGCGGACGGGAAGACCTCCGTCGAGTTCGCCGACGTCGTCTACTTCGACCTCGCGCTCGACTACCGGGGAGCCACCCGGATCGCGCTCTCCGCCAGCGAGGACACGAGCGAGCGCACCCTCGCCGAGGCCGTCGGCCTGTTCCAGAAGCTGGGCAAGAAGGTCTCCGTCATCGGCGACGTCCCCGGCATGATCGTCGCCCGGACGGTCGCGATGCTGATCGACCTCACGGCCGACGCCGTCGCCCGCGGCGTGGCCACCCCCGAGGACATCGACACGGCCATGCGGCTCGGCGTCAACTACCCGCTGGGGCCCTCGCAATGGCACGAGCGGCTCGGCCGGGACTGGGCCTACGACCTGCTGCACCACCTCGACGAGCGTTGTCCCGGCGGCCGGTACGCGCCCTCGCTGGCGCTGTTCCGGCTGGGCTACGCCGCAGGGGAAGACGACGAGACGGGGGAGAGCGCGTGACGACGGCGAAGCGGGACACCTACACCCCCGAGACACTGCTGTCGGTCGCCGTCCAGGTCTTCAACGAGCGCGGCTACGACGGCACCTCGATGGAGCACCTCTCCAAGGCCGCCGGCATCTCCAAGTCCTCGATCTACCACCACGTGACGGGCAAGGAGGAGCTGCTGCGCCGGGCCGTCAGCCGCGCCCTCGACGGGCTCTTCGCCGTCCTGGAGGAGCCCGGCGCGGTACGGGGGCGGGCGGTCGAGCGCGTCGAGTACGTCACGCGCCGCACGGTGGAGGTGCTCGTCGGCGAGCTGCCCTACGTGACGCTGCTGCTGCGCGTGCGCGGCAACACCCGGACCGAGCGCTGGGCCCTGGAACGCCGCCGCGAGTTCGACCACCAGGTCGCGGACCTCCTCAAGGCGGCCGCCGCCGACGGGGACCTGCGGGCGGACGTGGACATCCGGCTCGCCACCCGCCTCCTCTTCGGGATGGTGAACTCCCTGGTCGAGTGGTACCGCCCGCACCCGGGCACGGGACCCGACCAACTCGCCGACGCGGTCGTGCACATGGCCCTCGACGGCCTGCGGACGGTCCGCTGACCCTCATGTGGGACCCCCCTGACCGGCCATCAGGCGGCTCTGTAATCTGAGCGGGATTCGATCTTGAGCGCGTTCAAACAATGGCGTTCAGGGCAATTGTGTTCAGAAACGAATAATGGGGGAGGGCCGGTGCACAGTCGCCGTCTCGTAGTTTCCGCCGCCGCCATCGTCGCGGCCGGCATCGCATTCCTGCCGGGGGCGGCCCAGGCCGCGGATCCGTCCGCGCCCGCCGTCCACCGGGTGGCAACGGGTCCGGACCTGAAGAAGGCCGTTGCGCCGAACGCCAAGACCTTCAAGAGCGCCGCCGACAAGACCGTCCGGAAGGGGGCCTCCGCCACCGCTCAGGCGGAGGGTGCCGTCACCGGCAATCCGGACCTGAAGATCGCCCTGACCGCCACGAACACCACCGCGCGCGGCATCCACCTGGAAACCGTCATCACCAGCGTCGACTCCAAGCTGAGCGTCGTCGTCAACTGGGGCGACGGCGTCCTGGAGAGGATGGACGCGGGTGGCGCCGTGACGCTGGAGAACCACCACGTCTACGAGAAGGCCGGCACGTACGAGATCACGGTCGGTGTCGACGACCCCGCGAACAAGGTCTACCGCGAGAACGAGGTCACGGTCACGACGCTGGGCTCCGAGTTCACCCCGCACGACCCCACGCGTCTGCTGGACACCCGGGACGGATTTCGCTCGCCGAAGGCCAAGGTCGCCCCGCAGGGCAGCGCGCGCGTGCAGGTCAGCGGATACGGCTGGATCCCGCAAAAGGTCACCGCCGTGGTCCTCAACGTCACCGTCACCAACGCCACCAGCGCCGGGCACATCACCGCCCACCCCTCGGGCATCAAGCGGCCGGACGCGTCGAACGTGAACTTCGAGGCCGGTCAGACCGTCCCGAACCTGGTCATCGTGCCGGTCGGCGAGGACGGCTACGTGGAGCTGTTCAACGGCGGCTGGGAGTCGGTCGACCTGATCGCCGACGTCACCGGCTACTTCACGCAGACCGCGGCCAGCGGCTACACGCCGATGGCCCCGGCCCGCTTCGTCGACACCCGTTCGGGCCTCGGCACCGGCAAGGGCCAGGTCCCGGGCCAGACCAGCTTCGGTACGCAGATCACCGGTCTGCGCGGGGTGCCCCAGAACGCCAAGGCCGTGGCGCTCAACGTGACGGCGACCAACCCGAAGGAAGCCGGCCACCTGACCGTCTACCCGAGCGGCGGCCGGATCCCGCTCGCGTCCAGCGTGAACTTCACCGCCGGTCAGACGGTCGCCAACGCGGTGATCGCGCCGGTCGGCCCCGACGGGTCCATCAACATCCGCAACAGCGCCTGGGCCGGAACCGACGTCGTGGTGGACGTCGTGGGCTACTACAGCCCCGACGGCAAGGGCGCCCTCATGTCCTCCTCGCCGCTGCGCTGGCTGGACACGCGTGACCCCGACGGCGCGTTCGGACGGATGGAGGCCCGCAGCTACCTGGCCACGCAGCTGACCGGCTGGGAGCCGGGTGACACCGGGGTGTCCGGGTTCGTGCTGAACACCACCGTCACCAACACGGCCGGCGCGGGGTTCCTCTCGGTCGCCCCGGACCCGAACTCGCCCGAGCAGTACGAGAACGGCACCCAGGTCCAGCCCGAACGGCCCACCTCCTCGGCCCTGAACTGGACGAAGGGCGAGACCGTCGCGAACCTGGTCCAGGCGACCTCGGGACCGCACGGCATCGTCGACTTCTGGAACCAGGGCTGGGAGGAGACCGACCTCGTGGTCGACCTCTTCGGCTACTACGACACCCAGTGATCCGGGAGTAGGCGCCACCGCGCGCAGCGCCCCGGGAGCGGCCTCCAGGCCCTTCCCGGGGCGCTTTCGCGTCCGGCCCCTTCCCGCTTGTCCGGCCCCTCCCGATGTGCGGCCCCTGCCGCTACTCCTCGGTGAGTGCCGGGGGCCCGGCCGGGCCTGGCCCCGGGTCCAGCAGATCCGTTTCCTCGAACACCAGCAGGGTGCGCGTCGAGAGCACTTCCGGGATGGACTGGAGACGGGTCAGGACCAGCTCGCGCAGGGTCCGGTTGTCCGGGGTGTGGACCAGGAGCAGGACGTCGAAATCCCCGCTGACCAGGGCGATGTGCGCGGCCCCGGGCAGCTCGCGGAGCTTCTCGCGGACCGTCCGCCAGGAGTTCTGGACGATCTTCAGGGTGATGTAGGCGGAGGCGCCCTGACCGGCCCGTTCGTGGTTGACCCGGGCCGTGAAACCCCGGATCACCCCGTCGTCGATCAGCCGGTTGATGCGGGCGTAGGCGTTGGCGCGGGAGACGTGGACCTGTTCGGCGACCGACCGTATCGACGCGCGGCCGTCCGCCTGGAGCAGCCGCATGATCGACCGGTCGATCGGGTCCAGGGGGCGGGGCGGAACAGAAGGTACCGGTGGGGTTCCGGGGGCGCCCCCCGGCGGGACCGGTGCGGAGCCCGCTCCGGCCATTTGTTCATCCGGCATTGCCCGATGCCTCCCTCTCCTGGACGTCCTGCACCCATCCCAGGGCTCCGGCGCCAGTTTGTCCACAGCCTGGAGCCGCCTGTAGCCAAATTGCGCGGACAACCGAACAATCGGTAGGTGAGGGGCCTCACACCCGGGGCACCCCCTGCCCGCTTCCCACGAGGAGGTGTACGCCGCCATGACGGTCCAAGAGCTGCCCGGTGCCGGTGCGTCCCACCGACCCACCCCGCCGCCCGCCTGGAGGCCCCGTACGGACGCCGCTCCGCTGCTCCCGGACCCCGAGCCCTACCAGGTACTCGGCACACCCGCGGCGGACCGGCTCGACCCCGCGCTGATGCGCCGCTGCTACGCCGAGCTGGTGCGCGGCCGCCGCTACAACGCGCAGGCCACCGCGCTGACCAAGCAGGGGCGGCTCGCCGTCTACCCGTCCACCGTCGGCCAGGAGGCCTGCGAGATCGCGGCCGCGCTGGTCCTCGAGGACCAGGACTGGCTCTTCCCGAGCTACCGCGACACCCTGGCGGCCGTGGCCCGCGGACTGGACCCCGTGCAGGCGCTGACCCTGCTGCGCGGCGACTGGCACACCGGCTACGACCCGCGCGAGCACCGGATAGCCCCCCTGTGCACCCCGCTCGCCACCCAGCTGCCGCACGCGGTGGGCCTGGCGCACGCGGCCCGGCTGCGCGGCGACGACGTCGTGGCCCTGGCCATGGTCGGCGACGGCGGCACCAGCGAGGGCGACTTCCACGAGGCCCTGAACTTCGCCGCCGTCTGGCAGGCGCCGGTGGTCTTCCTCGTGCAGAACAACGGCTTCGCGATCTCCGTCCCGCTCGCCAAGCAGACCGCCGCCCCGACCCTGGCCCACAAGGCCGTGGGCTACGGGATGCCCGGCCGGCTGGTCGACGGCAACGACGTGGCCGCCATGCACGAGGTGCTCACCGAAGCAGTCCGGCGGGCCCGGGCGGGCGGGGGTCCGACCCTGATCGAGGCCGTCACGTACCGGATGGAGGCCCACACGAACGCCGACGACGCCACCCGCTACCGCGGCGACGCCGAGGTCGAGGCCTGGAAGGCGCACGACCCGGTCGAGCTGCTGGAGCGCGAGCTGACCTCGCGCGGGATTCTCGACGAGGCGGGCATCCAGGAGGCGCGCGACGCGGCCGAGACGATGGCCGCGGCGCTGCGCGAGGGGATGAACGCGGACCCGGTGCTGGACCCGATGGACCTCTTCGCGCACGTCTACGCGGAGCAGACCGACCGGCTGCGCGAGCAGGCCGCCCTGCTGCGCGCCGAGCTGGACGCGGAGGGAGACGCATGACCACGGTGGCGGCGAAGCCGGGGGCCAAGCCCGCGACGATGGCGCAGGCCCTGACGCGCGCGATGCGCGACGCGATGGCCGAGGACCCGACGGTCCACGTCATGGGCGAGGACGTAGGAACGCTGGGCGGGGTCTTCCGGATCACGGACGGGCTCGCCAAGGAGTTCGGCGAGGACCGCTGTACGGACACCCCGCTCGCGGAGGCCGGGATCCTGGGCGCGGCGGTCGGCATGGCCATGTACGGGCTGCGGCCCGTCGTGGAGATGCAGTTCGACGCGTTCGCCTACCCGGCCTTCGAGCAACTGATCTCGCACGTGGCCAAGATGCGCAACCGCACGCGGGGCGCGATGCCGCTGCCGATCACCATCCGGGTGCCGTACGGCGGCGGGATCGGCGGGGTGGAGCACCACTGCGACTCCTCCGAGGCGTACTACGTGGCCACGCCCGGCCTGCACGTGGTGACCCCGGCGACGGTGGAGGACGCGTACGGGCTGCTGCGCGCGTCCATCGCGAGCGACGACCCGGTGGTCTTCCTGGAGCCCAAGCGGCTGTACTGGTCCAAGGCCGACTGGTCGCCGCAGGCTCCGGCGGCCGTGCCGGGGATCGGCAAGGCCCTGGTCCGGCGGACGGGCACGAGCGCGACGCTGATCACGTACGGGCCCTCGCTGCCGGTGTGCCTGGAGGCGGCCGAGGCGGCCCGCGAGGAGGGCTGGGACCTCGAGGTCGTGGACCTGCGCTCGCTGGTCCCCTTCGACGAGGACACGGTCGTCGCGTCCGTACGCCGGACCGGGCGCGCGGTGGTCGTCCACGAGGCCGCCGGCTTCGGCGGACCGGGCGCGGAGATCGCCGCCCGGGTGATGGAGCGGTGCTTCCACCACCTGGAGGCGCCGGTGCTGCGGGTGACGGGCTTCGACATCCCGTACCCGCCGCCGATGCTGGAGAAGCACCACCTGCCCGGAGTGGACCGGATCCTGGACGCCGTCGCCCGCCTGCAGTGGGAGAACTGATGCCGCAGGTCATGGAATTCAAGCTGCCGGATCTCGGCGAGGGCCTGACGGAGGCCGAGATCGTGCGGTGGCTGGTCGCGGTGGGCGATGTCGTCGCCATCGACCAGCCGGTCGTCGAGGTCGAGACGGCCAAGGCGATGGTGGAGGTGCCCTGCCCGTACGGCGGTGTGGTCACCGCCCGCTTCGGCGAGGAGGGGCAGGAGCTTCCGGTCGGGGCCCCGCTGATCACCGTGGCGGTGGGTGCGCAGTCGGTGCCCGACGGGGCCGTGGAGGCCCCGGAGCCCGAAGCCGAGGGCTCCGGCAACGTGCCCCGGCCGTTGATCGGTTACGGAGCGGACCACTCGCGTCCGGCGCGTCGGCGACGGGTGCGACCCGTCACCGCCGCGCTCTCGGCGTCCGTCGCGGCCCCGGCTCCCGTTGTCGCGGCTCCGGCGGCTCCGGCGGCTCCCGCGGTTCCCGCCGGGCCGGTCCCCGTCATCTCGCCGCTGGTGCGCAAGCTGGCCAAGGACCACGGGGTCGACCTGCGCGCGCTGCACGGGTCCGGCCCCGAGGGCCTGATCCTGCGGGCCGACGTCGAGGCGGCGCTCGCCGCCCTGCGGGCGCCCGCGCCCGCGCCGGCCCCGGCCCCGGCCCCGGCCCCTGCCCCCGCCCCCGCGGCGGTGGCGGCGCAGGGCGAGCGGATCCCGCTCAAGGGGATCCGCGGGGCGGTCGCCGAGAAGCTGTCGCGCAGCCGGCGGGAGATTCCGGACGCGACCTGCTGGGTCGACGCGGACGCCACCGAGCTGATGGCGGCCCGGGCGGCGATGAACGCCGTCGGCGGGCCCAAGATCTCGGTGCTCGCGCTGCTGGCGCGGATCTGCACGGCCGCGCTGGCCCGCTTTCCGGAGCTCAACTCCACCGTGGACCTGGCGGCGGGCGAGATCGTCCGGCTGCCGGCCGTGCACCTGGGCTTCGCCGCTCAGACCGAGCGGGGCCTGATGGTCCCGGTGGTCCGGGACGCGCAGAGCCGGAGCCCCGAGTCGCTGTCGGCGGAGTTCGCCCGGCTGACGGAGCTGGCGCGCGCCGGGAAGCTGGCGCCGGCGGATCTGACGGGCGGGACGTTCACCCTGAACAACTACGGGGTGTTCGGGGTCGACGGCTCCACGCCGATCATCAACCACCCGGAGGCGGCGATGCTCGGGGTCGGCCGGATCATCGCCAAGCCGTGGGTGCACGGTGGGGAGCTGGCCGTCCGCCAGGTCGTGCAGCTGTCGCTGACGTTCGACCACCGGGTCTGCGACGGCGGTACGGCGGGCGGGTTCCTCCGCTACGTGGCCGACTGCGTGGAGTCCCCGGCCGTGCTGCTGCGCAGCCTGTAGGGCCGGGGGGTTCCCGGGGCCGGGCCCCGGACCCCGCTGCTCACACGCCGGAGGGGCTGGATTCGGGGCTGGAATGGCCCGTAGGCCGGTTCCAGCCCCGCCGACGTGTCAGGCACGGGCGCGGAGCGCCGTGCAGGCGCGCTCAGAGCGTCAGGAGGAGTTTGCCCACGTGGCTGCCGGACTCCAGGACCCGGTGGGCCGCGGAGACCTCGGGCATCGGGAACGTCGCGTGGACCACCGGGCGTACGCGGCCCGCCGCCACCAGCGGCCACACGTGCTCCCGGACCGCCGCGATGATCGCCGCCTTCTCCTCCAGCGGACGCGCCCGCAGCGAGGTGGCCGTGATCGCCGCCCGCTTGGCCAGCAGCGCGCCCAGGTTCAGTTCGGCCTTCACCCCGCCCTGGAGGCCGATGACCGCCAGGCGGCCGTTGACGGCGAGGGCGTCCACGTTCCGGGACAGGTACTTGGCGCCCATGATGTCCAGGATCACGTCCGCCCCGGCTCCGCCCGTCGCCGCCCGCAGCTCGGCCACGAAGTCCTGCTCGCGGTAGTCGATCAGGATGTCGGCGCCCAGCTCCTTGCAGCGGGCCAGCTTCTCCGGTCCGCCGGCCGTGACCGCGACCGTCGCGCCCACCGCCTTCGCCAGCTGGACGGCCATCGTCCCGATCCCGCTGGCCCCGCCGTGCACCAGCAGGGTCTCGCCGGGCCGCAGGCCGGCCACCATGAACACGTTGGACCACACCGTCGCGACGACCTCGGGCAGCGCGGCCGCCGTCACCAGGTCCACGCCCGCCGGGACCGGCAGCAGCTGGCCCACCGGCACGGCCACCTTCTGCGCGTACCCGCCGCCCGCCAGCAGGGCGCACACCTCGTCGCCCACCGACCAGCCCGACACTCCCGGCCCCATCGCCGAGATCCGCCCGGAGCACTCCAGGCCGGGGTGGCGCGAGGCACCGGGCGGCGGATCGTAGAACCCCTGGCGCTGGAGGACGTCGGCACGGTTCACGGCGCTCGCCGCGACCTCGACGAGGACCTCGCCCTCGCCCGCCACCGGATCGGGTACGTCGGTCCACACGAGGGTCTCGGGACCGCCCGGCTGCTCGATCGTGATCGCATGCATGGCCCGGAGGCTACGCGATCCGGTGCTGTGACCGCCCGGCAAACCTTCCCGGCCGCAGCACTAGTCGGGCGACGGCAGCGTCACCGGGGGTGAAGCCGACGGCGCCGCACGGACGATGGTGATGAGACGGTCCGTCAGCTGGATCGGGCTCGCGTGCGGATCGTGGTACGGCAGCAGCCGGTGCCCGCGCAGCACGCTCACGACCAGGTCGTCCGTCTCGCGCACCGACTTGCCGACCTCGGACCGGTTGGCGGGCCGTTCGATGATGTCGAGGCCGCTGCCCTGCTGGATCAGGTCCTCCATCACGGTGCCCGCGCTCGGGCTGAGGACCGACAGGCCCAGCAGCCGGCCCGCCGCGCTCGCGCTCGTGATGACCGCGTCCGCACCCGACTGGCGCAGCAGCGGAGCGTTCTCCTCCTCGCGCACCGCCGCGACGATCTTCGCGCCGCGGTTGAGCTGCCGCGCCGTCAGCGTGACCAGTACCGCCGTGTCGTCGCGCTGGGTGGCGATGATGATCCGCCGGGCCTTCTGGACCTCGGCCCGCAGCAGGACGTCGGAGCGGGTGGCGTCGCCGACCACGCCGGTGAAGCCCTCCGCGTTGGCCGTGTCGATCACCTTGGCGCTCGGGTCGACGATGACGACCTGGTCCCTGGCCAGGCCGGTGGCCAGCAGTGTCTGCAGGGCCGAACGGCCCTTGGTGCCGAAGCCGACGACCACCGTGTGCTCACGCAAGTTCTTCCTCCAGCGGCTCAGCCGCCACTCTTCCCTCGTGCGCTCCGTGAGCACTTCCAGGGTGGTGCCGACCAGGATGATCAGGAACAGGATGCGCAGCGGGGTGATCAGCAGGACGTTCACCAGCCGCGCGCTGTCGCTGTACGGGACGATGTCGCCGTAGCCGGTCGTCGACAGCGTCACGGTCGCGTAGTAGAGGCAGTCGAGGAAGTCGACCGTCTCGTTGGCGTTGTCGTGGTAGCCCTTGCGGTCCAGCCACACGATCAGCACCGTCAGGAACAGCACGAACAGGGCCATCAACAGGCGTTTGGCGACCTGCTGCAGCGGTTTCTCGACGATCCGTCGGGGCAGCTTGATGCGCCGGGAGACGAGTTTCTCGTCGGCGCCCCGGGCCATGGCGTCGCGTGCGTGAAGTTTCACGTGAAACATCCCCCCGAGGCCCACGGCAGATCGAGGATTTCCAGTTCCTGCCCGGACCGCGCACCGTGCGGCGGTACGACCGCCAGCGCGTCGGCGGCGGCCACGCCGCGCAGCATCGCGGGACCGTTGTAGCGCAGCGGCTGCGCGTGCTCGCCGCTCAGCAGGACCGGGACCAGCCGGGTGTCGTGCGGGTGGCCCGGTACGTCGCCCTGGACCGTGGCCGTGTAGCGGGGGCGCGGGCGGCGGCCGGCGAGGGCGCGCAGCAGCGGCTCGGCCAGCGTCAGCAGCCCGGAGACGGCGGCGAGGGGGTTCCCGGGCAGCCCGACCAGGTGCCGGCCCTCGCCCGGCTTCCCGATCCTGGCCAGCAGCATCGGGTGGCCGGGGCGTACCGCGACGCCGTCGACCAGGAGCTCGGCTTCGGCCCGGCGCAGCACGGGGTGCACGTGGTCGACGGGCCCGGAGGCGGTGCCGCCGGTGGTGACGACGACATCGGCGGCGGAGGTGGTGACGGCCTGGAAGAGGGCTTCGGCTCCGGCGGGGTCGTCGCCGAGCCGCCGCGTGCCGATGACCTCGGCGCCGAGGCGGGTGAGCCAGGGGCCGAGCATCGGGCTCAGCGCGTCCCGGATCAGCCCGTCCTGCGGGAGGCCTTCGGTGAGGAGCTCGTCCCCGAGCACCAGGATCTCCACGCGGGGGCGGGGCCGGGTGGTCAGCTCGTCGTACCCGGCGGCCGCGGCCAGGCCCAGCACGGCGGGGGTGACCAGCGACCCCGCGGGCAGCAGCAGGTCGCCGGAGCGGCACTCCTGGCCGCGCGGGCGGATGTCCTGGCCGGTGAGGACGGGCCGGTCCGCGAAGAGCTGGCTGCCGCTCTCACGGCAGTGCTCGCTGCGCACGACGGCGGTGGTGTCGGCGGGGATCCGGGCGCCGGTGGCGATCCGTACGGCCTCGCCGTCCGCGAGCGGCGCGGGCCGGTCGGAGCCGGCGAGCACCCCCTCGCCGGCCCGGACGCTCCACGGGCCGGGGCCGGCGACGGCCCAGCCGTCCATGGCGGAGGTGTCGAAGGACGGCAGGTCGGTCAGGGCGTCCAGGGGCTCGGCCAGCACCTCGCCGAGGGCGTCCGCGAGGGGGACCCGGTGGGTGCGGGCCCGCGCGCCGGTGGCACCGCCCGTGCGGGCGGCCGTGTCCCGGGCGCGCGGCCAGGCGGCGGCGCGGTGGCCGCCGCCGCCGGCGCCGCCGCCACCCTCCGGGGCGCGGCTGACCAGGGCCAGGGCCTCGTCGAGGGCCTGTTCGGCGGGGGTCGCGGGGGTCATCCGGAACCGTTCTCTCGGGAGGCGTCGGGGGAGTCGGCCTTCGCCTCGGCGGCCCAGCGCAGCGCCAGGTCGGCCGCCTTGCGGGAGGCTTCGGCGACGGCCTGGGCGGGGTCGGCCCCGGCGGCCTCGGCCCGGGCCGCCGCGTAGCCGACCAGGAAGGTGGTCAGCGGCGCGGCGGGCCGGTCGACGCCGTGGGCGGCGTCACGGGCGAGGTCGAGCAGGGCCTTGACGTCGACGGGGAGGTCGATGCCGAGCTCGGTCTTGACGGCGGTGATCCATTGGTCCAGCACGGTTCCATGCTCCCTGATCCGGGCGCGGGCGGCGGCGAGATCGTCCCAGGTGTCGCAGTCGAAGGAGGCGAACGGCGGTGCCGCGACACGGGCGAGGTCCAGTTCGGCGGTGAGCGCGCGCAGCGGGAGCCCGGCGAGGCTGCCGTGTTCGGTGGCGAGGAGGGCCAGCTCGCGGCGGAGCGGCTCGCTGCGGTAGGCGGCGATGACCGGCTGGTCCCGGCCCTCCGGGTCGCGCAGCAGGGCGCCCTCATGTTCGCCGGGCGCGGTCAGCAGGGCCCGTACGGTCTCCCGGTCCAGGAAGGGCAGGTCCGCGGAGAGTACGAGGACCAGCTCGGCGGTGGTCTGCCGCAGTCCGGCGTCCAGTGCGGCCACGGGGCCCCCGCCGGGCGGATCCTCCCGGGTCCAGTGCACCGGGCGGGCGGTGGGGCGGCGGCCGCCGACCACGGTGGTGGTGGCGGCGTCGGCGCACGCGTCGAGGACGCGGTCGAGGAGGGGGCGGCCGCCGACGCTCAGGGCGGGCTTGTCTGCTCCGCCGAGGCGCTGCGCTCTGCCGCCGGCCAGGACGATCGCGTCGTAGCTCATGCCCCTGAGTATGCGTGGGGCATGTCCCTGGCGGGGAGCCGGGTTTGCCCGCGGCTTGTCCGCCTCGCCGGCGTTCGAGACCTGGGGCGAGCCCCAGACCCCACACCTCAAACGCCGGCGGGGCTGGAACGGTCTCCTGCTAGAGGTACGGGCCCGATCGGATCGCTCCGTGGTGGCCGTCGTCGTCGTCGGTGGAAGCGCCGGGCGGGAGGGCGCGGCGCATCTGTTCGAGCTGGGCCCGCGCAGCCATCTGCTGCGCGAACAGGGCGGTTTGGATGCCGTGGAAGAGGCCTTCCAGCCAGCCCACCAACTGCGCCTGGGCGATGCGCAGTTCGGCTTCCGAGGGGATGGCCTCCTCGGTGAACGGGAGGGACAGGCGCTCCAGTTCCTCCACGAGCTCCGGGGCCAGGCCGTCCTCCAGCTCCTTCACCGAGGCGGCATGGATGTCCTTGAGCCGGACCCGGCTCGCCTCGTCGAGAGGCGCGGCGCGTACCTCTTCCAGGAGTTGCTTGATCATGCTGCCGATCCGCATGACCTTGGCGGGCTGTTCGACCATCTCCGTCACCGGGACCTCGCGCGACTCGTCATCGGCGCCGCCGACCGCCATCCCGTCCTGTCCCACGATCAGGACGTGCGGGGGACTGTCCTGCGACCGTTCACTCCTCGGCATCTCCATGCCGTCATTCTCTCGCACACCTCCGTACTCACACGGTGTGCCCCCGTACAGGCGTGATCCAACCTGTACGGAGGCACCGGGTTACCGCGTGTGTCCGGCCATCGGCTATCCGGCGGCGCGCCGCGCCAGCGCCCCGCTGGAGCGCGTGACCAGGGCCGCCAGCAGACCGGCGCCCAGCGGAACCGCGACCAGCAGCAGGCCGAGGGTCTCCCACGGCACGGCGATCGGGACGTAGACCTCCTGGCTCGTGGAGCCCAGGACGGCGGAGTACCCGTCCTCCATGCGCTTGCGCATCTCGTGGGCCTCGGTGAGCCGGAGACCGACCGCGGGCAGGATGCCCGCCGCCGACCCCAGGACCACACCCATCAGGGCCACCACGCCGCACTGGAAGCCGCTCAGCGTGCGCCGCACGCGTGGGGCGGCGCCGACCGCGGCCAGCGTCTTCAGGTCGGCCTCGGCGTCGGCCTGGGCCAGCCCGGTGGCGATACCGGCCGCGCCGATGGTGACCAGGCCCGCGAAGATGGCCAGCGCGAGCATCACGAGGGAGTTGTCGCCCTGGTAGCCCTGCTCGATCTTGAACTCGGCGTCCACGCCCATCGTGTCGAAGAGCCCGTCCAGCGCCTGGCGCTGCTCGCTGGTCGGCAGCCCGTCCAGCGCGAAGTACGAGCCGAAGGGGACGGTGGTCAGCCCGGCGGCCTTGGCCGCGGCGGGCGGCAGCAGGAGCTCGACGCCCCAGCCTTCGACGCCCTCGGGGGCCTGGTGGACGGCCAGCACCTTGTCCTCGCCCGGTTCCTCCTCGCCCTTGTTGCGTGCGGCGTCGGCCGCGTCGCTGTCGGTGATGATCCGCAGGGTGGCCTTGCCGTCCTTCACGTTCTGCTTCGAGAAGGAGACGGGCTTGCCCGACTTCAGCGCGGCGACGGTGCCGGGGTCGGTCACGGCCAGCGCGGTCAGCAGCTTCTCGTCGGCGATGACCACGGAGTTCGCCGTGTAGTGGGAGGGGAACTGGCAGCGCCAGTCCTTGCGCAGCTCCTTGCGCTGCTCGTCGGTGAACTCGGTCGACCGGTTCGCGGGGTCGTAGAGCGGGCAGCGCTGTTCCTTGGGCTGAACGAGATCGGCGCGCCCGCAGCCCGCGTCGGAGGAGTGCGAGTCGCAGCCGGGCCGGCCGACCACGATGCGCTCGACGTCGGCCCGTACGGACAGCGAGAACTCCTTGGACAGGGCCTCGCGGACGGCGGGCACTTCCTTGTGGGCGCTGTTGTCGGTGACGGCGATCAGGCCGTGGTGGCTCGGCAGTTCGGCGACGTACTCGTGCCGGCTCTGCAGGTCCTGGCTGTTCTGGTACGTGGCCACCGCCACGGTGCCGGCCACGGCGGCCAGCACGGCCGCGACGGCGGGCGCCGTACGCCCCCGGTTGCGCACGGAGTCGCGCAGTGCGAGCCGCGGCGACAGCGGCAGCCAGCGGCCGATCCGACCGAAGAGGCCGACCAGGACCGGGGTGAGGGCGACGACGCCGAGCTCGGCGAGGGCGCTGCCGCCCGCGACGACCAGGCTGCCCATGTCGGAGACGGCCCCGTACAGGGCGATGGCGGCGCCGGCGGCGACGGCGACCAAACCGATGACGGGCAGCACCCGGTTGGCGCGGCGCACGCCGCGGCGTCCGGTGAGCGAGGCCAGCACGGTCTGCCGGGAGGCCGTGATCGCGGGGGCGATGGCGGCCAGCAGGCCGGTCACGATCGCGAGCAGGGCGATGGCCAGCAGCTCCAGCGGCCGGACCTCGAACCCGCCCCAGCGCAGCCCCAGGTACTCCTCCAGGAGCGGCCGCAGGGCGAGGGTGAGGGCGATGCCGATGGCGGTGCCGACGACCGCGGCCGCGGCGCCGATGACCAGACCGCCGGAGAGCACGATGGCCCGGATGTGCCGCCGGTCGCCGCCGTTGGCGCCGACCAGACCGAGCTGGCGGCGCGAGCGCCGGGCACCGACCGCGAAGGCGGGGCCGGCGAGCAGGCAGATCTCCAGCATGGCGAGGCCCACGACGGTGGCCAGGACGGCCAGCTCGGCGGCGTTCTCACCGCCGTCCATGCCGTACGGGTCCTTGGACTCCTGTGCGTACAGCGGGACATCGGAGTCGGCGGGCGGGTTCAGGCCGGCCGACCGGGAGACGACCAGCAGGCCCTTGGTGTTGGCCTCCTTGACCATGTTCCACGTGAAACCGTCGCCGCCGACCTTGACGAGGTACTTGGTGTCGGCCCGCACCCCGGGCGCGTCGGCGGCGCGCAGGGCCTTGTCGACGGGCGTGAGCAGGGTGTCCGGCTGGGCGATGACCTCGACCGCCCCCAGCGTGCTGGGCAGTTCGTAGGCGCCCACGATCCGGTACGAGAGGTCCGTGCCGCGCGGGCTGACGGTGGAGCCGACGAAGAAGCCGGACTGCTCCAGGAAGGCGGTGGTGGCGATGATCTCGCCCGCCCCGCGGGGCAGCCGGCCCCGGTCGAGGGTGATCATGCCCTTCACCATCGGGTCATCCGTGTCGACTTCCCGCAGGTCCGTGTTGAGGAGCCCGTGGGTGGTGCGGATCTTGGCCTGGCCGACGGAGTCCTTGACGACCTCGGCCCCGGCCGGGAGCGCCTTCAGCGGATCGGCCTGGTCGGCCTTGTCGCCCGGTACGTACTTGTCGTAGCCGCCGACGGGCGCGTAGCGGTCGCCCATGGGGTTCTGGTAGATCGGCGCGTTCATCGGGGAGGGGCCGATCTCCGCGTCCGCGGCGCCCAGCCGGCGCTCGAGTTCCTGCGCCGGGGAGAGTTCGGCGCTGCGCACGGTGAGGTCGGCGGCGCTCACCCCGACGATCGGCAGGGCGATCATCGCGAGGACGAGGATGCTGCGGCCCTTGGCGCGCCAGGCGTCGCGGCGGGCTATGCGGATGGCCGCGATCCAGGAGTGGTACCAGGAGATCACTGTGCGGCCTGCCCCGAGAGCAGGGAGTCGGCCTGGCTGCGCAGGGTCTCGTCGACCACGCTGCCGTCCCGCAGGAAGACCACGCGGTCCGCCCAGGCGGCGAACCGCGGTTCGTGGGTGACCAGGACCCCGGCCGCACCCGCGTCGCAGCGGGAGCGCAGCAGGGCGAGCACGGACTCGCCGGTCTCGGAGTCGAGGGCGCCGGTGGGCTCGTCGGCGAGGACGAGGCGGCGGTCCCCGACGAGGGCACGGGCGATGGCCACGCGCTGCTGCTGGCCTCCGGACATCTCGTCGGGGAAGCGGTCGGCGAGCTGTCCCAGGCCCATCTCCTCCAGCGCGGCGAGGGCGGAGACCCTGGCCTTGCGGGCGGAGACGCCGTCGAGTTCACGCGGCAGGGCCACGTTCTCGGCGGCGGTGAGGGCCGGTATCAGGTTGTAGTCCTGGAAGACGTACCCGATGCTGCGGCGGCGCAGGGCGGCCAGCTGCCCCCGGCTCGCCGTGGTGATGTCGGTTCCCTCGACGATCACCCGGCCGCCGGTCGGGGTGTCCAGGCCGCCGGCCAGGGTGAGCAGGGTGGACTTGCCGGAGCCGGACGGGCCCATGACGGCGACGAGTTCGCCGGGGTGGACCGAGAGGTTGATCCCGCGCAGGGCGTGCACCTCGGTGGCGCCGCTGCCGTGGGTGCGTACGAGTTGGTCCAACTGGAGCACGGGCTGCTGGTTCTGACGCTGGTCAGGCATGAGGAGTCTCCGGGCGGTGGTTCAGCCCCGCCGCGTGCGGGCGGTGGGGGGCCGGTTGATGGTGGTCGGGGCGGGAGCCTCGGCTCCGGCGGCGGCCTGGGGTGGCTGGGGCTCGGCGGCTCCCCCGTCGGCCGGCCGGGAGAGCCGGACGAGCCGGGCTTCGCAGTGGTCCAGCCAGCGGGCCTCGGCCTCCGTCTGGAAGATCAGCTGTTCCAGGACCAGCAGCCAGGCCACGTCGTCGCGTTCGCGGGACTGTCCGCTCTCGACCGCGGCGAGCGCGGTGGCCTTGAGCCGGGTGTAGTCCTGCATCGCCTTGATCGTGGCGTGCCGCTGGGACTGGATGACGGCGCGGATGTCCACGCCGGGGGAGCCCACGGCCATGGCGAGCTTGATGGACAGCTCGTCGCGGGGCGGGTTGGCGCGGTCGACGGGGCGTTCGTACCACTGGCGCAGTTCGGCGCGTCCGTCATCGGTGATGGCGTAGAGCGTGTGCCCGGCGGTGTCCTCGCCGCCGGGGGCGACCAGGCCGTCGCGCTCCAGACGGGCGAGGGTGGTGTACACCTGCCCGACGTTGAGGGGCCAGGTGGAGCCGGTTCGGGATTCGAACTCGGTGCGCAGCTGGGAGCCGTACCGAGGACCCCGTTCCAGCAGGGCGAGAAGCCCGTGACGGATCGACATACCGAGTATGTATACCGAGTATGTTCCTCTCCGGCAACCGTCTCAGGGCGTACGCCGGAAGGGGGATGCCGTGATCGGTGCTGTGCCGGAAGTGGCGCTACAGGCCCTTGCGCAGCCGCATGCCCAGGTAGCCCAGACCCACGCCCATCAGGGCGAATCCGGTGCCCAGCGGCAGTATGTGGGCGGCCAGGTCGGCGGCCCGGTCGTTCGTTCCGGTGCCGAGGGCGCGCACCACCACGGGCGGGGTCGGCACGACCGGCAGTGCCTCGGGGCGTTCGGGGCGCGAGGGGTGCTCGGGGCGCGAGGGGTGCTCGGGGTGCTCGGGGTGCGCGGGGTGCTCGGGGCGCGGCCGTACGGGCAGGGGGCGGGAGGCCACCAGCATCTCCGGGTTGGCGGGCTCGGTGACGGGCCTGCCGGGCCGCGGCCGTCCGGCCCCGGCGGCGCTGCCGGCCAGCCCGTCGCGGGGGCTCTCCGGTGCGGCGTCGGGTGCCGCGGGGTGGGGCCCCCAGGCGCGGGGCGCGGGTGCGGCGGGTGCGCCGGGCGCGGCGGGTGCGGCAGGTGCGGCAGCGCCGGGGGCCGGCGCGAGGGCCCGGGCGTGCGCGGGGGCGAGGGAGGCGAGCGTGGCGGCGGCCAGCGCGGCACAGGCCAGCCAGCGCGGCGGACGGAAGCCTTGGATCACGGAGTGCCCCTCCCGTCCCGCGGGGGTCCCCCCGGCCGGAGTCCGGGGGAGGCCAGGATGTCTCGCCCAGATTTACATAGTGGGACAAAACCGGCATCCCGGGCTCCTCATCGAGGTGCCCGGGATGCCGGAGTGTCGCGCGGGAGGGTGCGCCGGGGCCTCGGGGCCCCGGGGGCGCAGCGACGCCGGGGTCGCCGCGGTGGGATCAGCCCGGGTTGCCGGTGGACACGGTCAGCGTGTACTCCGTGCCCTCCTTCTCGATCTTGTCGTCGGGCTGCGGGCTCTGCTCCAGCACCATGTCCTTGCCGTACACGGCCTCGTCCTTCTCGACGATCTTGTACTTGCCGCCCGAGGCCTGGATGCACTCCTTCACGGAGAGCAGGTTCTTGTAGCGCAGGTCCGGCGCCTGGTACTTGCCCGTCTCGCTGTAGTGCTTCGTCGGCTCCTTGCACTTCTTGGGGTCGATCGTGCGCGAGGGGTCCGGCCCCTTGAACCCGGCCTTGGCGGAAGCCGACGCGGACGCCGCGGCCCCGGGCCCCGCCTGGTCGCCGCCCTTGTCCTTGTCGTTGCCGTTCACCGCGATCGCGGTGATCAGACCGCCGACCGCCAGCAGGGCCACCGCGACCGCGCTTACGACCACGGGCATGTTCCGCTTGCCGCCGCTCCCGCCCTGGCTCGGGGCGCCCGTCGGGGAGATCGTGTACGGCGGCGGGGTCTGCGGCGCGTACTGCTGCTGCGGCGGGGGCGTGTGCGGGTAGGCGTAGCCGCCCTGGGCGTGCGTCTGCGGCTGCGGGGCGGGCGTCGGGGCGTACGGGGACGGCGTGGGCGTGTGGGGCGCCTGGTACGGGTGCTGCACGGACTGCGGCGGCGCCTGGAACCCGGAGTCCACCGGCGGGAACACGGCCGAGGCCACGCCCGCGCCGCTGCCGCCGGTCGTGACGCCCTGGATGATGACCGGAGCCCCGGTCTGCCCCGCACCCAGGATGCGCGCGATCTCGTCACCCATGGCCGCGGCCGTGGGGAAGCGCTCGTTCGGGTTCTTCTTCAGGGCCCGCGCCACCAGCGCGTCCATCGCCGGGGTCACCGACCGGTTGATGGAGGACGGGGCGACCGGCTCCTCCTGCACATGGGCGTACGCGATGGCCAGCGGAGAGTCCGCGTCGAACGGGATCCGCCCGGTCAGCAGCTGGAACAGCATGATGCCGACCGAGTACAGGTCGGAGCGGGCGTCGACCCCGCGCCCCAGCGCCTGCTCGGGCGACAGGTACTGCGGGGTGCCGACGACCATGCCGGTCTGCGTCATCGAGGTGACCCCCGACTGCATGGCCCGGGCGATGCCGAAGTCCATCACCTTGACCACGCCGCGCTTGTTCACCATGACGTTGCCGGGCTTGATGTCGCGGTGGACCAGGCCCATCTCGTGGCTGGTCTCCAGCGCGGCCAGCACGTCGGCCGTCACCTTCAGCGCCTTGTCCGCGGGCATCGCCCCGTACTGCCGGACGTCCGCCGCGAGCACCGAGCCGAGCGGCCGGCCCTCCACGTACTCCATGACGATGTACGGCATGACGGTGCCGTCGCCCGCGCCGGAGCCGGCGAACGTCACCTCGCCTTCGCCCGTATCGAATACCGAGACGATGTTCGTGTGCGACAGTTTGGCAACAGCCTGGGCCTCGCGGCGGAACCGCTCGCGGAAGGACTGCTCGCGGCCGAGGTCGCTGTGCAGCGTCTTGATGGCGACCTGTCGGTCGAGCGCCGAGTCGTACGCCAGGTACACGGAGGCCATGCCGCCCGCACCCAGCAAGTCCCTTAGCTGGTAACGGCCACCGGCCAGAGAGCCGCCCGCGTACTGGCCCTGAGTGCCGTCCTGGCTCATGACTGTTGCTTCCCCTCGGGATGTGTCCCCACGCCACTGGCTGAGCGCATGTCGCGCCCAGTCTGCCGGAGGGCAAGCACACGTCAAGCCAGGTGCCCGTTCCGTGACCACACGGCCACGCTCGCCCTTGTCCGAACGGTGACCGGTTCCGAGGCTGTAGCGTTCATCGGAACACCAGGGCAGAGGACACCGCTGAGCGGCGGCCGAGAGAGACGACGGCGAGGACTGATGGCACCCGAACCCGAGGGAAACGGCGCCGGGATGGCCGATGGTCCTGAGCACTGGGGGGCCGGCGGCCTGGTGGGAGACGGCCGTTACCGGCTGACCCACCGGCTCGGACGCGGCGGCATGGCCGAGGTGTTCGCCGCCGAGGACGTGCGCCTGGGGCGCACGGTGGCGGTGAAGCTGCTCCGCGCCGACCTGGCCGAAGACCCGGTGTCCAAGGCCCGTTTCACGCGCGAGGCCCAGTCCGTGGCCGGACTCAACCACCACGCCGTCGTCGCCGTGTACGACTCGGGCGAGGACCGGGTCGGCCCGAACACCGTCCCGTACATCGTGATGGAGCTCGTCGAGGGCCGCACCATCCGCGACCTGCTGATGAGCGCCGAGGCCCCGGGCCCCGAGCAGGCGCTCATCATCACCTCGGGCGTGCTCGAGGCGCTCGCGTACTCGCACCAGCACGGAATCGTGCACCGCGACATCAAACCGGCGAACGTCATCATCACGGACACCGGTGCGGTGAAGGTGATGGACTTCGGCATCGCCCGCGCGCTGCACGGCGTCCAGTCGACGATGACCCAGACCGGCATGGTCATGGGCACCCCGCAGTACCTGTCGCCCGAGCAGGCCCTCGGCAAGGCCGTGGACCACCGCTCCGACCTGTACGCGACCGGCTGCCTCCTGTACGAACTGCTCGCGCTGCGGCCCCCCTTCACCGGCGAGACCCCGCTGTCGGTGGTCTACCAGCACGTGCAGGACGCACCCGTGCCGCCCTCGCAGCTGCCGGAGGGGCGCCACCTCCCGCAGGAGCTCGACGGTCTGGTCATGCGGTCGCTCGCCAAGGACCCGGACGACCGGTTCCAGAGTGCCGAGGAGATGCGCGGGCTGGTCCAGTACGCGCTCCAGATGCTGCACGACCAGGGGCCGAACACCGGCACCTGGAACACCGGTCCGGTCACCATGGCGCTGCCGAACGGCCGGGGCGGGGCGGCGGCCACCACGGCCATGCCCGTGGGCGGGAACGGCGGGCAGCAGAACTACTCCGCGCACGCCTCGACCTCGCAGTTCCAGCAGCCGATGGTGCCGCCGCTGAACCCCGACGACGGCTCGGCCTTCCCGGGCGGCGGCGGCAACGGCCAGGGCGGCCGCGGCGGCGGCTACGACGGCTACGAGGACCGCGGCGGAAGCCGCTGGAAGATGTGGCTGTTCGCGGTGCTCGCGATCATCGCGGTGGCCGGCGGCGTGGCGTACGCCGTCAACAGCGTGGGCAAGAAGGGCGGCGGCAACGGCCCGACGACGCCCGTCACGAGCTCCTCGGGCCAGCCGAGCACGCAGAGCACGCCGCAGAACACGCCGTCGCAGCAGACTCCGGAGAACACCCCCTCGTACACCGAGCCCACGTTCACCCCGAGCCGCCGTCCGACGCAGACCTTCAGCCAGTCGCCCACCCCGTCGACGTCCCCTTCGACGTCCCCTTCGACGTCCCCTTCGACATCGAAGTCCCCTTCTTCCTCGCCGTCGAAGACCCCGTCGTCCACGCCGTCCAAGCCCGTGGAGACGGGCGGAGGACTCTTCGAGGAATGACCCGGGGCGTGCGTACGCGAGCGGGCCCGGCGGAATCAATTCCGCCGGGCCCGTTCCCGTATCGGGTTCCGGTATCAGAGCGCGTGCTGGTACTGCCGGTCCGGATTTCCGGCAAGGGCGTGCACGGTGACGAACTGCGGTTCGATTCGCATGTAGACCGGGTCGAAGACCGCTCCGTCGACGAAATGCGGACCGGGTCCGAAAAGCTCCAGTTCGGCGTTGGTCGGTTCGACGATCTGTGCGGTTCCGGTGAACTGGACGGACCACAGCCGGGGGTCCCCGGAATTGAAGTTGTCGGCCCCGTAGGCGACCACGCTCCCGTTGCACGCCTGGTGGTGGCCGAAGCCCGAGTGCATTCTCAGGACGACCTTGCCGTCCACCACGATGTGGCGGGCGAGGGCGAGGAAGGGCAGCGCGCGCATGCTGGTGGCCACCCTGCCGTACGGCACCCGGCGCAGCAGTTCGATGGCGTGGAGTTCCTCTGGGGACATGCCGCCCACTCTGCGGCACCGACAAGCGGACGGGAAAGAGGAGCCCGCCCCGATGATCGGGGACGTTGGTCCCGAATGAATCCGCGTGCCCGTGGAATCACGCCGCCACCGGTCGTCACGCTACTTAACCGGCCGGCCGGGTGCCGGCTACCGTCAGCTGCGCTTCTCGGCCTGCAGGCGGGCCACGTACGCGGCGGCCTGCGAGCGGCGCTCCATGCCCAGCTTGGAGAGCAGGCTCGACACGTAGTTCTTGATCGTCTTCTCGGCCAGGTGCAGCCGCTCGCCGATGACGCGGTTGGTCAGGCCCTCGCCGATCAGGTCGAGGATCTTCCGCTCCTGCTCGGTGAGGTTCGACAGGCGGTCGTCCCCCTTGCCCTTCTTGCCGTCGCGCAGCCGCTCCAGCACCCGCGCCGTGGCCACCGGGTCCAGCAGCGACTTGCCCGCCGCCACGTCCCGTACGGCGCTGAGCAGCTCATTGCCGCGGATCGCCTTGAGCACGTAGCCCGAGGCGCCGGCCATGATCGCGTCGAACAGCGCCTCGTCGTCGGCGAACGAGGTCAGCATCAGGCACTTGATGTCCTCGTTCTGCGAGCGCACCTCGCGGCACACCTCCACGCCGCTGCCGTCCGGCAGCCGGACGTCGAGGACGGCGACGTCGGGACGGGTGGCCGGGATGCGGACCAGGGCGTCGGCGGCCGTACCGGCCTCTCCGACGATCTCGATGTCCTCTTCGACCGACAACAGCTCATGGACACCCCGACGTACCACTTCGTGGTCGTCCAGGAGGAATACCTTGATTTTTCCGTCTTCGCGCACGAAGTCAGTTTCACACACTCACCCCTTCCCTGCCGGAGTTACCCGGGATAACGTGCCGTTGTTCCCGGCCCCTGCAAGGCTGTGACCAGTGGTTGTTCCCGCGCCGGCGGATTTACTTGGAAATCCAAGCAAAATCCCAGGTCAAACGGGGTTTCGCAGATATGCGGCGCACTGGGTAACGTGCATTGCGCAGGGCACTCGCCGGGGCACCTGTCACGCCTGAATCCCGTACACAGCGCGCACCCACCCCGTGCGCGGGTACAGGTTCAGGTGAGCCGCACTGGACCCCGGAGAACCCGGGTGCCGGACCGACGGAGGAGCACACGTGACCGTGGAGAGCACTGCCGCGCGTAAGCCGCGACGCAGCAGCGGCACCAAGCGGGCGGCAGGTGCGGCGGGCGCCGCCAAGCCCGCCGCTGCCACCGCGCAGACGCAGAACGCCGTACCTCAGCTCGTACAGCTGATGACGCCCGAAGGGGACCGGGTCGACAACGCGGAGAACGCGGAGTTCGCCCCCTTCGTCGCCGACATCACCACCGAGGACCTGCGCGGGCTCTACCGCGACATGGTCCTGACCCGCCGTTTCGACGGGGAGGCGACCGCCCTGCAGCGCCAGGGCGAGCTGGGCCTGTGGGCCTCGCTGCTCGGGCAGGAGGCCGCCCAGATCGGCTCCGGCCGTGCCCTGAACGACGAGGACTACGTCTTCCCGACCTACCGCGAGCACGGAGTGGCCTGGTGCCGCGGGGTCGACCCGACCAACCTGCTCGGCATGTTCCGCGGTGTGAACCACGGTGGCTGGGACCCCAACACCAACAACTTCCACCTGTACACGATCGTCATCGGCTCGCAGACGCTCCACGCGACCGGTTACGCGATGGGTGTGGCCAAGGACGGCGCGGACTCCGCGGTCATCGCCTACTTCGGCGACGGCGCCTCCAGCCAGGGCGACGTGATGGAGGCCTTCAACTTCTCCGCCGTCTACAACTCGCCCGTGGTGTTCTTCTGCCAGAACAACCAGTGGGCGATCTCCGAGCCCACCGAGCGCCAGATGCGCGTGCCGCTCTACCAGCGCGCCCAGGGCTTCGGCTTCCCGGGCGTGCGCGTCGACGGCAACGACGTCCTCGCCTGCCTCGCGGTCACCCGCTGGGCGCTGGACCGGGCCCGCCGGGGAGAGGGCCCGACCCTGGTCGAGGCGTTCACGTACCGGATGGGCGCGCACACCACCTCCGACGACCCGACGAAGTACCGCCGGGACGAGGAGACCGTCGCCTGGGAGGCCAAGGACCCGATCCTGCGCCTGAAGGCCCACCTGCTGGCCACCGGCGGCGCCGACGAGGCCTTCTTCGAGGGGCTCGAGGCGGAGAGCGAGGCGCTGGGCAAGCGGGTGCGCGAGGTCGTGCGCGCCATGCCCGACCCCGACACCATGGCGATCTTCGAGAACGTCTACGCGGACGGGCACGCGCTCGTCGACGAGGAGCGCGCGCAGTTCGCCGCCTACCTCGCGTCCTTCGAGGGTGGGGAGTGACCACCATGGCCATCGAGAAGATGTCGATCGCGAAGGCGCTCAACGAGTCGCTGCGCAAGGCCCTGGAGACGGACCCCAAGGTCCTGATCATGGGTGAGGACGTCGGCAAGCTGGGCGGTGTCTTCCGGATCACCGACGGACTGCAGAAGGACTTCGGCGAGGAGCGGGTCATCGACACCCCGCTCGCCGAGTCGGGCATCGTCGGCACGGCCATCGGCCTCGCGCTGCGCGGCTACCGGCCGGTCGTCGAGATCCAGTTCGACGGTTTCGTCTTCCCCGCGTACGACCAGATCGTCACGCAGCTCGCGAAGATGCACGCGCGCGCCCTCGGCAAGATCAAGATGCCGGTCGTCGTGCGCATCCCGTACGCCGGCGGCATCGGCGCGGTCGAGCACCACAGCGAGTCCCCGGAGGCGCTCTTCGCGCACGTGCCGGGCCTCAAGGTGGTCTCCCCGTCGAACGCGAGCGACGCCTACTGGATGCTCCAGCAGGCGATCCTCAGCGACGACCCGGTGATCTTCTTCGAGCCGAAGCGCCGCTACTGGGACAAGGGCGAGGTCGACACCGAAGCCATCCCCGGCGAGCTGCACAAGGCGCGCGTGGCGCGCGAGGGCTCCGACATCACCCTGGCCGCCTACGGTCCGATGGTGAAGGTCTGCCTGGAGGCGGCGGCCGCGGCCGCCGAGGAGGGCAAGTCGGTGGAGGTCGTCGACCTGCGGTCGATGTCCCCGGTCGACTTCGACGGGATCCAGGCGTCGGTGGAGAAGACCCGCCGGCTCGTGGTCGTCCACGAGGCGCCGACCTTCCTCGGCATGGGCTCGGAGATCGCCGCCCGCATCACGGAGCGGTGCTTCTACCACCTGGAGGCGCCGGTCCTGCGCGTGGGCGGCTTCCACGCCCCTTACCCGCCGGCCCGCCTGGAGGACGAGTACCTGCCGGGCCTGGACAGGGTGCTCGACGCCGTCGACCGCTCGCTGGCGTTCTGAGGAGCCACGTTCATGACGATCCGCGAATTCAAGATGCCCGACGTGGGCGAGGGCCTCACCGAGGCCGAGATCCTCAAGTGGTACGTCCAGCCGGGTGACACGGTCACCGACGGCCAGGTCGTCTGCGAGGTCGAGACGGCCAAGGCCGCCGTGGAACTGCCGATCCCGTTCGACGGTGTCGTGCACGCGCTCCTCTTCGAGGAGGGCACCACGGTCGACGTCGGCCAGGTGATCATCTCGGTGCAGACCGGCCCCGGCGACGCCGCCGAGGCCCCGGTCCAGGAGGCGGCCCCGGCCGCCGCCGAGCCGGAGGAGGCGGCCCCCGAGGTGCGCCAGCCCGTCCTGGTCGGCTACGGAGTCTCCACCGCCTCCACCAAGCGCCGCCCGCGCAAGGCCCCGGCGGGCGCGCCCGCGCAGAACGGCACCGCTCCGGCGGCTGCCGTGGCTCCGGCGGCGCCGGCTGCCCCGGTCCTGAACGGCAACGGCAACGGGCACGCGGCCGCCGAGCGCCCGCTGGCCAAGCCGCCGGTGCGCAAGCTCGCCAAGGACCTCGGCATCGACCTGGCCGCCGTCGTCCCCACCGGTGACGGCGGGGTCGTGACCCGGGAGGACGTCCACGCGGCGGCCGCCGCGGCGATCGCCCCGCAGGCCGCTCCGGCCCCGGTGGCGGCGCAGGCTCCGGCCGTGGTGGCCGCGGCTCAGGCCCCGGCCCCGGCCGTGGAGGCCTCGGCCCGGGAGACCCGGATCCCGGTCAAGGGCGTCCGCAAGGTCACCGCCCAGGCGATGGTCGGCTCCGCCTTCACCGCGCCGCACGTCACCGAGTTCATCACGTTCGACGTGACCCGCACGATGAAGCTGGTCCAGGAGCTCAAGAACGACCCGGACCTGGCGGGACTGCGGATCAACCCGCTGCTCCTCATCGCCAAGGCCGTCCTGGTGGCCATCCGCCGCAACCCGGACGTCAACGCGTCCTGGGACGAGGCGGCCCAGGAGATCGTGCTCAAGCACTACGTCAACCTGGGCATCGCGGCGGCCACCCCCCGCGGGCTGATCGTCCCGAACATCAAGGACGCCCACGCCAAGTCGCTCGGCGAGCTGTCGACGGCCCTGTCCGAGCTGGTCGCCACGGCCCGCGAGGGCAAGACCTCCCCGGCCGACATGCAGAACGGCACCCTCACCCTCACCAACGTCGGCGTCTTCGGCGTCGACACCGGTACGCCGATCCTGAACCCGGGCGAGTCCGCGATCCTCGCGATCGGCGCGATCAAGCTCCAGCCGTGGGTCCACAAGGGCAAGGTGAAGCCCCGACAGGTCACCACCCTGGCCCTGTCGTTCGATCACCGTCTCATCGACGGCGAGCTCGGCTCCAAGTTCCTCGCCGACATCGCGGCGGTCCTGGAACACCCCCGCCGCCTGATCACCTGGGCGTGACGGGAGACGACGCACACCCGGAGGCCGGCCCCGCGACACGGGGCCGGCCTCCGGCCGTTTCCGGCACGCGGAGAAACCCCTGGCCGGTGCGGTCACAAAGTGTGATCATCGCCGGATGCGCTTTCGACCTGCCACCGCGGGCCCCGCCGACCTGCACCGCACCCTCGCCTATCCGGCCGACGGACCCGTCCCCGCCCTGACCGCCGAGCGGATCCGTGAGGAGCTCGCCGGGAACCGGCTGCGCCCCGAATGGATCTGGTTCGCCGAGGACGAGGACGGGGAGGTCCTGGCCCGCGCCCTGTGGTGGGGCCGCGCCGACAGCGAGCGGCCCCTCGCGCTCGACTGCCTCCAGGTGCGGGCCTCGGTGGCCGACCCGGCCGCGCTCGCCGCCGGGCTGCTCGCCGCCGGCCACGCCGCCTTCGGCGGGCTCCCGCTCTACAACCTCTCCCTGCCCCGCGACTGGCGGGCCGACCCGGCCGTGGCCGACGCGGTCGCCTGGCGGCAGAAGGCGGCGTACGAGACCGGTCTGACCACCGAGATCGAGCGCCTGCGCTACGAGTGGACCCCAGCCGCCGGGACTCCGGCCGAGCCCAGCGGGCGGCTGGTCTTCCGCGAGGGCACGGACGAGGAGTTCCTGGAGGCCTTCGTCCGGCTGTCCACCGGCAGCCTCGACCTGGCCACCCAGAACGAGCTGCGCCTGATGGACGCCCGGCAACTGGCCCGCGAGGACTTCGCCTTCTACCTCGACTGCCCGGGCGAGCGCTCCTGGTGGCGCCTCGCCGAGCTCCCGGACGGCACCCTCGCCGGCATGGCCATCCCCTCGGCGACCCCGTACCACCGCAACGTGGGCTACCTGGGCGTCGTACCGGAGCAGCGCGGCCAGGGCCTGATCGACGAGATCCTGGCCGAGATCACCCGCTTCCACGCCGCCGCGGGCGCCGAGCGCGTCACCGCGACCACCGACACCGTCAACGTCCCGATGGCGGCCGCCTTCGACCGGGCCGGGTACGAGGTGACGGAGATCCGCCTCGTCCTGGAAGGCCCGTCACGCTGACGGGACGGACCGGGTAGCCTCCCGGCGTGCCGATAGCCGAGTTGCAGGTGTACTCCGTCGAGGAGGCCGACGTCACGGGCGGTGTGTGCGTGGTCCGTTGCGTCGGCGGGGTGGCGCGGGCCGGACAGGTATACGCCGTGGGGGAGCTGCGGCTGGGGCTGCGCCGCATCGAGCGGTACGGGCGCCCCGTCGGCTCCTTCGACGCCGGGCACGTCGCGAAGGTCCACTTCACGGGCGCCGTGGTCGCGCTGCTCAGCCGGGGCCAGGTGCTGACCTCGGTGCCGCCGGACGGGCACTCCCTGGAGGAGCTGGAGGAGTGGCTGGCCACCGGCCCGCCGCTGGGCGACGAGCCCCCTCCGCGGGCGCTGCGCAGCCTGGCGGTGGGGTGGATGCAGGACGACCTGGTGCCCGACGCGGTCCGGCTCCGCTGGGGCCGGGTGGCTCTGGCCGCGACCTGCCGCTGCGCGGAGGCCGAGGGGACGGGCGCGCTGGCCCGCGGGGCGGAGCTGGCGGCCGTACGGGGCTACCTGATCCGGGAGTTCGGCCCGGACCGCGGCGGCGACCCGGCGGCCCTGTGCCGGGAGCTGCTGGCGCTGATCGACCTGACCCCGCAGCAGGCGGCCGCGGAGGCCCGCACCTGGCGCGATCTGCCGCGCCCGCGCATCGTGCACCTGCGCGGCATCAAGATCCTCATCGCCCGGATGGCCCTCGTACGCCCGTACCTGGCGGACGGCGAGCCCCTGGCCGAGGCGGTCGACGCGTGGACGGCGGTGCGGGCGCGCCTGCCGTAGGGCCATACGGCCCGACTGCCACTGGGGGAGCAGAACGTCTGCCAGCACGCCGGGCAGAAGTTCAGCCCGGTCACCCCGACCCGGCTCTCCGACACCCGTACGTCGGGCGGCGCGGTGGCCGGCGGCCAGACGCGGACCGTCAAGGTCGCCGGCGTGAACGGCATCCCCGCTGACGTCGCGGCGGTCGCGAAGGTCAGCGTCTTCCGGGGCTCCCGGCTGTTGCCGGGGGGCGCCTCAGCCGTCGGCGCGTGCCGCGTTGCCGAGGACCTTGCCGGGGGTGATGCGGACGACCACGCGGACGGTGTCGGCCGGGGCGTCCTGGTACTCCTTGCCGGCGCCCGGGCCGAGGTACTCCTCGGCGATGCGGACGGCGACCGCGCGGCCCGCGTCCTCGGCGAGGGTGGCCGTGCCGCGGATCTCGGCGTACACGAAGGGGTTGGCCAGGTCGAAGACCGTCAGGCCGACCCGCCCGTCCCGGGCGATGTTGCGCGCCTTGCGGCGGCCCTGCTCGGTGGAGATCAGCAGATCGCCGCCCTCGCGGGACACCCAGACCACGGAACTCTGCGGACTTCCGTCGGGGTTGATGGTCGACAGGACGGCGGGATGCGGCGCGTCCAGCAGCCCGCGCACGGTCTCGTTCAGCTCAACAGTCATGGCGCTCACGCTAGTTGCCGGATTTTCTTTCCGCTCGCCGACTACACGAAGTCGCCGGCCCCCACCCTGCAGACGCGGTTGCCGGCGCCTCGGTGAACCACAGGTTGCCGTCCGGCCCGGCGGTGATGCCGAGCGCCGTGTGGAGCCCCCTCGTGCCACCGCGCGACCTTCCCGACCCCCTTGACGGGGCCCGGGCGCGGGGAGACGCTCCCACGTCGGGGATCCGAACGGGTGCAGCTGGGGGGCCGCCATGCCGGAGGAAACTGTCCAGACCG
This sequence comes from Streptomyces sp. cmx-11-4, assembly GCA_049998195.1. Lineage (GTDB taxonomy): Bacteria > Actinomycetota > Actinomycetes > Streptomycetales > Streptomycetaceae > Streptomyces. Next base: position 295,324 of record JAEBET010000004.1, read on the forward strand.
CGGGGGAGTTGCGGGCACGGCTCGCGGAGCGCGGGGCGCGGTGGTCGGTCCTCGAGCACCTGGCCGACGAGGAGCCCGTGCCGCGGCCTTCGCTCGGTCTGGAGCCCGGGGTGAACCTGACCCCCGCCGAGGCCGTCCGGCGCGCCGACCTGCGCGCGCTCATCGGGTACGAGAGCGGCAATCCGCACCTCGACCGGCGCCGGGCCGCCCACGGGCTGCTCCCCGGCACGCGGCCGGGGGTGCGGCCCGCCGCCGTCGACTGGCGCAGCCGCTGGGGCCGGCCTTGGATCACCAAGGTGAAGGACCAGAACCCGTGCGGCTCCTGCTGGGCCTTCGGCGCCGCCGCCCTGGTGGAGTCCATGGCCCGCATCGAGCACTGCGTATGGGCGGAGCGCTCCGAGGGCGACGTCCACGACGGGCTCAGGTGCAGCTGCGGGCAGGGCAGCAACCCAGAGACCGCCCTGGACTGGATCAGGACCAACGGAGGGCTCGCCGATCCGGACTGCTGGCCGTACAGCACCCCGCCCGCCGGTCTGCCCGCCGCCCGGCGCGACGCCTGGCGCGCCGAGTACACGCCCAGCTGGGACCGATCGGGCCGGACCGTCCGCATCACCGACTACGTCCGCCTCGGCGATGTCGAGCAGCAGAAGGTCTGGCTGGACACCGTCGGCCCGCTGACCGCCTGCTTCGACGTGTACGACGACTTCTTCGCCCTCGGCGCCGGGGTCTACCACCGCACGAGCGACCGGCTCGCGGGCGGCCACTGCGTGTTGATCGTCGGGTACGACGACGCGGCCGGCTGCTGGCTGTTCAAGAACTCCTGGGGCACCGGCTACCACGTCGGCGGCTACGGCCGGATCGCCTACGGCGAGGTCAACATCGACTACTGGGCCAAGTGCGGCCTGCGCGGCACCAACATCGACCCGTGGAGCAAGCGCCGCCTGCACACCGGCAACGTCTACGAGAGCGGCAACGGCCGCGCCCACCGCAACTTCGAGCTGCTCGCGCGGGCGGGCAGCGGCCGCCTCCAGCACTGGTGGCGCGAGGGCGACGCCCCCTTCGCGTGGGCCCGCGCCGGCACCTTCGCGAACGACGCCTCGGGCCCGCCCGCGTTCACCGGCACCACCTACAACCGGAACATGGAGTCCCTGCACGTGACCACCGGCGGCCGGCTGCGCCACTGGTACTACGAGCAGTCCCCCCGTGTCTGGCGCGACGGCGGCGCCTTCGGCCCGGGTGACGCGTCCGTCGGCTCGACCCCGGCCTTCATCCAGAGCGACTACGGCAAGCCGGGCAACTTCGAGGTGGTCGTGCGGACCGCGGACGGCCGCCTGAACCACTGGTGGCGGATCAACGGCGCCCCCTGGACCTGGAACGACGGCGGCCGCTTCGCCTCCGGCATCGCCCACTACGGCCCCGCCCTCGTCCAGACCCGCTCCCGCCGGCTCGACCTCGTCGCCGCCCGCGCCGACGGCCGCATGCAGCTGTGGTGGCGGGACGACGCGAACGGCTTCGTCTGGCGGGCCGGGGAGGTCTTCGGGGCCGGGGCGGCCTCCGCGCCCTGCCTGATCGAGGCGCAGTACGGGGCGGTGGACGAGGACACCGCGGGGAACTACGAGCTGTGCGTGGCCGTTGCCGACGGGCGCGTCGAGCACTGGTGGCGCGGCAACGCGAGCGGCTCGGCGTGGACCCGCGGCGCGGTCTTCGGGCACGGCGTCCGGGCGGTCACCGGGATGCTCCAGGGCAGTTTCGGGTTCAACCTGGAAGTGATCGTCCTGCGTACCGACCGCCTGCTCCAGCACTACTGGCGGGACGGTGCCGGCTGGCACGAGGGCGCGGTGATCGGCCCCGGCTGAGAGGACCTGAGGCGCGTGGAGGTACGGAGCGTCGTGCTGAGCCCCGGGGAGCCGTACGAGCTGCGGCTGACCGGGCGAGGGGCGCGCGGGTACGTGTGGACCTGGCAGGTCAGCGGGGACGCGGACGTGGTGGCGGTGTCGCAGGCGCCGGCGCCCTCCGGGGAGGCGGGCGGGTCCGGGGAAGGCGCCCCGGTGCCGGGGGCGGCGGCGGAGCGCACGTACGTCGTACGGGGCCGTCCCCCGGGCGGCGGCCGGGCCCGGATCCGCTTCGCGCAGATCCGGCCGCCCTACCCGGACGAGGCCCCGTACGACGAGTTCGTCCTGGACGTGGAGGTCACCTGAGCACGAACCGCTGTACGGATTCCAGCGGGCCCCGGTCGAAGCGGCGCAGCCACAGCCACGACCCGGCGGCGAGGGCCGATCCGACGGCCGCCCACAGCCCCATCACCCACCAGGGGCCGGTTCCGGCGAGCCGGGCGGCCAGGCCCAGCCCGAAGCCGTAGCAGAGCAGCATGCACAGCAGGTTCTGCGCGACGTAGCAGGTCAGGGCGGTGCGGCCGATCGAGCCGAGGGCGGTGGTGACGGGCCGCGGGATCCACAGCCGGTCCAGGGCGATGCCGATCAGGCCGATGTAGCCGACGGCGAGGAGCGGCGCGGCCCCGTAGCGGCCCAGGAGGAAGAAGGCGTCGCCGCCGAGGGCGCACGCGGCGTTCAGGGGCAGTCCGAGGCCGATGCCCCAGGCGGCCATCCGGGCCCGGATGGGGCGGCCTTCGGCGGTGGCGGTGAAGGCACCCGCGCGGTGCAGCCGGACGCCGAGCAGGAAGAGGAACACGAGCAGGGCGAAGGAGAAGACGGGCTCGATGCGCAGGACGGGGAGGTTCGCCAGCCGGAAGGCGATCTGCTCGCCGTAGCCGCCTCGGGCGTACAGCTCGACGGCGGCCGGGTCCGGCTCCTGCGGCGTGCCGGCCGCGGCGCTCAGGGCGGCGAGAGTCAGCAGGGCGAGCAGGGCCAGGTGCACGGAGGCGGCCGTCCACAGGACCCGCCCGCGGACCTTCTCGGAGCGGGCGAGCAGCCAGGCGACGAGGAGGGCGGTGACGGCGTACCCCATCAGCACGTCCCAGGCGAAGACGAGCACGAAGTGCACGGTGCCCTCGAGGAAGAGGAACGCGGCGCGCCGCGGGTAGCGGCCGGGCCACGGCTCGCCGCGGCGGGCGGCGGAGTCGTACTGGATGGCGAGGCCGACCCCGAACAGGACCGTCAGCAGCGCCAGGAACTTGCCGTCCGCGAGGAAGCGGAAGACGCTCTCGGCGATGTTCGCGACCTGGGGATCGGCGACCGGATCCGGGGTGGTCAGCCCGCCCTGGAGCACGCCCCACTCCGAACCGGGCGAGGCGAAGATCCACACGTTGGTCATGAGGGTGCCGAGGATGGCGGCGCCGCGCAGGACGTCGAGAAGGGGGAGCCGGGCGGACGTACGGCTCACCGGGACGGTGGTCAGGGTGTCGGCCATGACTCCAGCGTCCCGGCGGGCGGGGCTCCGTACGTCGTGCCGGTGGACGAACCCGCGCTACATCGTTCGATGCAGTCTTGGATGCCGAGACGCGACAAGGCTGTACGCGTCATGTATCTATGCTGTGCCCATGCCAGCACCCGCCCCCGCCGCCGACCGCGTCTACCGGCACATCAAACAGGGCGTCCTGGACCGCCGGTACGAGGGCGGCACGCTCCTGACCGAGGGCGAGGTCGCCGAGGCCGTCGGCGTCTCCCGCACGCCGGTGCGCGAGGCGCTGCTGCGCCTGGAGACCGAGGGGCTGATCCGGCTCTACCCCAAGAAGGGCGCGCTGGTCCTGCCCGTGTCGGCGCAGGAGATCGCGGACGTGGTCGAAACCCGGCTGCTGGTCGAGGAGTTCACCGTACGGCGGGCCGTCCCGGCCCCGGCCGCGCTCCTCGAGCGGCTGGAGGAGCTGCTGCGCGCGCAGGAGCGGCACGCGGACAGCGGCGACCTGGCGGCCTTCGCGGCCGAGGACCGCTGCTTCCACGCCGAGATCGTCCGGCACGCCGGCAACCGGATCCTGTCCCGCCTCTACGACCAACTGCGCGACCGGCAACTGCGGATGGGCGTCGCGGTGATGCACGCCCACCCGGACCGGGTCGCGCGGAACCTCGCCGAACACCGCGAGGTCCTGACGGCGCTGCGGGCGGGCGACGCGGACCGCGCGGCGGCCTGCGTACGGGCGCACCTGGGCCGGGTCGCGGCCCTGATGCGGGGGGACGCCCGGTGAGCGCCCTCGACCCTCCCGGCGGGCGGAAGGCCGTCGCCGTCTGGTCCATCGGCGTCGCCGTCTACTTCGTGGCGGTGATCTTCCGTACCAGCCTGGGCGTGGCCGGACTCGACGCCTCCGACCGCTTCCACGTCAACGCCTCGGCGCTGGCCACCTTCTCGCTGCTCCAGCTCCTGGTGTACGCGGGGATGCAGATACCGGTGGGCCTGATGGTGGACCGGCTCGGCACCAAGCGGGTGCTGACGCTCGGGGCCGTCCTGTTCACCGCCGGACAGCTCGGCTTCGCGCTGGCCCCCTCGTACGAGATGGCGCTGGCCGCCCGGGCCCTGCTGGGCTGCGGCGACGCCATGACCTTCATCTCGGTGCTGCGGCTCGGCACCCGGTGGTTCCCGGCCCGGCGCGGGCCGCTGATGGCGCAGCTGGCCGGGCTGGTCGGCATGGCGGGCAACCTCGTCTCCACGCTGGTCCTGGCGCCCGTCCTGCACGGGGTCGGCTGGGTGCCGGCCTTCGCCGGGAGCGCGGCGGCGGGGCTGGTGGTCCTGGTCCCGCTGGTGCTGTTCCTGCGCGACCACCCGGAGGGGCACGCGGCGCCGCCGGCCGCGCGGGGCACGGGCGGGGGCTTCGTCCGCCGCCAGATCCGCGAGTCCTGGAGCGAACCGGGCACCAGGCTCGGCCTGTGGGTGCACTTCACCACGCAGTTCCCGGCGATGGTGTTCCTGCTGCTGTGGGGCATGCCGTTCCTGGTCGAGGCACAGGGGCTGTCCCGGACCACCGCGGGCGGGCTGCTGACGCTGGTGGTCGCCTCCAACATGGCGCTCGGCCTGGTCTACGGCCAGATCGTCGGCCGCCGCCAGTCCTCGCGGATACCGCTGGCCCTGGGCACGGTGGGCCTGACGGCCCTGCTCTGGGCGGCGGTCCTCGTCCACCCGGGCGACCGGGCCCCGATGTGGCTGCTGGTCACCCTGTGCCTGGTGCTGGGCTCCTGCGGCCCGGCGTCGATGATCGGCTTCGACTTCGCCCGCCCGGCCAACCCGGCGGACCGTCAGGGCACCGCCTCCGGAATCACCAACATGGGCGGTTTCATCGCCTCGATGACGACCCTGCTGGCGGTGGGCATCCTCCTGGACGCCACCGGTGACAACTACCGCATCGCGTTTTCGACGGTGTTCGCCGTGGAGGCGCTCGGCATCACCCAGATCCTCCGGCTGCGCGGCCGGGCCCTGTCCCGCGAGGCCGCCGGCGCCCGCGCCGGGATCCCCGCGCCGCAGGCCCCGCAACCGGAGCAGGCCACTCGAGCGTGTTCCCTTCCGGAGACATCGGGGCGCAGGTCACCGTAGGCCCGCCGTCCGCAGCCGCGGGCACTGCCAGAGGGGGGACTACCGGAATGTGGACCAGTGTGTCCGCCGACTCCGTGCCGGTGGCGGACAGGTTCGAGTGGTTCAACGACCTCGTCGCCTCCGCCCTGATACCGACGGCCATCAGGAGCGAGCGGTCCGCCGACTTCCGGGCCGAGGCGGCGATGCTGGACCTCGGCGTCGTCCAGGTGTCCGCCTTCGCGCACTCGCCGCTGAGCTCGCGCCGCACGCCCGCGCTGATCCGCCGCGGGGACCCGGAGCAGTACCAGCCGGCGCTGATCACCGGCGGCCGGTGGTGGATGTCCCACCAAGGCGGCGACGAGGAGATCGGCGTCGGCGACATGATCCTCTGGGACACCTCCCGCCCCCAGGAGACCGTCGCCCACCCCGGGGACGGCCCGAACCGGTCGATCATCCTGCACCTGCCGAAGGACACCCTGCCCCTGCGGTCCGGCAGGGTCGACGGGCTGCTCGGCCGGCGCATCGCCTCGGACATCGGAATGGCGGCCGTCCTGGCGCGGTTCGTCTCGTCGCTGGACGAGCACGGCTCCGCATGCGAGCCGCAGGAGCTGCGCCGGCTGGGTTCGGTGGCGGCCGACCTGGCCGCCGCCTGCCTCGCCCACCGCCTCGACGCCTACGGGGAGCTCCCCGCAGAGGCCCGCGCACGGGCCCTGCGCGAGCGGGTCGACGCGTTCGTCGAGCACAACCTGGGCGATCCGGCGCTCACCCCGGGACTGATCGCCGCCGCGCACGGCATCTCCGTACGGAGCCTGCACGCGCTCGTGCGCGAGCGGGGCGAGAGCGTCTGCGCCGCCGTCCGGCGCCGCCGCCTGGAGCGCGCCCGCGCGGATCTGGCCCGCCCCGAGCTGGCCGGCCGCCCCGTCCACGAGATCGCGGCCCGCTGGTGCTTCACCAACGCCCCGGCCTTCAGCCGCGCCTTCCGCGCCGCGTACGGGCTCAGTCCCACCGAGTTCCGGTGGGCGGCCGCGCGCGAGGCCGGCGCGGCGCGCTGAAACCTGCGCCCCGGGCGGGGCGGACCCCCGTCCCACCCCGCCCGGACGCGCCGGGTGAGGTCGAGACTAGGCAGGGGCGGCCACGGGACGTGTGCCGTGCGCGCAGGATCCGTTGATCTTGCGCGCGGGCCGCCGCGCACGAGCGCACCGGCCGTCGCGTCACGACGGCCGTCGCGTCACGGCAGACGGTCGCTACGGAGTCACGGCGAACCCGGCCAGGATGGCCTCGGCCAGCTCCGTGTCGCCCTCCACCTTCACCCGGTCGGCGACGGCGTGCGCACGGACCCGGCCCGCGGCCAGGCGCACGTACGTCTCCCAGTCCAGCGTGAGCGTCGCGGCCGGGCCCAGCGACGGGGCCTTGTCCACCGTCCCCCGCCCCTCCGCGTCGACCCGTACCGTCCGCATGAACTCCAGCGCGCCGTGCACGTCGATCACCACCGCCGAGTTCGCCGGCGCCCCCGCCCGCTTCGCCACCACCTTCGGCAGCCCGGCGAGCAGGAGGTCCCGTGCCACGTACGCACCCGGCGAGTCCCAGTTCCCCGCCGCGCCCAGCGCCGCCCGCAGGTCCTGCTCGTGGATCCACACGTCGAACGCCCGCAGCCGCAGCGCGTGCTCCAGCGTCACCTGGTCGCCCAGCGGCCCCCGCACCATCGTGTCCGGATCCCGCTTCTCGTTCCGCAGCTGCCGCGACCGCCGGATGACGGTGTACTCGAGCTCCGAGGTCATCTCCGGTGCGGTGTGGTGGCGCCGTACGTCGACCTGCACCTCCATGTACCGGCTGAACTCGTCCACGACGTGCCGCAGGTCGCGGGCCACGGTGTGGATCGGCCGCGGGTCGCCGAGCTGCTCGCATTCGATGCCGATGATGTGTGACACGACGTCACGGACCGACCAGCCCGGGCACGGCGTCGCCCGGTTCCACTCGCCCTCCGTCAGCGGAAGGACCAGCTCGGTTATCGCCTCGATGGAGTGCGTCCACGCGTCGGCATAGGGCTGAAGGCTGGGATGGACGGTCAACGGGACCCCTCGCGGTGCTGTTCAGTGGCGCGTTCTGGAAGCTCTGGACGTCAGACTCGGTTTCCAAAACTACGCTGCCGGTGAGCACCCCGGCAGTGCTTTCGTGTGACGATCGTAGGCCCGAGTTGACGGCTGGAAGGCCAGGACGGTGGTAATGTGCGCGCCTCGCTGATTCAAATCGCAGTGAACGAGGGCGAGTCGGTGGATTCCCGGCGCTCCCGCGTGGCCGAACTCGTACGGGAACAGGCGGGCTCCGACCTCGTCGTACTGCCCGAACTGTGGACGGTCGGCGCCTTCGCCTACGAGCAGTTCGAGACCGAGGCGGAACCGCTGGACGGCCCGACCTACGCGGCCATGTCCGGGGCCGCCCGCGACGCCGGGGTCTGGCTGCACGCCGGCTCGGTCGTGGAGCGCGCGGGCGACGGCTCGCTGTACAACACCGCCCTCGTGCTCTCCCCGGAGGGCGAGCTGGCCGCCACCTACCGGAAGATCCACCGGTTCGGCTTCGACCAGGGCGAAGCCGTGCTGATGGCGCCGGGCGACTCCCTGACCACGGTGGAGCTGCCGGAACAGACCCTCGGCATCGCCACCTGCTACGACCTGCGCTTCCCCGAGATGTTCCGCGGACTGGTCGACGCCGGCGCCACCACGATGGTCGTCGCGGCCGGATGGCCCGCGCGGCGCCGCTCGCACTGGACGCTGCTGAGCCGGGCGCGGGCCGTGGAGGACCAGTCGTACGTCCTCGCGTGCGGGCTGGCCGGCACCCACGCGGGCGTCGAACAGGCGGGACACAGCCTGGTGGTGGACCCCTGGGGCGAGGTCCTCGCCGAGGCGGGCCCCGGCGAGGACGTCCTCACCGTCGACCTCGACCCGGCCAAGGTCCCCGACACCCGCGCCCAGTTCCCGGCCCTCAAGGACCGCATGCTGGGGCTGCGCCCGCCCGCCTCCCGGTGACCGAGGACGAAGCGCAGACCCAGGGCCTGCGGCGGCGCGAGCTCCCCGACCTCGACGCGTGCGTCGGGGTGCTCGCCGCCGTCCACGCGCACGACGGCTACCCCCTGGACTGGCCCGACCGGCCCGCGCAGTGGCTGGCTCCGCCCGCCCTGCTCGACGCCTGGGTGGCGCACCGCGACGGCCGCGTGACCGGCCACATCGGCCTGTCCCGCAGCGGAGCCGCCGACGCGGCGCCCGGCCTGTGGAGCCGCCGCGCGGGCGTGCCCGTCGAGCGCACCGCGGTGGTCAGCCGCCTGTTCGTCTCGCCCGCCGCCCGCGGCCGGGGGACCGGCGCCCTGCTGCTGGAGCGGGCCGTGCGGGGCGCGCGCGAGCGCGCGCTGCACCCCGTCCTCGACGTCCTGGCCTCCGACACGGCGGCGGCCGCCCTCTACGAAAGCCTCGGCTGGAGCCGTCTGGCCACCGTCGAACAGCGGTGGGGCCCGGACCGGACGGTGAGCGTCCACTGCTACGCGGCGCCGCCGCCGCCCGCCTGACGCCGGACAGCTCGCGGTCCAGGCGCCCGTCCTCGTCCTCGATCCAGTAGGCGTCCCCGACGGCCGGCACTTTGTCCCGTACGGGGTATTTCATGCGCCGATCCGTGCCCGCGATAGGTTGCCCTCATGCCCCTGCTCTACGTCACCGACCTGGCCTATCCGGCGCGCGGCCGCCGCTACGGCGACGAGGACACGTTCCTCACCGCCCGGCTGCGCGAGCACTTCCCGCTGGCCCTGTGCCATCCGCTGGACGCGGAACGCCTGATGCCCGGCTTCGACGCCGTGATCGTCCGCAACAGCGGGCCGGTGCTGCACTACCAGGAGGCCTACGACTCCTTCCGCGCCGCCGCGCTCGCCGCGGGCACCCGGGTCTACAACCCGCTCACGGGCCGCGGCGACATGGCGGGCAAGCAGTACCTGCTCGACCTCACGGCCGCCGGGTACCCGGTCATCCCGACGATCGACGACCCGGCCCGGCTGGCGGAGCTGCCGCAGGTCCCCTCGTACGCGGTCAAGCCCAAGCAGGGCGCCGACTCCATCGGCCTGGCCTTCACCGCACAACCGTCCGGCCCGGCGGGCGAGATCCTCATCCAGCCCCGCATCGACTTCGCGTACGAGGTGTCCTTCTACTTCGTCGACGACGCCTTCCAGTACGCCCTGTACGCCCCGGACCCGGACCGCCGCTGGGAGCTGCGGCCCTACGAACCCACCGGAGCGGACCTGGCGTTCGCCCGCGCCTTCGTCGAGTGGAACACCCTCGGCCACGGCATCCAGCGCGTGGACGCCTGCCGGGCGCCGTCCGGCGAACTCCTCCTCGTCGAGCTCGAGGACCTGAACCCGTACCTGTCCCTGGACTTGGTCCCGCCCGCGGTCCGGGACGCGTTCGTCACATCACTCGCGGGATCTCTCCACTCCTTCCTCACCTGATGTCAGAGCCGGGTGCGAGGCTCTGTCCATGGACAAGCAGACGTTCTGGAAGCTGATCGACACGGCCCGCGCGGAGGCGGCGCAGGACCTGGTGGCGGAGCGTGCGGCGGCGTTGCTCGCACGCCTCCCGGAGGCGGAGATAGCCGGGGCCCAGCAGGTGCTGTGGGACCTGCTGGCGGAGTCCTACCGCAGCCCCCTCTGGGCCGCGGCCTACGTGATCAACGGCGGCTGCTCGGACGACGGCTTCGACTACTTCCGGGGCTGGCTCCTCACCCAGGGCCAGGACGCCTTCGAGGCGGCCCTGGCCGACCCCGACTCCCTGGCCTCCCACCCGGCGGTCCGCGAGGCCGCGCGGGAGGGCCTGGAACTGGCCGACGAGGAGGCGCTCTCCATCGCCTGGACCGCCTACGAGTCCGCCACGGGCCGCGAACTCCCGGCGGACTCCTTCACGATCAGCTACCCGCCACTGGACCCCGCCTGGGACTTCGACTTCGACGACACGGCCGAAACCACGTCCCGCCTCCCCCGGCTGAGCGCCCTCTTCGACTAGAGCCCGCTGGTGTCCAGATCGATCCCGAACGGTTCCGGCAGCCGGACGGTTGTCCCGAACGCGTGCGGCCCGTCGACCGTGGTGTAGCCGAGCCGCCCGGGCCCGGCGAACAGGGTGACGGTCTTGTCCGGACGGTCGACCAGGAGGTACAGGGGCGCGCCGTACTCGGCGTACCGCTTGCGCTTGACGACCCGGTCGGTCTCGGCGTTGGACTCCGAGGTGACCTCGACGATCAGCAGTGTCTGGTCGGGCAGCAGTGCTCCGCCGCCTTTGGCCAGCTCCTTCGGGGCCACGGCCAGGTCCGGGACGTACCAGTTCGACGATCCCGGGAGATCAAGGTTTCCGGACCCGGTGACGCATCCGAGCTCCCTGACCCGCGGTTTGATCTGATCGCGAATCTCTTCGGCAGCGTTCTCGTGATCCCAATTCGGCGTCACGTTGATGATGACCCCTTCGACGATCTCGGTGCGTTCACCGCTGTGGTGCTGAATGGCGTACTTCAGCGCCCGCTCGGGATCGATGCCTTCGCCGTACTCATGCGCGCTGGTCATTCCGGACGCCTCCTTCGGTGCCTGTGGCCAGGCTCCCACGGAGGTCCGTCCCCCGTCGTCACCCGCGCGGGTGCGTAGGCCGGGGGGTGGCACCCTTGAGCCATGAACTCTGCCGCGTCCGCACCCCGACGTGCCCGTGTCCGTGCCCCCGAGCTGATCGGCAAGGGCGGCTGGCTGAATACCGGTGGCAAGCCGTACACCCTCGCTGACCTGCGAGGACGCGTTGTCATTCTTGATTTTTGGACCTTCTGCTGCATCAACTGCCTGCACGTCCTCGACGAGCTGCGTGAGCTGGAGGAGAAGCACCGCGACACCGTCGTGATCATCGGGGTGCACTCGCCGAAGTTCGTGCACGAGGCCGACCACGCCGCCGTCGTCGATGCCGTCGAGCGGTACGAGGTGCACCACCCCGTGCTGGACGATCCGGAGCTCGCGACCTGGAAGCAGTACGCCGTCCGCGCCTGGCCCACGCTCGTGGTGATCGACCCCGAGGGGTACGTCGTCGCGCAGCACGCCGGTGAGGGGCACGCGCACGCCATCGAGCGGCTCGTCGTGGAGCTGGAGGCCGTGCACGAGGCCAAGGGGACGCTGCGGCGCGGGGACGGGCCGTACGTGGCTCCGGAACCGGTCGCGAGCGACCTGCGGTTCCCCGGGAAGGCGCTGGTGCTCCCCAGCGGGAACTTCCTGGTGTCCGACTCGACCCGGCACCAGCTGGTGGAGCTGGCCGCCGACGCGGAGACCGTCGTACGGCGCATCGGGAGCGGGGAGCGCGGGTTCACCGCCGGGAGCTTCAGCGAGCCGCAGGGGCTGGCGCTGCTGCCCGACGGGCGGGTCGTCGTCGCCGACACCGTCAACCACGCCCTGCGCGTCCTCGACCCGGAGACCGGGGCCGTGGAGACCGTCGCCGGCACCGGCCGCCAGTGGTGGCAGGGCTCGCCCACCTCCGGGCCCGCACTCGAGGTGGACCTGTCCTCGCCGTGGGACGTGGCCTGGTGGCAGGGCAAGGTCTGGATCGCCATGGCGGGCGTGCACCAGCTGTGGACCTGGGACCCGGCCGAGGGGACCGTCGAGGTCGCCGCCGGGACCACCAACGAGGGGCTGCACGACGGGCCGGCCGCCGAGGCCTGGTTCGCCCAGCCCTCCGGGCTCGCGGCCGCCGGGGACCGGCTGTGGGTCGCCGACTCCGAGACCAGCGCCCTCAGGTACGTGCAGGACACCCCCGACGGCTACGTCGTCGCGTCCGCCGTCGGGACGGGGCTGTTCGACTTCGGGCACCGGGACGGGGACGCCGGACAGGCCCTGCTCCAGCACCCGCTCGGGGTCACCGCCCTGCCCGACGGCTCGGTCGCGGTGTGCGACACGTACAACCACGCGCTGCGCCGGTACGACCCCGCCTCCGGCGAGGTCTCGACGCTCGCCACCGACCTGCGCGAGCCCAGCGACGCCGTCCTGGTCGGGGAGGACATCGTGGTCGTCGAGTCCGCCCGGCACCGGCTGACCCGGCTGCGGCTTCCGGAGGACGCGGTACGGGTGGACGCGGTCGCCCACCGGACGCAGCGCGCCGCCACCGAGGTGGCGCCCGGCACGCTCCGCCTCGACGTGGTGTTCCAGGCTCCCGGCGGGCAGAAGCTCGACACCCGCTACGGGCCGTCCACCCGGCTGCTGGTCTCCTCGACCCCGCCCGAGCTGCTCACGGCGGGCGAGGGCCCGGGGACCGACCTGTTCAGGGAGCTCGCTCTCGACCCGGAGGTCACCGAGGGCGTACTGCACGTCTCCGCGATGGCGGCGTCCTGCGACGACGACCCGCACAACGAGTACCCGGCCTGCCACGTCCACCAGCAGGACTGGGGCGTTCCGGTGACCGTCACCGCCGACGGCGCGAGCCGGTTGCCCCTCGTCCTCGCGGGGATGGACGTCCAGTAGCCGAATGTGTGCGGGGCACGGACCGGCTTCTGCCGGTCCGTGCCCCGCTTTTCCTCAGTAGCAGGTCACTGGAGGTCCCCGTCCTCCAAGTCCGCTTCCTCATCCGGCGTGATCTTCCGGCGGAGGTTCTCGATGTCGGTCTGCAGGCCGATCAGTGAGGTGAGCAGTTCGTCGAGGACCGTCTGCGGGATGACGGGAGTGTGTGAGCCGACCTCCCGTTCGAGCAGCTGGAGCCGGTCGAGCGCGTCCCGTGCGGTGGCCATGCCCTGACGAAGCACGTACCGCTGCTCGGCGGCCTTCTGGCTGGGGGGGCGGGAGTCCGCCGACTCGTCGGCGTCCGCATCCGTATCCGTGCCGGTGTCGGCTTCGGTGTCGAGCGGCTCGGCTTCCGGCCCGCCTGCCGGCGAGCCCGTCGCCGCGGGCGGCAGGCCCGGGTGGAGCTTGCGGGCCCGCTCCGGGTTGGACGCCCAGACCACGTCCCACTGCAGCAGGGGCTGCGGTACGCCGTCAGCGTCCCGCGCGATCTTGTCGTTCTCCCCGAGGTCGGTCTTGAAGTGGACGTAGGCGTCGTGGGCGCCGTCGGACGCGTTCTGCTTGTGGATGAGCTGGCGCATGGTCACCGCGTTGGTGGGCAGGGCGTCGCTGCGGAACCGGTTCGCGACCAGTGCGAGGGTCCACAGGCCGAGCTCGTTGTCCTGCCGTGACAGGTCCTCGATCACCTGGTTGACGTCGGCGCGGAAGGGGACGCCGCCGTTCGTCTTCGCGGCCGTCAGCCCCGAACCGACGTTGCGCGTCAGCAGCTTGTCGGCGATAAGGGCGACACCGCCGGCCACGGCCAGTGTGCAGCGGGCGTTCTTGTCACCGGCGAGGGCGGGCGCGACGAGCTCGGTGAAGTCGTTCGTTGGGACCGGGTCCCAGTCCTTCGTGACATCGGCGGTGAGCACACCGCCGTTGTTCCAGGCGTTGCGGGCCTGTGTCGTGACCAGCTTTTTGTAGCTGCGCCACGGGACGTCGATCAGCGGGCCCAGGAGTTCGGCGAACCCCTTCAGCCCCATGCGCTTGCCGCCCTTGATCGCTTTGGCCTGGTCCTTCAGCCGTTCCAGCAGCTCCGGCCGGGTCAGGGCGTGTACGAGGTAGACACTTCGCCACAGCGCGGTGCCTGGGGGTGTGCCGCCGAAGAGCCCGGGGATGTCCTCTACCGGTATCCGGCCAACGGCCAGGCCGTAGACGGCCTGGAGATCGTCCTGCGAGACCAGGGAGTCCCCCTGCTGGATCACCCGCTTGAGCGCGCGGGTGGCGACTTCCATGTTCTGGGCAGCCGCGTCCCACTGCTTGAACTCCACGTGGACGCTGGCCAGGACCGACCTGATCGCGTCGTCGAAGATGTCCTGCGCCGCGAGCAGCCGGCCAGGGTGCCCTTCCACTCCAACGGCGATCTGCGCGGGCAGCACGTACGTCTGGGCGATCTGGACCGCGCGGAGCCCCGGCTCCGCCGCGGCCATCTCCCGGGTGAACTCCTCCCGGATGGACCGGCGCCACCGCTCCCGGGCTGCCGCCAGCCGCTCTCCCAGGGAACCACCGGCTCCGCCGGGCGCTTTGGCCGGCACCTTCGCGAACAGCGCGTCCACCGCGGTCGTGGCCGCTACGGCCGCGTCGGCGTCGGGACCGGCCAGCACGGCCCAGGCACTGGCCAGCCGGGTGATCCCGTCACGTGTGACCACGGTGTGGAAGGACTCGGTGCCGTCCTCGAAGGCGATCTCGACCGGGTGCGTGATCAGGTTCCGCGTGACCTTGCGGGCCAGGATGGACGGCGCGTAGCTGTTGAGCGACAGCGTGCCGTGAATCGTCTGCCACACGTGGTTCCGCAGGTGGTCGAGGTCCTGGTACTGGTAGCGCACCATCGAGCAGGGACGGTCCCCGTCCGTGCTCCCTCGCACCAGGGGATCGGGAATCTCCATCACCGCCATGCCCGTACGGGGCTGGATGCCGGGCAGTAGTTCGTTGAGGTGGACCCGGGTGACGACCGACCGCAGGGTCGCGCCTTCGACGTTCTCCTCCATCAGGAGCCCGGAGGGCGCTTGAGAGGTCGGCTGGAGCTGTACCGCGAGGTTGTCGGGCCCGGTGGTCGCACGGGCCACCGCTTCCCATGCCGCTTCGGACAGCAGGGTCGCCGGGTTGGCGGTTCCGGCCGCGACGGCCTTCTCGTGGACGGCCTTCTCGGGCTGCCCCGGAAGCTCGTGCTCGATGTTGGAAACGAGGACGGTGTCGGACCCCCAGCGGACCGTGACGGACCGGGGTGAGTGCAGGGGCATGGGTGAAGGCCTCCGTGGTGAGGGCGGGCGTGGGGTGCGGCCCAGCCGGGCCGGGCCCGGAGGCCCGGCCCGGCTGGTGCGTGCGTGTCAGAGCGCGACGGGGGGAGCGGCCTCCGGGAGGTGTGCCGAGAGCAGGCCGGAGGCGGAGCCGCGGTCCCGCTTCTGGTGCAGGAAGGCTCCGTACGCAGGGAACCCCGTGGCCTCCAGGAGCAGTCCGACGGCGGAGGCGTCCGGGAAGAGGCTTGCCGTGAGCGCCGAGTTCTCCTCCACGCGGCCGGAGTTGGCCCCACGCCACGAGGGCCGCAGGCCCCTGGCGGGCACGACCGCGACGGCGGCGGTGCCCGTGCCGGCGTGCAGGGCGAGGAGCTGGTCGAGGTACAGCTCGGTCATCTGGGCCGACGAGGTGTCGTAGCGGAACGCGGTGCTCGAGGTGGTGCCGGGCATCGTGCCGACGGTGCTGAGGCCACGGGGGAACACGCTCCGGTACCCGCGCTTCTCGAACCGCTGGAGGCCACGCGAGGTGAGGTGCGGCCGACCGCGCCCGCTCGCCAGATCGCTGGCGTCGAGCCGGTCGGTGCGCAGGACGCGCACGGACCGGTCCGCGTACAGCTTGCGCCGGAGGAACAGCCACGCTTTCGCGGCCTCCCGGACCTTGCTGGGCTCCATGGCCAGGCACCCGACGGTTCCGACGGTGCGGTCACCCGAGGGAACCACGAAGCAGACGGTCTCGGGCGGCGGGTCGAGGGGACCGAGGCGGACGATGGTGAACGGCGTGGACCCGTAGGGGCTCTCGCCGCCGGCGGCGAGAGCGGGAAGGGTCGTCGAGGTAGACATTTGCACTCCAGTTTGCGAATCGGAATTACTGGAGCCTCGCCTGTGGTAGCTCGGGCCGCGGGTCACGGCGTCGAGCCCTTCCCTGCCCGGTGAACGTTAAACCCAAGTGGACGGTGTTACAAGCTGATTGGCGCCCATCCCTGACGGCCCGCCAGTTCCTGCAGGTCAGGGGAGGTAGTCCGCCATGGCGGGGTAGTTGTGAGGGCCGAGCGCCGGGAACGGGTTTGCTCCCATTTTGTCCAGCTGTGCGACGGATGAGGCTATGCGTACCGCTTGTCCGATGCGGCTGTCCTTCTCGATGACGAAGACGAACTCGTTCTCCGATGTCGGCAGGCGCATGGGCAGTGTGATGAGCCCCAACTGCGCCAACGCCGCCGTGATCTGGTCGCAGAACTCACGGCTCAATCGATCCCGGTCGGGATCCGCGTACTTCTTGATGAAGCGCATCGACAGCCGCTTTATCCCGTGGTCTACCTCGACGGCGTTCGCGATAACGGTGAAGTCCATAAGTAAGTACGTTACTCAGTTAACTGCCGAGCTATCAAGGCTCGTTGCCCTTCGCTTCCTTGGCCTGCACCGATACGTGAAAACCCCGCGCCGGGCACATGTCCGGAGCGGGGTTCACGCGCAGGGGCGGGCGACGTCAGCCCTCCAGGAAGGCCACCAGGGCGTTGGCGAGGAGGTACGGGTCGTCCGCGCCGCACAGTTCGCGGGCGCTGTGCATCGAGAGGATCGCGACGCCGATGTCGACGGTCTGGATGCCGTGGCGGGCTGCCGTGATCGGGCCGATCGTCGTGCCGCAGGGCATCGAGTTGTTGGAGACGAAGGTCTGCCACGGCACGCCGGCCCGCTCGCAGGCGCTCGCGAACACCGCGCGGCCGCTGCCGTCCGTCGCGTACCGCTGGTTGACGTTGACCTTCAGGATCGGACCGCCGTTGGCTCGCGGGTGGTGCGTCGGGTCGTGCCGCTCACCGTAGTTGGGGTGCACGGCGTGGCCGGTGTCCGAGGACAGGCAGATGGTGCCCGCGAAAGCCCGCGCGCGGTCCTCGTACGAGCCGCCGCGCGCGAAGACTGAACGTTCCAGCACGTTGCCCAGCAGGGGTCCGTCCGCGCCGGTGTCCGACTGCGAGCCGTTCTCCTCGTGGTCGAAGGCGGCCAGGACCGGGATGTACTCCAGCTTCCCGGCGGTGGAGACGGCCGCCAGCGCCGCGACGCCCGCGTGCACCGACAGCAGGTTGTCCATGCGGGGGCCGGCCAGCAGTTCGCGGTCGCGGCCGAGGTAGGCGGGCGGCTCGATCGAGTGGACCATCAGGTCCCAGCCGGCCACCGAGCCCTGTTCCAGGCCCTCTTCCTCCTCCAGGAAGGCGATCAGGTCGCCCTCCTGGACCTCGCCCAGACCCCAGATCGGCTGCATGTGCCGCTGCTTGTCGAGCTTGAGGCCGTCCGTGTTCACCGACCGGTCCAGGTGCACGGCCAGTTGGGGCACGCGCAGCAGTGCGCGGTCCACGTTCACCAGGCGCTCGGTGCCGTCGCGCAGGGTCAGCCGCCCGGCCAGGCCCAGGTCGCGGTCGAGCCAGGTGTTGAGCAGGGTCCCGCCGTAGATCTCGACGGCGATCTGCCGCCAGCCCTGGGAGCCCGTGTCCGGCAGCGGCTTGACCCGCAGGTTGGGGGAGTCGGTGTGCGCGCCGATGATCCGGAAGGGGGTGTGGGCGTTCGCGCCCTCCGGGACGAACCAGGCGATGAGCGCGCCGCCGCGGAGCACGAACTTGCCCCCGGTGCCCGCGTCCCAGGCGTCCGTTTCCGACAACTGCCTGAAGCCTGCCTTCTCCAGCCGCTCGGCCGCGTTGGCCACGGCGTGGTACGGCGACGGACTGGCCGTCAAAAAGGTCATCAGATCGTCGGTGTGGCCGCGGTCGAAGCGGGCGGGAGAGCTCATGTGGTTCACCTTAACGACGGTCGTGTACGCCATGGCCGGACTGCGGCGGATAGCCGAGACACCGGGACCGCGGGGTGGGTGATCTGCGGTCCCGTCGGTTCTCAGCCCGGCGGACGCTCGAATCGGCGCTGCAGCTGCCTGCGCTCGCCCCGGCGGATGCGCGGGAGCATCTCCGGGGTCTGCGCGGAGCGCTGCGCGCGTCTCTTGCGTCCGGCGCAGAAGATACAGCCCTCACCGGGCGGTGCGTCGGGGTCGATGGGCGCCCCGGGGTGCTCGGAGCAGCCGGAGGCGTTGCGCGGCCGGGACAGCTCGCGGGCGACGATGAAGGCGCGGTGCAGGTCGTCGGCGATCCGGACGAAGTCCTCCGCGGGCGAGGACAGGGCGAGGTGGAAGCGCTGGTCCTCGACGGTGCGCAGGAAGGCGCGCAGCGTCTCGAGGGTGTACGGGCCCTCCGGCACGGGGTAGCCGAGGCGCCGCTGCTCCGCCGCGGGCGCGGGGCCGGCGGGCCGGCCGCCCTGCAGCCGCCGGCCGAGCCGGCGCCGGTCGTTGCAGAGGAGGCAGCGGCCCCAGCCGTCGGGGGCCTCGGGGTCGAGGGCGCCGTTGGGGTGTTCGGGGCAGCCGGTGTAGCTCCTGGCGGGGGCCAGCCCGGTGGCGGTCTGGAAGGCCACGTACAGCGCGTCGGCGATGCCGTCGTACTCGGCCGGGTGCGCGCCGTCGTACAGCTCGCGGAGGTGGTCGCCGAGGCTGCCCAGGCTCGCCTGCAGCTCCTTGAGGGCGTACGGCCGCCCGGTCGGGACGGAGTACCCCCTGCTGCGCTGCTCCTGTGGACTCATGCGTATGAGCGTCCCATGAACGACCGACAACGGAAGAACGTGCTGGTAAGCGAGCGGCCGGGCCCCCGTGGAAGGGGACCCGGCCGTTGGCGCGGGGCTGCTTAGAACGCGGCCTCGTCGAGCTCCATCAGGGAGTTGTCGACGCTCTCGGCGAGCGAGCGGGCGACCGAGACGCCCGGCAGGACCTGCGACACGAAGAACTTCGCTGCGGCGATCTTGCCGGTGTAGAACGCCACGTCCTTGGCGGAGGCGGTGGCGAGCTTCTCGGCGGCCACGGCCGCACCCTTGAGCAGCAGGTATCCGACGACGACGTCGCCGGAGGCCATCAGCAGGCGGGTGGTGTTCTGGCCGACCTTGTAGATGTTCTTGACGTCCTCGCCGGTGGCGGTGAGGTCGACGATCATCTGGCCGACGATGGCCTCGAGGTCGACGGCGGCCTTGGCGAGCGCGTCGCGGGCGCCGGCCAGCTCCTCGCCGCCGGCGGCCTCGGCCAGGAACTTCTTGATCGTCTCGGAGAGGACGTTCAGGGAGGCGCCCTGGTCGCGGACGATCTTCCGGAAGAAGAAGTCCTGGCCCTGGATCGCCGTGGTGCCCTCGTAGAGGGTGTCGATCTTGGCGTCCCGGATGTACTGCTCGATCGGGTATTCCTGGAGGTAACCGGAACCGCCGAAGGTCTGCAGCGACTGGGCGAGCTGCTCGTAGGACTTCTCCGAGCCGTAGCCCTTCACGATCGGCAGGAGCAGGTCGTTCAGGCCGATCTCGGCGGAGGCGTCCTCGCCCGCGGCCTGCTTCAGCTGGATCGCGTCCTGGACGGAGGCGGTGTACAGCACCAGGGCGCGCATGCCCTCGGCGTACGCCTTCTGCGTCATGAGCGAGCGGCGCACGTCGGGGTGGTGCGTGATGGTGACCTTGGGCGCCGTCTTGTCCATGAAGTTGGCCAGGTCCGGGCCCTGCACGCGCTCCTTGGCGTACTCCAGCGCGTTGAGGTAGCCGGTGGAGAGGGTGGCGATGGCCTTCGTGCCGACCATCATCCGGGCGAACTCGATGATCATGAACATCTGGCGGATGCCGTCGTGCTTGTCGCCGATCAGCCAGCCCTTGGCGGGGTGCTGGTCGCCGAAGGTCATCTCGCACGTGTTGGAGGCCTTGAGGCCCATCTTGTGCTCGACGTTCGTGGCGTAGACGCCGTTGCGCTCGCCCAGCTCGCCGGTCTCCCAGTCGAAGTGGAACTTCGGGACGAGGAAGAGCGACAGGCCCTTGGTGCCCGGACCGTGGCCCTCGGGGCGGGCGAGGACGTAGTGGAGGATGTTCTCCTCCATGTCGTGCTCACCGGACGTGATGAAGCGCTTCACGCCCTCGATGTGCCAGGAGCCGTCCTCCTGCTGGACGGCCTTGGTGCGGCCGGCGCCCACGTCCGAGCCGGCGTCCGGCTCGGTGAGGACCATGGTGGAGCCCCAGCGCTTCTCGACGGCGAGCTGGGCGACCTTCTTCTGCGCCTCGTTGCCCTCTTCGAAGAGGATGCCGGCGAAGGCCGGGCCGGAGGAGTACATCCAGATGGCCGGGTTCGAGCCGAGCAGCAGCTCCGCGTACGCCCATATGAGTGAACGCGGCGAGGTGGTGCCGCCGATCTCCTCGGGCAGGCCCAGGCGCCAGTACTCCGATTCCATAAAGGCTTCGTAGCTCTTCTTGAAGGAGGCCGGGACCGGCGCGGTGTTGGTGGCCGGGTCGAAGACCGGCGGGTTGCGGTCGGCGTCCTCGAAGGAGGCGGCCAGCTCGTTCTCGGCGAGGCGGGTGAGCTCGGAGAGGACGCTCTTGGCGGTCTCGGTGTCCATCTCCTCGAACGGACCGGTGCCGTACAGCTTGTCGCGGCCGAGCACCTCGAAGAGGTTGAACTCGATGTCGCGGAGATTCGACTTGTAGTGCCCCATGGCGACGGCTCCGTTAAGGCTCGGGGAGACAGGTTCCTCGTACATACCAATCGGTAACGTAATGATGCTACCCACGGGTAATAAGGGCAACCCTTCCGTGCGGAGTGTGATCAGGGTCAAGCCAGAGGCGCTGGAGAAAACCTGGATCGCCCCGCAGGGGGCCGGATCGGGCCGGTCCCCTGCGGGCCGGAGCGCGCTTGGCGGGAATCCGTGTCCTGAGGGCAGGGGGTGCTCGGTAGGCTTCGCCCCATGTACGGCTACGACCAGAACCCGGGCGCCCAGCAGCAGTACGCCCCGCCGCAGCAGCAGATGCCCGGCGTGGGGTACGGCGAGCAGCCGCTGTACCCCGAGCCGTCCCCGCCCTCCCTCGCGGACGCGGTGCGGGCCTTCACCACCGGGTCGCTGTCCGCCGAGGACTTCCAGCAGATCTTCGCCACCTCGAAGGTCTACTGCCCGCGCGGCGAGACCCCGGGCTTCCTGGCGCTGCACAACACGCAGCAGCCGGTGATTCCGATGTTCACCACGCTCAAGGAGCTGCGCCGGTACGCCGGCAAGGAGTCCAAGTACTTCGTGATCACCGGAGCGGAGGTGATCGACCTGCTGCCCACCGGGTACGGCTTCGTCCTCGACATGGAGGGCGACCACCGGATGGTCTTCGACGCGAAGGCGGTCGAGCAGATGGTCGACTTCGCGATGCGCCGCATGTACGGCTAGACGCCGTCGCCGTACGGACGGCTGATGCGTCGCCGGGCGGTCGGCCCGGCGTCATGCCAGGTCAGACCGTCTGAAGGCCCTGGGGGAATGCCCCCGGGGCCTTCGCTGTTCTGTGGGGTGTGGCAGAAAGTTCGAGTTTCAACTAAACTCGACGCAGAAGGAGGTCCTGACCATGCCCGCAGTGACTGTTGAGAACCCGTTGACGCTCCCGCGCGTGGCCGAGCCGACCGCGGTCGTCCCGCGCAAGGTGCTGGCCGTCACCACCGCTCCCGGTGGGTTCGAGGGTGAGGGATTCCCGGTGCGCCGCGCGTTCGCGGGGATCAACTACCAGTACCTCGACCCGTTCATCATGATGGACCAGATGGGTGAGGTGGAGTACGCCCCGGGCGAGCCCAAGGGCACCCCGTGGCACCCCCACCGCGGCTTCGAGACCGTCACCTACCTGATCGACGGAACCTTCGTCCACCAGGACAGCAACGGCGGCGGCGGAGTCATCAACGGCGGCGACACGCAGTGGATGACCGCCGGGTCGGGCCTGCTGCACATCGAGGCTCCGCCGGAGTCCCTCGTCGTGTCCGGCGGGCTGTTCCACGGCCTCCAGCTGTGGGTGAACCTCCCGGCGTCCGACAAGATGATGCCCCCGCGCTACCAGGACATCGGCGGCGGCCAGGTCCAGCTGCTGACCACCCCGGACGGCGGCGCCCTGCTCCGCGTGATCGCGGGCGAGCTGGACGGCCACGAGGGCCCCGGCATCACCCACACCCCGATCACGATGATCCACGCGACCGTCACCCCGGGCGCGCAGATCACCCTGCCGTGGCGCGAGGACTTCAACGCCCTGGCGTACGTCCTGGCCGGGCGCGGCTCGGTCGGCGAGGACCGCCGGCCGCTCCACACCGGGCAGACGGCCGTCTTCGGCGAGGGCGGCTCGCTCACGGTGCGGGCGGACGAGTCCCAGGACTCCAACGCCCCGGCCCTCGAGATCGTCCTCCTCGGCGGGCGTCCGATCCGTGAACCGATGGCGCACTACGGGCCGTTCGTCATGAACAACCGGCACGAGCTCCAGCAGGCCTTCGACGACTTCCAGGCCGGCCGGCTGGGCACCGTCCCGACCACCGCCCGGGAGCGGACCACGTCGGCGGAGCAGCACTCCTAGGACACGCGCGGAGGCCGCAGCACTAGCGGCGGAGGGCCTCCGCCGGTTCGGTACGGGAGGCCCGCCACGCCGGGTAGAGCCCGGCCAGGACCCCGGTGACCAGTCCGATCAGCGGCGCCACGGCGACGGTGGCGGGCGACATCACCGGGGTCCAGTCGCGCAGGGCCGACACCGCGACGACGGTGAGCGTGCCGAGCGAGGTGCCGACCAGGCCGCCCACGGCGCCCTGGGCGGCGGACTCGGCCAGGAACTGGACCATGATGTGCCGGCCGCGCGCACCGAGGGCCCGGCGCAGGCCGATCTCCCCGGTCCGCTCCAGCACGGCCACCAGCGTGGTGTTGGCGATCCCCACCGCGCCGATGACCAGGCAGATCGCCGCCAGCAGCAGGAACAGTTGGTCCAGGTCGGTGGTGACCCCCGATCGTAGGGACCGCGGATCGGGCGGCGGTACGGGCCCCAGCCAGTCGGGATGGTCCGGGCGCAGGGCGGGCGGCAGCTCCCCGGCCACCTGGCGGGCCGCGCCCAGCTCGGTCACCACCAGCATCCGGGCCCGCTGGGAGTTGTCCGGCGGCCCCCACAGCTTCTCGGCGGTCCGCCGGGGCACCACCACCGACAGCAGCAGGTCCGCTTTGCGGTCGGCGCCCGTGGCGATGCCGATCACGGTGAACGGGTGGTCGCCGATGAACACCGCCGGGCGGCTCTCGAGCGTGGTGATGCCCAGACGGGCGGCCATCGCCGAGCCCACCACCGCCACCTGTTCGGCGCGCCCGTCGTGGAAGTCGTCGAAGCCCCGCCCGGAGCCGAGGGTCAGCCCTGCCGCGCGCAGCATGCCGGGGGAGGCGGCGACCACCGGGATCCGCTCGCCCGTGGCCCCGGCCACCGGGGCCGACCGTACGGTGCTGCCGCCGAGCGGGACCGGCCAGAACACCCCGGCGGCCGTCACCCCGTTCAGGGCCCCCGCGCGGGCGTCCGCGTCGGCGGGGAAGGCGTTCGGCACCTGCTGCGCGAGCTGCGGATCGCCGCGGCCGGCCGTGTCCTCGACCCCGACCTCCGTGGCCGTCATGGCGTTGAACCGGCTGTCGATCTGCGAGGAAGCGGTGGCCGTGAGGCCCAGGATCGCCACGAAGGTGCCCACGCCCAACACCGTGCCGAGGCCCGTGAGGGCGGAGCGGGCGGGCCGCTGGAGCATTCCGGCGAGTGCCTCGGCGAGCAGGTCGCGCGGCGAGAACCGGGAGGGGGTGATGCCGGCCGCGGCGCCGGTGTCCTTCCGTTTCCACCTCACCGTTTCCACCTCACTGTCGTCATCGGGTCACTGCTGTCATCGGCGGACGACCTCGCCCAGCATCCCGTCGCGGATGGACACGGTCCGCCGGCCCCGCCCGGCCACCCGCGGATCGTGCGTGATGACCAGCAGGGTCAGCCCGTCGGCGTGCAGTTCGTCCAGCAGGGCCAGCACGGAGTCGGCCGTGGCGGTGTCCAGGTTGCCGGTCGGCTCGTCGCACAGCAGCAGCGACGGCCCGGCGACCAGGGCGCGGGCAATGGCCACGCGCTGGCGCTCACCGCCGGACATCCGGGTCGGCAGGTGGCCGGTGCGGTGTCCGAGGCCGACCCGGTCGAGCGCGGTACGGGCCCGCTCGGCGCGCTCCGCCCGCGGGACGCGGTTGTAGACCATGGCCAGGAGCACGTTCTCCAGGGCGCTGCGGTGCGGCAGGAGGTGGAAGGACTGGAAGACGAAGCCGATGCGCTGCCCGCGCAGGGCGGTCCGGTCGCGGTCGCGCAGGGCGCCGGTGTCGATGCCGTCGAGCAGGTACCGGCCGCCGGTCGGGGCGTCGATGAGCCCGGCGACGTTCAGGAAGGTCGACTTCCCGGAGCCGGAGGGGCCGACGACCGTGACGTACTCGCCGGGCTCCACGGTCAGTTCGCAGGGGCGCAGCGCGTGGACGGGCGGCGGTCCGGGGTAGGTGAGCCCGACGCCCTCGAAGCGGACGACCGGGGGGAGGCCGGCACCGGTCATGGCTTCGCCTGGGCGACCAGCACCCGGTCGCCGTCGGCGAGCGCGCCCCCGCCGACGGGATCGACCTGGACCATCCCGTCGGCGGACATCCCGGCCCGGACCTCGACCCGGCGCCGGTCCCCCCGGGCCTGCGGATCCTTGCCGAGCACCGTGACGGTGGTCCGGCCGTCCGCGCCCGCCGAGACGGCGGACAGCGGCACGATCAGCACGGGCTCCCCCGAGGAGGCGGCGGTCACGGTGAGCCGTACGCCCTGCCCGGTGAGCTGGGTGTCGAGGGCCTGGTCGGGTGTGACCGTCAGGGCGTACCCGCCGGGATTCTGCGGGGTGTCGGGGGCGGCCTGGCCGGAGCCGCCGCCCGTCGGGGCGGCCCCGGCCGCCGCCGGGGTGGGGTCGGCGGCCACCGACTCGACCGTGGCGGTGGCGCTCAGGCCGGTGGCCTCGGACAGCAGCTGGACCTTCATCCCCGGCTTCACGAGGTCCTTCTGGTGGGCCGGGAGGGAGGCCCGGATGACCGGGGCGCCCGCCGAGACGCTCAGCAGGGACTCCGGGACGGGCTCGCCGACCGATGCCTTCACCGCGTCAACCCGCGCGGGGAAGCCCTTGACGAAGAGCAGCTCGTCGGCCGGGACCATGGGGCCGGCCGCCGCCCGGGCCGCGCCCAGCCGGGACGTGGCCTTGGACAGGTCCTGCTGGGCGAAGGTGAGCTGCAGTTGGGCCTCCGAGGCGTCGCCGCCGCCTTCCTTGGCCTTCTTCAGGGCGTTCTTCGCCGTGGTGACCTGCCGTTCGGCCGTGTCCGCCGCGTCCTCGGCCGCCCGTACGTTCTCCGCGTCGGCCGGATCGGCGGGTCGCGGGGCGTATCCGAGCGCGGTGTAGAAGGCGGTGACCGCCGCCTTCGTCCCGGAGCCGTAGGTGCCGGCCGGGTCCGCGCCGGTGGGGTGCCCCAGCGCCCCCAGCCCCTGCTGGAGCTGTCCCACGTCCTTGCCGGTGGCGCCGGGCTTCAGGTCCCGGTACACGGGCAGCGCACCGGCCAGCGCGAACACGGGCCGCCCCGAGACCTCCAGGAGTACCTCGCCGGCCCGCACGGCCGTACCGGGCTGCTTGTTGACCCGGGTGACCACGGGCTTCGCGCCCGCCGCGGCCCCGGTGCCCGCGCCGGGCGTGACGGTCAGGGTCTGCTCGGCGGTCACGGTGCCGCGTACGACCACCGATGAGGTGAGCACCCGCCGTTCCACCCGGTCGGCGAGTACGGAGGCGGGCGGCGGCGCGGCGTCGGCGGCGACCTGCGAGGGGGAGCGGATGGTGGTGGCGACGACCACCCCGGCCCCGGTGAGCGCGACCGCGCCGGCGACGACCCAGATCAGGATGCGGCGGCGGCTGCCGAGTGAGGACGGCGCGTCCGCCTCGCCGACGGCGCCGGTCGGCTCGGCCTCCTCGGGAGCGGCGGCCTCTTCATGTTTCACGTGAAACCCACTTCTCGTTTCAACAGTTCTCGCCGAGTACGTCGACGGAGCCGACCTTCCAGGGGGTGCCCTCGCGTTCGCGGATCATGGTGAAGGCGCCCTGCTGGGAGGGCTTGTCCTCCAGCTGGTCGATCGGCCGGCCGGTCGCGGAGTCGTGGATCAGCCAGCGGTCCAGGTCGACGCAGTCGTGCAGCACCCGGGTGTGCTCGCCGGTGGTCTCCATGCCGGTGACGCGGTGGCCGACCTCGCCGAGCAGGACCTGCCCCGCCTCCTTCGACTGGGCGAGGTTGTCGCGCAGCTCCCGCAACTGGCTTCCGGTGGCCACCTGTTCCAGGCCCGGGTCCTGTGGGTCGGGTGTCCGGTTCGCCGCGAGCCAGGTGGTCCAGTACGTGTCGTACGCCCGCGTCACGTCCGCGCTCGCCGGCCCGGCCGAGGAGCGGGACGGGTCCTGCGCCCCGGAGGCGCCGGAGGCGGCCGCGGTGCACCCGGTCGCCAGGGCCAGTACCAAAGCCAGCAGCGACGCGGGCAGGGCGGCTGCCGGGGCCCTCACGCGGAACCGTCCTGGAGGACCTGCTGGGCGAACCTGACCTGCTCGCCCAAGCGCTTCTTCTCCTGGTCCAGGCCCTCCTTGTGGCGTTCGACCAGGCCGTTCTGGTAGGCGGTGAGGACGGCCGTCCAGGTGTCGGTGAGCTTGGTCCGCTGCTTGCAGGACACGTCCGTGGTGGCGGCGGTGATCTCCTCGGAGGTGACCGGCCCGGTCCACCGGGTGCCCTCCATCTGCTGGAGCTCCCAGGGGGTGCTCACCTGGAAGCCCGCCTCGCGCATGCAGGCGCTCCACTGGGTGATGCCCGCGGTGACCCGGCTGTCGCCCCGGGCCCGGTCGCCCGCCTGCTGGACGAGTTCGTCGAGCAGTTTGGTGCCGCTCTCGGTGCTCTTCGGATACAGCTTGCGGGTGGCCTCGCCCGAGCAGCCGCCTTCGGGGGCGCCGGGATGCGCCGGCGCCCCGTCCTGCGGTCCGAAGAGGGCGGCCGTCTCGTTGGGGTCGCGTGTGGCCCCGGCCTCCGATCCGCGGTCCGGTAATGCGCCGGACCGGTAACCGGATTTCTTCGCGGATTCCGCGTCCACCAGGCCGATTCCGCTCGTGATCGGCTTTGCGGTGGTGTTGGCGTAGGTACTTGCATTCTTGAAGGAGGCGAATCCGATGCGGCGCATACAGGATTCGGTGAGGATGTCCTGCGCCTGCTCCATCACCTTCTGCTGCGCCTTGTCGAAGGAGTAGGCGTCGAGGGGGAGCGCGGCGTTCGCGGGGTCCGGCTGCGGGGTGACGGTGACCTGCGGTTCGGTCGAGGGCCCGCCTGCTCGGCCCTGTTCCGGGCCCGCCGGGTCGGCGGTGCAGGCGCTGAGCGCCGCGGCCGCGACGGCGCCGGCGATCAGCAGGGGCAGCCGTTGGCGCGCGTGGAGCACGATCAGCCTTTCCGTGGTGGGACGGGGGCCATACACTGCCCGGCGCGCCCGGGGCCGGGACCGATTCCAGCGGTCCCGGCCCCGGGTACGCGCGGGCGCCTGATCAGCAGGGGGTCTTGGCCCACTTGGTGAGCAGGGTCATCGAGGTGTAGCCGGTGACGCTGGTGTTGTTGTTGCGGTGCTTGTCCCACCACTTGTTGCCGTTGATGACGGTGCCCGCCTTGTAGCAGATGGGCGTGATGGTGTGGCTCCGGTAGCCGAGGCCGTTGACCGCCGACGTGGTCGTGGAGTTGGCGCGGATCCGCACCCCGTCCTCGGTGTAGTCGCCGGCGTGGGCGGCGGTGACCGACCCCATGACGATCGCAACGGTGGAAAGCGCCACCGCGCTGAGCTTTGCTGCCTTGCGCACGCTGTCTCCTCTTGATGATCGGACACGTCTTGGTGCAGCCCGAGAGGAATTCCAGCGTTCGGATCCCCCCGGTCCGGAGAGAGACGATGGCACGAACACTTTTCTCGTGCCAGGGAATATCGGGGTTCCGGTCGAGAGAGGCCGGAATTCGTCTTCCCCCGCCCGCGCGGACGTTCACAGGCGTGGTGATCCATTTCCCCGTCGTCGCAGGAGAGAGTCAGACGGAAATGCGAAGGTCCCCGATTCTCCGCGAACGGATGATCGGGGACCGCTTCAGGGTTGGCCGGAAATATTCGCTACCCGGCGCGCTCCGCACCCTCGGCTTCCGCCGTGCCCCCGGCCGCCCCCGGCGCGTCGGCCCCGGCGGCTCCCACGGCCATGCCCGGCGGCTTGACGGAACGACTGCGTCCGCCGACTGGGGCGGGTCACAATCCGAGGGAACCCGTCCGGCGGCCCACGCCCCCAGCCCTGAGGAGCAGTTGGTGTCCTCGCAGGAAGTCGACGTAACGATCACTCCGCAGCAGGCGGCCCACGGGGTGATCCTCACCGTCACGCTCCCGACCGGGCCGGCCCGGCTGCGCATCCCGTCCGGCACCCGGGACGGCGAGCTCGTCCGCGTGCGGGCCGGCGGTGGCGAGGTGCCCGTGCGGGTCAGGGTGTCGGCGCCCGCGGCACCGGCACCGGCACCCGCAGGTCCCGCCCCCGCCCGGCCGGAGCCGAGGACCGCTCCCCTCCCGACGGTGACGCCGACGCCACAGCCGGCCCGGCCGGGCGGTGGCAACCCGTTCGCGACGCAGCCGGGCCGGCCGGGCGATGGCAACCCGTTCGCGTCGCCGACGCAGCCGTCGTCCGCCCAGGGCGGCGGCAACGCCTACGCCACGGCGCCGGCCCCGCCGCGCGCAACCGGCGGCGGCAGGCCCGCCGCCGTCGGCTGCCTGGTGGCGGGCGGTCTCGTCGCGGCCGTGCTCATCGGCATCTTCGCGACCGGCTCCGGCGACGGCGCAGACGGCAAGGCGTCCGGCTCGGCGTCGCCCACCCAGTCGGCGAGCCCGGAACCGTCGGTTTCGTCCTACAGCCCTTCCTACAGCCCGTCCTACAGTCCGGCCCCGGC
Source organism: Streptomyces sp. cmx-11-4 (assembly GCA_049998195.1). Lineage (GTDB taxonomy): Bacteria > Actinomycetota > Actinomycetes > Streptomycetales > Streptomycetaceae > Streptomyces. The sequence goes on from JAEBET010000004.1 coordinate 324,456, forward strand.
CCCCGCCTCGCCGACCTACAGCGCCCCGGCCGAGGAGCCCGAGCCGACGGAGGAGGCCGCCCCCACCCCGTACGACAGGGGCACCTGCCTCAACGGCACCCTGCCGGACTCGACGACGGCGCAGCGCGTCGACGACGTGGAGGAGGTGCCCTGCTCGGCCTCCGACGCGCACTACCGGGTGATCGGAAGCATCCCGATGACCTCCGACATGGACCGCTGCGAGGACTATCCGAAGACGCAGTACGCCTTCTCCCACCGCTACACCCTCAACGGCGCCGTCATCAACCAGTACGTGTACTGCCTGGTCGGTCTCGGTTCCTACGCACGCGACTAGTCCGGCAGCGGGACCCGTCAGGAGTCGGGCTGCTTGGAGCGCTCGTAGAGCTCGAACCAGATGGACTTGCCCTCGCCGCGCGGGTCCACGCCCCAGGAGTCGGCCAGCATCTCCATCAGCAGCACCCCGCGGCCGCTGGAGGCCATCTCGCCCGGGTGCCGCTTGTGCGGGAGCTCGTCGCTGGCGTCCGCGACCTCGACGCGCAGCAGGCGCTCGCCCAGCTCGCCCACGGCCTCGGCGACCAGCAGCGCCTCGCCGTCGGTGTGCACGAGCACGTTCGTCACCATCTCGGAGACCATGAGCACCGCCGAGTCCACCTGCTCGGCGTCGGCCCAGTCGTGCAGCAGTTCCCGGATCTGCTGCCGGGCGCCCGCGATCCGTTCCGGTTCGGCCTGGGCCACGGTCAGCATCGTGCGGCGCGCCGGGCGGACCGGGTGCCGCGGCGAGGGGCCGCAGCCGCGGCCGTCGCCCTCGCGGCACAGCAGTACGACGGCTATGTCGTCCTCGCGGCGGTCGGCCAGCGGGCCGGTGGTGTGGTGCGAGGACGGCCCGTGCACGGCCTGGACGAGCAGGTCGGCGAGCTTCTCCAGCGACTCCGAGCCGTGCGTGTCGGACTCCAGGATCGCGCGCAGCCGCGCCCAGCCGGTGTCGAGGTCGTGCCCGCCGGTCTCGATGAGCCCGTCGGTGCACAGCATCATCGTCTCGCCGGGTTCCAGGGTGAACCGGGTGGTGGGGTAGTCGGTGTCGGGGACGATGCCGAGGGGGAGTCCGCCCGCGGTGGGGCGCATCAGGACGGTGCCGTCGGGCATCCGGATCGCGGGGTCGGGGTGGCCGGCGCGGGCCACCTCCAGCAGGCCGGTCTGCGGATCGCACTCCACGTACAGGCAGGTCGCGAACCGGGGGCTCTGGAAGTCCGGGTCCTCGTCCGCGTCGGACTCCTGCGAGGAGCCCAGCCCGGCGAGGAAGCGGGAGGCGCGGGAGAGCACCGCGTCGGGCCGGTGGCCCTCCGAGGCGTACGCCCGCACCGCGATCCGCAGCTGGCCCATCAGCCCGGCGGCGCGCACGTCGTGGCCCTGGACGTCGCCGATGACCAGCGCGAACCGTCCCGAGGGCAGCGGGATCATGTCGTACCAGTCGCCGCCGACCTGGAGCCCGCCGCCGGTCGGGACGTACCGGGCGGCGAGCCGCATGCCGGGGATCTCGGGGCCGAGCTGGGGCATCATCGACCGCTGGAGGCCGGTGGTGAGTTCCCGCTCGGATTCGGCCACCCCGGCGCGCTGGAGGGCCTGGGCGAGCATCCGGGCCACGGTGGTCAGGACGGACCGCTCGTCGGGGGAGAAGGACACCGGGTGTTTGAAGGCGGCCATCCAGGCCCCCATGGTGCGTCCGGCGACGATCAGGGGCAGGAAGGCCCAGGACACCCGTCCGAAGCGCTGCGCGAGCGGCCAGGTGGCCGGGAAGCGCCGTTTGTAGTCCTCCGGGCTGGGCAGGTAGATCGCCCGTCCCGTGCGGACGACCTCGGCGGCCGGGTAGTCCGTGTCCAGCCGCATGTCCGCGAAGGGGGCCTCGTCCCCGACGTCGTGCCCGTGGTGTCCGATGATCGACATCCGGTCGCCGGCCACGCCGAAGACGGCCAGTCCGTCGGGGCTGAAGCCGGGCATGGACAGGGAGGCCGCGACCCGCAGCACCTCCGCGGTGGAGCGGGCCTCGGCCAGCGCGCGGCCCGCGTCCAGCAGGAAGGCCTCGCGGGAGCGCCGCCAGTCGCCGGTGATCGGGGTGTGCACGGCGGTGGTGCCGGGCTGCGGCTCGGCGATCTCCTGGATGGTGCCGATCAGCTCGTAGTCGACGCGGCCGTCGGCGGCGCGGTTCTCCACCGGTTTGGAGCGGCTGCGTACGGTCCGCAGGACCCGTCCGTCCTCGTCCATGATCCGCAGCCGGGCCTCGGCGAGGGTGCCCTCGGCGACGGCCAGCGTGACGATGCCGTTGATCTCGTTCCAGTCCACCGGGTGGAACCGCGACCGTACGGCGACCTCCGGCAGCACCACCGGGTCGGCGGGCAGCCCGAGGAGCCGGGCGGCCTCGCCGTCGAGGGTGACCGTCCCGGAGGCGTTGTCCCATCGCCACAGACCCGTCGCGATGGCGGCCAGGACATCCTCGGTGCGCACCCGGTCATCTTTACAGGTCATCCGTCTCACGTGCCTGTTCGCCCCGTGCGCCGGGGGCGTTCGGGCAGGCCCGCCGGGCGTGCCCGACCGGCCCCCCGCCCGGACGGTAACCTTGTGAGGGTTGAATCCACCCTGGTATCGCGAAGAACTGGATGACTGATGCATCGGTACAGGTCCCACACCTGCGGCGAGCTCCGCGCCTCTGACGTCAACGCCGACGTCCGGCTGAGCGGCTGGCTGCACAACCGTCGAGACCTGGGCGGCATCCTCTTCATCGATCTGCGTGACCACTACGGCATCACGCAGCTCGTGGCCCGTCCCGGCACCGCCGCCGCCGCGGTCTTGGACAAGCTCTCCAAGGAGACCGTGGTCCGGGTCGACGGCAAGGTCGTCTCGCGCGGTGCCGAGAACATCAACCCCGAGCTGCCGACCGGCGAGATCGAGATCGAGGCCGCCGAGGTCGAGGTGCTCGGCGCGGCCGCCCCGCTGCCCTTCACCATCAACACCGACGACGGTGTGAACGAGGAGCGGCGCCTGGAGTACCGCTTCCTCGACCTGCGCCGCGAGCGCATGCACCGCAACATCATGCTGCGCTCGGCGGTCATCGCCGCGATCCGCCACAAGATGGTGGCCCTCGGCTTCAACGAGATGGCGACCCCGATCCTCACCGCGACCTCCCCCGAGGGCGCCCGTGACTTCGTCGTCCCGTCCCGCCTGAACCCGGGCAAGTTCTACGCCCTGCCGCAGGCCCCGCAGCAGTTCAAGCAGCTGCTGATGATCTCCGGCTTCGACCGGTACTTCCAGATCGCGCCCTGCTTCCGCGACGAGGACGCCCGCGCCGACCGCTCGCCGGGCGAGTTCTACCAGCTCGACGTGGAGATGTCCTTCGTCGAGCAGGAGGACGTCTTCCAGCCGATCGAGCGCCTGATGACCGAGCTCTTCACCGAGTTCGGAGGCGGCCGCGAGGTCACCTCGCCCTTCCCGCGGATCCCGTTCCGCGAGTCGATGCTGAAGTACGGCAACGACAAGCCCGACCTGCGCGCCAAGCTGGAACTCGTCGACATCACCGACGTGTTCGAGGGCTCGGAGTTCAAGGCGTTCGCCGGCAAGCACGTGCGCGCCCTGGCCGTCCCGGACACCGCCGGGCAGCCGCGCAAGTTCTTCGACGGCCTCGGCGAGTACGCGATCTCGCTGGGCGCCAAGGGCCTGGCCTGGGTCCGCGTCGGCGAGGACGGCGCCCTGACCGGCCCGATCGCCAAGTTCCTCACCGAGGAGAACGTCAAGGTCCTCACCGAGCGCCTGGGTCTGGCCGCCGGCCACGCCGTGTTCTTCGGCGCGGGCGAGTTCGACGAGGTCTCCAAGATCATGTCGGGCGTCCGCGTCGAGGCCGCCAAGCGGGCCGGACAGTTCGAGGAGAACGTCTTCCGGTTCTGCTGGATCGTCGACTTCCCGATGTACGAGAAGGACGAGGAGACCGGCAAGATCGACTTCTCCCACAACCCCTTCTCCATGCCGCAGGGCGGGATGAAGGACCTGGAGGAGAAGGACCCGCTGGACATCCTGGCGTGGCAGTACGACATCGTCTGCAACGGCATCGAGCTGTCCTCCGGCGCCATCCGCAACCACGAGCCCGAGGTCATGCTGAAGGCCTTCGAGATCGCGGGCTACGAGGCCGAGACCGTCGAGCGCGAGTTCGCTGGCATGCTGCGCGCCTTCCGGCTCGGCGCCCCGCCGCACGGTGGCATCGCCCCGGGCGTGGACCGCATCGTGATGCTGCTGGCCGACGAGCCGAACATCCGCGAGACCATCGCCTTCCCGCTGAACGGCAACGCGCAGGACCTGATGATGGGCGCGCCGACGGTGCTGGAGGAGGCCCGCCTGCGCGAGCTGAACATCGCGCTGCGTAAGCCCGTGGAGACGAAGCCGGCGGACGCCAAGCCGGTCGCCGAGGCCGTCCACCCGGACGCCGCGCGGTAGTTGGACCAGGTGTGACGAAGGGCCCGGGATCGGCTGATCCCGGGCCCTTCGGCTTGTTCCGGCTAGAAACGCTCCAGGATGCCCTTGAGGAGGGCGGCGGAGGTCAGTTCGCGCGGGGCCGGGCCGGCGTGGAAGAAGCCGGCGTTCTCGGCGTCCAGCTTGCGCAGGAAGTCGAAGGCCTTGTTGTCGTGGTCGCCGAACGCGACGAACTGCCAGTGGATGCCGGGGGCGGTGGCGGCCGCCTCGGCCAGGGCGGCCTTGGCGGGCTGCCGGTTGTCCGGGGCGCCGTCGGTCTGGAAGACGACCAGGGCCGGGCCCTCGCCGCCGTCCTTCTGGTAGCGCTCGACGACGGCCTGGACGGCGACGTGGTAGCTGGTACGGCCCATCCGGCCGAGCTCGGCGTGGCGGGCCTCGACCCAGGCCTCGTCGTGGCCGTCGAGGGCCAGGTCGGCGGCGCCGTCCAGCTCGGTGGAGAAGAACACCGTGTGGACGGTGGCCTCGTCGTCGAGGTGCGCGGCGAGGGCGAGGGCGTGGTCGGCGAGGTACTGGGCGCTGCCGTCCTTGTAGAACCCGCGCATGGATCCGGACCGGTCCAGGACCAGGTACACCTTGGCGCGCGCCCCGGCCTTGCCCTTGCTCCGCAGCACCTGCCCGGCGGCCTTGTACGCCCCGGCCACCCCGGGCGCCCGCCGCCGCACCGAGGCCGCGGCATGTGCGGGCCCGTCCGCCTCGGCCTCGGCCTCGGCGGCCGGCGGCTCCGGCTCCGTGACGGGCTCGGCTACGGCGGACACCGGCTCCGCCTGCGGCGCGGCCACGGTCTCCGCGACGGGCTCGGTCTCGGCGACGGGCTCGGCTTCGGCGACGGGCTCGGAGGCGACCTCCGCCTCGGTGGCCACGGGCTCGGCTTCTGCGACGGGCTCGGCTTCGGCCTTGGCGGCCACCGGCTCCGCCTCGGTTTCCGCGACGGGCTCGGCCTCGGCGGCAGGCGCCTCGGTTTCCGCGACGGGCTCGGCCTCGGCGGCAGGCGCCTCGGCTTCGGGCTTCGTCTCGGCCTCGGTGGCCACGGGCGCGGCCTCGGCGACGGGCTCGGCTTCGGCCTTGGCGGCCACCGGCTCCGCCTCGGTCTCCGCGACGGCTTCGGCCCCGGCGGCAGGCGCCTCGGCCTCGGCGGCCACGGGCTCGGCTTCTGCGACGGGCTCGGCTTCGGCCTTGGCGGCCACCGGGGCCGCCTCGGTCTCCGTGACGGCTTCGGCCTCGGCGGCAGGCGCCTCGGCTTCGGGCTTCGCCTCCGCCTCGGTGGCCACGGGCGCGGCCTCGGCGACGGGCTCGGCTTCGGCCTTGGCGGCCACCGGCTCCGCCTCGGTCTCCGCGACGGCTTCGGCCCCGGCGGCAGGCGCCTCGGCCTCGGCGGCCACGGGCTCGGCCTCGGCCTCAGCCTCGGCGGCCGGCGGCTCCGGCTTCGCGGCGGGCTCGGGTTCCGGGGTCGCCGGCTCGGACTGCTGAACCGCCGGAGGCAGCGGGCGGCGGGCCTCCGGGACCGTGGGGTCCGCGACCGGGGAGGGGTCCGGGGCCGGGGCCGTCAGGACCGTGCCCGGCTCGCGGTCCCGCGGCGCGGACTGCGGTGGAACGGTGGGGTTGTCGAAGGAGGCGGCCACCAGTTCGGCCGCCGCGTCCAGGGGAGTGCGTTCCGCCTGGCTCGGGAGGGCCGCCGAGGGCGTGCCCGACGTTTCCGGTACCGGTTCCGCAGACCGTCCGAACACCTTGCGCAACAAGCTCCGAATACCCATGGGCCAGGCCTTTCGCATGTGTGCGTGCGTCATTTGTCCGTGCTGCGCGGTTGATCCCTGCCCAGAGTGGACACGTAAGGTTATCGGCCGCCCGGCTGGATCTTCGGGAGGGGCACCTTTCGTGGCGTCCGGCCCCCAGTCATGCGTACAACCCGTCCAAACTCCCGCCCCGACGTGCCGGGTTCACCGATCGTTCATCCGCGCGCCGCCGCTTCGGCGCCACCCGGGCCTAGCCTCACCGCTGGATTGTTCCGACACGTTGTCGGCGCCCACGCAGCTACTCGGAGGACACTCGTGCGCAAGCTCCTGCCGTTCATCGGCAACCCGCATGGGGGCGGCCGTTCCGCCCTCACCTGCCGCTACCGCTGCGGCGACGCATGCTTCCACGAGGTGCCCAACACCAGCGACAACGAGTACGCCGGCGATGTCATAGCCCGCGCGTACTCCCGCCGCTCGATGCTGCGCACCGCCGCCGTCGTCACGGTCGCCACCGCCGCCGGTACCGCCATCACCCTCAGCGGCCCCGGCCAGTCCGCCAACGCGGCCCCGGCCGGCGAGGCCGAGGCCGCCGGCGCAGGCAAGAGCGGCGAGGCCGCGCGCGGTCTGCGCTTCAAGGCCGTCGCCCCGAACACCGCCGACCAGGTCACCATCCCCGAGGGCCACGAGCAGAACGTGGTCATCCGCTGGGGCGACCCGATCATCAAGGGTGCCCCGGGCTTCAACGCCGACAAGCAGACCGCCGCCGCGCAGGCCGGCCAGTTCGGCTACAACAACGACTTCCTGAGCCTGCTGGCGCTCGGCGACAAGTACGAGCGCCAGCAGCTCCTCGTGGCCAACCACGAGTACACGGACGAGCACCTGATGTTCAAGGCCTACGACCCGGCCAACCCGACCCGCGAGCAGGTCGAGATCGCCTGGGCCGCGCACGGCCTGTCCGTGGTCGTCGTCCAGGAGGACCACCGCAGCGGCAAGCTGACCGCGGTTTCCCGCCACCAGCTCAACCGCCGGCTGACCACCACCAGTGAGTTCAGGATGACCGGCCCGGCCGCGGGCGGCGCCCTGCTGAAGACCTCGGTCGACCCCACCGGGACCAAGGTGTTCGGCACCCTCAACAACTGCGCGGGCGGCACCACCCCGTGGGGCACCACCCTCCACGGCGAGGAGAACTTCAACCAGTACTTCGCCAACGCCGGCCAGGTCACCGACCCTGCCCAGGCCGCCCGCCTGAAGCGCTACGGCGTGACCACCGGTGCCACCGAGCGCAAGTGGGAGCGGTTCGACAAGCGCTTCGACGTGGCCCAGGAGCCCAACGAGTCGCACCGTTTCGGCTGGGTCGTCGAGCTGGACCCGTACGACCCGAACTCCGTCCCGCGCAAGCGCACCGCGCTGGGCCGCTTCAAGCACGAGGCCGCGCAGCCCCGCCTGACCGAGGACGGCCGCCCGGTCGTCTACATGGGCGACGACGAGCGCTTCGACTACTTCTACAAGTTCGTCTCGTCGAAGCAGATGAAGAAGGGCAACTCGCGCGCGGCGAAGGAGCACAACCTCACGCTGCTCGACGAGGGCACCCTCTACGTCGCCAAGCTGACCGGTGACACCCCGGCCGCCGAGCTCGACGGCTCGGGCAAGCTCCCCTCCGACGGCGAGTTCGACGGCTCCGGCGTCTGGATCAAGCTCGCCACCGGCAACGTCTCGCACGTCGAGGGCATGACCGCCGAGGAGGTGTACGTCTTCACGCGGCAGGCCGCCGACAAGGTGGGCGCCACCAAGATGGACCGCCCCGAGGACGTCGAGCCCTCCCCGCGCACCGGCCGCGTCTACGTCGCGATGACCAACAACACCGACCGCGGCAAGGCCGGCAAGGAAGGCGCCACCGAGGCCAACCCGCGCAACCTGAACAAGCACGGCCAGATCCTGGAGCTCGCCGAGAACTTCGACGACCCGGCCGGCGACGGCTTCGCCTGGCGGCTGTTCCTGGTCGCCGGTGACCCGAACGACCCGGCGACCTACTTCGCGGGCTTCCCGAAGGAGAAGGTCAGCCCGATCTCCTGCCCGGACAACGTGGCCTTCGACCCGCACGGCAACCTGTGGATCTCCACCGACGGCAACCAGCTCGGCTCCCACGACGGCCTGTTCGGCGTCGCGACGGCCGGTGAGCGCCGCGGTGAGCTGAAGCAGTTCCTGACCGTCCCGCGCGGCGCCGAGACCTGCGGCCCGATCATCCAGGACAAGCGCGTCCTGGTGGCCGTGCAGCACCCGGGCGAGCTGGACGGCGCATCCGTCGAGAAGCCGCAGTCCGTGTGGCCCGACGGCCCCGGCAAGATCGTCCGTCCGGCCGTCGTCTCTGTCTGGCGCAAGGACGGCAAGAACATCGGCGTCTGAGCCGACCGGTGACCGCCCTCAGCCCGCCTCCGGCAGCCGTCCGACGGGCAGCCTGAGGGTGGTCACCGCACCTCCGTCGGGGGCGTTGGCGAAGGTCAGCCCGACTTCCAGCACGGCCGCCTGGCCGACCACGATCGTCAGCCCCAGTCCGTGGCCCCGCCCCCGCCCCGGGTCCCCGGTGCGGAACCGCTGAGGGCCCTGCTCGATCAGCTCGGGAGGATATCCGGGGCCGTGGTCGCGCACCACCACTACAGGGCCCTCCACCGTGACCTCGACCGGCGGACGGCCGTGCTTGTGGGAGTTGGCCAGCAGGTTGGCCAGGATCCGGTCCAGGCGGCGCCGGTCGGTGAGCACCACCGTGTCCCGCACGACCCGTACCGTCGCCTCGTGCCCGCTCCCGGCGACCGCGCGCCGCACCGCCCGGCCCAGCTCCACCCGGGCCAGTTCGGCCCGTTCGACGCCCGAGTCCAGCCGGGAGATCTCCAGCAGGTCCTCGGTGAGCAGGTGCAGGGCCTTGAGCCGGTCGTTGATCATCTCCTTGGGGCGGCCCTCCGGCAGCAGGGCCGCCGCGGCCAGCGAGCCCGTGAGCGGGGTGCGCAGTTCGTGCGCGACGTCCGCCGTGAACCGCTTCTCCGCGTCCAGCCGGTCCTGGAGCGACCCGGCCATCGAGTCCAGGGCCTGCGCCACGTCCCGTACCTCGTCCCGGGACCGTGCCGGACGCCGGTCGTCCCCGCCGCCGTCCCCGCCGTGGCCGTCGCCGTCGGCCGGGAAACCCACCCGAGCGTCGAGGTCCCCGGAGCTGATCCGGCGGGCCACGGCGGCCGTGGTCGCGAGCCGCCGGCTGATCCGGTCGGCGAGGAAGAGGCCGGCCAGCGCGACCACCCCGGCCGCCAGGCCCGCGGAGGCGAGGATCGCCGTGTCGATGTCCCGCAGCCGGTCGCGGGTGTTCCCGTACGGGATCCAGATCGCGAGGGCGTGCTCGTCGGCGGGGCCGGCCGCCCACATGACGGGCTCGTCCCCGCGGCGGCCGACCATGCTGCCGGTGTCGCCGCGTGCGACCAGTTCGCGCAGCGGCTCCGGCAGGCCGGGCGGGTCCAGGGCGACGTCCACGTCGCCGTGGGAGGTGCCGTACTCGTAGTGGCCGAGGGCGTGGTCGAGGTCTGCGTCCGCCTTCGCACGGACTTCCCCGACGATCTGCCGGGCGACGACGTTGTGCACCAGGATCCCGAGCGCGGCGGCGACCATGCAGCACACGGCCGTGGTCGTCAGGGCGATCTTCCAGCGCAGGCTGCTCAGCGCGCGCATCGCGACCCGTCCCCGCCGAGGGGGAGGTCCGTGAGGGCCGGGCACTCGTCGAGCGTCAGCTGGGAGAGGCTCATCACCCCGGCCTCGGGGTCCCACTCGTAGTCGGCGACCGCCACGTACTTCGGGTTCGAGGTGGGCTCGCGCACCGCCAGGTGCTCGGCGGCGACCTCCACGCCCTCCAGCACCGCCCGTCGGGCCAGGACCCGGGCGATGGATCCGTCGTCCTGGACGGTGTAGACGCGCAGTTCGCTGAGCCGGCCGTCGATGTCCAGGGCGGTGATCAGCTCTTCCCGGCCGTTGCCCGTCAGGTCGTGCAGCACGCCGGGGCGCACCGGGCAGTCGGGGCCGCCGCCCGGGGCCTGGGTGCAGAGCGCGAGCCGCTGTACCGCCCGGGGGTCGACGAGCCTGCCCGTCCCGCCGTCCTGTCGGGTGGCGGAGGTGATGTCGGCGCGTACGACGTCCAGCGCGTCCACGCCGCGCATGTCCGGCCCGGAGGCCTTGGGGAGTCCGGGGACCACGGCGGCCGTGCCCGGCTTCTGGCCGGGGTCGGGCGGGGCGGGGCGGGCGTCCTTCCACAGGCTCTTCGGGGCGTGCACCGTGCCGAGGTCGCCCTGGCTCCGCAGCCCCTCCACGTCGGCGCACCCGGCCAGGGCCGCCAGGGCGGCGGCGAGGACGATCACGGCCGGGGCGCGGTGCATGTACCGATGCTCTCCCGCCGTTGCCCCGGGGGCCCGGGCACAGGTCCATCCGGGCGATCCGGGGCCCGCTCGGGCACCGGCGCGGCGACTGCCCTCGGCCGACGGTGAGCGGTCAGGAGTCGGCGGTCGGCCGGCGGTCAGCGGTCGGCTGGGCGAGGGCGCGGGCCGCCGCGACCTCCTGGTGGACCGGCGCGAGGACGCCGGACCCCTCGCGCCCGGGCTCCGCGTCGGCCCGTACCGGGGTGGCGCTGCTGCGCACGCGTTCGGCCAGTTCGCGCAGCCGGCGCGCGAGGGATTCCACCTCGTCCGCCGTCGGCGGCTCGGCCCCGTGGTTGACCCGGACGCGGGCGGCGGTGGTCGCGTCCACGATGCGTTCGACGGCCACCACCAGCGGCCACCAGGCGGCGGCCCGGGCGCCCGTCGGCGGCGGCTCGGTCAGGGCCCGCTGGAACTCGCTGCGCACGCCCGACAGGTCCCGGTAGATGCGCCGTCTGGCCTGGACGCGGATGGTGCGCGCCTCGGCGAGCGCGGCCTCGTCCGCGGCCGGGGCGAAGGCCCGTTCGAGGTACCGGGCGGCGTCGTACACGGTGTCGGCGAGCCGGTCCCCGATCCGGGCGTGCCAGCTCTCGGGCCACAGCAGGTAGCCCGCGACGAGGGTGATGGCGCAGCCGATCAGACTGTCCAGCAGGCGCGGCCGGATCAGGTCGAAGCCCTGGTGGTTGAGCTGGTCCGAGAGCAGCAGGATCACCGGGGTGATCGCGGCGGTCTGGAAGGCGTACCCCTTGGCCGAGAAGGCGGGGATCAGCGCGGCGAGCACCACCATCACCGGCACGTCCCACCAGCCGCGCGGCACCTCGGCCAACACGGCGGCGGCGACCACCAGCCCGGCGGCGGTGCCCAGCGCGCGCAGCACGGCCCGCGAGAACACCGAGCCGAAGTCGGGCTTGAGGACGAAGGTGACGGTCAGCGCGACCCAGTAGGACCGCTCGACCTCGACCAGCGAGACGAGCGACTGGGCGAGCCCGATGCAGAGCGCGAGCCGCAGTCCGTAGCGCCAGGAGGCCCTGGAGAACATCATGTCGCGCACCGCGCGGCGGACCCGGACCCCCAGGGCGGCGGGCCGGCCGAGCCGGTCGTCGACGTTGTGCAGGTCCGGTTCGGCGAGGTGCACGACGGCCGCCGCGTGCCGCAGGGCCGAATCCACGGCCCGCTCGGCCGAGGTGTGCGGTGGGGGCAGGTCGAGTACGGCGGCGCCGGTGCGGCCCTCTTCGACGGCGTCGGCCAGGTCCCGTACGGCCGCCGGGACCTCTGGCGGCAGCGGGCGGCCGCGCAGGTGTGCGGCGGGGGCTGCCTCCACCAGCGGGATCACCACGTTGAGCTGGGCCAGCATCCGCACCAGCGAGGGGCTGCGCCCGTGCACCCGGGCGCGCCGGCCCAGCACCAGGTCGTAGGCCTGGTTCAGGGCCTGGGTGACCTGCCGGCGGCGCTCGTCGTAGACGGGGGCGGGGCCGCCGGCCGCCTCGAGCGAGTCCGCCAGCGCCCGGTAGGTGGCGGCGACGGCCGTGCGCTCGGGGAGGCGGCCGCGCAGCGGCCAGCCCAGCAGGGTCAGCAGGAGGACGAACAGGCCGCCCGCGGTCAGCAGCAGGGGGGCCATCCACCAGGGATGCGGGAGTGGCAGCCCGGCGCCGATCACGGCGTTGAGCAGGAGCAGCAGCCCGGAGACGGAGGCGACCGTGCCGATCGAGGAGATCATGCCGGAGACCAGGGCGACGAGGGTGAGGGCGCCGACGGCCAGCCAGCCGTGTCCGAAGACCAAGGTGCCGAGCGCGACGCCCACGGCGCCGAAGAGCTGCGGCACGGCGATGTTGAGGATCCTCATCCGGTAGGCGTCGGCGGTGTCGCCGATGACCCCGGACAGGGCGCCCATGGAGACGAGTGCGCCGTACTCGGGCTCGTCGAGGGCGAATCCGACGGCGAGCGGGACGGACAGCGCGACCGCCGCGCGCGCCGCGGCGGCCCAGGGGATCGGCGCGCTGCTCGGCCGCAGTCCGCCGAGCAGCCATGCGGGTGGGGCCAGTGGATGGGGCCGGCCTCGCCCGGACGATATGTGTTCGGTGCGTTCGGTGCTCATTCCGCTTCCGTGCCGCCGCTCGAGAATCGGTTCTTCTGGGCTCTTCTGCGTCGTTCTGCGTACGTTGGGTACCTTGGGTACCTTCCGAGCTTATGGGGTGCGGCGCAGCCGGCCCGTCAGCCAGCCGCCGAGCGCGGCGGCGAGCCCGACCGCCAGCACCACCCAGGTGGTGGTGCGCAGGAACGCGGTGAGGGCGTCGTACACCGCACCGGCGGCCTGCCGGTCGATGTCGGCCGGCAGGTCGTCCAGCGTGATCCGGCGGCAGACGTCCACGGCGATCCACAGCAGGGCGGCCCCGGCCGCGAGTCCCAGCCCGGTGGCCATCACGGCCCGCCGACGGCGGACGGCGACGGCGATGGCCGCCGCGGCCAGCACCACGGTCAGCACGGGGAGCCAGACGCCCGCGATCTGCAGCATGCGGAATCCCTTCCGGAGCGCGCCGAGGTTGTCGTACTCCATGACCTTGACGGAGAGGTGGGTCACCGGGATGCGGTCGGCGAACGGCACGCCGTCGGCGACGAGTTCCTCCTTGACCTGGGCGATGACGGGCGCGAGGTCGATGGTGACGGCGTCGCCGTGGCCGGTGGTGAGCGCCTGGAGGAAGGCGGCGTGGGCGGCCCGGTTGGCCGCGTCCCAGGCGGTGCGGTAGGCCTCGGTATCGGCGAACGAGCGCAGGGCTTCGCCGAGCAGGGCGTCGACCCCGCTCTGGAAGGGGCCGGCGTCGATCTGCCCGGCGAGGGCGCGGGTGGCCTGGGTGACGACGACGCCCTGGACGGCGGGGTTCGCGGCGAGCGGGGACATGGCGGCGGTGTAGCGGTCGGCGTTGCCCAGGTCGCGGTCGGCCCAGTACGCGACGGCGCTCGCGGGCACCAGGAGGGCCACGAGCGCGATCAGTACCGCCGACAGGATGGTGCGCACGTCACCAGGGAATGCCGGGGCGGTGCCCGGCGCGAGCGGTGTTGCTGCGGGCGGGTGGTGCGGCGCCCTTGCGGAGATCCGCCGGCAGGGACCCGGGCACCCGCGCCTCGGCTCCGCCGACGTGGTCCGCTTCGGCACGTACGTCGTCGGCCACGACGAGGTGAAGCCAGCGGTCCTGCTCAAGGAGCCGTGGTGGCCGTGCGCCGCGCCTGACCGTGGGGCGGTTGATCCACTTGCCGGTCGGGGGCGGCGGGTGTGCCCTGGAGGATGGGAGAGAGGAGCCCGTCATGGCACATGCGGCACCCACCGCCTCCCGGCGGCACCACTACCGCCCGACCGCGGCGGCCACTGACCACACCGCCAGGAACGCCCTCACGCGGGCCCTGCTCGCCGGCCTCGTCTACGGGGTCTGGGCCGCTTTCATCCAGCGCCAGATGGGCCCGGTGAACGCGGGCAACGTCTTCTACGGGATCCTGTGCGGCGCGATCTTCGCCGGCATCATGTTCGCGCTGGGCCGGGTCGGCCCCCGGCTGAAGCGCGAGGTCCACGCCGCCGCGTACGGGGTCTTCACGGGCGTCGCCGCGGGCTACCTGCACAGCCTGACCAATTCCAGCGTGCTCAAGGCGACCGTCATCGGTCTCTTCGTCGGCATCGGCGTCGGGGCGGCCGCGTTCTACCGCTACTACACGCACGAGGACTGAGTCCCACGGGCTCCGCCGGCCTCGCGATCGAGACCACCGGCCTCGTCAAGGTCTTCGGGGAGACCCGGGCCGTCGACGGGGTGGACCTCGCCGTGCCGGCGGGAACCGTCTACGGAGTCCTCGGCCCCAACGGGGCCGGCAAGACCACCGTGGTGAAGGTGCTGGCCACCCTGCTGCGCCCGGACGGCGGGGAGGCCCGCGTCTTCGGCAAGGACGTCGTCCGCGAAGCGGACGCCGTGCGCGGCCGGGTCAGCCTCACCGGCCAGTACGCCTCCGTCGACGAGGACCTGACCGGGACCGAGAACCTGGTGCTGCTCGCGCGGCTGCTGGGGCATGCGCGGCCCGCCTCCCGGGAGCGCGCCGCCCAGCTGCTGGAGGCCTTCGGACTCTCGGCCGCGGCCGGCCGCCAGGTCAAGCAGTACTCCGGCGGCATGAGGCGGCGCATCGACATCGCCGCCTCCATCCTCAACACCCCCGACCTGCTCTTCCTCGACGAGCCGACCACCGGCCTCGACCCGCGCAGCCGCAACCAGGTCTGGGAGATCGTGCGCGCCGTCGTCGCGCAGGGCACCACCGTGCTGCTCACCACCCAGTACCTCGACGAGGCCGACCACCTGGCCTCCCGGATCGCCGTCATCGACCACGGCAAGGTGATCGCCGAGGGTACGAAGGGCGAGCTGAAGGCCTCCGTCGGCTCGGGCAGCGTGCACGTCCGGCTGCGCGACCCGGCCCAGCGGGACGAAGCCGTGCGCCTGCTGGCCGCCGTACTCGACGAGTCCGTCACGCCGGAGCCCGATCCCGTCGCGCTGACCGCCCGTGTCGACGACGCCCGGTCCGCCGCCGCGGCCCTGGCCGAACTGGCGCGGGCCGGGATCGTGGTCGACACCTTCGCGCTGGGCCAGCCCAGTCTCGACGAGGTGTTCCTCGCGCTCACCGACGACAAGGGGGTGACGACATGAGCGTCCCCGCCACCGACGAGACGGCCACCGGGCCCGCCGGGACGACCGGTACGGCCGCCCATGAGCTGGAGTTCGTGGCCCCGCACGCCGATCAGCTCGCCGCGCTCCTGGTCTCCGGCCGGCGCCCGCCGCGCCCGAGCGCGCTGTCGACCTCGCTCACCTTCGGCTGGCGGGCCGTCCTGAAGATCAAGCACGTCCCCGAGCAGCTCTTCGACGTCACCGCCTTCCCGATCATGATGGTGCTGATGTACACCTACCTCTTCGGCGGTGCGCTGGCCGGCTCCCCGGGGACGTACATCCAGACCCTGCTGCCCGGCATCCTCGTCATGTCGATCGTGATGATCACGATGTACACGGGGGTCTCCGTCAACACCGACATCGAGAAGGGCGTCTTCGACCGCTTCCGCACGCTGCCCATCTGGCGGCCGTCGACGATGGTCGGCTACCTGCTCGGCGACATGCTGCGCTACGCGATCGCCTCCGCCGTGATGCTGGCCGTCGGCCTGCTCCTGGGCTTCCGCCCGGCGGGCGGGGTCATGGGGGTGCTGGCCGGGGTGGCGCTGCTGATCGTCTTCTCGTTCGCCTTCTCGTGGGTGTGGACGATGTTCGGGCTGCTGCTCCGCAGCGAGAAGTCCGTCATGGGCGTGAGCATGATGGTGCTGTTCCCGCTCACGTTCCTCAGCAACATCTTCGTGGACCCGAGCACGATGCCGGGCTGGCTGCAGGCCTTCGTCAACAACAGCCCGGTCACCCACCTCACCACCGCCGTGCGCGGTCTGATGGCGGGTGAGTGGCCCGCCGCCGAGATCGCCTGGTCACTGGGGTGGGCGGGACTTCTGGTCCTGGTCTTCGGGCCCGTCACGATGCGGCTGTACAACCGCAAGTAGCCGTCCTTTCGGCCGGGTCCGGCCGGGGCCTCTGCCCGAGGCGGCGGGCAGCCGCCCGGCGCAGACCGGTGGTGGCGCCGGTTCCCGTGCCCGTGGTCGAACCTCACGTGACCACTCTCCCTTGCCGAGGGCGGGGGAGCCGGCGCCCCTGCCTCTACGCGGCGGAGTCCGCGGGGGCGGTCCGCTGGGGTTCGCTCTCGGGTTCGGGGGCCGAGCCCGCGGTCTTCTGCGACACGGCCGGGTCGGCGCTCTTGCGAACCGGCGGCGTGAACCGGGTGACTTCGGCACGGAGCATGGCGTTCAGGGCGGCGTACGCGTCGATGGGCATGGCGGAACCTCACGGTGTTCAGGGGGGTGTGGGGGGACTGCGCTGCTCCGGAGCCTCGGCCCGCTCAGCAGCGCAGGACCACACTCCGCACCGTCCGCGTGGACAGCGGCGGCCCGGCCGTCCGCCATACCGGCGCGGCCACGGGCCGGGCCTCGGCATGTTTCACGTGAAACACCGGCAGCGGAGTCCGCCGTACGCCGGACGTCCCGCGCGAAAGCGACCGTACGGCGGCCCGCGACTCGGGTTCGGCTGCCGGATCGGACTGGCCCTCGGTGGGTTCGGCGGGCGCGGTGGAGGCGGGCCGGGACTCGGCGACCGTCGCCGCGGCCGGACCGGCACCGAACACGCACAGCAGCACGACGCAGGCCGCTGTCAGGACCTTCGTCAGGGCCCTGGTCAGGGCCGCGCGCACGTACTGCCTCCCGCTCATGCGAGGGGTGTGCCCCGACACGCCGGTCAACTCCCGGCCCGGTTACCAGAAGCGCCCGACCGGCGGAACGAAGAGCGTCCCCACGGCTGACAGCGGGCCCGGTCAGCGGCCCCGGCGCAGCCCCGTCAGCCGGGCCAGTACGGCGCTTTCGCCGCCGACCAGCCGCAGTTGGGGCCGCCCGGACCCGTCTTCGCGGTCGCCGGACGCGCCGGGGGAGAGCCGGGTGACGGTGAACACAGCCGTTCGGCCGTCGTCACGGGCGACCTCGACGGTCCGCCCCCGCTGGAGCCCGGCGAGGTTCAGGCCGGGCCCGCCGATCACGGCGGTACCGGCCGACCCGGGTGCCGGACCGCCGCCCTGCCAGGAGACTTCGTCCGGCCCGTCACGGCGGTCGTGGCCGTCCTGCCTGTCCTGCCCGCCCCGGCCGTCCTGCCCGCCCCGCCCGTCATGCCCGTCGGTCCCTCCTGCTCCCTCGACCCCCTCAATGGTGCCGGGCGTCCGGGTCACCGGTACGTCGATGCCCAGGCTCGGCACGCGCAGCCGCAGCGGCCGTGCGGCCCGCAACGGGCCCGTGGCCGGCCGCAACGGGCCCGCCGCCGACCTGGGCGACCGGGCGCCGTTCTCGGGAACGTGCTCGCCGGACCGCTCCCGCTGCCGGGCCAGGCGCCGGTGGTCGGACAGCCCCAGCGCCCGCGAGGGCAGGGCGTCGTCGGTGGTCGCGACCGAGGAGTCGGCACCCTCGGTGCGCTGCAGCACACCGATGCCGGTGGCCAGCAGAACCACCGTCAGCGCGGCGACGACCGACTTGGCGCGGGGCATGCGGGTCCCTCCGGTCCGGCTCGGGCGGCCGGGTCATGTGAGCAGTGGATACCTCTTCTGCCCGCCAGTACCCGGTGAAACACGGGAGGCTGACGGAACGTCACGGGCCTGTCGCGCCCTTGATCCCCACGTTCGCCCAGCTGACGGCAGGCTCGGCCCCCCGGCCCGGGGAGGGGACGCCCTACGCCCGAACGGGTGATTCAGGTGGTCACCAGCGTCGCCGTCGCCACGCCCATCAGGACCGCGGCGAGGTGGACCGCCGGGTGGCCGTAGTCCCCGGACCACAGATGGCGGGCCAGGCCGCCCAGTGCGGCCAGGGCCGCGATCACACCGAGCTGGCCGAAGAGGGTGACGGCGGTGAAGGGGGCCAGGAGCAGCAGGAAGGAGTTCAGCCAGAAGGGGGCGGCGCCCGTCCAGCCCCGCCATTCCCTGATCGCCGTCGGCATGAACTACCGGCCCCCTCGCCCCATCGTCGTCAACGCGTCGGCTGCACAGCCTCCTTGGGTGCGGCGATCGGCACAAGGGTCCGTTTCGGCTACCGAACCGGAACCGCGGCTGGAACTCGTCCACGCGGCGGAACGGCCCGGACCCCGCAGAGGGGTCCGGGCCGAACGGAGCGGCAAGCGGAAGGTGTCAGGCGACGATCCAGTCGGAGGTCGCGATCACCGGCTGTACGCCGTCGCGGTGGACGGTGCCCTCGATGAGGCCGTACATCCGGTCCGCCGCGAAGTAGACCTCGTTGTCGTTCTTGAGGCCGAACGGCTCCAGGTCGACGAGGAAGTGGTGCTTGTTGGGGAGGTTCAGGCGCACCTCGTTGACCTTGGGGCAGGTGTCGAGCACACGCTCGGCCATCTGGTTCAGGGTCTGCTGGAGCGAGTACGAGTACGTCTCCGCGAAGGCTTCCAGCATGTTCTTGCGGACCTTCTTGTACGACTGGTCCCAGTCGTAGGAGGCGTCGTCGGCGGCCAGCGCCGAGTGCGCCCAGCGCGCGGTGACCTTGGTCGCCAGGATGCGGTCGTACGCCTCCTGGAGGGTCGTGTACTTGTCCTTGATGTAGCCGTGGAACTCGGAGTTCGTCGAGTTCATCACCGTCAGGTCCTTCAGACCCGAGATGACCTGGAGGCCGGTCGTCTCGCTGTAGGTGATCTGCGCGGTGCGCACCTCCTGGCCCTTGCGGACGAAGGAGTGCTGCTCCTTGCGCGTCGGGACCGGGATGCGGTCCCACGCGTACTCCTCGATGCGGATCTGCGCCTCGCGGATCGGCTGCTGCGAGGAGACGAAGTGCTTGGCGAGCAGGATGCCGAAGGCCTCGGGGGACTCGATGCCGTGTTCCTTGCCGAAGGCGTACACCGTGTTCTTGGTGGTGTCGGTCGGCAGGCAGTTGGCGTTGTCGCCGGTCAGGTGGACGTCGCGGAACTCGCCGCGGAGCGCGACCGAGACGTTGAGGTCGCGGATCTCGTGCCAGGAACCGTCGCCGCCCTTGCGGGTGACCTTCACGATGCGGTTCTCGGCCTTGCCGTACTGGTTCTGTGCCAGGACGTGCTTGCTCATGGCTGTCTTCCTTCGGGTACACGGAGTCCGGCTGACTGGATCCCGTACGCCCGGCGTCCAGCGGTCGGCCCGCTCCCCGCCGTTCGGTCACGGAGGACCGCCCCGGGACTGACGTGCATCCCGGTCCGTAGGTGCTCTGTTCGGATTTCAGCACGTTCACGTGGTGTGCGTAAGGGCGCGGAACATCCAAGACGGGCACCCACGGATTGGGCGACCGTATGTGTCGGCAGGTCAGACCGTGTGCGCGTCGGCCACCGAGAGGGCCTGGTCGAGGATCTCCAGTCCCTTGGCCACGTCCTGCGGCGAGATGTTGCAGGCCGGCGCGACGTGGATGCGGTTGCCGGCGACGAGCGGCCAGAGCCCGCCCTTCTTGCACGCGGCGGCGAACTCGGCCATCGGCGCGTTGTCCGCCCCGGCGGCGTTGTACGGGACCAGTGGCTCGCGCGTCTCCCGGTTGCGTACGAGCTCCACGGCCCAGAAGGTGCCGAGGCCCCGGACCTCCCCGACCGAGGGGTGCCGCTCGGCGAGCGCGCGCAGCCCGGGGCCGAGCAGCTCGGCGCCGGTGCGGGCGGACCGCTCGACGATGCCCTCCTCCTCCATGACGTTGACCGTCGCGACGGCGGCGGCGCAGGCCAGCACGTGCCCGGAGTACGTCAGGCCGCCCGGGTAGGGGCGGCGGGCGAAGGTCTCGGCGATGGCGGCCGAGATGGCGACCCCGCCGAGCGGCACGTATCCGCTGGTCACGCCCTTGGCGAAGCAGAGCAGGTCGGGGACGACGTCCCAGTGCTCGGCGGCGAACCAGCGGCCGGTGCGCCCGAAGCCGACCATGACCTCGTCGAGGATGAAGACGATGCCGTGGCGGTCGCAGAGCTCGCGCACGCCGGGCAGGTAGCCGGCCGGGGGCACGAGGACGCCCGGGGCCCCGCCGACGGTCTCCAGGATGATCGCGGCGATGGACTGCGGGCCCTCGAACACGATGGTGTCCTCGAGGTGGCGCAGGGCCCGCTCGCACTCCTCGGCCTCGGTGGCCGCGTAGAAGGGCGAGCGGTAGGCGAAGGGGCCCCAGAAGTGCACGACGCCGGCGGTCGCGGTGTCGTTGCCGAAGCGGCGGGCGTCGCCGGTCAGGTTGATCGCGGTGGAGGTGGCGCCGTGGTACGAGCGGTACGCGGACAGCACCTTGGGCCGGCCGGTGTGCACCCGGGCCATGCGGACGGCGTTCTCGACGGCCTCGGCCCCGGCGTTCGTGAAGAAGATCTTGTCGAGGTCGCCCGGGGTGCGTTCGGCGATCAGCCGCGCCGCCTCGGAGCGGACGTCGACGGCGAAGCCGGGCGCGACCGTGCAGAGCCGGGCCGCCTGCTCCTGGAGGGCCGCGGTGACCTTCGGGTGCTGGTAGCCGATGTTGGTGTAGACGAGGGCGCTGGAGAAGTCGAGGTAGCGGTTGCCGTCGTAGTCCCAGAAGTACGAGCCCTCGGCCCCGGCGACGGCGAGCGGGTCGATGAGCTCCTGTGCCGACCAGGAGTGGAAGACATGCTTCCGGTCGGCGTCTTTCACAGCGTCCCTCGCGGCGGCGGGGTCGTGGGCTTCTGTGTTCATAAAACGAGAGTAGTTGTCCACGATGTGGAATGGGCGGCCGCATGCGCCTGTGGGCGGTCCGGGCCCGGACTCAGACGACGTGGCGGCCGCCGTCGACGGTGAGGACGTCCCCCGTGGTGTAGGCGGCGTCCACCAGGTGGTGGGTGGCCTCGGCGACGTCCTCGGGGGTGCCGACCCGGCGCAGTGGGGTGTTCTCGGTGATCCACTCCCGGGAGCTCGCCCAGACCTGCTCGGCGCCCTCGTACCAGGGGTGTCGATGAGGCCGGGCGCCACGACGTTGACGCGGATGGCCGGAGCCGGTGATCAGGGCGACGCGGCTCTCGGTCATGCGTTCCTCCTGTGCGTGTGCGCCGGTTTTCGGGCCGGCCGTCCCGCCGGATGTACGGGCCGGTTTTCCCGTCGAACCTCCCGCCGGGACCCCTGCGAGCGAGATTGGATCTTAAATTATCGTATGGCGGAATCTTGTTTCCGACATGTGAAATATATGGGGAAGGCGGCCCGTGGCGGCCACCCTAGGATTGGCAGCCCCGGGTAGGGGTACATGCGGCGCGGAGAGGCGCGGAGACGGGAGGCCTTGTGGCCGAGCAGACGCGGAGGCTTGTTCTCGGCGGCGCCACGACCGGTGTCGTGGGCCGGTGCCGGGACTTCACCCGCAAGGCGCTGGCCGACTGGCAGTGGCCGGGAGGGGCGGAGTCCGTGGAGGACGTGCTGCTCCTGGTCTCCGAGTTGGTCACCAATGCCTGTCTGCACGGAGGCGGCCCCCGGGAGCTGGTGCTGCGGCACACCCCCGAGCGGCTGCGCGTGGAGGTCAGCGACGACAGCCCCGAGGTCCCGAGGCGGCGGCTGCCCGGCGACCGCGCACTGCCGGGGGGACACGGGCTGATCGTGCTGGAGCGGCTCGCCCGCAACTGGGGCTCGGTGCCGTCGCCGGACGGGTGGCCGGGCAAGACCGTCTGGCTGGAGGTCGCGCGCCGAGGGCCCCAGGAGGGGCTCTAGGAGCCTTACCCCCGGGTCAGGCCGGGCTCCCGGGTCAGGCCTGGCCGGCTCCCGGGTCAGGCCTGGCCCTGGACCAGGTCGTCGTCCTGGTCGAGCTCGTCGGTGAGCAGCCCGGTGCGCAGCCGCTCCAGGGTGCGGGTCAGCAGACGGGACACGTGCATCTGGGACAGGCCCAGCCGGTCACCGATCTCGGACTGCGTCAGCTCCTGCCCGAACCGCAGGGAGAGCAGGGTGCGCTCACGCTCCGGCAGGCAGGCCAGGATCGGCTTGAGGGACTCCATGCACTCGATCCGGTCGTACGCCTGCTCCTCCTCGCCGAGGGAAGGCCGGTCGGCGCCGGAGTCCCGGTCGCCCTCCTCCTGGGCCGGCGCGTCCAAGGAGCGCGCGGAGTACGCGGACGCGGCCTTACGGCCCTCCGCCAGCTCCTCCGGCGTGACGTGCAGCTGCTCCGCGAGCTCGGAGTCCGTGGGTTCGCGCCCGAGGGTCTGCTCCAGCGCGTCGTGCGCCTTGGCGGCGTCGATCCGCAGCTCCTGGAGCCTGCGCGGAACCTTGACGGCCCAGCTGGTGTCCCGGAAGAACCGCTTGATCTCCCCGGTGATCGTCGGCATGGCGAACGAGGTGAACTCCACCCCGCGCTCCGGATCGAAGCGGTTGATGGCCTTGATCAGGCCGATCGTGCCGACCTGGACGATGTCCTCCATCGGCTCGCTGCGGCCGCGGAACCGCCGGGCGGCGTACTTCACCAGGCTGAGGTTCAGCTCGACCAGCGTGTTGCGGACGTAGCTGAACTCGGCGCCGCCCTCCTCCAGCTCGGCCAGCCTCCGGAACAAGGCCACGGACAGGGCCCTGGCCTCGTGGGTCGAGACGTCTGTGAGGTCTGTGTGGTGCATGGCGCTGCGCTCCTCCGACGGGCGGCCCCGGGGATCCCCGGGGATACGGCGTCGCGGTCTCCCGAGCTCTCTCGCGCTGTCTCAGTCTCAGGGGATATACCCGCCTGAATCAGTGTGTACCCCACCCGGATTATCCACCGCGGGGCACCTGGAGGAAGCCGACCGGCTCGCCGGCCGACTCGGCGGCCAGGCGGTTCGGGCACACGGGTGCGGTGGGGGCGGGAGTTATCTGTCCGAGTAGCTGAAGTCGCCGACGGTCCAGGCGCCGACGTCCTTCAGGGCGATCCGGTACATGCCGCCGGTCTCGGGGATGCCCAGGGTGCCCTGGAGGATGCGCGCCACGTGGAAGTGCAGGTGGGAGGGCGTCCCGGTGGTGGGCGGGGTCCGGCCCGCAGGGTCGCCGGATTCTCTGAAGACCTCGGCGAACGGGGCCAGCTGGTCGGAGTCCTGGAGGACCTCGGCGACGCGCTGGCGCCAGACGCTTTCGGGGGCGAGGCGGCCGGTGATGACGGCGCCGTGGACCACGACGGTCAGGGACATCTGATTGGTTTGCTCCGACTCGACCATGGCGGCGAGAGCGATGAGCAGGTCGTCAGGGGTCGACATGGGCGGGACTCTAGCAAGCGCGGACGCCCTGGAAGACGACAAAGCCGGGGCCCGCACCGTGAGGTGCGGGCCCCGGCCTGCTGTGCGTGTCGGCGTCAGGCGGGAACGATGTTCTCGGCCTGGGGGCCCTTCTGGCCCTGCGTGACGTCGAACGTGACCTTCTGGCCTTCCTGGAGCTCACGGAAGCCGGAAGAAGCGATGTTCGAGTAGTGGGCGAACACGTCAGCGCCGCCGCCCTCCTGCTCGATGAAGCCGAAGCCCTTTTCCGCGTTGAACCACTTTACGGTGCCGGATGCCATCTTAATTCTCCTTTGGGGCACTGCCCGGAATCGCACTGTGCGATTACCGGCGTCGCTGTGATGATTGCCCCGCCGGAAAAATTACCGGTAAATAAAAAGTATTTTGGGAACCACAACTGCAACTGGGATCACCGTAACACAGGGGGTGCGTGAGCAGGGGGACTTCCCCTCCTGGGCCAGCCTAAACGACTTTCCGGCCGCGAAATTAATATAAGTGAATTCGGCCGCCGCCACCGGTCTCCGGTGCCGACACCCTTACGCGGTCACCGGGCGCCCGGGCGGCAGCAGCTCGGTGACGACGAAGGCGACCACGGTCGCCAGGATCACCACGGGCATCATGGCGGTACTGCCGAGGATGAGGACCACCAGCACCACGCTGCTCACCGGCAGCCGCAGGGTGGCGGCCGTGGCCGCCGCCATGCCCGCCGCCATCGCGGGGGCGACGCCCAGGCCCGGCAGGGGCGCTAGGAGCACGCCCGCGGCGGCTCCGAGGAAGAGCGCCGGGAACACCGGGCCACCGCGCAGGCTGCCCAGGCACAGCGTGTAGGCGGCGCCCTTGAAGGCCAGGACGGCGACCAGCGCGCCGGTGCCCCACGCCTGCGGGTCGGCGGCGAGCGCGGAGAGGGCGGCCTGACCGGAGGACGCCACCTCGCCGGACGACCGCCCGGTGACCAGCGCGTACAGGGCGGCGCAGACCCCGGCGCCCAGGGCACACGGCACGGTCCGTACGAGGGGCCGTGCCCTGACGTACGTGGCGACCGCCTGGGCCCCGGCCCGCACGGGGTGCATCGCGGCGGCCACGGCCACCGCGACGGCCAGCGACCACAGGACGTCCGCCACGTCCAGGCGGGGGAACGGGGCGGACAGCTTCAGGGACAGTTCGCCCGTCCCCAGCCCCGTCCAGCGCCCCAGGCCCGTGAACACCAGGGACCCGACCCCGCTGGACAGCAGGGCGGGCAGCATGACCGCGAAGAGCTGCGGCCCGCCCACACCCGCCACCTCGATCAGCAGCACCGCGGCGACCACCGGATTGCCGAAGATCGCGGAGATGGCCGCCGCGGCCCCGGCCGCGCCCAGCAGCGCGGTGTTCTGCGGGGTCGCCGGGGCCTGCGCGAGGTCGCGGAACAGCAGGGCCAGCCCGCCGCCCAGGGCGATCAGCGGAGCCTCCGGACCCAGGACGGCGCCGAGCGGCAGGCTGGCCGCCGCGGCGAGCAGGACCCCGGGCAGCACGGCCGGCGAGGAGCCGCCCACCTGTATTCCGGCAGCGGGTACGTGGCCGCCGGAGCCGGGCAGGTGCGTGACGACCAGGCCGACCAGGACGCCCGCGACGAGCAGCAGGGGGAGCGGCCACCACCAGGGCGGACCGTCGTGGCCCAGGGCCTGCGGGAGGTCGGCCCACAGCACGTGCTCCAGCTCGTGGAGGCCGACGAGGAACCAGAAGGCGGCGAGGGACACCGGTATGCCGATGAACGCGCAGAAGACGAGCAGCTTCGGATAGCCGGGGCTGCGGAGCAGGTGCCGCAGGGCGTCCGGCCCCTGCTGCACGCTCCCGTTCCCACGGCCGCTCCCGTTCCCGGACTCCTTCCCAGTGCCCTTCCCGATTCCGGTCCCCTTCCCGTTTTCGGTCCCGCCGGAGCGCGGCTCCGTCATGGGTCACTCCCTTCCGCCGTCCCCCGCCTGCGCACCCCGATCCGTACCGCGCCGAAGAGCACCTTGGCGATCACCCCCACCACGATCAGATCGGCGACCATCTGCACGGTGGTCAGCGCGCGGCTGAGCTCGGTGGTGGGCACGATGTCCCCGAATCCCACGGTGGCGAACACCGTGACCGTGAAGTACAGCGTGTCGGTCCGGTTCAGCGGCTCCGAGAACGACTCCGGCACCTGCTGGGAGAGGAGGAAGTACGTGACGGAGAACAGCACCAGGAACAGCGGCACGGCGGTGGCCAGTGCCTCCATCGCCCGCAGCCGCGGATACTCCGCATGGGTGACGGCCCGGCACTGCCAGACGACCAGCCACCCGAACAGTCCCAGCCCGGCCACGAGCGTGACGACGGTGAGCGCACCGAATCCGCGGTCCAGGGGAGCCAGGTAGAACAGCGCGGTGATCAGGACCACCCAGGTCACGGACCGGAGCGTGTGACCGGCCAGGACGCGTCGGCGGCGCTGGGCTGCGTTGCCTTCCATGGCTTCAGGAGAACGGGCCGGAGCCCATCTCGCGACCGGAGCGGACTCGAGGTGCGAGGT
Organism: Streptomyces sp. cmx-11-4; assembly: GCA_049998195.1. Lineage (GTDB taxonomy): Bacteria > Actinomycetota > Actinomycetes > Streptomycetales > Streptomycetaceae > Streptomyces. The sequence goes on from JAEBET010000004.1 coordinate 350,458, forward strand.
ATGCGGAGTATGCGGTATTAGGTCACTCTTCGTGGAAGGGTGGTCACCGCCGTCCGCGGATCGTCCCCGTGAGGAGCTCACCGTGCCGGAACCGGAGGCCAGGCCCCGTCGGCTCGTCCTGCCCGGCCGGCTGCGCGGCTGGATGCGCAGGCACACCCCGCTGCTGGGGCGGCTCGTCGAGCAGCTGGGAGCCGTCAACGTCCTGGACTGTGCGACCAGACTCGCCGCGCAGGCCTTCCTCGGCGCGGTGCCCGCCCTCTTCGTCATCGGCGCCCTCGCCCCGGACTGGCTCCAGGAACAGCTGGTCTCCTCCGTCCGCACGACCATGGGACTCCAGGACGCCGCTCTGGACCAGGTGCGGGCGGTGTACTCCGCCACCGACTCCACGGCCACGGCCAGCACCGGCGTCGTGGGGCTCGTGGTGACCCTGCTGTCGGCGACCGCGTGCAGCCGCGCCCTGCAGACGATGTGCGAGCGCTCCTGGCACCTGCCCAAGGCCAAGGCCCGCCTCGCGGCCTGGCGGTGGCTGGCCTGGCTCCTGGTCTGGCTCACCGCCCTGCTGTTCCAGGGGCCGGTGCAGAACGCCTTCGGTACCGGCATGGCCTTCGGCTTCGTCGTCGCGGTGGTCAGCGGCACGCTGCTGTGGTGGTGGACCCAGCACCTGCTGCTCGGCGGCCGGATCCCCTGGCTCCCGCTGCTGCCCGGCGCGGTGCTGGCCGGGGCGGGGGAGCAGGTGCTGTCCGCGGCGTCCCGGATCTACATGCCCCTTGCCGTGGAACGCAGCCTGCGCCAGTTCGGCAGTCTCGGCTCGGTCTTCGTCCTGCTGTCCTGGCTGATCGTGCTGTTCGTCGTCATCACGGTCGCCGTCGCCGTCGGGTACGTGGTGGCCCGCGAGCCGCTTCCGGCGCGCTGGCTCCGCACGCCCCTCAGCTCCCCTCGGGACTCCCGGCCCGGCCGTCCGCCCGGCCACTGACCCGGCCGTCCGCCGCAAGCAGCGCCAGTACGGCGAGCACCGCCAGCAGGATGAGCACCAGCAGCAGCACGGTCAGCACGGTCGGGTGGTTCCACAGCGCGAACCCGAGGGCGACCAGCACCACCACCCCCGCGGTGAGCGGGCGCCGCCGGGCCTCGACCCACGCGCCGGCCCGCCCCGTGCCGACGCCGTGCGCGGTGCCCCAGCGTGCGGCGGAGTCGGCCGTCCGCTCGGCGCCGCCGCGCAGGCCGCGCGGCAGCCGGCCGCCGCCGGACTGGTAGGCGCCGAGCGCCACGACCACCCCGAGGATCAGCGTGGTCCGCAGGCTGACCCGCAGGAACCGCACCAGCGTGTCGAAGACCGCCGCCGCCGCCGGGGACTGGACCTGCGCCGGGAGGTGGTCGAGGTAGTAACGGCGGGCGACGGCCAGGCCGATGGCGAGCGAGCAGGCGGACCGCGCCCCGGATCTTCCCCAGGGCGTCGGACTGGAAGAGCACCATCTGCCGGTCGACGTCGGGGATCCGCTCGGCCGGCGCGAGGCCGGCCTTCACGAGCTCCTCCTTGACGTTCTCCACGGCGCTGCCGACGTCGAGGGTGACGGTCCGCCGTCGATGCCGACCGCGCCGCGGCCCCGGGCGGTGAGCGCGTGCACCACGGCCGTGTGGGCGGCGCGGTTGGCCCCGGTCCACAGGGACTCGAACCGGTCGCTCTCGACGAAGCGGGTCGCCACCTTGGAAACGGCCTGGTCGGCGGCCGAGTCCAACCCGGGGCCCAGCGCCTTGACCGCCGCACCCACGCGCGGCGGCAGCCCCTGCGCCTCGAGCCACTTCGCCAGGTCCGCCGTGACCCGGGCGCCGTCCACCCGGACGTCGGCGGCGTCGCTGATGCGGCGGACGGCGGCCTCCTCGATCGCCGGATCCGAGGCGAGCGGTGCGACCGTGGCCACGTACCGGTCGTTGTCCAGCACGATGTCGTGCACCCAGACGGTGAGCAGGGAGACCGGCACGAGGAGGCACGTGAGGGTGATCAGGACGGCCGATAGGGTGCTTTTGACGATCCGTCCGGCACGCAGACTCATGGCACTCCCGGGGACGGCAGACGCGGGAGCAGCTTCCCGCCCATTGGACACGTGCCGCCCGGGGAGCGGCCTGTTCGGTTGGGCCCACCGTGTCGCGCACCGTGGTGGACGGGTGATCCCTGGGCGCGCGCGGAGGCGTCGGCATGCGGGCGGCCCGCCTGGCCCCGAGGATGGGCGCCATCCCGTCCGCCTCCGCAGTCAGGAGCTGTTTCCCATGCTGGAGCGCAAGCTGCGCAAGGACCGCACCGAGGTCACCTTCGTCCTTCCGGCGGACACGCCGCCCGGGCCGGTGAGCGTGGTCGGCGACTTCAACGACTGGCAGCCCGGCGCGCACACCCTGAAGCCGCGCAAGGACGGGAAGCGGGCCGTCACGGTCGAGCTGCCGTCCGAAAGCGCGCACTCCTTCCGCTATCTGGCCGCGGGGGACTACTGGTTCAATGACGACAGCGCCGGCGACCGGGACGGCCCCAACAGCCGCCTGCACACGTGAGGCACCCATGACAGCGGGTACGGTCCGGCGGCTGGTCGTCCTGCGGCACGCCAAGTCCGCCTGGCCGCCGGACGTGCCCGACGTCGAGCGGCCGCTCGGCCCGCGCGGTCTGCGCGACGCGCCGGCCGCCGGCCGCTGGCTGCGCGGGACCGGCTGCGTTCCCGACCGCGTCGTGTGTTCGCCCGCCCGCCGCACCCGCCGGACCTGGGACCTCGTCGCGGCCGAGTCCGGGCTCACCGGGCCGGTGGCGTACGAGGAACGCGCCTACGGGGCGAGCGCCGGGGAACTGCTGGACCTCGTACGGGAGACCCCCGCGCAGGTACGGACGCTGCTGCTCGTCGGGCACAACCCGGGCGCGCAGGAGCTGGTGCTGCTGCTCGCCGGTGAAGGGGACGCCCCCGCGCTGGCGCGGGCCGCTGCGAAGTTCCCGACGTCCGCGATCGCGGTGCTGGACCTGCCCGGCCCCTGGTCGTCCCTCGCACCGGGCGACGCCCGGCTCACCGACCTCGTCGTGCCCCGGGGCGCCAAGCCCTGAGGAGGCGGGAGCGGGGCCGGGCCTCACTCGCCGATGCGGACCAGTGCGAGCGTGATGTTGTCCGGGGCCCCGGCCTCGATGGCCGCCTTCCACAGTTCGTACGCGGCCTTCCCGTCGTCGTGCACGCGGAGCAGGGCGTCGATGGTCTCGTCGGGCACCGGGTCGGTCAGTCCGTCGCTGCACACCAGGTAGCGGTCGCCGGTGGACAGCGGGACGTCCGCCACATGCGGAGTGATCGCGCTCTGCCCGCGGCTGCCGCCCAGCACCTGGGTGACGGCCGACGTGGTGCGGTGCCCCGGCGCCGGCGGCGGGCTGTCGTCCACGCTGAGCTGGCGCAGCCCGTCCGCGGTCGCGTGGAACACCTTGCTGTCACCGACGTTGAAGACCAGCAGCGACTCCTCCAGTACGAGGGCGCCGGCGACCGTGGTCCCCATGGAGGTCAGGTCCGGACGGCCTTCGGCGGCCGCGTACACCGCGCGGTTGCAGACGTCCAGGGCGTCGCGGACGGCCTCGCCGCCGTCGAGTGAGGGGCCGAGCAGGGAGAGCTCGCGGACGACCAGCTCACTGGCGACCTCGCCGGCCGGCTGACCGCCGAGCCCGTCGGCGACCGCGACGACGAGCGGCCTGCCGAGCGGGAACACGAGCGTCTGGGGGCTCTCGGTCGCGGTTCCGCACAGCGTCCACGGCCCGATGACCAGGCTGTCCTCGTTGTGCTCGCGCACGAGCCCGGTATGGCTCAGGGCGGTCACGGCTATGTACGGCACCCCACCATTGTCGCGCCGCTCGGCATGCGGCGCGTGACCTGCCGGAGCAGGCTGGTCGGGGGGCCCGAGGAAAGGACTGCGGCAGATGTTCGCGAGGCTGAGCACCTACCAGGGATCACCGGTTCCGGCGGAGGGAGACCTGACCGCGCATTCGGAGGAGATCGTCCGGCAGGTCCAGGACCTTCCCGGTTTCCGCGGCGTCTACTACCTCGTCGACCGTGCCTCGGGCAGGGCCACCTCGCTGACCTTGTGGGACGACGAGCGGACCATGCGGGAGAGCGAGGAGCAGGCCGCCCGGATCCGCGAGGAGACGGCACTGCGGGAAGGCCAGCAGGTGGTGTCGGTCGAACGCTTCGAGGTCGGCTTCAGCCAGCTCCGGCCGTAGGGACGGCCCGCCATGCCCCGGCGCACGGCCGTACGGCGGCTGCTCGAGGAGCACGGGCAGACCCACGCGCAGCAGGCGGGAATCCGGCTCCGGGACACCCCGGCGCCGCTCTACCGGCTGCTGACGCTGTGCGTCCTGTTCGCCGTGCGCATCAAGGCCGACATCGCGGTGGCCGCGGCGCGGGAGCTCTTCGCGGCCGGCCTGCGCACCCCGCAGGCCATGGCCGCGGCCTCCTGGCAGGACCTCGTGGACGCGCTGGGACGGGCCCACTACCGACGCTACGACGAGAGCACGGCCACCGCGCTCGGCGCCGGGGCCCGGTTCGTTCTCGACCGCTACCGCGGAGACCTGCGACGGCTGCGCGAGGAGGCCGCCGGGGATCCGGCGCGGATCCGTGAGCTGCTCCGTGAGATCCCCAGGATCGGCCCGGTCGGAGCCGACATCTTCTGCCGTGAAGTGCAGGGGCTGTGGCCCGAGCTGCGCCCCGCCTTCGATCGCCGGGCCCGCCACGGCGCCGCCGGCCTGGGCCTGCCGGCCGCGCCGGAGCAGCTGGCCGCCCTCGTCGACGCCGCCGACCTCCCCCGGCTGGCGGCGGCCCTGGTCCGCGCCGACCTGGCCCGGCCCGACCGTACGAACCAACGGGAGTCCCCATGACGCAGCCGAAGCCCGCCCCGCCGAGCACTCCGTTCCCCCTGGATCCGGCCGGCCGGCCCTCGCCCCCCGGGCATCCCTTCCCGGCCGACCCGCAGGCGCCGAGGCCTGCCCGCGGACCCGCCCCGGAACCGTCGCGGCCGGCGCCCGAACCGCCGGCGGACTCCCGCGCGTACGAACCGCGCCCGTAGGAGCCGCACCCTCTGCCGAGTGATCTGGCTCACACCCTGTCACAGCGAACGACCCCGCGGTGTCTTGAGGCCGAACCCCTGAAGACGGAGGAGACACCGTGAGCGAGTACACCGAGCACAACGGGCACACCGAGGTCGTCGTGATCGGCGGTGGGTACGCCGGGGTGATGGCCGCCAACCGTCTGACGCAGCGCGACGACGTGAGGGTGACGCTCATCAACCCGCGTCCCGCCTTCGTCGAGCGGATCCGCCTGCACCAGGTGGTGGGCGGGTCCCACGACGCGGTCGTCGAGTACAAGAAGGTCCTCGCCGAGGGCGTCGGCCTGGTGGTGGACACCGTGACACGGATCGACGCGGCCGCCCGCAGCGTGACGCTGGCGACCGGCGGCACGGTCGGCTACGACTACCTGGTCTACGCGGTGGGCAGCGGCAGCGCCGACCCGGGCGTGCCCGGAGCAGCCGAGTTCGCCTACCCGATCGCCGGCCTGGAGGAGGCGCGGCGGCTGCGCCCGGTCGTCGAGGCCGCGCCCGCGACGGCGCCGGTGACGGTGGTCGGAGGCGGGCTGACCGGCATCGAGACCGCCGCCGAACTGGCCGAGCAGGGGCGCACCGTGACCCTGGTGTGCGGCGGGGTGCTCGGCCCGACCCTGCACCCGCGCGGCCGGCGCCGGGTGGCCGGGCGGCTGGCCGCGCTCGGCGTGACCGTGCTCGAAGGCCCCGACGCGAAGGTGACGGCCGTGACGCGCGATGCCGTGCGGCTCGGCGGCGGCCGCGAGCTGCCGAGCGCGGTGACCATCTGGACCGCCGGGTTCGGCGTACCGGACCTGGCCGCGCGCAGCGGGCTGACCACCGACGCCCTGGGCCGCCTGCTCACGGACGAGACGCTGACCAGCGTGGACGACGAACGCATCGTCGCCGCCGGGGACTCGGCTGCCCCGTCGGACCTGCCGTTGCGGATGAGCTGCCAGGCCGCGGTGCAGCTGGGCCCGCAGGCCGCCGAGACGGTGCTCAGCCAACTCGCGGGTGAGCGGCCCGCGCACATCGAGGTGGCCTTCGTCAGCCAGTGCCTCAGCCTGGGGCGCCGCGCCGGCCTCCTTCAGCTGACCACCAAGGACGACACCGCCAAAAAGTACTACCTCGCCGGCCGCCCGGGCGCGAAGATCAAGGAGCTCATCTGCAAGGGCATCCCCTGGCAGCTGGGGTACGAGGCGCGCAAGCCCGGCGCGCGCAAGTGGTGGGCCAAGGACGCCAAGCGCGAGCAGCTGCTCCGGGCCCGGCGCGCCGAGACGCAGGCCGACCGAGGGATCCGGATATGAAGGAGCACGCCCCCGACCCGGCGACCGAGACCTTCGTCGCCCACCGCAACCTCCTCTTCACCGTCGCCTACGAGATGCTCGGATCGGCGGCCGACGCGGAGGACGTCCTCCAGGAGACCTGGCTGCGGTGGGCCGCGGTCGACCTGGACCAGGTACGCGACCAGCGCGCCTACCTGGTCCGGATCACGACCCGCCAGTCGCTCAACCGGCTGCGCACGATGACGCGCCGCAAGGAGTCGTACGTCGGCCCCTGGCTGCCCGAACCGCTGCTCACCGCGCCGGACGTGGCCCAGGACGTCGAGCTCGCCGAGAGCGTGTCGATGGCGCTGATGCTCGTCCTCGAGACGCTGTCGCCGACGGAGCGCGCCGTCTTCGTCCTGCGCGAGGTCTTCGACGTCGGCTACGACGAGATCGCGGCCGCCGTCGACAAGACGCCCGCGGCCGTCCGTCAGATCGCGCACCGCGCCCGCCGGCACGTCGATGCCCGCCGCCCTCGAGAGGTGGCCTCCGCGAGCGAGACCCGGGCCGCTCTGGAGTCCTTCCAACGCGCCCTCGCCACCGGGGACATCCAGAGTCTCCTCGACGTGCTCGCCCCCGAGGTCGTCCTGTTGAGCGACGGCGGCGGCGTCAAGCAGGCCGCGCGGCGGCCGATCACCGGCGCCGACAAGGTGGCCCGATTCATGTCCGGCGGCCTCGGCAAGAACGACCGCCCGATGACCGTGGGCGTCACCGTGGTCAACGGCAGCCCGGCCCTCGCCGTACACCTGGACGGAGAACTCGACGGCATCATGGCGGTCCGCGTGGAGGCCGGCCGCATCTCGGGCCTCTACTACGTCCGCAACCCGCACAAACTGACCCGCGCCGAATCCGAAACCCCGCTCACCCTGCGGTGAACACCGTTGCCGGACCGGCCGCTTGGATGCGGAAGAACCTCAGGGGGCCGGAGCCGGAGCCGGAGCCGGGGCTGGGGCGGGTGCGGGGTCGAGGGAGTCGACGTCCTCCATGAAGCCGAGCATCCGCGCGTTGACCACGTCGGGGTGGTCGATCTGCGGTCCGTGGCCGGTCGCGGCGATGATCTCGGCCCGGGCCCCCGGGATCAGGCGCGGCACCCGCTCCAGCTGCCGCCGCGGGTGGACCAGCAGGCTGCGCTTGCCCATGATCAGGTAGAACGGCTTCCGGATGGAGCCCAGTTCCCGGTCGGACAGCGGCAGCGGGGCCGGACGGCGGATCCGGAAGGCCCGCACCCCGGCCTGGATCCACCTGCGCAGCTCCGGGACGACGAGGACCGGTTGCTCGAGCCAGGAGGCCAGGCGCGGGCGGAGCGCCTTCGGGGCGAAGGTGGCGAAGAGGCTGGCGAAGATCCAGACGAAGAAGCGCAGGCCCACCTTCTCCAGGCCGCCCGGGTCGAGGGCGGTGACCGAGGCGAGCCGGCCGGGTCGCAGGTGTACCTGGTTGATGACCAGCCACCCTCCGTAGGAGGAGCCGACGAGGTGGACCCGGTCCAGGCCGAGGGCGTCGAGGGTCTCGTCCATCCACTGGGCGGCGTGCTCGGGCTGCCACATGGGCGCGCGGTGGACGCTGCGTCCGGGGTCGCCGGGGGTGTCGAGGGCGTAGACGGGGCGTTCGGCGCTGAGCGCGGGGGTGTTGGGGTACCACTGGGCGGAGCAGCCGCCGGAACCGTGGATCAGGACGATCGGTGTACGGGACTCGGCCGCCGGGTCCGCGGGCCCGTACCGGTAGACGTGCGTGGTGCCGAAGCTGGTCTCCACGTCGGTCTCGGAGCGGGCGGGTGCGCCCATGGCGAAGATCGCGTCGCAGGCGGCGAAGTAGCGGTCGCGCAGTTCGTCGTTGACGTAGCGGCCTATGTCGCGGCGCGCGCGGGTCGTGTTCTCGGGCACGGGGCACCTCCGGGAAGATCCGTTCTTCGTGATACGACCGTACCATGACCGTGGTACGGCGGTACCATGAAAATCGGCCCGGGGCTCCGGACCGTGAACCCACCACCGACGAGCGGAGACACCGGCGCATGCCAAAGCGCGTGGACCACGAGGAACGGCGCGCCCAGATCGCCGAGGCGCTCATCCGGGTCGCGGGGCGCCGAGGGCTGCACGCCGTCGGCATGCGCGACGTCGCCGCCGAGGCCGGCGTGTCACTGCGGCTCGTGCAGTACTACTTCGAGACCAAGGAGAAGCTGCTCTTCTACGGGCTCCAGCACCTGACCGACCGCTTCACCGCACGGGTCGGCGCCCGCCTCGCCGCCATCGGCCCCGACCCGGGCCCGCGCGCGACCGTCGAGGCCCTGCTGCTGGCCTCCCTCCCGGCCGACGAGGAGAGCCGCACCTTCCACCTCCTCTACAGCTCCTACTCGATCCTTTCCGTGACCGACGAGGCACTGGCCGCGCAGCCCTTCATCGACAAGCCCGACGCCGCGGAGAACGCCCTGACCGGCCTGATCGAACAGGCTCAGGCGGCTCACCTGGCGGACCCGGGCGTCGACGCGCGCACGGAGGCGATCAGCCTGCTCGCGATGACGGCCACCATGGGCACCAGCATCCTGGTGGGCCAGCGGACCGGGGAGTCGGCCGTCGCGGTGCTCCACCACCACCTGGACCGGATCTTCACGACCGCCGGTCAGCCGGCGGCCGGGGAGGGATCGACGCGACGTGAGTGACGTGAGTGACGTGAGGCACTTGCCGTGATCAGGTCTCGTCGGAGTGGGAGCCGGTGCCGACGGAGGTTCTGCTGGCGGCCAGCCAGGAACGGGCGGGCCCGGCGGGAGTCGCCGTGTCCACGGTGAGGTGGAGGCGGGTGGCGCCGTCGAGGGCGGGGTAGCTGCGCTGCTCGGTGCCCGCGAAGCAGTGGCGGAGCGCCTCCGCGACCGCTCGGGCGGCTTCGGGTGTGTGGGCGATGATCCTTACCTCGGCGTGTCCGAGCGACGGCAGTGCCTCGGTCTCTATGTACTTCACGCTGGCGTGTTCCCTTCGGTGGACGCGGAATTCGGCGGGTGGGCGCTCCCCGCCACGGGAACCGTGGGCGGGACGACCGGCCGTCGGGCGGGATTCACGGTGACGCGGGTGATGCGCCCCCACGGCTCGTCCAGGGCAGCGGCCGACGCCGGGAGCTCGGCTTCGAGGTCACGGGAACGGGGCCAGGCACCGTCCGGCCGGCCGGCAAGAGCGGTCTGCGGCGGGAGGGACAGGCGGGCCGGACAGGAGGGAGCGACGGCTCGGGACGCGGCGCGGTCAAGGGTCGTGGACATGTCGCGGACCCGTCCCCGGGCCGTTCGCGAACGGCCCGGTGCAGTGATCGCCGGAAACGACGTCCGCAGGGGAGCGGGTGTGCGAAATACTCCCGGCGCCTTCACCTTACTCCGGTTCGCTGTCCCGCAAGCCGCTTCTGACCAGGTATTTTCCGTCCCGGCCGGGGGAGGCCGCCGCCGGGCGGGACGCGGCAGAGCCCGGCCGGGGTGACGGTGGACCGGCCGGGTTCCGAATGTGGGGGGGCGAGTGGTGCTCCCGTCACATCGGCTCGTCGTGCAGGTCCTCTTCGCGCAGCAGGTCGTCCTCGCGGCGGCGCGAGGTCTCCTTCTGGTCCTCCTTCTGCCCCTCCTTCTGGCCCCGCTTCCCGCCCTGCTCGCGGGACTGCCTGCCCGGCTGGGGGTGCGCGGGGTCCCCGGGGCGATGGTGACTCTGCGCCTCGCGGCCCTCGCCCGGCTCCTGACGCTTGCCCTGCGTACCGTCCGTACCGTCCATGACGGCGACTCCTCTTGATGCGTGGGTGGGGATTCCTCTCGCATCACGCTGGCACGCGCGGTGACGGCCCGCATCACGTCGAACACGAGGTGAGGCACACGAGTGATGCCGATGCCCCGCCCTCGTGGCGTCCGTCGTCGGGCGACGACGGACGCCACGTGCGGTCATGCGCCCCGCGTGAGCTCGGCGGAGAAGGCCGCGGCCAGCTGCTGAGCCATGGCCTGCGGGTTCTCGAGCGGCGCCGAATGCGCGCCCTCGATGCTCCGGATCTCGAACGTGCCCCTGGTCAGCGCGGACCAGCCCGCCATCGTGCCCTCGGGCAGCACCGGGTCGGCCGTGGCGGACACCGCCGTGATCGGGATGTCCAGCGGACCCCTGCGGTCGGCGTCCAGCATGAGCTGGTACCGGCTCCACATCGCGGAATCGTTGCGCAGGTTCTCCAGGTAGCCGGCGAAGACCTCGTCGTGGGCGAGGATCTCCTCGGGCAGCACCCCCCGGAACGCCTCGACCAGGGTCCCCGGCGCCGCCGTGTCCCACAGCGTCGACACCTCCTGGAACCGCTTGAGCGCCTCCGGCGCCTCGCTGAACGGCGGCAGCGCACAGGCGACGACGAGGGACAGTTCCGGTCCCCCCACCCTGCTGCCCAGCCGGTGTGCGATCTCCCATGCTCCGCACGCGCCCTGGCTGTGCCCGTACAGGACGACCGGCACGTCGAGACGGTCGGACATCTCCGCCACGACCCGGTCGACGAGGATGTTCACCTCGCTCGCCGGAGCCTCCCCGCTGCGTCCCTCACGGCCGGGAACCCGGATGGCTAGCAGTTCCACGTCCTCGGGAAGGTACGGGATGAGCGGGACGTGGGAGGCGGTCGTGCCCCCCATTCCCGCCATGCACAGGATCCGTGCCCTGGGGTCTCGCGCCGGCTTGAGCACACGCACCAACGGGGCGGGCGGGGCCTCGGGGGCGACGGGCTGCCGCCCGGTGAGTTCGTCGACCAGGTGTTCCGCGATGCCCGCACAACTGCCGTGCCGGAACAGCACGTCCGTGCCCAGCGGCAGGCCGCTTCGCCTGGCGAGTCGGGCGCGCAGGCCGACCGCCATCAGCGAGTCCATCCCGAGCTGCTGGAGAGGCTGTTCGGCGGGGATCTCCGCCAGCCCGAGAGCAGCCGCGGCCTCGACGCGGACCAGTTCGAGCACCGTACGGAGCTGTGCGTCCCGTCCCATGCCCGCCAGCCGCTCTTCGAGTCCGCTCTCCCGGCGCTTGCCGGTCATCTCGGCGCGCGCCTCCGGGACGCCCAGCAGCAGCGGACGCCGCCTGGCGACACAGAACGTGGGGGTGAAGCGGGACCAGTCGATGTCGGCCACCCCCAGCGCCACCCGATCCGTTCCGAGCACCAGGTCCAGTGCGCTCAGTGCGCGGTCCGGGGCCATCATCCGCAGACCCCGTACCCGCAGCTGCTCCTCGACCTCCTGCGTCACCATGCCTCCGTCGGCCCAGCCGCCCCAGTGCACCACGGTGGCCGTGCGGCCGCCCGCCACCCGGTGCCGGGCGAGGGCGTCCAGCGCGGCGTTGCCGGCCGCGTACGTCGTTCCGCCGCCCGCACCCCACAGACCGGCGCCACTGCCGTAGAGCAGGAACGCGTCCAGGGGCCGGTCGCCGAGCAGTTCGTGCAGGTGCCAGGCGCCGGACACCTTCGCGGAGAGTTCCTCGGCGGCCTGGGCGCCGTCGAGGTCTGCCAGGAGTGTCATCCCGGAGACCCCCGCGAGGTGCGCGACGACCGTCAGCGGCGGGCCGTCGGCGTCGATCCGGTCGATCAGGTCGGCGACCTGCCTCCGGTCACCGACGTCGCAGGCGGCCGTCACGACCTCCGCCCCCGTCGCCTCGAGTTCCTCGCGGAACGGTGCGCAGACCTCACCGGAGCGGGAGGCGAGCACGACGCGTACCGTCCCGCGTTCCACCAGCCAGCGGGCGAGCCGCTGACCGAGGGCTCCCGTGCCCCCGGTGATCAGGGCGGTGCCGCCGGTCGTCCACGGCGAGCGCGGTGCGGGCGTGGTGCGACGCAGCCTCCGCACGTACCGGCGGTCGGCGCGCAGCGCGATCTGGTCCTCGTCGTCACCGGCGAGGACGGCGCGCACGAGCTGCCGGGCCCAGTCCGGGTGCGGCTGTTCCGGCAGGTCCGCGGTACCGCCCCAGCCGTCGGGGCGTTCCAGTGCCGCGACCCGGCCCAGTCCGTGGAACAGAGCCTGCTCGGGACGCGTGAGCGGATCGGATTCGTCCACGCCGACAGCGCCCCTGGTGACCAGCCAGACCGGGGTCTTCGGGTGACTCGTTCCGAGTCCCTGGAGCAGTCGCACGGTGCGGAGGAAGCCTTGGCGCGTGCCGTCCTCGTCCAGGGGCGTCAGGATGATCACACCCTGCATCGCCGCCGGCAGGGAGGCCAGGTCGTCCGGGTCCGTGCCGGCCCGGTGAGTGCCGGCTCCTGCCTCGCGCAGGGCCGTCTCCAGCTCCGTGGCGGGTGACGCGGGGTCCCCGAGGACGGCCCAGACTCCGTCCGCCGGTGCCGGGTCGGGATCGGCGGCCTGCCAGGCCTCCTCGTACAGCCAGTTCGCGATCTCGGCGTGGTCGTCGCGGCCCTCGTGCCAGCGCCGGAGCAGCGGCAGCAGGTCCATGACGCTGTCCCTGTGCTGCCCGGACGCGCCGAGCAGCTCGGCGAGCCGGTCCACCTCGCCCGCACCGACGGCGTCCCAGAACCGCTGGTCGGTCGTCTTGCGGCGGGCGGGTTCCTTCCAGTACCGCTGCCGTTGGAACGCGTAGCCGGGCAAGCCGACCATGCGACCGTCGGGGACGGCCGCCGACCAGTCGATCCCGACACCGTGCGCGTGCAGGGCGCCCAGCGTGCGCTGGAGCCGGTCCAGGCCGCCCTGGTCCCGTTCCATGGTCGCCAGAACCACCGCGTCCCGCTCCGCGCCCCCGTCGGCCAGCGGCATGGCCAGCACGGGATGCGGGCTGACCTCGACGAACACCGTGTATCCGTCGGCGAGCAGCTCTTGCTGGGCGAGGTCGAGCCGTACGGGTTCGCGCAGGTTCCGGCACCAGTAAGCGGCGTCCAGTTCCTCACCCGCGGCCCGCCGGCCCAGCACGGTGGAGTACAGCGGGATCTCGGACGGCCGGGGACGCAGCGCGGCGAGCTGGTCCCGGAGGCCGGGCAGCAGCGCGTCCATGTGCGAACTGTGGGATGCGCAGGCGGAGTTCAGCTTGCCGCACCACACGTCCTGGTCGTCCCACGCGTAGAGCAGCTCTTCCACGATCGCGCGGTCTCCCGAGATGACCGTGGATCCCGGTGTGTTCACCACGGCGACCGAGACGGCGTCCCCGTGGGGAGCCAGTGCCGCCTCGACCTCGGACACCGGGAGTTCCACCGTCGCCATCTCACCGTCCGAGGACAGCGCGGCGAGGGCCGTGCTGCGTGCGGCCACGATCCTGGCGCCCTCCTCCAGGGTCAGGGCGCCCGCGACCACGGCCGCGGGAATCTCGCCCTGGCTGTGTCCGACCACGGCCTGTGCCTCCAGGCCCAGATCCCGCAGGGCCGCGGCCAGGCCGAGGTACATGGTGAACAACACCGGCTGGGCGATGTCCAGGCGGTCCCACGCGATGCGGTCCTCGTCCTGGAGCAGTTCGAGGACCGACCAGCCGGTCCAGGGGCGCAGTGCCTTGTCGCAGCGGGCGACCGTGTCGGCGAAGGCCGGGCTTTCGGTGAGCAGGCGCTGGGCCATGCCCGGCCACTGCGAACCCTGGCCGGGGAAGACGAACACGACCTTGCCCGGCCGTGCGGTGGCAAGGGTGACCGACGCGTCCGGCTGGTCACGGGCGATGGCGGTCAGTCCTTCGATGACCGCGGACAGATCGGGTCCGGCCACGGATGCGCGTTCGGCGAAGTGCCGGCGGTGGCGGGTGGTGGTCCAGGCGAGGTCGGTGAGGGTGGTGTCGGGATGTTCGGTGAGCCAGTGGGCCCATTGCCGGGCCTGGTCCTTGAGTGCCTGGGGGGTCCGTCCGGAGAGGACCACCGGCGCCGCGTCCCGTGTGGGGGCGGGCTGCGGGGCGGGCTGGGGTGGCTGTTCCAGTACGAGGTGGGCGTTGGTTCCTCCGATGCCGAACGATGAGACTCCGGCGCGTCGGGTGCCCTGCCAGGCCCGTGTGTCGTCGCTGATCCGAAGGACCGCCGGGTTTAGACCCAGTTCGGGGTTGACGCGCTCGAAGTTGACCGTGGGGACGAGTTCGCCGTGGTAGACGCAGAGCGCTGCCTTGACCAGTCCTGCCAGGCCCGCGGCCACGTCGGTGTGGCCGATGTTGGACTTCACCGATCCGACCGCGCAGGGCTCGTCGCGGTCGTGGGTGAAGACCTCTTGCAGGGCCTGGACCTCGATGGGGTCGCCCATGGCGGTGGCCGTGCCATGTGCTTCGACGTAGCCGATGTCGGCGGATGACAGTCCGGCGTCGGCGAGGGCGTCGGTGATCACGGTGGCCTGGCCGTTCACGCTGGGCGCGGTGAATCCGACCTTGTCCGACCCGTCGTTGTTGATGGCGCTGCCGCGGATGACCGCGTAGATCCGGTCCCCGGCCTCGACCGCGTCCGACAGCCGCCGCAACACCACCGCCACCACACCGTTGGCGAGGACCGTGCCCGCGCCATCGGCGTCGAAGGGCTTGCAGTGTCCGTCCGGCGAGGCCACGAAGCCTTCCTGGTACTGGTAGCCCTGTTCCAGGGGGAAGGTGAACGCGGAGGCGCCGACGAGTGCCACGTCGGATTCTCCGCGCAGCAGGCTCTGCCGGGCCAGGTGCGTGGCCACCAGCCCGGTGGAACACGCCGTCTGCACGGTCAGCGCGGGACCCCGCAGATTCAGCTTGTGCGCCAGGCGCGTCGCGAGGAAGTCGTTCTTGTTGCCGATCGCCGAACGGAAGACCTCCGAGGCGTCCTCGGAATCACCCTGGTCGTAGCCGCCGAAGCCGACTCCGCCGAAGACCCCGATGCGGCCGGGGTCGGCGCCGGGCAGGATGCCGGCGTCCTCCAGGCCCTGCCAGGCCGTTTCCAGGAAGAGCCGGTGCTGCGGATCCATGTTCTGCGCATCGGCCGGAGAGCATTGGAAGAACTCGGCGTCGAAGAGGTCGGCGTCCTCCACGTAGCCCTTGGCCGGGACGAACGCGGGATCGTCCAGGACGCTCCTGGGCACCCCGGCGTCCAGGAGCTCCTGGTCGGTGAAGCGGCGGATCGACTCCACACCGCCCCGCAGGTTCGCCCAGAACTCCTCCGCGTCGCTCGCACCCGGCAGGCGCAGGGCCATGCCCACGATCGCCACCGCGTCCTCGTCCGCACGCCTCCGGGGCGCCGGCGCCGCGGTCACCGCACGTGTGGCGTCGCCGCGCAGGAACGCGGTGAGCTGCCGCACCGTGGAGTAGCGGAACAGCGTCGAGAGCGGAAACTCGCGGTCCAGGCCGGCGCTGACCAGCTCGTGGACCCGCAGCGCCGCCATCGACGTTCCGCCCAGATCGAAGAACCCCCTGTCCGGGTCCACCTCGGCCAGCCCCAGCACCCGCGACCAGGCCGCGACCACCGTCTCCCACACCCGGTCGCCCTCGGCGGCGGGTGCCGCCCGCTCCGGCTGCGGCGCGGGCAGTGCGGCCAGGGCCAGCCGGTCGATCTTGCGGTTCGGTGTCAGCGGCAGACTCTCCTGCCGTACCCAGCGCGCGGGCAGCATCGACACCGGCAGCCGCGCCGCGGCGTGCTCGGCCAGGACCTGCTGGTCGGCGTCCCCGGAGTAGTACACCCACAAGGCCGCCGAGCCGGCGTCCTCGCGTACCACCGCGGCAGCCTCCCGCACGCCGGTGCACCCGGCGACCACGGACTCGATCTCGCCGAGCTCGATGCGGTGTCCGGCCAGCTTCACCTGGCTGTCCACGCGGCCGCAGTACTCCAGTGAGCCGTCCTCGCGGTAGCGGACCACGTCCCCGGTGCGGTACATCCGCCCCGCACCCGCGTACGGGTCGACCACGAACCGCTCGTCCGTCAGCGCGGCCCGGTTCCGGTAACCCCGCGCGACACCACGCCCACCGATCCACAACTCGCCACGAGAACCCCGCGGTACCGGTTGCCGATGCCGGTCGAGAACGGCCAACCGGGTATCGAGCACGGGCGACCCCAGCGAAACCGGCCCGGGCTCGACCCGCCAGGTCGTCGACCAGACCGTGGTCTCCGTGGGCCCGTACATGTTGAGCACGTCGCCGCCACAGGTCCGCAGCAACCGGTCGGCCAGGCCGCGGTCGAGCGCTTCGCCACCGACCAGGAGCAGCCGCAGCCCGCTGAGCAGCTCACGGCCTCCCGCGTCCGCCAGCAGCATCCTGGCCAGTGACGGCGTGCACTGCAGGTGCGTCGGCCCGTACTGCCGGTATCCGGCCCAGGCGCCGAGTTCTCCGCCGGCGATGACCACGCGGTAGCCCCTGGTCAGGGTCCACAGCAGTTCGAGGCCGGAGATGTCGAAGGACACACTGGTCACGGCGAGCCAGGTGCCGTCGGCGCCACCGCCGACGCGGTCGTCCATGGCCAGACAGAAGCCGGCGAACTGCGCGTGCTCGACCACCACGCCCTTCGGGGTGCCCGTCGAGCCCGAGGTGTAGATGACATAGGCGGGGTCGGACGGTTCCGGCTGGACCGGCAGAGCGCCGTCCGGCTGTCCGTGCTGCCCGGCCTCGGCGATCTCCTCGACGGACAGCACCCGCAGGCCGTCCGGCAGGGCGTCCGTGAGGGAGCCGCTCGAGATCACCACCTCGAGCCCGCTGTCGGACACCACATGCTCCAGGCGCGCCTTCGGGTACTCCGGGTCCAGCGGAACGTAGGCGGCCCCGGCCATCCAGGTGCCGAGCATCGCCACCGGCAGATCGACCGTGCGGGGAAGGCAGAGACCGACCAGATCACCCCGTGTCACGCCCAGTGCGGCTAGCTGCCGGGCGATCGCGCGGGCTCTCGCGGACACCTCCCGGTAGGTCAGCTCGCGTCCGTCCGACACCACGGCCACCGCGTCGGGCGTCCGTGCCGCCTGTGCCAGGATCCGCCGGCATGCGCTCTCCCCGGTGGGCTGGGCCGCGACGTCGCCGCCGTGCTCGGCGAGCCACCGGCGTTCCGCACCGCAGAGCAGTTCGCTCTCCCGGACCGGACGGGCGGGCTGGGCGGCCAGCGATGCCAGCAGCGTCTCGAAGTTGGCGACCATACGGTGGGCCGCGTCCTGGTCCAGCACGTGTGACTGGAACTCCAGCTCCCCGCGCAGCACATCACCGTCGGCGGTCAGCGTCAGGCCCAGCTCGAACTTCGACGCGCCCTGGACGTTGCCGGACACGCTTCCCGTCGTGGGAAGCCGCCAGGCCGCCTCGCCCGAACCGATCGTGGGGAAGGCCGCGCCGCCGTAGTTGAACACCGCCCGGAACAGCGGGTTCTCCTCACCGGTCCGGTCGCCGCCGGCGATGCGCACGACCTCGGTCAGCGGGACGCTCTGGTGCTCGAACACCCCCCGCACACGGGTGTGCGTGCGGGCGAGGACGTCCTCGAAGGACACCGCCCCGGTCAGGTCGCAGCGCAGCGGCAGGGTGTTCGCCAGGAATCCGAAGGTCTCCGCGACCTGCGGCAGCTCCCTCGCCGACCAGATCGTGCCGATGCTGAAGTCGTACTGGTCGGTGTACCGGGCGAGCAGCACCGCGAAGGCACTGACGTACACGGTGTACCCGGTGACGGCGTTGCGCGTGGCCAGCTCGTCCAGAGCGGCCCGAAGCTCCGCGGGCACGGTGAAGTGCAGGGCATCGCCCTGGTCGTCCTCGGCGGCGTCCCGAGCGGGGAGTTCCAGACGCTGAGAGCCGTCCAGCTCGGACTCGAAGTACTCGAGCGAACGCTCGAAGGCGCCCTGCTCGACGGACCGCTTCTCCCATCGCGCGTAGTCACCGAGGTGGTAGCGGACGTCCGGGAGCTGGAGGATCTCCTGCCCGGCAAGGGCCCGGTACGTCTCGTACAGCTCGTTCAGCAGCAGGGACAGCGACCAGCCGTCGGTGATGGCGTGGTGCAGGGTGAAGCACATGGTCCACATCTCGCCGGAGTCCACCAGCAGGCAGCGCAACAGGGTCTCGGCGTCCAGCTCGAACGGGATCCGTTCCTCCGCGCGCAGCGTCCGGTCGAGCTCATCGGCGCCGGCCACCCGCTCGTGCCGCAGCGGAACGGTGAACTCCCGGTGCACCACCTGGACCAGTTCGCCGTCGCGGAGCTCCAGTCCCGTGCGCAGCGCCTCGTGACGTTCCATCACCGCGCGAAGCGCCAGGCCGAACGTCTCGGGACACAGGGGACTGTCCACCTCGAGCCGGAGAACGGCGTTGTACTGAGCGGAATCCGGATGCATCCGCTCCAGGAACCACAGCCGGCGCTGGCCCTCGGTCGCCGGATGGATGTCGCGCTGCTCGGCGCGTTCCATCGACAGGCCAGGAGGCGGCAGCTCGGAGAAGGCGTTGGCCAGCAGATAGTCCACGACGGCTTGCGGCGTGGGGTGTTCGAAGGCGAGCGTGGACGGCAGCGGCGTGCCCGTCACCTCGCTGAGCCGGTTGCGCAGCTGCAGCGCCATCATCGAATCCAGGCCGCGTTCCTGGAACCGCTCGTCCACGGGCATGGGTGCGCCGAGTCCGAGAACGCCGCGGACCACGTCCTGCACGGCCTCCAGCACGGTGCGGGCACGGGCCGGCTCGGGCAGTGCCGTCAGCCGGGCCGCCAGGTTGGCGGGGGGTGCCGGCCGCTCCTGCCGGGTACGGGCTCCGCCGTCGATCCAGTAGCTCTGCCGCTGGAAGGCGTAGCCGGGCAGGTCGACCAGGCGGCCGGGGCCGTCGATGACCCGTGTCCAGTCCACCGCATGGCCGTGGACGTGCAGTTCGCCGAGGCCGCGCACGATCTGCGCGAGGCCGCCGTGATCCCGGCGCAGGCTGCCCAGGACCACTCCGCCACTGTCGGCGGTGAACGTGGTCAGCGGGATGGCCAGCAGCGGATGCGGGCTGACCTCGGTGAACACGCCGAAGCCGTCGGCACGCAGCGCGTCGAGCGCCAGGTCCATGCGCACCGGCTCACGCAGGTTGCGGCACCAGTACCGGGCGTCCAGGACCTCTCCGCCGACGGGCGCACCGGTCACCGTGGAGTACATCGGCACCGTCGTCGCGCGGGGGCGCAGATCGCTCAGCGCCGCTTCCACCTCGGGCAGCATGGGGTCGACCAGGCTGCAGTGCCCGGCCCGGTCCGCCTTGATCCGGCGGGAGAACACGTCACGGTCCGCCAGCTTCGCGAGCAGGTCGGACACCGCGTCCGCCGCGCCGGCCACCGCCACCGACCCCGGGGTGTTCACCGCGGCCACCGACAGTGCCCCGCCGTACTCGGCGAGCAGTTCCTCCACCTCGGTCAGCGGCAGTCCCAACAGGGCCATGCCGCCCGAGCCGCTCTCGATGCGATCGAACGCCTGGCTGCGGACGGCGACCACCTTGGCGCCCTCCTCCAGGGTCAGCGCTCCGGCGACCACGGCGGCGGGCACCTCGCCCTGGCTGTGCCCGACCACGGCCTCCGGTTCCAGACCGACGGAACGCCACACCTCCGCCAGGCCGAGTGCGACCGTGAACAGCGCGGGCTGGGTCACGTGGACGTCGTCCAGGCTCAGCCCGCTCGCCTCGGGGTTCTCCAGCAGCTCGAGGACCGACCAGCCGGTCCAGGGGCGCAGTGCCTTGTCGCAGCGGGCGACCGTGTCGGCGAAGGCCGGGCTTTCGGTGAGCAGGCGCTGGGCCATGCCGGGCCACTGCGAACCGTGGCCGGCGAAGACGAACGCGACCTTGCCGCGCTCCTCGGCCACCCCGGTGCACACCGCGTCGTCGCCGTGGCCGTCCCCGAGCGCGGTCAGCCCGCGCACCACCTCGTCCAGGTCATGGCCGAGGACAGCGGCCCGGTGCTCGAAGTGCCGGCGGTGGCGGGTGGTGGTCCAGGCGAGGTCGGTGAGGGTGGTGTCGGGATGTTCGGTGAGCCAGTGGGCCCATTGCCGGGCCTGGTCCTTGAGTGCCTGGGGGGTCCGTCCGGAGAGGACCACCGGCGCCGCGTCCCGTGTCGGGGCGGGTGGCGTGGCCGGCTGGGGTGGCTGTTCCAGTACGAGGTGGGCGTTGGTGCCTCCGATGCCGAACGATGAGACTCCGGCGCGTCGGGTGCCCTGCCAGGCCCGTGTGTCGTCGCTGATCCGAAGGACCGCCGGGTCCAGACCCAGTTCGGGGTTGACGCGCTCGAAGTTGACCGTGGGGACGAGTTCGCCGTGATAGACGCAGAGCGCTGCCTTGACCAGCCCTGCCAGGCCCGCCGCCACGTCGACGTGGCCGATGTTGGACTTCACCGAGCCGACCGCGCAGGGCTCGTCGCGGTCGGCGGAGAAGACCTCTTGCAGGGCCTGGACCTCGATGAGGTCGCCCATGGCGGTGGCCGTGCCGTGCGCTTCGACGTAGCCGATGTCGGCCGATGACAGTCCGGCGTCGGCGAGGGCGTCGGTGATCACGGTGGCCTGCCCGCTCACGCTGGGCGCGGTGAATCCGACCTTGTCCGACCCGTCGTTGTTGATGGCGCTGCCGCGGATGACCGCGTAGATCCGGTCCCCGGCCTCGACCGCGTCCGACAGCCTCCGCAACACCACCGCCACCACGCCGTTGCCCACCACGGTGCCCTGGCGGTCGGCGTCGAACGCACGACAGGAGCCGTCCGGGGAGAAGACGAAGCCTTCCTGGTGGTAGTAGCCGTACTCCAAGGGGAACGTGAGGGCGGAAGCGCCGACGAGGGCCACGTCGGATTCCCCGCGCAGCAGGCTCTGCCGGGCCAGATGTGCGACCACCAGCCCGGTGGAACACGCCGTCTGCACGGTCAGCGCGGGACCCCGCAGATTCAGCTTGTGCGCCACCCTGGTGGACACGAAGTCGGACTTGTTCCCGAGGAGGTTGCGGTAGAACTCATGGAGTTCGGTGATCTCGTCGCCGCGCACGCTTCCGCTGTTGTAGCCCCCGAATCCGGCGCCGGCGAAGACTCCGATGCGGCCGGGGTGGGCACCGGGCTGGATGCCGGCGTTCTCCAGGCCCTGCCAGGCCGTTTCCAGGAAGAGCCGGTGCTGCGGATCCATGTTCTCCGCTTCGGAGCGCGAGTAACCGAAGAACTCGGCGTCGAAGAGGTCGGCGTCCTCCACGTAGCCCTTGGCCGGGACGAACGCGGGATCGTCCAGGACGCTCCTGGGCACCCCGGCGTCCAGGAGCTCCTGGTCGGTGAAGCGGCGGATCGACTCCACACCGCCCCGCAGGTTCGCCCAGAACTCCTCCGCGTCGCTCGCGCCCGGCAGGCGCAGGGCCATGCCCACGATCGCCACCGCGTCCTCGTCCGCACGCTCCCCGGCCGGCGCCGCCGCCGAATCCGGCGCCGCGGTCACCGCACGCGTGGCGTCGCCGCGCAGGAACGTGGTCAGCTCCCGCACCGTGGAGTAGCGGAACAGTGTCGCCAGCGGAAAGTCGCGGTCCAGGCCGGCGCGGATCAGCTCGTGGACCCGCACCGTGGTCAACGACGTTCCGCCCAGATCGAAGAACCCGCTGTCCGGGTCCACCTCGGCCGGCTCCAGCTCCAGTACCTGCGACCAGGCCGAGAGCACCGTCTCCCACACCCGGTCACCACCGGCGGCCGGATCCGCGGGCTCCGGCTGCGACGCGGGCAGCGCGGCCGGCTCCGACGTCACGCCGGCGCCGTGCCGCCGGAACGAACCCTCTTCCCCGTCGTGGAGCAAGGACAACCGGCTGACCGGCAGACCGCCCTCCCGCACGAAGGCGTCCAGCAGGGTCTCGAAGTTCGCGACCATGCGCTGTGCGGATTCCTGATCCAGCACGTGTGACTGGAACTCCAGCTCCCCGCGCAGTCCCTCCGCGGCAGGTGCGAGGCTCATGGTCAGCTCGAACTTGGCGGTTCCCGCGACGTTGCCGGTGAAGAACCCGGCGAACGGCTGCCACGTGCCGTCGTCCGGCTCCGCACCCAGGCCGTAGTTGAACACCGCCCGGAACAGCGGGTTCTCCTCGCCGTTGCGCTCCGCGTCGACGACCTTGACCACTTCGGACAGTGGCACGTTCTGGTGTTCCATCACGCCGAGCACGCGGGACTTCATCGCCGACAGCAGATCGGGCACGTTCGGGTCGGCGGAGAGGTCACAGCGCAACGGCAGGGTGTTGGCGAGGAAACCGACGATCTCCGCCGACCCGGGCAGTCCGCGCCCGGACCACACCGTGCCGATGCTGAAGTCCCGCTGGTCGCTGTACCGGGAGAGCAGCACCGCGAAGGCGCCGGCCAGCACCGTGTACAGCGTGACCCCCGCATCGGAGGCGAGGGCCTCCAGCTCGCCCCGAAGAGCGTCGGGCACGGCGAATCCGACCTTGCCCGCACCGGAGTCCAGGTCGCTCCGGGGCAGTTCCAGACGAGGGACCCCGTCCAGTTCGTTCCGGAAGAAGCCGAGGCCCGCCTCGAAGGCTCCCTGCTCGAGGGAGTCCCGCTCCCAGCCGGCGTAGTCGCCGAGGTGCACGAGCGAGTCGTCCGCGCCGTCGGGAACGAGGCCTGCGCGCAACTTCCCGTACGCGGCGAACAGCTCGTGCAGCATCATGACCAGCGACCAGGCGTCGATGATCGCGTGGTGCAGGGTGAAGCAGACCACCTCTTCGTCCGCGCCGGTCAGCACCAGGCAGCGCAGCAGCACGGGGCCGGAGAGGTCGAAGGGCGTCTCGGCCTCGCCCCGGATCCGGTCGGCCAGCCCCTCGGAGCCGGCCACCTCCTCGAAGCGCAGCGGGGCGGCGAACTCCTCGTACACCACCTGGACCAGCTCACCGTCGCGGCTCTCCAGGCCCGTGCGCAGTGCCTCGTGCCGCCGCACCACGAACTCGACGGCGGAGGCGAACGCCGCGCGGTCCAGCGGTTCGGCGACGCGGACCGGCATCGTCACGTTGTACTCGGCCGTGCCGGGACGCATCTGCTCCAGGAACCACAGCCTGCGCTGCCCCTCGGTCGCCGGATGGACATCGCGCCGCTCCACGCGTTCCACACGCGCACGACCCGTGTCGTCCCCCCGGTCGCGCAGGCAGCCGCTCAGGTACTCCGCCAGGCCGGCGGGCGTCGGGTGATCGAAGACGGCCGTCGCGGGCAGGGACAGTCCGGTCTCGGCGGACAGCCTTCGGCGCAGTTCCACGGCCATCAGGGAGTCCAGCCCGAGTTCGGTGAACTCCGCCTCGGGGCGGATCTCGTCGGAGCGGCCCAACGCCACGGCCGCCTCGCGCCGTACGAGGGCGGTCAGTGCGCGGATGCGTTGCGGTTCCGGCAGGCCGGACCAACCGGTGTCGACGCTGTCCGTCCGGGTGTCCGCCAGCCTCCGTATCCGGGTCCTGCCACGCAGCAGCGGCGAGCGGGCGTCCTCGGCCCCGGACAGATCGATCCGAAGGGGAACGAGATGCGCCCGCCGGCTGGTCAGCGCGGTGTCAAGAGCCCCCAGCGCCTGCGCGCTGGTCAGCGCGGCCACGCCCTGCCTGCGCATCCTTGCCAGTTCCGCCTGGCCGAGGTGCGCGGTCAGCCCTGTACCGGCCTGCTCCCACAGTCCCCAGGACAGGCTCAGTCCGGGAAGTCCCTGCCGGCGCCGCTCGAGCACGACCGCGTCCGCGAACGCGTTCGCCGCGGCGTAGACACTCTGCCCGGCGCTTCCGAGGACACCCGCGGCGGACGAGAACACCACGAACCAGGTCAGCGGACGGTCTGCCGTCAGCTCGTGCAGCCACCATGCCGCGCGTGCCTTCGGCGCCCAGACCCGTTCCAGACGCTCCGGGGTCTGGTCCGTGAGCAGCCCGTCGTCGAGTACGCCGGCCAGATGCCACACGCCGCTGAGATCCGGGACGGACTCCACGAGTCCGGCCACCTGGTCGCGGCTGGTGACATCGCAGGCCACCACGCGCACACGGTCGGCCCCGGCGGCGGTCAGCTCGGCGACCAGCTCGGCGGAACCCTCCGCTCCGTCACCCCGGCGGGAAGCCAGCACCAGCTTGCGCACTCCCCACGCGCTCACCAGGTGCAGTGCGACCTGCCGCCCCAGTTCACCGGTACCGCCGGTGATCAGCACCGTGCCCCGGCCTCGTTCCGCGTCACGGGTGCCGGCGGCGGACGCCGCGCCACCCTCCGCGGGTGCCGTGTCGCGCGGGGAGAACCGGACCAGCCGGGGAATCCGTACCGTACGGCCGCGGACCACCAGCTCCGGCTCGGGGAGGGTCAGCGCCGCCCGCACCGTGTCCGGATCGGCGTCACCGTCCACGTCCACCAGCCGCACCGGATGTCCCTCGGCGCGCGCCGCGCGCAGCAGACCCCACAGGGGCGCCGAGGCCAGGTCGACGGTCTCGCCCTCGTCCACGGACACCGCCCGACGGGTCACCCAGACGAGTTCGGTGGCGGCCGGCCGGGGATCGGCCAGCATGTCACGCGCACGGATCAGCGCTGCGGCGGTGCATTCCTCCGGGGTGCCGGAGGGGTGTGTGGCATCCACCACGATGCGGGAAGGGGCCGGTCCGGCTCCTGTGTCCGCGGGCAGTCCGAGCGCGGCCGCGAGGGGGCCGGCGGTGATCACGGTGTCCGTCAGCTCGGCAGCGGGCGCCGGGCACTCCTGGAACTCCAGCCGGTACAGGTGCCGCTGCGCCGCCGTCCGCAGGCTGTCCGCACTGGCTTCCCGGAGACGGAGGTTCGCGGTGACGACCAGGTCCCCGTTCTCGTCCGTCACCCACAGCTCGGCCTGCTCGCGCGTGCTGTCGAGGCGTACGCGCACCCGCACGACCGACGCCCCGGTCGCATACAGCCGGGCGTTGTTCCACTCGAAGGGCAGCAGGACCCGCTTCCCGCGCTGCGGATCGGCGTCGTCGCCGGCTTCCTCAGCGGTGAGGATCGTGTGGAGCGCGGCATCCAGGAGGGCAGGGTGGATCCCGAACCCTTCGGGCCGCAGGCTCTGCGGAAGGCGAAGGACGGCGTAGAGCTCGTTGCCCTGTCGCCACAGGGCGCCGAGGCCCTGGAACGCGGGGCCGTAATCGAGTCCGCGCTCGCGGAAGCGCTCGTAGAACCCGTCCAGGGGCACGTGTTCCGCGGACTCGACCACCGCCGCCCAGTCGACGGACTCGGGGTCGCGCGTGGGGGCGCCGTGGGTGAGTTGGGCGGTGGCGTGGGTGGTCCAGGGCGTGTCGGGGTGGGTGTCGGGGCCGGGGTGGGTGTGGACGGTGGCCTGGCGGTGCCCGTTGCCGTCGATGTCGGTGACGGCGACCTGAACGCGCAGCGGCCCGGTTTCGGGCAGGACCAGGGGGGTGGTGAGGGTCAGGGTGTCCACCGTGACGGCTCCGACCCGCTCGGCGGCGGTGAGGACCATGTCGAGGATCCCGGTGCCGGGCAGGAGCACGGTGTCGAACACCTTGTGGTCGCTCAGCCAGCGCTGTCCGGGTGCGGTGGCATCGATCGTGCCGGTGAGGATCAGTCCCTCGCCGGAGGCCAGCGGTGTCGACAGCGTGAGCCACGGGTGGCCCACCCCGTCCACGCCCCCGCCCGAGGCGTCCGCGGGAGTGGTGCTGGGGGCGGCGTGCCAGTAGCGCTGACGGTCGAAGGCATAGGTGGGCAACTCGCTCGCCATCGCTGCCCGGGGGACCAGCTGGTGCCACGGCCACGCGTCCGCGTGGGCGAGTCCGGCGCGGACCCATGAGGAGAGGACGTCGGTGGTGTCGGCCCGGTCCCGGTGGGCGGTGGCGACGGCGATTCCCCCGTGGTGCCGGGTGATCTCGTCGAGGACCATGGCCATGACGGGGTGGGGGCTGATCTCGATCCAGGTGTGGTGGCCGTCGGCGGTGGCGGCCTGGCCGGCCTGGTCGAACCGTACGGGCCGGCGCAGGTTGGCGCACCAGTAGTCCGCGTCCAGCTCGCCGTCCCGGACCGTGCGGCCGTGGACGGTGGAGTACATCGGGATCCGTCCGGCGGCCGGCTGGAGGCCGGCCAGTTCCTCCGCCAGAGCGGGCAGCAGCGGGTCCATGTGCGCGCTGTGGGAGGCGTAGTCCACCTGCACCCGGCGGGCGAACACCGCCTCGGTCCGCAGCTGGGCCAGCAGGGTGTCCAGGGCATGGCTGTCCCCGGAGATCACCGTGGACGTGGGCGTGTTGACCGCGGCGATCGACAGGCCGGTGCCGGCCAGGCGTTCGGTGATCCACTCATGGCCGCGTTCGACGACGGCCATGCCTCCCCGGCCCTGGCAGGCGGCCACGGCCCGGGAGCGGGCGGCGACGATCCGCGCGCCCTGTTCGACGGTGAGGATGCCCGCCACCACGGCGGCGGCCACTTCGCCCTGCGAATGCCCGATCACGGCCTGCGGGGTGACGCCCATGGACTCCCACCAGGCGGCGAGGCCCAGGCTCATCGCGAACAGCGCCGGCTGTACTTCCTCCACCCCGGACAGGGGGCGCTGCCCGGTGAGGACCTCGGTGACCGACCACCCCGTCCAGGGCAGCAGGGCCGCGTCGCAGGCGGCCACGGCCTCGGCGAACACCGGCGCCTGCTCACACAGCACCCGGCCCATGCCCTCCCACTGCGACCCCTGCCCCGGGAAGACCCACACACCGCCAGAACCAGCCCCTTGGAGGGCCTCTTCGCCCAGTCCCTCGACGGGGGCGATCACGCCGGCCGCGTCGGTCCCCTCGGCGAGCGCTTCCAGTCGGCTGATGGCCTCCTCGCGGGTGGTGGCGAGGACGGCGCCCCGGTGGTCGAACCAGCTGCGGTGCCACAGCGCGGTGGACGCCACCCGGTCCAGCGAGACCTCCGGGTGCCTGCGCCACCACGCGGCCCACCGCCGGGCCTGCGCCCGCACCACACCCGCGTCCCGGCCCGACACCACCACCGGGAACACACCCTCCGCCACCGCCTGCTGGGTGACGGGCTCCGCGGCAGGGGACTCCTCGAGGACGAGGTGGGCGTTGGTCCCGCTCAGCCCGAACGACGACACGCCCGCGCGCCGCGGCCGGGACTCTTCCCGCGGCCAGGCGCGCGCCTCGCCCAACAGCCGGAGCCCGCTGCCCTCCCAATCGACGTGGTCGCTGGGCTGCTCGGCGTGCAAGGTCGCGGGCAGCTGCTCGTGCTGCATCGCGAGCACCATCTTGATCACCCCGGCCACGCCCGCGGCGGCCTGGGCGTGACCGATGTTCGACTTCGACGACCCCAGGTACACCGGCCGCTCCACGGAACGCCCCGGCCCGAAGACGGCCGCCAGAGCGCCCGCCTCGATCGGGTCACCGAGCGGGGTCCCGGTGCCGTGCGCCTCGATCGCGTCCACGTCCGAGGGGGACAGCCCCGCCCGCGACAACGCCTGCTCGATCACCCGCTGCTGAGAGGGCCCGTGCGGAGCGGTCAGCCCCTGGGACCGGCCGTCCTGGTTCACCGCCGATCCGCGGATCACCGCCAGCACCCGGTCCCCGGCCGCCTGCGCGGCCGACAGCCGCTTGAGCACCAGCACGCCGCAGCCCTCGGACCAGCCGGCCCCGTCGGCGTCGGCGGAGAAGCTCTTGCACCGCCCGTCGGCTGCGGTGCCCCGCAGCCGGGAGAACTCCACGAACACCGACGGCGTCGACATCACCGTCACACCACCGGCCAGCGCGACGTCGCACTCCCCCTGGCGCAGCGCCGTCACCGCCAGGTGCAAGGCCACCAGCGACGACGAACACGCCGTGTCCACCGTCACCGCCGGGCCCTGCAACCCCAGTGAGTACGACACCCGACCCGACAGCACGCTGCCGGCGCTGCCCATCGAGCCGTACGCGTCGAGCGCACTCAGGTCCTGATTGTGGAAACGGTCGTAGTCCGACCCCATCGCACCGAGGTAGACGCCGGTGTTGCTGCCCTCAAGGGTTTCGGCGCGGAATCCCGCGCGCTCGAGAGCCTCCCACGAGGCTTCCAGCACGACCCGCTGCTGCGGGTCCATCGCCCGCGCCTCACGCGGCGGGATCCCGAAGAAACCCGCGTCGAACTCCTCGACGTCCCGCAGGAATCCGCCCGTGCGCGCATAGCTCTTGCCCACGGCCTCCGGGTCCGGGTCGTACACGTCCCAGCCGTCCCACCGCGACGGAAACCCCTCGATCGCGTCCCCGCCCGAGGACAACAGCTCCCAGAACTCCTCCGGCGTCCCCACCCCGCCCGGCAGCCGGCACGCCATCGACACGATCGCAACCGGATCGTCGTCCTCGTCCGCAGCCCGGACGACAGCCTCGGCGGGCAGCACTGCCGGTGACAGGTCCATCCGTTCCAGGAGGAACTCCGCCATGGCGGCCGGGGTCGGGTAGTCGAACGCCAGCGTCGCGGGCAGCGGAACCTCGGTTTCCTGCGAGACCCGGCGCCGCAGTTCCACGGCCATCAGCGAATCGAGGCCGAGGTCCCTGAGCACCTGCTGCGTCGTCACCGCACCCGCGTCCGCAAGGCCGAGCACGCTCGCCGCCGCCGACCGCACCAACAGCGTCAGCGACTCCCGCCGCTGGTCGGGGGAGAGCGCCGCGAGCCTGCCGCGCAGACCCGAGGGGGCCTCACCCGCGTTCGCCCGCCGCAGGCGCGTCCTGGCCATGCCGCGAAGCAGCACCGGCACCTCGTCCTGGCCACGGTGCAACGAGGCCAGCCCGAGCCGCACGGGAACCAGATGTCCCCGCGCATCCGTCGCCAGCGCCGCGTCCAGGGTCCGCAGTCCCTCGTCCACGGACAACGGCTCGACGCCCATGCGCCGGATCCGGGTCAGCTCGGCCTGGCCGAGGTGCGCGGTCAGCCCCGTGCCGGCCTGCTCCCACAGTCCCCAGGACAGACTCCTGGCGGGCAGGCCCGCGTGCACCCGCCATACGGCGAAGGCGTCGAGGAACGCGTTGCCCGCGGCGTACGTGCTCTGACCGGCACTTCCGAACACTCCGGCGAGCGATGAGAACAGGACGAACTCGGACAGCGCGTGCTCTCGGGTGAGTTCGTGCAGATGCAGCGCGGCGTCCAGCTTCGGAGCGAGTACGCGCTCCAGCCGCTCCGTGTTCTGGTCCGGCAGCAATCCGTCGTCCAGCACGCCGGCCAGGTGCCATACCGAGTCCAGATCGTCGATGGAACCGATCAGACCGGCAAGGGCTTGCCTGTCGGCGACGTCACAGGCCACGATCCGTACGCTGTCGGCCCCGGCCCCCGTGAGTTCGGCGGCCAGGTCGGCGGCCCCCGGGGCCCGGTCACCCTGACGCGAGGTCAGCACGAGACGCCGGACCCCACGGGTGCGCACCAGATGCCGGGCGAGCTCCCTGCCCAGCTCACCGGTTCCTCCGGTGATCAGTGCCGTTCCCTGCGACGCCGGAGTTCCCGCGGTGACGCCTTCCGGCTCCGGTTCGACCGCGACCAGCCGCGCGACCCGGATCTCCCCTCCCCGTACCGCGATCTCGGGCTCGTCCGTGACGGACACGGCCCTGGCGAGCGCGGCGGCGTCCTCGGCTCCGGAACCGGTGTCCACCAGGCGCAGCGATCGCTGCGGGTACTCGGCGCGGGCGGCACGGACCAGACCCCACAGCGGGGCGTGCACCAGGCCGTCGACGCCGTTGCCCGGCTCGGCCGGTACGGCCTCCCGGGTCACCCAGACCAGTTCGGTCCCGTCCAGCCGGGACTCGGCCAGCAGGCCCTGCACCACGTGCAGTCCCGTGGCGGTGGCCCTGCGCACCGCGTCCGCCAGACCGCCCGGGTCCCGCGTGGTGCTGTCGACGACGAGGCGGGCCGGGGGCTCGTCGCCGGCGTCGAGCCGGGCGCGCAGCTCGTCCACGTCGATGACGGGCCGTCCGCCGATCACGTGCGCGAGATCACCGGAGCCGCCGAGGACCCAGGTCCCGGCCGGTGCCTCGCGCGTCGTGCGGGGAAGCTGGAAGTCGAGCCGGTAGAGGTGGCTGTCCGTGCGCCGGCGCAGCTGCTGTTCGGTCGCCGAACGCAGAACGAGCGCGTCCACGTAGGCCACCGGTTCGCCGTGGGCATCCGCCATCCACAGCCGGGCCTCGGATGACGCGGGATCCCGCTCGATCCGGACGCGGAGTTCGCTCGCCCCGGTGGCGTACAGCTCCGCCCCGGTCCACTCGAAGGGGAGCGACACCCGTCCGGCGTCGGCGTCCAGTACGGAGAGCGCGTGCAGCGCCGCGTCCAGCAGCGCCGGATGCACCGCGAAGCCGCCTGCCGCCGCGCTTTCGGCTTCGGCCTCGGGCAGGCGGACCACGGCGTAAGCGGTGTCGCCGCTGCGGGAGAGCTCCACCAGCCCCTGGAAGGCGGGTCCGTAGTCGATTCCGCGCTCGCGCAGCCGGTCGTAGAACCCGTCCAGGTCCACGGACGTGGTGCCCGCCACCGGCCGGCTCCGGAGTTCCCGGAACCCGTGGCCGTCGGTGTCGCCGACCGTCAGGTGGGTGAGTCGGGCGGTGGCGTGGGTGGTCCAGGGGGTGTCGGGGTGGGTGTCGGGGTCGGGGTGGGTGTGGACGGTGACCTGGCGGCACCCGTCGGCGTCGGCGCCGGTGACGGCGACCTGCACGCGCAGCCCGCCGGTGTCGGGGAGGACGAGGGGGCTGGTCAGGGTGAGGGTGTCGATCCCGGCGGCGCCCACGCGTTCGGCGGCGGTGAGGACCATGTCGAGGATCCCGGTGCCGGGCAGGAGCACGGTGTCGAACACCTTGTGGTCGCTCAGCCAGCGCTGTCCGGGTGCGGTGGCGTCGATCCTGCCGGTGAGGAGGAGGCCGTCGTCGTCGGCCAGGGGGGTGGAGAGGGTGAGCCAGGGGTGGTCGAGCCCGTCAGCGCCCCAGGCCGAGGGGTCGGCCGGGGCGCTGGCGGGGGTGGGGAGCCAGTACCGCCGGCGGTCGAAGGCGTAGGTGGGGAGGGAGGTTTCCACCGGCGTCCGCGGCACCGCGCGCTCCCACGGCCACCCGTTGCCCCGGGCCAGCCCCGCGCGGACCCATGAGGAGAGGACGTCGGTGGTGTCGGCCCGGTCCCGGTGGGCGGTGGCGACGGTGGTTCCGCCGTGTTGCCGGGTGATCTCGTCGAGGGCCATGGCCATGACGGGGTGGGGGCTGACTTCGATCCAGGTGTGGTGGCCGTCGGCGGTGGCGGCCTGGCTGGCCTGGTCGAAGCGGACCGGCCGGCGCAGGTTGGAGCACCAGTAGTCGGCGTCCATCTCGGTGCCGTGGATCAGGCGGCCGTGAACGGTGGAGTAGAGCGGGATCCGTCCGGCGGCCGGCTGGAGGCCGGCGAGCTCCTCGGCCAGGCCGGGCAGGAGCGGGTCCATGTGCGCGCTGTGGGAGGCGTAGTCGACCTGGACCCGGCGGGCGAACACGTCCTCGGCCCCCAGTCGGGCGAGGAGGGTGTCGAGGGCGTCGCTGTCTCCGGAGATCACGGTGGATCCCTCGGTGTTGACCGCGGCCACGGACAGGCCCGTGCCGGTGAGGCGTTCGGTGATCCAGCCCACGCCGCGTTCGACGACGGCCATGCCGCCCTGCCCGCGGCAGGTGGCCACGGCCCGCGAGCGGGCGGCGACGATCCGCGCGCCCTGTTCGACGGTGAGGATTCCCGCGACGACCGCGGCGGCCACTTCGCCCTGCGAATGCCCGATCACGGCCTGCGGGGTGACGCCCATGGACTCCCACCAGGCGGCCAGGCCGAGGCTCATGGTGAACAGCGCTGGTTGCACCTCCTCCACGCCGGACAGGGGCCGCCGTCCGGTGAGGACCTCGGTGACGGACCATCCGGTCCAGGGCAGCAGGGCGGCGTCGCAAGCGGCCACGGCCCGGGCGAACGCGGGGGAGTGCGCGTACAGGGCCCGGCCCATGCCCTCCCACTGCGACCCCTGGCCGGGGAACACCCACACGCCCCCGGGGCCGGCCTCCAGGAGGGCGGACTCGCCCGGCGTCTCGGCGGGAGCGAGCACTCCGATGGCGTCGGTGCCTTCGGCGAGCGCCTCCAGCCGTTCGATGGCCTCGTCCCGGGTGGTGGCGAGGACGGCGCCCCGGTGGTCGAACCAGCTGCGGTGCCACAGGGCCGTGGAGGCGACCCGCTCGAGGGGCACCTCCGGGTGCTCGCGCCACCACGCGGCCCAGCGCCGGGCCTGCGCCCGCACCACACCCGCGTCCCGGCCCGACACCACCACCGGGAACACCCCACCGGTGGCGGCGCCGGCCTCGGGCCCGGAGACCTCCTCGGGCTCCTGCGGAGATCCCGTGCGCGCCGGCGCCTCTTCGAGGACCAGATGGGCGTTGGTCCCGGACAGGCCGAACGACGACACACCCGCACGCCGCGGCCGGGACTCCTCCCGCGACCAGGAGCGCGCCTCGCCCACCAGCTCGAGCCCACTGCCTTCCCATTCGATGTGCTCGCTCGGCCGCTCGGCGTGCAGACTCGGGGGCAGCTGCTCGTGCTCCAGCGCGAGCACCATCTTGATCACGCCGGCCACCCCCGCGGCGGCCTGGGCGTGACCGATGTTCGACTTCGACGACCCCAGCCATACCGGCCGCTCCGCGGACCGTCCCGGCCCGAAGACCTCGGCCAGCGCGCCGGCTTCGACCGGGTCGCCCAAGGGAGTCCCGGTGCCGTGCGCCTCGATCGCGTCCACGTCCGAGGGGGACAGCCCCGCACGCGACAGTGCTTCCCGGATCACCCGCTGCTGCGAGGGCCCGTTGGGCGCGGTCAGTCCCTGGGACCGGCCGTCCTGGTTGACGGCCGATCCGCGGATCACCGCCAGCACCCGGTCCCCGGCGGTCTGCGCGGCCGACAGCCGCTTGAGCACCAGCACGCCGCAGCCCTCGGACCAGCCGGCCCCGTCGGCGTCGGCGGAGAAGCTCTTGCACCGCCCGTCGGCAGCCGTGCCCCGCAGCCGGGAGAACTCCACGAACACCGACGGCGTCGACATCACCGTCACGCCGCCGGCCAGTGCGACGTCGCACTCCCGCTGGCGCAGCGCCGTCACCGCCAGGTGCAGGGCCACCAGCGACGAGGAGCACGCCGTGTCCACCGTCACGGCCGGTCCCCGCAGCCCCAGCGCGTACGACACCCGACCCGACAGCACACTGCTCGCCCTGCCGGTGTTGACGTATCCGTCCTGGTCCCCGAGACCGTGCCCGAGGCTGCCGTAGTCGCCGTTCATCGTGCCCAGGTACACACCGGTGTTGCTGTTCTCGAGGCCCTCGGAGGGGTACCCGGCCCGTTCGAGGGCCTCCCAGGAGGTTTCCAGGACGACCCGCTGCTGCGGGTCCATCGCCCGCGCCTCACGCGGCGGGATCCCGAAGAAACCCGCGTCGAACTCCTCGACGTCCCGCAGGAATCCGCCCGTGCGCGCATAGCTCTTGCCCACGGCCTCCGGGTCCGGGTCGTACACGTCCCAGCCGTCCCACCGCGACGGAAACCCCTCGATCGCGTCCCCGCCGGAGGACAACAGCTCCCAGAACTCCTCCGGCGTCCCCACCCCGCCCGGCAGCCGGCACGCCATCGACACGATCGCGACCGGTTCCGTCAGCTGCGCCTCCAGATCGGTCGCCCGCCGCTTGAGCTCGCGGATCGCGGGCAGGGCGAGTTCCAACCGATTCTGTTCAGACATCAGGGATTCCTTCCAGGAAGTGCGGGGTGTGGAAGCTTCTAGAGTTCGAGGAGGGCGTCGAGCTCGGCGCCGATCTCGGCGACCGACCGGGCCGGCGCCGGCGCGGCCGGGTCCGCTGACGACTCCGGTTCCGGTGCCGTCCCGGACTCCGCGCGAGTGATCCCCATACGCCGCATCAGCAGATCCGCGATGTCCGCCGGGGTCGGGTGGTCGAAGGCGAGACTCGAGGGCAGCGGGACCTCGGTGGCGTTCGAGAGTCTGCGCCGCAGCTCAAGGGCCATGAGCGAATCGAGGCCGAGCTCGCTCAGTACGGCCTTGCTCCTGAGCGCTCCGGGGCCGGGCAGCCCCAGTACGACGGCGACCTCCTCCAGCACCAGCCTGGTGACCGAGGCGGCCTGCTCGTCGGGCGTCCGGCCCCGCAGACGCTTGCGCAGCCCGCCGCCCGCGGGGTCGGCGCCGGCGCGGCGCAGGGACGGCCGGATCAGTCCCCGCAGCAGCGCCGGGGGTTCGCCTTCCAGCGCGGCGAGGTCGAGCCTGACGGGGACGAGGTTGCCGTCCGGCGAGCGCAGCGCGCGGTTCAGCAGCCGCAGGGCCTTGGCGACGGGCAGCGGGGCGATGCCCTGCCGGCGCAGGCGCCCCAGTTCCGCCTCCGTGAGGTGCGCGGTCATTCCCGAGCCCGCCTGCTCCCACAGCCCCCAGGCCAGACTGGTCCCACCGCTGCGGGCGGCGAGGGCGTCCAGGTAGGCGTTGGCCGCCGCGTACGCGCCCTGCCCGGCGGAACCGAGGGTTCCCGAGACCGAGGAGAACAGCACGAAGGCCGACAGGCCCAGATCCCCGGTGAGTTCCGCCAGGTGCGCGGCCCCGTCGAGCTTGGGGGCCAGCACCTTGCGCAGGCGTCGCTCGTCGTAGTCGAGCAGCAGGCCGTCGTCGAGCACGCCGGCGAGATGCAGTACCGCCGACCAGTCGTCCACCGAGGACAGCACGTCGGCCACCTGGGACCGGTCGGAGACGTCGCAGGCCAGCACCCGGACCGATCGTGCACCGGCCTCACCCAGCTCCGCGACCAGACTGCGGGCTTCCGGGTGCCCGGGGCCGCCCCGCGAGGTCAGCACCAGGTCGCGGACCCCGTGCTCGGCCACCAGGTGCCGGGCAACCGCCCTGCCGAGTTCGCCGGTGCCGCCGGTGATCAGCACCGTTCCGTCGGCCACCGAGGCGGCGGCGGCGCCGACGGAGGCGGCGGCGCCGGCCGCGACCAGCCGGGGCGCCAGGAGCTCCCCGTCCCTGACGGCGAGCTCCGGCTCGCCGGACACGGACAGCGCCGACAGCAGGGTCGCGGCGTCGATACGGTCGCAGTCGACGATCCGGACGACCGCCTCCGGGTGCTCGCGCCGCGCCGCCCGCAGCAGCCCCCACAGGGGGGCCTGGGCGAGGCCGCGCACGCGGTCCGCGGGGCGTGCGGCGAGGCTGTCCCTGGTGATCCACACGAGCTCGACGTCCCTGAGGGGCAGCAGCCGGCGCAGCAGGTCCAGTGCGTGCGCGGTCGACTCATGGGCTGCGGCGACACCCTCGGCCTGCCCGGTGGCGTCGATCAGGATCCGGCGCGGGCCGTCTGCGGTGACCGTCTCGGACGGTGTCACCCCGAGGGCCTCGGACACCGGGCCGCGGCCCAGGACCCGCACCGGCTCCGGCACCGCGGACACCTGCGGCACGGGCCGGAAGGCCACGCGGTAGAGGTCGGGAACGGTGAGGGCGGCACGCAGCAGGTCGGCGCTGACCGGACGCAGCCGCAGGGCGCCGACGTACGCCACCGGCGCCCCGTCGGGGTCGGTGATCATGGCCCGGATCCCGTCGTCGCGGACGTCGACCCGGACGTGGAGCTCGGTGGCTCCCGTGGCGTACAGGCGGACGTCGGTGAACTGGAAGGGGAGCTGGGCCTCGGCGGAGGCCGGGACCACCGCGCGCATCACCTGCAAGGCCGCGTCCAGCAGGGCCGGGTGGACACCGAATCCGCCCGGCTCGCCGACCGGTAGCCGGACCACACCACAGGCGGTCCGGCCCTGCCCGCGCAGTTCGGCCACGCCGTGGAAGGCGGCGCCGTAGTCGACGCCCTGGGCGGCGAAGCCCTCGTAGAGGCCGGAGAGGTCCACGGCGGGCAGCGCGGGCATCGACCAGTCGGTGGGCTCCGGGCCGAACGCGTCCACCAGCACACCCTCGGCATGGGTGCTCCAGGTACCCGAGCCGTCCACCTTGCTGTGCAGGGTCACCGGTCGGCGTCCGCCTTCGGCGGGGCCGATCCTGACCTGGACGTGCGCCGCGTCCTCCAGCACCATCGGCCGCGACAGGGTCAGCTCACCCACACCGGCCGCTCCGGCCTGGCCGGCGCCCGCCAGGACCATGTCCAGCAGCGCGGTGCCGGGTACGACGACGGTGCCGAAGACCACGTGATCGGCCAGCCAGGGCTGGGACGACGCCGAAACCCGGCCGGACAGCACCCAGCCGCCGTCGGCCAGTTCGGTGATCTCGGTCAGCCACGGGTGCCCGGCGCCGGAGCCGTCCAGCCAGAAGCGCCGGCGCCGGAAGGCGTAGGTGGGAAGGTCGACGCGGCGGCGCCCCTCGCCGAGGAGCGCGGCCCAGTCGGGCCCCGCACCCGCCGTGTGTGCCTTGGCGACCGCCAGGGTCAGTGCCTCGGGACCGGTCCGGTCGGGACGCTGGGTCGGGACCACGACGGCGTCCTGGTCCAGGCAGTCCTCGATCATGGCGGCGGGGGTTGCGTCGGGGCCGATGTCGAGGAACCTGGTGACGCCTTCGCCGAGCGCGGTGCGGATCCCGTCGGCGAACCGGACCGGTTGCCTCACCTGGCGCACCCAGTGGTCGGGACCGCAGGCGGTGACGATCCGCCCGGTCAGATTCGTCACCAGCGCAATGCGCGGCGGGTGGAAGGTGAGTCCCTCGGCCACGCTCCGGAACTCGTCGAGCATGCCGTCCATGTGCGCGGAGTGGAAGGCATGGGACACGTTGAGCCGTTTGGTGCGGCGTCCGGTGAACCGCCCGGCCACCTCGGCCACGGCATCGGCGTCACCGGCGATCACCACGGACTGCGGCCCGTTCACTGCGGCGAGATCCACCCGCGCGGACAGCAGCGGAGTGACCTCGTGCTCGCCGGCCTGAAGGGCGAGCATCACGCCGGTGTCCGGCCGGGCCTGCATCAGCCGGGCCCGGGCGACGACCAGAGCGCAGGCGTCCTCCAGGGAAAGCACGCCGGCCACGTGTGCGGCCGCGAGCTCTCCGACGGAGTGTCCGAGCACCACATCGGGTGTGATGCCCCAGCTCTCCAGGAGCCGGAACATCGCCACCTCGAAGGCGAACAGCGCGGGCTGGGTGAACTCGGTACGGCGCAGCGCGTCCGGGTCGTCGATGACCTCGGCGACCGGAAGGCGCAGGTGCCGGTCGAGCCCGGCGCAGATCTCCCGCCACGCGGCGGCGAACACCGGGTACGCCTCGCACAGATCGGCTCCCATGCCCGCACGCTGGGTTCCCTGCCCGGCGAAGACGAACGCGGTGCGGCCGTCACCCGCCGACCCTTCCACCACCGACGCCGAGGACTCTCCGTCGGTGATCGCACGCAGCCCGGCGAGCAGGTCGTCGGTGTCCCGGCCGATGACGACGGCGCGCTCCTGGAAGGACGTGCGCGAGGTGGCCAGGGAGTACGCCAGGTCGGCCGGGTCCGTGTCGGGGTGCGTCCCGACCCGGACGGCCAGCCGGGACGCCTGCTCGCGCAGGGCGTCCCGGCTCCGCGCGGACAGGGTCCAGGGCAGCAGAGCGGGACGGGAGCCGGCAGCCGGTTCCTCGGCCTCGGCGGCCTGCTCGAGGATCAGGTGGGCGTTGGTTCCGCTGATGCCGAACGAGGAGACGCCCGCTCGCCGCGGGGCGTCCGCGTCCCAGGCGACGGGGTCCGTGACCAGTCGGAGGGAACCCGCCGACCAGTCGACGTGGCGGGAGGGGGTGTCGGCGTGCAGGGTACGGGGCACCGTGCCGTTGTTCATGGCCAGCACCATCTTGATCACACCGGCCACGCCCGCCGCCGCTTGGGTGTGCCCGATGTTCGACTTCACCGAGCCCAGCCACACCGGCCGGCCGGAGGCGCCGTAGGTGGCCTGCAGCGCGCGTGCCTCGATGGGATCGCCCAGCGTCGTGCCGGTGCCGTGGGCCTCCACGACGTCCACGTCGGAGGCTTCGAGCCCCGCCGCGGCGAGGGCCTTGCGGATGACCTGCTGCTGAGCCCGGCCGTTGGGCGCGGTGAGCCCGTTGGACGTGCCGTCCTGGTTGACGGCCGAACCCCGGATCACGGCCAGCACCGGATGCCCGTTGCGCCGCGCGTCGGACAGCTTCTCCAGCAGCAGCAGTCCACTGCCCTCGGACAGCGCCGTGCCGGAGGCGCCGTCCGAGAAGGCGCGGCACCGTCCGAGGGGGTCGAGGCCGCGCTGCCGGCTGAATCCGACGAACAGTCCCGGTGTGGCCATCACGGTGGCGCCGCCGGCGACGGCCATCGCGCACTCACCCCTCGACAGGGCCTGCGCGGCGAGGTGGATGGCGACCAGCGAGGCCGAGCAGGCGGTGTCCACCGTGACCGACGGCCCCTCCAGGCCGAGCGCGTAGGAGACGCGGCCGGAGACGACGCTGGCGGCGCTTCCGGTGAGCCCGAACCCCTCGGAGCCGTGCGGGGTGCCCAGCGACGCGTAGTCCTGGCCGTTGGTGCCCAGGTAGATCCCGGTGTCGCTGCCCCTCAGCGCGGCCGGTGCGATCCCGGCCCGCTCCAGCAGCTCCCAGGACCCCTCCAGGAGGATCCGCTGCTGCGGATCCATGGTCAGTGCCTCGCGGGGGCTGATCCCGAAGAACTCCGGGTCGAAGTCGGCGGCGGCCACGAATCCGCCTTCGCGGACGTAGCTCGTACCGGGGTGGTCCGGATCCGGGTGGTACAGCGCGGACAGGTCCCAGCCCCGGTCCTCGGGGAACGACGTGATGGCGTCCCCGCCGTCGGCGAGCAGCCGCCAGAAGCCCTCCGGATCGCGTACTCCACCGGGGAACCGGCAGCTCATGGCGACGATCGCGATGGGCTCGGCCGCACCTTCGGGGGCGGACGCCGGGGTGGTGGCGACGGCTGCGGTGGTGGTGGTGCGGGCGGCCGGGGCGGGCTCCCCGCCGGCCGGGGCGGGTTCCTCGTGGAGGTATTCCTCGAGGAGGTGCGCGGCGACCTGCGCGGGCGTCGGGTGCTCGAAGATCAGCGTGGCGGGCAGCCGCAGGCCGGTGACCGCGCCCAGCCTGTTGCGCAGTTCGACGCCGAGGACCGAGTCGAAGGCCAGTTCCCTGAAGGTGCGCTCGACGTCCACCGCCTCCGGTGCCGCGTGACCCAGTACGAGAGCCGTCTGCGCCCTGACCTCGTCCAGTGCGGCACGCGCCCGGCCCTCCGCGGGGAGTTCGGCCAGGCGCCGGCGGAACGCGGGCTCCTGGACGACCGAGGCGTCGCGGCCGTCGGGCAGGTCGCCGAGCAGGGCACTGGGGCGGGTGGCCGTGAACACCGTGCGGAACCGGTCCCAGTGCACGTCCGCCACGGTGACGCAGGGCTCCGGGGACGCAACGGCCCTGTCCAGGGCCAGCAGGGTTAGATCCGGCGCCATCGCGGGTACGCCGTGGCGGTCGAGGACCTCCTTCACCGGCCCCCGCGCCATTCCGTCCCCGTCCCAGGGGCCCCACGCCACCGAGGTCGCGGGCAGCCCCTGGGCGCGGCGGAGCGCTGCCAGGCCGTCCAGGTAGGCGTTGCCGGGCGCGTAGTTGCCCTGGCCCGGGACGCCGACGGTCGCGCCCCACGAGGAGAAGAGCACGAACGCGTCCAGCCCGGGGCTCAGTTCGTGCAGGTTCCACGCGCCCTGCGCCTTCACCCGCAGCGCCGCGTCGACCCGGTCGAGGGTGAGGTCCTGGACGAGCCCGTCGTGCAGTGCTCCGGCGGCGTGCACCACCGCGTTGGGCCGGGTCCGCTCGACGAGCTCGCGGACCGCTTCCCGGTCGGCGACGTCGCAGGCGACGATCTCGACCCCGGCCCCGAGCCGGCGGAGATCGGCGGTGAGGACCTCCGCCCCCGGGGCGTCCGGCCCGCTCCGGCTGACCAGCACCAGGCGTTCGGCGCCCTGACCGGCCAGCCGGCGCGCGACCTCGGCGCCGAGCGCGCCCGTTCCGCCGGTGATCAGCACCGTCCCCCGGGGGCTCCAGCCGCGGGCCGGACCCGCGGCGGCGCGGACCAGCCGGCGGCCGTACGGTACGGAACCCCGGATCGCCACCTGGTCCTCGCCGTGGTCGCCGGTGAGCACCCCGGCCAGTACCCCCTCGTCGTACGCGGAGGACAGGTCGATCAGACCGCCCCAGCGCTCGGAGTGCTCCAGGGCGACGACCCGGCCCAGCCCCCACACCAAAGACCCCTCCGGGTCGACCGCCTCGTCCGCCACCGCGACGGCGTCCCGCGTCACGCACCACAGCGGGGCGCTCACGCCGGCGTCCCCCAGCGCCTGCACGGCGGTCAGGGTCGCGGCGTAGCCGGCGGGAACGCCCGTGTACCCGGCGTACGGCCCGTCCTGCGCGGCCGGCAGGCAGAGCACGCCCTCGCAGGCCGTGCCGCGCAGGCGGGCGGCGAGCGCACCCCGGTCGAGGCCGGGTTCGACCTCCATGAGGGTGACGCGCAGTCCCTGTCCGGTCAGGGCCTCGACCACCGAGCGCGCCCAGGCGTCGCCGGCGGGCGCGAGGGCCAGCCAGTCACCCCGGCGCACCGCCGGTCCGGGAACCGCCTTCCAGTCGACCCGGTACTCCCAGCCGTCCACGACGGACTCCGAGGTGCGCCGCCTGCGCCAGGAGGCCAGGGCGGGCAGGACGGGAGCGAGGGCGTCCCGGTCGAGGCCCAGGGTGCGGGCCACCCCGTCGAGGTCCTCGCGGCCCACCGCGTCCCAGAACGGCGCGTCTTCCGTCCGCCCGCCGCCGGTCGCCTCGGCGTCGATCCAGTACCGCTGGTGCTGGAAGGGGTACGTGGGCAGGTCCACCACGTTCGCGTTCGCCCGCTCGAAGGCGCGGCTCCAGTCGACGTCCACCCCGGCGGCGTACGCCTCGGCCAGAGCCGTCAGGAACCGGCCGCCCTCCTGCCTGCGCAGCGTTCCGACGGTGCGCACCTCGGCGCTCTCCTCCACGCCCATGGTGAGCACGGGGTGCGGAGTGCATTCGATGAACACGCTGCGGCCTTCGGCGGCCAGCTCGCGCACGCACGCGTCGAGTTCGACCGTGGAGCGCAGGTTCCGGTACCAGTAGCCCGCGTCCAGGGCCGCGGTGTCGATCCGGCCGACGTCGACGGTGGAGAAGAAGCCCGCCACCCCGGGACGCGGCCGGATCCCGGCCAGGTCCGTGAGGATGTCCTCGCGGATCGCCTCCACCTGCGCCGAGTGCGA
This sequence comes from Streptomyces sp. cmx-11-4, assembly GCA_049998195.1. Taxonomy (GTDB): domain Bacteria; phylum Actinomycetota; class Actinomycetes; order Streptomycetales; family Streptomycetaceae; genus Streptomyces. The sequence continues at coordinate 391,788 of JAEBET010000004.1, forward strand.
GGCGTAGTCGACGGGGACCCGCTTGGCGCGGATCCCGGCGGATCCACAGTGCGCGAGCAGTTCCGCGAGCGCCTCCGGATCGCCGGAGACCACCGTGCTCCCGGGCCCGTTGACGGCGGCCACCGACAGTCGGTCCGGCCACCGCTCGGTCAGCCGCCGTGCGTCCGCGCGCGAGCACACCAGCGAGACCATGCCGCCCCGGCCCGCCAGGCCGCGGCGGATGGCCCGGGCCCGCAGCGCCACCACGGCCGCCGCGTCCTCGAGCGACAGCGCGCCGGACACGCACGCCGAGGCGATCTCACCCTGCGAGTGCCCGAGCAGGACCTCCGGGTCGACGCCGAAGTGCTTCCACAGCCGGGCCAGGGACACCATCATCGCCCACAGGGCGGGCTGCACGACGTCCACCCGCTCCAGGGCGTCCGCGTCCCCGATCACCTCGGTGAGGTTCCAGTCCGCGAACGGTCCCAGCGCCGCCTCGCACTCCGCGAACCGTTCGGCGAACACCGGTGAGGCGTCCAGCAGTTCCGCGGCCATGCCCGCCCACTGCGCACCCTGCCCGGCGAACATCAACACCGGACGGCGCCCTCGGCCGGATCCGACGACCAGGTCCGGCACCTGGGCTCCCGACGCGAGCGCCTTCAGCCCGCGGACCAGGTCCGCGGTCTGCGACCCCAGCAGGACGGCCCGGTACTCGTGGTCGGCGCGGGTGGTGGCCAGGGAGAAGCCGACGTCGGCGGCCGAGAGGCCGGGGTGTGCGGCGAGGTGGGCGCGCAGCAGGCGGGCCTGTTCCCGCAGGGCCGGTTCGGAGCGCGCCGACAGCACCCAGGGGATCCGGGTCCGCGCGGCGGGGTCCCGGACGTCGGCGGGTTCCGGGACGTCGGCGGGTTCCGGGACGCCGGCGGGTTCCGGGACGCCGGAGGCTTGCGCCGGCGGCCCAACCAGTGCGAGGTGGGCGTTGGTACCGCCGTAGCCGAAGCTGCTGACTCCGGCCAGGCGCGGTTCCTCCGGCCACGGTTGCCGGCCGGTGACCACGGCCAGCTTCGCCGCGTCGAAGTCGATGTCCGGGTGGGGCTGCCGGAAGTGCAGGCTGGGGGGCAGTTCGCCGTGGAAGAGCGCCAGGGAGGTCTTGAGCACGCCGAGCACTCCGGCGGCCGGTTCGAGGTGGCCGAAGTTGGTTTTGACCGACCCGATCCGCAGCGGGTCCCGGTCCTTCCTGCCGTCGCCGAACACACTGCCCAGTGCCGCCGCCTCGATCGGATCGCCCCGCCGGGTCCCCGTGCCGTGGGCCTCCACGTACGACACCGTGCCCGGGGGTATTCCCGCCTCCCGCCAGGCCGAGCGCAGCACTTCGGCCTGCGCGTCGGCGCTCGGCGTGGCCAGGCCGTCGGTGGTGCCGTCGTTGTTCACGGCGCTGCCGCGGATCACCGCGTAGATCCGGTCGCCGTGCTGCCGGGCGTCCGCGAGCCTGCGCAGGACGACCACGCCGCAGCCTTCGCCCCGGACGTATCCGCCCGCGTCCGCGTCGAAGGCGCGGCACTGCCCGTCGGGGTTCTGCGTGCCGAACTTGGACATCGCCACGGTGGTGTGGGGGTGGAGGATGAGACTGACGCCGCCCGCCAGTGCGAGGTCCGACTCGCCGGACCGCAGGCTCCGGACCGCCTGGTGGATGGCGACCAGGGAGGAGCTGCATCCTGTGCCGATGGACATCACGGGGCCGCGCAGGTCGAGGGCGTAGGCGATGCGGGCCGGGATGATCGAGGTGTCCGTGCCGATGGCGGTGTGCGTGCGGATCTCGCCGGGGGACGCTCCGGTGGCGAGGTGGTACTCCTGCCACATGGTTCCGAAGAACACACCGGTGGCCGATTCGGCGAGCCGGTCGGCCCGGATCCTGGCGTCCTCCACCGCGGCCCAGGCGACCTCGAGGGCGAGGCGCTGCTGCGGATCCATCTGGGCGGCCTCGGTGGGCGAGATGCCGAAGAACGCGGCGTCGAATCCGGCGACGTCGTCCAGGAACCCGCCCCAACGGGTCGTCATCTTGCCGGGTGCGGAGGGGTCGACGTCATGCCAGTCATCGGCTCGCCACCGCTGCGGAGGGACCTCGGAGATGGCGTCGATCCCGTCCAGCAGGCCCTGCCAGAGCGCCTCGGGGGAGTCGATCCCGCCGGGGAGGCGGCAGCCGAGTCCGATGATGGCAATGTCGTCGGCGTTCATCACGCATCCTCACTTCGGGCAGGTGAAAGGCGCGGTGGTCCGCGCCGGCGGAGCCGGGGTCCGGGGCAGTCGCGGCCGACCACCCGGTCCCTACGCGTGCTCGTCGAGGCTGATCGCCTGGGAGGGGCACACGCGCACGCATTCCTCGACGCTGTCCCACAGTTCCTCGGGCGGATGCGGGCGGAGCAGCACGACGGTCCCGTCCTCGAGGCTCTGGTCGAACACCAGGGGCTCGGTCAGGGTGCACATGCCCGCGCCGCAGCACTTGGCCCGGTCGACGTCGACCCTCATCGCCGTCACCAGCCGACGGGAAGGCGCCGCACGCCGTACATCGACGACAGGTGGGCCGTCTCGATCCCATCGGGAGAGGCAGCCAGGTGCAGGTCGGGGAACTCGTGGATCAACTGGCTGAAGGCGACCCGCATTTCGACCCGGGCGAGCTGCTGCCCCACGCACTGGTGCACGCCGTAGCCGAAGCCGAGGTGCCGTCCGGCGTTGCGGGTCAGGTCGAGTGCGTCCGGATCCTGGAAGGCGGCGGCATCGCGGTTGGCCGCGGACAGGGCCACGGTCACGACCTCGCCCGCCCGGATCTGCCGGCCCTCGAGCTCGACGTCCTGCGTGGCTCCCCGGATGATCCCGAACTGGACGATGCTCAGGTAGCGCATCATCTCCTCGACCGCGCCGTTGATCAGCGCCGGGTCCTTCCGCAGCAGCGCCAGTTGCTCCGGCCGGGAGAGCAGCAGATAGGTGCCGAGCCCCAGCATCTTCGCGGTGGTCTCGTGGCCCGCCGTGAGGACGAGCATCGCCGAACCCGCGGCCTCCTCGTCCGTGAGGTCGGAGGCGGCCACCCGGCTCAGCAGGTCGTCCTGCGGCCTGTCGCGCTTGCGGCGGATCAGCCCGGTCAGGAATTCCGCCATCAATTGGAAGGCTTCCACGACCTCTTCCATCGAGCGGTCGTAGTCGAGCATGGTTTCCGAATGCTTCTGGAAAAAGGCGTGGTCCTCGTACGGAACACCCAGCAGCTCGCAGATCACCAGCGAGGGAATCGGCAGGGCGAATTCGCGCACGAGATCAAGCGGCGGGCCCATCTCCCGCATCGCCGCGATACGGTCCGCGGTGATCCGTTCCACCTTCGGTTCCAGGTTCTTGGTCCGCCGTACGGTGAATTCGCCGGTGAACAACTTCCGGAACCGGGTGTGCTCCGGGGCGTCCATGAAGATGAAGACCCCCGGCCTCGTCGGCCCCGGGGCGCCCTCCCCGACCGCCATCCGGCGGTGTTCTCCGCGTGAACTGAACCGGGGGTCGTTCAGCACGGCACGCGCGGCGGCGTACCCGGTGACCAGCCATCCGGCGGTGCCGTCGGGATAGGCCAGTCTGCTCACCGGGTGCTCGTCCCGCAGCTCGGTCAGCCCCGGCGGAGGGCTGAAAGGGCAGGTGCGCCCGGTGGGAAAGGCCACCGGTTTCAGATCGGTCCTGGTCAAGGTCGACTCCGTGGTTGTAAGGGCCTGTTCGGCCGGCCAGGCGGAACCCCTGCTCGGAGGACATCCGGTCACGCCGGGCCGCGGAGACGGATTCCCTTATCACTTCGGGAAAAATCCCGCGGGCTGGCGTGACCCGATGATGCCAGACAACCCGGATCTCGATCTGATTGCTCATGTCGTGCGCAGCTCTCTCGCGATTGCGGCACAACCGCGTCTTGAGCGTTCTCTTAGGATTTCTGTCCGGGGCTGTTGCTGGCGCCGACCAATGCGGCCGAGTTGCCCGGTGCCTGCACGCCCTCAAGCAGGTCCTGATGGGCCCGGCCGATTTCCTCGAAGGAGTACGTGTGTCCCAGGTGCGGGTCCAGGAGACCCATATCGACGAGGCGGGTCACGGCGTGGCACTCGCGCGGATTGGCGAAATGAGACCCCTGGAGCCGCTTCTGCCTCATCCACAGATATCGGAGGTCGACGTCGACGTTGAAGCCGGATGTGGCTCCGCAGATCACGATCATTCCGCCCGTGCCGCACACGTAGACCGACGTCGGGATGGTATCGCTGCCAGGATGCTCGAAAACTATCTTGGGCGATGCCTTCTCGCCGAGGATGTCCCAGATCTCCCGCCCGAAGCGCCGGAGTTCGGAAGTCCACCGCTTGTGCTCTTCGGTGCCGGCCGGAGGCACGCGTCCCCAGTGGCTGTACTGGGTCCTGTCGATGACGCCCGTGGCACCCAGGTCGAGGCAGTATTTGGCCTTCTCCGGGGAGGACACGACGGCTATGGGCCTGCCTCCCAGTTGCCGGGTCAGGGATATGGCCATGGAGCCGAGGCCACCGGAGCCGCCCCAGATGAGGACTCCGTCCCCAGGTTGAACCGTGTGGGGTGCCCAGCCGTTGAGCTGGCGATATGCTGTCGCGCCGGTCAGCAGGAATCCTGCGGATTCCGCCCAGCTCAACCGGGCGGGCCTGGGCAGACACTGGAATTCGGCCACCAGGGCGAACTGCGCGAACGAACCCCAATTCGATTCGTAGCCCCAGGCTTGCAGGGATGCCGCGAGCATGGGATCGACGCCGAGCCGAACGTCGGGATCGTGCTCGTCCCACAGGCCGGCCGAGACGATGACCTCATCGCCCACCTTGACCTGCCGTACACCGGCTCCCAACTTCCAGACGATTCCCGAGGCATCCGATCCGCCGACGTGAAAAGGCTCCGGGCTGCCTTGACGCTGACGTGCCGCCACGACATCGACGGGATGCCCCTTGGCGGCCCAGACGTTGTTGTAGTTGATGCCGGCGGCCATGACCGCGACGAGAACGAACCCGGGCGGAACCTCAGGCGTGTCGACGACTTCCGTCCGGAAGGCGGTTGCCGGATCCCCGTACCGTTCCGGGCGAATGACCGATGCGTACATGGATCTGGGGACGGTCCCGAGCGGGGGCAGGTCGCCTACCTCGTAAAGCGTGCTGGTCGTCGTGGAGTCCAATGTAATCTCCGGTGTCGAGTGGTCGGTTGGTCCCTGGGCTCTGTCGTGTGCGGCACGGTCAGATAGCGGAGGCGTTCGTCACCGGGACGACCTCGGCGGCGACCGCGTTCTCCAGCATGTAGCCCCGTCCCCACACGGTCCGGATGGACAGTTCGATGGGCAGGAGCCGGCGGCGGAGCCGCATGATGTGCAGATCGAGCGCATTCCTGTTCAGCGTCAGCGTCCGCAGGGCGAAGCACTGCACGAACTCGGTGCGGTGCACCACGTCGCCGAAGCGGTCTATGAGCAGCCGCATCAACTCGGTCTGCGTGGTGGAGAGGGTGAGGGAGTGATGACCGAAGCTCAGGGTTCCGGTCGAGTCGATCGTCGGTACCCGATTGCTGTCGAAACGGTTCTGCAGGACTGCGACCCGGGCCTCCAGGTCATCCCGGGACACCGGGGGGCGTACCCAGTCCTCGACGGGGTCGTTGCTGATCGGCGGCTGCGCGCCTGCCTCCACGACGAGTAGTCGCGGCATCCCCTCTTGCCGGCAGCGGGTCCGCAGATCCGCCTGCGCCGGCCATCGGACGAAGACGACGTCGGAGTTTCGACCGCCCACAGCACGCCCTCCTGTACATCCCACGTACATCCCGGTCCGTCCACGAAAGCCCATGGACCTCTCGGCACGGATGAGCCCCGGTCGAGTGGGGAAGGCGGCGGTTCGGCGGGCGCGGCCCCGCCTCAGGACGCCGGCGTCGCCTCGCGCAGGCTCCGGGGCCGCAGGTCGGTCCAGTGCTCCTCGACGTACGCGATGCCCTGCGCCCGCCCCGCCGGCCCGGCCACGACCCGCCATCCGCCGGGCACGTCGGCGAACGTGGGCCACAGCGCGTGCTGCTCCTCGTCGTTGACCACCACGTAGAACTCGCCGTTCTCGTCGTCGAACGGGTTCACTGCCATGTTTCCTCCGGTTCGGGGAGCGCGGCGTGGTCGACCTCGCCGCGGGCGGTCAGCGGCAGGCGTGCGATGACCACGATGTCGTCCGGCACCAAGGGGGCGGGCAGCTCGGCCGCCAGATCCCGCCGCAGCACCGTCGGCAGCCTCGACGCCCGGCGGGACAGCGCGGGCGCGTTGGCGAGCGGCCTGGCCCGGGAGTCCACGGGCCGGTACACGCCGCCGTAGCAGTCCGTACCGTCCGCGGGCACGATCACCGCCTCGAACCAGCCGGGTGCCTCGGCCGACCAGGTGCACAGGACGGCGCAGCCGTGCTCCTCGCCCCAGGTCTCCAGCGCGTGCGGGTCCAGGGGCGTCCCTTCCGCCGTGGCGGGGACCCCGCACTCGGCCGCCTCGCTCACCAGCCGGGCGTTCGGTATCCGGGTCAGCCGGAGGCGGCCGCCGTGCCGGGCCAGCTCAGCCTCCAGGCCGGACACCTGGTGCACGTCCGAGCCCCAGGTGGCGGTGGGGACGTCCGCGAGGTGCGTCGGCCTGCTCGACCGCTTGTGCAGGACGACTTCGTAGCGGTGACGGGTGAGTTCGTTCCCGTTCGATCCGGGCTTCAGCCGGACGTCCACGGCCACGACATCGCGGTGCGCGTCGGCCCACTCGGTGAAGAAGCCGGGATCGAGGTGGAGTTCGGTCTCGCGGAGCACGGCTCGGGCGACCGCGGCACGCACGGCCGACGGCTCGTCACCCGGGCGCTGAGCGTGGTGGACGGCCGTCAGGAACTCGCGCAGGGTGCCGTGGTTGCGGACGTCGCCGATGACGATCCGGCCGCCCGGGGCGAGCCGCCCGAGCGCGACGTCCAGGACGCCCGAGAGGTAGGCGGCGTCGGGGAAGTACTGCACGACCGAGTTGAGGAGGACCGTGTCGAAGTACTCCGCCGGCAGTCCGTCGGCGACGTCGGCGGGCTGACACCGCAGTGTCACCTTGTCCTTCAGCCGCGGATCCGTGCCGACCTGGGCGCCGAGGCGCTCGATCACCGCCTCCGAGAAGTCGGTGGCCCAGTAGACCTCGGACTCCAGGGCCAGCGGTCCGAGCAGGAGACCGGAGCCGACCCCGATCTCCAGCACCCGGCGCGCCTGAAGACCGCGCACCCGCTCCACGGTGGAATCGCGCCACTGGCGCATCTGCGACAGGGGGAGGGGTTCGCGCGTGTAGGAGCTGTTCCATCCGGTGAAGTCGTCACCGATCCCGGCGGCGTCCGGCGCGGTGTCGCCGTACATCTCGTCGTAGATCGCGCGCCACTTCTCGACGTGCCTGGTCACGTCCGCGTCCGGCACCTCGGGCACCACGTACGCCACCAGGCGCCGCGCCCCGCCCCGGTCCTCGCGGGAGACCACGGCCGCCTGCGCCACGCCGTCCCGCTTCCGGAGCGCGGCCTCGACCTCCTCGAACCGGTTGGTGATGCGCTGTTGCGCGTTCGTGAGGGGCGCCATGCTCCTGTTCCCTTTCGGTCATCCTGCGCAGGGTCACTCGTGAGGCCACACTAGGAACGGGATCTTCGAGCCGTCCGACCGCCTGACAGATGTCTGCCAGACCCGACCGGGCGCCGCGGACACGGCAGGCCCGGCGCCCACGGCGACCCGCCGGCCGGCACGCTCCGCGAGGTGCCGGCCGGTAGGCGGGGGTGGGGCGACGAGCCCGCACCCGCGCTCAGGCGACGGCCGCCACGGCCTCGCGGATGGCCGCCGCCAGGTCCGCCGGACGGCTGGTCGGAAGGTCATTGCCGCCCGGCAGCGATACGACCCGGAACGGCCCGGTGGTGAGCGCCGACCACGCGTCGAGCTGGGCGCGGTCCACGGTGTGGTCGTCGAGGCCGTACACGGCCACCGTCGGTACCGCGACGGGCTCGGCGCCGCCGCGCTCGTACAGCTCCAGCTCGTGGGTCTCGACGAGTTCGTAATCGGCGCGCAGGGCCGGCTCGACGATGTCGAGCAGCTCCTCGTTGGAGAGGAGCTGCGCCGGGAGGTACCCGTCCTCCACGACCTGCCGGAGGAAGTCCGGCCGCGGCAACGCCCAGGTGGGCTCGCGGCGGACGCTGCCGGGAGCCGGGTTCGAGGAGACGACCAGCGCCCGCACCCGGTCGGGGCCCAGGCGCCGTGCCACCTCGTAGGCGATCGTCGAGCCGGCGCAGTGCCCGTACAGCACCACCGGGCGGCCCTGTGCGTGGTGGAGCAGTTCGTCGGCGAGCTTGTCGGCGAGCACGGGCATGACGGTCTCCACCGGATCCTCGAGCCGGGACTCCCGGCCCGGGAGGCGTACCGCGAAGGCGTCGAATGCGTCGGAAAGCTCGACGCACAGCCGGCGCACCGTGGTCACGCCCGCGCCCGCATGCGGAAAGGCGTACAGCGCGCACTCTTGGGGGCCATCGTGAGGGACACCGACGAACCAGCGACTTTTCGTGTTTGTTCCCATGCACGTGAGGATGACCAGTCCCCGTGGCCCCTGGGCGCCAACCCTGACTGACCTCTGAAAGATCCTCGGACAACGGCCGATCGTCACGGCAAGACTGGTACACGGAGAGCCGGTTGAAGAGGCAGAGCACCGAGAGAGAACGCGGGAGAGAGCGGTGGACGACTTCGGATCGGTCGGGGTGGCGAGCCCGGACCACGCCGGCCACGATGGCCCGGACCTTGAACTGCTGCGCGCCCAGGTGCGGCTCCAATGGACCGACGCACTGGAGCACGACGACTTCGGCGACGACGAGGACTTCTTCGAGGCCGGCGGGAATTCCCTGCTGGTCGCCGAAATCATGGCCGCGCTCGGGGCCCAGCTCGGAGTGCGCCTGGCGCTGCGGCTCTTCTTCGCCCACCCGACGGTGAACGAACTGTCCGACGCGCTGGCGGCCCACGAGGCCCTTCGGGCACCGGCCCGGTGAGCGCCCCGCCGGCGTCCGTTGCGGGCGCCCCCTGGAGCGCGTGGAACGAGACCGCGCGGCCGTTCCGCGACGACGCCACGATCCCCGGGCTGATCGCCGAGACCGCCCGGCGGTACCCGGACCACCCGGCGATCGTGACCTCCGACAAGCAGGTCCTCACCCACGGCGAACTGGACCGCCGCTCCAACCGGCTGGCACGGCTGCTGCGCGAGCGGGGACTGGGCCGGGGCTCCACCGTGGGCGTCTACGGCGAGCGCGACGCCTGGGCCCTCGTCGGCATGCTCGCGGTGCTCAAAGCCGGCGCCTCCTACGTCCCGCTCGACCCGGCGTGGCCCGCCCCCCGGGTGGTCGGGCTGCTCGACCAGCTCGACGTGGCGGCCGTGCTGACCGACCGCGCATCCCTGTCCTGCGTACAGGAGTTCCGATGGGAGGTGCCTTCGCTCCGCCACGTGCTGTGCCCCGACATCCCCGAGGAGTTCTCCTGGTCGGCCACGTTCCGGCGCGAGCGGATCGCGGACCTCTTCGACTACCTGTCCGGCTCCCCGGACCCGCTCGAAGCCGCCGGCTTCAACACGCGCCGCTCGGGGCGGCCCTTCACCGCGGACGACGTCCGGGGCTACCAGGAGCACGTGGCGGGGTTCGTACGGGCCGCGACGTCCGCCGAACGGCCCTCGGTCCTGGAGATCGGGTGCGGATCCGGCCTGATCGTCGAGGCCCTGGCACCGTGGGCGTCCCGCTACGTCGCCGTCGACCCCTCACCGGTGTCCGTGGCCCGGAGCGAGGAGACCGGGGCCCGCGCCGGGGTCGAGGTCGAGGGCGTGGTGTGCTTCGCCCATGAGGCCGCCGAGCGGGTACGCGGCCCGTTCGACGTCATCGTGCTGGCCAGTACGGTGCAGTTCCTGCCGGACCTCGACCACCTGACCGGGGTCCTCGACTCGCTCCTCGGGCTGCTCGCCGACGACGGCGTCATCGTCCTCGCCGACCTCATCGACCCCGGGATCAGCGCCTACTCAGGCCTACGGGTGCCGCCCCGCTTCGTCGAGCGCCTCCCCGAACTTCTGCCCGGGGCGGCCCACGCGAGCGTCCACCGCCGCCGGGCCGAGGAGTTCACGGGCGAACTGGCCGATCGGTACGACGCCGTCATCCGCGTCGAGCCGTCCCGCGACCGTGCGGCGCCGGGCCGCGAGCCGCTGTGGACCGGCCATCACGTCGGCCTCCAGCCGGCCGCCCCCCTTGCCACCGGTCCGACGGCCGACGACGTCTGCTACACCATCTTCACGTCCGGCTCGACCGGTGCGCCCAAGGGAGTCGTCGTCACCCACCGGTCGGCGGTGAACCTCATCGACTGGGTGAACCGCACCTACGGGGTCGGGCCCGCCGACAAGCTCCTGTTCGTCACGTCGTTCTGCTTCGACCTCTCGGTCTACGACATGTTCGGCGTGCTCGCCGCCGGCGCGACCGTACGGCTGGCGTCGGCGGCGGAACTCGCCGAGCCGGACACCCTGGTGGACCTGCTCGAACAGGAGGCCATCACCATCTGGGACTCGGCGCCCGCGTCCCTGGCCATGGTCATGCCCTTCGTCCAGGCCCGCGAGCCCGCCGGGCGCGACACGCTCCGCCTGGCCCTCCTCAGCGGTGACTGGATCCCGGTGCCGCTCCCGGACCAGATCCGTGCCGCGTTCCCGAACGCCGAGGTGGTGTCGTTCGGCGGCGCCACGGAGTGCACCGTCTGGTCCAACGACTACCGGGTGGGCGAGGTCGACCCCGCGTGGCCGAGCATCCCCTACGGGAAACCGATGCAGAACGCCCGCTACTACGTGCTCGACGGCGGCCTGCGGCCCTGCCCCCTCGGCGCGGAGGGCGACCTGTACATCGCCGGCACGTGCGTGGCCCTGGGCTACGCCGCGGCCGTCCATCTCACCGCCGCCAAGTTCCTGCCCGACCCGGGAGCCGTGCGCCCCGGCGAGCGCATGTACCGCACCGGTGACCGCGCCCGCTGGCTGCCGAGCGGCGACCTGGAGTTCCTGGGCCGCCTCGACGACCAGGTCAAGGTGCGCGGCTACCGGATCGAACTGGGCGAGGTGCAGAGCGCCCTCCTCCAGTGCCCGGGCGTCCGGGCCGCGTCGGTGGTGGCGCCCACGGGGCCGGGCGGGCGCACGCTGGCGGCCTTCTACGTGCCGACGGCCGAGCCGCTTGCGAAGGCCGAGCTCGTACGGGCCCTGCGGACCATCCTGCCGTCGTACATGGTCCCCACGCGCCTCATCGCGCTCGACGGGCTACCCCTGACCAGCACGGGCAAGATCGACCGGGCGGCCCTCCTGCGCCGGCTGTGACCAGGTCGCTGACCTGGGGCTGCTACCAGTAGTGCCGTCGGCCGCCGACCTTGTGTCCGACGGATCCCAGGATCCACAGGATGATGCCGATGACGACCAGGATGATCCCGATGGTCCACAGGATGGACATGCCGACCAGGTAGCCGACGACCAGCAGGATGATTCCGAGGACGATCATGATGTCCGCCGATCTCACGGAAGGATGTGAAGCCCCCGTTACCAGGGTAGATCCGCCCCGTGGCGGTGGCTTCCCGAGCAGGACGGTCTTACCTTGGAGAGACACGTCTGGAGCGCGCCATGCTCGTTATCCTCGGACTCGTCCTCTTGATTGCCGCGCTGGTCGTCGGTGTGGCCGGCGTCGTTGCCAATGACGGCAGCGCCCACGAGCTGACCGGCGGATTCTCCGTATTCGGCTATGAGGTCACCGGCTCCACCGGGACCCTTTTCCTCTACGGCATCGCCGTCGGGGCCGTGGGCCTGCTCGGCCTGAGCCTCCTCCTGGCCGGTGCCCGCCGCCGTACCTCTCGCCGAGGCCACGACACCGGCCCCGAAGTCGACCATGCGCGCCGGGGGACAGCCGCCGCCGACGACGACCGCGCCGACGTCGTGGACCAGCGTGGCACCGCCCGTCCACAGGCGACGGGTGGGCGAGAGCCCGACCCGGACGGAGGGCACCGGCGGGGGCTCAATCCCTTCAAGCACCGATCGGAGCCCCGATAGGGCCGCCACATAGCGGTGCACGACTTACGAACGGTGGCCTCGGATGGGTATCGGCAAGAAGATCGCGCACAAGGCCGAGGCATTCAAGGGCGGCGCCAAGAGGACCGTCGGCCGTGTCACCGGTAGCTGGCACCTGCGGGCCGAAGGCCGCGGTGACCAGATCAAGGGCAACGCCAAGCAGGCCGGGGCGAAGATCAAGGACGCCTTCAAGCACTGACCCCCGCGCCCTCGGTCGCTGGGTGAGGGGAGGGACGCGTCGGGTATCCCCTCCCCTCACCGGCAGGAACCCGGTCGCTCAGACCCTCGTCCATGCGTCGAGGAAGGCCTTTCGTCCGGCCGGATCGGCTGATTTGTGGTCCGCGTGCAGGACGCGCCAAGCGGTGAGTTCGAGGTCGCGGAGCCACAGCTCGCCGATGACCTGCGTCTTGAGGTCGGGGAGGTGGTCGGACTCGGAGAGTGCCTGCCCGATGACTTCTCCGGCCGCGATGCGCTGGGGCGGCGTCATCTCGTCGACAGCCGACAGGATCTGCCCGGCCAGACCGGTGCCCTCTCCGGCCAGCGAACTCAGGACCCACGACTTGATGTTGGCAGGCAGCAGGTAGAGGGAGCCCGAGGACCTCCACAAGTCCGACCAGAAGCGTTCTCCGGCCTCCGTGGGAGCGGGGAGCGCGGCCAGCAGTCCGAGGAGGTGTGCGGTGGCCGCGTACCCGTCGGAGTGGGCCGATGCGACGACGGCGATGTCGGCGACGCGCTCCACGTCGATTCGGCCGGCTTCGAGACGGGGGTCCAGTCCCAGCCGCTGCTCCAGCTGATGGGAGAGGGGGACGGATGCGTGAGGGCGGAACTCGGGAAGCATCGGCGATCCTTGAACGTAGGAGAGCGGAGAGGCCCGTTCGGAAGCCCTGATCGTTCCCATGACCCGCCGAATTACACGGCTTCCACGGCCTCAGTCGGTGGGAGACCGCCAAGAGCGGAACCATGAGGCGGGTGAACGGGCCACGTTCGCCGATCCGTCCGGGGGATCAGAGGCGGACCTCTTGAGGGCCGCCGCGGCCGGGCTCCTACCATGAGCACATGGTTGCCAGTGATGCCCAGCACTCCCAGCCCGGACGGGAAGCAGTGTCCCGAGACGACGCCGAACCCGGCAGTTATTCCGCAGCAACGGTTGGCGGACGCGAGGACTCCCACCCCGTTACCGACCTGGTCGAGCGGGCGGCCGATCTGGTGGCGCCGATCAAGCCGAAGCTACGAGGCTGGCTTCACGCCGGAATGGTCCCCGCGTCGCTGGCCGCGGGCATCGTCCTTATCTGCCTGGCAGGGACCCCGCACGCCGCCGTGGCCTGCACCGTGTACTCCGTTACCGCCTGGCTGCTGTTCGGGACGAGCGCCGTCTACCACCTCGGGACCTGGGGGTCACTCGGCGAGGCCGTTCTGCGCCGCCTCGACCACGCCAACATCTTCCTGATCATCGCCGGCACCTGTACCCCGCTGGCGGTGCTCCTTCTCTCCCCCGACCAGCGGTCCGTCCTCCTGTGGATCGTGTGGTCGGGCGCGCTGGCGGGCATCGCCTTCCGCGTCCTGTGGGTCGGAGCTCCCCGCTGGCTGTACACCCCCTGCTACCTGGCCCTGGGATGGGCACCGGTGTACTACCTGCCCGACTTCCTGCACAGTGGCGGGGCGGCCGTACTCGTCTTGATCGTGACCGGCGGGCTCCTCTACAGCGCGGGCGCGGTGGTGTACGGCCTGCAGCGCCCCGACCCCTCACCCCGCTGGTTCGGCTACCACGAGGTGTTCCACGCCCTGACCGTGGCAGCCTTCACCACGCACTACATCGCCATCTTCCTCGTCGCCTCCTGACCAGGACGATGTCCTGAGGCGCGCCCGCCCGGTGGGGCGGGGCCGGCGAGTGGCCGACCGGCTTCGGGTCAGGGTGCGAGCGGGCGGCGGAGGGAGACGTAGTAGTCGCCGACCGCGGACAGGTAGTCGTCGTCGGCTGTTTCGCTGTCGGTGGTGAACCGGGGGGCAGCTTTGATCTCTTCCCGCGTAGCTGAGACCTGCACCGTTTGCGCTTCGGTATCGATGCCGGTGACGGCGCCGGCCGGGATCAGGACGCTCTTGCCGAACACCCACACGCCGGTGTCGACCACCAAGTGCTGCCTGCCGGGCTGGTCCTGCTGGCGGTCCACGTGCCCGATGGCACCGTCAGCGGCCTCCACGGTGAAACCCACCAGGGACAGCCGGGACGTGTAACCGCTGTCCTGCGCGTACGTCCACACACCGCCCACAGACCGTCTCCTCATCCTCGGCAACCGCCCCGGGGGCCTCGTCGGCACCCCGGCTCTTATCGTCCCCTTCGCATGCCCCGGCGCTTGCCGCGCAACCGTGTGCCCCGAAATTCCGGGTGGGCGATCCATGCCGGTGGCCGTACGGCGTCGAGCGAGCCTCGGAGCGGTGCCTGTTGTGGACCCATGCGCCCAGCAGTGGCGCGCCGGCTGCGAGCGGGAGGCGCCGGAGCGCGGGAACCGCCGACCGCACGTCGGGGGCGAACGAAGCCGGCCGTTGACGCGAACGCCGCCCCCTGGGCCCGGGGCGCGGCCCGCCGATGCCGGCGGGCACCCTCTCCTCAGGCCGAGGCCGACGGGTCGGAGGATTCGGCGGCGCGGCGGTATTCGGCGTTGATGCGCTGCGCTTCTTCGAGCTGATCTTCGAGGATGACGATGCGGCAGGCGGCCTCGATGGGAGTGCCCTGGTCGACGAGTTCCCGGGCGCGGGCGGCGATGCGCAGCTGGTAGCGGGAGTAGCGGCGGTGGCCGCCCTCGGAGCGGAGCGGAGTGATCAGGCGGGCCTCTCCGATGGCGCGCAGGAAGCCCTGGGTGGTGCCGAGCATGTCTGCGGCCCGGCCCATGGTGTAGGCGGGGTAGTCGTCGTCGTCGAGACGGCCGAACGAGTCGTCTGCTGTCATTGCACCTCTTTCATGGAACGCGTGGAGGGGCCGTGGTGCCATTGGCACCACGGCCCCGAAGGAACTACTACACCATCTGCCGGCCCTAGTCCTGCGCCGGCCTACTGTTTCCGCCGCCCCGGCCGAGATGCTGCCGGGAATGCGGGGATCGCGGTTGCTTGACCGGAGACCACCTCACTATCGATGTCCTGCGGTACCCGGGCTCAGACTTCCGCCCGGGCGATCCTGATGGTGCTCGGCTCCTCCGTTCTTCCCTCGGTGATCAACTACTTACTGCTGGTACTGCTGGTACTGCGTACTGCTGGTGGCCTTGCCCAGCGCCACTCTTCGGCAGCCAGCCCCGTCGCCCATCGTGCGTCTGCTCTGGCTTAGAACCCCACTGCCGAACTTCCCGGTGCGCGCGCCCGCAGCCGACGCCTTCACCGAGGTGCTGCTCACTACTTCACTGCTGGGTACTGCGAACTGCACTTACGGGTACTACGGGTACTGCCACTGCGTTAACTGCCGGTACTGCTCACGGCGGCCCCTGATCACTGCGGGCCACCCGGTCCGGTCGTCAGTCCCGTCGCCGTCCTGCAACAACCCTGGCTTCGGAACTCCACCACCGCACCGTCATGCGTACTGCGACTGCGGGTACTGCTGCCCGGCAGTTCGTCTCTGCCAGGCCCTGCGGTCTCTCTGGGCTACGAGAGAAACCATAGCCACGCCACCGCCCAATGTCTACTCCGGCCGTCATAGATTTTTTCGTGGCTGGTGAGGAGGTCATGACGGGCCATGAGCGGCTGACCGCCGAGGGCCGCGCGCAGCCGGCTCCGTTCAGGCGGCGGCGCGCTGGGGCCGGCGCAGTTGCGCCTGTCCGAAGAGGAGTGCGTAGTCGTCGGGGAGTCGCTGGAGGATGCGGGCGAGGAGGTCGGGTCCGGCGAGCTCGGCGACGGCGGCGAGTACGGCGCCGGTGTCCCAACGGGCGATGGCCGGGCTCACGCCGGTCCGTGCGGCCAGGTCCTTGACGAAGCCCCAGCCGGTGAGCGGCTCGGTATCGGGGATCTGGGCGGTCAGGGCGAGGGCGGCTTCGACGGGCAGGCACTGGGCGAGGTCGACGCGCTCGTCACCGGTGACCTGCCGGCCGAGCCCGGCGAGAACGGCGCGGACGGCTTCTTCCGCACGTTCGCGGGTGGGGTAGGCGCCCTCGTAGCGGACGCGTTCCAGCATCTGGTCGAACGTCATGCCGGGGATGGACCGGTCCGGTCGAGGCTGGTCGTACATGGTGCTGCGATTGCCTTTCTCTTCGAAGGTTCACGTTCCGGCCGTGGGCGCCGGTCAGGTGGGCTGGGGGTGACCGAAGAGGAGGTCGTAGCCGGGCGGGAGCTGGAGCAGGACCTCGCGCACGAGGACGTCACCCGCCGCGGCGGCCACGGTGCTGAGGACCGCGCCGATGTCCCACAGCGCCGTCTTCTCGGTGGCGCCTTCGATCCAGGCGGCGGTCGCGCGGACGAAGCGTTCGGGTGAGAGCGGTTCGGCGGCCTGCAGGGGATTCAGGAGGATCAGGGCGTACGTCTCGGGGAGCCGGGCGGCGAGCTCGGCCCGCACCGTGCCGACCAGGTGCGCGCCCAGCAGGGCCAGGACGACGCGGGCCGCCCGTTCGGCTTCCGGCAGGGTCGTGTACTCGCCGCGTTCCTGGACGTGGGCCAGGAACGCCTCCCTGCGTATCGGCATCACGTCACCTCCGGGGAGGGGTGAAGGGGCGAGGGGCGCGGAGGACGGGGTGCCGGAGGGGTCGGTTCCCCGTCCTCCGCCGCTGGTCCCGGGCTGTTCAGCCGGAGATCTGCTTGCGGCCGGACTCGCCGCTGATGTTGATCTTGCGGGGCTTGGCGCGCTCGGCGATCGGGATGCGCAGGGTCAGGACACCCGCGTCGTAGTCGGCTTCGATGTGCTCGGTGTCGAGGGTGTCGGCCAGCATGAGCTGGCGGGAGAAGACACCGAGGGGCCGCTCGGAAAGCTCCATCTGCACGCCGTCGGACTTGCCCGTGGGCCGGCGCTCGGCCTTGACCGTCAGCATGTTCCGCTCGACGTCGATGTCGATCGCGTCGGTGCTCACGCCGGGGAGGTCGAAGGCGATCACGTACACGTCGCCCTGGCGGTAGGCGTCCATCGGCATCACGGACGGCTTCGACCACGTGCCCGACGTGCCGGAAAGCTGCTGGACGATCCGGTCCATCTCGCGGAACGGGTCGGTGCGCATCAACATCGCGAAACACCTCCAGTTGGTTCAGGCAGAAACTGCCAATGCGCTTCAACGTGCTTCCGTTGTAACATGTCATCGAAGGGATGACAAGCAATGAGTCATCTGAAGGATGACAAGCAGCGGAGAGAGCCATGAACGAAGCCAGTCAGTCGGCCGCGCCGGTCCCTTTCCCCGCTGCGGCGACGGCCTTGCGGGCCATCGACCAGGCTGTGAGGCACGCGCAGCGTTCCCCTGCGGGAACGCCCCCGACCGAGCCGACCGGCGCGGGCCCGCACCCGGCGCTGGCCGCGCTGCTGATGCTTCGCGAGGTCCGTGAACAGCTCGCCGGGTGGGAGAGCGGCCTGATCGAAACCGCCCGGGACCGGGGCGCGAGCTGGGCCGACCTCGCCGGACCCCTCGGTGTCGCCAGCCGCCAGGCCGCCGAACGCCGCTACCTGCGCCTGCGCCCCGGCACGGCCGGAAGCACCGGCGAGGAACGTGTCCAGGCCACCCGCGACACACGTGCCGCAGACCGCGCCGTCACGGCCTGGGCCCGTGACAACGCGGCTGACCTGCGCCGGCTCGCCGGCCAGATCACCGCCCTCCCCGACCTCCCGGACGCCGCCGCGGCAGCTGTCGGCGAACTGAACCGGGCCCTGGCCGACAACGACGCAGCCCGCCTCATCCGGCCCCTGGCCGACAGCCGGCCCCACCTGCGCCCCGAGGACTCGGTCCTCGTCGATCACCTCGACGCCATGACCCGACACACCGATCACCTCCGCCAGGACAGCCACGACCGGCGCAGCACCTGACCTCGCATGCGAACCGGCACCCCACGGATCAGGGCCGCGCAGCAACAGCTGCGCGGCCCTGATTCGGTACGCCTCGGATCCCGCCGACATCGCAGGCGTCCGCTGCTCGGGTCGAGCGGTACGGGCTCCAGCGGCAGCCTTGCGTGCCGGTCTCGGTGCCCGCGGGTGGTGAAGATCAGGCCGGGTTGATGTTCTCGGCCTGGGGGCCCTTCTGGCCCTGGGTGATGTCGAACGTCACGACCTGGCCCTCCTGGAGCTCACGGAAGCCCGAGGAGTTGATCGCGGAGTAGTGGGCGAAGACGTCCGGGCCGCCGCCGTCCTGGGCGATGAAGCCGAAGCCCTTCTCCGCGTTGAACCACTTCACAGTTCCCGTAGCCATGTCTCGTACCTTCCAGTCGATGAACGCCTCCCGCACCATGCGGAAGGCGGAGGTGATCGCCCTGGTTCCTGCGGCACAGCACAGCAAAACGCCCACGCCGAAGGCGTGGGCAAAGGGGAACTTCCGAACCACGACAGCTGACGCAGACGCTACACGCCCACAACGGGCTGTCACCAGAGGAACGAGATCACGACCCCGAAATGCACGGGTGGGCGTGCCCGCCGAGACCGGCGGGCACGCCCACCTCAGGCCGCTGTCCGTGGACGTACCTCGGTCGCGGCGCGGCGGTATTCGGCGTTGACGCGCTGCGCTTCCTCGAGCCGGACTTCGAGCATGACGATCCGGCAGGCCGCCTCCACGGGAGGGCCGTGGTCGACGAGTTCCCGGGCGCGGGCGGCGATGCGCAGCTGGTAGCGGGAGTAGCGGCGGTGGCCGCCCGCGGAGCGGAGCGGAGTGATCAGGCGGGCTTCGCCGATGGCGCGCAGGAAGGCCGGGGTGGTGCCGAGCATGTCTGCGGCCCGGCCCATGGTGTAGGCGGGGTAGCCGTCGTCGTCGAGACGGCCGAACGAGTCGTCTGCTGTCATCGCACCTCACTGCGAAACAGGTGGAGGAAAAGGGTCGGAACACGGGGAGGGGCCCTGGTGCGTTCAGCACCAGGGCCCCGAAGGAACTGCTACACCATCTGCCAGCCCTAGTCCTGCGCCGGCCTACTGTTTCCGCCTACCCGTCCGAACGGGGACGGGCTGTGCGGGGATCGCGGTTGCTCGACCGGAGACCACCTCACCATCGATGTCCTGCGGTACCCGGGCTCAGACTTCCGCCCGGGCGATCCTGATGGCGCTTCAACTCCTCCGTTCTTCCCTCGGTGATCAACTAGTTACTGCTGGTACTGCTTGCCCTGCTGATACTGCGTACTGCTGGTGGCCTTGCCCAGCGCCACTCTTCGGCAGCCAGCCCCGTCGCCCATCGTGCGTCTGCTCTGGCTTGGAACCCCACTGCCGAACTTCCCGGTGCGCGCGCCCGCAGCCGACGCCTTCACCGAGGTGCTGCTCACTACTTCACTGCTGGGTACTGCGAACTGCACTTACGGGTACTGCTCATGGCGGCCCCTGATCACTGCGGGCCACCCGGTCCGGTCGTCAGTCCCGTCGCCGTCCTGCAACAACCCTGGCTTCGGAACTCCACCACCGCACCGTCATGCGTACTGCGACTGCGGGTACTGCTGCCCGGCAGTTCGTCTCTGCCAGGCCCTGCGGTCTCTCTGGGCTACGAGAGAAACCATAGCCACGCCACCGCCCAATGTCTACTCCGGCCGTCATAGATTTTCGTGCTCGCCGAGGGAAGCTAGACCTTCACGGTCGGCCCAGGATGCGCAGAGCGGCCTGCACAGCAGGTCAGGTGAGTGCTCTTCTCGACCGGAAGTGCTCCCGGTTGGTGCTCCCGGTCGCGAGGACGGGAGGACCTGGTGCATAAAATCGGCTCTCATGTCGAAGCCTGACGAGCTGCTCGTAGACGTTGCCACCCTGGTGGAGTCCGGGCAGAGCAATCAGATGTCCCTGACCGTGGTCACCGGTGGCGCTGTCATCACCGGTCGGCTGGCTCCCGAAGCCGTGTGGAGGCAGCGGGTGTCGGAGGTCCTGACGGACTCCGCCCGCCTCGGCGAGTTCGCCGACATCTTCACCGCGACGACACCCCGGGAGGGGCCGCCCACCCATCTGCACTTCCATGTGGCCCGCATCCTTCAGGGCACGGTGGGGATCCCGGAGACGGGTGGGATGTACCGCGTCTCGATCGCGGATGTCAGCGCCTGGACCGTGGGCGACTTCAGCTACTCCGACCACTGACCCGGCGTCGCGCAAGAAACCCCTGGGTACGCGGGAGGGCCCGACCGGTACGTGCCGGTCGGACCCTCCTCGCTGTTCGGATGTCGGCTCGCGCCGGTCCTGTCCGTCAGACGGTCACCGGGGTGCCGAGCGTCGCGGAAGCCTGCTGGAGCGGGCTGAGGACGCGCGTGGGCACGGCGGCCAGGGGGAGGCCGCGGCAAGTGAACCCGAGCCGGGCCATGGCCCGGAGGACTTCACCGGCGCTGAAGTCGCGGCGGTCCTGACGGGTGATGACCTGACCGACCTGCTTGACCGGGTAGGTACGGCGCCCGATGATCACGGACTCGCCGACGACCTGCTCGGGCTTGATGCCCTTCATCGACTCCAGGACGCCGCTCTTGGTCAGGTCGAACGGGAAGCGGGCGATGACGCAGCGCATGGTGCCTCACAGGAAGAAGAGGAACGGGACGGTCGTGCGGCGGTGAGGCGGTTCAGCGGGCAAGGGCGAGGACGCCCAGAGCGCTGCCCTGGTCATCGACGACCGGCAGGGCATCGAGCCTGCGGTAGCGCATCGCGTGTTCGGCTTCGGCCATCGTGGTCATGGGCGAGGTGACCGGCCCGCGGTCGCCGAGGACGTCGCGGAGACGGACCCGGTCCGTGTACGCGGCGCGGTCGCGGACGGTGGCGAGCTGGGCCTGGGTGACCAGCCCGGTGCACAGGCCGTCCTCGTCGCAGACGAGCAGGTGACCCGCGCGGGCGCCGGCCATGACGGCCAGGGCCACCTCGACCGTCATGTCGTCACAGACTTGTGGACCGGCCGCCTCCATCGCGTCGTCCACCGTCCGGTGCGCAGGGTTGGCGGTCGTCGGGCGGGGCTGCATCTGGACCAGCGTCAAAATGTGCCTCCTGCAGAGATGGGTCAGTTTCCTGATCACGTGGTTCTCAGGCGGCCGCATCGGTGGCGGACGGCCGCACGCCCACGCGCCGGGCCGCCGAAGCGGGCCGACGCCTGCCACGGGAGGCCGCGCTGCGCTTGGCGCGTTCGACGACCGGTGCGGTGATGACGACGGGGATGCCGGAGGGGGCCTGGGCGCCGGTGATCCGGTTCAGGGACTCTTCACCCGAGCGGGCCTGGGTGGTCTGCGGGGTGATGCCCGCGGCGGCCATCAGGCGGGTCATGTCGCGGCGCTGGTTGGGAGTGACGAGGGTGACGACGCTGCCGGACTCGCCGGCGCGGGCGGTGCGTCCGGCGCGGTGGAGGTAGTCCTTGGGGTCGGTCGGCGGGTCGATGTTGACGACGAGGTCGAGGCTGTCGACGTGGATGCCGCGGGCGGCGACGTTCGTCGCCACCAGCACGGTCACGTGTCCGGTCTTGAACTGGGCCAGGGTCCGGGTGCGCTGGGGCTGCGACTTCCCGCCGTGCAGCGCGGCGGCTCGGACACCGCTGTTCAGCAGGTCCTGGGTCAGCCGGTCTACCGCGTGCTTGGTGTCCAGGAACATCATCACCCGGCCGTCGCGCGCCGCGATCTCCGTCGTCATCCGCTGCTTGTCGGCGCCGTGTACGTGCAGGACGTGGTGCTCCATCGTCGTCACCGCACCGGCCGAGGGGTCCACCGAGTGCACGACCGGGTCGGTCAGGTAGCGGCGAACCAGCAGGTCGACATTGCGGTCCAGGGTGGCGGAGAACAGCATCCGCTGCCCCTCGGGACGCACCTGGTCCAGGAGGGCGGTGACCTGGGGCATGAAGCCCATGTCGGCCATCTGGTCGGCTTCGTCGAGGACGGTGATCGCGACCTGGTTCAGTCGGCATTCACCACGGTCGATGAGGTCCTTCAAACGGCCCGGCGTGGCCACGACGACCTCCGCGCCACCACGCAGCGCTCCGGCCTGCTTGCCGATCGACATGCCGCCGACGACCGTGGTCAGACGCAGCTTCACGGCGCGGGCGTACGGGGTCAGGGCGTCGGTCACCTGCTGCGCCAGCTCACGGGTCGGTACCAGGATCAGGGCGAGGGGCTGGCGGGGCTCGGCGCGCAGTCCGGCGGTACGGGCCAGCAGCGCGAGGCCGAAGGCCAGGGTCTTGCCGGAGCCGGTGCGGCCGCGGCCGAGCGCGTCACGGCCTGCGAGGGTGTTGGGCAGGGTGGCGCCCTGGATGGGGAAGGGCACGGTCACGCCTTGCGTGCCGAGGGCGGCCAGCAGCTCGGCCGGCATGTCCAGGTCGGCGAAGGCCTCGACGGCGGGCAGCGCGGGAGTGATCGTCTTCGGCAGGGCGAACTCGCCTTGGACCGCGGCGGGTCGGCGGCCGTAGCCGCCCGAGCGGCTCGGACCTCCGGAACGGCTCGGACCTCCGGAACGGCTCGGAGTCGACGAGCCGAAGCGGCTGCCCCGCTCGGATCCGGCGGCAGCGCCGAAAGCGGGGCCGCCGGTGCGGGTGCGGGCGCGAGAGGAACGGTCGTTCGTACGTGTGCGGTTCATTCGGAACCCTCCTTGATACGGCACGCATCAAGGAATTCCCGCAGCGTAAGAGCGGCGCAGGGAATTGCGAGAACGGGCCGAATGGAATGCGAAAGCGGATCTGTCCCACAGGAAATCTGTGCGCGGGCGCAGGCGCCTGAATGGGGTGGCGTCATGTGGACGCGAAAACCAGAGAAATTCACTCGGTGCAGCTCCGAGCGGGCCAGTGGGCCGGATCGCTCAGTGCTCGATCCCGCGGGTGAACGCACGCGGGAAATGCATGCAGCTGGGGCCCGCACCCCGAGGGATGCGGGCCCCAGCTGCTGTATGCGTGTCAGCGTCAGGCGGGAACGATGTTCTCGGCCGTCGGGCCCTTCTGGCCCTGCGCGATGTCGAAGGTGACCTTCTGGCCCTCGAGCAGCTCACGGAAACCCTGGGCGGCGATGTTCGAGTAGTGGGCGAACACGTCAGGGCCGCCACCATCCTGCTCGATGAAGCCGAAGCCCTTTTCCGCGTTGAACCACTTAACGGTACCAGCAGCCATGTTATATCTCCTTTGGGGCAATACATCAGCGTCCGAACTTTACGGACACCGTGTCGCCGCGATGATGCCCCGCCCGGAAATGACCGGGAAATACAAAGCGCTTCCGTGCGGCACGAAGCCGACTGGAGGCGCTTGAAGTTCTTGGGTACCAAAACTGCAACCGAGATCGACAGTAGCACGCGGCGGTGGCTTGTGTGCGTCAAATATTGCCACCGTGTTCGGCGCGGCAAAAACTCTCCCTGCGGGGTCCATTAAATTCTATGACCGCGGGAACAGATATTGATTCCCGCCCAGTGCAGCGTTTTGGAAGCAAGGGCGGCGTACACCAAGTGGGGTGCGGTGCTTGCGTCGCGAACGCCGCTGGCGGGGAAGGATGGCGCAGGTGATCGCTGAGCTGAAGTTCGAAACCGTCGTGTGCCCGCACTGCGCAGCCCGCCCGGCCGCTGGGCAGGCTCGGACCGTCGCCGCCGACCGGCGCCGGGTGACGGTGACGTGGCATGCCCCTTCCTGCCCGCATTACGCCGCCGATCGGCTGCTGGCAGGGAGGGAGGACTGAGCGGCGACGTGTGCACGCACCTGACCGACGGGCGGTGAGGCACACGACAACGGAGTCGAAGACGAGTGAACGTCCTCGGCGCTTCAGGCGGCTGGCAGGCCCGGCAGGCCGGTCCCTTGCGGAGTCACCGTGCCGGCGCCAGGAGCTGGGTGGCCGCCAGGCGTGCGTACAGGCTGTCGTGGTCGAGCAGTTCCGTATGGGTGCCCACCGCGCGTACCCGCCCTGCGTCCATCACCACGATCCGGTCGGCGTGGGTCACCGTGGAGAGGCGGTGTGCCACGACGAGGACCGTGGTCTGGCGGGCGGCCTGCGTGATGACGTCGCGTACCGCCAGTTCGTTGACGGCGTCGAGCTGCGAGGTCGCCTCGTCCAGGAGCAGCAGCCGGGGTTTGCGCAGCAGGGCGCGGGCGATCGCGATGCGCTGCCGTTCGCCGCCCGACAGCTTGGTGCCGCGGTGTCCCACCGGGGTTTCCAGGCCCTGTGGCAGGCGGTCCACCAGCGTGTCCAGCTTCGCCCGGACCAGGACGTCGTGGATGTCCTGGTCGGTCACGTCGGGCGCGGCGAAGACCAGGTTCTCCCGCAGCGTCCCGGCCAGGACCGGAGTGTCCTGCTCCACGTATCCGATGGCACCCCGCAGCTCCGGCAGCGACCAGTCCCGGACGTCCTTGCCGTCGACCAGAATCCGGCCTCCGGTGGTCTCGTAGAACCGCTCGATCAGCGCGAAGACGGTCGACTTGCCCGCCCCCGAGGGGCCGACGAAGGCCGTCATCCCGGCGCTCCGCACCTCGAAGTCGACCTGGTGGTGGACGGGCGGAAGGTCATCGCGGTAGCGGAAACTCACGTCCTCGAAGCGGACCGACGCCGGGCCGTCGACCGCCGCCGATGTCCCGGGCGACTCGGGGCGCTCCTGTTCCAGGGGCTCCGTTTCAAGCCGCTCCACTTCGGCGATGCGGGCGATGGCCGCTGATCCCTCCTGATATTTGGAGGCCGCCTCGGCCAGCTTGTCCACCGGCTCGATGACATAGAAGAGGTAGAGAAGGAAGGCGATCAGAGTGGACACGGGAATCGCCCCGGAGGCCACGCGTGCCCCGCCGACCCCGAGCACCGCGAGGAACGACAGCTGCATGGCCAGACCGACCGACCCCTCCGCCACCGCCTCCCACTTCGTACTTGTCACGCCGTGCCGCCACGACCGCCGCAGTGCCGCGTCGGCGACCGCGCTCTCGCGCTGTTCGGCACCTGACGCCTTGACCGTCCGCAGGGCGCCGAAGATCCGCTCGAGGACGGAGGAGACCTCCCCGACCGCTTCCTGGGCACGTTCGGTGGCCCGCGCGATCCGGGGCATCACCAGGGCGACGGCCCCGCCGATCAGCACCCCCACAGCCAGGGTGACGCCGAGCAGCACGGCGTCCATGAGGGCCATCATGACGATGGCCGCGGCCAGCGTCACGGCACCGGTGGCACCGTTGACTATCGCCTCGGTGGTGACGGCACGCAGGAGCGTCGTGTCGGAGGTGACCCTGGACATGAGGTCGCCCGGCTGGTTCCGCTCGAACTCCGTGAGGCGCAGTCGCAGCAGTCGCCCGACAAGGGTGCGGCGGGCCGCCAGCACGACCGACTCCGCGGTCCGCTCCAGCACGTACGCGCCGAGCGCCTGGACCACCGCGCCCACCACTACGAGTGCGGTGAGGGCGAGGAGGATCCTGCTGATCGTCTCACCGGAGCCCAGCCGGTCCACGAGGACCTTCGTGGCCAAGGGCTGCAGCAATCCGCTCCCGGCCCCGATCAGGGTGAGCAGGGCGGCGAGCGCGACGGCCCTGCGGTGCGGTCGGAAATGGGCGTACAGCGCCTGGAACGTCTTCGGGGCGGTCGGGCGTGCGGTGTCGGCGGCCGACGGGTCGGTCGCGGTCATGGTGGGTCCCTTTTGTCGTCCGTTTGTCCGATCACTGCGGTCGCGGATCTGAGCACCAGGTCGTGCCCGCGCGTCAACTGGGGTCGGAGTGCTCAGCCGGACAGCCCGGCGAAGATCCCCCCGGCGTGGTGGACCAGGCCGGCGTACAGGTCAGGCCGGAGGACCGCCAGGATTCCGGCCGCGGCGAGGAAGACGAGGAGGCCGGCTTCCCGGCCGCCCCCGAGGTGTCCGTGCGACAAGCACCTGCCCGTCGCGCACCCCTTGCGGGGCGGCGTGCCGGGGGCGGCCGGGGCGGGTGCGCGGCCGTCTCGGTCCGCTCGCTTGTCGTCCATGCGTCCAGGCTCGTCGAGGGGCAGGCCCGCGGGTATCCGACAGTCATCCGGACCCCATCCCCCAGGTGGCTGACGCAGACCCCCCAGGTGGCCGGTGTGCCCACTGGTGAGGAAGGGCAGTGTCAGCGGCGAGCCGCGCGCGGCATGTGCGGCGACGGATCCCTCAGGCCGCCGGCAGACTCGCCTCCCCGGTCCGAGGCCCACCGGCGCGAGCCGTTGAGCCGTCCCGGCCCGGGGTGGGGCGTGAGGGCGAGCCACCCCGGCCGGACCTCATCGGATGTACTCGGCGGGTTTGGTGGCGGCGTTGAGCAGATACTCCAGCGGTCCGCGGCGGAAGAAGCGGGACCAGACCGCGGCGAACACGATCGCCCCGAGGATGAACACCAGCACGGGCCCCCAGGACACCTGGGTGCTTTCGCCGGCCGGCACGCCCACCACGGACTGCACGACGAAGTGGCCGACATAGGCCGTCAGGGACATGGCGCCCACGGCGACGACCGGTTTCGCCAGGCGGTGCAGGAGCGGTAGACGGTCCATCAGCACCGTCGCGCACACGATCACGAGGATCGCGACGCCCACGCTGCCGACGATGTCGAACGTGGTACCGCCGTGAGGCCCGGCGAACAGCAGCTCCGAGGCCGCCCCCTGGGCTTCGACGGCTCCGCTGCCGGAGGACGCGGCCTCGGAGCCGGCGGACGACTTCCCGCCCTCCGCCATGCTCCGCAGCGCGCCCTTGCCCGCCAGCATCAGGGACGTGCCGTACGCGGCGACGGTGAGGGCGGCACCAAGCGCGGCCAGGCGCCGCTGGACGGTGGTGGCGGACAGGTCGAGGCGGGCAAGCGCCATCCCGGCGACCACGAACGGCATCCACGTGATCGTCGGGTAGAAGCCGGTGAGCAGCAGATCGAGCACTCCCACGCCGCTGAGTTCCTCGAGCGGGTCGTAGGCGGCGACGCTCTGCTGGACGGACTCGCTCAGCAGCGAGTTCAGGACGAACGCCAGCTGTGGTGTGACCACTGCGAGCCCGGCCGCGATCATCGCCAGCGTCCTGGCGCGCAGTCGCACCAGGGGCAGGGCGAGGAGGAAGTAGACACCGTAAAAGGCGAGGATGATCACGTCCCCGTACTCCATCGTCAGCGCGGTGCCCAGCGCCAGCAGGACCACGGCGCGGATCGCGATCCGCGCTTTCGCCTGTCGACCGGCCAGGCCGGCCTTCGGCTCCCGACGGCCGGCGATGAGCACCAGCGAGAACCCGGCGAGGGTGGCGAACAGGACCGATGAGTGACCGTCGGCCAGGTACCGGACCCAACGGGCGACGCCGTCCGTGGCCGACAGCGGGGGGCCGATGTGTACGACGTACATGCCGAACACCGCCAACGCGCGGGCCAGGTCCACCCCGACGAGGCGTCCCATTGAGGGACCGCCCGGGGGCGGTACGGCGGACTCGGCCACCGTTCGAGGCTCAGGAGCCGACGTCTCCCGGGGCTGCATCTGTGTCATAGGGAGAATCTCGCGGTGACGCCAGGAGGCGGGCCATCCGGCAGGCTTCGGTAATGGCCCCGCCGACCGGCGGAATGGTCCCCGCCGACCGGCGGGGACGTGTCTCGACCGGTCCGGCAGCATAGGGCGGTCTCCGGTGAGCAGGGTGCCGAGTGAGCAGGCGGGCGATGGTGGACGAGCCGACGCCGTGGAGCAGAACGCTGCCGAGCACGGTGAGTGTCGTCGCGTACAGGACGGTGTCCGCGTAGGGCCCGTCGGGGAGGGTGTTGAAGGCGATCAGCCCGAACACGATCGAGGTGGTGCCGCGTGGTCCGAGGGCTCCCACCATGAGCCGTTCGCGCCAGGTGAAGTCCGAGCCGAGGAAGGCGAGCAGAATCGGAACGATGCGTACGACGGTGAGTGCGGCGGCGCAGAGCGCGATGGTGGGCCAGTGGACGCCCTCGCCCAGTGCGAGCACCACGGCGTTTCCGAAGAAGAACCACATGCACATGGTCATGATCGAGTTGGTGTCCTCGATCAGCCGGAAGTCCGAGGCGTCGGGGGCTGGGGCGCCCCCTCGCCGGGTCGGGGCCTGTCGGTGTCGGACGTACCGGAAGGCAATACCGCAGACGAACGAGGCCACGAAGCCGTTGCCGCCGGCCGCCACGGTCATGGTGTAGGCGAGCAGTGGTGCGACCAGCACGAGGATCCGGCGTGACTGTTCGGTCATCCGGTGCATGCGGTCGGCCGAGTTCATCAACCACGCCAGCAGTGGCCCCAGCATGATGCCGACGATGAGCGCCTTCGCCGCGGACGGAACGGCCGTGCCCAGTGCCGGCACGGGGGTGTGGGCTTGTGTGGTGGCACCGGCCAGGATCAGGGCGAACCGGAAGATGGGCGACACGATCCCGTCGTTGTAGCCGCTCTCCACGTTGAGGACGTTGCGCACCCGTGCGGCGATGCGCGTGTCGCGTACCAGTGTCTCGGCCGGGGCGAAGTCGGTCGGAACGATGACGCACGCGATCAGCAGCAGGAGCACCGCGGGCAGCACGGGCAGCAGCAGCGAGCCCAGCAGGACCATCGCGGCCAGACTCAGGGGCAGCGCCACCAGCAGTGCCCGGGCGGCCGCGCCGGGATTGTTGCCGAACAGTCGTCCGCCCGGCAGTTCGGTCGCGTCGACGAACAGCAGGACCGCCAGGATGACCTCGGCCACGTGCTGGGCGACCTCGGAGTTCAAGGTGGCGGCGATCTCGTTCTGGGTGAACAAGCCGGTGATGATCCCCACGAGGACCAGTACCAGAGGGGCCCTGACGTGCCGTTGCTCCAGCGATCCGGCGACGAGCGACCACCCCGCGGCCGCAGCAGTAATGACGATCGCGGTGAAGAGCAATTGAATTCGAGTTCCTGATTCGGGGCGCAAAACGTTAACGGGCGGGATGCCCACTGCCGATGGCCCGGGCATCCCGGTGCGCGGTGGGCTGCTCGGGTCAGTCCGCGCGGGACGGGATGCGCATCCGCACCCGGTAGCCGCCCTCGCCGGTCGGGCCGGACTCGAAGGTGCCGTGCAGGATGTCGGCGCGCTCCTTGAGGCCCAGCAGGCCCAGGTGTGCGCCGGGCAGGGGCAGGGAGGGGCGGGACGGCGCGCTGTTGGTGACCGTTACGCCGACTGCGTCGCCGTCGTGCCACAGCTCGACGGTCGCCATGGCTCCGGGGGCGTGTTTGCGGACGTTGGTCAGTGCTTCCTGCACCGTGCGGTACAGAGCCCGCTGGGCGGGCGTGCCCACGGAGGCTGGGAGATCGCCCGTGAGCTCCGCTTCGATGCCGCTGGACGCCACCAGTCTGCGCAGGTCGGCGAGGGTGGGCTGCGGGGTGAGTTCCGTCGCGGCTCCGCCGGAGGCGCGCAGCAGCGTGACCATGGTGCGCAACTCGTCGAGCGTGTCCACGCTCAGGGAGCGGATGGTGCGCGCCGCTTCCCTGCTGCCCGCGTCCTTGGCCGCCACCTGCATGGCTCCGGCCTGAATCGCGATCAGGCTGACCTGGTGGGAGACGACATCGTGCATCTCGCGGGCCAGCTGGGCGCGTTCCCGGGCCAGGACGGCCTGCGCGTGCAGCTCGCGCTCGTGCTCCCGCGCCGCCTCGATCTCGACCAGACGCCGTGCCAAGTCCCTCCGTGCCTGGACCAGCTGGCCCAGCAGGACCGGCGCGGTGGCCGTCGCCAGGTTGTACAGCAAGAAGATCAGCGTCCAGGCCCGGCTGCTCGACGGGTCGCCGTTCAGCGGAGAGTGCACCGCCATGGCGACTGCGGACAAGAAGGCGCATACGCCGAGCAGACGGCGGTCACGCGAGCGTTCGGCCAGGGCGTACAGGGCGGCGACCGGGGCGACCAGGATGTCCTGGACCAGGGTGGCCGGCAGGGTGAGCAGGAAGACGGCCAGCGGGAACCGCCGACGCACGGCCAGAGCGCCGCAGGCGATCGCGGCGAGTGCCAGGCCGAGCGGGGTGCCGTTCCAGAGGCTGAGCCACGCGTCCAGCGCGGCGAGGGCGACCAGAGCGGCATCCCGAGCAGGCGGCGGTACCCGGTTCCACAGCCGCTTCGCCTCAAGCGCGGCGCTCATCGGCCTTGCCGGCCGGCATCCAGCAGCCCGGCTCGCTGGGCGAGCAGCGCCGCCTGGACCCGGCCGGCCACCCGCAGTTTGGTCAGGATGGCGCTGACATGGTCCTTGACCGTGCTGGTGCCCAGATGCAGACGGGTTCCGATATCGGCGTTGGACAAACCTTGCGCCAGCAGCACGAGCACGTCCCGCTCCCGGTCGGTCAGCCGTTTCACGCGGGCCGCCTCCTCGTCCACGGCCGCGGGCCCGACAGCAGGATGCGTGCGCAGCAGGCTCCGGGAGGCCTTGGAGGACATCACCACTCCACCGGCGGCCAACGTCCTGACCAACTGGGGAAGTTGATCCGGCTCGGTGTCCTTGAGGAGGAAGCCGGCCGCGCCCGAGTGGAGGGCCGTGAGGACGTACTCGTCGGTGTCGAAGGTGGTGAGCATCGCCACAACAGGGGGAGCGGGCAGGGCGCGCAACTGAGCCAGAACCGTGAGGCCGTCCACGTCCGGCATCCGGATGTCGAGGAGGACGACATCCGGACGGTGTTCCCGCACCGTGTCGAGGGCGTCCCCGCCCGACGCCGTGGCGACGACCTCGATGTCGTCTGCCGCGCCCAGGATGAGGCCGAAACCGGATCGGACCAGCGCCTCGTCGTCCACCACCACTACCCGAATCACGTGCGTCGCACCCCGTCGTCAATCGATCCCTGTCGTATCCGACCGTAAGGTCCCTCGCCATCCCCGGCGAGGTCGCCAGCCCCGTTCCAGCCGGTCGGGGGGCAGTTCCCGCCGGTCGGCGGAGGCGTCGGTACGTGCCCCTGCCGCTCGATCGTCTTGATGCGGTTGACACGGGCTTCTACGACGCCGGAGCTGTACTGCGTTGTCCTCCCTGCGCCCGGAGGACCCGGCCGAGTTCCGTCGCGCCGACCTCGACCTCGACAGCCGACTCGGTCCGCGTCCGCCGGGCTGCTGGCCCGGAACTGCACACGGGGCGGCGGGCGATGGGTGATCCCAAGTCCCGTGCGGACAATCGGAAGATCATGCTGCCCGGCTTCGTCCTCCGACGTCCGTCGGCACCTTAGAGGTCTGGACAACGAAGAAGGCCCAGATCGCTGACCTGGGCCTTCTTGCAAGAGCGGATGACGGGAATCGAACCCGCGCTATAAGCTTGGGAATCAATGGTGCTCAGGGTGTCGATATGGCTTCTGACCTGCGGATACATCTCTCAATCGAGGCTTCTGCGGGGCCTTGTCTGCGCCCGTGATGACCGCTGTTTACCGCCCCGAAGGGCACGGCCGGGGCACGCGCGCCGCGCACGCCCAGGAGTGGGCTCGACCGACTCCATCGGACCCGTGGTTCTGGGGTCCCACAGCGTCGGGCGTGAGGTGGCCTTGCAGGCGCAATCGGTGTTCCATAAGGCGGTGCGGTCGTGAGCTGTCGGATGCCAGAGCCCTACTGTCGTCGGGACGTCGACGGCGTTCTGATGTCTCGAGACTGGCGCGCACCCAGCGCCACATCTTGATGGCACGAGTGCCCTGCGGGCTCGTAGGATCCATAGATGGTTGACCGAAGCGGAAATGGCCTGCCGGTCCTCAGCCAGTGGATGGACGGAGTTCCGACACACCCCCTCCGTTGGTACTTCGAGGCGGAGCGTCCGAGCCGCTACCGGGGCGCGGTCCATGCGTGGTGGCGAAGCCCCATCCTGACGGCGATAGAGGAGACCCTCGCCATTCTGGAGCGGGTCCAGCCCGAGGGGCTCGCAGCGAAGCGCCAGGATTTCCGCGGGTTCTGGGATCAGAGCGCGGAAGGCATGGAGCTCTTCCTTACGCACCGGGCCGAACTCACAGTTGCGTCGCACCTTGCGGAGAGTGGTGTGCCGTTCCGGTTCAACGGAGGTGAGGGGCCCGATCTGCTCCTCGACGCCGGGGCGACGCGTTTCGGTATCGAGGTCAGCTCGCGCCGGCCGAAGAGCCTTGACGGCTTGACCCGCGAGTTGCGTGCGGGGCTTCGGGCGAGAGGCATGCCGGCGGTCGTGACCACATCCACTGACCCCATTCCCCCCGTAGCGATCCGGGAGAAGGTGCGCAGGGAGATCATCGAGGCGTTCCTGCCGTCCGATGGAGGGCCGGGGGTCACGTCCATGCGAGTGGAGGCCGCGCCAGCCAGACCTGAGGACGGAATACCTGCTGCGTGGGTGACCATCCGGGTCACGCCAAACGAAAGGGTCAGCAGGATGGCAGCGCCGTACAACAGCCCTCACATGATCGCGACGGCACAGGAAGTGGCGCGCAACGTGCTGAGGGAGAAGCGGAAGGTGAGGCAGTCGAAGCTGATGCCGACCGTCCTGGTCGTCGATGTCAGCGGCACCGATTTGCCGGATCTCAGGTGTTGGGGCGATGCGTTCGGCCCCATGTGGGAGCCGACGGACGAGTTCGTCGCGCTCGCGGCGATGACCATGACTAGATTGAGTCGCGAGCCGAACCTGAGCTTCTCCATCAACCCCTACGCCGACCTCCAAACCGTCTACGCGATCTCGGAGAGCACGGTGCCGTGTGCTCTGTTCACGGGCCTGTCTGACGGCGTTGCGAAGCGTCGGTCGCCCGGATCATCGTGATGGGTCTACGACGAGCATCGGGCCCAGGCGGCTTGCGCGAGACAGGGCACTGGAAACCGCAAGGTCAAACCGAACGCTCCGCCTGCTGCCAGGTCCGCTCAAGGGCGTCTTCGTGGTCGCCGCTGTGGCCATGCTGCTGGGTGCACACCAGCCGATCGAAGAACGTCGCGTCGGTCTCGGGCTGACCGTCGTCCCTGTGGCCAGTCAGAGGATCGCGGCCCGGACGGCGCTCAAGGCATTGGGACCCGGCCAGGCCCGTCAGGGCTGAGCGGAGCGCACTGGGTTCGTCGTCGGCGGGCTGGCTGACGGCCTTCCTCATCTGCTCGGGGATGATCTCTTGGAGCACCTTCAGCGCAGCCTGCGGGTCTCGGGATTGCCGACAGATGGCGGCCAGATCCTTAGCCATCTTCTCGATGACCAACTCGCCGATCGGTGTGATCTTGCCGTTCTGGGTGACGAGGGTGTCCGGAGGGAGTGCGTCGAGGTCGATGCCAGCGCTGGTCATGCGGTGATCGTTCTTCCCGCTCTTCAGGTTCATGCTCCGAAATTAGGGTTCCGGCCGGGGCGGCAAAGGCTCGCGTCACCCGTTCGGCCAGGAGCGCGTAAGGGCGCCGGGGTCGTGCGGGGCGCCCGGTGTGATCGGTTCTCGTCGGTCTCGCCAGAATCAATGCCTTGTGCAGGCCAACGTGTCGCCAGGCCAGGTACGTTGCCCACATGGCTGACTTCTTGATCGTGATCACGACCGTGGACAATCAGGACGCCGCGCGGAAGCTGTCGCGCTCGGCAGTGGAGGCGAATCTGGCCGCTTCCGGGCAGGTGACCGGACCCATCGAGACGACGTACCGGCACCTCGGAGAGGTTTCCGAGGGGACCGAGTTCCAGGTGACCTTCCGTACGGCCGGCGATCGGCGCGAAGCGCTGGAGAAGCACTTGGTGGACAACCACCCCTACGACTCGCCCGAGGTCATCGCCTTCACCATCGACGCCGGCCGAGCCGAGTACCTGGACTGGATCACGCGGGCCACCCGCTAACCCTTGGACCGTTCCAGCAGCGCTCCGACCGGGGCGAGGGACCGGTGGGGCTCCAGTCGCTTGACCATCAGGCGGGCCCGCACCATCGGCCGGACCGACGCGAGGCCCTCGGAGAGGTCGAACACCCGGGTCGTGATCGCGGTCGCGTGCTCGATCTCGCCGGCGTCCAGGTAGGCCGCTGCCAGCCACGACAGGTAGAGCGCCTTGTCGCGGGACCGGGAGTCGTCGTACCGGCCCAGGGCGTCCTCCAGAGCCGGGATCGCCCGCAGGGGCCGGTGCAGCTCCGACCAGCACCTGCCCGTCATGATCGCGATCTCGTCGCGGTCCACCCAGTACGCCCAGTCGGGGCCCGGCTCGTCGCCGGGCTCGTGGATCGCCTCCTCGGCGAGGCCCAGGGCGTAGTCCGCTTCGCGGGCGTTCCCGGAGGTCGCGTGCTGCCAGGCCAGTCGGTCGGCCAGCAGCGCCCGTACGACGGGTGCCGTCCCCGAACCGAGCGCCTCGTATGCGGCCGTGGCGAAGCGGATCCCGGAGTCGCCGCCCACGGTCCATTCCAGGTACGCGAGGAAGGCCAGCGAGTTGCCTTCGAGGGAGCTGTCCTCGGCAGCGCGTGATGCGGCCAGGGCGGTCATGTAGTGCCCGCGGGCCTCCTCGTACTGGCCCGCGTCGTACGTTGCCCAGCCTGCGAGTTGGGCCTGTTCGGCGATGATTCCGCGCAGCCCCCTGCCGGTCGCCTCGCTGTAGGCCCCCTCGTCGGCCAGGCGGGTCGTGGTCGCCAGCTCGCGGACGTACATCTGGTACGTGTCGCCACCGCCCACGAAGTCGTCGAGGCGCCGGAGCCGGGCGGTGCGCTGGCTCAACTGCCTTGGAACGTCTGCCCCGATCCTCCGTCCTGACGAGAGCAGGGAAGAGGGCTGTATGACGGCGATCCCGGCGCCGGCCGAAGCCGTCATGAATCCGCGGCGGTCGAACACTTCGTTCTCCTGGTCGGTCTGGTCCTTCTGCTCCTGTCGGCGAAGGCGGCGGGCGAGGGCGACGGCCCGGCGGAGCTCCTCCTCCGGTACGCCGAACTCCGCGGCCAGCAGCGCCCGTGAAGCCGGGTCCGGCAGCCGCTCGTGGGTCTCCCACCTGGAGACCGCGCCCTGCTCCAGCGGGTACCCCCGCCGCGCGGAGAGATCGGCCGCCAGACCCTCCTGTGTGCGTCCGCCGGCCATGCGCAGGCGCCGCAGCAGCGGCCCGATCGGCTCCACGCCGTCGCCCTCGTTCGTGGTCATCATCGCCATCCCGCGACCGTCGGCAGAGCCCTGATCCCAGCCTGGCCATAAAACCTGGCCATGTCCCCGGAATGGCCATGCCTTCTGGCCCATCCATCCAAACGCATACGGCAGTTGACTGGTCACAGCCGCCCGGGAAAGGCGGCCTCCCCCTCGCAGCGGGCCGCAAGGCCGTACCCCATGTCGCACCTGCGGCCCGCTGCGTCCCCCGGAGCGAAGAGCCAGCCCGAGCCCAAGGAGAGAGCCGTGGCCCCTCAGATCCGTCCGCGCCAGCGTCAGACCGTGCCCGGCTGGGTCAGCGAAGG
This sequence comes from Streptomyces sp. cmx-11-4, assembly GCA_049998195.1. Lineage (GTDB taxonomy): Bacteria > Actinomycetota > Actinomycetes > Streptomycetales > Streptomycetaceae > Streptomyces. The sequence goes on from JAEBET010000004.1 coordinate 427,159, forward strand.
AACGCCGGTCTTCGACCCGCTGGAGAACCGGCGGGGCATCGTCCAGTTCATCGGCGCGTACGAAGACCCGGCCACCCGTGTCTCGTACGCGAACGCGGTCTTCGCCCGGCCCGAGGGCGGAGGCTCGGAGTGGATCGTGAAGGACCCCTCCAGCCTGGAGCGGGGCTGAACCGCAAGGCCCTGCGGGGATGGCGCCAGCAGCTCGCGGTCCTGATCTACATCGCGGCCACCTGCGTCCTGGTGGTCACTCTCGCCCTCGCTGGCGACACCGGGCGCTGACCCCGCGGGGGCACGCGCAGCACCATCCCCGCCCCCAGATTTCCCGCAGGAACCCCTGCGGGCCACATCAAGGATCAGGAAGGAGTACGGGATGAACGAGAACGCTCCCACCGAGCAGGCCAGCGGTCTGCTGATCGGTGTCCGCCGGATCAACGCGGCGCGGTCGCGCGCCGAAGAGGCTTCGGACAACACCGGTGGCAAGTCGGACATGAACGACACCTGATCGACCGAGGAGACCCACGGTGATTGATTCCGCATCGTGGGCGCAGCGTCTGGGCGGGGACACGTTCCTCGCCCAGACGTGTTTCCGCGCCCACGCAGTGATCCGTTCAGCCGGCACCGCCGTTCCCACCCTGCTGACCTGGGACGACATCAACGAGATCGTCGCCGCGCACCGGCTGGAGCCGCCCCGCATGCGACTCTCCCGCGCGGGGGAGGCCGTCCCCGCGACGGCGTACTCCGTCCTGCGCACGAACCGGCGCGGGGTGTCCTGGTACCAGCCGCAGCCGGCCGAGTTCCACGCGCGCCTCGCCGAGGGCGCGTCCCTCGTCATCGACGCGATAGACCAGATCCACCCGCCCGTCCGGGCAGCCGCCACCGGCCTCGAACGGTTCTTCCGGACCCCCGTGCAGGCCAACGCGTACGCCTCCTGGACGTCCGAAGAGGGCTTCGGCACCCACTGGGACGACCACGACGTCGTGGTCCTCCAACTCGAAGGCTCCAAGCGGTGGAAGATCTACGGACCCACCCGGCAGGCCCCCGCCTGGCGCGACGTCGAAGCCCCCGAGGCCCCGACGGGCGATCCGATCGCGGACATCGTCCTGACGCCCGGCGACCTGCTCTACCTACCGCGCGGCTGGTGGCACGCGGTGAGCGCCGACCAGGGCACCGCATCGCTCCACCTCACCTTCGGGCTGGCCAGCAGACCGGTGCCGAGTTCCTCGGATGGCTGTGCGACGACCTCCGGACCAGCGCAACCGTCCGCTCCGACGTCCCTCGCTTCAGCACCCCCGAAGCGCGGGCGGACTACCTGGGTGCCGTACGCAAGGAGGTGCTGGCCGCTCTGGAGGACCCAGCGATTCTGGACCGGTGGGAGAGGTCGCTGGACACCACACACCCGGGGCACCCGCGCCTTTCCTTGCCGCACTTGGCGACCGTACCGCCCGAGCCCGGGATCACCGTCCAGGTCACCGTGCCCCGCGCCCGGGTGGACCAGGACGCCGAGGCGGTGACCTTCTCCGGCGCCGGGCGCGAGTGGACCTTCGCACTGCCCGCCGCAGCGCTGCTGCACCACCTGGCCGGCGGGTCGCCGATCACGCTCGGGGACCTCGCCGCCGCATCCGGCCTTACCGTCGCCCAGAGCGCCGAGATCGTCTCGGCCCTGGTTGGCGGACAGGCCGCCACCGTGATCGGGGCGCCCAGGTGACCGCCGCCCTCGGGCTCGGGACGTACCGGGTGCGCGCTGTCGAGGAGCCAGCGCGCGCCGCGTGCTCCGACGGGCTGGTGTGGCTGGACACCGCACCCAACTACGCCACGGCCCACCAGAGCCTCGGCCCGGTTATCGCCGACCACCCTCGTGCGATGGTCGCGACGAAGACCGGGTTCTTCACCCGGCAGGAAGGGGAGGCCGCGGTGGCGGCCGGAGTCCTCCCACCCGAACAAGCCGCCGTCGGCCACAGCCTCCACCCAGGCTTCACCCGCTGGCAGACCGATCGCTCCCTCGCGGCCCTGGGCCGCGCCGACATCGTGTTCGTCCACAACCCCGAGCACGCCGACCAGGACCGTGCGGTGCTCCACGCGCGGCTGCGCGGTGCGTTCGCCGTGCTGGAGGAGTACGCCACCGAAGGCCGCATCGCCGGGTACGGAGTGGCCACCTGGTCAGGCTTCCAGCACGAGGCATTCACCGTCCCCGAACTCCTCGCCCTGGCCAAGGAGGCTGCCGGATCGGGTGACCACCACCTCGGCGCGATTCAGCAGCCGGTCAGCCTCGTCATGGTCCGCCCGATCGCGCTCGCCCTCGGTGGGCGGGGCCCGCTCGTCCAGGCCCGCGCCGCCGGCCTGCTCACCTTCGGCTCCTCACCCCTGCACGGCGGCGAACTCCTCGACTTGGCCACACCCGAACTCGCTGAGTTCATCCGACCCGGCACCAGCACGGCTGCCGCCTGGCTCCTGGCTGCGGCGTCCTGCCCAAGCCTGGACGTGGTACTGCTGTCCGCCAGTACGCCGCGGCACTGGAAGGCCGCCAAAGAGGCCATCGCCTCGCCGCTCGAACCGGACCAGCTCAGGAAGGTCACCGATGTACTCGCCCAAGGATGAGACAACCAGGGCCCGCATGGAGGACGCCCTCGCCACCGCATCCTCACACCTGGCCACCGCTCCGACGGGCCCGCTGTCCTGGGGATGGCTCGGTCGGACCGTCGGCTCCCGCACCGAGAACGGCCACTGGCTCCGCGTCCACTGCGGTGAAGCTGCCAAGACCCCCACCACCCGGAACGAGGGCATCGCGCTCGCCGAGGAACGGGTCTCGGACAAGGTGTCCCGCCCACACCTCCACGACCTGTACCGCTGGGAGGGCGGGGAATACGTCTTCGAGGCCGAGCTGATCGACTACATCGCCCAGCCCGTCATCTCCCCGGAAACCCCCGACCTCACCGAGGACCCAGGTCTCCCGGACTCCTGGTGGGCGACGCTGCGGGAGAGCCTGGACGCCCTCAGCGCTGCCGAGCCGCCCCGCGAGACCATCCGCCAGTCCTGGGCGGACCGCGTGTTCCCCGAGTTCCTCGGCATCCCCGCGCCGACCATCACCGAACGCGTCACCGGCCACGCCGACCTCCAGTGGGCCAACCTCACCCACCACCCCCTCGTCATCCTCGACTGGGAACGCTGGGGCGCCGTCCCCGTCGGCTACGACCCGGCCATGCTCTACGTCAACAGCCTCCGCGTCCCCGCCATCGCCACACGCATCCGCACCGAGTTCGCCGACGTCCTCGACACACCCGCCGGCCGGATCGGCGAACAGGTCGCCCTCGCCGAAATGCTCCAGGCCGTCGGCCGTGGTTGGTACAGGGAGCTGGCTCCACTGTTGCGCCAGCGCGCGGAGGAAGTGACGGGCATCCTTCCTCACTGAGCGTCAACAACCAAGGAGACAGACCAACATGATCGAACGAGTCCGAGCCGTCCTCGTCACCGCGGACGACACGATGCTGGTCATCCGCCGCACCAAGCCCGGAATCCCCCTGTACTGGGTGCTGCCCGGCGGAGGGGTCGAAGAGAGCGACGCGTCCCGGGAGGCCGCTCTCCACCGGGAGATCCACGAGGAGATCGCGGGGAAGGCCGACATCGTCCGCCTCCTGCACACGATGGAATCCGACACCGAGCGTCAGCTCTTCTACCTCGCCCGCATCGCGACGTGGTCCTTCGAGGACCGCACCGGCCCGGAGTTCAGTGCCGAGGGACGCGGCGAATACGCGCTGGAGGAGATCCCGCTGACCGCGGAGGGGGTCGACAGCATCGACCTCAAGCCCGAGGAGATCGCCCACGTCCTGCGGGACGCCATCGGCGCCGGCACGCTCGGAGCTGGGGTCGTGGCCTAGCTGTACGCCATGCGGACATGCCACTGGGGCCAACGCGGAATCGCGTTGGCCCCAGTGGGCGGTGTTGGTCAGAAGGTGTACGCGGTGAAGCGGCGAGGGGGCTCGGTCATGCGGCCAAGCAGCTGGTCCAGCTGGGCCCTTTCGGCCTCATCCATGAGCTCGACGGCGTTGCCGAGGGTCTTAGTGGTGAGCTGCCCCATGAACGGGGCGAGGAACCGCTGGAGGGCTTCCGGGGCTTCCTCCGTCGTCCGCAGGTACTCCATGTAGCGAGTGTGCTGCGCGGCGAACTCTTCGAACTCGTCGCGGGTGGCGTGCAAGGCGGTGGTCTGCTCCTCCTTGGTGAAGGGGCGGCCGTCTATGTGGGACCAGGTTTTGGTGTCGCGCCGGTATTTGAAGTTCGAGTCGCAGAGGAGGGCGACGACGGCGGGTCGGATTTCGGTTTCAGGCATGCAAGTGCTCCTCGAAGGCGTGCGGGAAGGGCGTTGTTTCCAGTGTCTGGAGATTCCCCGGTTTGGCTGACCGGGGATCGTCGGCTATGTTGCGCCGCGCGCTCCGGTCAGCGATGACGGAAGCGGTGTGCAGCCTGGTCGGTCGGGCGCCCTGTGCCGAGAGGCCAGGTGGGAGCGGCGGGGTGAGCCTGGGTGCTCGTGCCGTGCTTCGGGCACGATGTCTCCGGGTCGGAATTTGATGTGGGCATGCCGGGATTCCTTGCGGGGCGATTGCTGGTGGTGCCTTCAATGCTCCGCAGGATCCGGGAATTCGATAATCCCGAATCGTCGGATACAAGGGGTGCCGCGATGGGCCGGCTCAGCGACGGCGGGCGTTGTCGCTGGTGGCCTTGACGGCCTTCTGCGTGGTTGATGGCGGGACCGGGACGCTGCCGGTGCGCGCGATCCCCGAAGACCCGGTGACAGGGTCGGCCGGTAGTTCCGCGAGGTGCCGGAGCCGCCAGACGAGGACATCGCTGATGGAGGCGGCGCTGCCCAACTCCCTCCGCTGGGTGGCTTCGGCGAGCAGGGAGGCGGGGCTGTAGCCGGCGGCCTGGGCGTCGGCGAGGGTGGCTGCCAGGGCCGACCAGCCGGGCTCGGCCAGGATCCGTTCCGCCAGTTCGGGGACCGCGTGGCGCAGGGCCGCCGCTTGCTGGTGCTGCAGGGCCCGGGACATGTTCTGGCCCCGCTGCTTGAGGAGGGGGCACGCGGAGGGCACGGAAGGGCCTGAAAGGTCTAGACAACGAAGAAGGCCCAGGTCGCTGACCTGGGCCTTCTTGCAAGAGCGGATGACGGGAATCGAACCCGCGCTATAAGCTTGGGAAGCTCATGTTCTACCATTAAACTACATCCGCACAGCGTGCCAGTTGCCTGGATCGCTAGCGTTGTCCACTCTACCTCATGATCGACCCCCGGCGGATCTGCCGCGGGGTCGTTGTCGTGTGTGGTGGGCATGGGGGCGTGTGCGTGCGGGAGTTGGGGCGTACGGTGTGGGTGCGGAGCGGCGGCTGGAGTGGGTCCCGATCATCCCCTAATGTGGCGATTCGTCGCAGTACGGCTCGTTGGGGAAAGGGACTCGATGGAGCACACCGTCGTCCGTTGTGCCGAAGGGCACGTTTTCAGTACCGCCTCCTTCCCGCTGCAGCACCTCGGTGCCGGCCGGATCGGGCCCGGGCGGCTGTTGCGGTGTCCGCGGTGCGCGCGGCTGAGGCAGGCCGTGCCCGTGGGTGGCGCCGTCAGGCGTTAGGCCCGGGCGGCAGGTACGGCAGGTACGGCAGGTACGGCAGGTACGGCCGGGCGCGCGGGTGCGGCTCTCGATTGGGGGTGGCCCGCGCGCTCTGCGTATCCTCGGGACGTGCTTCTCTCTGACAAAGACATCCGGGCCGAGATCGACAGCGGACGGGTTCGCATCGACCCGTTCGAGGAGTCGATGGTGCAGCCCTCCAGCATCGACGTACGCCTCGACCGGTTCTTCCGGGTGTTCGAGAATCACCGGTACGCGCACATCGATCCGGCGACCGAGCAGGCGGACCTGACCCGGATGGTCGAGCCGGAGGGGGACGAGGCGTTCATCCTGCACCCCGGGGAGTTCGTGCTCGCCTCCACGTACGAGGTCATCTCGCTGCCCGACGACATCGCCTCCCGACTGGAGGGGAAGTCCAGTCTGGGCCGCCTCGGTCTGGTGACGCATTCGACCGCAGGGTTCATCGATCCCGGCTTCTCGGGCCACGTGACCCTGGAGCTGTCGAACCTCGCCACGCTGCCGATCAAGCTCTGGCCGGGCATGAAGATCGGGCAGCTGTGCATGTTCCGGCTCAGCTCCCCCGCGGAGTTCCCGTACGGCAGCGAGCGCTACGGATCCCGGTACCAGGGGCAGCGCGGGCCGACCGCCTCGCGCTCCTTCCAGAACTTCCACCGCACCCAGGTGAGGCACGACGCATGAGTGACGCAGTACGCGAGAACCTCGACTACGAGGGGTTCGGGCGGGCTGTGCGCCAGCTCGCGCAGACCATCGCCGACGACGGGTACGAGCCCGACATCATCCTGAGCATCGCCCGCGGCGGGGTGTTCGTCGCCGGCGGGCTGGCGTACGCGCTCGACTGCAAGAACATCCACCTGGTGAACGTGGAGTTCTACACGGGTGTCGGCACCACCTTGGAGATGCCGGTCATGCTGGCACCGGTGCCCGAGGCGATCGACTTCACCAACAAGAAGGTCCTCATCGCCGATGACGTGGCCGACACCGGCAAGACCCTGAAGCTCGTCCACGACTTCTGCCTCGGCCACGTCGCCGAGGTGCGGTCCGCCGTCATCTACGAGAAGTCCCACTCGCTCGTGAAGTGCGAGTACGTGTGGAAGAAGACCGACGAGTGGATCAACTTCCCCTGGTCGGTCGAGCCGCCCGTCGTGAAGCGTGAGGGCCAGGTCCTCGACGCCTAGACCGGCACGAGACGAGAGAGGGCCCGCCGCGCGGTCGTTGCGCGGCGGGCCCTCTCTCGTGGGGTGCGGCGTGCCGCCGGACCGCTCAGATCGTGCCCAGCTTGATGATCGACAGCAGTGCGATCAGCTGGATCGCGGACGCGCCCAGGGCCTTCGGCCACGGCAGGTCGTGGGACTTGCTGATCAGCGCCGTGAACAGCGCGCCCGCCGCCACCCAGGTGGCCCAGCCCAGGACCTGCACCAGCCCGTTGTCGCCGCCCAGGAACACGGCGAAGACCAGGCGCGGGGCGTCCGTCAGCGACATGACCAGCATGGACAGGCCCACGGTGGGCTGCCAGGAGCCGTCGCCGCCCAGCTGGCGGGCCAGCGTGTGGGTGACCGCACCGAGCAGCAGCCCGCAGATCACGAAGGCCGCGCCCGCGGAGAGGACGATCGGCACGGCCTTGGGGAGCGTCGCGTTGATCACGTCCTGACGGGCGTCGTCGAGGCCGAAGACCGCGAGGAGCCCGTAGAGGAAGGTCACGGTCAGCGCCGGCCCCCAGACGGCGTAGTCGCGCATCTGGAGGAAGGTCTGGCCCGGCCGCGTCACGATGCCGCGCAGGAGTTCCTTCCACGGCAGCCGCGGGCCGGACGGGGCGGCCGCAGCCGCGCCCGCCTGGTACGTCGCGCCCTGGCTGTACGGGTCCTCGCCGACGGCGAAGACCTGGGTGTGCCCCGGGTTGTCGTCGGTGTAGCCGCCTTGCCCGCCGCCCTGGCCTCCGTGACCGTACGGGGCCTGCGGCTGCTGCTGCTGGCCGTACGGGTCGAAGTACTCGGGCTCGCCGTGTCCCCCGGCGCCCGGCTGCGGCCACTGCTGCTGCGGCGGCGGGCCCGCGGGAGGGTAGGGCTGCCGGCCGTACGGAGGCGGTTGCTGCTGCCCGTACGGCTGCTGCCGCGGAGGTTGTTGCGGGGTGCGGTTGTTGTCCCGGCCGCGTCCGATCCTGAATCCAGCCACGTGATCGAAAGTACCTGGTCCCGCCGCGCCCCGTGGACGGGCGGCCCGAAGAGGGGGCCTTTGCGGCTGACCTGTGACATCCCCTAGGGGACGGTGGGGTGTCCGCTTTGCATATCTGCGTCGGATTTTGTGGGCCTTCGTTGCGTTCCCTACGGAATGCCCGCATATCCGGCCCGTAGGTTCGTGTCTGTCGAAGCCCCGCAGAGCAGGCGCCAGGACCAGAGCACGAGTACGAGTACGAGTACGAGAAGAGCACCTAGCATGCGCCGCACCCGCCGCACCCCCCATCCAGGACGGCACGCGCGAAGAGGTGACAGCGACACCCCGAAGCTGGTCGCCGCGGGCGGCGGCATGGCCGCGGTGGGTGCGGCTGGTCTCGGCTTCGCGATGTTGCGCCGCCGGTCCTCCTGACCCGGCCCGACACGACGGAACGGCCGGCCCCCAGCGGGGGACCGGCCGTCCGTGTGTCGTGCGGGGGGCTACCCGCGGACTACTTGGCTTCCTCGGGCTTCGCCTCGGTGGCCTTGGTGGCCTCAGGGGCATCAGCGGCCTCGGGAACGGCAACGGCCTCGGCAGCCGCAGGTGCCTCTGCCTCTGCCTTCGCCTCTTCCGCCTCGACCGCCACCGGCTCCGGCTCGAGCTCCGGCTCCGGCTCCGGCGTCTTCACCGAGTCCAGCAGCAGCTGCGCCACGTCCACGACCTGCACGGACTCCTTGGCCTGGCCCTCGTTCTTCTTGCCGTTCACCGAGTCGGTGAGCATGACGAGGCAGAACGGGCAGGCGGTCGACACGATGTCCGGGTTGAGGGACAGCGCCTCGTCGACGCGCTCGTTGTTGATGCGCTTGCCGATCCGCTCCTCCATCCACATCCGCGCGCCACCGGCGCCACAGCAGAAGCCCCGCTCCTTGTGGCGGTGCATCTCCTGCTGCCGCAGGCCCGGCACGGCCGACATGATCTCGCGCGGCGGCGTGTAGATCTTGTTGTGCCGGCCCAGGTAGCACGGGTCGTGGTACGTGATCAGACCGTCGACCGGGGTCACCGGGACCAGCCGGCCCTCGTCGATCAGGTGCTGGAGCAGCTGCGTGTGGTGGATGACCTCGTACTCGCCGCCCAGCTGCGGGTACTCGTTCGCGATGGTGTTGAAGCAGTGCGGGCAGGTCGAGACGATCCGCTTCGCCGACTTCGGCTTCCGGGTCGACGGGTCTTCATCGTCTTCACCGAACGCCATGTTCAGCATGGCCACGTTCTCCTGGCCCAGCTGCTGGAACAGCGGCTCGTTGCCCAGGCGGCGCGGCGAGTCACCGGTGCACTTCTCGTCGCCGCCCATGATCGCGAACTTGACGCCCGCGATGTTCAGCAGCTCCGCGAAGGCCTTCGTCGTCTTCTTGGCCCGGTCCTCCAGGGCGCCGGCGCAGCCGACCCAGTAGAGGTAGTCGAACTCGGAGAGGTCCTCCGCGTCCTTCCCGATGATCGGGACCTCGAAGTCGACCTCCTTGGTCCACTCGACGCGCTGCTTCTTCGCCAGGCCCCAGGGGTTGCCCTTCTTCTCCAGGTTCTTGAGCATCGTGCCGGCCTCCGAGGGGAAGGCGGACTCGATCATCACCTGGTAGCGGCGCATGTCGACGATGTGGTCGATGTGCTCGATGTCGACCGGGCACTGCTCGACGCACGCACCACAGGTCGTGCAGGACCACAGCACGTCCGGGTCGATGACGCCGTTCTCCTCGACCGTGCCGATCAGCGGGCGCTCGGCCTCGGCGAGCGCGGCGGCCGGGACGTCCTTCAGCTGCTCCGCCGTCGCCTTCTCGTTGCCCTCCATGTCCTTGCCGCCGCCGGCGAGCAGGTACGGGGCCTTGGCGTGCGCGTGGTCGCGCAGCGACATGATCAGGAGCTTCGGGGACAGCGGCTTGCCGGTGTTCCAGGCCGGGCACTGCGACTGGCAGCGACCGCACTCGGTACACGTGGAGAAGTCGAGGATGCCCTTCCAGGAGAACTGCTCGACCTGGGAGACGCCGAAGACGTCGTCCTCGCCCGGGTCCTCGAAGTCGATCTGCTTGCCGCCGCTGGTCATCGGCTGGAGCTCGCCGAGCGCGGACGCGCCGTCCGCGTTCCGCTTGAACCAGATGTTCGGGAAGCCGAGGAAGCGGTGCCAGGCGACACCCATGTTGGTGTTGAGCGCCACCGTGATCGCCCAGATGAACGAGGTGCTGATCTTCACCATCGCGGTGAAGTAGATGGCGTTCTGCAGGGCGCCGAGCGAGAGCCCCTTGAAAGCGAGCACCAGCGGGTACGAGACGAAGTACGCCGGCTCGTAGCCGTCCACGTGGTGGATCGCGCCCTCGAGGCCGCGCAGCGCGAGGATGGCGAGGCCGATGGTGAGGATGATGTATTCGACGAAGTACGCCTGCCAGGCCTTCGAGCCGGTGAAGCGCGACTTGCGGCCCGCCCGCGAGGGCAGGTTGAGCAGGCGGATCACCATCAGGACGACGATGCCGAGCACCGTCATCAGGCCGATGAACTCGATGTAGAGCTCGAACGGCAGGAAGCCGCCGATGACCGGCAGCACCCAGTCGGCCTGGAAGAGCTGGCCGAAGGCCTGCACCAGGGTCGGCGGCAGCGTCAGGAAGCCGACCGCGACGAACCAGTGCGCGAAGCCGACGATGCCCCAGCGGTTCATCCGGCTGTGGCCCAGGAACTCCCGGACCAGGGTGAGCGTTCGGGCCTTCGGGTCGTCCGTACGGCTGCCGGCCGGTACGGGCTGGCCGAGCTTCACGAAGCGGTAGATCTGCGCCACGGCTCGGGCGAGCAGCGCGACGCCGACCACGGTCAGGACCAGCGACACGATGATCGCGGCGAGTTGCATGGGGGGCTCCTCGGGCGGCACTTACTAAGCGGTAACTTATGAAGTCAAGGCTTGAGGTTACCCATTCCCGACGCCGCAATGTAGCTGAGCGTGCGGTGATCTGTGTCGCTCAGGGCTGCCTATGTCGGTAGGCCGCCCGTGGGGTCTGCGCCAGGATCGCGAGGTCCATCCCGAGCCAGTGGTTCTCCACATAATGCAGGTCGAGCAGGGGCATCTCCTCCCACGGTAGGTCCGAGCGCGCGCTCACCTGCCACAGACCGGTCATACCGGGTCGTACGAGGAGCCGCTCGGGGCGGTCGGTACGGGGCTCCGGGCGCGGCCCGACCAGCGACATCTCGCCGCGGAGCACGTTGAGCAACTGCGGCAGGCCGTCGAGGGCGCACCGCTCGACGGCCTCGCCGACGCCGCCCGCACCGTCGGTGCGCAGCCGCCAGGCCAGGTAGGGCCGCCCGGCCAGGCCCGCGGCGGGCTCCCGTACGAGGACCCGGCCGCCCTGGGTCACGTACAGCAGCGCGGCGGCCAGCGCGAGCGGCGGCGCGAGCAGGGTCAGCAGGACCGCCGCGCCGATGAGGTCGAACACCCTTTTCGCCGGCGGGGCGGTGGGCATCCGTACCCGTGGCCGGGGATCGGTGAGTGTGAGCGGCATGCCAGCACGCTGCCGCACGCCCAGGGCGGGGCCGGGCTGCCGCGCGGCCGCGCCGGCTCCTCGAACCCGTTCGGGTGCGGCCCCGTCCTGTCCGACCCGGCCGGTTCGGGTAGTTGCGCGTAAGGGGAGCCTAAAGATTGAGCCGAGCCGACTCAGCTCTGTTGACGTCGGCGCGGCGGTACGGCATGGTTGAGTCTGTTCCACTCAAGTCAGCTGGAGGAATCGAAATGGCACGTGCGGTCGGCATCGACCTGGGCACCACTAACTCCGTCGTCAGCGTTCTGGAAGGCGGCGAGCCCACCGTCATCACCAACGCCGAGGGCGCCAGGACCACGCCGTCCGTCGTCGCCTTCGCCAAGAACGGCGAGGTCCTCGTCGGCGAGGTGGCCAAGCGCCAGGCGGTCACGAACGTGGACCGGACCATCCGCTCCGTCAAGCGCCACATGGGCACTGACTGGAAGATCAACCTGGATGGCAAGGACTTCAACCCGCAGCAGATGAGCGCCTTCATCCTGCAGAAGCTGAAGCGCGACGCCGAGGCGTACCTGGGCGAGAAGGTCACGGACGCGGTCATCACCGTCCCGGCCTACTTCAACGACTCCGAGCGCCAGGCGACGAAGGAGGCCGGCGAGATCGCGGGCCTGAACGTCCTGCGTATTGTCAACGAGCCGACGGCCGCCGCCCTGGCCTACGGTCTCGACAAGGACGACCAGACCATTCTCGTCTTCGACCTCGGTGGCGGCACCTTCGACGTGTCGCTCCTCGAGATCGGCGACGGCGTCGTCGAGGTCAAGGCCACCAACGGTGACAACCACCTCGGTGGCGACGACTGGGACCAGCGCGTCGTCGACTACCTCGTGAAGCAGTTCCAGAACGGCCACGGCGTCGACCTGTCCAAGGACAAGATGGCGCTCCAGCGTCTGCGCGAGGCCGCCGAGAAGGCGAAGATCGAGCTGTCCTCCTCCACGGAGACCTCGATCAACCTGCCCTACATCACGGCCTCCGCCGAGGGCCCGCTGCACCTGGACGAGAAGCTCACGCGCTCGCAGTTCCAGCAGCTCACCGCGGACCTGCTCGACCGCTGCAAGACCCCGTTCCACAACGTCATCAAGGACGCCGGCATCCAGCTGTCCGAGATCGACCACGTGGTCCTGGTCGGCGGCTCCACCCGTATGCCGGCCGTCGCCGAGCTCGTCAAGGAGCTCACCGGCGGTCAGGACGCCAACAAGGGCGTCAACCCGGACGAGGTCGTCGCCATCGGCGCCACCCTCCAGGCCGGTGTGCTCAAGGGTGAGGTCAAGGACGTCCTGCTCCTCGACGTGACCCCGCTGTCCCTCGGCATCGAGACCAAGGGCGGCATCATGACCAAGCTGATCGAGCGCAACACCACGATCCCGACCAAGCGGTCCGAGATCTTCACGACGGCCGAGGACAACCAGCCGTCCGTGCAGATCCAGGTCTACCAGGGTGAGCGCGAGATCGCGGCGTACAACAAGAAGCTCGGCATGTTCGAGCTGACCGGCCTGCCGCCGGCCCCGCGTGGCGTCCCGCAGATCGAGGTCTCCTTCGACATCGACGCGAACGGCATCATGCACGTCACGGCCAAGGACCTTGGCACGGGCAAGGAGCAGAAGATGACCGTCACCGGCGGCTCCTCGCTCGGCAAGGACGAGGTCGACCGCATGCGGCAGGAGGCCGAGCAGTACGCGGAGGAGGACCTGCGCCGCAAGGAGGCGGCCGAGTCCCGCAACCAGGGCGAGCAGCTCGTCTACCAGACGGAGAAGTTCGTCAAGGACAACGAGGACAAGGTCCCGGCCGAGGTCAAGACCGAGGTCGAGGCAGCCGTCACCGAGCTGAAGGAAAAGCTCAAGGGCGAGGACGCCGCCGAGATCCGCACCGCGACCGAGAAGCTCGCCGCGGTCAGCCAGAAGCTCGGCCAGGCCATCTACGCCGACGCCCAGGCCGCTCAGGGCGCCGCAGGTGCCGCTCCCGGTGACGCGGGCCAGGCCAAGGCCGACGACGATGTCGTCGACGCCGAGATCGTCGACGACGAGAAGCCGAAGGGTGGCGCTGCCTGATGTCGGAGGAGACCCCGGGTTTCGACGAGAAGCCCGAAGTCCCCGTCGACGGCACGCCCGACGAGCCGGAGGCCGCAGACTCCGCCAAGGAGGAGGCGGCCCCGGCCGGGGACGCAGGAGCTCAGGCCGCCGGCCAGGACGTAGCACTGCTCGCGCAGCTGGACCAGGCCCGTACGGCGCTCGGTGAGCGCACCGCGGACCTCCAGCGGCTCCAGGCGGAGTACCAGAACTACCGCCGCCGGGTGGAGCGGGACCGGATCGCCGTCAAGGAGATCGCGGTCGCGTCCCTGCTGACGGAGCTGCTCCCGACCCTGGACGACATCGGCCGGGCGCGGGAACATGGCGAGCTGGTCGGCGGCTTCAAGTCGGTGGCCGAATCGCTGGAGACCGCGGCGGCCAAGATGGGGCTGCAGCAGTTCGGCAAGGAGGGCGAGCCCTTCGACCCGACGATCCACGAGGCCCTGATGCACTCGTACGCGCCGGACGTCACCGAGACGACCTGCGTGGCGATCCTGCAGCCGGGGTACCGCATCGGCGAGCGTACGATCCGTCCCGCTCGGGTCGCGGTGGCCGAGCCCCAGCCGGGCACGGCCCCCAAGTCCGAGTCTGGCGAAGCGTCGTCGGACAAGGACGCGGATGCCCCCGACGAGGGCTGAAGCTGAACCAGTAGCAGTACGAGAGGAGGGACACCGGGGATGAGCACGAAGGACTTCGTGGAGAAGGACTACTACAAGGTCCTCGGTGTCCAGAAGGACGCCACCGAGGCCGAGATCAAGAAGGCGTACCGGAAACTCGCGCGCGAGTTCCACCCGGACGCCAACAAGGGCGACGCCTCGGCCGAGGCGCGCTTCAAGGAGATCTCCGAGGCGAACGACATCCTCGGCGACGCGAAGAAGCGCAAGGAGTACGACGAGGCGCGCGCCCTGTTCGGCAACGGAGGCTTCCGCCCCGGACCGGGCGGGGCCGGCGGCTCGTTCAACTTCGACCTCGGCGACCTCTTCGGCGGCTCGCAGCCGGGCGGTGCGGCCGGCGGCTTCGGCGGCGGCCTGGGCGACGTCTTCGGCGGCCTGTTCAACCGCGGCGCCGGCGCCGGTGCGGGCACCCGCACCCAGCCGCGCCGCGGCCAGGACATCGAGTCGGAGGTCACCCTCTCCTTCACGGAGGCGGTGGACGGGGCCACGGTCCCGCTCCGGATGTCCTCACAGGCCCCCTGCAAGGCCTGTTCGGGCACCGGCGACAAGAACGGCACGCCCCGGGTGTGCCCGACCTGCGTCGGCACCGGCCAGGTCTCGCGGGGCAGCGGCGGCGGCTTCTCGCTGACCGACCCCTGTGCGGACTGCAAGGGCCGCGGCCTGATCGCGGAGACCCCCTGCGAGGTCTGCAAGGGCAGCGGGCGCGCCCGCAGTTCGCGGACCATGCAGGTCCGCATCCCGGCGGGCGTCTCCAACGGCCAGCGGATCCGGCTGCGCGGCAAGGGCGCGCCGGGCGAGCGCGGTGGTCCCGCCGGTGACCTGTACGTCGTCGTGCACGTCGACTCCCACCCGGTGTTCGGCCGCAAGGACGACAACCTGACGGTGACCGTCCCGGTGACCTTCGCCGAGGCCGCACTGGGCGCCGACATCAAGGTCCCGACCCTGAACGGCCCCTCGGTGACGCTGAAGCTGCCGCCGGGCACTCCCAACGGCCGCACCATGCGGGCCCGCGGCAAGGGTGCGGTCCGCAAGGACGGCACCCGCGGCGACCTGCTGGTGACGGTCGAGGTCGCGGTCCCGACCGAGCTGTCGGACAAGGCCCGCGAGGCGCTGGAGATGTACCGCGATGCGACGGAGTCCGAGGACCCGCGCACCGCGCTGTTCGAGTCCGCGAAGGGAGCATGACCATGGACGGCCGCCGACGACAGTCCTCCCGCCTGGGCGGGGGCTACCAGCTCACCGATGAGACCCCGGTCTACGTGATCTCGGTGGCCGCCCAGCTCTCGGGCCTGCATCCGCAGACCCTCCGCCAGTACGACCGCCTCGGCCTGGTCTCCCCGGACCGTACGGCCGGCCGCGGCCGGCGCTACTCGGCCCGCGACATCGAACTGCTTCGCACGGTGCAGGCGTTGTCCCAGGACGAGGGCATCAACCTGGCGGGCATCAAGCGGATCATCGAGCTGGAGAACCAGGTCGCCGCGCTGCAGCAGCGCGTGGCCGAGCTCTCCGCGGCGGTGGACGGTGCGGCGGCCACGCTCCGGGCCCGCGAGGCCCAGGTGCACGCCTCGTACCGGCGCGACCTGGTTCCGTACCAGCCTCCGCAGCCCGGCAACGCCCTGGTCGTCTGGCGCCCCAAGCGCCCGATGGACTGACGGCGGACCGACGGCGGACGGACCTCGGACCGACGCCGGACCGATGGTTTTCAGCCAGCGCAGGCATGCGGAAGGCCCCCGCCCGGAAACGGGCGGGGGCCTTCCGTTTGTGTGGGCCGGCAGTGGGTAGTCAGAGCTGCCGGTGTTCCGGGGTGTCGAGGATGCCGGACTGGGCGATGAGGAAGCCGAGTTGGGCGCGGCTGCCGCTGCCCAGATAGGCGGCCAGCTTGGCGATGTGCGCCCGGCAGGTGCGTACGTTCATCCCCAGGCGGCGCGCGATGGCCTCGTCCACGTGCCCCTCGACGAGCAGCTGGGCGATGGTGCGCTGCACGCCCGAGATGCCGTCCGGAGCGTGCGTGTACGTCACTTCCTCGCTCAACGGCACGGCCCGGCGCCACAGTTGCTCGAACACCTTGATGAGGTAGTCGACCAGCCCCGGGTGGCGCAGCTCCAGCGCGACCGTCCGGTCGTCGCTCGCGGGGATGAAGGCCACCGTGCGGTCGAAGATCATGAGACGCTCTATGAGCTCTTCGAGTGTGCGGATCTCCACCTTCCCCGTGGAGATCCGGTCCACGTAGGCGAGCGTGCCCTGGCTGTGCCGTACCGTGTGCTGGTAGAGCGTGCGGATGCTCACCCCCCGGTTGAGCAGCGGCGCAGCCCGCTCCAGTGCCTCGGTGAGGATGAAACTGGGCCGGGCTCCGCCCGGTTGGACGGTCAGGGCCTCGGTGTGGCACTCGGCGGTGGCCAGGTCGAGAGCCGCGTTGATCTGCTCGAAGCCCTCCAGCACGGTGATGGCGTGGGTGGTCGCGGGGCTCTGGGCGCTGATGGTCAGGAACGGCTCGAATGCGTCGGCGAGATCTACGGCGCTCCGTCTCCGGTCCCGGATCTCGCGCTCGAGCGGGTGGAGCCGCTGGGTGAGGGCGACGGACGGGGGAACCGCACGCAGCTGGTTCGCGTCGTCAGGGTCGGGCCTCAGCAGCGCGAATTCGAGCAGGCAGGGGGCGTTCTCCACCTCGCCGCGGGAGACGCGGCCGGTGCTCAGCGCGGCTGCGTAGAGTCGCGCTCCCTCGGGGCACATGGCTGTGACCGGGTGGGGATGTGTCGGGTTTGTGTCGCTCTTGGGCAAATCTCCACCCCCCAGGGTCCTGAACATGTAAGAACATGATGCATCGTCCCTGTGGCACTGACGTGCCTGAATGAGCCATCGTCAGTCACGCGGGGGAGAGGATTCCATCAAGTGAGGACGAAGCCGACCATGTATAAGAGAATGCTTCGCTCGGTGCTTGCCGTTGTTTTCTCCGTCGTTGCGGTCCATGGGGCAGTCGTCGCCTTCAACGGTGACGCGGGAAGCGTTCAGGCCGACACCGGTACCAGTACCAGCACGCCCGTCGAATCGGTAGGCAAGACCGATCTGGGCTGGAACACGGCTCCCGCTGATCTCGGCTGGAACACCACACCGGCGAAGGTCTCCTGATGACCCCCGACGACCGCGGTTTCCGCCGCGAAATGGCCTCTGCCTACCGCTCCGGCTGGCAGTTCATCGACCTCGCCACGGCCATCCCCCACCCTGGCGACTCGTTGATGGTCACCCTGTTCGGACAGCCGATCGTCATCGTGCGCGAGGAGGACGAGGACGTACGTGCGTACCGCTGCCTGCGTCGCCCCCGCGGCGCGCCGCAGCCCGTTCGCTGCGAGGTGCGCTACGGAATGGTCTTCGTCAACCTCGATCAGCGCGACCACCAGCTCTTCGAACCTGATATCACCACCGCCACCCCCCGCAGTGCCTGACGCGATTCCCCCGTCGTTGCAGATCGCTCAGGTGCTACCCCCACACAACGGCGCCATCGTGGACCTGACCACGATGGCGCCGTTGTGATGTCCGCGTCCATTCGTCGTCCGGACAAGATTTGGTTGCGGATCGGGCCGGGTCCGGCCGCGGCCCGGTGCGGGTCAGGCCCGGCCCATCGCCCGGTCCAGGGTGATCTCCATGACCACCCGGTCGGGGTTGGGCGAGGGCGTCCGCCCGTAGCGCTGCGCGTAGCGCGCCACCGCGTCGGCGACCGACGCCTCGTCCGTACGGATCACCGCGTGCCCCTCGAGGGTGGCCCAGCGGCGTCCTTCCATCTGGCAGACCGCGACCCTGGCCGTCCCCGGCCGCGCCGCCAGGATGTTGCGGACCTTCTTGCTGTGCTTGTTGCTGATCACCCGGGCCAGCCCGGCCTCCGGGTCGTACGTCACGCCCACCGGCACCACGTGGGGCGTCCCGTCGGGGCGCGGCGTGGTCAGCGTGCAGACGTGCCGCTCCCGCCAGAAGGCGAGGTACTCGGGCGTCGGGTTGAGTACGTCATGGGACATGGCCCGAAGGGTACGGGGCCGGCCCGCCCGGGGAACCGCCGCCTGCCTTGAGCCGTGTGCCTTGAGTGGAATAGACTCAACTTTGCGTAGGTTGTTTATGTCATGGTTCTGTCCCCCAGAGAGGAGCAAGTCACCCCGTGGATGCCGAGCTGACCAACAAGAGCCGGGACGCGCTGAACGCGGCCACCAGCCGGGCCGTCAAGGACGGCCACGCCGACCTGACCCCCGCGCACCTGCTTCTCGCGCTCCTCGCCGGCGAGGACAACGAGAACGTCACCGACCTCCTCGCGGCCTCCGACGCGGACCAGGTCGCCGTACGGGACGGCGCGGAGCGGCTGCTCGCCGCCCTGCCCAGCGTCACCGGGTCCACGGTCGCGCCCCCGCAGCCCACCCGCGAGCTCCTGGCCGTACTCGCCGAGGCCGACGCCCAGGCGGGCAAGCTCGGCGACGACTACCTCTCCACCGAACACCTGCTCATCGCCCTCGCCGCCAAGGGCGGCGCGGCCGGTGGGGTCCTTTCCGCCCAGGGCGCCAGTGCGAAGAAGCTGCTGGACGCCTTCCAGAACGCGCGAGGAGGGCGGCGGGTGACCACCCCCGACCCCGAAGGTCAGTACAAGGCGCTGGAGAAGTTCGGTACCGACTTCACGGCGGCCGCCCGCGAGGGCAAGCTCGACCCGGTCATCGGCCGGGACCACGAGATCCGCCGCGTCGTGCAGGTGCTCTCGCGCCGTACGAAGAACAACCCGGTGCTGATCGGCGAGCCCGGCGTCGGCAAGACCGCCGTGGTGGAGGGCCTGGCCCAGCGCATCGTGAAGGGCGACGTGCCGGAGTCCCTGAAGAACAAGCGGCTGGTCTCCCTCGACCTGGGCGCCATGGTCGCCGGCGCGAAGTACCGCGGCGAGTTCGAGGAGCGGCTGAAGACCGTCCTGGCGGAGATCAAGTCCAGCGACGGCCAGATCATCACCTTCATCGACGAGCTCCACACGGTCGTCGGCGCGGGCGCCGGCGGGGATTCGGCGATGGACGCGGGCAACATGCTCAAGCCCATGCTGGCCCGCGGCGAGCTGCGCATGGTCGGCGCGACCACCCTCGACGAGTACCGCGAGCGCATCGAGAAGGACCCGGCGCTGGAGCGGCGCTTCCAGCAGGTGCTGGTCGCCGAACCGTCCGTCGAGGACACGATCGCGATCCTGCGCGGCCTCAAGGGCCGCTACGAGGCCCACCACAAGGTCCAGATCAACGACAGCGCCCTGGTCGCCGCGGCCACCCTCTCCGACCGGTACATCACCTCCCGCTTCCTGCCCGACAAGGCCATCGACCTCGTGGACGAGGCGGCGTCGCGGCTGCGCATGGAGATCGACTCCTCCCCGCTGGAGATCGACGAGCTGCAGCGCTCGGTGGACCGGCTGCGGATGGAGGAGCTGGCGCTGAAGAACGAGTCCGACCCCGCCTCGCTGGAGCGCCTCGACAAGATCCGCAAGGACCTCGCCGACAGGGAGGAGGAGCTGCGCGGTCTGACCGCCCGGTGGGAGAAGGAGAAGCAGTCCCTCAACCGGGTCGGTGAGCTGAAGGAACGCCTGGACGACCTGCGCGGGCAGGCCGAGCGCGCGCAGCGCGACGGGGACTTCGACACCGCCTCCAAGCTGCTCTACGGGGAGATCCCGACGGTGGAGCGCGAGCTGGCGGAGGCCACCGAGGCCGAGGCCGAGGTGTCGAAGGACACCATGGTCAAGGACGAGGTCGGCCCCGACGACATCGCCGACGTGGTGGGCGCCTGGACCGGCATCCCGGCCGGCCGCCTCCTCGAGGGCGAGACCCAGAAGCTGCTCCGCATGGAGGACGAGCTGGGCCGGCGCCTGATCGGCCAGGGCGAGGCCGTACGGGCCGTCTCGGACGCCGTGCGCCGCACCCGGGCCGGCATCGCCGACCCCGACCGGCCGACCGGCTCCTTCCTCTTCCTGGGCCCGACGGGCGTCGGCAAGACGGAGCTGGCCAAGGCACTGGCCGATTTCCTCTTCGACGACGAGCGGGCCATGATCCGCATCGACATGTCGGAGTACGGCGAGAAGCACTCCGTGGCCCGCCTGGTCGGTGCCCCGCCCGGCTACATCGGCTACGAGGAGGGCGGCCAGCTCACCGAGGCCGTCCGCCGCCGCCCGTACTCCGTGGTCCTCCTCGACGAGGTGGAGAAGGCCCACCCGGAGGTCTTCGACATCCTGCTCCAGGTCCTCGACGACGGCCGGCTCACCGACGGCCAGGGCCGCACGGTGGACTTCCGCAACACCATCCTGGTGCTCACCTCGAACCTGGGCAGTCAGTTCTTGATGGACCCGGCCACGCCCGCCGAGCAGAAGAAGCAGCAGGTCCTGGGAGTGGTCCGGGCGAGCTTCAAGCCGGAGTTCCTCAACCGCCTCGACGACCTGGTGGTCTTCTCCGCCCTGAGCGGGGACGAGCTGGCCCACATCGCCGAGCTCCAGATCGGCCGGCTCGCCAAGCGGCTGGCCGACCGCCGCCTGACCCTGGAGGTCACCCCGGAGGCCCTGGCCTGGCTGGCGGTCAAGGGCAACGACCCCGCGTACGGCGCCCGGCCGCTGCGCCGGCTGATCCAGACGGCGATCGGCGACCGCCTCGCGAAGGAGATCCTGTCCGGCGAGGTCAGGGACGGCGACACCGTACGCGTCGACGTCGCCGGCGAAGACCTGCTGGTCGGCAAGGTGCTCTGACCTCCACGGCCGCCACCCCGTGTCCGCCCGGAGCGGATCGCAGGCCGTCGGGCTGGACACGGGGTGGGCGGCATGGGGGAGGATGAAGGTATCCGCACGAAGGGAAGTACACGGTGAGCATCGACCCGGCCTCGATTCCGAACTTCGGAGGGCAGCAGCCCGAGCCGCAGGCCACAGGACCGGCGGGGCCCGTCGTCCCCGATCAGGATCTGGTCAAGCAGCTGCTGGAGCAGATGGAGCTCAAGTACGTCGTCGACGACGAGGGTGACCTCGCGGCGCCGTGGGAGGAGTTCCGCACGTACTTCATGTTCCGCGGCGAAGACGAGCAGCAGGTCTTCTCGGTGCGGACCTTCTACGACCGTCCGCACAAGATCGAGGAGAAGCCTCAGCTTCTCGAGTCGATCGACGACTGGAACCGCCGCACCCTGTGGCCGAAGGTCTACAGCCACACCCACGACGACGGCTCCGTCCGTCTGATCGGTGAGGCGCAGATGCTGATCGGCACCGGCGTGAACCTGGAGCACTTCGTGTCCTCCACGGTCAGCTGGGTCCGCGCCTCCATCGAGTTCGACAAGTGGCTCGTCGAGCAGTTCGGCCTGGAGAAGGAGATCGACTCCACGGACGGCGACGACGAGGGCGACGGCAACAACTAGGACCCGCTCCTAGAGCGGTACGCGGGCCACGAGCAGCAGGTACAGCCCGTAGCCGTAGGAGAGCCCGGCCAGCCCGGCGGTCACCATGACCGCGGTGCGCGGCCGGGCTCTCGCCATGACGGCCGCCACCGGCAGCAGCAGCGGGAAGGCCGGGAGCAGGAACCGCGGCTTCGACTCGAAGAACCCGGCCCCGCCGTAGGCGATCAGCAGCAGTATCGCCGTGTAGGCGAGCAGCGGCAGCGGGGTGCGGTCCAGCACCAGCAGCATCGCCAGCAGCCCGGCCGCGGCCAGCAGGACCACCGTCACGGTGGTGGCCAGCGGCACGTGCCCGCCGGTCAGCACCCGCTCGGCGGAGCGCAGCGCACCGGCCCCGAAGTCGAAGCGGGAGCCCCAGTGCCGCTGCACGGCGAAGTACCCGCCGAGGGGGTCGCGCACCCGCAGCCCGACGGCCACGACGTACGCCGCCCAGCCCGCGGGGGCCAGCAGTCCGGCCACCCACACCTCGGGCGCCCGGGACCGGCGGGTGAGGATCGCGTACAGGGCCATCACCGAGACGGCCGCGGCCACCGCGAGCCCGGTCGGCCGGGTCAGCCCCGCGAGCACGGCCAGGCCGGCCGCCCACAGCCAGCGCTCGCGCAGCAGGGCGTAGAGCGCCCAGGCGGCGAGCGCCGTCAGCAGGGCCTCGGTGTAGGCCAGGCTCAGCACCACCGCGTGCGGCAGGGCCGCCCACAGCCCCACGAGCAGGAGCCCGGCGCGCGGGCCGATCACCCACTCGCCGATCCGGTACACGCCGACGGCGGCGACGGCGGCGCAGATCCACGCGACGAGGATCCCGGCCGGGAGCAGCCCGCCGGGCAGCACGGAGCCGACCAGCCTGATCAGCACCGGGTAGAGCGGGAAGAAGGCGTAGTCGCTCTGGATGGCGCCGGTGCCGGTAGTGGCGCTCGGCCACATCTGGGTGCGCCCGTAGCCGTTCGCGGCGATCCCGAGGTACCAGACGGAGTCCCAGGACTTGCCCAGGACCCGGAGCGGGTCCTTCCCCGCCCACCAGGAGCCGAGGGTGAGGACCAGTACCCCGGCGCCGCGTACGGCGGCGAACACCCCGAGCGCGATGACCGTCGCCGGTGCGGCAGCCCGCACCGCCTTGACGGCGCGCATCTCCAGGGGCGACGCGGACACCGAGACTCTGCCCGTTGCCATGTATCCCGACTTTCCTGCTCTTCGTGAGTACGCTCATCCGATGATGAGAGCTTCGGGCACGTTCCAGGCCGTCAGCTTCACACCGGC
This sequence comes from Streptomyces sp. cmx-11-4, assembly GCA_049998195.1. GTDB lineage: Bacteria > Actinomycetota > Actinomycetes > Streptomycetales > Streptomycetaceae > Streptomyces. The sequence continues at coordinate 449,901 of JAEBET010000004.1, forward strand.
CTCGCACACCCCGCAAGCACACCTGGAAAACGACGACGCCCCGGTCCGCGGCTACAGACGGCGCAGGCGGGACACCGCTTCATGGAGTACATCGGTCCGCTTGCAGAACGCCCAGCGGACCTGGGTGGCTCCGGCGGACTTGTCGTCGTAGAAGACCTGGTTCGGGATGGCTACCACGCCGCAGCGCTCGGGCAGGGCGCGGCAGAAAGCCAGGCCGTCCTTCTCACCCAGCGGGGTGATGTCCGTGGTGATGAAGTACGTGCCCTGCGGGCGGTAGACCTCGAAGCCGGCCGCCGCGAGGCCGTCGGCGAGGAGGTCGCGCTTGGCGGCCAGGTCCGCGCGGAAGCCCTCGTAGTACGCGTCGGGCAGGGCGAGGGCCTCGGCGATCGCGTACTGGAAGGGGCCGGAGGAGACGTAGGTGAGGAACTGCTTCGCCGAGCGGACCGCCGTCACCAGCTCCGGGGGCGCCGTCACCCAGCCGACCTTCCAGCCCGTGAAGGAGAACGTCTTCCCGGCGGAGGAGATGGTGACCGTGCGCTCGCGCATGCCGGGGAACCCGGCCAGGGGAGTGTGGGCGCCTTCGAAGACCAGGTGCTCGTAGACCTCGTCCGTGACGACCAGGAGGTCGCGTTCCACGGCGAGGGCGGCGACGGCGCTCAGCTCCTCGTGGGTGAGGACCGTGCCCGTCGGGTTGTGCGGGGTGTTCAGCAGGAGCAGGCGGGTGCGCGGGGTGACGGCCGCGCGCAGTTCGTCCAGGTCGAGGGTGAAGCACCCGGCGTGCGGGCGCAGGGTGACGGGGACGCGCACGGCGCCGGCCATCGCGATGCAGGCCGCGTACGAGTCGTAGTACGGCTCCAGGGCGATGACCTCGTCGCCCGGTTCGAGGAGGGCCAGGAGCGCGGCGGCGATGCCCTCGGTGGCACCGGCGGTCACCAGGACCTCGGTGTCGGGGTCGTAGGCGAGGCCGTAGAAGCGCTGCTGGTGCGCGGCGATCGCGGTGCGCAGCTCGGGGACGCCGGGGCCCGGCGGGTACTGGTTGCCGAGGCCCGTGAGGACCGCGCGGGAGGCCGCCTCGGCGATTTCGGCGGGGCCGTCGGTGTCGGGGAAACCCTGGCCGAGGTTGATCGACCCGGTGCGGGCGGCCAGCGCCGACATCTCCGCGAAGATCGTGGTGCCGAAGGCCGCCAGACGGCGGTTGAGGAAGGGGCGGTCACTGCTCACGGATGCGCTCATGGGCGCCATCCTGAGGGGAACCTCTGGACTTGCTCAAGTGTGCTTTGGGCCGCGTGGCCCGGGGGCATCCCCCCTCCACACGGGACGCGGGGATCCCGTCCCCCCGGGAAGACCGGGGCGTGAGAGAGGGGGCGGACATGGTGTTCGTCTTCATTGTGCTCGGGCTCATGATCGTCGCTTTCGTCGTGACCATGGCGATCCGTTCGTTCCGGCAGGGGTATTCGGGATCCGGCTCGGGTTCGAACAGCAGCAGTAGCAGCAGTGGCAGCTGGTGGGCGGGAGACAGCAGCGGCTCGTCCTCCTGCGGCTCGTCGTCCTCCTGCAGCTCGTCGTCCTCCTGTGGCGGTGGTGGCGGCGGCGGTGGCGGGGGGTGCGGCGGTTCCAGCTGACACGGGGCAGCTGGCACCGCGCGGATGAGGGCGCCCGGCGGGCGGATTTACGCCGGGCGCCCTCTCCTTCGCGGATGCATCACGACGCGCGGGGCACACGTAGTTGAACAGGTGAACTGTGGAGCCCCCGGGGGGATGTAAACCCCGTCAAGTTGGGTAAAAACGCTGTGAGTGCCGTGCCTTTCATGATTCCCTCGGTTGAGTAGACCAGTCCTCGGACCTCCCTGGACTTCCTGTGGACCCGTGCCGGTTTCCCCCCACCCGTTGACTACCGCTGGCGGGCCCCGGCCCATCTCCCTCGCGCGTTTGCGGAGCCGACTCATGCTCACGACCCTCCAGACCAACTACACCGACACGCGTGCCGCCGATCTCGCCTGGGCCCTGGGTCGGGACCGGCTGCCCGCCCTGGCCGTACTGAACCTCGACCTGTCGGGTGCGAAGGTGGAGTTGCGCCTGCTCGGGGCCTCTCATCAGGTGCTCCTGGAGGAGGGCGAGGTGCTCTGTTCGGAGACGGTCGCCTGTATGCCCGGCAGCAGTACGCCGCTGCCGCTCGGCGTGGCCAAGCGGGTGGGCGACTGGGAGTACGAGTTCGCCGCCCGGGTCGAGACCCTGTCCCGCGGCTCCTTCGCGGGCCGGGCACAGGAGCTGCTCGCACTGGTCGCCGACCACCCGAACGGACTAGCGGGCACGTTCCCGGGCAGTCCGCACGCCTTCACCGCCCTGCTGGCGCAGCACTACGAGGGCCAGGTGCGCTGGCGGACCTGGCACGCGTACCCGCAGGAAGGCCAACTCGTGGCCACCAGAACCCGGGTCGGCGTACGCGGGGGCGCCGCGGCCGTGGCCACCCTGGAGTCGCACGCGGTGCTCTAGTGCTGTGGCCGGGAAGGTTTGACCGGGTCGCGGCGTCCGGCACCGCGGGCCGCGACCCGGTGGACCCTTCCGGTCGCGGCACGGGGAACGCGCCGGGGCGCCCCGTGGACCCCCGGCGGTCCGAGGGGCGCGGGCATTGCCGCAGGATTGCTCCAACTGGCCGTATCGGTAAGGCACTTGCACCCATGTGGGTGACCGGGTGTGAGTGGGCGGTGACGTACGGTTCGCTGCATGATCGACCGTTCCGTCCCGCGCCGGGTACTCCCGGCTCCGGAGCCACGGGGCAGGGCGGCCGGGACGGCCGCCCTGCCCGTACGGCCCCGGACCGGCCGACTCCTCGTGCTGGCCACCGTGTTCGTCTGCGCCGCCTGCGGGCTCGTATACGAACTGGAGCTGCTCGCCCTCGGCTCCTACCTCATCGGCGACTCCGTCACCCAGGCGTCGGTCGTGCTGTCCGTCATGGTCTTCGCCATGGGCGTCGGCTCCCTGCTCGCCAAACGGCTGCGGCACCGGCCCGCCTTCGGCTTCGCCGTCATCGAGGCCGGGCTCGCGCTGCTCGGCGGGCTCTCGGCCATAGCGCTGTACGCGAGCTTCGCCTGGCTGGGTGAAGCCCGTCCGGCCCTCGTCGCCTTCGCCTTCGCCATCGGCGTCCTCATCGGCGCGGAGATCCCGCTCCTGATGGCCCTCATCCAGCGCATCCGCAGACAGGACGCGGGCGGGGCCGTCGCCGACCTGTTCGCCGCCGACTACGTGGGCGCCCTGGTCGGCGGCCTCGCCTTCCCGTTCCTGCTGCTGCCGGTGCTCGGGCAGCTCACCGGCGCCATGCTCACCGGCACGGTCAACGCGGTCGTCGGCGGCGGGCTCGTGCTCTGGCTGTTCCGCCGCGACCTGAGCCGGCGCGCCCGCTGGACGCTGGTCGCCGCCAACCTGACGGTGCTGTCCGTGCTCGCCTGCGCGACCGTCCTCGCCGACGACTTCGAGCGGGTCGCCCGCGCCGCCGTCTACGGAGAGGAGGTACGGGTCGCCGTCCGGACCGGGGTGCAGGAACTGGTGCTCACCGGGCCCGGGACCGGCTCCCCGCGCTCCCTGGACCTGTACCTCGACGGCCGGCTGCGGGTCAGCGGCTACGACGAGTACCGCTACCACGAGGCCCTCGTCCACCCCGCCATGACCGGCCCGCACACCCGGGTCCTGGTCCTCGGCGGCGGTGACGGGCTCGCCGCCCGCGAGGTGCTGCGCTACCGCGACGTCGCCTCCGTCACCGTCGTCGAACTCGACCCCGGCGTGGTCCGGCTCGCCCGCACCGACCCGATGCTCTGCGCGCTCAACGCCGGCGCGTACGAGGACCCGCGCCTCGGGGTCGTCACGAGGGACGCCTTCCAGTGGCTGCGCGGACCGGCCGCCCGGGACCGCTTCGACGTGATCGTCTCCGACCTCCCCGACCCGGGCATCACCCCCAGCACGAAGCTGTACTCGCAGGAGTTCTACGGGCTGGCCGCGCGGGCCCTGCGGCCCGGGGGCCGGATCGCCGTGCACGCCGGACCGATGGCCACGCGCCCGCGCACCTACTGGACCGTCGAGTCCACCCTGCGCGCGGCCGGTCTGCGGACCTCCCCCTACAGCGCGGGCGGCCGCCTGTCGGGCTTCGCCGCCGGACCCGACCGCACCCCCCTCGGCGGCAGCGGCGCGCCCCCGCAGGACTGGGGCTTCGTACTGGCCTCCCGCGAACAGGCACCCCCGCTGAAGGTGGACCGCGACACGCCGGCGCTGCGCTCGCTGTCGACGCACTCGCTCCAGGACGCCGCGCGCGACGCCGAGCGCACCCGGATCCCGGGACTTCCGCCCTCGACGCTGCCGCACCCGCGGTATTCGTGACCCGGTGCGGGTGTCGTCGGTAGGCTCGACCGCATGGAGCATCAGGCGTTCGTTCCGGTACCGGCAGACAGCCTCCGCGCCGTGCTGCGCGACCCCGTCCGGATGGCCCGGTGCGTGCCGGGGCTCCAGCAGGACGCCGACACCGAGTCCGGACCGCTCTGCGGCCGGCTGAAGATCCGCGTCGGCGGGCACACCGTGACCTACCGGGGCGCCTTCTCCGTCACCGAACGGGACCCCGACCACTTCGCCGTCGACGGCGAGGGCACGGAGGTCCGGGGCAGCGGGACGGTGAAGCTCGCCCTCGCGCTGCGGCTCGCCCCCGAGGGGGACCACCGGACCCGGCTCGACTTCACCGCCGGGGCCACCGCCGACGGACGCGCCGCCGCATTCACCCCCGAGGCCACCGCCACCGCCGTGCGGCGGCTGCTGGACCAGACCGCCGAGCGCCTCGCCGAGGCGGCCCGCGGCGGGACGGCCGGGGCCGAGGCCGGGGCCGGGGCGGCCGCGGGCGGCGAGGCCTCCGGAGCCGAAGGGTCCGCCGAGTCCGCCGAGTCCGCCGGGTCCGAAGGTTCCGCCGGGCCTGAGGTGAGCGATCCCGTGGCGGACGCCGAAGAGGACGAAGCCGACGGGTCCGGCGGGGTCGCCGGGGCCGGGGACGACGACATCACCGAGGTCACCGCCTCGGTCTTCGAGACCGACGTGCCGCCGCCCTCCCTGGACCCCTTCCTGGCCGACGGGCTCGACGACCTCCCGCGGCCCCCGGCCGAGGCCGCCCACGCCCGTCGCACCATGATCGGCCGCAGTGCCGAGGAGGTGGACCACGCGCCCCCGCGGGGCCGGTACGCCCCCGTCCCCGCGCCCGCCACCACCACCGCCGGCGAGAGCCTGCGCTGGCTCGCCCCCGCCGCCGCCCTCGCCCTGGCCTCGGCGGTCGTCATCGGCCGCGCCCTGCGCCGCCGCCGCTGAGCCCTATTACGCTCGACCGCATGAGTACGCAACTGAGCGCCGGCGGCGCCGAGCTGACCATCGACCAGGAGAACGGCTGCCGGATCAGCAGCCTGCGCGTCGACGGGACCGAGCTGCTGCGCCAGGGCCCGCACTTCGGAGCCTTCCCGATGGTCCCCTGGTGCGGCCGCACCGCGAACGGGCGGTTCCGTGACGGCGCGGTCGTCCACCAACTGCCGGTCAACCACCCCCCGCACGCCATCCACGGCTTCGGCCGCGACACCGCCTGGCGCAGGGGCCGGCTCACGGACACCGAGGCGGCGTTCGTCTTCGACCTCGCCGACCCGTGGCCGTGGCCCGCCCGGGTCACCCAGAGCTTCGAGCTGACCCCCGACGGGCTGACGCTCTCCCTGGGCGTGGAGACGTACGGCGACTCCTTCCCGGCCCAGGCGGGCTGGCACCCCTGGTTCCGCCGCAACCTCGGCACCGGCGAGGACGTACGGCTCGACTTCGCACCCGAGTGGCAGGAGGAGCGCGGCGACGACCACCTCCCCACCGGCCACCGCACCGGCCCGAAGCCCGGTCCGTGGGACGACTGCTTCGGCATGCCGCACGGCGTCGACGTCACCCTCACCTGGCCCGGCGCGCTGGAGCTCAAGGTCACCAGCCGCGAGGAATGGGTGGTCGTCTACGACGAGGACGCCGAGGCCGTCTGCGTCGAACCGCAGTCCGGTCCGCCGAACGGGCTGAACACCCTCCCGCGCCTGGTCACCCCCGTCGACCCGCTGGAGGTCTCCACCACGTGGACGTGGCGGCGGCTCCCGTAGAGCCGAATTAAGCTCAAGGGCATGAGCGACGTACGCGATGAGCTTCTGCAGCAGATCAAGGACAAGGCCGTCGTGCACGGCAAGGTGATCCTCTCCTCCGGCCGGGAGGCCGACTACTACATCGACCTCCGCCGGATCACCCTCGACGGAGAGGCGGCCCCGCTGGTCGGGCAGGTCATGCTCGACCTCACCGCCGACCTCGAGTTCGACTGCGTCGGCGGTCTGACCCTGGGCGCCGACCCGGTCGCGACCTCGATGCTGCACGCCTCCGCCGCGCGCGGCCGGCGACTGGACGCCTTCGTCGTCCGCAAGGCGCAGAAGGCCCACGGCATGCAGCGCCGCATCGAGGGCACCGACGTCAAGGGCAAGCGCTGCCTGGTCGTCGAGGACACCTCCACCACCGGCGGGTCCCCGCTGACCGCCGTCGAAGCGGTCCGCGAGGCCGGCGGCGAGGTCGTGGCCGTCGCCACGATCGTCGACCGCGGGGCGGCCGGCGCCATCGCCGAGGCGGGCCTTCCCTACCTCACCGGCTACCGCCTCGAGGACCTGGGCCTGTCCTAGCCACCGGCGCTCGGACACCGCCCCCGCGCGACTGGGGCCGAAGGTCGCCGTAGGTCCCGGATCAAGCTCTGACCTGCTGCTTTTCGGGCGGCCGGGATGTTTCACGTGAAACATCCCGGCAGGTTCCGGCCGTACTGGCCGACAGCGGGGGTGGAGTGTCGGGCGGAGTCTGGAAAGATGGGTGCGACGATGACGTCGCCCCCAGGTCAGGGCCCGCAATAAGCACACTCCCCGCACATCCAAGGAGCGGACAGATGCCCATCGCAACCCCCGAGGTCTACAACGAGATGCTCGACCGGGCGAAGGCAGGCAAGTTCGCCTACCCGGCCATCAACGTGACCTCGTCCCAGACCCTGCACGCTGCGCTGCGCGGCTTCGCGGAGGCCGAGAGCGACGGCATCATCCAGATCTCCACCGGTGGTGCGGAGTTCCTGGGTGGCCAGTACAACAAGGACATGGTCACCGGCGCCGTCGCCCTGGCCGAGTTCGCGCACATCGTCGCCGCCAAGTACGGCATCACGGTCGCGCTCCACACCGACCACTGCCCCAAGGACAAGCTGGACGGTTACGTACGTCCGCTGCTCGATATCTCCGCCGAGCGCGTCGCCAAGGGTCTGAACCCGCTCTTCCAGTCGCACATGTGGGACGGCTCCGCCGAGACCCTGGCCGACAACCTGGCCATCGGCCAGGAGCTGCTCGCCAAGGCCGCCGCCGCGAAGATCATCCTCGAGGTCGAGATCACCCCGACCGGTGGCGAGGAGGACGGCGTCAGCCACGAGATCAACGACGAGCTGTACACCACCGTCGAGGACGCGATCCGCACCGCCGAGGCCCTGGGCCTGGGCGAGAAGGGCCGCTACCTGCTGGCCGCCTCCTTCGGCAACGTGCACGGCGTCTACAAGCCGGGCAACGTCGTCCTGCGCCCCGAGCTCCTCAAGGACCTCCAGGCCGGTGTCGGCGAGAAGTACGGCAAGGCTTCGCCGTTCGACTTCGTCTTCCACGGCGGCTCGGGCTCCACGGCCGAGGAGATCGCCACCGCGCTGGAGAACGGCGTCGTGAAGATGAACCTCGACACCGACACCCAGTACGCCTTCACCCGCCCCGTCGTGGACCACATGTTCAGCAACTACGCGGGTGTGCTGAAGGTCGACGGCGAGGTCGGCACCAAGTCCAAGTACGACCCCCGCACCTGGGGCAAGGCCGCCGAGGCCGGCATGGCCGCGCGCGTCACCGAGGCCTGCGCCAACCTGCGCTCCACGGGCACCAAGCTGAAGTAGGCGCTCACGCGCGTACGTTCACGCGCGTACGTTCACACCGCTCCCGGTGAAGGGCCCGGCCCGCCGTCCCACGACGGCGGGCCGGGCCCTTCGGCGTCCGCGCCCCGCGATACCCCAGACTGGGGGCATGTCCATTCACCAGAACCTGCTCGGGGGCCCCGCCCCCACCCATCTCCCCGACGAGCCCGGCCGTGCGGCCCTGGCGTCCGGCACTCCCGCGGTCGAGGTGGCCGCCGCGCACCCCACCTCCTCCCTCGCCTGGGCGACCCTCGCCGACGAGGCCTTCGCCGCCGGCCGCACGGTCGAGTCGTACGCGTACGCCCGTACGGGCTACCACCGCGGCCTCGACGCCCTGCGCCGGGCCGGCTGGAAGGGCCACGGCCCCGTGCCGTGGGAGCACGAGCCGAACCGCGGCTTCCTCCGCGCCCTGAACGCCCTGGCCCGCGCGGCCGAGGCGATCGGCGAGAAGGAGGAGTACGAGCGGTGCTCGACCTTCCTGCGCGACTCCTCGCAGACGGCCGCGGACGCGCTCCAGGCGTAAGTCCCCGGAACGGAGATGTGACGTACATCACTCTCCGCTGGAGCCCCGCCCCGACCGGGTCCTATGATGCGGGCAGGGGACCGGGGCTCCACTTGCCTCACGGAAGGAGCGGACCGCTACCCGGAAGCACGTGTCGAGGAGACAGCGATGTCGAACACCCTTGATGCCTCCGGAGCCGGTTCGGACACCCCGAACCTCGACTTCGACGGCACGACCCCGTACGAGGACTACGTCCAGGCGGACGTCCTCACCCACCTCCAGCACCTCCGCTCGGACGACCCCGGCGAGATGGTCTTCCTGGTCACCACCCAGGTCATGGAGCTGTGGTTCACGGTCATAGTCCACGAGTGGGAAACCGCCGCGAAGGCCCTGCGCGAGGACCGCGTCCCGGTCGCGATGGACGCGCTGAAACGATCCCTCCGCGAACTGGAGGCCCTCAACGCCTCCTGGCGCCCGCTCGCCCAGCTCACCCCCGGCCAGTTCAACGCCTACCGCTCCGCCCTCGGCGAGGGCTCCGGTTTCCAGTCGGCGATGTACCGCCGGATGGAGTTCCTGCTCGGCGACAAGTCCGCCTCCATGCTCGTCCCGCACCGCGGCGCCCCGCGCGTCCACGCGGAGCTGGAGAAGGCCCTGCACGAGCCCAGCCTCTACGACGAGGTCCTGCGCCTGCTGGCCCGCCGCGGCCTGCCGGTCCCGGCCGAGGTCCTGGACCGCGACCTCTCGCAGCGCTACGAGCCCTCGGCGCAGGTCGAGGCCGTCTGGACGGGCCTGTACGCGGCCCCGGACGAGCACACGGACCTGCACCGGCTGGGCGAGGTCCTCACGGACGTCGCCGAACTGGTCTGGCGCTGGCGCAACGACCACCTCGTGGCCACCCGCCGCGCGATGGGCGCGAAGACGGGCACGGGCGGCTCGGCGGGCGTCGCCTGGCTGGAGAAGCGCGCCGCGAAGAACGTCTTCCCGGAGCTGTGGACGGCCCGCAGCCATGTCTGACGCGACCCCGGCCCCGACCCCGCAGCCGGCGGACCTCCCGGCCCGGGCCGCTGCCCTGGACGCCGCCGACGAGCTGGCGAAGCTCCGCGACCGCTTCACCCTCCCCGAGGGTGTCGTCTACCTGGACGGGAACAGCCTCGGTGCGCTCCCGGCCACCGTCGCGCAGACCACCGCCGACGTCGTCCGGCGCCAGTGGGGCGAGCTCCTCATCCGCTCCTGGGACGAGAGCGACTGGTGGACCGCCCCCGAGCGGATCGGCGACAAGCTCGCCCCCCTGGTCGGCGCGGCCGCCGGCCAGGTGGTCGTCGGCGACTCCACCAGCGTCAACCTCTTCAAGGCCCTGGTCGGCGCCGCCCGCCTGGCGGAGCCGGGCCGCACCCAGCTGCTGGTCGACGCCGCCACCTTCCCCACCGACGGCTACATCGCCGCCTCGGCGGCCAGGATGACCGGCCTCGAGGTGGTCCCGGTGGACCCGTCCGCCGCCGCGCGGGCGATCGGCGAGGACACCGCCGTGGTGCTCCTCAACCACGTCGACTACCGCTCCGGCCGGCTGCACGACCTCCCGGCCCTGACGGCGGCCGCCCGCGCCGCGGGCGCGGTCACGGTCTGGGACCTGTGCCACTCCGCGGGCGCCCTCCCCGTCGGCCTCGACGAACACGCCGTCGACCTCGCGGTCGGCTGCACGTACAAGTACCTCAACGGCGGCCCCGGCGCCCCCGCGTACCTGTACATCGCCGACCGCCACCAGGCCGCCTTCGACTCCCCCCTCCCCGGGTGGAACGGCCACGCCGATCCCTTCGCCATGACGCCGGAGTTCACCCCGGCCGACGGCGCACGGCGCGGCCGCGTGGGCACGCCGGACATCCTGTCCATGCTGGCTCTGGAGGCGGCGCTCGACGTGTGGGACGGCGTGTCCGTCGAAGCCGTGCGCGCCAAGTCCCTCGCCCTGACCGACTTCTTCCTCGCGTGCGTGGCGGCGTACGTCCCGCCGGGCCGGGTCGCATCGGTCACCCCGGCCGAGCACGCGCACCGCGGCAGCCAGGTCTCGCTGCGCACCGAGAACGCCCGCGAGGTCATGGGGGAGCTCATCGCGCGCGGCGTCATCGGGGACTTCCGCGCCCCCGACGTCCTGCGCTTCGGCTTCACGCCGCTCTACGTCGGATTCGCCGACGCGGAGCGTGCGGCGCGCACACTGGGTCACATTTTCGGGTGACCCTCTAGCGAAACGTCACATCACCGGGCGGGCGGGGCTACGGCTCCGCCCGCTCCGGCACATCCCGGGCCCCGCACGGAACGGCTCGTTCCAGACTGATACGGTCCCGCTCTGCCGGACCACCGGAACATCTGTCCCCGCTGTCCCACGCGTTACCGAGAGGTTGAGCCGATGACGGACCCCGCCGCAGTGGAACGGGACGCCGCCGAGGCTGCCTCGGCCTTCTCCCATCCGGCGGTCGCGCCGGACGCGACCGTCGCGTACGGGGAACATCCCGACCAGGTCGTCGACTTCTACGCCCCGCGCGGCGCGGGCGAGGGCCCGGCTCCGCTGGTCGCCGTGCTGCACGGCGGTGCTTGGCGGGCCCCGTACGACCGGCAGCACGTCACGCCGTTCGCCGGCTTCCTGGCCCGGCAGGGTTTCGCGGTCGCCAACGTCGAGTACCGGCGCGGGCGTTCCCTTCCGCACCAGGGTTGCGAGGGGCCGGTCGCCGGCCGCTGGCCGGAGACCTTCGACGACGTCGCCGCCGCGCTGGACGCGCTCCCTGGCCTCGCCGGGGCCGCCCTGCCGCAGGCCGACATCCGCCGGGTGGTCCTGACCGGCCACTCGGCCGGCGGGCACCTCGCGCTGTGGGGCGCGGCCCGGCACGTGCTTCCGTACGATTCCCCGTGGAGGCTGCCCTCCCCGCCGATGCTGCGCGGCGTGGTGGCGCTGGCCCCGATCGCGGATTTCGCGGTGGCGGAGGAACTCGGCGTGTGCGGGGGCGCCAGTGCGCAGCTGCTGGGCGGGCGGGAGCAGTTCGCCGCCCGTCTCCCCTTCGCCGACCCGGCGGCCCTGCTCCCGACGGGCATCGCGACGGCCGTGGTCCAGGGCCGCGAGGACATCGTGGTCCCGCCCGCGGTGGCGGAGTCGTACGTGGCCGCGGCGGCGAAGGCGGGGGAGACCGTGGGTCTGACCCTGCTGGACGGGGTCGGCCACTTTCCCCTCATCGACCCGGCGGCGGACGCGTGCGCGGTGGTGGCCGAGGAGATCTCGCAACTGGCCTGGTAGCGCCGGTCACCGTCCGGTCGCTGTCCGGTCGTTGCCCGGTCGTTGTACGGTCGTTGTACGGCCCTACGGACTTTGCGGACCGGGCGGCCGTCTAGAACGGGACAGGTCAGGGCAGATCCGGGCCAGGTTCCCCCACCCGCCCGGATACCCGGCTGAACCCCCGCCGTAAGGTATGTAGGCTGCACCCGATACATCCTGAGCACGTTCAAAAATGGGGGGATCGGTGCGCAGTCGCCGTCTCGTAGTATCCGCCGCACTCATCGCAGCCGGGGCGGGCCTCATACCCGGAATGGCCCACGCGGCCGACCCGGGCAAGCCGGCCGCCAACCGCGTGGCCGCCTCCGCCGTCGACCTGGACAAGGCCGCGGCGTCGAGCAACCAGAAGTTCACCAGCCCCGCCGACCGCACGGTCCGACGGAGCCTGCCGGGGGCCCAGGACAAGGCCGCCACCGCCCAGGCGCAGGCGGCCGCCGTGGGCAACCCGGATCTGGCGATCATCCTGAACGCCGAGAACGAGACCGCGCACGGTCTCACGCTGAACACCGAGATCATCAGCGCGCCCGCCTCGCTCGCCATCACCATCGAGTGGGGCGACGGCACCAAGGACACGACCACCGCCGGTGGGTCCACCACGCTGACGAACAAGCACACCTACGCGGAGCTCGGCGAGTACACCGTCAAGGTCACCGTGAAGGACGCCGCGAACCAGGCCGAGGTCGTCAACGACTTCCAGATCCAGACCAAGGGCTCGGACTTCACCCCGTACGGCCCGACCCGTCTCCTGGACACCCGTAGCGGCATCGGCGCCTCCAAGGCCAAGGTCCCGGCGCGCGGCACGGCCCACCTGAAGGTCGGCGGCAACGGCGGCATCCCGGCGGGCGTCACCGCGGTCGTCCTCAACGTCACCGCCACCAACACCACCCAGGCCGGTCACGTCACCGTCTTCGGCTCGGGCCACGAGCAGCCGATCACCTCGAACGTCAACTACGAGGCCGGTCAGACCGTGCCGAACCTGGTCATCGTGCCGGTCGGCAAGGACGGCTACGTGGAGCTGTTCAACGGCGGCTGGGAGTCGGTCGACCTGCTCGCCGACGTCACCGGCTACTTCACCCGGTCCGCGTCCAGCGGCTACGCGTCGATGACGCCGACCCGCTTCGTCGACTCCCGCGAGGGCCTCGGCACCGCCAAGGGCCAGGTCGCCGGCCAGGCGGTCTTCAGCACGCAGATCAGCGGCCTGCGCGGGGTGCCCCAGGGCGTCAGCGCGGTGGCGCTGAACGTGACCGTCACGAACCCGAAGGAGACCGGTCACCTGACGGTCTTCCCGAGCGGTCAGTCGGCGCCGTCCACGTCCAGCGTGAACTTCTCCGCCGGTCAGACCATCGCCAACTCGGTGATCGTGCCGGTCGGCGCTGACGGGAAGATCAGCCTCCGCAACGGCGCCTGGGCGGGGGCCGACGTGATCGTCGACGTCGTCGGCTACTACAGCAAGGCGAGCAACGGCGCCTACGTGCCGCTGGCGCCGAGCCGATGGCTCGACACCCGCGCCCCCGGCCCGGACTACGGGGAGCTGCCGGGCCGCGAGTACATCCCCGTGCTGTTTTCCGGCGACGAGCCCGGCATCGCTGGCTACGTGCTGAACACCACGGTCACCAACACCCGGGGCGCCGGCTTCCTCTCGGTCGCCCCAGACCCGAACAGCAAGACCGACTACGAAAACGGGACCGCGGTCGAGCCTGTGCGTCCCGGTGCGTCGACTCTCAACTGGACGGCGGGCAAGACCGTGCCGAACCTGGTCCAGGCGAGCGCCGGCACTACCGGCATCGTCGACTTCTGGAACCAGGGCTGGGAGCCCACGGATCTGATCGTCGACATCTTCGGCTACTACGAGACCAAGTAGCGGCACACACCAGCGCCCCGGGCCCGGCCGTCGAGGCCGGCCCCGGGGCGCTGTCTCATTTTTCTTTGAGCTATTCCTGTGGATCAGATGCGACGAGCACAGAAAGAATCTTCGTCTTTCCGCGCGTGGCCTGCTGATCGTTCAGTAGGTCGGCGACTTCTTTCAGGATGGACATCACCTCAGCGAGATCCCCTGTGTAACGGGACTCCCGCCACGCGGCGTCCCGCCATACGATGACGACGTGGGGAGCGCCAGTCAGTCCGAAGAGTCCACCGAAGAGTGAATCGGATAGCGCCTCCCAGCTACGGGAGCTGTAAAGCGGTGGATCCATCGGTAGATCTCTTCGGAATGCGGAGAAGATCGCCTCCTTTATGTAGGCTCCATGTGTCTCGAGAGACAGGACGTGAAGTCCGCTGCGGGCGGCTTCCGTCGCGGCGGCCTCGATCTCTTCCGAGGGAATTAGTGTGACGCCTACGTTGAGTTTCACATATCACCGAATTCGCACAAAGGGTGGTGGGCCAGCGTCGCCATAATGGGTCCACGTATAGTACGTCTCGCCGGTGTTCTTGTTGCGGACAACGCGCAGCGGACCAGCGTTAGTGGTGCCTGGGGGCGGTTCCACGCGGTATTCCAGATACGGGGAGTGTTGTCCTACGCCGCCTGGAAGGTCCACATCCCTGTTGTTGAAGGGAATTCCCCACCTGGTGCTCGTCGGTCCGGTCGGAACCGTTCCCGCATCAATGTGAGCCAGGGTGTCGTCCAGTGCGGCTTGTTCCTGCGCAGGGAGCCTGCCGGTGATCCATGGCACTTGCGGGCAGGGGCGAGGTCCAGGTGCGTTGGCGTTGTGGACGAGAACGGGAGTCTGGCCCGTCAGGACGTAGTACGTGTGGAAGCCGTTGACCGTCAGGTTGTAGGCAGGCTTGAGGCTGCTCCAGTGCCGGACCGTGGCGATCCGGAGGCTGCTCCCGTCGGCGGTGCGGAGGGTGTCTCCGGCTTCGAGGTCAGCGGCATCCGTCCACTGCTGCGCGGTTTCGGACCAGAAGGGGTGACCGTCCGTCGCAGTGACGGAGCCCCCGCCGCTGCCGGCGTCTAGGGTGATATCCGTGAAATCGCGGTCGTCCGGCGTGTAGATCGTGTTGTCCACGCGTCGAGGTCCGGTCGCCCCCGTGACCGGGTCCGCGGCCTGAACGAGATCACCGACCCGGATCTGCTCAATGGGGCGAGCCGATCTGTCTCCCATCAGGACCTTGGTGCCGGCTGGGAAACTGTTCGGGGTGGCGCACGGAGGGAGGTTCGAGCCGAATTTCTTCCGGAATCCGCTCAGGGTGTCCCAGAGGTTTGTGGCCTTGTCGTACCACCGCTTGCCCTTGGCGAGGGTGGCAACATATCCGCCCAGGGGAATGGCCGAGGCGCACGACAGACCCGCATCTATATATCGGTCTGTCTCTTCGAAAGCCCAACCTTCGACACCATAGATCGCACAGTTGATTAGGTCCGCCGGTTCGCCCCACCCCGGTATGAGCCCGATGATGTCGAGGCCGAGGTGGATTCCTTCGAGCTTCAGGCGAAGCTTTTGTTCGGGGGTGAGCTGCGCCCACCACAGCGCCGTACCACCGACGAAGTTCTCAAAAGAGTCCCAGCCGTCCTGGAAGAACTCCTTGCCCGCCGCGTAGTAGTCGTCGACCTTCTTCCACCAGTCGCTTTCGGCTTCCTTGGCCTTTTCGGCCAGGTAGGCCTTGAGGTGGGTCTGATAGACGGCTGCTGCCGCGTCGGCACTCTGACCGGCGTTGATCGCGGACTGGCGGGCGGCGTCGGCCGCAGCAAAGGCCTCGGCCGCGTAGCCTCGGGCGATGCTTGCGCTGGCCTCGGCCCATGCGGCGGAGTCGGTGGCGCTGCGCGCGCTCGATGCGGCCTGCTGCTGGGCGTTGCGTGCCGTCACAGCAGACGCCGCAGCCTTCTTCGCCGAGGCGTCGGCCTGGTCGGCGGACTGCTTGGCTTCGCTGGCGTACCCGGCCGCAGTGTTGGCATATTGCTGGGCCTGCTGGGCGTAGACGTTGGCGTCATTGGACGCGTTTCGGGCATCGGCGGCGCTCTTGAGGGCTTCGGAGGCCCGCTGCTGGGCCAAGACTGCGACTTGAGTAGATCCGGCGATGATGTACTGGATCTGAGCGACGTGTGCCGAGTTGACCTGGTCCTTGCGCGCCGCCTTGTACTGGCCCGTTTTGATGAAGGAGTGCAGTGACGGGGCAGCACTCTCGAGAGCGATTTCGGCTGACGCCTTGACTTCGTCGCCGCCGTTCTGTGCCAGCCACGCTGCTGCGGCGCGGTCGTCGCTGTTCCGCGCGGTGTACTGGTGCTTGGTCAGGAAGTCGACCAGTGCCTGAACGGTGTTTCCGTTCAGTGCCGTGCTGGCGGCGTTCTGCACAGCCTTGCCGCCGGCCTGGGAAATCCTGGCGATCTCGACCCGGTAGTCGGAGGCGGCTGCCTTGTGCTGGCCATCCTTCAGGAACGCATGCACTTGGGCCGCGTCTCCGGAGAGTGCGGTTGTCGCAGCTGTGGAGACGCCCTTGTACGGCGCCTTCAGCACGAGCTCGCGGACTTGGTCTCGCTCATCCTGCTCTTCAGCCGTGCGCCAGCCGTTGCGGGCGTACTCGATCACTACGGGGTCGGTTGCGGCAAGGGCTGCTTCGGCTGCGGCCCGGCTCCAAATGCCGCGGGTCTGGAGGGCGGCGAGGGCCATCTTGCGTCCCGTCGCGGCTACCTGGGCGGCGTCTGCCCCGGGCTGGGAGGCCTGCTGGGACAGCTGAGCGAAGTCGGCATTGAGCTTCTCGGCATCTGCCGTGGCCTTGTCCGCTTCGGCTTGCGACTTGTCGTAGGCGGTCTTGAGGTCCTTCGCCTGGTTGATGCCCGCCGCCTTGCGGATGGCGAGTTCCTCCGCCGCGGACTTGCGGGCCAGGTCGTGGACATCCTTGGCCTTCTTCACCGCGTCAACGGCTTCTTGGGCGCGTACGAGCGCGGCTTCGGCGTGAGCCTTCGCCTCATCCGCGGCAGCCTGGGATCCGGCGGCGTGCTGGCCTGCCTTGAGAGCCGCGTCGGCGGCGTTGCGAGCGTGGGTGGCCGCTGAGCGGGCGGCGTCGCGGGAATCGCGTGCGTGGCGGGCGGCGTCGGCTGCATGGGCGGCCGACGCGTTTGCCGCCCGGTTCGCCTCCGCCGCGTGGCGGCGAGCCGTCGCTGCTGCCTCGCGTGCTTCAGCCGAGGAGGCTCCGGCCTCTTCGGCGTAACCACCCGCCTGAATCGCAGCCACTGCGGTCGCTTCTGCATTGGCCGTGGATGAGGCAGCTGCCCTCGCAGACGCCGCGGCGGCGTCGCCGGAGATAGCGGCACGGTCCGCAGCGTTCGCGGCGTGTTCCGCGGCATCGGCTGCCTGACGGGCCTGGGCGGCGAGGACTTCGTCGCGCTTGCCCCTCGCGGCGCTGTTGAGGGCACTCGCTGCGGCGTGGGCAGCGCCGGCAGCCGCGTTGGCGGCACTGCTGGCGGCTGCGGCGGCAACTTGGGCTGCCGCGTTTGCCGCACGGGCAGCGGAGATCGCCGTTTGCGCGGCTTGGGCTGCGCGGCGGGTGGACTCGGCAGCACGGCGTGCAGCGTCGGCCGCCTTGGTTGCGTCGGCCTTGGCGAGCCGCGCCTCTTCTGCGGCCCTCTCGGTCTCCTTCTTGGCGAGGGCGGCCAGGGCGATCGCTTTGTCGGCGGCTTCCTTGGCTGCCTTGGCCTCGCGGTCGGCCTGGTCGCCGGCCTCGTTGGCCTGCTGGGCGAGCTGGGAGACGGTGGCGTACTCCTGGTCCTGGGCGCGGGCCACGTGCTGCCCGACGGCCAGGAACTCGCGTACGTCCTCGATCGAGCCGTTCAATGCCGCTGTTGCGGCGGCACGGGCCTTGGGCCCGCCTGCGGTTTCGATCTGCGCGGCGCGGACGCGGGCGTCGGAGTCGCGTTTCTTGTACTGGCCTTCGCTGAGGAACACGCGGACGGCTTCGATGTTGCCGTTCATGGCCGCGTCCGCGGCGGCTTTGAGGCCCTTGCCGCCGGCCTCGCCGATCCGCGCCGCCTCAACCCGCTGGTCCTGCTCGAGAGGCTGCTTCCATCCCTCCTTCAGGAACGTGTCCAGCTGCTGCGGCGTGCCGGCCAGCGCCGTCTCGGCCGCCTTGCGCAGACCGGGCCCTGCTTCCGCGATGACCTGCAGAGCGGCCTCACGGTCGTCCAGGTTCTCCGCGATCGCACGGCCCTTGTCGAGGAACGCACGAATGTCCGTTTCCGACCCGGTAAGCGCCGCTCCGGCCGCCGCCTTCGTTGCGGGGCCGCCGGACTTCCAGAAGGCGACGATCTTTCCGCGGTCGCTGACGGTGGGCTCAGCCGCCGAGGCTGGCGTGGCCGATACCAGACCTGTCAGCAGAGCGAGCGGAAGCAGACCGCCACCCAGGGCTCTGACTGCGGGTCTCCTCCTCTCACCCCACCATGTCCGGTTCAGTTTTTGACGCACGAAATCTTCCCCTCAGCCTGTGCTGGCCGCTGGTACGTGCGCACGCTAAAGGCGGCCACGGTGATGGCCGAGCGGCGTCATCGCCCCCATGCGCACGGCCATGGGCCGCTGCCGCCCGCGGCGCTCCCCAGGCCGGACGGCAGCAGCCCGTGTGTCCGGGACGGTCTGGCCCGGTCTGGCTCTGCGGTATTCGTAGAGCCAGACAACCGGTGAGTCCCTGGGGTTGTACGAGCAGGATGTGCTTTTTCAAGCAATGCGCAGGAGGAGTGGCTTGACAGTCATGGACCTCAATGTCCGGCTCGGCGGCATCTCCTTCCACAAAGGTGTTAGCTGCTTCTTCGGCTTCATGGTTATGCTGCTCCGCGGCCCCCAGGTGATCACCGAGACCGCGATGAAGCGGTTCGGTTCCTTGGCGTATTCAGCTCCGTTGGGTACGTCCCACGGCACCCTCGACCGTCTTGGGGGTGCGGCGAAGAAAGCGATCCCATGGCATTGCGCACACGTTGGTGGCTGCCCGCCACCACCGCGACGGCTGCTGTCCTCCTGGGGACTGCGACTCCTCTGGCGAGCGCGGCAGGCGAACCGCCGGCGAACGCCGGCGCCCCGTTCATTTTCGAGGACGGCTCCTACCCCGGCAGCGACCAGGTACTGGCCGAAACCGGCGCGAAGCTGATCCGCGGTGACGGCAAAATCCGGTACACCTCCTGCGACGGCCCGTACCAGATCAAGGTCTGGGCCCGGGATCTTAAGCTGCCCGAAGAGCGGATGTGTTTCGCCGCGGGTAGCACCGGCTTCCTGACGGTCTCCATCCCGGGCGCGTACCGGATCCAGACCTACGCCCGGGACGTGAGCGCGAGCATCTCCGTCAAGAACGCCACGGAGACCGTTGTCGTCCCCCACGACGAAAGCAGAGGCTTCGGCGAGGCGGGTGCGGACTCGTCCGCGGCCGTGCTGCTCGAGCTCAAGGTCACCGGGAGCTCGGCCCCCAGTCCGCCCGTGGCGATCGACTTCGACTCCGCGGGCCTCCCCTTCAGCTCCAAGCTGTACATCGGCGACGCCAAGCGTTCCTGCTCCGGCGCGCTCGTCGACCCGCAGTGGGTCATCACGGCCAAGAGCTGCTTCGCCGACGACCCCGTCACGAGCAACGCCGTCGCTGCGGGTGCGCCGAAGGACAAGACCACCGTGCTCGTCGGTAAGTCCGAGTGGACCAGTGGCCATCACACCACCGATATCGTCGAGCTAGTCCCGCACCCCGACCGTGACATCGTCATGGCCCGCCTTGCCCAACCCGCCACCAAGATCACTCCTGTTGCGGTCTCCGCTACCGCGCCCGCCGCGGGTCAGGGGCTGACAGTCGCGGGATTCGGCCGCACCAAGACCGAGTGGATCCCCTTCAGGCGCCACGAGGCCACGTTCACCGCCGGTTCAGTGGCCGCCACGGGTTTTGACCTCGCGGCGCAGACCCCCGCCGACGCCACCGTCTGCGCGGGCGACGCCGGCGGCCCCGCCCTGCGCGGGGTCAAAGGCGCCTTCACCCTCGCCGGTGTGATCAGCCGGTCCTGGCAGGGTGGCTGCCTGGGCAGCACCGAGACCCGGGCCGGAGCGTTCGCCAGCCGAGTCGATGACATGGGTGAGTGGATCCAGCAGACCCGCGCCCTTGCCCCCGGCTGGAAGACCGAGACCCTCGTTCAGGCCGGTACCAACCTCTACCAGGGCATCCGCCTCGCCGACGGCTCCTGGACCGGCTTCACTGACGTCCAGTCCAAGGCCAGCTCCATCAGCGGCGGCGTCCGCGCCGCGGCAGCCGCCGGAATCGACTCCGACACCCACGTTGTAACCGTTGGCGGCGACGGCCGCCCCTACCACACCATCCGCAAGGCCGATGGTTCCTGGGGCGCCTTCGGCGACATCGGCTCCGTGGCCGGCGTTCCCGGCACCTTCACGCAGGTCTCCGCCGTCTCCATCGGCGGCGACCTCCACGTCGTTGGCGTCGCCAGCGGAAAGATCTTCCACACCACCCGAAAGGCCGACGGCAACTGGACCAGGTTCGGAGACCTCTCCTCCGTCGCCGGCCCGATCGGCACCGTGACCGCCTCGGCCACCACCAACGCCAACGGTCAGCTCCAGGTCATCGCCGTCTCCGGCGGCCAGGCTTTCCACACCATCCGCAGCACCGTCGGCAACTGGAGCGGCTGGGGCAGCGTTACGCAGGCCGCCGGCGCCACCGGGGCTGTCACCTCCGTCGCCATGGCCGGCATTGCAGGCGACGCCTACATCGTGATCGCCACCGACAACGGCACCCGCCAGTACCACGGCATGCGCAAGGCCGACGGCAACTGGGACCGCTTCGCCGAGCTGAACGGCGTTCTGGGCACCATCACGGCCAAGTCCGTCAGCGCGGCTGCCGTCAACGGCGAGGTCCAGCTCACCGCTGCCACCGCGGACAACAAGCTCCTCCACACCATCCGCCGGGCTGATCGCACCTGGAGCTCGGTCACCCCGGTCGCCCTCCAGGGCGTGACCGGAACCCTCACCGCCACCACTATCACCGGCACCTTCTAAGGCCCAGCCGCCGCAAGCCGCCGCAAGGCGGAGGATAGCCCCTCCACGGGGCCCGGAGTGTCAGCACTCCGGGCCCCGTTGGGAGTTGGAGGGGCGTCGACTGGACCCGGTCGACGTCTGCGGCGCTTATCAAGCCAATGCTATTTTCGAACTTGTTCAAGCATCGACAGAAAAATGGGGGGCCGGTGCGCAATCGCCGACTCGTAGTTTCCGCTGCCCTCGTGGCGGCGGGTATCGGTCTGATCCCGGGCACCGCCCAGGCGGCGCCCGGACCGGTGGCACCTGCCAGCGGTGGGGCTTCCGCCCCGGCCGCGAGCAGCCTGGACCAGGCCAGGGCGGCCGCCGCCCAGACCTTCCGCAGCGCTGCCGACCGTACGGTCCGCACGGCGCTGCCGACCGGTACGAACCAGGCCGCTGCGGCGCAGGCGCAGTCCGCACAGGGGAACCCGGACCTCGCGCTGGCCATCGAGGGCACCAGCTACACAGCGCACGGACTGGACATCCGGTCCAAGATCACGAGCGCGGACGCGGCGCTCGAGATCGTCGTCGACTGGGGCGACGGCAAGGTGGACAAGGCGACCGCCAGGGGCTCCGCCCAGCTGGACCACCGGCACACCTACGAGCAGGTCGGCGAGTACACCGTCAAGGTGACGGTGGTCGACGCCGGCAACGGCGTCCAGGCCGTCAATACGCTCGCGTACCAAACCCCGGGCGCCAAGTTCACCGCGCACGCCCCGACCCGGCTCCTGGACACCCGTAACGGCACGGGCACCGAGGCGGGCAAGGTCGCGGGTCGCGGCAGTGCCCGCGTGAAGATCGCCGGGAACGAGAAGGTCCCCGCCGGGGTCACGGCCGTCGTCCTCAACGTGACCGTCACCAACACCGTCGCCGACGGACACATCACGGTCTTCCCCGGCAAGGGGTCGGAGCGGCCCATCACGTCGAACCTCAACTACCAGGCCGGCGAGAGCGTCCCGAACCTGGTCATCGTGCCGGTCGGCAGCGACGGCTACGTGGAGCTGTTCAACGGCGGCTGGGACTCCGTCGACCTGCTCGCGGACGTCACCGGCTTCTTCACCCGTTCCGCGTCCAGCGGATACACGTCGCTGTCCCCGGTCCGTGCCGTCGACTCCCGCGAGGGCCTCGGCACGGCCAAGGGGCAGGTCGCGGGGCAGGCCACGTTCGGCGTGCAGATCGCCGGACAGCGAGGCGTTCCGGCCGGCGCCACCGCCGTGGCGCTGAACATGACCGTCACCAACCCGCGGGAGGCCGGCCACCTGATCGCGTTCCCGAGCGGTCAGCAGGCGCCGACCACGTCCAACGTGAACTTCACCGCGGGCCAGACGATCGCCAACTCCGTCATCGTGCCGGTCGGCGCCGACGGAAAGATCAGCATCCGCAACGGTGCCTGGGCCGGCGCCGATGTCATCGTCGACGTCGTCGGCTACTACAGCACCGACAGCCGCGCCGCCTTCATGCCGATCGGCCCATTCCGTGGACTCGACACGCGTGAGCCCGGTGAATGGTGGCCCGGCGGACGGTTCCCGGCCCGCGGGTACATTCCCCAGTTCGCCTCGCTGGATCCGGAGGGCGTCGAGGCCGACGTACTGAACGTCACCGTCACCAACACGACGGACGCCGGGTTCATGTCGGTGACCCCGGGCCCGTTCCCATGGCTGATCAACGACCACCCCGACGCGCCGGTGCCGCCTCGTCCGACGTCCTCCGTCTTGAACTGGACGGCGGGCAAGACCGTTCCGAACCTGGTGCAGTCGAGCGACGGCGAGCACGGCATCATCCACTTCTGGAATCAGGGCTGGACGGATGCCGACCTGATCTTCGACATCTTCGGCACCTACGAGACCAAGTAAGCGGATTTCCAGCACCCGGGGCGGGCCGGCAAGCAGGCCCGCCCCGGGTGCTGTTCCACACCTACTACTTCGTACTTTCCTGAACTGAGAATTGGGGGGCCGGTGCGCAATCGCCGACTCGTAGTTTCCGCCGCTCTCGTCGCGGCGGGCATAGGCCTGATCCCGGGCATCGCCCAGGCAGCGGGCCCGGTGGCACCCGGGGGGCACGGGGTGGCCGCCTCCGCCGGGACGCCGGGAAAGGCCGGGTCGCAGAGCCAGGCCGAGGCCGTCCGCAGTGGTGCGGACCGTACGGTCGTCACGTCCCAGGCGGACGCGGCGGGCAACCCGGGCCTCGCGATCGCCCTGCACGCCCATGAGAACTCCGCGCACGAGATCCTGCTGGTCACCGACGTCAAGAGCGCGGCTGCCGCGCTCGACATCACCATCGCCTGGGGCGACGGGACCACGGACACCTACGCCGCGACCGGCGCCGACGTGCAGAACAAGACCCACATGTACGCCGAGGTCGGCACGTACCCGGTCAAGGTCACGGTGAAGGACGCGACGAACAACGTCACGGCCGTGAACGAGGTCAAATTCGTCACCGCGGGCAGCGAGTTCACCCCGCACGCGCCCACCCGGCTGCTGGACACCCGCGAGGGCGTCGGCGCGGCGAAGGCCAAGGTCGGTGCGAAGGGCATGGTGGCCCTGAAGGTCGGCGGCAATGCCAAGATCCCCGCGGACGTCGCCGCCGTGGCCCTCAACGTCACCGTCACCAACGCCGCGGACGCGGGCCACATCGCGGTCCAGCCGGGCAAGGACTTCCTCCCGCCCAAGACGTCGAACCTGAACTACGTCGCGGGCCAGACCGTCCCGAACCTGGTGATCGTGCCGGTCGTCGACGGCTACGTACACCTGGTCAACGGCGGCTGGGCGCCGGTCGATCTGATCGCGGACGTCACCGGCTACTTCACCCACTCGGCGGCGAGCGGCTACGCCCCGCTGACGCCGGTCCGCGCCGTCGACACCCGCGCGGGCCTGGGCACCGCCAAGGGCCAGGTCGCCGGATACGGCACGTTCGGCGTCGAGATCGCCGGGCTGGCCGGCATCCCGAAGGGTGCCACCGCCGTGGCGCTGAACCTCACGGCCACCAACCCGCAGGAGGCCGGTCACCTGACCGCCTACCCCAGCGGGCAGGCGGCGCCGTCGACGTCCAGCGTGAACTTCGCGGCCGGTCAGACGGTCGCCAACTCGGTGATCGTGCCGATCGGGCCCGACGGCAAGATCACCATTCGCAACGGCAGCTGGAAGCCGGCCGACGTGGTGATCGACGTCGTCGGCTCCTACAGCCCCGCCAGCAACGCCGCCTTCCGGCCCGCGGACGAGCCGTTCCGGATGATCGACACCCGCGAGGACGCCTGGTACCGCGACGCCGCGCCGGTGCCGGCGCGCGACTACCTCGCCCTGCCGCTCATGGGCGATTCGCCGGAGCCCGTCACGGCCTGGGTGCTGAACGCCACGGTCACCAACACGCGCGGTGCGGGCCACCTGTCGGTCGCTCCCGACCCGAACACGTGGACCGACTACCAGAAGGGCCTCCAGGTCAGGCCGGAGCGTCCGGGCTCCTCGTCCCTGAACTGGACGGCGGGCGCGACCGTTCCCAACCTGGTCCAGACGTCCGGGGGCAGGGGCGACGTCATCGACTTCTGGAACCAGGGCTGGGAGCCGGTCGACGTGATCGTCGACTGCCTCGGCTACTACGACACCAAGTAGCACTTCGAACCTGATCAAGCATCGACAGAAAAATGGGGGATCGGTGCGCAATCGCCGACTCGTAGTCTCCGCCGCCCTCGTGGCGGCGGGTTTCGGCCTGGTCCCGGGCACGGCCCAGGCGGCGGGTTCCGCTCCGGCGGGTCCCGCGGCCGCGGGCCACGGGACGGCCGCTCCGGGCGTGGACCTGGACAAGGCGCGGGCAGCCGCCGCCCTGACCTTCGCCAGCCCTGCCGACCGTACGGTCCGTACGGCGACGCCGGCCGGCAAGAACAAGGCCGCAGGCGCAGGGGCAGGGGCGCAGGCTCAGGCCGCCGAAGGGAATCCGGCCCTGGCCGTCGCGCTGGCCGGATCGAGCCACACCGCGCACGGACTCGTCCTGGAGTCGACCGTCACGAGCGCCTTCGCCTCGCTCGACATCAGCATCGCCTGGGGCGACGGGACCGCGGACCGGGTCACCGCCTCCGGCTCCACCGTGCTGAACAACAGCCACAGCTACGCCGAGGTCGGCACCTACACCGTCACGGTCTCGGTGTGGGACGCGACGAACAAGGTCTCGGCCGTGAACAAGACCGAGATCACCACGGCGGGTTCCGACTTCACGCCCCACGCGCCCACCCGGCTGCTGGACACCCGCGAGGGAACCGGTGCGCCGAAGGCCAAGGTCGGGCGGTACGGAATGACCGCCTTGAAGATCGGCGGCGCCGGCAAGATCCCGGCCGGCGTCACCGCCGTGGCGCTCAACGTCACGGTCACCAACGCCACCCACCCCGGGTACGTCGCGGTCCAGCCCGGCAAGGACTTCTTCGAGCCCACCACGTCGAACGTGAACTACGTGGCCGGCAAGACCGTCCCCAACCTGGTGATCGTTCCGGTGCACGAGGGTTATGTGCACCTGATCAACAGCGGTGCCGGATCGGTCGACCTGATCGCGGACGTCACCGGCTACTTCGGCCGGACGGCGTCCAGCGGCTACACCTCGCTGGCTCCGGTCCGTTTCGCCGACACGCGTGAGGGCCTCGGCACGATCAAGGGCCAGGTTCCCGGCTACGGCACGTTCGGACTGGACATCGCCGACCGCCGGGGCGTTCCGAAGGGCGCCACCGCGGTGGCCCTGAACATGACCGTCACCAACCCGGGGGACGCCGGGCACCTGACCGCCTTCCCGAGCGGGCAGGCGGCGCCGTCGACGTCGAGCGTGAACTTCGCGGCCGGTCAGACGGTCGCCAACTCGGTGATCGTGCCGATCGGGTCCGACGGCAGGATCAGCATCCGCAACGGCGGCTGGGCCCCGGCCGACGTGGTGGTCGACGTCGTCGGCTACTACAGCCCCGACAGCAAGGCGGCCTTCATGCCGCTCGTCCCGAACCGGCTCCTCGACACCCGCAGGTGGGCCTACGGTCCCCTTCCGGCCCGCGATTACGTTCCCCTGCCGATCTTCACCGGTCACCCCGGCATCGAGGGCTATGTCCTGAACGCCACGGTCACCAACCCCCGCGGAGACGGCTTCCTGTCGGTCTCGCCGGACCCGAACACCTGGGACCTGTACGAAAACGGCACCGCGGGCCGGCCCGAGCGGCCCGTCTCGTCCACGCTCAACTGGACGATGGGCTCGACCGTTCCGAACCTCGCCCAGGCGAGCGCAGGCAAGGGCAGCGTCATCGATTTCTGGAACCAGGGCTGGGACGACATCGACCTCGTCGTCGACATGTTCGGCTTCTACGAGAAGAGCTGACCCGCCGGCGGACACGCGGAAGGGGCGGTGCACCGTACGGCGCACCGCCCCTTCCGCGTCCCGGTGGCCCCGGAGGCCCCGGTGGCCCCGGAGGCCCCGGAGGACCTAGAGGAACGAATTGATCTCGATCGTCTCGGTACGGCCCGGGCCGACGCCGATCGCGGAGATCGGGGCGCCCGACATCTCCTCGAGGGCCTTCACGTACGCCTGGGCGTTCGCGGGCAGATCCTCGAAGGTCTTCGCCTTGGTGATGTCCTCCGACCAGCCGGGGAGGTATTCGTAGATCGGCTTCGCGTGGTGGAAGTCCGTCTGCGAGTACGGGAGCTCCTCGACGCGCTTGCCGTCGATCTCGTACGCGACGCACACCGGGATCTGCTCCCAGCCGGTCAGCACGTCCAGCTTGGTGAGGAAGAAGTCGGTCAGACCGTTCACACGGGTGGCGTAGCGCGCGATCGGCGCGTCGAACCAGCCGCAGCGGCGGTCACGGCCGGTGGTCACGCCGCGCTCGCCGCCGATGCGTCGCAGGTCCTCGCCGTCCTGGTCGAACAGCTCGGTCGGGAACGGGCCGGCGCCGACGCGGGTCGTGTACGCCTTCAGGATGCCGATGACGCGGCTGATCTTCGTCGGGCCGACACCGGTACCGGTGCAGGCGCCGCCCGCGGTCGGGTTCGAGGAGGTGACGAAGGGGTACGTGCCGTGGTCGACGTCGAGCAGGGTGCCTTGGCCGCCCTCGAAGAGCACGACCTTGTCCTCGTCCAGCGCGTCGTTGAGGATCAGGGTGGTGTCGGCGACGTAGCCCTTGATCTGGTCCGCGTACTGGAGCATCTCCTCCACGATCGCGGCGGCGTCGATCGCGCGGCGGTTGTAGAGCTTCGCGAGGAGCTGGTTCTTGCCCTCGAGGGCCGCTTCGACCTTCTGGGTGAGGATCGACTCGTCGTAGAGGTCCTGGACGCGGATGCCGATGCGGTTGATCTTGTCCGCGTACGTCGGGCCGATGCCGCGGCCGGTCGTACCGATCTTGCGCTTGCCGAGGAAGCGCTCGCCGACCTTGTCGAGGGTGACGTTGTACGGCGTGATCAGGTGCGCGTTGCCGCTGATGAGCAGCTTGGAGGTATCGATGCCGCGCTCGTTCAGGCCGCGCAGCTCGGAGAGCAGGACGGCCGGGTCGACGACGACTCCGTTACCGATGACCGGGGTGCATCCGGGGGAGAGGATGCCGGAAGGGAGAAGGTGCAGCGCGTACTTCTGGTCGCCGACGACGACCGTGTGGCCGGCGTTGTTGCCACCCTGGTAGCGCACTACATAGTCAACGGATCCACCGAGCAGGTCGGTGGCCTTTCCCTTGCCCTCGTCACCCCACTGAGCTCCGAGCAGCACAAGAGCGGGCACAGGCGTACACCTCTTCCGGA
This sequence comes from Streptomyces sp. cmx-11-4, assembly GCA_049998195.1. Taxonomy (GTDB): domain Bacteria; phylum Actinomycetota; class Actinomycetes; order Streptomycetales; family Streptomycetaceae; genus Streptomyces. Next base: position 477,429 of record JAEBET010000004.1, read on the forward strand.
TGGGGCATGTCCAAGGTCAGGGGGCGTACGACGATGTACACCGCAGGCTGAGCCGTCGGACCGGTACCCCGGAATAGACGAAGGCCCTGGCGCAATAGCGCAAGGGCCTCTTGCACAAAGATGCTACCCGAGGAAGGACCGAGGTGTCGGCTCCAGAGCCCACCATGAGCCACGCGGGCGCGCCGGTAGGCGGCCTGCTCGTGCTCGTCGACCCGGTCGCCCGCCGTCTTGACGGCGAGTCCGTGCGAATCGCGAAGGATGTGTTGTCAGCGGGCGCGGCGGCGAAAATCTGCCTCCCGGAGTCACAGGAGGAGTTTGCGCGGGCGCTGGCCCGCCGGGGTCATCGGCGGCCGGTGATCGTGGGCGACGACCGGGCCCTGGTGCGCGCCGTGGGGCTGCTGCACCGGGAGCGGGGGCTGGCGGAGGGGGCCCTTTCGCTGGTTCCGGTGGGGTCCGCGGGGTCGCTGGGGCTGGCCGGTGCGCTGGGCGTGCCGCTGTCGGCCGTCGCGGCGGCGCGGGCGGTGCTGGAGGGGGCGGTACGGATGTGCGACCTGCTGGTGGACGACAGCGACGGGGTGGTCCTGCGCTCGCTGCGGATCCCGCCGCTGCGGGCGGCGGCCACCGGGCCCCCGGCCGGGCCCTCGGTGTGGAGCGCGTACCGCTCGCTGGTGCGGACGCTGGTCCGCCCCGCGGCCGGGGCGGGTGACGCGGCCCGGCTGCGGCTGCGGGTCGAGGCGGACGGGGTGGTGCTGGCGGATGTGGACCGGCCGGTGGAGGACGTCTCGGTGACCACCGGGGAGGACGGCGGCCTCGCGGAGGTCGTCGTACGGACGGGTGGCGACGGCGCGGGTTCGACGGTGTCGGCGCGCGCCAAGACGGTCTCGGTGTCGGGCACGGACTTCCGCTACCGGGCCGACGCGGCGATGACCGGGCCGGTCCGGCGGCGCACGTGGACCCTGCATCCCTCGGCGTGGGCGCTCACCGTGCCCCGGTGAGGGGAGCGGGGAGGGCGGGGATGCGGTGACCAGGGCGGTGGGGCGGTGACGGCGGCGGTCTCGGAGGCGATGCGCGGCGCGCTCGCCGACTGGCGGCGGGACGGGCTGCTGCTGTGCCTGCTGCCGGTTTTCTGCTGGCCGGCGGTGGTCGCGGCGGTGCTCACCCGGCCGGCGGCGCTGGTGGTGCTGCTGAGTCCGGTGGTGCTCGGGGTACGGGAGCTCCTCGCGGCCCGGTGGGCCGGGCGGGCCCTGCGGGATCCGGCCGTGCGCTGGACCCCGTACGAGGCCGTGGTGGTGCGCAGGGGGTGGCTGCCGCCGGTACTGGTCCTGGAGGGCCATGGGGACCGGCTGAGCCTGGGGCTGCTGGGGCGGCGAGTCCTGCCGCCAGGCCCGCCGAGTCCGGCGGACCCGAGTCCGGCGGACCCGATTCCGGTGGGCCCGATTCCGGTGGGCCCGACTGCGACGGACCTGTATCCGGTCGGCCCGTGCCCGGGGGATCCGCGCCCGGGCGCCCCGCGGGACCCCGGCGACCCGCGCCCCCGGACCGGCGCCGTACGGGTCCTGCTGGCCGGGGATCTCGCGGTCGGGGCCATCCTGTGGGTTCCGGTGGCCCGCCGGCTGGGGCGCGCCCGCCCGGCCCGGGCTCAGCCCTGGTCCAGGGTCTCCCGGTAGGCCCGCCAGCGGTCCGGCAGGCCGAGCAGCTCGCGCGGTCCCCAGGTACGCGGTGGCCGCCTGGGCGGTGGCCGGGCCGCGCTGGCCCTCGGATGGGTCGGGCCGGCGCTGCACCTCCCGGAGGCCGTCCTGGACCTCTCGCCCTTCGCCCACCTGCCGAAGCTGCCGGGAGCCGAGGCCCTGCCCTGGACCCCGCTGCTGACCCTGACGGCTCTGGCCGCGGCCCTCACGGCCGCCGGCCTCGCGGCCCTGCGTCGCCGCGACATGGTGGCCTAGGCCTGGCCGTCTAGAACGTCACGAGCAGGCGCTCCAGCCCCCGGATGACGTACCCGTCCCGCCACCGCGGCTCCTCGACGAGGCGCAGGGGCGGGAGGCCGTCTGCCAGCAGCGCCCCGAAGGACGCCTCCAGCTCCCGGCGCGCGAGCGGCGCCCCCAGGCAGTAGTGGATCCCGGCCCCGAAGGACAGATGCGGATTGTCGGCCCGTACGAGGTCCAGCGTGTCGGGGTCGGAGAACCGCGCGGGATCCCGGTTAGCGGACCCGAAGAGCAGCGCGACCTCGGCTCCGCGGGGGATTTCGGTGTCCCCGATCCGGATGTCGTCGAGGACCCACCGCTCGAACAGCTGGAGGGGGGTGTCGTAGCGCATGAGTTCATCCACAGCTGTGGACAACTTTTCGGGATTCGGATCCGCGCGCAGCGCGGCGAGCTCCCCGGGGTTGCGGAACAGCGCCCACCAGCCGTTTACCGTGGTGTTGACGGTGGCCTCGTGCCCGGCGTTCAGCAGGAGCACGCAGGTGGAGATCATCTCCTGTTCGCTGAGCCTGCCCTCCTCGTCGTGGGCGGCGATCAGACCGGAGATCAGGTCCTCCCCGGGCCGTGCGCGCCGCTCGGCGATCAGTTCGCGCAGGTACGCGCTGAACTCCACGCTCGCCCGCACCGCACGCCGCGCCGTCTCCTCGTCCGGCCGGAGCTCGTACATCCCGCAGATGTCCGCCGACCACGGCCGCAGCAGCCCCCGGTCCGCCTCCGGCACGCCCAGCAGCTCCGCGATCACCGCCACGGGCAGCGGCTCGGCGACCCCGCTGAGCAGGTCCCCGCCACCGTCCGCGAGCAGCTGCCCCACCAGCTCCCCGGCCATCCGCCGCACGGCCGGCACCAGCCGCTCCACCGTCCGCGGGGTGAAGGCCTTCGCGACCAGCCTGCGCACCCGCGCGTGCGCCGGATCCTCCAGGTCCAGCAGGCCGTTCCCGTTGAGCACGTGAAAGGCCTCGTGCTCCGCGGGCGGCGCCTCGCGCCCGAACTCCTCGTGGGTGAACCGGTGCAGGTAGGTCCGCCCCAGCCGCCGGTCCCGCAGCAGCGCACTCACATCGGCGTAGTGCGGCACCAGCCACTGTCCGGTGGCCTCGCACCACACCGCCCGCCCCTGCTCCCGCAACTCCCGGTACGCCGGGTACGGATCGGCGACGAACGCGGCATCCCACGGATCAAAACCCATCCCCGCACCCTACGACGGAGTCACCAGCCGGGTCTCGTAGGCGAACACCGCTGCCTGGGTGCGGTCCCGCAGGCCCAGCTTCACCAGGATCCGGCTCACATGGGTCTTGATGGTGGACTCGGCGACGACCAGCCGGCCGGCTATCTCCCCGTTGGACAGTCCCTGCGCGATCAGCACCAGCACCTCCTTCTCCCGGTCCGTCAACTCGCCCAGCCCCGCCGGATCCGCGACCCTCGGCGTCTCGGCGAGCTTCGAGAACTCCGCGATCAGCCGCTTGGTCACCGACGGCGCCAACAGCGCTTCCCCGGCCGCCACCACCCTTACGCCATCGGCCAGCTGACGGGCCGACGCGTCCTTGAGCAGGAACCCGGAGGCCCCGGCCCGCAGCGCCTGGTACACGTACTCGTCGAGGTCGAAGGTCGTCAGGACCAGCACCTTCGCGTCCGTGTCGGCCGCCACGATCTCCCGCGTCGCCTCCAGCCCGTTCATCTGCGGCATCCGGATGTCCATCAGCACCACATCCGGCCGCAGCGCCGCCACCTGCGCGATGGCCTCACGGCCGTCGACGGCCTCGCCGACGACCTCGATGCCCTCCATGGCGTTCAGCAGGACCGAGAACCCCTCGCGCACCATCATCTGGTCGTCGACGATCAGCACCCTGATCGTCATGCCGTCCCCGTCCCCGTCCCCGTCCCCGTCCCGGTCTCCTGGGACTCGGCCACGGACTCCGCACGGTGGGGCACCGGTATGAACACCGCCACCTCGTACCCGCCCGCCGCGGTGGCGCCGGCCGTCATCTCCCCTTCCAGCATGGCCACCCGCTCCCGCATCCCCGTGATCCCGTGCCCGGCCCCCGGCGAGGGCCGCACGTCCCCGGTCGCCGCCCCGTTGACGACGCGTATCCCCAGGCCGCCCAGCACGTACGAGACCTCCACCGAGGCCGCCGCCCCCGGCGCGTGGCGCAGCGTGTTGCTCAGGGCCTCCTGGATGATCCGGTACGCCGACAGCTCCACCCCCTGCGGCAGTTCCCGCACCGCGCCCGTGACCGTCTTCTCCACGCTCAGCCCGGCCTCCCGCACATTGGCCAGCAGCCCGTCCAGCGAGGCCAGCGTCGGCTGCGGGGCGTCGGGAGCCTCGTAGTCCGCGGAGCGCACCACACCCAGCACCCGCCGCAGCTCCGTCAGCGCAGCCACCGCGTTCTCCCGGATGGTGACGAACGCCGCCTCCAGCTCCGGCGGCGGGTTCTTCACCCGGTACGGAGCGGCCTCCGCCTGGATCGCCACCACCGACATGTGGTGAGCGACCACATCGTGCAGTTCCCGCGCGATCGTGGTCCGCTCCTCCAGCAGCGTCCGCTTGTCCCGCTCGACGGCCGTGACCTCCTGCTGCGCGCTCACCTCGGCCCTGGCGGAGCGGCGTATCTGGACACTGCTCGCGATGGCCAGCGCGATGGCAGAGGTCACCGCCATCTGCGGCAGGCCGGTCCCGTACCCGTTGCCGAGCAGCGCCGACATCGCGAAGCCGAGCGCGAGAGTGAGCGTCCACATCCAGGCCGCGACCCGCGGGCCGGTCCGCAGGGTGACGAGCACCATGACCGCGAGGTAGGAGAGGAAGCTGCCCGGGCTCCAGGGCCAGTCCGGGCCCCCACCGACCCCGGCGAGCACCAGCGTCATCGCCACGGCAGCCCAGTACGCGGCAACCGGCCGGACCAGCGTCATAAGGACCGGGACCGCGGCGATGAGCCCCATGGCGAACCTGCCGGTTTCGCCGATGTAGGTCGAATGCGTGGTGCTCGTGAACACCACGATGAAGAACGCCAGCACCCCCACCGCCGCGTACTGCCTCCACGGCGCATACCGGCGTATCGCCTCGGGCAGCCGCCGCACGAAGCGCCCCGGTGTCTCCACCAGGGGCAGAGGCCGGTAGGCGAGGGTGTCGGTGAAGAGGTCCTGGCGCAGGGTCTCGATCACCCCCGATGCCATGCGGATTTCAGGCGTCCGGGTTGTCCCCCCGGTGGTCGTCTCGGTCATACGCCCCACCGTAGGCCGGTACCACCCTGGCCCGCGTCGCCGCCGAAGGGGATTTCCCGGGGTCCCTCCCAGGTACTACACGGGTGACGTCAGTAGCCCGTCGGACGGACCAGCCCGGTCTCGTACGCGAACACCGCCGCCTGGGTGCGGTCCCGCAGACCCAGCTTCACCAGGATCCGGCCCACATGGGTCTTCACCGTCTGCTCGGCCACGGTCAGGTGGGACGCGATCTCCGCATTCGACAGGCCCTGGGCCACGAGGGAAAGGACCTCGGTCTCCCGCTCGGTCAACTCGTCGATCCGCGCCCGCGACGGCGCCCGCGGCGCCCCCAGCCGGGAGAACTCGGTGATCAGCCGCTTCGTGATGTTCGGCGAGAGCAACGCCTCCCCGGCGGCCACCACCCGCACCGCCTCCGCGAGCTGGTCGGCCGACGCGTCCTTGAGCAGGAACCCGGAGGCCCCGGCCCGCAGCGCCTCATACACGTACTCGTCGAGGTCGAAGGTGGTCAGCACCAGCACCTTCACGGTGGCGCCCACGGCGCCCGTGATGACGGACGTGGCCTCGATGCCGCCCATCCCCGGCATGCGGATGTCCATCAGGACCACGTCCGGTCCCAGTTCACCGGCCTTGGCCACGGCGTCGGCCCCGTCGACGGCCTGGCCGACCACCTCGATGTCGGGCTGGGCGTTGAGAAGCACGGTGAAGCCCTGCCGGACCATCATCTGGTCGTCGGCGATCATCACCTTGATCGGGGTGCTCATGAATCCCTCGTCGTCTTGGATGCGGAACCGCCGGGCATGTCCTGCGGATCCATCGGAAGTACCGCGGTCACCTCGTACCCGCCGCTGGGCAGGGGACCGGCGGTCAGCTCGCCCCCCAGCATGCCTGCCCGCTCCCGCATCCCCAGCAGCCCGTGCCCCGCCCCCGGCGACGGCGGGGCCGGCCGGGTGGGCGCGGTGTTGGCGACGCACAGGTGCAGGTCGCGCGGCCCGTACGCGATGCCGACCTCCACCCTCGAACCGGGGGCGTGGCGCAGACAGTTGCTCAGCGCCTCCTGCACGATCCGGTAGGCGGTGAGCTCGACGCCGGGCGTCAGCGGCCGGCGTATCCCCGCGATCTCGGTGGTGACCTGCAGCCCGGCCCCCCGCACGTTGTCCACGAGGCCGTCCAGCTCGGCGAGGGTCGGCTGCGGGTGTTGCAGGGCCGACGGATCGTCGGGCTGCTCGAAGCGCAGTACGCCCAGCACCCGCCGCAGCTCCGTCAGCGCCTCCAGCGCGTTCCCCCGGATGCCCGCGAGGTTCTCCTTGAGCTCCTCCGACGGGTTCTCCACCAGGTACGGGGCGACCTGCGCCTGGATGGAGATGACCGACATGTGGTGAGCGACGACGTCGTGCAGCTCGCGGGCGATGCGGCTGCGCTCCTCCAGCAGCGTGCGGCGGGCGCGCTCCTCCGCGGTGAGGGACTCCTGCTCGACCAGCTTGCCGCGCGCCAGGCGCGTCGCGCGGAGCGCGTAGCCGAGGACGCCGACGAAGCCGAAGAGGAGAGCGATGCCCGGGAGCACCGTCTGGCTGGCCGGCGGCCTGAAGGCGGTTTCGGCCAGCCCGGAGTAGAGGATCGAGAGTCCGACGACCCCGATCGTCACCCGGGGCGGCACCCGTAGGGCCACCAGCAGGATCAGCGGTGCGAACGTGAAGGCCCCAGCGGGTGTCCACGGCCAGGTCTGGCCCTGACCGACGTTGCCGTAGATCGTCCACGCGACCATGGCCGCGGTGACGAGGCCGAGCCACCAGCCGGCCAGGGGACGGAACATCCCGAGAACGATGGAGCCGCCGGTCAGGAGGGCCATCGCGACGACCAAGCCACCTGTGACCTTGTAGTGGTCCTCGAGCTGCGAGACCGTGAGGGCGCAGGAAGCCACGGCCGCGTAGCCGACGGCCACATGCGGCAGCCAGGCCAGCCATCGCGGCCGCGACATACGGGGAAGCGGGTCCCACTCCAAGGTGAACATCTCCCGCGCCAGACCGCGCAGCGCGGGACGACCGCTCCGGCGTTCGCGGGCGTCGGGTACGGGGGACTCGCTCGGCTCGCTCACGGGCTCCAGCCTAGGCATGGGTGATCCCCTCGACGGGGGCGGTCGCCTGGTGGCCGGAGCCGACGACGATACGGGTGGTGCCCTCCGTCTTCGGACGGCCGCCCCGCTCGTACGTACGGAAGGCGGCCCAGCACAGTGCCAGCGCGGCGGCGAACACGGGCAGCCACAGCAGCCGGGCCGGTATCCACATCAGCGAGTCGGGCACGGTGTGCAGCCCGGGCAGGTCGGCCGGGGCCAGCAGCCCGAGGGCGGTGACGGCCATCATGGCGGTCTGGTGCCAGAGGAAGACCGTCATGGCGGAGAGGTTCAGCAGAGCCACCTTGGCCCAGGCTCCAGGCCGCCGCATGACCCGTCCCAACGGCTGGCGCAGCAGCAGGGCCAGCCCGCACTGGGCCAGGCCGAACGCGACCGCGGCGAGCGTCGGCGGGTTCAGGTTCGACACGGCCGCCCCGGGGACTCCGACCATCGACGCCGGGTATCCGCCCCACAGGATCAGCGCGGCCGTGGCGGCGGCGCCCGCGGCCAGTAGCAGGAGCGCGGGCCATCGCCGGGCGAACGCCCCCCGGGACCAGGCGGCGCCCAGGGTGTAGGGGACGAGCCAGCCGGCGATCACATTGATCCAGGCGGCCCCCTCGGGCCCGCCGAGCCCGAACCGCCACAGGTCGACGCCCGCCACCACGGCCAGCGGCCACAGCGGATGGAGCCGGGCCACGAGCGGGGTCGCGGCGGTCAGCACGGCGAACACGAGCAGGAACCACAGTGGCGACAGCACCAGCTTGACCAGCGTCTGCACGGTGGTGATGTCCACCCCGCCGACCAGCATCCCGCCCGCGACGACCGTCCACAGGACGAGCACGGCGGCGACCGGACGGAACAGCCGGCCCAGCCGCCCGCCGACCCAGGTGCGGTACGAGTCCCCGCGCTCCCGCGCCGAGGCGTAGCCGCGGGCGGCGACGTGGCCGCCGACGAGGAAGAAGACGGCCAGTGTCTGGAACACCCAGGACACCGGGGCCAGCCAGCTCGTGTACGCCAGCGGACTGGTGTTGCTCAGCCCGCCGTTGGCGGTGGTCAGGGCGGTGACCAGCCAGTGGCCGAGGACCACGCCGAGGATCGCGAAGGCCCGCAGCGCGTCCACGGCGCGGTCGCGGCCGGCCGGGGTCGCCGCGTCGATGTCCTCGGCCAGGACGGACCAGCGGGCGCGGAGCTCACGCATGGGAAGCCCCCGAGACGGTGGCGGTGGCGGTGGCGGGGTCCGCGGCCGCGGCGGCGAGGACGATGGCGGCCAGGCTGTCCAGGGACTCGGTGCCGGGCTTGAGGTAGTCGCTGTGCCCGGCGGACCCGGCGGCGAACGCCCGGGCTCCGAAGGCGGGGTCGACGGGGTCGGGACCGAAGCCGATCGCGCCGAGCCGGGCGTGCGGGACCTTGCCGATCCAGTCCCCGCTGCCCCGCCCGGCCCAGACCCGGGCCCCCGTCGGAAGGTCCCGGGCGGAGCCGGCCCCCGTGCCCGGGCTGCCGAACAGGACGATGTCGGCGACCGCCGGCCCGGTCCCCGTACGGGCGCAGACCACCGAGCCGTAGGAGTGGCACAGCAGGGAGAGCCGGGCGCCCGGTCCTGCCATGTCCCGCAACCGGTCGAGGAAGGGACCCAGTTCGGCGGCGGCCTCATCGGCGCGGGCGGCGGTCAGGACCGTCGTGCTGACCGTGCCCGGGGTGTCGTACCCCAGCCAGGCGACCACGGCGGAGCGCGGATGCCCGGCCTGGAGGCGCTGGTGGAGGGAGACGGCCCCGGCACGGAACCTCTGGTAGGTGTCGAGTGTCGTATCGGACCCGGGCACCAGGACGGTGACCCGATCGGCGGTTTCCAGATCGCCGAACACCTCGACAGCCCGGCCGCTTCCCCGGCCGTCGAAGGCGAGGAACTGCGCCGTACCGGCCGCGTCCATGGCGCGCAGCTTCCCAGCCCGGCCGGTGCGCCCGGCGTCCGCCGCCATCCGGGCCGCCTCGGCGAGGTTGGCCCGGTTGGCCGTGTACCGGTCGTGGGGCGCGGCGGACTCGGTGAACGCCGCGGGTATGGGCGCGGGAACATGGGGGGATGCGGCGGCGGACACCGGTATCACGACGGCGGCCGCGACCAGCGACGCCATCAGCGTGCGGCGCAGTCGGCCCGTTGCCGCCAGGCCGCGACCGGTTGCAGCCAGGCCGCGGGCCTTCGCCGTCGCCGTCGCCGTCGCAGTGGCAGTGGCAGTCGCCGTCGCCCTCTTGGTGCTTGTAGTGGTCCCCGCCGCCATCGTCTCTTCCTTCGGTCAGGAAGAGCCGTCAGCGCCCTTCTCTGCTACCGAAGTTAGAAATCCGGACCCGTCATCGGCGTCCCGCTCCAGAGCCGTGTTCCTGCATAGCTCTCAGGTATGACAGGGCATACCTGAGGGGCACGTCCGTCCCCGAAGTCCCAGGTGAGAACCGTCGGTTAGGGTCAGCGGATGATCGAAACGGACTGGCGTCACGACCGCATCGGCAGCGCTCACCGGGGGCAGAACCCGACCGTCCTGCGCCGCCTCGACGAGGGCTTCGCCGTGATCGGAGACCGGCAGTTCCTGCCCGGGTACTGCGTCCTGCTGACCGACGACCCCGCCGTGACCCGGCTCTCCGACCTGCCCCGGGCGCGCAGGGCCGCGTACCTCACCGACACGGAGCAGCTCGCCGAAGCCGTCGAACGGGCCTGCCGCCGCCTCGACCCCGCCTTCCGCCGCGTGAACATCGAGATCCTGGGCAACACCGACCCGTACCTCCACGCCCACATCTGGCCGCGGTACGACTGGGAGCCCGCCGACCTCGTCCGGCTGCCCGTCTGGTTGTACGGGGAGGAGTACTGGCGCGACGAACGGCATGCGCTGAGCGAGCGCCACGACGGCCTGCGGGCCGCGATCGGGGAGGAGCTGGACGTCCTGCGCGGGGCGTGAGGCCGGCGCCCGTGGCTCAGTCGGCCGGCAGGGCCTCCACGTAGCCCGCACGCCAGCGGGGGGCCGGGTCCTGTCCGGGGCTGGTCCAGTACTCACGGGCCCCGACGATCTCGCCGTCCCGCACCGTCCAGAGGGAGACGGCCCGGTAGCGCACGTGGTCCTGGGGCATCTCCACCTCGGTGACGACGAGGTCCCCGTCCGCGAGGATGCGCAGCAGCTCCACTGATCGTTCGACCGTGTAGCCGTCGTCGCTGTTCACGGCGATGAAGTTGTCGCGGCCGACGATGCGTTCGCCGCTGACCGGCCATTCGATGACGGCGTCCTCGGCGATGAGGTCGGCGACGCCGTCCCAGTCGCGGGCCTCGATGCGCTGCCACAGGTGTGCCACTACGTTCAACGGCTCCATGGTCGGCAGTGTCCGCCGGGGTAGGCGGGCGCAACAAGCTTTGCCGACAGGCTTATTGACATCGACACATTCGAACCGTGTCGCGGCGGGCCGGGCGGCCTGAGCAGCATGCGCGGGCGGGGCCTGCGCACGCCGTGCTCTAGTGCTGTGACCGGAAAGGTTCACCGGGTCGCGACGCCCGGCACGGCACCTCGCCGTGTTGTCGGACCACGCAAGTACGTCCAGTACGAGCCGCGGCCCTCCGCCTTGCGATGCACCGCACCGGACGCCGCGACCCGGCAAACCTTCCCGGCCACAGCACTAGGCGTCGGTCCTCGGCTCCGCCACGGCGTCCAGGGCCTTCGTCAGGCGGTTCAGGACGTGGACCGTTTCCGCGAACGCGGCGTCGCCCAGTTCCTCTGCCAGGCGGGCGGCCAGGGAGGCGTGTCCCGGAGTGATGCGGGCGATCGCCTCGCGGCCCGCTTCCGTCGGGCGCAGGAGTTTGGCGCGGCGGTGGGCCGGGTTCGGGACGTACTCCGCCAGGCCCTTGGCGGCGAGCAGGTCGGCGATGCGCTGGACGCTCTGCCGCGTGATGCCCATGGCCCGGGCGATGCCCGCGACCGGGAGCGGCTCCCGGAGCACGGCGCCGAGCACCTGCCACCACGCAGCGGTCAGCCCGGCCGGGCGGGCCAGTTCCTCCGACACCGCGAGGAACTGGCCGTTGAGGCGGAACACCCCGAGCGCGGTGCGGCTCAGGAGGTCCTGACGGGCACGGAGCGGCAGAGGCTCCGGGTCCGGGTCGGGCTCCGGGTCACGCATCGCCCGCCTCCGCCGCCGCCATCAGGACGGGGTACGCGCTCGCGTCCGAGTCGTGGAACAGGCGGTACCACGCGTCCAGTACGTCCGGCTTGTACACGTCCAGCCGGGCGAAGACCTCGCGGGCGAAGGCCACCGGTTCCGTCGGCCCCGCCGTGATCAGGTCGCCGTCCGTCACCGCGTCGGCCTCGACGTAGCGCTCGGCGCCCCCGTACCCCGGCTGCTCCGCCAGGTAGAAGGAGACCGCGCTGGTGTGGGCGCGCCCGTCCAGCAGGCCCTCCCGGGCGAGACCGGCCGTGGCTCCGCAGATCGCCGCCACCGGAACGCCTGCCTCCAGGAACTCCCGGGCCTTCGCCGCGAACGGCGCCAGCTCGTCGCCGGTGTCCCACAGCGCGGCGCCGGTGAGGATCAGCAGGGAGGAGTCCTGCGGCCGCAGGTCGGCCAGTGCCAGGTCGGGCTGGATGCGTACGCCGCCCATGGTGGTGACCGGCCGCTCCGCGGCGAGGGCGACGGTGCGGACCTCGTGGCCGCGCTGGGTCAGGTGGGCGGTGGTATGGCCGGTCTCCCAGTCCGCGTACGTGTCGTAGACGGCGAGGTGGACGGGCTTGCGCGGGGTCTCGCTCACGGTGATCGCCTCCGGCGTTGACGTTCAGGACCTGCTCTGCGTCGTGCTGTCGTGCTCCATGACGTTCTCTGCGAACTGCTCTATGACAAGACACTGTCATCATGACAGGATGTTGTCAATGGATGGGGGGTCGCGCGGCAGACAGACTGCCGAGACCGGCCCCCCACCCCCATACAGTCCGCCGATATCCCTTCCCACCTGCACACTTCTAGCGTGACGTCATGACCCCTCATGTCACCTCGCACACCCTCGCCGCAGTGAAGGACGCTGACCGGAAGCACGTCTTCCATTCCTGGTCCGCCCAGGCCCTGATCGACCCGCTCGCCGTGGCCGGGGCCGAGGGGTCGTACTTCTGGGACTACGACGGCAAGCGCTTCCTCGACTTCTCCTCCCAGCTGGTCAACACCAACATCGGCCACCAGCACCCCAAGGTCGTCGCCGCCGTCCAGGAGCAGGCCGCCCGGCTCTGCACCCTCGCGCCCGGCTTCGCCGTCGACGTCCGCTCCGAGGCCGCACGCCTCATCGCCGAGCGGACTCCGGGCGACCTGGACAAGATCTTCTTCACCAACGGCGGCGCCGAGGCCGTCGAGAACGCCGTCCGCATGGCCCGGCTGCACACCGGCCGGCAGAAGGTGCTGTCCACCTACCGCTCGTACCACGGCGCCACCGCCGCCGCGATCAACCTCACCGGCGACCCGCGCCGCTGGCCCTCCGACACGGCCGCCGCCGGTGTCGTGCACTTCTGGGGCCCGTACCTCTACCGCTCCGCCTTCCACGCCACCACCGAGGCCGAGGAGTGCGAGCGCGCCCTCGCCCACCTCGCCGACACCATCGCCTTCGAGGGGCCGCAGACCATCGCGGCGATCATCCTGGAGAGCGTCCCCGGCACCGCCGGGATCATGACCCCGCCGGCCGGCTACCTCGCGGGCGTGCGCGAGCTCTGCGACCGCCACGGCATCGTCTTCATCCTGGACGAGGTCATGTCGGGCTTCGGCCGCACCGGCAAGTGGTTCGCCGCCGACCACTGGGGCGTCACCCCCGACCTGATCACCTTCGCCAAGGGTGTGAACAGCGGATACGTGCCGCTCGGCGGCGTCGCCATCTCCGCCGCCATCGCCGAGACCTTCGCCACCCGCCCCTACCCGGGCGGACTCACGTACTCCGGTCACCCGCTGGCCTGCGCCGCCGCCGTCGCCACGATCAACGCGATGGAGGAGGAGGGCATCGTCGAGCACGCCGCCCACCTCGGTGCGAACGTGATCGGCCCGGCGCTCGCCGAGATCGCCGAGCGGCACCCCTCCGTCGGCGAGGTCCGCGGGCTGGGCACCTTCTGGGCCCTGGAACTCGTACGGGACAAGGAGACGCGCGAGCCCCTCGTCCCGTACAACGCCTCGGGCGCCGCCAACACGCCCATGGCCGAATTCGCGGCGGCCTGCAAGGCCTCCGGGCTGTGGCCGTTCGTCAACATGAACCGCACCCACGTCGTCCCGCCGTGCACCATTTCGGAGACGGAGGCGAAGGAGGGGCTGGCCCTGCTGGACGAGGCGCTGACGGTCGCCGACCGCCACACCACGTCCGGATAGCGGACGACACCTTCGCATACCGATCTGCAACCGCTCTATTTCAGCCTCGCTGCCTGGCCTAAGGTGTCCGGAGTTCACCTAAGGAGACGGACCCCTATGCCAGGCAGCGGCGCTGTCACCCGCAACACACTTCGCCAGCAGATCGCGGACGCGCTGCGTGACGAGGTGCTCGCGGGACGCCTGCCGCCTGGGACCGAGTTCACCGTCAAGCAGATCGCCGAGCAGTACGAGGTCTCCGCGACCCCGGTCCGCGAGGCGCTGGTCGACCTCTCGGCCCAGGGCCTGCTCGAACTGGTCCAGCACCGCGGCTTCCGGGTGCGGATCTTCTCCGTGGACGACTTCCGGGGAATGATCGAGGCCCGCTCGCTGGTCGTGGACGGGATCTTCCGCAGGCTCGCCGAGGGTGGCGCCGCCGTCGGTACCGGGGAGCTGCTGGTGTCCGTGCGGCGCCGGGCCGAGGAGGCCCGCCGGGCCGCGCAGAGCGGTTCGCTCGAAGTGCTGATCGGCTACGACCTGCGCTTCTGGCGGGAACTGAGCGAGCTGGTCGGCAACACCTACATCTCGGAGTTCCTGCACCGCATCCGGGTGCAGTGCTGGGTCTTCGCCGTACCCCACCTCCAGCGCGATCCGCAGCAGCTGCGGGCGGCGCTGTGGGACGAGCACAGCGACCTGGTGGACGCGGTGACCCTCGCCGACGCGGACGCGGTACTGCGGATCGTGCAGGGCTACAACCAGCACGTGCTGGACTGGGCGGCCGGCCTCTAGACGTACGGGCCTTGGGCAGGGGCCGTCGATCCGTGGTCTGGGCGGTACGGGTTCCGGGCGGTACGGGTTCTGCGCACCCCTTCGCGGAGCGTGTCCGGCGCACTACGCTGGCCGGATCGGCGGCAACGACTGATCGGAGCCCGCGTGGCCTGTGACCTGTGGCTAGTCCCCCTTGTCGACGTGCTGTGCCACAGCCCTGACAACCCGTTCGCGGAGGAGATCGCCTCGTACGACAAGGCGCTCGGCGAGGCCGGGCTGCCGTCCGTGCCCGTGTTCGCCTACATGCCGGGCCTGAGCGGGGACGTGGCCCCGGTCGCCGGCTTCGACTACGACGCCCTGCACTTCCTGCGGCGGGCGTACCTGCTCCAGATCTGCGGGCTGCCGGTGACTCCGGTGGACGCGCTGGGCGGGGACTACGAGCAGCTGCTGGAGATGTTCGAGCCGACGGCGCAGCAGTCGCACCTGGTGTGGCACTACGACCATGCCGGGGCGTACGTGCCGGTGGACTTCGCGGCTCCGCTGGCGAACGAGGAGCTGCTGGCCGGCGGCGGCCCGCTGGGCTCCGCGCAGGGGCTGCTGCGCGAGCTCGCGCTGGTGGCTCCGGCCATCGGGATAGATCCCGGGAACCCGCCTGCCGCGCCGGCTCCGCCGGGGAGGCCCACCTCGCTGGAGGAGCCCGCGGGGCCGATTCCGTACGACGACAGCCCGTTCGCGCGGGAGCGGCACGTGTGGATGGGGCTGCATGCCGCTGCCACGCGGAGCCTGGGGCAGGGATCGATGATCATCTTCAGCTGAGCGGGGGCGGGCCGGGGCGGGGCCGCCGGCGGTGGGGCGGGGGTGCCGGGCGGGGCTCAAAGATGGGGGCTCCGCCCCGGACCCCGCGCCTCGAACGCCGGCGGGGCTGGATCCGTGCCGGCGGGGCTGGAACGTGCGGCGCGGGGCGAATTGTGTCGGCGTCGGGCGGGGCCCGGACCTCGCGGTTTCCGTCCCCGGACCTTGCCCCCCGCCTCGAGCGCCCGCGGCGCCCGGCCGTGCGTGCGGTCTCAGCGGGGCTGTTCCGGAGGGCGCTGGCGGGGCATGTTGGGGCGGGTGCCCGGCGGGAGGGGGAAGCGGGCCGGGGGGACGTACGCGTCCGGCCGGGCTCCGTTGGCGCCCAGGGACTGCATGACCAGCGGGGCCGGTCCGGAGCTGAATTCCACCATCCACTCCGCGGTCTCGGAGCGCACCAGCTCCGTCACGTCCTCCGAGAAGCGCCGCAGCACCGTCAGGCACCGCTCGGCGGCCTCGCTCGCCGTGCCCTCCGTCGGCCCCAGCACCTCCCGTACGTTCTCCGAGGCCCAGTCGAACTGCAGGGTCTGGAGGCGGCGCTGCACCGCCTGGGCCGTGGCCACGTCCCGCATCCACCCCGAGGTGAGGCCGAAGAACCGGTCGCAGGCCAGGCAGGCCGCGGCCAGCAGCAGCGACAGGAACCCGTACGCCGACGCGCCCGACGCCGCGCCCGTCAGCTCCAGCAGCGGCAGCGCGGCGCCCGTGACGGCGCCCAGGGCGGCCCCGACGCGCAGCACGCGCGCCCCCCGGCGCTTCCACGCCCGGTCGGACAGGTACCACTCGGCGGTGCGCAGCGCATCGGCCTCGACGCGGCGGTAGAGCTCGTCGAGGCGCTCGGCAGGCTCGCCCCAGTCCCCGAGGGGGAACGGCCGCCCGGTCAGATCGCCCGCCGCCATCGGTCCGCTGCCCTCCTCCCGGGGTTCCCGGGGATCCCGGGGTGGCCCTTCGGGCTGCATCTCCGGCTGGCTCACCCGGCACTCCCTCTGCCTGCGCTGACGTGTGGTGGTGCGCGTGTGCGCAATGATGCGCATGCTCTTCCTACCTTCGAATGGGGTGCGATGGGCGACGAATCCCGGGATTTCCGCCCGCAAGGAGGTCTCCATCAGGTACGCGTACGTCCTGTCTCTCACTCGAAAGAGTTGGTCCTCACGGCGTAGGGCGCAGCGCCCGAGGAGCACGTAGGCTCGGATTGACCGAGCTGTCCCAGGCTCGGACGACGCTACGGAGTGAGTGACCTGTGATTTCCGGTGGTGGCCAGCCCAACATGCAGCAGCTGCTCCAGCAGGCCCAGAAGATGCAGCAGGACCTCGCCGCGGCTCAGGAAGAGCTGGCCGGGACCGAGGTCGAGGGCCAGGCCGGCGGCGGCCTCGTCAAGGCGACGGTGACCGGTTCCGGTGAGCTGCTCGCCCTGGTGATCGACCCGAAGGCCGTGGACCCCGAGGACACCGAGACGCTCGCCGACCTGGTGGTCGCGGCCGTCCAGGCGGCCAACGAGAATGCCCAGGCGCTCCAGCAGCAGAAGCTGGGCCCGCTCGCCCAGGGGCTGGGCGGCGGCAGCGGCATCCCCGGCCTCCCCTTCTAGCACTCCCACCCCACACGAACGAAAGAAGGCAGTCCGTTGTACGAAGGCGTGGTCCAGGACCTGATCGACGAACTGGGCAGGCTGCCCGGCGTCGGGCCCAAGAGCGCGCAGCGGATCGCCTTCCACATCCTGCAGGCGGAGCCCACCGACGTCCGCCGCCTCGCGCACGCGCTGCTCGAGGTGAAGGACAAGGTCCGGTTCTGCGCGGTGTGCGGGAACGTGGCGCAGGAGGAGCGGTGCGCCATCTGCCGCGACCCGCGCCGCGACACCACGGTCATCTGTGTCGTGGAGGAGCCGAAGGACGTCGTCGCGGTCGAGCGGACCCGCGAGTTCCGGGGCAAGTACCACGTCCTCGGCGGCGCGATCAGCCCGATCGAGGGCGTCGGCCCCGACGACCTGCGCATCCGCGAGCTGCTGGCGCGCCTGGCGGACGGCGAGGTGACCGAGCTGATCCTGGCCACCGACCCGAACCTGGAGGGCGAGGCGACCGCCACCTACCTCGCCCGCATGATCAAGCCCATGGGCCTGAAGGTCACCCGCCTGGCCAGCGGGCTCCCCGTCGGGGGAGATCTGGAGTACGCGGACGAGGTCACGCTCGGGCGGGCCTTTGAAGGAAGGCGACTTCTCGATGTCTGACGCAACGCTGCACGCACTGGGCCAGGACCCCGACGACTTCGCGGCCTCGATCGCGGACCAGATCGAGTCCTTCATCGTCGCGGTCACCGAGGTGGCCAAGGGCGAGGACCCGGACAGCGCGGTGCCCTTCCTCCTCCTGGAGGTCTCCCAGCTACTGCTGGCGGGCGGCCGGCTGGGCGCGTACCAGGACGTGCTGCCCGACGAGCGTTACGAGCCCGACCTGGGCCCCGAGCCGGACGTGGACGACCTGCGCGAGCGGTTCGCGATCATGCTGGAGCCGGTGGACGTCTACTCCGAGGTCTTCGACCCGTACGAGCCGCGCAAGACCCCGGTGGCGCACCGGATCTCCGACGACCTGGCCGATGTGGTCGCCGACCTGCGGCACGGGCTCATCCACCACCAGGCGGGCCGGATCACCGAGGCGCTGTGGTGGTGGCAGTTCTCGTACTTCACCAACTGGGGCCCGACCGCCTCGGCCACCCTGCGTGCCCTCCAGTCGCTGATCGCCCACGTACGCCTGGACCAGCCGCTCGCCGCCCTGGACGGGCTGGACACGGACGAGGACCTGACGGAGGACGACCTCGCGGAGCAGGCCGGAGAGGTGATGGCCCAGGAGCTCGGCGGCCTCGGCCGCAAATGAGCGCCCGGGCGAGGGAACTTATCGTTTGATCTTGACGTCTCATGATGTGGTACGAAGCGGTCGGATCCCGGTCGCTCGTTAGACTGCACCAGCAAATGAGACGGACTGAGCGAGGAGCGCACGTGGGCCTTGTCGTGCAGAAGTACGGAGGCTCCTCCGTAGCCGATGCCGAAGGCATCAAGCGCGTCGCCAAGCGGATCGTGGATGCCAAGAAGAACGGCCACCAGGTGGTCGTCGTGGTTTCCGCGATGGGCGACACGACGGACGAGCTGATCGATCTCGCCGAGCAGGTTTCTCCCATGCCTGCCGGACGCGAATTCGACATGCTGCTGACCGCCGGAGAGCGGATCTCCATGGCCCTGCTGGCCATGGCGATCAAAAACCTGGGCCACGAGGCCCAGTCGTTCACCGGCAGCCAGGCAGGCGTGATCACCGACTCGGTCCACAACAAAGCGCGCATCATCGATGTCACGCCGGGCCGTATCCGCACCGCGCTGGACGAGGGCAACATCGCCATCGTCGCCGGCTTCCAGGGCGTGTCCGCGGACTCCAAGGACATCACCACCCTCGGCCGCGGCGGCTCGGACACCACCGCCGTCGCGCTCGCCGCGGCGCTGGACGCCGAGGTCTGCGAGATCTACACCGATGTCGACGGCGTCTTCACCGCGGACCCCCGCGTCGTGAAGAAGGCCCGGAAGCTCGACTGGATCTCCTCCGAGGACATGCTGGAGCTCGCGGCCTCCGGTTCCAAGGTGCTGCTGCACCGCTGTGTCGAGTACGCACGCCGATACAACATCCCGATCCACGTCCGCTCGTCCTTCTCGGGACTGCCGGGCACGTGGGTCAGCAACGAGAATCCGCAAGGGGACGAGCAGGTGGAGCACGCCATCATCTCCGGAGTCGCTCACGACGTCTCCGAAGCCAAGATCACGGTCGTCGGCGTTCCGGACAAGCCGGGCGAGGCCGCGGCGATCTTCCGCGCGATCGCGGACGCCGAGATCAACATCGACATGATCGTGCAGAACGTGTCGGCAGCCTCGACGGGCCTCACCGACATCTCCTTCACGCTCCCCAAGACGGAGGGCCACAAGGCCATCGACGCCTTGGAGAAGGCGAAGGCCCAGATCGGCTTCGACTCCCTGCGCTACGACGACCAGATCGGCAAGATCTCCCTGGTCGGCGCGGGCATGAAGACCAACCCGGGCGTCACCGCCTCCTTCTTCCAGGCGCTGTCCGACGCCGGCGTCAACATCGAGCTGATCTCCACCTCCGAGATCCGCATCTCGGTCGTGACCCGTCAGGACGACGTCAACGAGGCCGTCCGCGCCGTGCACACGGCCTTCGGTCTCGACTCCGACAGCGACGAAGCCGTCGTCTACGGAGGCACCGGACGATGACCGGCGCCCGGTCCTCCGCCCCGGCGCTCGCCGTGGTCGGGGCGACCGGAGCGGTCGGCACCGTACTGCTCCAGATGCTGTCCCTGCGGGCCGACGTCTGGGGCGACATCCGCCTGATCGCCTCCGCGCGCTCGGCCGGCCGCATGCTGGCCGTCCGCGCGGAGGAGACCGAGGTGCTCGCCCTCACCGAGGACGCCTTCGACGGCCTCGGTCCGGGCGATGTCGCGCTCTTCCTGACCCCGGCCGACGTCTCGGCCCGCTGGGCGCCCGTCGTCACCGCACGCGGTGCCGTCGTCGTCGACCAGTCCGCCGCCTTCCGGGAGGACCCCGAGGTCCCCCTGGTGGTGCCCGAGGTCAACGGGCACGCCGTACGGATCCGGCCGCGCGGGATCGTTGCCACCCCGAACTGCGTGACCGCCGGGATGATCGCCGCCCTGGGCGCGCTGCACGCCGAGTACTCCCTGTCCGAGCTCGCCGTCTCCTCGTACCAGGCCGCGAGCGCCGCCGGCCGGGCCGGCTCCGAGGCGCTGCGCCGCCAGCTGTCACTGGTAGCCGGGACCTCCCTGGGCGAGCAGCCCGGAGACGTACGCCGTGCCGTGGGCGAGGACACCGGCCCCTTCGCGGCTCCGCTCGCCCTCAACGTCGTGCCCTGGTCCGGAGAGCTCCGCGAGGACGGCTGGTCCTCGCACGAACTGGCGGTACGGCAGGAGACGCGCCGGATCCTCGACCTGCCGGAGCTGCCGGTCGCCGTGACCTGCGTACAGGTCCCCGTGGTCACGGGGCACTCCCTGACCGTGCGGGCCCGCTTCGAGAACGAGGTGGACGCCCCGCACGCCCGGCAGATCCTGGACGCCGCGCCCGGCGTGGTCCTCGTGGACGACCCGGCGGCGGGGGAGTTCCCGACGCCGGCGGACGCCGCCGGAACGGACCCGGCCTGGGTGGGGCGGGTGCGGGTCTCGCTGGACGACCGGCACGCGCTGGAGTTCTTCGTGTGCGCCGACAATCTCCGCAAGGGCGCCGCCCTGAATGCAACTCAGATCGCGGAACTGATCGCAGGTGAATTTGCGTAATTCGCTTTGTAGGATCGGTGTAGATCCCTTGATCAAGGTGATGGCCCGACTGCCGTCTCGATAGACAGGGCAATCGGGAAGAGCGGGTACGCATGAGGGCAATGGGGATATTGCTGTGGCGGCTGCCTCGCGCGTACAACCCTGACGGGGGGACGCGTGTCCTACAGGCGTGGCAGAGGCACTGCTCGACCTGGCCGTCCTACCGGCGCGCAGCGGGTTCATCCCGTCGCGCCGGGGCTCCCGCACGCCCGGCGGCGGTCTTCCTGTGATCATTCCCGTCCCGCCGGCCGGCCCGTCCGAGGTGCCCGTCCGGACCGCCGTTCCGATCCGGGGCGGCCGTGTGCCCTCGCCGCGCGACAGCGCTGAGGCGGGCGAGACGCCCGCGGTGGCCGAGGCCGAGGCCGTGACCGAGGTGGTGGCGGGCACCACCGTCGACCACCTCACGGAGACCTACCAGGCGCACTACCGCTCGCTCCTCGGCCTCGCCGCGCTGCTCCTCGACGACACGGCGTCCTGCGAGGACGTGGTCCAGGAGGCGTTCATCCGCGTGCACTCGGCCCGCAACCGGGTCCGTGACCGCGAGAAGACGCTGGCATACCTGCGCCAGACCGTCGTGAACCTCTCCCGGTCCGCCCTGCGCCGGCGCATCCTCGGCCTCAAGCTGCTGTCGAAGCCGATGCCGGACATGGCGAGCGCCGAGGAAGGCGCGTACGACCTGCTGGAGCGGGACGATCTGATCAAGGCGATGCGCGGACTGCAGCGCCGCCAGCGAGAGGTGCTCGTGCTGCGTTACTTCGCGGACATGACGGAAGCCCAGGTCGCGGAGACGCTCGGGGTGTCACTCGGCTCGGTGAAGGCGTACGGATCGCGGGGCATTGCCGCGCTGCGGGTGGCGATGGAGGCTGCGCAGTCATGATGGACGACCACACCGCGCCCGGCGGGGCGAGCGACGAAGAGGCGCTGCGAGGCCTGCTGCACGGCGCCGTCGAGGGCCTCCAGCCCGCCGAGGGCGCGTTGGAGCGGCTGCGGTACGCCGTCCCCGCACGCCGGACCCTCAAGCGGCAGGCCTTCGTCGGCGCCGCGGCCGTCGCCCTGCTCGCCGCGACCGCCATCCCGGCCGCCCTGCACATGACGGCCGGCGCGGGTACCACCACCGAGCGCTCGGCGATGGCCGGGCACGGGGCGGAGTCCGGTGGGAAGCCGGGCGGCGCGCCCTCCGACCCGCACCAGAACGGATCCGGGAGCCACCCGCGGGCCACCCGTTCCGGGGGCGGCGCGCCCGACGCGGGCGGCACCACCGGGCAGCCGGACCCGACGGCCACCGGCTCCCCGGCGGGCGGGGCTACGGTTGGCCCGTCGAGCAGCGGCACCGCGCCCGGCACGGTCGTGGGCAGCGGGAACGGCCCGCAGCCGCCGGCGGCCGCACCGGGCGTGCCCGGGTGCGGGGCCGAGCAGCTGGGCGTGGTGGGCTCGGCCCGCACCCCGGAGGCCGACGGCAAGATCTACGGCAGTTTCAAGGTCACCAACGTCTCGGCGCAGGGCTGCACCGTCGCCGGCCCGGACACCGTGACGGCCGCCACCGCGGCCGGCGCCCCGACCGGCCCGGGCTCCGCGGTCGCGGTGGTCGGCCACACGGCGGGGGACCCGGCGAGCGGCCTGCTGCCCGATCCGTCGGCGGAGGCGCCGGTGCTGGTGCTCCAGCCGAACTCGGCGTACGAGGTCCGCTTCGCCTGGGTGCCGTCGGCGGAGCCGTGCGCCTCGGCGAGCCCGGACGCGGGGGCGGAGCCGCCGCAGGGCCAGTCCGCCGATACGCCCGTCGAACCGGAGACGGGGACCACGCCCCCGGCGGCGCCGGGCGTGGCGGTGTCCCACGCGCCTCCGACGGGCGCCCCGGTCACGAGGACGACGATTCCCGAGGCCTGCGGGGGAACGGTGTACCGCACGGGAGCGATCCCGGTGGACGCGCCGAAGCAGTAGTCCCGCGGGGAGCTCGGCGGTGCGGGTCCGGGAGGTCCCGGGGTCAGACCCGCTCGGCCGCCGCCGGCGCCTCGGGCAGCAGGCCCGCCTCCGCGTCGCGGAGGGTCTCCAGCTCGCGGCGGTAGAGGCGGAACCACATGAAGAGCACGAAGGCGACGAAGACGAACCACTCGCCGGTGTAGCCGAGGTTCTGGAAGGCCTTCAGGTCGAGCCCGGTGTTGTTCGGGGCCGCGGCGGGCACCGGGGTCATGCCGTCCGACGGGGTCTGCACGGTCAGCCAGGCGTCGTACAGGTCGTACGGGACGATGTTGACCAGCGAGGCCGCCCCGATCACGCCGAGCTGCCCGGCCGGGAGGCCGCCCTGGGAGTGGACCCCCTTGGAACGGGAGTCCTCCGAGGCCTGGAGCGCGCCGGTGACCTCGACGCGGCCGCCCGGCGCGGCCGGCGCCTTCGCCGGATCGGCCGTCCCCGGCAGCCAGCCCCGGACCACCGGGACGGCCTTGCCGAAGTCGGTCTTCAGCAGCGTCAGCACGTAGAAGCCGGTCGTCCCGTCCAGCCGCCGCTCGGGGACCAGCAGCTGGTCGCCGTACTCCCCGGCCACGGAAGCCAGCCGCCCGGAGGTCTTCTTGTTCACCGGGAGCAGCGAGTCCAGCGGCGCGGCCGTCTGGTCCGCGGGGCGCGCGGAGGTCGCCTCGCGGTGGCTGTCGACGCGGTCCTCGAACCGGCCGAGCTGCCAGGACCCCATGAACAGGCAGAAGGGGACGGCGAGCGCGACGAAGACGTTGATCCCCCACCAACGCGGGGTCAGGAGAAACCGGTGCACCCCACCACCGTACGGGGGGTGCACCGGAGCGGGTTTAGCGGGGCAGGTGCTTGAGCGCGAAATCCAGCTCCATCCGGACCTGCTTGATCCGCTCCTCCACGACCAGCGAGCCGTGCCCGGCGTCGTAGCGGTACACCTCGTGCACCGCGCCGCGCGCCGCCAGCCGGTCGATGTAGTTGTCGATCTGCTGGATCGGGCAGCGCGGGTCGTTGACGCCCGCCGCGATGTGGACGGGAGCCTTCACCGCGTCGACGTACGTCAGCGGAGAGGAGGCCTCGAAGCGGTCCGGGACCTCCTCCGGCGTGCCGCCGAAGAGGGTGCGGTCCAGGGACTTCAGCGCCTCCATCTCGTCGTGGTAGGCCGTCACGTAGTCGGCGACCGGCACGGCGGCCAGGCCCACCGCCCAGGCCCCGGGCTGCGTGCCGAGGCCCAGCAGCGTCAGGTAGCCGCCCCAGGAGCCGCCCGAGAGCACCAGCCGGGCCGGGTCCGCCAGACCAGAGGACACCGCCCACTCGCGGACCGCCGCGATGTCCTCCAGCTCGATCAGTCCGACCCGGTGCTTGAGGGCGTCCGTCCACGCGCGGCCGTAGCCGGTCGAGCCGCGGTAGTTGACCCGGACGACCGCGAAACCGTGGTCCAGCCAGGCCGCCGGGGCCGCCGCGAAGGCGTCGCTGTCGTGCCAGGTGGGGCCGCCGTGGATCTCGAAGACCGTCGGGAAGGGGCCGTCGCCGTGCCCGGCCGGCCGCTGCGCGAGCGCGTGGATCCGCCCGCCCGGGCCCTCCACCCACACGTCCTCCACCGGCACCGAGCCGGGCGCCCGGAAGCCGGGCGGGTCCAGGACGGTCGCGCCCGAGGTGGACCGTACGGCCGAGGGCTCGGCCGCAGAGGACCACTGGTACTCCACCGTTCCGTCGGGACGCGCCGTCGCGCCCGACACCGTCCCCGGCGGCGTGTCCACGCGTACGAGCTCCCGCGCGGCCAGGTCGTACCGCCAGAGCTCGCTGCGCGCCTCGAAGCCGTGCGCGATCAGCAGGGCGGAGCCGTCCGGGTACCACTCGGCGCTGACGTCGCCCGGCAGGTCGATCGCGAGCTCCTCCTCGGCGCCGGTGGCCACGTCCCACACCATCGGCTCCCACCGGCCGCGCCGCTGGTGGCCGACCAGCAGCCGGGTGTCGCCCGCGACCGGCGCGAAGCCGAGTACCTGCAGGCCCAGCTCCTCCGCGCCGCCCCGGGAGTCGTCCAGCTCGGCGACGGTGGCGCCGTCGAGGGTGAGCACGCGCAGCGCGGAGTGCATGGCGTCACCGTGCTCGGTGTGCTCGATGGCCACGAGGGTCCCGTCGCGGGACAGGTCGCCGACCCCGGCCGATTCGCGGTGCCGGTAGATCACGGCGGGCGGGGTGCCGTCCGGCCGGACCACGTGGACGGTCGTGCCGTCCTCGTCGGTGGAGCGGCCCACGACGGCCGTGCCGTCACGGCCGATGGCCAGCCCGTCGGGGTAGGAGGGCTCCAGTCCGGGGGTGGCCGGCTCGTCGGGGCCGCCCGCGAAGGGCTGGCGCACCCAGGTGCCGAACTCGTCGCCGTCGGTGTCGGAGAACCACCAGATCCACTCGCCGTCGGGGGAGAGGGTGCCGTCGGTGGTGCCGTTGGGGCGGTCGGTGGCCTGGCGCTGGGTTCCGGTGGCGCGGTCCCAGGCGTAGAGCTCGAAGGTCCCGGTCGCGTTGGAGACGAAGAGCGCACGGTCCGGAGCGTCCTCGGCCCACTCGGGCAGCCCGACGCGCGGCGCCCGGAACCGCTTCTCCCAGGCGGGCATCCCGTCGCCGGGGGCCGTGCCGGGGGCCGTGCTCGGAGCCGTGCTCGTGGTCTCGCCGGTGGTCTCGCCGGCAGTCAGATCGGTGTCGCTGGTCATGCCCCCCATTCTTGCCGCACGCCGCGCCGGGATGCCGACTGCTCCGGACGGGCGCACAGTGGAACCCGTACGCGTGCTCCGTGCTCCGAGGAGGAGTGATCATGGCCAAGCAGGCTCGCACCGGACACCACGGCCACCGGGATTCCGAGCGCGCGCTGGCGAAGAACACCGCGGCCGAGGCGCGGGCCAAGGCCGCCGTCAGAGACGTGCAGTCGCTCTCGGCGAAGACGCGGGGCATGCAGCAGAAGGCTCAGGCCAAGCGCGGCTGAGTCCGGCACCCGGTCACCGGCCCGCGCCCTCCCACGAGGGGGCGGGCCGCGTGCGTACGCTGACCGCATGCGGATGATCGTCCGGGGTGCCCGGCTGCTGCACGCTCACGGCCTGTCCGACACGCTGTCCGACGTCGAGGTCGCCGAGGACGGGCGGATCGCGCGGGTGATCCCGTACGACGACCAGAAGGAGCCGCCCGCCACCGGGACGCTCATCGAGGCACACGGCTCGCTGCTCACGGCCCCCTTCGTCGAGCCGCACATCCACCTCGACACCGCCCTGACGGCCGGCCGGCCGCGTGCCAATGCCTCCGGCACCCTCTGGGAGGGCATCGCCTGCTGGAGCGAGCGCAAGGGGACCCTGACCCGCGAGGACGTCGTCGCGCGGGCCACCGAGGTGCTGCGCTGGCAGGCGGCACAGGGCGTGCTGCACGTGCGGACCCACTGCGACGTGACCGATCCGGCGCTCACCGCGCTCGACGCGCTGCTGGAGGTGCGCGACCGGGTCCGGGACGTCATGACCCTGCAGATCGTGGCCTTCCCGCAGGAGGGGATCGTCTCCTTCCCGGACGGCGAGGCACTGCTGCGCGAGGCGGTCGCGCGCGGCGCGGACGTCGTCGGCGCCATCCCGCACTTCGAGGACACCCGGGAGGACGGCGTCGCCTCGCTGCACACCGCCTTCGCGCTGGCCGAGGCGCACGGGCTGCGCGTGGACGCGCACTGCGACGAGATCGACGACGAGCAGTCCCGCTTCGTGGAGGTACTGGCCACCCTCGCGCTGCGCTCGGGCCTGCGCGAGCGCGCCACGGCCTCCCACACGACGGCCATGGGCTCCTACAACGGCGCCTACAGCTTCAAACTCCAGCGGCTGCTGTTGCGTTCGGGCATCAATCTGGTCTCCAACCCCTTCGCCAACCTCAACCTCCAGGGCCGCTTCGACACCTATCCCAAGCGGCGCGGGCTCACCCAGGTCAAGGAGATGCTGGCGGCGGGGGTCAACGTGGCCTTCGGCCACGACGACGTCATGGACCCCTGGAACGCGCTGGGCACCGGCAACCCGCTCCAGACCGCCCTGGTCGGGCTGTACGCCGCCCAGCTGACCGGCGCGGAGGAGATCCCGCTGGCCTTCTCGATGGTGACGGACCGTGCGGCGCGGGTCCTGGGCCTGTCGGGCGAGGAGTACGGCATCAGGGAGGGCGCCCCGGCCTCGTTCGTCCTGCTTCCGGCCCCCACACCCGAGGAGGCGATCCGCCGCCAGGTCCGGCCCCGGTACGTCGTCTCGCACGGCACCGTCCTGGCCCGGACCCCGCCCGCCCCGACCCTGCTCTCCTGGCCGGGCGAGCCCCCGGCCGAGGTCGACTTCAGCGTGTGAGAACCGGGTTCGCGGGGCCGCGCCGGATACCGTGCCCGCATGTCGTGGGACGAGGACGGAACGCCGCACCCGCTCGCACTGCGCCGCACCGGCCGCAGCGAACTGGAACCGGACCGGCTGCCCGAGGTCCGGGAGCTGGAAGTGCTCGGCTGGGAGCCCGCGCCCGAGGAACTGCGCTGGGCCTTCCTCCCGTACGTCTGGCCCCCGGCGGCCCGCACCTGGATCCCGGACCGCTCCACGCACTGGGCGGTGGAGACCGCGCTGGACGGCCACGGCCACATCACCGGCGTCGAATGCGCCCCGCTCCCCGACACCGACCTGCACGACCTCGACGGGGAGACCGACACCACCCTCGCCGCCCTCGGCCTCCCACCCCGGCCCCGGGGCCGCCTGTGGCTGCTCCGCCCGGTCGGCCCCTTCCCCACACTGGCGGCGGTCCTCGCCCACCTCGACACGACGGCCGGGGCCCGGGGAACGGAACCCGGCCCCTCCCCGGAGTTCCTCACCCTGGTGCGCACCGAACTCGCCGCGCTCCACGAGGAGTAGCCGATCACCACCTGGCGGATCATCGCGCAGCCGCCCGTGCGGCCGAAGAACCCGGTGACGATGGTGGCGATGCCCTGACCGATGGACTCCCGCGTGAAGACACGGGGACGGGCTCAGACCACGGCCTCGGGTACGCCCGAACCGGCGAGCAGCCGCGCGGAAACAACAGGAAGGGCCTGACCCGCGATGCGGATCAGGCCCTTGACCTGGTCTTACGAAGTCGGGGTGGCGGGATTTGAACCCACGACCTCTTCGTCCCGAATGAGGTCCACCCAAGATCCCCACCAGCACGAACGACGTTTCCCCTGGTCAGCGCCTTGGCCTCGGATGGTCTGGGGGAGTCTCAAGGGGGGTCGGGGAGCAGATCGGCTCCCAGTCGGCTCCCAGCCACCGACGTCGTCACGCCCGTGATCACTCGCGATCCGCCCGGATGACGAGGGTGCAGACAATGGGGCGGCAAGCACCCCGCCTTCGTTCAGGGGAATCGAGCGTCATTTCCATCGCAGTCCGATCTCAAGGTTCCTAGCGTCGGCCGCAGCGTTTCGCTCGGCGAGAGGACCTGAACGTGACCGACCCCGCCACAGGTGTGCGCCCACCCGCTGTAGCGCGCCGACTTCCCGGCCGGGCGAAGCGGCGCACGGACGTCCTGCGCGAGTACGAGAAGTTCAATGCCGATCGTCGCAAGGGGATCCCTCCGGTGCTGTGGCCGTTTCTCGCACCGGACCCGGACCAGTACTACCGGTGGCGAGTTCAGCTTGATTGCGCTTGCATCACCGAGCTCATGACGCCGGGCGACTGCACCCCGCCGAGCGAGAGGCAGTGGCGTGCTCCCAGGGATGGCGAAGCGCTACCACCGGGACAGGTGTACTGCCGGCACGATGAAGCCGCCCATGCCCCCTACCGCGAGATCATTGAGTGGGGAGAGCGCCGAGAGGTGAGCTTTCCCGCGGACCCGGTGGAGACACCTGAATGGGCCGATGCCGAAGTGTGGGCTGTGATCCGCCATGACGAAGCACACACCTCGGCCTTCTGGAAGGTGACGCTGGCCTGCGGGCACATCGAAGAGGTTGTAGCGCCAACTCTCGGCTGGAAGCCCGACGACGGGCCTCGCCTGGCCGAGGCCACCAGGGTGAAGCAGATGATCGAGGAATTTGAGCGGCTCTTGGTATCAGCCCCGACGCTTGAACCCGAGCACCAACGCGAGCACACCCGCCGCATGCTGGCGGCAGGTTGGCCGATTCCGAGCCCAGAGCTGTCGTGCTATACGTGCCCCCACGCTCACATGATCGTCGTGTACCAGCGCGTGGGCTGGCTCATCCCACGCAATGGGGCGCCGAAGCCCGAATGCCCGCCACCGCCACCCCGCACTGTCTTGGAGCACCGACTACGCAGGGCCGAGGCCGAGGCTGAGCGGCTACGAGCGCAGCTGGCCGGGCACGACGAGGGACAGGACGCCTGACAGACGGGGCCTGCATCCGCCGTAGCGGCCTGGGTGCTTCGCCTTCGGCCGGCCTGGCCGGGGGCGAAGCACCCTGAAGTGCTGAGCGCCTGGAAGACCGCCGTGGCGACCAAGCTCTTGATCGACGGGCCGCCTACGTCTTCCGGGATGCCTTTGTGGGGTGCGAAGACATGGCTCCGCTTCGCTGGACACAGATCGACAGTTCGGGGCGTCGGCTAGAAGTCGTCGTCCTCGACGCGCGTACGCGCGCCCACCTGCTGCGCCTTCTGCTCAATAGCCCCCTGAGACCCCTCGGTCGTAGTCAGCGTGATACTCAAGGTGATGAGCTGATGATCAGCGCCCGGCGCATCGAGTACCTTGGCCAGTTCTTTTACGAGCTGCCATACCTGGTCTCGCGCGTCAGGCGCAGTGATGCTGCGGTTGCTCAGATCAACGTGGTAGCGCTTGAATGACGCCGTCGGCGAACCGTGATCTGCGCCGCCCTCGGGGCTGGACTCACCAGCCGGACCCGTGGACCGGTAATCCTGATCTTCATCCTCGAACAGGCCGTGCCGCCTGCTGGAGTCAACGGGCGGCCGCTCTGACTGCCGGGGAATGGTGATCGTCGCTGTGCCCCTCGCAGCGCCGACCGTAGCAGTCACGTCCTCGACGGCGCTGACTTCGCGCCGAAGGTGTTGGCTGATCGAGTTGATCGAGATCTGCTCTGGAGAGCTGATGGCGAGAGTGTCACCGTCGGAGTCAGCCAGCTCCCAGCCATCCACCAGAAGAGAGAAGACGGTTCGGCGAATCTCATCGGTCGTAGAGACCAGAGGGAACAGGGGATTCTTGTAGAAGGATTGGACGACCTCGCGAGGCGTCAGGACTCGTTCGAAGCCGTCCAGTAGTGCGGCCAGGTAGTCGCCAGAGAGCCCCCCGGAGAGGGTCGCTCGGCCGGCATCGACAAGTGCCGACCACACCTGATCTCCACGCAAGGAGGATGTGCCGTCGGCGTCTATCCTCTTGAACTCGACGTGCAGCCCGTCCGAGGCGCGAATCAGGTAGGCGTAGTGCTGGAAAGCCTTCGTGATGTCCTCGTCGAGCTTCTCTTCCGCCTCGCTGTACTTAGTCGTGGCTTCGCGGTGCTCGTCAAGGTCCTCTGGGGTGATCTGCTTGAGGACACTGTTCCAGGCAAGCACCTCTCGCGCCCGCTTGCGTGCCTTATCCCGCCGCTGAGTGTTCACACAGGCCACTACGCAGCTGGCTGCGTTGTCTACTCGCAACGCGTCGGGGCCGAGACCGAGCAGCGCGGTGATCTCAGCGCGGCTTCGGGTGTCCTTGCCGTTCAGGAGCGTCCAGCGTCGGGGGTCAAGGACGACGAGGCGCGTGACAGCCGAGTCCACTCCGTCAAAGACCTGTGCAAGGTCAACGGCCTTGTCGTTACCCGGCGTCTCGACAAACCGAATCTCCTCGAAGATGCCGCGGCGGGCGAGCTTCCGGACTCGTTCCCAGACCAATCGCTCACAATCCGCTTGGTCGATCAATGCCAGGGATGCAGTGAAGTACATCCTGAGCGTCTGCTTGATCGAAAGGTAGTAGCGTGCCGGAGCGCTGGCGGGCTGGGTGATCTCCAGCGAGCCGAGTCCGTCCTCGCCCGTAAGGGCATTGAATACCTCCTCGGCCTCCGTGTAGCGAGTGCCAGGGGAGGGAGTGGGTTCGAGGACCGCAGCCAGGACTTCAGCCTGTGTTGCGCCCCGCCCGCCCCGCGGGCGGGTAACCATCGAGTAGCAGAATATGGCTGTGGCCATGCGCACCGCAGCGTGGTCCTGTTGCACGGCGACGCCTGCTGCTCGGAGCCGCTCGTCGATGCCTACAGCACGGCCCGCGGATCCGTCGGTGCTCGTGATGTCGGTCGTTGCGACGGAGCGGTAGCCCTGGATGGCCCTGTCGTTGCCCATGAAGAGCCCGGAGGAGAGGACCTGTTCGAGGGCCGCGGTGAGCGGGATGTCACCCACACCGATGAGGGCTGGTGCCCACCGGCCGGCCTGATGCTCGGTAACCCAGTGCAGCGCCGTTCGAGCGAAGATCGCAACGGTGGAACGGACACGCTGGAAGTTCTGGACCTTCGACCACTCTTCGCGCACAAGTCGCATCAGTTCGGGATGGAAGGGGTAGCTAGCTTTGAGCCGGTCCGTGAAGCCCGTCAGCCCTCGGTTCGGGCCGAGCTTTTCGAAGACCTTATCGTTCCAAGCGTCCTCGCTCGCGATGCTGTAGTCCCTTGCCAGCCGCTCTGCGACAGCATTGACATCGGCGGGTGCAAAGAGTCTGCGCTGGATGATCGAAGCGAAGTCATGCGGCTCGGTCACCGCGACTCGCCCGTCGGTTCCATTACGTACGAGGCGCTCGGCGACGTAGTCGCGGAACCCTTCCGCCTGCGGCGAGTATCCGCGCTCATCAAGCTCACTGCGGATCATGACCACTACGAAGGCGACGCGGGGAACATCATCGCAGGCATCCATCAGAGCGTTCAGGAAAGCCTGCTCGCTTGGCATGCTGGCTATGCTGGCCGCGTCGGAGAGCTGCAGAACGTAGTCCATGAGCTCGTCCAGAAGGATGAGCACGGGACGCCCGACGTCGCTGAGTGCCTGCTGGAGTATTTCCTTGTTCGGTCCACCGTCGACGTAGCGCCGGTAGCGGTCCATGTCGCCTTTCGTCAGCGCCCACAGAAACCGTTCGAACAGATTCGTGGCCGGACCGAAAGTTTCAGTGGCCCTTCCGGGGCTGAAGTAGTCGGCGGTGAGGACTACGGTCTGGGTCCCGGTCAAGTCGACGTGTGCTCCGGTGTGCTCTGCCTCGGTGCGGACCTTCTGGCCCAGCTCCGTTGCAAAGAACTCCTGCGGTGAGTTAGCCATGTGGTATAGACCCACGAGGGCATGGCTCTTACCACCGCCCATGCCCTGATCGAGGTGGAACAACGCCGTGGAATCCACGTCGGACCCGAGGCGTCGGGCAACTCGGCTAAAGAATCCGGAGAGGTTGGGGGTGGGCTGGGTGATCTCGCCATAGTAGGAAACTTTGCGATACGGAACGTCTACGGTCTGATAGACGGCTTTATGGAGGCTCATCTGCAGCTCGCCGACCGAGCCGTCGGAGGCAAAGACTTCGGATCGCAGAGGCAGAACATCTACCCAGTGCGAAGCGGTCCTGGTCGGCATGTTCAGAACTCCTTGGTAGTGAGCGTTATGGCCAGCTGGGTGTCCACCTCGCTGGTGACGCGTTGAGCCAGGTTTGTGATGGCGGCGGCGTTACGCTGAATAGCCGTGAGGGCTTTGGCCACCGGGTCGCTTGACGGCAGCTGAGAGAGAATCTCGGAGACGACGGCCCAGAGGTGCGGATCTGTAGGAGGCCGTTCGGACTCGGAAATAGCCGCCGCGACACCCTCGGTAGCCTGTTTGTCCCATGCGGCGGCCATAGCTCGCACCACCTCGAAGGTGGAGGACTTCTCACTAATGGCACCGGGAGCGTCTACGCGCAATTTGTAGCCGCTTCTGCTCTCATCGAGCAGCGGACCACGCAGATCCTCCAGCCGTAGGTTGTCCGCCTGAGCAAGGAAGCGGGCCTCCCCCTTCGGGACGTCCGAGCGTGCGTAGAGCCGCTGCCAGAAGACAG
This sequence comes from Streptomyces sp. cmx-11-4, assembly GCA_049998195.1. Lineage (GTDB taxonomy): Bacteria > Actinomycetota > Actinomycetes > Streptomycetales > Streptomycetaceae > Streptomyces. The sequence goes on from JAEBET010000004.1 coordinate 509,994, forward strand.
CGAAGCGGGTTGCTGCGTCGAACGTCTCGAGGGGCAGCTCGTCCAGCTTCAACGCTGTGGCGTCCCGGACCGCGGTGCGCGCCAGCGTTAGGTACCGATCCAGGTCGGCTCGGATTCCGTCGGGCTTCAGGATCGTGCCGTATCGCCCGTAGACCTCCATCGCGGGCCCATAACCGGCCATGAGTTGGTCCATGAGGGCCAGGCCGTCTCGGTCCCACTGCCTCACGCAGGCTTTGACGCGTTCAGCTACTTCTCGGTCGACCTGAGCAGCGGTGGCAACTGGTCGCCTTTCCGAGGCCACACGGCAACCGATCGTGACCGTGACCTTGGTGCTGGCTACACCCGTGGCAGCCGTCTCAGTCCTTGATGGCCAAGAGCTGGTAACGACGAAGCCGGCGTCGTGAAGCGCGCCGAGGAGTCGTCTCCATGCATTGGGATCTGAGTGTCCGAAGACGACGACGAGGTGCCCATCCGCCCGCAGGACGCGCCTGGCCTCACCGAATGCACGGCTGAGCGTTTGCTCGTAGAAATCGCGGGTCCTATGTTCTCCTGGCGCGTTGCCGCGCTTGACGATGATCTCGTCGGTCTTGTCCTGCAATCCGTCAAGTCCGGCCTGATCGAAAAGATCAGGAATCAGAGCGCACAGAGTGCGGCGGAGCCACACATAGAAGAGGTCAGAAGCGTCGGCGTAGTCGATCATGTTGTAATAAGGCGGATCCGTGATAACGGCATCCACGGACCCGTCCCGGAAAGGCAAGGAAACGGCAGAAGCGCGCCTGAACCGCCCAGGGCGGCCGACGGGGTTCTCAGCAAGGACCTTCTTCAGCGCGTTAAGGCCGCTGTCGCTGACGCTGAACCATGTGCCGGGGCCTTTGCCTGGCCCAGCCTCGACGTAGTCGAAGTTGAATGAGAACTTGCTCTCGTCGGAGAAGACGTCCGCGACCTGTACGCGGTTCTGTGCCGTTCCATTCTGGTTACCGTGACTTAGCAGCTTGGCACCGCGAGTGGCGCGGCGAATCTGACGAGGTATGTTCGCAGCTGCATAGCCAGCAAGTGCGGTGACGTATTCGGTGCTTACACCAGCTTCGACACAGGCTCGCGCCACATCTCGGATGGCACGTGCGGTGGCTACGAACTTGGCTGTCTGGCGCGCGTTCATGAGGTCGCCATAGGTGCGGTAGCCATACGCGCTCGCCCTCACGGTGTCCTGGTTACCCGGAGGAATGATTTCATCAGGCACGGCGCTGAGTCCGAGAAATGGCGGCAGAGCCGACAGGTCGACGGATGTCGCGACCTTGACCTCTTGTTCGGTCGGCACCCTGAAGACTTTTCGTGCTCCCTCAATCTCCTCACCGACGGCCAAAAGCGCATCGCGGTACTGGCCCGCATCCCCCATGCTCTTGACTGACTCGAGTGTGTGCACATGACCGCACGTAGGGAATGGGCAGCGGGCACTCTTGCCTCGCTTCCCCGAAGCGGCCGCGAAGGTCGGTTGCTGGACTGGTGGCCCATCGATCACCGTGGTCTGCCATGCGCCCCCGTCAACGATCAAGTGGAGGGACTGACCAGGGTCATCAGTTCGTTGGTAGGGATGCCGGAGAGTCAGGGAGCCGATCAGCGGGAAGCGACGCTTGCACTGATCGCAAGGGATCGTGACTGCCCAGAGGTAGGCCCAGGGATACTTGCCGTCGTATCCACGTGGGTAGAGATCACACACGGCAGAGGCGACTCGTGATCCGACCTCGTTCAGCACGAGTCGGACATCCCTCAGCAATCGTGGCTCGGCTTCGCCGAACAGGCCCCCATCTTCAGCAGGGTGGCCGAAGGGGAGGTCTACTTCCGCCGACCAATCCCGTAGGGGGTAGTCGGCCAGCAGGCGTCCGGCCAGCGTTGCAACAGGGCTTAGATCTGTGCCTACTGCGGTGGCACCGACACGCGCGGCTTCGAGTGGGATGATGCCTCGGCCACTGAACATGTCGAGCACTACCGGCCGGCCCGCCGGGTACTCAGCAGCGATCGCCTCACGGAGGCGCTGTTGTGCGCCGACGTCCCCACTTGTCACTGCTAGACGTACGTCTTCGTGGTACGCCGCTGTCTCAGGCAGCAGCGCAGTGAGCACAGCTGCGCGTGCCTGTGCGATGGGGCGGGACGCAAACCACGTGAACAGCGCCTTCTCGCTACGCCCCGACCCAGCTGGCGTACCGACTGCAGCGTCGACTGCGGAGCACGGGAACCACTGGTCGATCAGGCGGCGACGTATGTCACCAGAGGGCCCTGGGATGCCCGTCGTGGTGGGCGACGGCACGTGGCCGGTGGTGCTCACTTCTGATCTCCCATCAGCCGACGAAGGTCGGCAATCTTGATCTGGAACCGCTCGATGCGCCGCGGGCCAGCGGTCAGCAAGCTGGCTGGGTCCTGGGCACGGATGAGGACTGTGGGGGTTGAGGCGCATTGGGCCACGACGTAAAGCCAGTAGTCCTGGCCCCGCTGTTGGGCTTGCGCCCATTCGTGCTGCTCCAGCCAAACGGGCTCCAAACCAGCCTGGATGCCCTTGACTTCAACGAGGCGCTGCTCACGGGTGGTGCGGTGCCGGGCAAGGAGGTCATAGCCGACACCAGCCTGTTGGCGATCGTCCACGTCAAAGCCGAGACGTTCCAGCTCGGCAAGGACGGTGGCAATCGCGATGGTCTCGCTGTCAGGGTCGTAACCCATTCGGTCCGCCCGAGCCTCGCCGACTACATACGCCCAACCGACCAGGCGTGCGGCACTCTGTCCAACTTTGCTGATGTCATCGAGCTGGGCAAGGCGCTGTTGCTTCTGCTCCTCGAAGCGAGCCATCCGTTCGCGCCGCTCGGGTGCGGGAAAGTCTTCAAGTTCGTCTAGGTAGCGGTACTCGACCTGGTCCAGCTGGAGGCGCGCCTTGTCGACCCATGCTTCGCGTTCTGCCCTCGCCCGCGCGACCTCGCCGGCCAGTGCAGACCGCGCTTCCTGTTCGCTGTCGTGACGCAGCGCTGGCGACAAGGAAGGGGCGGTATGCCGCGCATCTGATGGGCTGAGCAGCATGAGGGATTCCCATGCGCACTCGAACGCGCCTGCGCCGGAATACCTGATGAGAATCGGAGACTTGCGGCGATGCCGACGGATGCCGTCGTGGACTTCAACCTCGGCGTCATAGATCAGCAGGGTGTAGTTCGTCAGCGACGCGGGGTCGGCGAGTACCGTTCCACGGACGAGTTCACTCTCCCCTGTGCGCAGAGCGAGGCCAGTTAGTTCGGCAAACGGCTCCTCGGTGGGGCCAAGGACGATGACGTCGTCCAGCCCCTGGGAGCCGTCGTTGATTGCCTGACGGACGGAGGCTCCGTCGGCGGCGACGAGCGCTTGGTGGTCGCCGCCGAGTGCAGGTGGCAGAAGACGGGTGGAGCTGACCTGGCGGATGCCCCTGGCCGGTCCTGGCCCGAGGCGCCACTGCTGGGCATCAGATAAGCAATCGACGAAGCCGTCGACGATAACCGGATTGATCGCTTCCAAGCGGTCACTGCGGAAGCGGTCGAGGGCAGCCTCGGTATTTGCGGGGGTGTGGAGCCGGTCTTCATCTCGAACTAGCTCTTGAGCCGTGGACAGCAGCTCGTCCACGCCGGGAACGGATATCTTCAGACCGGCTTGGGCATCGATGAGCGCACGGGTGTAATCGAAACCATTACGCGCAGCGGTGGCGTCCATCAGGTCGAATATTCGCCCACCGAGCGACTTGCCGGCGGCTTCGAGGTTGCTGAGCATCACCTCTTGGACTCGGCCTTCACGGGTGTCAGGCGCGACCAGGTGGTAGATGTGGACCTGCTGGGTCTGGCCGATGCGGTGTAGACGGCCCATCCGCTGTTCGAGACGGACAAGAGACCACGGGATATCCCAGTTGATCATGACGTGGGCGGACTGGAGATCAATCCCCTCGCCCCCCGCGTCCGTGGAGACCAGCACCTGAAACTCGCCAGCGAGGAAGCGCTGCTGCAGCTGGTCACGCTCGTGGTGCCCGACCGACCCCTCCAAGACCTCCACGGTGAACCCTGTCTGCCTGAAACGCTCGGTGAGCCAGCGGGCCGTATCGGTGAACTCGGTGAACACCAGGAGCTGCCCCTGCCCTGGGGCAATGTGATGGCGCTGCAGAAGCTCCTGTGCACGGAGCCACTTCGCGGACGGGCCATTTGCCATGGCCTGACTGATGGCGGCGAGCACCCCGTCGATGGCCTTGAGTTCCCTCCCCCTGTCGCGACTGCGGGCATGGACAAGAACGTCCTCGGCACGCTGCCAGGCGTCATCGTCTTCGACCGCCAAGTTGACCGCCCCCTTAACCGCGGTGAACTCGTCGGGGACGGGAGCGTCGACGCGTCCTGATGCCGGGCCCTTCAGGGCAATGTGCCGCCGCCCAACGGTGGCGGCTGCAGCTGCCATGGACGAGGCCGCGCGTTTGCCATAGATCGAGCGGGCCAAGGTCGCGTTCTCGCCGTAGTGGTCGTCGACGTAGCCCATTACCGCTTGGTAGGCGCCAAGTTCCGCATCACGTAGATCAATTGGCACGGTTTCGGCGTAGCGGGGCGGGAAGAGGTCTTCGCCGTCGAAGTCCTTCAGTTCTTCCTTCATCCTCCGCAGAAAGGACAGGGTCGAGGGCCTGAGGGCGCTGTCGTACTCCGTCTGCCGGGGATCCCAGCCGTACAACGTGGGGTCCAGGAGGTTGAGTAGAGCGCGGAAGTAGTGCTCCTTGCCGCGGTGAGGCGTGGCGGTCAGCAGCAGGAGGTGATGCGCTCGATTAGCCACCTCTCGTGCGGCTCCTAGGTACTGAGACGTGGGAGTGAGGCGATGGGCCTCGTCGAAGACCGTTAGAGACCACGACGCTCGGGCACCGGATATCTTTCGCCTGACGTCCGAGTTGTAGGTGTAGAGGTCCACGCTTACGACCCAGACACGGACCCGCGGATCGAGATCACGCGGATCCCTGGCAACCTCAGGGGTGACCTTCGCTGCGTCGATCGCAAAGTAGCGGCGCAGGTCCCGCCTCCACTTTTCCACGAGGTGCGCGGGCACGATGATCACGGTCTTGCCGGGGATGAGGCCGCGCCGAGTGCCCTCGGCGAGATACATTCCAGTCATAATCGTTTTGCCGGTTCCCGGCTCGTCCGCCAGCAGGAACCGCAGACGAGGCTGAGCCAGCATGTGGCTGAACACTGCTTCGTCCTGGTGGGCGTATGGACGCAACGGTCGTGTGGCCAGCACAGCGGACCGGATGCGAGGAACCGCGTACTGCATCCAGCGACCCCACAGTGCAGCGAGTGCACGAGCAGGATCACCTAACGCATCATTGACTGGCACCGCAGCCGCTTCGAGCTCCGCGAAACTCAGGGCCACATCGCCAAGTTCGCCATCGGTACGTCGTACGACTAAGTCAGCGCCATCGCTCGTGGGCGTCGCAGCGATGATGGTGACCAGCTCTCCGTCGATGCGCACCTGTGTGCCAGGAGCTGGCAAACGACCAGACTCGCCAGTATTCACGAAGCCCCCCGCTCCGGTCATCAGCGCCAGCCGCCCTGCGGCGGTGGCTCAATGACCTCTCCTCTTCCTTGAAGCGCGGCGCTTCAAGAGCGGTGGGGGTGCTCGCAGGCACTTCCCAACGGAGAGTCAGTGAGCGACCGGCTACCGCTGTCCGAGGCATGTAAATGCCCCGTCCAGCCGGTGCAGGACGTGTTCGGCCCACCATATCCAGGGAACGATCAAGCGTGTAGGTGTTGTGCCGATCCGGAATCCTCGCGTAGTCAACTTTGACACGCCGTCCACTGGTACAGGCCTGGCAGCCCAGTCCGTGGTTGCGTCACTGAGGCGAGGCTTTGGCCTATTTCAGTCTCTGTCGCCATGGATGTTCTGGGGCTGTCACCTCGAGGGCGGCAAGCAGCCAAGCCCGCTGGTCCCTATCCGGCAACGGGAGGGCCGCGTCGAAGTCCACATCGTCCTCCTCTCTGGTGTGCTTCGCCTTGTAGAAGAGCTGTACCTCGGCGGCGAGGTACGGAGGCCCATCCTCAGCGACGCGGCCGAGACTCGAGAAGGAAGGGACGAGGGCCACAGTCGTGGTCTGCGCTGGTGAAGGCGGGAGGGTGTCGCCAACGCCTACTTCTCGGCCCCCGATGGCAACTGCACGGCTGGCGCGGGTCGCCGAAGCAAAGGTGTGGTCAGGTCCCCGTTCCTGGCGACTCCCCGTGTTCCAGGTAGGCAGTCAGGCCGTTTGTTCGGGCCTGGATGCCTGCGGCGATTCGGCGCGCGAGGCGGGGGATGGTGAGTTCCGGCACTTGTTCCGCGCGGTGGAAGTCGTAGCCGCGGAGCTCATCCGCTTGCAGTGCGATCTGTTGGCGGTGGTCTGGGCTTAGGCGGCCGCCGTCGAAGAGGTAGAGGACCTTGTCTCCCTCTCCCGGGTTCGGCGCCCAGTCGATGACGAGGAGGCGCCCGATGTGGGGCTTGATGCCCAGTTCCTCATGGACTTCGCGAACACAGGCTTGTCGGGGCGACTCGCCCTGTTCGACGTAACCGCCGGGGATGTCTCGGTAGTCCTTGTACGACGGCTCGACGAGGAGGACTCGATCAGCTTCGTCGAAGAAGAGAGCGCCGGCCGCCATGCGGGGGTGGGCCATCTTCGCTTCATGCTCGTTCTCGCTCACGGATTGGACTCTAGCCGCCTGCCACGATGCGGAGCCTGCGGGCCAGGTCGGCCACGGGATGGGACGGCCGGCCTCTGGTGCCGCGTATCCAGCCGATGACCAGTTCTCGGCTCATGTAGTGGTGGCGGACCTGTTCGGGGGCGACCTGTTCGGCTTCCAGGAGGACGGCCAGGGCTTCGTCGGTTCGGTTCCAGGCACTCAGCGCCCTGGCGACTTCGAGGCTGTGCCGCGCACGCCGTTCCATTGGCATACCGCTGGTGTCGATGCGCGGGCCGAGGTCCGCGGCGATCTGGATGTCGCCGAGTTCGCCGGCGGCGGCTACGCAATGAATGGCCACGTTGGTCGGACCGAAGGCCGTCCACAGGTGGTTGGCATCGGCGCTGAGACGCTGCGCGGTCTCGTCGGCCTCTCGGAGGAAGGTCTGCGTGGTTACCCGGTCTTCTGCCCGGGCGGCGGCCATCGCCCCGGTGAGGAACAGCGTGCCGTACACCGAGAGGTACTCGTCGCTCGCGTTTGCCAGTTCCGGCTGCATGACGGATGCCGAGTCGTTCACCAACTGGATCGCTGCCGTGAAGCGTCCGGTGGCCAGGAGACAATGCGTGACCGCTCGGAACAGCGAACCTGTGATCTCACTTCGGCCGCTGTGCTGCGCGGCTGCCAGACCGCGGTCAGCGGCGATCCATGCCAGCTCGGACTCTCCGACCTTGCCCAGCACCATGGCTGCGCCGTGGTAGGCCAAGGCGAGTAGCGCATGGGCCTCCTCCCCCTCGCGCCCCGAGTAAGCGCGGGATGCGGCGAGGACGTCGGCCAGGACGAAGGGGAGACGTCGAGTGGCGAAGCCGTAGCGGGACGCCTGGTAGGCGTCGAGGACCTCGCCCACGTTGGCGCGAAGGTTCTGCAGGGCAGGTGGTTCCTCATCGGGCGCGGATCCCAGGAGAGGTGTGAGCTGCTTGTAGTCCATGAGCGCTTCGCGCAACGCGGGGACTGTGCGGTGGCCGCTGTCAGCCGACCACTCCATGAGAGTCGGCTCGGCAAGCAGGTCTCCCAGGGAGACATCGAGGGCTTCGGCGAGTGAGGTGATGACCGAGAGGCGGTCCAGCTCGATCCGGTTGTTCTCCGCCTTGCTCAGCCAGTCCGTAGTACGTCCGACGAGGCCAGCCAGGACCTCTTGGGAAAGGCCGCGCCGACGCCGGTACCAGGCGACGCGCTCGCCGATGGTCAGGTTCTCCGTCATTCCTCGCATGGCCTGAGCATCACCTCGTGGCTGAAGTGGACCCCGGAAGGTTTTTCCGGGGTGTCCCCGGGCGCCCTGGCTACTGTCGCAGCAGATCGAGAACGCCGCCGGAAGATGCGAGCAACTCATCCTGCATCGGCTTTGGCAATGACGCTCGTCCGTCCCACCCGTCTTCATCAGACAGAGAGATCGGAGTTTGTCATGCGCAAAACCATCACCACCGAGGGGCGTTGCCTGACCATCGAGACGGGCACCTCCGAGCCCGATGCGACGACGATCGTCGAGCGCAAGGGCCTCGGCCACCCGGACACCCTGGCCGACCACCTCGCCGAGCGGCTGTCCCGCGCCTACAGCCACCACACCGTCCAGCGCTTCGGCGCCGTGCTCCACCACAACTTCGACAAGCTCGCCCTCCTCGGCGGGGCCAGCGAGGTCCGCTACGGCGCCGGCCGGATGACGGCCCCGGTACGCGTACTGGTCAACGGGCGGGCCGCGCCCATGTGCGGAGGCGAGAAGATCCCCGTCGAGGAGATCGTCGAGGCCGAGGTCAGGGCTTTCTTCGCCAAGCGGCTCCCCGAAGTGTCGGACCACCTCGACATCACGTTCAACATCACCAGCAACTCCAGCCCCGGCGCCGTCCTCACCGGCGACGCGGTGCCCGACCGTACCCGCTGGTTCAACCCGCGCTCCATCGACGACCTCCGCGAGAGGCGGGTGCGGCTCTCGAACGACACCTCCCTCGGAACCGGCTGGGCTCCGGAGAACGCCTTCGAGTCGTTCGTCCGCGAGCTGGTGAACCACTTCTCCGGCGAGAGCGACTTCACCCTCTCCCACGCCTGGTGCGGCTCGGATGTCAAGCTCATGGGCTACTGGGACGGCGACCAGGCCGACGTCGTCCTGTGCGTCCCGCAGAAGTCGCGCCACGTCGAGAGCCGTGCCGAGTACGTCCGCAATGCCGAGACCGTCCTGGCCGAGTGCCACCGCATGGCCGGCCTCCGGCTCCCCGGCGCACCGGCCCGCTTCCGACTCAACGCCCGCGATGTCCCGGAGAAGGGCGAGCTGTACCTGACCCACACCGGCAGCTCGATCGAGTCCGGCGACGAGGGTGTCGTCGGCCGCGGCAACCGGGTCAACGGGCTGATCACTCCGCTGCGGCCGATGAACCTGGAGGGCGCCAACGGCAAGAACCCCGTCTACCACGTCGGCAAGCTCTACAACATCGCCGCCCAGCGCCTGGCCGAGCGGCTGCACGAGGCCACCGACGGGCACGCCGAGGTGCACCTGGTCAGCACCACCGGCCAGCGTCTCGACCAGCCGTGGAGGATCCTGATCCGACTGTCCTCTCCGGATGCCGAAACCGACAAGGTCCAGGCACTCGTCGCCGAGGCCCTGGAGGGGTTCCCCGCCCTCACGGACGAGCTGGTCTCGGACGGGATCGTGCTGAGCTGATGACGCCGCAGACGCTCGGCGAGGTGCCTTCAGGATGTCGGGCACGGCTGCTCGCGCACTACGGCCCATCAGTTCAGGGCTGGCTGGAGGCAGCCCCGGGCCTCCTGACACAGGCAGCGAAGCGCTGGAACCTCTCGCTGAGGAGCTACCACGACGCCGGCCACGCCTCGACGGTCGCAGTCGCCACGGCACCCGACGGGAGCCCCCTGATTCTGAAGGCGTGGGTCGACCCGGTCCGCTACCGCCACGAGACCACCGCGCTACGGGCATGGGCCGGCGGCCCGACCGCGAACGTGGTCGAAGCCGCGGATGACCTCTCGGTGGCAGCCCTGGAACTGGTCGGCGGGAAGCCCGGGGGCGCCGATCGTCCCGCACAGGAAACCCAGACGGTTGCCGCCGCGATCCACAGGCTCCATGCCCTTGGCCGACGGAGACCCGAACCGGGCGTGCCCAGCCTGACCGGCTTCCTGCAAGAGGTCGGCATGCCGCGCGTCCGCCAACGGGCGCAGGACCTCGACCTCGGCTCTCATGAAGGACTTGTTCGGGAGGCATGCCAAGGGCTCGCCGGCCTGCGGCAGGTCCCCACCCGGACGACGATCCTGCACGCCGACCTGTACGCGGAAAACGTTCTATTCGACGCGAGGAAGCGCCCCCACCTGATCGATCCACACCCTGTGGAGGGTGATGCGGTCTTCGACTGGGCCTTCTGGAGCGTCTATTACGACCTCGACCGCGGGATGGCCGATCGGCTGGCCACTGCTGCTCGGATCTCCCGCATCCCGGTCCCGGAGATCACGCCGTGGTGCAGGGCCCTCGCGCTCGATGGCCTCCTCTACTACAGAGAGATCCGCGACCCCACGGAACCGAAGATCGCTGCAGTGCTGGCCTCTCTGATGGCCTCCGAATCCGGGAGAGGCCAATGACGACGTACATCCTTCGCCACGGCCAGACGAACTACAGCAAGCGGTACCTCGTCAACGGCGACCCGGCCAAGCACATCCACCTCAACGAGGAAGGCCGGCAGTCGCTGAGTCGTGCTTGGACCACGCTTCCGCTGCACTCCGTGGCAACGTGGCTGACCAGCGAATTCCCGCGAGCCCGGCAGACGACATCTCTCCTGATGGGTGTACCGGCAGCCGAGGTGTTCGCCGATGCCCGACTGAATGAACTCGACTACGGGGAATTCGAGGGCAGCCCGTTCCTGGAATACGCGGTCTGGCTGGACAGCCACGGTGCCGGGCAGCGGCCACCCGGCGCTTCCGAGTCTCAGGGTGAGGGCATCAGGAGGATGCTCACCGGCGTTCTGGCCGCGCTGGAGCACCCCGGTCCGCGTGTCCTCGTCGGGCACGGCCTGCTGGTCTCTGTCTTGCTCTGGCACCGGGACAGCCCTGCAGGCGAGCCCATGCCGCTGTTCTTCCCGGAGGCCCCGTACGTCGAGCCGGCCGCCATATCCGACGACGAGCTGCCCGCCTTGATCGCCACACTGCTGGACGATCTTGATGCAGGCATTCACCGCGAGCGCGCCGTCGACGGTGACGCGGCGATATTGCGGATCAGTGAGGGGCCGGGGGTTGCTACCGTCGATTCGGCATCCCCATCCCACTCGCTGGATAAAAAGGATCTTCCTCATGCATGACGCCCGCGCCCTGATTGAAATGGGTGCCGAAGCAGTTCGTCGGCTCGCTCGTCGCGGTTACTCCCTGGACCTGTCCCGCCTGGAAGACCTCCAGTCCCGGCGCAACCAGAGCATCCGCTCAGCCGACGAACTGCGGGCGGAGGCCAAGCGGGTGGCGAGCGAGGTCCAGCAGACGGCCAAGCAGGGCGGCGACATCTCCAAGCTGAAGGAGCGCGCCCGCGAGCTGAAGGACCAGATCCGGGACATCGACGCCGCGCAGGAGCAGGTACAGGAGGAGCTGACCGATCTGCTCCTGACCATCCCGAACCTGCCGGACGACGCGGCCCCGGACGGCGACTCCGACGAGTTCGCGGTCGAGGTCCGGCGCGTCGGCACCCCGCCGGCCTTCTCCTTCGAGCCGAAGGACCACGTCGACCTCGGCGAGAGCACCGGCATGCTCGACTTCGCCCGGGCGACGAAGCTGTCGGGCCCGCGGTTCGTCGTCTCCCGTGGGGCGGGCGCGGCCCTGGAGCGCGCCCTGGCGACGCTCTTCCTCGACATCCACACCCGTCGGCACGGGTACGTCGAGCACGCGGTCCCCTACCTGGTCACCCGAAAGACGATGACCGGCACCGGGCAGCTGCCGAAGTTCGAGGAGGACCTGTTCAAGACCGGCGTAGCCGACCGTGAGCTGTTCCTCATCCCGACGGCCGAGGTACCGCTGACCAACCTCTACGCCGACGAGATCATCCCGCCGGCAGACCTGCCGCTGGCCCTGACCGCGCGCACGCCGTGCTTCCGGTCCGAGGCAGGCTCGTACGGCCGTGACACCCGCGGCCTGATCCGCCAGCACCAGTTCGCCAAGGTCGAGATCGTCCAGATGGTCGACCCGGCGGACGCGGACGCCACGCTGGAGACGATGGTCGGCCACGCCGAGGCGTGCCTGAAGGAGCTCGGCCTCGCGTACCGCGTCGTCAAGCTGGCCGCCGGCGACACGGGCTTCTCCGCCCAGCTCACGTACGACATCGAGGTCTGGATCCCCAGCCAGAACACGTACCGCGAGATCTCCTCGATCTCGAACTTCGGCACCTTCCAGGCCCGCCGCGCGAACATCCGCACCCGAGGCGAGGACGGCAAGCCCAAGCTCGTCGCCACCCTCAACGGATCCGGCCTGCCCATCGGCCGCACTGTCGCCGCGCTCCTCGAGCAGTGCCAGCAGCAGGACGGCTCCCTCGTCCTTCCCGAATCCCTTTTCCCGTACCTCGGCTTCCGCCGGATCTCGGCGGACGGAACACCGGAGGCATAAGTGCTCGTCGGCGTCTGCGACTTCCCTGGTAGCTACGCCTTTCCACCCGCCGGGTACGGCGGGATCGAACGATGGTTGTGGGCGGTCGCCAAGTGCGGCCGGAGATGCGCTGGCCTTGCGAATACCCGCCGTGCTCCGCGCGGCGTTAGCCCCCCACTGGGAGTTCACCGTCGACGGCCCCCGCATCAAAATCCAGCACCCGCACCGAGGCACCCCGTACCGTCCCCCGCGCCGACCACCTTCGTGGAAAGAACTCCTCCACAGTCTGGAGACCGCCTTCGCCGACGTCGGCGCTCCACGCGACGACTGTCTCCCGCTCCGCTGGGGGCGCGACACAGAACTCACCATCTCGGCTGTCCAGGCTCTCGACCCGCTACTCAAGGACGGCAGACCCCAGACGTACCGGCGCGGGTTCCTCCCCCAGCCCGTCGTTCGTTTCACGGGCGAACGCGACGCCTCGGGCGACCTGCGCGACGGCTTCCTGACCTCCTTCGTCAATGTCTCCCGCGTCCAGCCCATAGAACGACTCGACGAGTACGGGGTGATACTCGACGGCTGGCTCTCTGTGCTCTCCCAACTCGGTTTCCACGCCCGACATCTGAGCATCCACGGAGCTCTCACCCCCTGGCGCCGGCGCGAGGTCGCAGGCATCACGCTGCACTTCCGCCACCTCGACCTCGACCTCGGTGACATCGTCCTCCTGTGGAACGCCGAGGATCCGACCCGCATGGCAGTAGACCTCGGCACCGGCCTGGAACGCCTTGCCTGGGCCCGCACTCAGCAAGGCTGGCCTCACCTGGTCTACGGCCGCTTCGCCCAGTCGGCGCCGCCGACGACGCTGGACGCCATCCGCACCGCCACGCTCCTCCTCGGTCACGGGATTCATCCCGCAGCGCGCGGAGCAGGCGGAATCACCCGGCGAGTCATAGGCGCCATTGCCCCAGACGCTGCACGCCTCGGCGTCAGCGCCATGGTCCGCGACGCATTCCACTACTGGACTCTCTTCGGCGAGCTTCGCGTTCCGTGGCCGGCAGTCGCCTGCCTCATCGAGGAGGAGGCGCGACGGTAACTGAGGTCGAAGTCCCTAGCCCCGTTGAAGTCGTGAAACTCCACTCCCGCCGGGCAGCAGACGACATGCGGCACCTGGCCAGGCTCGCCGCCGTGCACCGTACGCCCCCCGAGGCGGTCAAGCTGCGCGACCGCATCAAGGAGACGATCAAGACGTGACCCTCGCCCCCACCGACAGCGTTACCATCTCCCGCCGCGTCCTCATTGACGCCTGCCGGACCCTCGGGCTGGATACCGAGGGCGCCGAGCCGATCCGGATCGCGGAGAACGCGATATGGAGGCTTCCCGGGAAGCTCGTAGCCCGGATCTCCCGCCCCGGTGGTACGCCCGCGGCCTCACGTGAAATCGCCGTCGCGAACTGGCTTGCCGGCCATGGCATCCCCGCCGTAAGGCCCGCCCCCGGAACCACCCAGCCCGTCACCATCGACGGCCGGGCGGTGACCATCTGGGAGGAACTTCCGCCGCACCGCGACGGGAACGTCAGCGAGGTCGCGCACCTCTTGAAGGCCCTTCATGCCCTCCCAAAGCCCGCCTTCGACCTTGAGCCTCTGGAACTGTTCCGGAAGATTCGCACCCGGCTCGACCAGGCGAAGGCCATCACGGAGCCCGACCTTGAATGGCTGTATGGCTACACGGACGAGCTCGAAGCGGCATGGCTCCGGCTCGTAGAGAGCCCTGGCCTGTCTCGATGCGTCCTGCACGGGGATGCCTGGGTCGGCAACGTCGCCTCCGCCGAAGACGGCACGGCCTACCTCCTCGACCTCGACAGCTTTACCGTCGGCCCGCGGGAGTGGGACCTGACGTCCACAGCCGTGAAACTCACGTCCACCAGCAGCATCACCCAGCACGACTACGAGGACTTCTGCAGCGTCTACGGCGCGGACGTCATCTCCTGGGACGGGTACGAGGTCCTGCGGGACATCAGGGAACTGCGGATGACGGCTTACGCAGCCCGGATCACGACCGAGCACCCTGACCACCCTCATGCCCGCCACGAGACCCAGTACCGAATCGAATGCCTCATGGGGGGCCAGGGGCAGCGACCTTGGCGGTGGACTGCAGTGCCGTAGCGGGGGGTCGCCGACACCCAGCCGGGCCACAGGTGTGATGGCCATGCTCGGCCTGGACTTCATCCGCGCGGCCGTCTTTCTCTTCCGCGGCCCGCCCGCCGCACGCCCCTGATCAGGGCCGTACGTACCGCTGCCTCGCCGACCTGGCGGTGTGGACAGCGGCAAGGGGGTGTGCTGAGTGGCGGGTCGAAGAGCGGTTGCACATCCTGCGCGGGTCGGTGCACTGCCGGTGCGGCTGCTTCTCCTCCGGCTGCGGTCCGCTCTCGGTCGCTACCTCCCGGACCAGTGCCCCCCGGCGCTGGTCCGGGCTCTGGCCAAGGCGCCTTCCCCAACGGGGAAGAGTGTCTTGGCCGATAACTTGCTCCGCTGGTGCTCGTAAGTCCGTGGGATGAGTGCCCTTGCGGCTTCTGGCGTAGTGGTGGTCCGGGTGCGAGGTGAGAGTCCGTGGTCCTGGCCGGGCGGTCTGGGCCGTCGAAGGTGTTCTGTGGGGCGCCGCACGGGGCGTTCCGGTCGGCACGAGGGACCCGGACGGGTGTGTGTGGACGGACGATTGGTCCCCGCCCTGGTCCGGTCCGTGAGGGGCTGTGAGCTGCGGAGACTTTGGGTCACTCGGGGTGAGGCCGGGGTGCCTCGGCGGCGGTGCGGTCCTCGCGCAAGGCGTTCATTAGCTTGGTGAGGCGCTTCTCGCTGATGCCGAGGTCAGCGGCCCGGATAGTCCCTCGGACCAGTTCACGGGTCGGCCTTCTGTGCTCCGCGACGTTAGGGCGGACCAGGTCCAGCAATTCGTGCAGCTCGGCCTCGGGAGGGCGCCCGATGCGGCTCCGATGCCGTGCCTTGGGCTGCACGTGTTGCTCGGCTGGCGGGCTGGCTGGAGCGGGCATTGCTGTCGGCAAATCTGGTTCCGTGTTCTGGTCCACGCCCTGGGCGGTAGGTGGCTGGACGGTGTGGTCCGGCGCGGGGGCGGGCTGGCGGGTGATGAGGATGTGGAGGTGCACGGCGCCGGCGAGGGCGAGCGGGGCGACGGTGGAGAGGATGCCGACGGTGATGTCACCCAGCCGTAGGCCGCCGCCGGCCGGGATGAGTTGGTTGAGGCGGATGGCGTGGAGGGCGTTGGCCCAGATGCTGGCGGTGGTGGCGGTGCCGAAGAGCGTCCACACGTAGAGGCGGGCGCGGAAGGGTGCGGTGCGCAGCACGAGGAGGGCGCGGACGCCGTAGGCGATGAAGCCGTCGATCACCAGCGGGAAGAGGTAGGTCAGGAACCCACGGACGTGGATGGCGACAGCCATCTGCTGGAGCGCGTCGTAGGAAAGTGCGCATCCGGCGGCGCCGAGGGTGAAGATCGCGGCCCGGTCCCACGCCGTGGTGCGGGGGAGGGACGCGTACGCGTGTGAGGTCAAGCGTGGGCTCCAGAGGGCCCTCCACCGCGCGCTGGGCGCGGGCGGTGGAGGGCGGTGTGAAGGGGGCGGAGGTGTTGGGGTTGCCGCGCTGGTCAGGAGGCGCGCGAGGCGGACCGGCGGCGGTCGGTGCCGCGGAGGATGACCCGGTCGGTCATCTCGGCGAGGCGGGAGGCGACGCGGTCGCCGACCGCCTCGCGCAGCTCCTCGGTGGGGAGGTTGGTGGTGATGAGGGTGGGGAGCATCTGGGTGTAGCGGCGGTTGATCAGCCGGTACGTCAGCTCCTCGATCCATTCGGACTGCTTGGCCGCGCCGAGGTCGTCCAGGATCAGCAGAGGGCACCGGCCCAGGTCCTGGATCTCCCGTTCGGCGTCGTGCCCGGGGCGGGGCCGGAACTGGGCGTGCAGGTCGGCGGAGGTGACCGCCTGCCAGCGGAGCCGGACCCCGGCAATGAGCAGGGAGCGGACCGCACCGTACGCCTGGTGGGTCTTGCCGGTGCCGGTGGGGCCGGCGATCAGCAGCGAGGGCCCGTACGAGATCCCGCGGGTGCCGCTGGGGCCGGCCCGGCCCATGCGCGTGACCTCACCGGCCCAGGCCTGTACGCCGGGGTCGGTGGCGGTGGCCTCGCGGTAGCGGGGCGGGATGCGCCGGTCGGCCAGCTCCAGTGCGGTCACGGGCTCGGACGCGGGCTGTGCGGGGGCGGTGTCGGGGTCGATGCCCCGGGCGGAGAGGATCGCGTTCAGGCGGGCCGCCAGGATCCCGGCACGCTGTGGTTCGCGGGTCGTGGTGGTCACAGGGCGCCTCCGTACGCGGCTTCGGCGTCGGCCGGGTTGGCGTAGGTCCGGTGGGTTTGGCGCGCGGGTTGCTGCGCCGGGTTCATGGCCTCGTTGACCAGGCTGGGCAGCACGCTCGGGTTCAGGGCCTTCTCCCGCAGCCGTACCAGTCCGGTGCGGATGTGGGCGGGCGCGATGTCGTCGTCGAGGAGCTTCGCGACGTACCGGCCGAGCTGGCCCAGCACTGCGCTGGGTGGGCGGTTGCGGCACGTGGCGGCGTACTCGGCGACCAACTCCTTGGCCGATACGGTCTCGGGTGCGGGGGCGCTCGCGCCCCCCAACGGAGTTGATCCTAGATCCCTGATCCTAGGTCCTAGATCCGGACCGTGAGGGCTCGCGGACGACTCGCGGATACCTCCCTGCACCCTCACGGAGGGCTCAGTGAACCCGCTCTGACCTGGGGAAATCTGACTCAGTGAGGACTCGCACCGTTCTGGCGAACCCTCGCTGAGGGGTGCGTGAGGGCGCATGGAGTCCTCACGGAGCCCTCCGTGAGCCAGCGGTGAGGGCGAGGGCATCTGGCCGCCGTCGTGGTGGGGACAGGCCGGGTGGCGGACGCCGCTGGGGCGGTTGATCTTCTGGTGTTTGGCGAAGGTGACGATGTGCAGGTACCGCTTGCCGTCCTCGCCCTCGTACCGGCAGATCAGGTCGGCCATGGCGAGTTGGTTGAGGTCGTCTTCGACCTCGACGGGGCCGTGTTCGGGGCGCAGGGACCACAGCAGGCCGGCGATGACGGCCGTCTGGTCGCGGAAGCGCCCGTGGTCGTCGGCCTGGGTGAGCAGGCCGTAGAAGGTCCGTTCGGCGGCGACGCTCACGGCGGCCAGCGATTCGGAACTGAAGGCTTCCGGCTTGATGGTGCGGATGCGTGCCATGCCTATCGCCCCGCCTTCGCGCCGGGCGTGGGCGAGTTGTGCAAGGTGGGCAGGGGGTTGTCGACGGCCGCCTGGGCCGTACTGTGGGGCATCTACGTTCCTCACCCGGCGGCGGCAGGGCCTGGCAGCCCGCCACCACCGACTCGATCGTTCAGGAGTGGGCGGTTCGGTAGGGGACTCATCGGCCCTCGGCGTTGGCGCGCCGGGGGCCGTTTCGTATTCCCTCACCGGTTCGTGGCCAACATAGCCACACCCGGCGCGCGCAAGTCCAGCAATTCCGGCTACGGAACAGCATCAGCCGAAATTGCGGTCGCGGTTTTCGTTGACGATAGGGCCCGATCCGTGAATAGCCAAAGAGTCGGCGGCGAATAGCGGGGTGCAGGAGAAGGCGTCCTGGAAACCCTTGACCGGGGTGCGGTCCTCGAATATGTTGCCGCCCCCGCAGGCGTGGGGCCGTCGTGACCAGCAGGTCTGTGCGAGTGTTGCCGGAATGTCTGGAATCGTCGAGTGTGTCGGTTTGGTTGCGAATCCGCCCTGAGCTCGGCCCGTCGGTATTTCGTCCAGCGCGAAAGCGGGCCGCAGGGCGCTATACATCCCGATCCGGGATTTCCGAAATATGGGATCCAGAGCTACAACAGGTGCATGCCCCGACGTCCTACAGAAATCGGCCCTGCCGGAGAACGGACCGCCACCGCCATTGAGAACCTGCGCGTTGCGCGAGGATTCGCCCAGCGCGAGCTCGCCGACCGGGTGACCGTGCTCGGCCGCCCCATGACCAACACGATGCTCTCCCGCATCGAGCGCACTCGGCGCCGCTGCGACGTCGACGACCTCGTCGCCATCGCCGCCGCCCTCGGGGTCTCCCCGCTCGCCTTGCTCCAGCAGTCCTCGTAGCAGCACCCCCTCCAGGCTGACGGCGTGCCAGCGCCCCCGCCTGGCTCTCGTAGTGCGATCTCCCGCCCACTCCTGAACCGCCGCCACGGCACCGGCTTGCCTGCCGCGCCAGACGAGGATCCGCCTTGCATCAATCGCCCGTGACCCCGGCCCACCCCACCGCACCACCCCTCCTCCGTCTCTACCGCCCGGAGGAGATAGCCGAAGCCCTCGGCTGCTCCGCCTGGTGGGTCAAAGACCGGGCCAGCCGCGCCCTCATACCCTTCACCCGGGTCGGCCGCGCCTACCGCTTTACCGCCGAGCACCTCGCCGAGATCGTCCGGCTCCACGAGACACGGCCGCCCAGCGCCCCGAGCCTCAGCGCACGGGCCATACGCCCCGTGCCGCCGCTGACGACGGCTGTCCGCCCGGCCACCGGCCTCCGTGCCCGCCCGCCGCGCCGCACCCGGCAGGACAGCTTCGGCGCCACCGCGTAGCTGGACCAGCAACCAGAGGGGAGGAAAACAGTGGGCTTCGCGGAGAAGCGCGGCAACTATTGGCGCGGTCGGTACAAGACGGCGCCCGGCAAGCACAACACGGTCGTCGACTCGACCGGAGCGACCATCAAGTTCGCCACCAAGCGGGAGGCCAAGCGGGCCGCCGACGAGGCGGAGATCGGCTTCCGGCGTGGCGACGTACGCGACCCGGCACTGGGCCAGGAGACGTTCGGCGAGTACGCGAGCCGCTGGTACGAGGCCCAGGACCTGGCCGCGTCCACCATGCAGAACTACCGGCGCCACATCGAGGAGCACCTGCTCCCTGACTTCGAGGACAAGGCCCTCGCCGGCATCCTCCGCACCGACGTCGCGCTGTGGGAGAAGAAGGAACGGGCCTCCTACGCCGCCTCCAGTGTCAAGACCTGGCGGGCCACGCTCCACCTCATCCTCGCCGACGCCGTCGATGAGGGGCTCATCGACGCGAACCCCGCCGCCAAGCGCCGAGGGAGGGGCAAGCGGGCCGGCCGCTCCGCCGACCGCGGTCCGGAGAAGGTCGTCACTGACGCGCTCGGAGCCCTCCTGATCGCCGAGCGGGCTGCCCTGCTCTCCGGCCGGGACGACGAGTTCGTCGCGGTGATCCTCAAGGCGTACACCGGCATGCGTTGGGGTGAAATCGTCGGTCTGGAGACCGAGTTCGCCCGTCGGGGCTCGGTCCGTGTCGAGTGGCAGCTGTACGAGCTCGACTCGGGTGAGATGGTTCGCTGCCCGCCCAAGGACGACAGCTACCGCACCATCGACGCCCCCGACTGGCTCTCGGCCCTCGTGGCCGACCACGTCGCCCGCACCAAGCCGACGTCGTGCCCATGCCACGGCAGGACGTACGTCTTCCAAGGCCAGGGCACCGCCCGCACCGGAGGCCACCAGGGCGCGAAGCTGGTCGACCTAGCCCGCCGCGCCGGCGTCTCCACGGGCACGGTGTCCAACGTCCTCAACCACCCCGACCGTGTGCGCGAGGCCACCCGTACCCGCGTCGAACTCGCCATCACCGAGCTGGGCTTCGTTCGAGGCGGTGCACCTTCGGAACACGCCGCCCACTGGCGCCGCAACGGCTTCGCCACGTGGCTCTTCCACCCGGCGACCACCGGCTGGTACCCGAAGAAGGCCCCGCAGGAGCCCCGACTCGTTCCGCTCCTCGGCGACCCGTTCCCGGGCATCCCGGTCCGAGGTCGCAATGCCCAGGGCCGTGCCGACGCCTGCTGGACGGCCATCGCCAAGGGCCTCACCCCACACGGCCTGCGCCATTCCCACCGCACCCACATGGAGGACCTCGGCACGGAGAAGGTCCTCATGGACGAGCGCATGGGCCACATCGACGGCTCGGTCTCCGCCCGCTACGCCCACGTCACCTCCGGCATGCGCACGCGTCTCATGGCAGGCCTCACGGAGCAGTGGGAGGCAGCCCTCGACGCTCGCCGGGAGATGTGCCCCGAGTCCCCTGTGCGGATCCTCGACGCATTTCTGCGGGCACGCAGGGCTGTGGTGGAGCAACGGGCAGAGGTGCGCTCCGGCCGCGCACAGGGATAAGACGCTTAGCGAG
Source organism: Streptomyces sp. cmx-11-4 (assembly GCA_049998195.1). Lineage (GTDB taxonomy): Bacteria > Actinomycetota > Actinomycetes > Streptomycetales > Streptomycetaceae > Streptomyces. The sequence goes on from JAEBET010000004.1 coordinate 530,497, forward strand.
GCCGGCGCTTCGGCGGGACGGGACCGGGGATGACGTCGAGTCCCATGTGTTCCTTGAACAGGTGCACCAGGTTTGCGCCGTCGAGGAGTTCCAGTCGTCCGTGGTCGTTGGCGAACGCCTCGCTGGCCCGGCCGAACCAGGATGTGGTCACCAAGATGCCTTTGGCCGCTCGCTTGTGCTCGACCACCCCTGCGAGAGCGGACACCGTCTCGAAGGGAACGACGTTCCTGGTGCGCTTGGCCTGGATGATGCACAGCCCCTTCATGACGGGGTCGGTGTTCATCGCGATCGCGTCCACCCCCTCGTCTTTCGAGGGCCGGGTGTTCACACTCTCCAGACCGATCGCTTCGAACAACTGCCGTACCAGGTGCTCGAACTCGGTGGGAGTCAGGTCCATCAGTACTGGCCGGCTGTCCAGCCCCGCGACGACGTCCAGGCTGTCCATGAGGCGGAACTTGCTCAGGTCGAAGGTGACCAGGGGTCGGACCGGCTCCAGCTCATAGGGATTGGGGGAGATCAGCGAGCGGAGTCGCTTCAGGCAAGCCCGGGGATCGACTTGTGTCAGGACGAGCTTGCCGAACTCCTCGCGGTCCGTCTGGAGGGTGATCAGGCACGGATGCACCTCCCGACCGGTGGCCCGGTCGATGGTTGCCACATGCCCGTTCAGAGCGATGGATCGGACGACACCTTCGGTGTCGGCGGCGAACAGCTCATGCACGGTGCGGAGGGCGGTCTGCGCCAAGACGGAGGCGTACAGCTCCTTGCGGTCCTTCTCGGGGCGCGGAACAGGTGTGAGCTCGTCTCGCGTCTTCACATACCGGTACGCCCGGGCAGCCGGGACCACGTCCTCCAAGGGCAGGTCGATCTGGACGAGCAGGTCACCGGTGTCCGCCTGATACGAGACCTGGTGCGCCTTGGGGAAGCCATGCGGGTACGACGAGGCCGTAAGGACCTGATCGATGAACCATTCGACGGCTTCGACTTCCCTGTCGCGGTAAGCGTTGTGGCGTTCCTCGATCGCCGCGTTCCACTCGTCGATCCGGGTGGCTTCCTCCCGGTTCTGCTGGTCGTGTTGGACGCGAGCCTTCTCAAGCCTCTCCACGCGCTTCTGTTCCTCGCGTGCGTGATCCCGCAGCGCTCGGTCGAACCGCCTACGAGCCTCTTCCACATCGGATTCATACGCGCGGCGTCCGAACCCGAGGGCGCCCCGTAGTCCGCGCGGTGGCTCCGGTTCGAAGTCTGACCACTGGGCTTCACGTGTTGGTTTGGTTCGTCCGGTGGGTGCGAAGACCGATGGGACGAACTCCTGCATGAGTGCGTCGAAGGCCAGGGGTCGGCCCTCCAGGACTGCCGTGCGCAGCAACGTCGCCAGCTGCTCGGCGTCGTGCTCGGCCACGCTGGTTTGGTCGACGGCTTCCTGAGCGCGGGCCGCTTCGTACGCGAGCTTCTCCTCGCGGGCCTTCCGCTTGGCCTCCAGCTCGGCGGCCTTCCTGGCCCGCTCACGCTCCTTGGCCTGGCGTGCGAGCTCTCGGGCGTACGGGTCATTTCCACGTGCTCCAGTGCGGCTGGCCACCGCTACCCCCAGGTCAGTGCATATATATCTGCTTGAAATTCCCCACCGTATACCGCACCTAATCTGCCGTATCGATCACCCATGGATCGCCAGAACGGCGGTAGTTCCTCGGAAGACCGGCGGCGTCCTGGAACGACCTGGCTCAATGGAGGCATGGAGATCGGGGAGTGCTGGGCCTATCGGGCTAAGCCGAAGGAACTGGGCGGTGCCCTGCGCCAGGTGGAGATCATCCGGGTGGGCGCCTCCGGCAGGTCCGGAAGGACCCACGTTCGGTTCCTGGACGGTGATGAGGCCGGCCTGCAGGAGTGGGTCAGCGCCGGCTGTCTGCTCGTGCTCTGGGCTGACGCCGACGCCTTCCGTGCGGATGACACGGCGGAGCTCGCCCTGGCCGAGGCGTCGAGGGAGATACGGGGGAGCGCCGAGTTCGAGGCGGCGCGGATGATCCTGGGCTTTGTCCGCCCCAAGGGGCGGCTACGTCTACGCAAGGCGGTGGCGGACGCGGGTGTGCTGGAGCTCGGCCACCTCGACGAGACGGCGCCGCTGGTCGGCATGGACCCCGCCGACCTTCGCGGCGACGCCATGGTCCACGAAGACCGCAACGGCCTGTGCCTGGCCGGCTGGCCGGTCGCCGAGCGGATCGCGCGGCAGGCGGCGCAGCGCTTGGCCGAGGAGGTACTGCCGGAGGTGGACCGCCGGCAGCAGGCCGTGGACGAGGAACGCGCCCGGCCTTCCTGGCAGTCGTACCACCGCCGGGACGACCGCAAGCTGGACGCGGAGGCGGCCGCCCTGCGCACGGTCCGGGAGTGGTGCGGGGAGGAGAAGGCCGAGCGCTACGACGAGCTCGTCGCCCTACGCGCCGAGGTACTGCGACTAGGCGAATTGGTCGAGCAGGCTGTGAAGGCGCTCCGGGATCGTGGGCACGGAGTCATCGCCTCCACCATTGAGCGCGGCCTTGGGGTCCATATCTCCAGCCTTGGTCCCGACGTACGTCGTTGAAGCCGTCCCGCCACCGCTCGGGCTCCGCCTTGGGCGGTGCGGGCTCCGCCGGTGGCTTCACCTTCTCCGGGCGGTGCGGGTGCCAGCCGTCGAGGAACGGCCGCAAGTCGTCCCCCGTCGGCTCCGCGTGGAAGTTCCGGACGCCGAGCCCCTTCCCGTTCAGGGTGGGGTCCAGCCTGTCGGCCTCCGTCCGGCCCCACGCCGACCACTCCCGGAGCCGCTCGGCTTGGATGGGGTCCTCCGTCTGGGCGGCGGCCTCGTCCAGCGCTGTGCAGAAGGTCCGGATCTCTCCTGCGGCTCGCCACTGTTCCAGCGCGGTGCCGAAGTGCTCGGCCCGAGACGCGTCCACCGCCTTGATCGAAGCCACGCCGACTGCGGCCTCCCACTCCCGTTGGGCGCGCTCTTGCCTCTCGGCTTCCAGTCGGCGGTTCTCGGCTTGCTGCCGTTCCCGTTCGTCCCGGAGCCGCCGCTGTTCGGCCTCCCGCTCCAGCCGGGCCCGTTCCTGCTCATCGGCCCGGGTCCTGAGCGCCCGGAGTACCGAACCGATCTGGTCCTCAAGCGGCTTCTTCTCGGTGTCGGCCCACTCCTTCTTCCAGCCGTACTGGTAGCCCTGCTGCTGGGCGAGGACCATCTCCAGTTCCCCGGACGGCTCGAACCGCTGCGCCGGGACGACCCGCTGCCAGTCGTACGTGCGGCGGCCCGCCGGCTTGGGCACGTACCGGACCTGCTTCTGACGTTCCTTGAAGGTGATCTCGTACGTACGGCCATGGATCGTGAGCAGTGGCCTCGCCTGCCTGCGCTTCTTGGACACGGCGATCTCCCCGTGGAGGGGGAGGGCCTGCTCGGCGATGAGGCGGAGCAGGGAGAACACGCGAGGAAGGGCTCCCTCGGAGATCTCGAAGGCGCTGTGGTCCGCGGTCACGGTAGCGAGGACGTCGTCCACGTCGGTGATCACACGACTGCGTGCCAGGCGGATCCGGTTCCACTCCGTGTCGTCCTCGCCGGTCACCCGGAGCAGGCCCAGGAAGAAGTCCCCCTTGGTCCGCCCGCTGTACTTCAGGTGGTACCCGGCAGGTGCACACTGGCGAGCCGCGTCGAATGCCCTTCGGTAGCGGGCTCGCGCGGCCTCGTCCGGGTTGGGGACTCGGAGGAAGCGGCCGGCCTGCTGCACTTCGGTGATCAGAGCCCGTCCGATGTCGGCGGGAGAGGGCCGTGGGGTTCTGGCGATGCGCTGTGCCCGGGGATTCTGTTTGACGGCGGCCTTCTGTTCAGGGCGGTCGGATTCCTGTTTCTTTGGTCCGGACGTGGTTGCCGGGCGAGACTTCCGTGGTGCCGGCTCGGGCCTGTCGGGGTGATGGCCGTGCTGGAGGTAGAAGCGCCCGACCTCGGTGATCTCCGCCCGCCATCTTCCGCCCTCCTTGGGCATGGCGATGTGCCCACGCTCCTTCAGGGCTCGGGAGGTGAGGGCGAGTTCGGGGGCGTCCGACGTGACGGGTTCGACGCCCTCACTGATCCGGGTCAGGAGGGCGAGCTGGCGATCGTTGAGGGGTGACCAACGGTGCATGGTCTCGGTGGTACCGGCCGCGTCAGCCCTGCACAAGCGGAATCGTGATTCGGCTGAAAATCATCGCATTAGCTGACACTGCGTCGGGGATAGATGAGCGAGTCATCACCGACAGTGAAACGGGGGTTGCATGCGGCGGAGGGCCGAGACGGACAAGGCACTCAGTCAACTCGACATCATACGGCGCACACTTGAGGACCCTGCTACGGGCCTGAGTGCGCTCTACGTGACGGTGGACCAGACACGCCAGAAGGTCCTCGAAGCAGTGGCGCAAGGCACGATGGGCCTGCGTGAGGAGAACCGCGAGCTCCGGCGGCGGCAGGAACGGATGCTCACCGACCTGGCGGAGGCGCGGAGCGGTCTGGAGGCCCTGAGCCGACGCGTGGAAGAGGGCATCCAGGCGGTACCGCTGGTGTCGCCCGAGGTGGCGAGCCCCTTGGTTGCCGGCGCCCCGGCCACCACCGAGTCCGTTGTGCAGCGGCCCGCTGGGCCGGACCCAGCCGAGCCCGAGGTACTCGGAGAGCCGGCCGAGCTGACCGAACGATCCGACGGGAAGGAACCCCGCGTGCTGGAAGAAGTCCGCAATGCCCACGGTCATGGGAACACGTCAGGAAAGTCGGAAACCGGGCCGCACCTGACGCCTGTCGCGGAGCCGGTCCAGGAGCCCGCTCAGGCCGACCAGGAGGACCAGCGCGCCCACCTGCAGTGCCTCCTGTCGGCTGCTGCGATCGCCTCCGCGACGCTGATCTGTCACCGGGAGACGTGGGACTTCATCGCAGAGCACACCAGTGGGCACACCCACTTCCGGCTCCCCGAGCGGATCGACGACACGGATGGCGGCCGGGTCGAGGCATCCCTCTCGGGAAGGTCTCTGCTCGCCGTGCTCACCACGATGTGGAAGGTGACCCGGGAACGCGAGGGCGGCGCAACGTCGTCCGGTGATGGAGACCAGGACCTGGCCACGTGGGCGCTCGCCGCAGCCGTCTACCGCAGGACGGCTCTCGCGGTCGACCGCGTGACGCATCTGGCCGAGAAGGAGAACGGCCCCGCCTTAATCGTCCTTGACGACCGGAGTGCGCGCACGACTGCCCTGGAAGGCGGCGCCGCTGCCTGACCGGCTCCCTGTGGGAGCCGGATCCGGAGGTCGGCTCCCAGTTGGCTCCCAAGACAGGGGCAAACGCCAAACAGGGGCCTGATCCACTGAGTGGATCAGGCCCCTGACCTGGTCTTACGAAGTCGGGGTGGCGGGATTTGAACCCACGACCTCTTCGTCCCGAACGAAGCGCGCTGCCAAGCTGCGCTACACCCCGATCGCCACCCTTGCAGCGCTTGCTGCCCTGGCGACATCGATTACTTTAGCGGACCCTCGGCCGGAGACGAAATCCGGTTTTCACGCGGGGCGCGCGCGGCCGGGGCGGGCGCCGTGCGCACCCCTACGCCTTCGGCGTCAGGGTCAGGAGGGTCGCCTCCGGCGGACACGCGAAGCGGACCGGGGTGAACCGGTTGGTGCCGCAGCCGGCCGAGACGTGGAGGTACGCGCGGTTGCCGCCCGCCTCGTGCGTGGACAGGCCCTTCACCCGCTCCGTGTCCAGGTCGCAGTTGGTGACGAGCGCCCCGTAGAAGGGGATGCACAGCTGCCCGCCGTGCGTGTGCCCCGCGAGGATCAGCGGGTACCGGTCGGCCGTGAAGGCCTCGAGGACCCGCAGGTACGGGGCGTGCACCACGGCCATCGAGAAGTCCGCGTCCGGCTCCGGGCCGCCCGCGACCTGCTCGTAGCGGTCGCGCTTGATGTGCGGGTCGTCCAGCCCGGTGAAGGCCAGTTCCAGGCCCTCCAGCTTCAGCCGCGCCCGCGTGTTGGTGAGGTTCAGCCAGCCCGCCGCGTCGAAGGCGTCCCGCATCTCCTCCCAGGGGTTGTGGACGGCGCCGACGACCGGCTTGTTGCCGTTCAGCCCGTGCCGGCCCTGGGCCTTCTCGAGCAGGTAGCGGCCGGGGTTGCGCAGCCGCGGCCCGTAGTAGTCGTTCGACCCGAAGACGTACACGCCCGGGAAGTCCATCAGGGGGCCCAGCGCGTCGAGCACCTCCGGGATGCCCTCCGTGTCCGAGAGGTTGTCGCCGGTGTTGACGACGAAGTCGGGGCGCAGGCCCGCCAGGGACTGCAGCCAAGCGCGCTTCTTGCGCTGCCCGCCGACCATGTGGATGTCCGAGACCTGGAGCACGCGCAACGGGCGCATGCCCTGGGGGAGGACGGGCACCGTGATCCGGCGCAGCCGGAAGGACCGGGCCTCGAAACCGGCGGCATAGGCCACGCCCGCGGCCCCCACCGCGGCGATTCCGGCAGCTGCCTTCAGGGGGACTCCGTAACGCGCACGCATGGCCCCATCGTCGCAGACCCGGAAAACCTGCGGGCGCCAGCGCCCCCGCAGGTGGCAGACTCAGGTGCATGACCACGCTCAAGGCCAAGCTCCAGGAAGACCTCACGACCGCCATCAAGGCGCGCGACGAGCTGCACTCGTCCACGCTGCGGCTGACCCTCGCCGCCATCACCAAGGAGGAGGTCGCGGGCAAGCAGGCACGTGTCCTCTCCGACGAGGAAGTCCTCAAGGTGATCGCCAAGGAGGCGAAGAAGCGCCGCGAGGCGGCGGAGGCCTTCAGCCAGGGCGGCCGTCCCGAGCAGTCCGCCCGGGAGACCGCGGAGGGCGAGTTCCTCGACACCTACCTGCCCAAGCAGCTGACCGACGACGAGCTCGTCGCGATCGTGGCGCAGGCCGTCGGGGAGGCCAAGGCGGCGGGCGCCGAGGGGCCGCGGGCCATGGGCGCCGTCATGAAGATCGTGAACCCGAAGGTCGCCGGTCTGGCCGAGGGCGGCCGCGTCGCCGCCGTCGTCAAGCAGCAGCTCTCCTGAGCCGTACGCGTCGGACACGCCGTACGCGCCTACCGCCGTACGTGTCCGACGCGAAGAAGGGGCCCTCAGCCGGATCCGGATCCGGCTGAGGGCCCCTCTCGTTGCGCTGCCGCCTACTGGGTGTCGCGGCCGCCGATCAGACCCGGCGGGATCGAGATCCCGGGGAACGGGTTGTCCGGGTTGCCGCCGCCCGTCGTACCGCCGTCGGTGCCGCCGGGGCGTCCGCCGGGCTTGTTGTCACCGCCGGGCTTGCCGGGCTTCCCGGGCTTGCTCGGGTTCGTGGCCGGCCGTCCGCCGTTGCTGCCGCCCGGGAGCACGGGTTCCGGGATGCTGACGGTGGTGAAGGTGGGAGACTCGCGGCCGGCCAGCGCGCCGGTGACCGCGTCCTTCCAGATCGGGCCGGGCAGCCCGCCGCCGAAGACCTTGTCGTAGTACCTGTCGCCGATCTCGATGTTCTCCATCGTGATCTTCTTCGCGCCGCCCGAGCCGACCCACACCGCGCCCGAGATGTTCGGGGTGTAGCCGACGAACCAGGCGTTGTACCGGGAGTCCGTCGTACCGGTCTTGCCCGCGCTGTCGCGGTCGGTCAGGCCGGCCCGCTCACCGGTACCAGAGTCGACCACTCCGCGCAGCAGGGTGTTGATCGTGTCGGCCGTCTCCGGTGCCATCGCCCGGTCGCACTTGGGCTTCGGCACGGCGAGCGCCTTGCCGTGGGCGTCGGTGATCGACTCGATGGCGACCGGCGTGCAGTGGACACCGCGGTTGGCGAAGGTCGCGTACGCGTTGGCCATCGTCAGCGGGGAGAGCTCGGCGGAGCCGAGCGCGATCGAGGGGGCCTCCACCAGCTTCTCGCCGTTGGCCGAGACCACGCCGAGCTTCTGCGTCATCTCCATCACCGGGCAGAGGCCGATCTCCGAGATCATCTGCACGAAGTAGGTGTTGATGGACTTCTCCATCGCCGTCCTCAACGCGTACGGACCGACCTCGTCCTCGGTCTCGTTCTCGGCCGTCTGCAGCTTGCCGTTCGAGAGCGGCATGTTGAGCCAGTTGGTGCCGTCGCACTTCTGCACCGGGCTCGGGTAGTCCATCTTGTTCGGCGCCGGGTACACCTTGGTCGCCGGCATGCCCCGCTCTATGGCCGCGGCCGCGATGAACGGCTTGAACGTGGAGCCGACCTGGAAGCCGAAGTTCGAGCCGCCCATCCGCTTGTCCACGGAGTAGTTGATCTGCGTCTCGTTCTTCCCGAAGCCGTACGGCTTGGACTGCCCCATCGCCAGCACCCGGCCGGTGCCCGGCTGGACCATGGTCACGGCCGTCGCGATCGAGTCGTCCTGGTTGACGTGGTCCTTGATCGACTCGTTGGCAGCGTCCTGCGACTGCGGGTCCAGGGTGGTGCGGACCGTCAGGCCGCCCTGGTTCCAGACCTTGGCCCGCTCCTCGCGCGTCTTGCCGAAGACCGCGTCGGTCAGGAAGCTGTTGCGGACGTAGTCGCAGAAGAAGCCCGCGCCCTTGACCGCGGTGATGCAGCCGTTCTTGGGCCGGGTCACCTTCAGCGTGACCGGCTTGGCCTTCGCCGCGTCCGCCTCCGCCTGCGAGACGTCCTTGATGTCGGCCATCCGCTGGAGGACGATGTTGCGGCGCTTCATCGCCTCCTGCCCGTCGTTCACCGGGTCGTACCGGCTCGGCGACTGGACGACGCCCGCGAGCAGCGCGGCCTCCTCCAGAGCCAGGTCCTTGGCCGGCTTGCTGAAGTAGCGCTGGGCCGCGGATTCGATTCCGTACGCCTGCTGGCCGAAGTACGTGATGTTGAGGTAGTTCTCGAGGATCTTCTTCTTCCCGAGTTCCTCTTCGACCTGGATCGCGTACTTCAGCTCGCGGATCTTGCGGCCGAGGCTCTTCTCCTGGGCCTCGCGCACCTTGGTCTCGTCGTCGCCGGCCTCTTCGACGAACACGTTCTTCACGTACTGCTGCGTCAGCGTGGAGGCACCCTGTGCGGCGCCGCCTTCCTGCGCGTTGCGGTTGACCGCGCGCAGGATGCCCTTCAGGTCGACCGCGCCGTGCTCGTAGAAACGCGAGTCCTCGATGGCGACGATTGCCTTCTGCATGTACGGGGAGATCGCCGTGAGGGGGACCACCTGCCGGTCACGCGAATAGACAGTGGCGATCAAGCCACCTTCGGAGTCCAGAATCGTGGTCCGCTGGCTCAGCGGCGGCGTCTTGAGATTGGCCGGGATCTCATCGAATCCCTCGACCGTGCCCTTGGCCGCGAGTCCCAGGGCGCCTGCCGCCGGAATCGCCATGCCAGCCAGCACAACTCCGGAGAGAACGGACACCCCGAGGAACTTGGCGGCCTGCTGGCTCCCCGTGAGCCCGCCGCCCGAGCGCTTCTTTCCCATGGAGGGCAGCCTACGTTCTCATTCGCCGGACACGCGCGAATGCCTTGGCCTAAGCTGTCCTCAACTGTCACAGCACCGCGGTCCGACATCAACCCCTCGGCTTGATTTTCACCCTTCCCGAATGGGGTGGACTCATGTCCGAATCCCGCCTCCTGTGATGAGCGCACCCCGCTGACGACTCGGTGATTTCACCCGAATCGCCGGAATGGTCGGGCATGTCGTCCGATCACTCCGTCGGGTGATCTGCCGCTTACCCATAGTCCGTTCGGACCATTCAAGATTGGGCCCGTCGGGGGTGTTGCACTGTGCCCACCTTCCGTAACGTCCTCAACTGGCAGCGGTGAATATGCCGCTGCCGCCGTGGGGGAGCCTCGATTCGGGAGAGGACGGCGCCGGGATGGGCTGGGTTATCGACTGGAGTGCGCAGGCAGCCTGCCGCACTACCGATCCGGATGAACTGTTCGTTCAAGGAGCGGCACAGAACAGGGCCAAGGCGGTGTGCACCGGATGTCCGGTGCGGACCGAGTGCCTGGCCGACGCGCTCGACAATCGTGTCGAGTTCGGAGTATGGGGCGGCATGACCGAGCGGGAACGCCGCGCGCTGTTGCGCAGGCGTCCCACCGTCACCTCGTGGCGACGGCTGCTCGAAACCGCCCGCACGGAGTACGAGCGCAGTACGGGCATCCTCACCATGGATGCCGATGAGGACATCGACGTTCCGTACGAGACGTACGCGGCAGCCGGGTAGATCACCCGGGCGCCACGTCGTACGAACGCCGAACGCCTATGCTCCGGCCGGAACCCCGGCCGCGAGTCGCTCTCCGATGGTCCGCAGCCCGGCGAGGTCGTGCACATCGCCGGGCAGGGCCGCCACTTCGGCCACTGCCACCTCGGGGTGCAGCGAGGTGAAGCGATCGCGTGTGCGCTGTTCGCGCGCGATCACCTGCATCCGTTCGGCGTGCAGCCGCAGCAGTCCTGCCGTGATCTCGTCCACGTCGGGGGCGGGGGAACCGTCGTCGGCGGAGTCACGAAGTCCAGCTTTCCCGGACTCCTGATCGACAATGCCGCCTTCTTCAAGATTCTCTGCGGCGGCCAGGGCCCGTTCGGCGGACAGCTGGTCGGCGCCGCTGCCGTGCACCCGGTTCAGTACCAGACCGGCCAGCGGCATCTTCTCCGCGGCCAGCCGCTCCACGAAGTACGCCGCCTCGCGCAGGGCGTCCGGTTCGGGAGCCGCGACCACGAGGAAGGCCGTACCGGGAGCCTGGAGCAGCCGGAAGGTGGCGTCCGCGCGCGTGCGGAAGCCGCCGAACATGGTGTCCATCGCGGCCACGAAGGTCTGTACGTCCTTGAGCAGCGAGGCACCCATCAGCTTGCTCAGCGTGCCCGTCATCATCGACATGCCGACATTCAGGAACTTCATCCCGGCCCGGCCGCCCACCTTCGCCGGAGCCATCAGCACGCGGATGAACTTCCCGTCCAGGAAGGACCCGAGCCGCTTCGGCGCGTCCAGGAAGTCCAGCGCGGACCGGCTCGGCGGGGTGTCCACGATGATCAGGTCCCAGTCGTCCCGGGCCCGCAGCTGCCCCAGCTTCTCCATCGCCATGTACTCCTGCGTGCCCGCGAAGCCGGCCGACAGGGACTGGTAGAAGGGATTGGCGAGGATGGCCTCGGCCCGTTCGCCGTCCGCGTGCGCCTCGACGATCTCGTCGAAGGTCCGCTTCATGTCCAGCATCATGGCGTGCAGTTCGCCGTCGTCCGCCCCTCCGGTGCCCACCCCGGTGACCTTGCGCGGGGTGTTGTCCAGCGAGTCGATCCCCATCGACTGCGCCAGCCGCCGCGCCGGGTCGATGGTGAGCACGACCGCCTTGCGCCCGCGTTCGGCCGCCCGTACGCCCAGGGCCGCGGCGGTGGTGGTCTTGCCGACCCCGCCCGCCCCGCAGCACACGATGATCCGGGTCTGCGGATCGTCCAGCAGACCGTCGACCGCCAGCCGCGGCGGAGTGTCCATGCCCACGGTGTCCACCCCCTCGCTCATTCGCCCACCGACTGCTTCCGCAGTTCCTTGGCCAAGTCGTACAGCCCGGCCAGATCCATCCCCGTGCCGAGCAGGGGCAGTTCGTACGCCGGCACGTCCAGCCCCGCCAGTACGGCGCGCTGCGCGCGCTCCAGCTCCACCCGGCCCGCGTGCTCGGCGGCCTGCGCGAGCAGCGGGTCCACCAGCCGCTCGGCCAGCCCGCCCCGGCGCGCGCCGCCCAGGCCCGCCCGGGACAACGCCTGGGCCACCCCGGCCCGGTGGTCCTCGGCCGCGGCCCGCAGGGTGTCCTCGTCCAGGTGGTGCGGGCGCACCATGTTGACGACGACCCGGCCCACGGGCAGCCCGGCCCGGCGCAGTTCCTCGATGCCGTCCGCGGTCTCCTGGACGGGCATCTCCTCCAGGAGGGTGACCAGGTGCACGGCCGTCTCGGGGGACTTGAGCACCTTCATGACTGCCTGGGCCTGGTTGTGGATGGGCCCGAACCGGGCCAGGCCCGCCACCTCGTCGTTGACGTTCAGGAACCGGGTGATCCGCCCGGTCGGCGGCGCGTCCATGATCACGTGGTCGTAGACGAACCGGCCCGCTTTGTCCTTGCGCCGCACCGCCTCGCAGGCCTTGCCGGTCAGCAGCACGTCGCGCAGCCCGGGGGCGATGGTCGTCGCGAAGTCGATGGCGCCGAGCTTCTTGAGCGCGCGGCCCGCGGAGCCGAGCTTGTAGAACATCTGGAGGTAGTCCAGTAGCGCCCGCTCGGCGTCGATGGCGAGGGCGAAGACCTCACCGGTGCCGCCGGGCGCGACGGCGATCTTCCGCTCCTCGTACGGGAGCGCCTCCGTCCCGAAGATCTGTGCGATGCCCTGCCTGCCCTCGACCTCCACCACAAGAGTCCGCTTGCCCTCGCGTGCGAGGGCGAGCGCGAGTGCCGCGGCGACCGTGGTCTTGCCGGTGCCGCCCTTGCCGCTGACCACCTGGAGCCTGCTCACAGCGTCCGAGCCTAATTCCTTCGCCCCGGACCGCAGGCACTACCCTCGCTCCCATGACCAAGAAGTTCGAATACGCGACGGTCCCGCTGCTGGTTCACGCCACCAAGCAGATCCTGGACACCTGGGGCGAGGACGGCTGGGAGCTCGTCCAGGTCGTGCCCGGGCCGAACAACCCCGAGCAGCTGGTGGCCTACCTCAAGCGGGAGAAGGCATGAGCGGCGTCGTCGAGGCGAAGCTGGCCGAACTCGGCCTGAACCTGCCCGAGGTCGTTCCGCCGCTGGCCACGTACCAGCCGGCCGTGCGGTCGGGCTCGTACGTGTTCACCTCGGGCCAGCTCCCGATGGTCAAGGGCAGCCTGCCGGTCACCGGCAAGGTCGGCGCGGAGGTCTCGGCGGAGCAGGCCAAGGAGCTGGCCGCCACGTGCGCGCTGAACGCCCTGGCCGCGGTCAAGTCGGTCGTCGGTGACCTCGACAAGATCGCGCGCGTCGTGAAGGTCGTCGGCTTCATCGCCTCGGCCCCCGACTTCACGGCCCAGCCGGGCGTGCTGAACGGTGCGAGCGAACTCCTGGGCGCCGTCCTCGGCGACAAGGGCGTCCACGCCCGCAGCGCGGTGGGCGTCGCGGTCCTCCCGCTGGACGCCCCGGTAGAGGTCGAGATCCAGGTCGAACTGGTTGCCGGAGCCTGATACCTCACTCACCGGCGGGGCTGGATTGCCGCAGGCAACTCCGGCCCCGTCGGCGTTTGCGGCGCGGGGCTCGGGGCGGAGCTCCGCGGAGCCCCGGGAGGCCGGACGCAAGGCGGCCCTCGAACATCGGGCCGGATGGCCGTAGCATCCGGCCATGCCGAATGGTCAGCACGGTCAGCAGCAGCCCCCCGCCGGAGGCCAGTGGTACCCGCCGGAGTGGCCCGACCGCATCCGCGCGCTCGCGGACGGATCCCTCACCCCGGTGGACCCCAGACGCGCCGCCACCGTGATGCTGCTGCGCGACACCCCCGCAGGCCCCGTCGTGCACATGCTGCGCCGCCGGACCTCCATGGCGTTCGCCGGAGGCGCGTACGCCTACCCAGGCGGCGGGGTCGACCCCCGCGACGAGGACCACCAGGTCGGCTGGGCGGGCCCGAGCCAGGACGACTGGGCCCACCGCCTCGGCACGGACGCCCGTACCGCCCAGGCCATCGTCTGCGGCGCCGTACGGGAGACCTTCGAGGAGGCGGGCGTACTGCTCGCCGGCGAGACCCCCGACACGGTCGTGGGCGACACCACCGGCGACGACTGGGAGGCCGACCGGCTGGCCCTCGTGGCGCGGGAGCTGTCCTTCGCGGAGTTCCTGGACCGCCGAGGGCTGCGGCTGCGGTCCGACCTGCTCGGCGCGTGGGCGCGCTGGATCACCCCCGAGTTCGAGCCGCGCCGCTACGACACCTGGTTCTTCGTCGCCGCCCTCCCCGAGGGCCAGCGCACCCGCAACGCCTCCACCGAGGCCGACCGGACCGTCTGGATCCGCCCGGCCGACGCCGCCGACGGGTACGACAAGGGCGAGCTGCTGATGATGCCGCCCACCATCTCCACCCTGCGCTCCCTGGAGCCGTACGGGAGCGCCGCAGAGGCGCTCGCGGCGGCCGGGGCGCAGGACCTGACCCCCGTACTGGCCCAGGCCGCGCTGGAGAACGGCGAGCTGGTGCTCAGCTGGCCGGGCCACGACGAGTTCACCAAACGAGTGCGCCTCGGAGGCTCCTCATGACCGACGCCGCCGCACTGCCCGGCCAGCCCCGCGGAATCGTCACCTCCGGGCCCGCCACTGCCCGCGCGGTCAACATCCTGGCCCCCAACCCCTCCGCGATGACCCTGGACGGCACCAACACCTGGCTGCTCTCCGAGCCCGGATCCACCGAGGCCGTCGTCATCGACCCCGGCCCGCTGGACGAGGCCCACCTCCGGGCGGTCATCGACACCGCCGAGCAGGCCGGGCAGCGGATCGCCCTGACCCTGCTCACCCACGGCCACCCCGACCACGCCGGGGGCGCCGGCCGCTTCGCCGAGCTCACCGGCAGCAAGGTCCGCGCCCTGGACCCGGCCCTGCGGCTGGGCGACGAGGGCCTGGCCGCCGGGGACGTGATCAGGACCGGTGGCCTGGAACTGCGCGTGGTCCCGACCCCCGGGCACACCGGCGACTCGCTCTGCTTCCACCTGCCCGCCGACCGTGCCGTCCTGACCGGAGACACGATCCTCGGCCGGGGCACCACCGTCGTCGCGCACCCCGACGGCCGCCTGGGGGACTACCTGGACTCCCTGCGCCGCCTGCGCTCGCTCGCGGTCGACGACGGCGTGCACACCGTCCTGCCGGGCCACGGGCCGGTCCTGGAGGACGCCCAGGGCGTCGTCGAGTTCTACCTGGCCCACCGCGCGCACCGCCTCGCCCAGGTCGAGACCGCCGTCGAGGACGGCTACCTCACCCCGGAGGCGGTCGTCGCCCACGTCTACGCGGACGTGGACCGCTCTTTGTGGCCGGCCGCGGAATGGTCCGTTCGGGCGCAGCTCGAGTACCTCAAGGAGCACGGCCTGATCCCCGGCGGCCCCGAACTCTAGGACCTCGGGGTCTTCGCGCCGTGCCGGGCCGTGTACTCGTCCGCGAGCCACGGGCCGAGGTCCTCGATGTACGTGCGCAGCACGGCCGGGTCCGCGACCGGATCCAGCGCCACCGCGGCCGCCGCCCGCATCTGGGCCGCGCGCGCCGGGTAGTACGTACCGAAGATCTCCGCGGACTCGGCGAGATCGCTGGTCCAGCCGCCCCACCGGGGCATGACCAGGGTGAATCCGGTGCGCACCAGGCGCCGCGCGAAGATCCGGCTCAGCTTCCGGTACTCGTCCGGGGCCGAGGCCTCCCGCACCCTCGTCCGCCACGTGGGCAGTACGTCGGCCAGGTCGCCGTTGGTCTCGCGGGCGAGCAGGCTGTCGGGGCGGTAGCGGGGCAGGTGCTCGGCCAGGTCGGCGCCGAGGAGCGGGGTGCACAGGCAGGCGAGGAACCAGCCCAGGTCGAATCGTTCCGCCTCGCTGAGCACAGTGGCCTTGTCCTGGAGCAGGAGGCCGGCCCCGTCGATCTCCGGGAAGTCCTCGTCGAGCCCGCGTGCCAGCACGTCGGCGGCGTCCCGGTCCTCGTCGGCGGGCCCGTGGTGCAGGACGAGCAGCAGGTCGAGGTCGGACCGCCCGGGCCGGGCCGTCCCGCGCGGTACGGACCCGTAGAGGTAGGCGCTGTGCAGCCGCCGCCCGTACGCCTCGCCGATCCGCTCCCGCGCGGCGGCGACGACGCCCCGGAACTCCCCCGGCACCTTGCCGAGGGACCCCTCCCGCTCGAAGTACCCGTACGCGTCCAGGCCCCTGTGCTCCATGCCTCCACTGTGCAGGCTTCCGCCCCGCCGCCGTTCGAGGCGCGGGGGCTCGGGCGCGGGACGCACGGAGCCCCCGCAACGGCGCCGCACCGGAAAACGCGGAAGGGCCCCGCCCTCTCGGGCAGGACCCCTCGAAGTGCTGAGACCGGCGTCAGCGGGACCGCTTCGCGAGCCGCTCCACGTCCAGCAGGATCACCGCGCGGGCCTCGAGGCGGAGCCAGCCGCGTCCCGCGAAGTCGGCCAGGGCCTTGTTCACCGTCTCGCGCGAGGCGCCGACGAGCTGCGCGAGCTCCTCCTGCGTGAGGTCGTGCACCACGTGGATGCCCTCCTCCGACTGGACGCCGAACCGGCGCGACAGGTCGAGGAGCGCCCGCGCCACACGGCCGGGTACGTCGGAGAAGACCAGGTCGGACATCTGGTCGTTGGTCTTGCGCAGGCGCCGCGCGACGGCGCGCAGCAGCGCGGTCGCGACCTCGGGCCGGGCGTTGAGCCAGGGCTGCAGGTCGCCGTGCCCGAGGCCGAGGAGCTTGACCTCGGTCAGCGCGGTGGCGGTGGCGGTGCGCGGGCCCGGGTCGAACAGCGACAGTTCGCCGATCAGCTCGCCGGGGCCGAGGACGGCCAGCATGTTTTCGCGGCCGTCGGGGGAGGTGCGGTGGAGCTTCACCTTGCCCTCGGTCACGACATACAGCCGGTCGCCGGGGTCGCCCTCGTGGAACAGGGCGTCACCGCGTGCGAGGGTCACCTCGCCCATGGAGGCGCGGAGCTCCGCGGCCTGCTCGTCATCGAGCGCCGCGAAGAGCGGGGCGCGCCGCAGAACGTCGTCCACGAGTTTCTCTCCTATGTCGACCAGCTCAGGGGACCGGTCTCCCATTTTGCCGGACGGCTCAAACAGTGCGATCAATCACTACCAAGGATGCAGGACGGACGCGCGTGCTGGGTGGTGAGAGACCAATCAGAGTGGTGTTACCTGAGGTCCGGGCGGGTGTCGGTGGCCGGCCTTAGGCTGGCCGGGTGTCCAATAAGCCGGTGAGAGCACAGGCCAAGGGGTCCGCACGAGTGATGGCGGCCCATAATTCAGCTGTGGGCGAACAAGCCCTCACGGAGGCGTCCACGGAGGCCCCGCCCCCCTCCGAGGGCAAAGGTTCGGCCAAGAAATCCGCCGCGAAGCCTTCCGCGGCGAGGCCGGAGTCCCGGTTGGCCATGGTCCGCCGGGCCCGCCGGATCAACCGCGAGCTGGCCGAGGTCTATCCGTACGCCCATCCGGAGCTCGACTTCCGCAACCCGTTCGAGCTGCTCGTGGCGACCGTGCTGTCCGCGCAGACCACGGACCTGCGGGTGAACCAGACGACCCCGGCCCTCTTCGCCGCCTACCCGACCCCCGAGGACATGGCCGCGGCCGCTCCCGAGCATCTGGAGGAGCTGATCCGGCCGACCGGGTTCTTCCGGATGAAGGCCAAGTCCCTGCTCGGGCTCTCGCAGGCGCTGCGGGACAACTTCGGCGGGGAGGTGCCGGGCCGGCTCGAGGACCTGGTCACCCTGCCCGGAGTCGGCCGCAAGACGGCGAACGTGGTCCTCGGCAACGCGTTCGGAGTCCCGGGGATCACCGTGGACACCCACTTCGGCCGACTGGTGCGCCGCTGGAAGTGGACCGAGCAGGAGGACCCGGAGAAGGTCGAGGCGGAGATCTGCGCGATCTTCCCCAAGAGCGAGTGGACGATGCTGTCGCACCGCGTCGTCTTCCACGGCCGCCGGATCTGCCACGCGCGCAAGCCGGCCTGCGGGGCCTGCCCGATCGCCCCGCTCTGCCCGGCGTACGGGGAGGGCGAGACGGACCCGGAGAAGGCGCGGAGGCTGCTGAAGTACGAGAAGGGCGGCCAGCCGGGCCAGCGCCTGACCCCGCCCCCGGACTACCCGGGCCTCCCGGCCCCGCCCCTGGGCTCCGCCCCGGCGTGATCCGGCCTAACGGCGATGGAGGCGCGGAGCCCCGGCAGCGGCGCCGCACCTGAGGAACGAATCGGTACCCGCATCGCGTTTGGCGGTGTGGGAGACGGTGCTGACAGAGAGACGCGGACAGGGACGCCTATGACTGGGGCTACGCAGAACCGCCGGGCCGACGCCGACACGCCCGGGCCGTCGTACGGCGAACGGGTCGGCGAGCGCTACGGCACGACCCTCACCACCGACGGCCTGCCCGCCTGGCTGGATCCCGTCGTCGAGGCCGCCCGGACCATCGAGCCGACGCAGCTGAGCCGGTTCCTGCCGCCCGAGGACGGCCGGGGGCGGCAGTCCGCCGTACTCGTCCTGTTCGGCGAAGGCCCCCGCGGGCCCGAGCTGCTGCTCATGGAGCGCGCCGGCACCCTCCGTTCGCACGCGGGCCAGCCCTCCTTCCCGGGCGGCGCCCTCGACCCGGCGGACGGCGATCCGCACACCACCGGCCCCCTGCGCGCCGCGCTGCGCGAGGCCGAGGAGGAGACCGGACTGGACCCGTCCGGTGTCCAGCTCTTCGGGGTGCTGCCCCGGCTCTACATTCCGGTCAGCCAGTTCGTCGTCACCCCGGTCCTCGGCTGGTGGCGCACCCCGAGCCCGGTCGGCGCGATGGACCCGGCCGAGACGGCCCGCGTCTTCACGGTGCCCGTGGCGGATCTCACGGACCCCGAGCACCGGGTCACGGCCGTTCACCCGAAGGGTCACCTGGGGCCGGGTTTCACCGTCGAATCGGCTCTGGTCTGGGGTTTCACCGCCGGAGTGATCGACCGGCTGCTGCATTTCGCGGGCTGGGAGCGCCCCTGGGACCGCTCGCGGCAGGTCCCGCTCGACTGGCACGCATGAGACGGTGGCCCCTGTGAACGTGCTGGACATCCTGTTGCTGCTCGCGGCCGTGTGGTTCGCGATCGTCGGCTACCGCCAGGGGTTCGTCGTCGGCGTCCTGTCGGTGATCGGCTTCCTCGGCGGTGGTCTCATCGCCGTGTCCCTGCTCCCGCTGATCTGGGACCGGGTGACCGACAACGGCACCCAGGTCTCCACCACGGTCGTCGTGATCGCCGTCGTCGTGATCATCATCTGCGCCTCGGTCGGTCAGGCCCTGACCACCCACCTGGGCAGCCGGCTCCGCCGCCACATCACCTGGTCGCCGGCGCGCGCGCTGGACGCGACGGGCGGGGCCCTGGTCAACGTGGTCGCGATGCTGCTGGTGGCCTGGCTGATCGGCTCCGCGCTCGCCGGGACGTCACTGCCCACGCTGGGCAAGGAAGTCCGCAACTCCAAGGTGCTCCTCGGCGTGTCGCGCGTGCTGCCCGAGCAGGCGAACACCTGGTTCTCGGACTTCAGTTCCACGCTCGCGCGCAACGGCTTCCCCCAGGTGTTCAGCCCGTTCTCCAACGAGCCCATCACCGACGTCAGTGCGCCCGATCCGGCGCTGGCCCTCAGCCCCGTCACCGAGCAGGCCAAGCAGTCCATCGTGAAGGTGGTCGGCACCGCGCCCAGCTGCAGCAAGGTGCTGGAGGGCACGGGCTTCGTCTTCGCGCCCGGCAAGGTGATGACCAACGCGCACGTCGTCGGCGGGGTCGGCGAACCGACCGTGCAGATCGGCGGCGAGGGCAAGCTCTACGACGGCAAGGTCGTGCTCTACGACTGGGCGCGCGACATCGCCGTCCTGGACGTGCCCAAGCTGAAGGCGCCGGCGCTGGAGTTCACCGACCGGGACGCGGCTAGCGGCAGCGACGCGATCGTCGCCGGGTTCCCGGAGAACGGCGCGTACGACGTCCGCGCAGCCCGTGTCCGCGGCCGGATCAACGCCAACGGCCCGGACATCTACCACCGGGGCACGGTCCGGCGCGATGTCTACTCGCTGTACGCGACGGTCCGCCAGGGCAACTCCGGCGGCCCCCTCCTGACGCCCGAGGGCAAGGTGTACGGGGTCGTGTTCGCGAAGTCCCTCGACGACCCGAACACCGGCTACGCCCTGACCGTGGACGAGATCCGCGACGACATCCGGATCGGCCGGAGCGCCGTAGAGCGGGTCGACAGCGAGGGCTGCGCCCTCTGACACCGGTCCACCGGGCCCGCGGGGCCCGGTGGAGCCGCGGGCTCTCTACGTCCGTGGATGGCGCAGGCGCGCCGAGACCCACAGGGCCCGGCGGCGCAGGATGCGCGGAATCCCGAGGCGGAGGTCGTGGCCGTCCCGGCCGGTCCTCCCGTGGGTGCCCGGCGTCGCTGCCGAGCGGCGTTCGTGTGCGGTATCACCGTAGTCGTGCGTCCAGCCCATACTCCGAGCTGTGCCCGTGACCCATGGTCGGTAACCCCGTACAGAGCGGCCAATTGGCCTATGCGCGAGGCAATTGAATGCTTGTCATACCGATTAGCGGTCCGGTTCGGGGTCCTTGAGCCAGTTCACCAGCTCGGTCGAGAAGGCCACGGGGTCCTCCTCGTGCGGGAAGTGCCCGAGACCGTCGAACAGCCGCCACCGGTACGGGGCTTCGACGTACTCGCCGGATCCGGCCGCGCTGCGCGTGCGCATCACCGGGTCGAGCGAGCCGTGCAGGTGCAGGGTCGGCACCCGTACCGGTCGCTTCATGCGCCGGTTGAACTGGAGGCCGTCGGGCCGCGCGATGGACCGCATCATCCAGCGGTACGGCTCGATCGAGCAGTGCGCGGTGGAGGGGATGCACATCGCCCGCCGGTACACGGCGAGCGCGTCCTCGTCGGCGCCGTCCTCCTGGAGGCGAGGCCCCGACCAGTCCCGGATCAGTTCCGCCACGAGCGCCCCGTCGTCGGCGACGAGCTGCCGCTCGGGGATGAACGGCCGCTGGAAGCCCCAGATGTGCGAACTGGCCCGCGTCTGACCGAAGTCGGACAGCATCGCCGAACGCCAGCGGCGCGGATGCGGCATGGACGAGACGACCAGGCGGCGCACGAGCTTGGGCCGCATCACAGCCGCGGTCCAGGCGAGGTAGCCGCCCAGGTCGTGCCCGACGAGCGCGGCGTCCGGCTCGCCGAGGGACCGTACGACCCCGGTGATGTCGAGCGCGAGATTGGCGGGGTCGTAGCCGCGCGGGGTGCGGTCGCTGCCGCCCACCCCGCGCAGGTCCATCGCGACCGCCCGGTAGCCGGCGTCGGCGAGCGCGGTCAGCTGGTGCCGCCAGGTCCACCAGAACTGCGGGAAGCCGTGCAGCAGGAGCACCAGCGGACCGTCGCCGAGCTCGGCGACGTGGAAGCGGGCGCCGTTGGCGGCGACGTCCCGGTGCGTCACCGCCCGTCCGCCGGGCAGATCGAGCCGGATCGCCGAGGCGGCGGTGGGCGGATTGCCGGAGTCAGGCGTGGGCGCTGTCATGAGGACGAGCGTGCCACACCCACAGCCTTGTCACTCACCGGCCGCGCGTGGGGCTTGACGGTCCCGACGAGCGCGGCGGTCTGCTTGACCGATTCGATGGTCTTCACCGGCGGCTTGACCTTCTTGAACTTGACCACGGCGAGCAGCCCGATCAGGCCTGCGAGCAGCCAGAACGCGCCGCCGACGATGAGGAAGGACCACGCGAGGCCGAGCCCGAGGTTATGGATCCCGTAGGCCGCGGCGAAACTCAGTACGGGGAGGGAGAACAGCAGCAGCACGCCCGCGACGATCGCGGCACCGCTGCCGATGCCCGCGCGCTTGACGTCCTGCTTGATCTCCACCTTGGCGAGTGCGATCTCGTCGTGCACCAGGGCCGACATCTCGGCGGTGGCCGAGGCGACCAGCTGGCCGAGTGTGCGCTCCGCTCCTTGCGCCCCTTGGTCCACTGCGCTCATCGCTCTCTCCCTCTGTCGTCTGCCGCGTCTGTACGCCGCCCTCCGTCAGATCATGCCGGACGGTTGCCCTCGATGCTGGACCCGGCCGCCGCTTCGGCCCTGCGCCGGTGCTCCGCGGCCTTCTCCTCGTGGATCCGCGCCATCCGCAGGTGGTACTCCGGGGTGTGCTCCTCGTAGATGTCCGGAATGCCGTCGAGGTCCTCGTCGCGCTCCTCCTCGTCGGTCAGCGCCCGGTACTTGCGGTCGCGGAGCTTGAGCAGGACGCAGGCGAACACCGCGGCGATGAGGGAGCCGATGAGGACGGCGGCCTTGATCTCGTCGGTGAGGACCGGATCGTCGGCGAAGGCGAGTTCGCCGATCAGCAGCGAGACGGTGAACCCGATTCCGGCGAGGGAGGCGACGGCGAGTACGTCCGGCCAGGCGAGGTCGTCGCCCAGTTCGGCCTTGGTGAAGCGGGCGGCCAGCCAGGTGCCGCCGAAGATGCCCACCGTCTTGCCGACGACCAGGCCGAGGACCACGCCGAGGGTCTCGGGCCGGGTGAAGACCTGGCCGATGGACTCGTCGGAGAGGGAGACCCCGGCCGCGAAGAGCGCGAAGAGCGGTACGGCGAGACCGGCCGAGACCGGGCGGACGAGGTGCTCGACGCGCTCGCCGGGGGAGTGCTTCTCGCCCTCCTCGCGGGTGCAGCGCAGCATCAGGCCCATGGCGACACCGGCGATGGTGGCGTGGACGCCGCTGTTGTACATGAGGCCCCAGATGGCCAGGGCGAGCGGCACGTAGACGTACCAGCCACGGACGCCCCGGCGCAGCAGGAACCAGAACAGTACGAGGCCCACGACCGCGCCGCCGAAGGCCAGGAAGTCGATCTGGCTGGTGAAGAACGCCGCGATGATGATGATCGCGAAGAGGTCGTCGACGACGGCGAGGGTGAGCAGGAACGCGCGCAGGGCGGAGGGCAGCGAGGTGCCGATGACCGCGAGGACGGCGAGCGCGAAGGCGATGTCGGTGGCCGTCGGGACCGCCCAGCCGTCCATGGACCCGCTGCCGAGGACGTTGACGAGGGCGTAGACCCCGGCGGGGGCGGCCATGCCGCACAGCGCGGCGATGACGGGGAGGGCGGCGGCCTTGCGATCGCGCAGGTCGCCCGCGACCAGCTCGCGCTTGAGCTCGATGCCGGCCACGAAGAAGAAGATCGCCAGTAGGCCGTCGGCGGCCCAGTGCTGGATCGACAGGTCCAGGCCGAGGGCGGCGGGGCCGATGTGGAAGTCCCGGACGGCCTTGTAGCTCTCCGCCAGAGGGGGGGTGTTCGCCCAGATCAGGGCGGCGACGGCGGCCACGAGGAGCAGAACACCGCCGACGGTCTCGGCGCGCAGGGCGTCGGTGACGAACCGCCGCTCGGGCAGAGAGAGCCGGCCGAGGAGCTTGCGGCTCGTGTTGTGGTCGGTGGGGTCGGGCGCGGCCACGGTGGGATACCTCCGGTTGGTCGACGGCATGGCAATGCAGTTGCCGACCAGACTTCCCGGCGCACCCTGAGATTTCGAACGTCAAATCTTGACGCTTCTCATACGTTACAGGGTTACGCGGTCGTATCGGGTGATCTTCACCTTAAATGGGACGGGGGCGCCCGGCGCGCTGTGCGCCGGACGCCCCTCCGGGTCCGATCGGCCCGTCGGGCCTGCTCAGCCCCTTCTCGACCCGTGTTCCGCGCCCGCTCAGTCCTCGCTGGACGCGGACGGCAGCTTGCGCTGGATCAGGTCCATGACCGAGGAGTCGGCGAGCGTGGTGACGTCGCCGACCGTGCGGTTCTCCGCCACGTCGCGCAGCAGACGGCGCATGATCTTGCCGGAGCGGGTCTTCGGGAGCTCCTGGACCGGCAGGATCCGCTTCGGCTTGGCGATCGGGCCGAGCGTGGCGCCGACATGGTTGCGCAGCTCGGCGACCAGGCTGTCGGTCTCCGAGGCGCTGCCACGCAGGATGACGAAGGCCACGATGGCCTGGCCGGTGGTCTCGTCGGTGGCGCCGACCACGGCCGCCTCGGCGACCGAGGGGTGCGAGACGAGTGCCGACTCGACCTCGGTGGTCGAGATGTTGTGGCCGGACACCAGCATCACGTCGTCCACCCGGCCGAGCAGCCAGATGTCGCCGTCCTCGTCCTTCTTGGCGCCGTCGCCCGCGAAGTACTTGCCCTCGAACCGCGACCAGTAGGTGTCGAGGAACCGCTGGTCGTCGCCCCAGATGGTGCGCAGCATCGACGGCCACGGCTCGGTCAGGACCAGGTAGCCGCCGCCGCCGTTCGGGACCTCGTGCGCCTCGTCGTCCACGACGGTGGCGCAGATCCCGGGCAGGGCGCGCTGCGCCGAGCCCGGCTTGGTCTGCGTGACGCCCGGCAGGGGAGAGATCATCATCGCGCCGGTCTCGGTCTGCCACCAGGTGTCCACGATCGGGCAGCGGTCGCCGCCGATGTGCTTGCGGTACCAGATCCAGGCCTCGGGGTTGATCGGCTCGCCGACCGAGCCCAGCACGCGCAGGCTCGACAGGTCGAACTTCGCGGGGATGTCGTCGCCCCACTTCATGAACGTACGGATGGCCGTGGGCGCCGTGTAGAGGATGGTGACGCCGTACTTCTGCACGACCTCCCAGAACCGGCCCTGGTGCGGGGTGTCCGGCGTGCCCTCGTACATCACCTGGGTGGCGCCGTTCGCGAGCGGCCCGTAGACGATGTACGAGTGCCCGGTCACCCAGCCGATGTCGGCGGTGCACCAGTAGACGTCGGTCTCCGGCTTCAGGTCGAAGACGGCGTGGTGGGTGTACGCGGTCTGCGTGAGGTAGCCGCCGGAGGTGTGCAGGATGCCCTTCGGCTTACCCGTGGTCCCCGAGGTGTACAGGATGAAGAGCGGGTGCTCGGCGTCGAAGGCCTGCGGGGTGTGCTCGGCGGACTGCCGGCCGACGACCTCGTGCCACCAGACGTCGCGGCCCTCGGTGAAGGCGGTGTCCTGGCCGGTGCGCTGTACGACGAGCACGTGCTTGACCTGCGGACACTTGCCGACGGCCTCGTCGATGGCGGGCTTGAGGGCGGTGGGCTTGCCGCGGCGGTAGCCGCCGTCGGCGGTGATGACCAGCTTGGCGTCGGCGTCCTGGATGCGGGAGGCGACGGCGTCGGCGGAGAAGCCGCCGAAGACCACGGAGTGCGCGGCGCCGATACGGGCGCACGCGAGCATCGCCACGACCGCTTCGGGGATCATCGGCAGGTAGACGGCGACGCGGTCGCCGGCCTGGACGCCCAGTTCGGTCAGGGCGTTGGCGGCCTTGCAGACCTCGTCCTTGAGCTGGGCGTAGGTGATCGAGCGGCTGTCACCGGGCTCGCCCTCGAAGTGGAGGGCGACGCGCTCGCCGTTGCCGGCCTCGACGTGCCGGTCCACGCAGTTGTACGCGACGTTCAGCTTGCCGTCCGCGAACCACTTCGCGAAGGGCGGATTCGTCCAGTCGAGCGTCTCGGTCGGCTCCGTGGCCCAGGTCAGCCGCCGGGCCTGCTCGGCCCAGAAGCCCAGCCGGTCCGCGTCGGCCTGTGCGTACGCAGCCTCTGTCACGTTGGCGGCGGCGGCCAGATCGGCGGGCGGTGCGAACCGCCGCTCCTCCTTGAGCAGATTGGCCAGGCTTTCATTGCTCACGACATATCCCTTTCCCAGGGTGTCCGTTGTGTCCCCGGCATAGCTCATCAGTCAGCGGCCCGGGTGACAAGAGCTAGCCGAGAATTGGTTTAGACCTATAGCACGTCCGGGTGCGCGCGACGGCCCCCTCCCGCTTGCAGGGTGCGGAAAGGGGCCCAAACGAAGGCACGGATACCGGAGGGTATCGGTTCGAACGTGCCGTGATGGTGTCGCGAATCAGGCGTTTTGCCCGACCGTGTCGAAGACCCGGCAGTCGAAGAAGTCCTCGCCCTCGGACAGCAGGTAGGCCTGCGCCTCGCCCACGTGGAAGTACATCCCGTGCAGCTCCAGCGTGCCCTCGGCGAGCCGCCTGGCCACCGATTCGTGGGCCCGCAGGTGCTCCAGCTGCTGCACCACGTTGGTCAGGCACAGCTGCTCCACGGCATCGGCCGGGAGGCGGCCCGAGATCCTGGCCCAGGCGTGGTGGCGGCTGGCCATCCGGTCCAGGCTGGGCAGCCCGTGCCGCAGCCAGCGGCGCAGCGGGGTGATGGGCGTCCCGGGGGAGGAGTTGAGCAGCGCCTGCATGGCTCCGCAGCCCGAGTGGCCGCACACGGTGATGCTGTCCACCTTGAGCACGTCGACCGCGTATTCGATGGCCGCGGCGACGGAGTCGTCGGTGGACTCGGCGCCCGGCAGCGGGACGAGGTTGCCGACGTTGCGGACCGTGAACAGGTCGCCCGGTCCGCTGGCCGTGATCATGCTGGTCACCAGGCGGGAGTCCGCGCAGGTGAGGAAGAGCTGCGAGGGCCGCTGCCCGTCGCGGGCCAGGCGGGCCAGCTCGTCCCGTACGTGCGGGGCGGTGTCGCGCTGGAAGGCGCTGATCCCGTTGGCCAGTTGCCCGGCCCCGCGCCGCCGTGGAGCCTGCGTCGGGGCTGCCGGTACGGCCGCGGTGGCTGCGGCGGCCGGGTCCGGAAGGGTGCCGGCGGCCCGGTGGTCGCAGTGGTTCTGCCACGGGGTCCAGGGGCGGCAGCACTGGTGCCCCCCGCGCTGCGTGGCGCGCCGTGCCGGATCGGAGCGCGGGAACACGTCGGCCCGCCGGCCGGTGACCTCCACCGATCCGCCGTGGGCGAGGTGGGAGTCCTGCCAGTCGCGCAGGGTCTCGTACGCCGCGTGGTCCATGAAGGAGCCGTCCAGCTCGATCACCGCACGCCCGTCGTGCGGAATCTGGTTCAGCACCCGGCTCAGCCGCGGTACCGCGAGGAAGGTCAACTGCCCCCGCGCCCATACCTGGTGGACGCCGGAGTCCAGCTGTTCCACCGTGATCCGGGTCCGGGCCAGCCGGTGCAGGGCCAGGGCGACCGCCACCGCGATGCCGATGGCCACGCCTTCCAGGACCCCGCCGAGGACCACGGCCACGATGGTCGTGCCGTAGACCGGGATCTCCCGGTGCCGGGTGACGCTGCGCAGGTGCGTGATGCTCACCATCTGCACCCCCACCGCCATGACCAGGGCGGCCAGCGCGGCGAGCGGGATCAGGTCGAGGACCGGGACCAGCAGCCCGGCCGCGAGCAGGACCCAGAATCCGTGCATCATGGACGACTTCCGGCTGGCCGCGCCGGCCTTGACATTGGCCACGCTGCGGACGGCCACGCCCGTGATCGGCAGTCCGCCCAGCGCCCCGGAGACGATGTTCGCCGCGCCCTGCCCGCGCAGTTCGCGGTTGAGGTCGGCGCGCGGCGGGCGGTTCGTACCCCGCTCGGACGCGATCAGTTTGTCGGTGGCGACCGCGGAGAGCAGCGACTCCACACTGCCGACCAGGGTGATGGTCAGCACGGCGGCGATGATGCCGAGCACGGGCCCTTCGGGCAGCTCGGGCAGGGCATGGCTGCGCCAGGACGGCAGGTCGACCCGGGGCAGGGAGAGCCCGGCCAGGGTCGCGAAGGCGGTGGCCGTCGCGACGGCGGCGAGCGCCGCCGGCACCTTGCGCAGGGTGCTGCCCGTCCGCCCGGGCAGCCGCGGCCAGCCGAGCAGCACGACCAGCGTCAGCACGCTGACGCCGAGCGCGACCGGGTGCAGATCCGCCAACTGGCCCGGCAGGCCGAGGACGTTCGTCACGGCGGAGCTCTGCGGGGTGCCGCCGAGGACGATGTGCAGCTGGGCCAGCGCGATGGTCACGCCGATGCCGGCGAGCATGCCGTGCACGATGGCCGGGCTGACCATGAGCGCCGACCGGGCGGTGCGCAGCAGGGCGAGGCCCAGCTGGCAGAAGCCGGCGAGCACGGTGATGGCACATGTGGTGCGCCACCCGTAGTGCTGGATCAACTCGGCCGTGACGACGGTGAGTCCGGCCGCGGGGCCGCTCACCTGGAGCGGGGCTCCGCCGAGGCGTCCGGCGACGATTCCGCCGACCGCCGCCGCGACCAGTCCGGCCTGGAGCGGGGCGCCGGTGGCCAGGGCGATGCCGAGGGAGAGCGGCAGGGCGATCAGGAACACGGCGACGGAGGCGGAGAGGTCCGCCGGCAGGTCCTTGCGGAGTTGTGCGCGATCTTTGGCTGTGGGTGTGCGTGAGGTGGCTGTCATAAGGTCCCGTCTCCTCGGGGGAGGGGTGAAGCGGCGGGAGTCTCAACACTCGGTAAATGGATGGTAATGGAGAGTAAAGGCCCGTGGTGGTAAATACGGGCAAATGGACTATGAATTAACCCTCTAGAGTGATTAAGCATTTTGTCCGGCTTGTCACACCTTCTTCTCAGCGGACCGCATGGGACGTTGCGGCGCGGAAGTCCTGCGACGGAACTGCGAGGGAGAGGTGGGGCGGATGATCGCCGCCACGAAGAAGATCGCCGGCGGCCTTGTCGCCACGGCGCTGGTCCTGGGAGTCGCCGGGTGCAGCGGCTCGGAACCCGCCAAGTCCCCGCCCTCCGGCCCCCAGGAGGCCCGCGAGGGCGTCGCCGCCCCCGAGGCCCCCGGCAGCGTCAACCGGCCCATCGGCGACGGTTCGACCGCGTACACCGGCGCGCAGCCGAACGTCCAGAAGGCGCAGAGGCTCAAGTCCGGTGAGAAGCCGCCGCAGTTCGTGGTGTTCTCGTGGGACGGGGCGGGAGAGGACAGCCAGAAGCTCTTCTCGCACTTCCGCGAGGTCGGCAAGAAGTACAACGCCCGGATGACGTACTTCCTCAGCGGCGTGTACATGCTTCCGGAGGAGAAGCGCTCCCTCTACACCGCACCGCAGCACGAGCCCGGCCGTTCGGACATCGGCTTCGGCGACCTCCAGGGCATCAAGGACACCGCCACCCAGGTCCGCGCGGCCTGGCTCGAGGGCAACGAGATCGGCACCCACTTCAACGGCCACTTCTGCGGCCCCGACGGCGGCGTCGGCACCTGGTCCGTGGACGAGTGGAAGAGCGAGATCAGCCAGGCCAAGTCCTTCGTCAAGAACTGGAAGACGAACGCGGGCCTGAAGAACATGGATGCGCTCCCCTTCGACTACGACAAGGAGCTCATCGGGGCCCGCACCCCCTGCCTCGAAGGCCAGAAGAACTTCATGCTCGCGGCCAAGGACCTGGGCTTCCGCTACGACTCCAGCGGCATCAGCAAGCAGATCTGGCCCAAGAAGACGGACGGGCTCTGGGACATCCCGCTGCAGCTGGTTCCCGTGCCGGGCCGCGCCTTCGAGACCCTGAGCATGGACTACAACTTCATGACGAACCAGTCCGGAACGACCTCACAGGGCGACCCCTCGCAGCACGCGTACTGGGGCGACCAGATGCGCGACGGCCTGCGCCAGGCCTTCGACCGCGCCTACCAGGGCAACCGGGCACCGCTGATCATCGGCAACCACTTCGAGTCCTGGAACGGCGGCACCTACATGCGCGCCGTCGAGGAGTCCATCAAGGGGATGTGCACCCAGAAGGAGGTCCGCTGCGTGCCGTTCCGGGAGCTGGCGGACTGGCTGGACGCCCAGGATCCCAAGGTCGTGGAGTGGATGCGCACCCTCGACGTCGGCGAGGCGCCGAAGGAGGGCTGGTCGAAGTTCCTGACCGCGGGGCCGCCGCCCGCACCGCCGACGGCCCCCGCCGGGGTCACGCAGGCTGAGGAGCAGGCCGAGGCTGCGGCGGACGAGGGCTGACGAGAGCCTCGACCCCCTCTTCGGCCCCCTCGGCCGCCTCAGCCGCCTCTGCGCCCTCGGCACCCTCGCGCAGGACGAAGCCGGGGTCGATCTGGTCCGCCAGGTCGACCCCGGTCTTGGCGTTGCCCCAGCTCTCCGCGTTCTTCAGGTGGAACCGCACCATCTGCTCGGTGTACCGGTCCCAGTCGCGATGGGCGTACGAGTCGTCCGCCGCGTCCTGGAGGGACTGGAGGGCGAGCCGGTTGGTCGCCTCCAGCAGCTCGAAGGCGGCCGGCCGGCCCTTCTCCATGGCCCGCACCCAGTCGGAGTGCCCGACGGTGACCAGTAGGTCCTCGCCGACCTCGTCCTGGAGGAACTCGATGTCCTCCGGGCCCTGCACCTTGT
Source organism: Streptomyces sp. cmx-11-4 (assembly GCA_049998195.1). Classification (GTDB taxonomy): domain Bacteria; phylum Actinomycetota; class Actinomycetes; order Streptomycetales; family Streptomycetaceae; genus Streptomyces. The sequence goes on from JAEBET010000004.1 coordinate 560,268, forward strand.
TGCCGACGACCTTGAGCGCGACCCCGAAGTCCCGCGCGTACTCCTTGTACTGGCGGTATACGGAGACGCCCTTGCGGGTCGGCTCGGCGACGAGGAAGGTCACGTCGAAGCGGGTGAACATGCCGGAGGCGAAGGAGTCGGAGCCGGCGGTCATGTCGACGACGACGTATTCGTCCGGGCCGTCGGCGAGGTGGTTCAGGCAGAGTTCGACCGCCCCGACCTTGGAGTGGTAGCAGGCCACCCCCAGATCGGCCTCGGTGAACGGCCCCGTGGCCATGAGGCGTACGGGCTCCCCGTCGAGCAGGAGCGTGCGCGCGCAGGCCTCGTACACCGGGTTGTCCTCGGTGACCCGCAGCAGGCGCGAACCCCGGCCGGGCGGCGTGGTCTTGATCATCGTGTCGGCGGACGCGATGCGCGGGTTGGAGCCCCGCAGGTAGTCCTTGATCAGGGGCAGGTGCGCGCCGAGGGCGGGCAGTTCGGCGGCCTCGTCCTCGCCGAGCCCGAGGGCCGTGCCCAGGTGCTGGTTGATGTCGGCGTCCACCGCGACGACGGGGGCTTCATTGGCGGCGAGGTGGCGGATGAAGAGGGCGGACAGCGTGGTCTTGCCGCTGCCGCCCTTTCCCACGAAAGCGATCTTCATGTTCACCAAGCGTAGTGGGTTGACAGCGCTGAGTTGTCAAGGGGAGTGAAGAAGACCACTCCAAGGAGGGGTCGGTGCTACGGGTGCGCAGTGCGTAGGCTCCCTACTTATGAGTAGCGCTACTGACCCGTTGGCCGCCCTGACCGGGCTGCCGGGTGTCGCCGATTCCGTGGATTCCGTACGCAAGGCCGTGGACCGGGTCTACGGGCACCGGGTCATGCGCCGCCGCAGCGGCGAGATCACCTCGGAGGCCGCGCTGCGCGGCGCACGCGGGAGCGCGGCCCTGTCGGGCGCGGACTGGGCGCTCGAAGAGGTGCGGAGGCGCACCGACTTCGGCGTCGAGCCCGAGGCCCTGACGGTGGGTGCGGCGCTGCGGCTCACGGCGGAGGCCGGTCAGCTGCTGAGCATCTGGCGGCAGTCGCCGCTGCGTGTTCTGGCGCGGCTCCACCTGGTCGCGTCCGGGTCCACCGCGGAGGGGGACGTGGTGGGTCGGCCCCGCCTGGCGGGCGAGCCGGTCGACGAACCGCTGGTGCGGCTCCCGCTCCCGAGCGCGGACGAGGTCGCGGGCCGCCTGGACGGGCTGTCCCGCCTGATCATCGCGGGCGGCTCCGCCCCGGCGCTGGTCACGGGGGCGGTGGTGCACGGGGAGCTGCTGGCCCTGCGCCCCTTCGCCACCCACAACGGCCTGGTGGCGCGGGCGGCCGAGCGCATCGTCCTGATCAACAGCGGTCTGGACCCGAAGGCGATCTGCCCGGCGGAGGTCGGTCACGCGGAACAGGGCCAGGACGCCTACCTGGCCGCCTTCGAGGGGTACGTCTCCGGTACCCCGGAGGGGATGGCCGCCTGGATCGCCCACTGCGGCCGCGCCATCGAACTCGGTGTGCGCGAGTCGACGGCGGTCTGCGAGGCGCTGCAGCGCGGCGCGGCCTGAGGCTTGCGAAGTCCCCCCGGACCCTGGGCGTCCGGGGTTTTTGCCCGGACATGGGTTGCGGCGACACCGTACTGCTTTGGTGTCGCCGCTGGCATTCACGCCCAGTTACCAAGCGTCCTCGATGATTGCCCATCAGGTCGGGAACTTTGCCCGTCACCTGGTGCGGCTGGCCCGTAATCGACGGGTCGACGTCGCGTGGGTGCTCGGCGTTCATGCTTCGGTCCGTGGGCCTTACTGCGTTTTAAAGATGATCCTCTCGGATGTTCTTTGGTCTCGCGGGCCGTTGCTTTATTTGTACTCCGCTTCGGAGCTATGCGGAAGCCCTAGCTCCAGTTTTTACTTTCCAGGGCGATTATGGGCGAACCGGACACCTGATATCGCCCCAGGTCAGAACATTCAGGAAGTCGCGGCGGCAGCCAGCGCGCTGGCCCGGCGCCGGCTCGCGTACCAGACCAGCCCGGCGGTGGCGGCCGCGGCGCCCACGGCGGCGGCGGCGACGAGCGCGGGTCGCGCGGGCATCGACAGTCCGGGCAGCCGCTGCTTCAGCCGCACCGGGCGGTTGAACACGAGCACCGGCCACTCCCGGGCCAGCGCCTCCCGGCGCAGCGCCCGGTCGGGGTTGACGGCGTGCGGGTGCCCGACCGCCTCCAGCATCGGGATGTCCGTGGCCGAGTCGCTGTAGGCGTAGCAGCGGGCGAGGTCGTACCCCTCGGACTCCGCGAGCTCGCGGACGGCTTCCGCCTTCGTCGGCCCGTAGGCGTAGTACTCGATCTCGCCGGTGAAGCAACCGTCCTCGCCCACCACCATGCGCGTGGCGACGACGCGGTCGGCGCCGAGCATCTCCCCGATGGGCTCGACCACTTCCGCGCCGGAGGTCGACACGATCACCACGTCGCGGCCCGCGATGTGGTGGGCCTCGATGAGGGAGGCGGCCTCGTCGTAGATGATCGGGTCGATGAGGTCGTGCAGGGCTTCCGCGACGATCTCCCGGACCTGCTGCACGTTCCACCCCTTGCACAGGGCGGAGAGGTACTCGCGCATCCGTTCCATCTGGTCGTGGTCGGCGCCGCCGGCCAGGAAGATGAACTGCGTGTACGCGGTGCGCAGCACCGCTCGCCGGTTGATCAGGCCGCCCTGGTAGAAGGACTTGCCGAACGTCAGGGTGCTCGACTTCGCGATGACCGTCTTGTCCAGGTCGAAGAAGGCTGCGGTGCGAGGCGAGGAGTGGGGCAGGGGCTGATTTTCCACGCTCCGAGCATATGCGCCCACCATTCGGCGTAAGGTGTGGCGCGTGGGTTTGCCTGAGAAGGCTCTCGGGTACACCATGGAAGTCACGGATCGTTCGCGACCGTGCTAACCCGGTCTGGCTCCTCCCCCCCCGAGTCGGACCGTGGGGACGACCCCCGCTCTCCCCCCCGGCGGGGGTCGTCGCATGTCCGGACGCGGTTCGCGTCCCTGCCTTCGGCCCCAAGTGACCATTCCTTCGGCCCTCCTCGTCGTACGGCGCCTCCACGGCGAAGGCCCACATCCATGAGACTCGTGACGGTGCGTAGTGGTTCCGCCGCGCTCCGGAACTCACCTGTGAGGGTGACCGGGTTATTCACAATCGACTCGTTGTCCACAGTTCTCGAGCAAGATCCACTTCTTTTCCCTGATCGCTGCACGGTGATTCCAGCCGCGAAGTCCGCGGTGCTGGATATCGCTGGGAGAAGGGGGCGGAGATCGTGGCTCGATCGAAGTCGTGTGAAACACCGGAGTCCGTGGTGGCCGGGGCGGGGGCCGCGTCCGTCGTGCCGGGCGGGGGCGCCGGCGGGCGACCGCTGATCATCACCGAGGATCCCCTGCTGCTCGACGATCTGCTGCGGCTGTGCGCCGCCGCGGGCGCCGAGCCGCACGTGCACCACGAGGTGCCGGAGCCGACCGGCGCGGGTGGGCCGGTCGGGAGCACCGGCTGGGAGTCCGCGCCGCTCGTCCTGGTCGGGGACGACGCGGCCCGGCGGGTGCGCGGGGCGCCGCGACGGGACGGCGTGTTCCTCGTCGGACGGGACCTGGACGACCCCCTCGTATGGCAGCGGGCGGTGGAGATCGGCGCAGAGGAGGTGCTGAGGCTCCCCGACGCCGAGAGCCGCCTGGTCGACCGGATCGCCGATGTGGTGGAGGGAGCCGGACGGCCCGCCCTCGCCGTCGGGGTGATCGGCGGCAGCGGCGGGGCCGGGGCCTCCACCCTCGCCTGCGCCCTCGCCCTGCGGGCCGCCCGCACCGGTGAGCGGACCATCCTCATCGACGGGGACCCGCTGGGCGGCGGCATGGACGTCCTGCTCGGGGGCGAGGCCGCGGAAGGACTGCGCTGGCCCGACTTCGCGGGATCGCGCGGACGGGTCGGCGCGGGAGCCCTGGAGGAGTCCCTGCCCGAACTGCACGCCCTGCGCGTGCTCAGCTGGGACCGCGGGGACCGGGTGGTGGTGCCGCCCGCCGCGATGCGGTCGGTGGTGGCCGCCGCGCGGCGCCGGGGCGGGGTCGTGGTGGTCGACCTGCCGCGGAGGGTGGACGAAGCCGTGGCCGAGGTGCTGGCCCAGCTCGACCTGGTGCTCATGGTGGTGCCGGGCGAACTGCGGTCGGTGGCCGCCGCGGGCCGGGTGGCGGCCGGAGTGCGGATGGTGGCCCGGGACGTGCGCGTCGTCGTACGGGGGCGCTGCCCGGGCGGCCTCGAACCGGAGGCCGTGGCCGCGCTCCTGGGAGCGCCACTGGCCGGTGAGGTGCCGGTCGAGGTGGGACTCCCGGGCCGGGTGGCCGAAGGAGAACCGCCGGGGGCGCAGGGGCGGGGCGCGCTGGCCCGCTTCTGCGACGGATTCTGGCAGCGCGCGCTCGGCTCCGCCCAGGGGGTGCCGGCATGAGCGCGGTGCTCCTGGACGCGGTGCGCAGGCGGCTCGCCGAGACCGGGGCGGAACCGACCCCGGCGCGGGTGGCGGCAGCCCTGCGGGCGCAGGGCCGGCTGCTGGGCGACGCGGAAGTGCTCGGTGTCGCCGCCGAGTTACGATCCGAGCTGGTCGGCGCCGGCCCGCTGGAGCCGCTGCTCGCCGACCCGGAGGTCACCGATGTGCTGGTGGCGGCCCCCGACCGGGTGTGGGTGGACCGGGGCGGCGGGCTGGAGCTGACCGGGGTGACCTTCGAGGGCCCCGAGGGCGTGCGCAGGCTCGCCCAGCGGCTGGCCGCCGTGGCGGGACGCCGGCTGGACGACGCCCGGCCCTGGGTGGACGCGCGGATGCCGGACGGCACCCGGCTGCACGCGGTGCTCCCACCGGTGTCCGTCGGGTCGGCCTGCCTCTCGCTGCGCGTGGTGCGGCCGCGGGCGTTCACGCTGGAGGAGCTGGTCGCGGCGGGCACCCTGCCACCCGGCGGACACCGGCTGCTGCGGGAGATGATCGAGGCCCGGCTCTCGTTCCTCGTCTCGGGCGGGACCGGGACGGGCAAGACCACCCTGCTCAGCGCCCTGTTGGGGCTGGTCGGCCCCGGCGAGCGGATCGTGCTGGCCGAGGATTCGGCCGAGCTGCGTCCCGATCATCCGCACGTGGTTCGGCTGGAGACCCGGCCCGCCAATCAGGAGGGCGCGGGCCTGGTCACCTTGGCGGACCTGGTGCGGCAGGCCCTGCGGATGCGCCCCGACCGGCTGGTGGTCGGCGAGGTCCGAGGCCCCGAGGTTGCCGATCTCCTGGCGGCCTTGAACACGGGACACGAGGGCGGCTGCGGCACGGTCCACGCCAATGCGGCCGCCCACGTGCCCGCCCGGCTGGAGGCCCTGGGGACGGCCGCCGGGCTCGACCGGGCCGCCCTGCACAGCCAGCTCGCGGCCGCGCTGACCCTGGTGGTCCACCTCGTCCGGGACCGTGAAGGGCGGCGCCGGGTGGCCGAGGTGCACGTGCTGGAGCGGGATGCGGCCGGGTTGGTGGTGACCGTACCGGCGCTGCGCTGGTCCACGCGGGGCTTCGTACGGGAGCGGGGCTGGGAGCGGCTGCGCCCCTTGCTGCGGGGTGCCCGGTGAGCCCCGGGGCGGCGCTGCCGGTGCCGGTGTTCGCCGGGGTGCTGTGTGCCGTGGCTGCCGCCTGGGGGCTGACCGGGACGGACCGGGTGTCCCGGCGGGCCCGGGTGGTGCTGGCCGGGGGTGGTCCGGTGGTGCCTCGCGATCCGGCCCGCGTGGAGCGGCTGCTGGCCGGCGTGCGGGTGCGGTCGGCGCGGTGGCGGGAGTGGTCGGCTCTCGGGGCCGGGCTGCTGGTCGCGGTGCTCGGCGGGTCCGTGATCCCGCTGCTGGCAGGGGCCGCCGCGGTGCCACTGGTGAGGCGGTGGCTGCGGACACGGGCGCGGGAGCGGGCCCGGGTGGCCCGGGCCGCCGAGGTGGTGGCGCTGTGCGGGGCGGTGGTGGGCGAGCTGCGGTCGGGAGCCCAGCCCGGGCAGGCCCTGTCGGCGGCGATACGGCGGACGGCGGACGGCCCCGGCGGTCCGGGCGCCGCGGAGGCGGGGGTGCTGGCCGCGGCGGCGTTCGGCGGGGACGTGCCCGGGGCGCTGCGGCAGGCGGCCCGCGAGCCCGGCGCGGAGGGGCTGGCCGGGATGGCCGCCTGCTGGCGGGTGTCGGTGGACGGCGGTGCGGGCCTGGCCGCCGGGCTCGACCGGCTGGAAGGCGCTCTACGGGCCGAGCGGGACCGGCAGGAGTCGTTGCGGGCCCAGCTGGCGGGGGCGCGCTCCACGGCGGTGGTGCTCGCCCTGCTGCCCCTGGTGGGGCTGTTGATCGGCACCGGGCTGGGTGCGGATCCGCTGCGGGTGCTGCTGCACACCCCGATGGGGTGGGGGTGCCTGGTCGCGGGCGCGGTGCTGGAGGCGCTGGGGCTGCTGTGGTGCCGGCGGATCGTACGGATGGGGGAGCGGTGATGGGCGGCTTCGCGATCCACAGGCTGGGGATGGTGCTGTGCCTGGCGGTGGCGGCGCTCTGCACGGTGGCGGCGCTGGCGGCGGGGATCCGGGAGCGGCGGGCCCGGCGCAGGATCGGACTCCTGCTGGGGATACGGCCGGGACGGCGGGAACCGGTGTGGCGCATCCGGTCGTGCGGCGCGGTGACCGCCTGGGCCGGGCCGGCCGGGGCGCTGCTGGCGGGCTGGGTGCTCGTCGGCGGGGCGGCCGGGGTGGCCGTCGGCGCCCTGGCCGCGCTCGCAGTGCGGCGCTGGCAGGGCAGGGCTCGCCCGCCGGCCGGGGTGGACCCACGGGAGGCGGAGCGTCAGCTGCCGTTCGCCGCGGACCTGTTGGCCGCGTGTCTGGCGGCCGGGGCCGGTCCCGTGGAGGCCGCGGAGGTCGTGGGGGAGTCGCTGGGCGGACCGGTGGGCGAGCGGCTGGCGCGGGCCGGGGCGGAGCTGCGGCTCGGCGGTGAACCGGGAGCCGGGTGGGGGAGGTTGGCGGAGATACCGGGCGCCCGTGCCCTCGCGCAGTGCCTGGAGCGGGCTGCCCGGACGGGGGCTCCCGCGGCGGAACCGGTCTCCCGGCTCGCGTCGGCCCTCCGGGAGGACCGGACCCGGCAGGCGGGCGCCAGGGCGCAGCGGGCGGCGGTGCTGGTCACGGCTCCGGTCGGGCTGTGTTTCCTCCCGGCATTTCTCGCGATCGGGGTCGCGCCGGTCGTGATCGGAATGGCCTCCGGTCTTCTCTCGAACACCTGACGTCACATTAACCACTCACATCAACAACGGAAATCAACAGGAGTAGCCATGAGGATCATCTGGTTTCGGGTGCGGACGGCACTGCGCGGTCGCGGACGCGATGCGGGGATGTCCACTTCGGAATACGCCATGGGCACGATCGCGGCCTGTGCGTTCGCCGCTGTTCTGTACAAGGTGGTGACGAGCGAGGTGGTCTCAACGGCCCTTCAGTCGACCATCGGAAAGGCGCTCGATGTGCCGTTCTGAGGACGACTCCGGAGTCGTCCGGAAAACGGGAGACCGGGGATTCGTGACGGCGGAGGCGGCCCTGGTGATTCCGGCTCTGGTGCTCTTCGCCGCGCTGCTGGTGTGGGCGCTAATGGCGGCGGCCGCGCAGATCCGGTGCGTGGACGCGGCCCGGGCCGGTGCCCGGGCGGCGGCCCGGTCGGAGCCGGCGGAGGTGGCGGTGGCGGCCGCCCGGGCGGCCGCGCCGTCGGGGGCGCGGGTGGAGCTGGAGCGGGAGGGCGACCTGTGGCGGGTCAGTGTGGCGGCCCCGGCTCCGGGTCCGCGCGGCCTGCCGGTACGGCTCGGGGCGCAGGCGGTGGCCCTGGCGGAGGACAGCGTGGGGCCGCCGCCGTGAGCCGGGACCGGGGTTCGGCCACGGTGTGGGCGGTGCTGGTGGCGACGGTGCTGGGCACGGTCTTCGGCGGTGTGCTGCTGCTCGGCCAGGCGGTGGTGGCCCGGCACCGGGCGGCGGCCGCCGCGGACCTGGCCGCGCTCGCGGCGGCGGCGTCCTGGACCCACGGGCCCGAGACGGCCTGTGGAGCGGCGCTGCGGGTGGCCCGTGCGCAGGGCGCGGCCCTGGCCGCCTGCAGCCTCCGGGGCGAGGTCGCCGAGGTCACGGCCCGGCCGGCGGCCGGGACCTTCACACCGGCGATCAGGGCCCGGGCGGGGCCGCCTCGGGAGGGGCCTGGGCCAGGAGGCGGGTGAGCAGGCGGATGGCGCCCCGCTTGTGGAGCGGGTCGTTGCCGTTGCCGCACTTGGGCGACTGGATGCAGGAAGGGCAGCCGGCCTCGCATTCGCAGGCCGCGATGGCGTCGCGGGTCGCCGTCAGCCAGGCGCGGGCCGTGTGGAAGGCCCGCTCCGCGAATCCGGCGCCGCCGGGGTGGCCGTCGTAGACGAAGACCGTGGGGAGGAGGGTGTCGGGATGCAGCGGCACGGAGACGCCGCCGATGTCCCAGCGGTCGCAGGTGGCGAACAGCGGGAGCAGGCCGATGGAGGCGTGCTCGGCGGCGTGCAGGGCGCCGCCGAGGATCTCCGGGTTGATCCGGGCCTCGTCGAGCTGGTCCTCGGTGACCGTCCACCACACGGCCCGGGTGCGCAGGGTGCGGGGCGGCAGGTCGAGCTTGGCCTCGCCCAGCACCTCGCCGGTGATCAGTTTGCGCCGCAGGTAGGAGACCACCTGGTTGGTGACCTCGACGGAGCCGTAGCAGAGCCGGGCCGGGCCCCAGGGGACCTCGGTCTCGGTCTCCAGGACGGAGATGGAGGTGGTGTCGCGGGCGGTGGTGGAGAAGGGCGGGTTCGCCTCGTCGACGAGGGCCACCGCGTCCTCCAGGTCCAGGTGCTTCACGAGATACGTGCGGCCCTGGTGGAGGTGGACGGCTCCCTCGTGGACGGCGGTGTGGGCGGCCGACTCGTCGACCGTGCCCAGCAGCCGTCCGGTCGTGGCCTCGACGATCTGCACCGGGCGGCCGCCGCCGCCGCGGATGTCGGTCAGGTCCGAGGCCCGCTCCCGGCGGGTCCAGTGCCAGGCCGTGGCTCGCCGGCGGAGCAGCTTGGCCGCTTCGAGCTGGGGGATGAGGTCCTTGGTCGCCGGGCCGAAGAGGTCCAGGTCCGCGTCGGTCAGCGGGAGCTCCGCCGCGGCCGCGCACAGGTGGGGGGCGAGGACGTACGGGTTGTCGGGGTCCAGCACGGTGGCTTCCACGGGCTGGCGGAACAGCGCCTCGGGGTGGTGGACGAGGTAGGTGTCCAGCGGGTCGTCGCGGGCGATCAGCACGGCCAGGGCGCCCTGTCCCGAGCGCCCGGCGCGGCCCGCCTGCTGCCACAGGGACGCCCTGGTGCCCGGGTAGCCGGTGATCAGGACGGCGTCCAGGCCCGAGACGTCCACGCCCAGCTCCAGGGCGGTCGTGGCGGCCAGCCCCAGCAGCTCGCCGGAGTGCAGGGCCCGCTCCAGGGCCCGGCGCTCCTCGGGCAGGTAGCCGCCCCGGTAGGCGGCGACCCGCCGGGCCAGCGACCGGTCCACCTCGGAGAGGCGTTCCTGGGCGATGACCGAGATCAGCTCGGCGCCGCGCCGGGAGCGCACGAAGGCGACCGTACGGACCCCTTGGAGGACCAGGTCGGTCAGCAGGTCAGCGGTCTCGGCCGTGGCCGTACGGCGTACGGGCGCGCCCTTCTCGCCGCGCAGCTCGGTCAGGAGCGGCGGCTCCCACAGGGCGAAGACCACCTCGCCGCGCGGCGAGGCGTCCTCGGTGATCTCGATCACTCGGATTCCGGTCAGCCGGGAGGCCGCCGCCGCCGGATCGCTGGCGGTGGCGGAGGCCAGCAGGAACACCGGATCGGAGCCGTAGCGGGCGCACAGTCGCCGCAGCCGGCGCAGTACCTGGGCCACGTGGGAGCCGAAGACCCCGCGGTAGGAGTGGCACTCGTCGATCACGACGTAGCGCAGGGCCTTCAGGAAGGAGGACCAGCGCGGGTGGGCCGGGAGGATGCCGCGGTGCAGCATGTCGGGGTTGGTGAGGACGTAATTGGCGTACTGGCGCACCCATTCGCGTTCTTCCACCGGCGTGTCGCCGTCGTAGACGGCGGGCCGGACCGCGTTGCCGAGCGGGGCGGCCAGTTCCCGTACGGCGCGCCGCTGGTCGGCCGCCAGAGCTTTGGTCGGGGCCAGGTAGAGGGCGGTGGCACCCCTGCCGTTCGGGGCCTCGGCGCCGTCCGCGAGGGCGGAGAGCACGGGCGCCAGGTAGGCAAGCGACTTGCCCGAGGCGGTGCCGGTGGCGACCACGACCGAGTCGCCGTCCAGGGCGTGCTCGGCCGCCGCGGCCTGGTGTTCCCACGGATGGCCGATCCCGGCTGCCTGAATCGCGGCTACGACATCCGTTCGGATGCGGTCGGGCCAGACTGCATGACGGCCCTCCCGAGGGGGCAAGTGCTCGGTATGGGTGATGCGCGCAGCCCGGGAAGACCCCCGTGACAGCTGGTCGAGGACCGTGCCGGGGGTGGGTCGTGGGTCCGCGGGTGCCGTGGGCCGACCGGGGCGGTGAGTATTGGCCATTGGAACCGAGTGTGTCACTGGCGTGCGGGACAATGGTCCCAAGGCGTCGTGCGCGCCTGTCGGTAAGTGATTGAATGCCATCGCGGCAGCCAATCCCTCGCCTACCTTCGGGTTGGGGAGGCCCCTGGGGGGCGCCGCTCGATAGCAAGGTGCTGGAGGATCCGTGGACCTGTCCCTGTCGACTCGCACTGTCGGCGACCGTACGGTCGTAGAGGTCGGTGGCGAGATTGATGTGTATACCGCGCCCAAGCTGCGCGAGCAGTTGGTCGAGTTGGTGAACGACGGCAGCTACCACCTGGTTGTCGACATGGAGCGAGTGGACTTCCTCGACTCCACCGGGCTTGGTGTGCTCGTGGGAGGCCTCAAGCGCGTCCGCGCGCACGAGGGTTCGCTGCGTCTGGTCTGCAACCAGGAGCGCATCCTGAAGATCTTCCGCATCACCGGTCTGACCAAGGTGTTCCCGATCCACACCTCCGTGGAAGACGCCGTCAACGCCACCGACTGACGGCTCCCGAAGGCAGGGAGCCGATAGGAGAACGGGGGTACCGGGCCACTGATGGCCCGGGCCCCTGTCAAGGCACGCCCGTAGTCCGAGGGGGACGCGCATGGCCACCGTTGAACTGCGCTTCAGCGCCCAGCCCGAACACGTCCGGACGGCCCGCCTCGTCGCGGCCGCCGTGGCGCGCCGGGCCGGAGTGGAGGAAGCCGTCCTCGACGAGGTCCGCCTCGCCGTGGGTGAGGCCTGCTCGCGTGCCGTCGGACTGCACCGCAGCAACGGGCTGACCGCGCCCGTCCGGGTCGTCCTGACCGAGGAGGAGAAGGTGTTCTCCATCGAGGTCGGCGACGAGGTTCCCGGACCGGCCGGCAGCCCGGGCGACGCCGTGTCCGGCATCGACGCCGTCCTGGACCCCGACACCGACGGTGAGGACGAGATGGGTCTCGCCGTGATCAGCGGGCTCGTCGACGACGTCGAGGTGACCAGTGGGGAATCGGGCGGGACCATCCGGATGAGCTGGCCCGTCTCGGGAGCGGCCGATCTGTCGTAGATCCACTGCGCGCGGATTCCATCGTATCTTCCGATCTTTATCAAGGCCCTGCTGAGCAGGGCCTTTTTCGTTTCCCCGGATCCCTGACCGGGCGTCAATGCCTTTGTCCCATTACTACTTTCGAGGGTAATGGAGTGACGCGATCTATTGCTGAGGAGCGAGAGCACGCCAATTCCGCTTCCTGCGCACTGTTTTGATCAGGGTGCGCTCCCTACAATCCGTCCACATCTTGAGCTCATCACGTCAAGGAGGACGAATGACGGGGCTCTTCACCCCTATCGCGCCGGATCGCACCTCTGATCTGGCAGCCGCAGTACTCACCGATGACAACCGGCTCATCGTGATCGTCATCGCGGCCGTGGCACTGGCCGCGCTCGTCGTCGCGCAGATCCTGGTCCGCCAGGTACTCGCCGCCGACGAGGGAACCGAAAAAATGAAGGAGATCGCCGCGGCCGTTCAGGAGGGCGCCAACGCCTACCTGGGACGTCAGCTGCGCACCCTCGGCGTCTTCGCCGTCGTGGTGTTCTTCCTGCTCTTCCTGCTCCCTGCCGACACCTGGTCGCAGCGGGCGGGACGTTCCGCCTTCTTCCTCGTGGGCGCCCTCTTCTCGGCGGCCACCGGCTACATCGGCATGCGGCTCGCGGTCCGCGCCAACGTCCGCGTCGCCGCGGCCGCACGCGAGGCCACCCCCGCCGAGGGCGAGCCCGCCAAGGACCTGACCGAGGTCTCGCACAAGGCGATGAAGATCGCCTTCCGTACGGGCGGCGTGGTCGGCATGTTCACCGTCGGCCTCGGCCTGCTCGGCGCCTCCTGCGTCGTCCTGGTCTACGCGGCCGACGCCCCCAAGGTCCTGGAGGGCTTCGGCCTCGGCGCCGCGCTGATCGCGATGTTCATGCGTGTCGGCGGCGGCATCTTCACCAAGGCCGCCGACGTCGGCGCCGACCTGGTCGGCAAGGTCGAGCAGGGCATTCCGGAGGACGACCCGCGCAATGCCGCGACCATCGCCGACAACGTGGGCGACAACGTCGGCGACTGCGCCGGAATGGCCGCGGACCTCTTCGAGTCGTACGCCGTCACCCTGGTGGCCGCGCTCATCCTCGGCAAGGCCGCCTTCGGCGACCTGGGCCTGGCCTTCCCGCTGATCGTTCCCGCGATCGGCGTGATCACGGCGATGATCGGCATCTTCGCGGTCTCCCCGCGCCGCAGCGACCGCAGCGGAATGACCGCCATCAACCGCGGCTTCTTCATCTCCGCCGTGATCTCCCTGGTGCTGGTCGCGATCGCCGTCTACGCCTACCTGCCGGCCACCTACAAGGAGCTCGTCGGCGTCGAGAACCCCGCGATCACCAACCACGCCGGAGACCCGCGCGTCCTGGCCGTCGTCGCCGTCGCGATCGGCATCGTGCTCGCGGCCCTGATCCAGCAGCTGACCGGCTACTTCACCGAGACCAACCGCCGTCCCGTCCGGGACATCGGCAAGTCCTCCCTCACGGGAGCGGCCACCGTCGTCCTCGCCGGCATCTCGGTCGGTCTGGAGTCCGCGGTCTACACGGCGCTGCTGATCGGCCTCGGCGTCTACGGGGCGTTCCTGCTCGGCGGCACGTCGATCATGCTCGCGCTCTTCGCGGTGGCCCTGGCCGGCACCGGCCTGCTCACCACCGTCGGCGTCATCGTCGCCATGGACACCTTCGGGCCGGTCTCCGACAACGCCCAGGGCATCGCCGAGATGTCCGGGGACGTCGAGGGCGCCGGGGCCCAGGTCCTGACGGACCTGGACGCGGTGGGCAACACCACCAAGGCCATCACCAAGGGCATCGCCATCGCCACGGCCGTGCTCGCCGCGGCCGCGCTGTTCGGCTCGTACAACGACGCGATCGCCACCGCCGTCAGGGAGGTCGGGGCCAAGGCCGGGGAGATGAACCTCAGCCTGGACATCGCGCAGCCCAACAACCTCGTCGGGCTGATCCTGGGCGCGGCGGTCGTGTTCCTGTTCTCGGGCCTGGCGATCAACGCGGTCTCCCGCTCCGCGGGCGCCGTGGTCTACGAGGTGCGCCGCCAGTTCCGCGAGCACCCCGGGATCATGGACTACTCCGAGAAGCCCGAGTACGGGCGCGTCGTGGACATCTGCACCAAGGACGCGCTGCGCGAGCTCGCCACGCCCGGCCTGCTCGCCGTTCTCACCCCGATCGCCGTGGGCTTCAGCCTCGGCGTCGGCGCCCTCGGCTCCTTCCTCGCGGGTGCCATCGGCACGGGCACGCTCATGGCGGTCTTCCTCGCCAATTCCGGCGGCGCGTGGGACAACGCGAAGAAGCTCGTCGAGGACGGCCACCACGGCGGCAAGGGCAGCGAGGCCCACGCGGCGGTCGTCATCGGCGACACGGTCGGCGACCCGTTCAAGGACACCGCCGGTCCGGCCATCAACCCGCTGCTCAAGGTCATGAACCTGGTGGCGCTGCTGATCGCCCCGGCGATCGTGCAGTTCAGCTACGGGCCGGACACCAGTGCGACCGTACGGGCGGTGGTCGCGATCCTCGCGATCGGCGTCATCGTCGGCGCGGTGTACGTCTCCAAGCGCCGCGGCATCGCCGTGGGAGAGGAGCCCGAGAGCGGAGCCGCCGAGCGGGTGGGCCCGTCGGCCGACCCCGCGACGGTCTCCTGACCCGAGGTACGGCGGCGGCGGGGGCACGGGCCGGGCAGGGTCGGCCGGAAGCCCCGTACGCCCGAACGGCGGACAGGTGGCGCGGACTGACGCGCCGCCTGTCCGCCTTTGTGCGTCGCCGGATGGTGGCCGTGTATCTTCCGGGCCGAGAGCCTTCGAAGGGACCAATCCGGTGAACAAGAAGATTGCGACCGCAATGTCGGGCGGTGCGGTACTGATGCTCGTCCTGTCCGGCTGCGGCGGGGACGACAGCGACAAGAAGGCTGACGCGTGGGCCAATAAGGTCTGTGACCAGTGGCAGCCCGAACTCCAGAAGGTCGAGGCGGCCAGCGCCGAGATCAAGCGCGTGGCGACGGAGAGCAGCAAGCCCGACGAGGTCCAGAAGTCCGACTCGGCGGCGTTCGCGACCATGTCCGAGTCGTACAAGACGATGGGGGCCGCGCTGCAGGGGGCGGGAGTTCCGCCGGTCAAGAACGGCCAGGCGACCCTGGACGCGGCGGTCAAGGGCTTCGAGGAGACCTCGAAGGGCTACGCCGACCTGAAGGCCAAGATGGACGCCCTCGACGCCAAGGACCAGACGAAGTTCGCCGAGGGGCTCAAGGAGCTGGCGGGCGGCCTCCAGGAGGCCGCGAAGGGCAGCAAGGACGCACTCGCCCAGCTCAACGCGGGCGGCATCGACAAGGCGATGAACAGCCAGAAGGGCTGCCAGGTCACGGCGCCCTCGCCGTCGCCCAAGTAGCGCGGGGGACGAGTGCCCGGGGAACAGGCGGCCGGTGAACGAGCGGCCTGGTGAACGAGCGGCACGGTGAGCGAGCGGCCCGGTGAGCGAGCCGCCCCGTGGGCCAGTGGCCCGGTGGGGCGGTGAGCTGACGACGGCCGGGGCGGCCGCGTTCCGGAAGGGACGCGGCCGCCCCGTCGCACGTCCGGCCCCCGCGACGGACCCCGCACTGGCCCCGGCCCGGGGGCCGGCTCCGAGAACTCCGGCCGACGCCCGCGCGGGCGCACGGATTGTCGGTCCCAGCGGCCACAATGGTGGGGTGAGTACCACCAGCCTTCCCTCGCCCGACCACGCCGCCGAGCTGCGCACCGCCCTGCTGGCCGCCGGCTTCACCGCCGACGGGCTGCTCGACCTGCTCGGAGCCCCCGCCTACGCCGCGCTCGCCCGCAGCGAGACGGTCCCCGCCCTGCGCGCCACCCGCGGCGGCGGTGACGGCGCGCTCGCCATCCTGGTCCGGCTGTTCCTGCTCCAGCAGCCCGTCCCGCACGTGCACGCCCAAGGCGCGCTGCCCGTCGAGGCGGCCCTCGCCGACGGCTGGCTGCGGGTGGAGGGCGACGAGGTGCACGCCACCGTCGACGTGCGCCCGTACGGCGGGCCCGACGGCGAGGACTGGTTCATCGTCTCCGACCTCGGCTGCGCCGTCGGCGGGGCCGGCGGGATCGGCAGCCGCGAGGAGGGAGTGGTCCTCGGGGTCGGCGGTGCTTCGACCACGCTGGCCGGGATCACCGTCCGCGTCCCGGTGGGCTCGGCCCTGGACCTCGGCACCGGATCGGGCATCCAGGCGCTGCACGCGGCCCAGCACGCCACCCGGGTCACGGCCACCGACGTCAACCCCCGGGCGCTGGAGTTCACCCGTTTGACGCTGGCACTGTCCGGCGCACCGGAGGCGGAGCTGCTCACCGGGTCGCTCTTCGAGCCGGTCGGGGACGCGACGTACGACCTGATCGTGTCCAACCCGCCGTTCGTGATCTCCCCCGGCGCCCGCCTCACCTACCGGGACGGCGGCATGGGCGGCGACGATCTGTGCCGGACCCTCGTTCAGGAGGCCGGCGCGCACCTCAACCCCGGCGGGTACGCGCAGTTCCTGGGCAACTGGCAGCACGTGGAGGGCGAGGACTGGTACGACCGGGTCCGCTCCTGGGTGCCGCGCGGCTGTGACGCGTGGATCGTGCAGCGGGACGTGCAGGACGTGACGCAGTACGCCGAGCTGTGGCTGCGGGACGCGGGAGACCACCGCGCCGACCCCGCCGAGTACGCACGGAGGTACGAGGACTGGCTGGACGAGTTCGAGGCCCGCAAGACGAAGTCCGTCGGCTTCGGGTGGATCACCTTGCGCCGGACGGACGCGGCCGAGCCGTCGATCGTGGTCGAGGAGTGGCCGCATTCGGTGGAGCAGCCGCTCGGCGAGACCGTCCTGGCCCACTTCGCGCGCCAGGACTACCTGCGCGATCACGATGACGCGGCCCTGTTGGAGGGCTACTTCCAGCTGGCCGTCGAGGTCGTGCAGGAGCAGGTCGGCGCGCCGGGCTCGGAGGACCCGGAGCACGTCGTGCTCCGGCAGAACCGCGGAATGCGGCGCGCGACCAAGGTCGACACGGTCGGAGCGGGCTTCGCCGGAGTGTGTGACGGCTCACTGAGCGCGGGCCGGATCCTGGACGCGATCGCGCACCTCGTGCAGGAAGATCCGATCGTGCTGCGGGACCGGACCCCGGAGGCGATCCGGATGCTGGTCGAGCAGGGCTTCCTGGAGCCCGTCACCGGTCCCGGGCGGTAGCCGGAACCGGGATGTAACCCCGGGTTCGCCCGCCGTACCCGAACGGCTGGGAGGGTCTGTGGCAGCGGGATCCGGGGGGATTCCGGGAGCGGCCCAGGGGTAGGGAGAGCGGCATGGAGAGATGCCCGGCGATCTTCGCGGGTGCCGTGTTCCTGCTGTTCGGAGCCGCTCTGCTGGCTTGGACGGGGGCGCGCGCCCTGTGCGGCGCGCCGGTGGCAGAAGGCGTGCGCCCCGTCGTGGCCGTCCCGCTGGCACTGCTCGCCGGCGGTACGTCGCTGGCCCTCGGGGCGTGGTGCCTCGCGAGGCCCTGACGCGGGGGCCCCGGCCGGCCCCACCCGGCTGTGAAAGCCGATGTGGAAGCCGATGTCGGGGAGGGTCCGGGAGGGGGTCCGGGGGCGGGGCCAGACGGCCCCCCGGACACTCGGCCCGGTGACCGGCAGGGGCCCGGCGCGGCATCCGGGCGGCAGAACCGGCACTTGTCGGGTTACCGTTCGAGTGGCCGTTGCGGGCTTGTGCCGTTTGACACGGGGGCGGGTTGTACCGTCACACTCCGCAGCGTCGCCGTACTGCGACCGAGTGCCGACCGGAGAGAAGAGCCAAGTTGTCCCCGACTAGCGAGACCGCAAAGGGCGGCCGCCGACTCGTCATCGTCGAGTCCCCTGCCAAGGCGAAGACGATCAAGGGCTACCTCGGCCCGGGATACGTCGTCGAGGCGAGCGTCGGGCACATCCGCGACCTCCCGAACGGCGCGGCCGAGGTTCCCGACAAGTACACCGGCGAGGTCCGCCGTCTCGGCGTCGACGTCGAGCACGACTTCGCGCCGATCTACGTCGTCAATGCCGACAAGAAGGCCCAGGTCAGGAAGCTCAAGGAGCTGCTGGCCGAGTCCGACGAACTCTTCCTCGCCACCGATGAGGACCGCGAGGGCGAAGCCATCGCGTGGCACCTGCAGGAAGTCCTCAAGCCCAAGGTCCCCGTCCACCGGATGGTCTTCCACGAGATCACCAAGGACGCGATCCGCGACGCCGTCGCCAACCCGCGCGAGCTGAACCAGCGCATGGTCGACGCCCAGGAGACCCGCCGCATCCTCGACCGCCTCTACGGCTACGAGGTCTCGCCGGTCCTGTGGAAGAAGGTCATGCCGCGGCTGTCGGCCGGCCGCGTCCAGTCGGTGGCCACCCGCCTCGTCGTCGAGCGGGAGCGCGAGCGCATCGCCTTCCGGTCCGCCGAGTACTGGGACCTGACCGGAACCTTCGCCACCGGGCGCACCGGTGACGCCTCCGACCCCTCGACGCTGGTCGCCCGCCTGAACACGGTGGACGGCAAGCGCGTCGCGCAGGGCCGTGACTTCGGTTCGAACGGGCAGCTCAAGAGCGAGGTGCTGCACCTCGACGAGGCGGGCGCGCGGGCCCTGGCCGCCGCGCTGGCGGACACCTCGTTCGCCGTCCGCTCGGTCGAGTCCAAGCCGTACCGGCGCTCCCCGTACGCCCCGTTCCGTACGACGACGCTCCAGCAGGAGGCCTCGCGCAAGCTGGGCTTCGGTGCGAAGGCGACGATGCAGGTCGCGCAGAAGCTGTACGAGAACGGCTTCATCACCTATATGCGTACCGACTCCACCACGCTGTCGGAGACCGCGGTGTCGGCGGCGCGGGCGCAGGTCACGCAGCTCTACGGGGCCGACTACCTGCCGGAGAAGCCGCGCGTCTACGCGGGCAAGGTCAAGAACGCCCAGGAGGCGCACGAGGCGATTCGTCCTTCGGGTGATCGTTTCCGCACCCCGGCCGAGACCGGCCTGACCGGCGACCAGTTCCGCCTGTACGAGCTGATCTGGAAGCGGACCGTCGCCTCCCAGATGAAGGACGCGGTCGGCAACAGCGTCACCGTGAGGATCGGCGGCCGGGCGGGCGACGGGCCGACCGGGACAGCCAAAGACGTCGAGTTCACCGCCTCCGGCAAGACGATCACCTTCCACGGCTTCATGAAGGCCTACGTCGAGGGCGCGGACGACCCGAACGCCGAGCTCGACGACCGCGAGAAGCGCCTGCCGCAGGTCGCGCAGGGCGACGCGCTCGCCGCCGAGGAGATCACGGCGGACGGCCACTCGACCAAGCCGCCGGCCCGCTACACCGAGGCCTCGCTGGTCAAGGAGCTGGAAGAGCGCGAGATCGGCCGCCCGTCGACGTACGCGTCGATCATCGGCACGATCCTCGACCGCGGCTACGTCTTCAAGAAGGGCACGGCGCTCGTGCCGTCCTTCCTGTCGTTCGCCGTGGTGAACCTGCTGGAGACGCACTTCGGCCGGCTGGTCGACTACGACTTCACCGCGAAGATGGAGGACGACCTCGACCGCATCGCGCGGGGCGAGGCGCAGTCCGTGCCGTGGCTGAAGCGGTTCTACTTCGGCTCGGAGGACGCGACCGAGGTCGTGCCCGCCGAGGGGGACCACCTCGGCGGTCTGAAGGAACTGGTCACGGACCTGGGCGCGATCGACGCCCGGGAGATCTCCTCCTTCCCGGTCGGCGAGGGCATCGTGCTGCGGGTCGGCCGCTACGGGCCGTACGTGGAGCGGGGCGAGAAGGACTCGGAAGGCCACCAGCGGGCCGACGTACCGGACGACATGGCTCCGGACGAGCTGACGGTCGAGTACGCGGAGGAGCTGTTCGCCAAGCCGAGCGGCGAGTTCGAGCTGGGCAAGGACCCGGTCAGCGGAAACGAGATCGTCGCCAAGGACGGCCGCTACGGGCCGTACGTGACGGAGATCCTTCCCGAGGGCACGCCGAAGACGGGCAAGAACGCGGTCAAGCCGCGGACGGCCTCGCTGTTCAATTCGATGAGCCTGGACACGGTCACCCTCGACGACGCGCTCAAGCTGATGTCGCTGCCGCGAGTGGTCGGCGCGGACGCGGAGGGCGTGGAGATCACGGCCCAGAACGGCCGCTACGGCCCGTACCTGAAGAAGGGCACGGACTCGCGGTCGCTGGAGACCGAGGACCAGCTCTTCTCGATCACGCTGGACGAGGCGCTGGCCATCTACGCGCAGCCCAAGCAGCGGGGCCGGGCCGCGGCCAAGCCGCCGCTGAAGGAACTGGGCACGGACCCGGTCAGCGAGAAGCCGGTGGTGGTCAAGGACGGCCGCTTCGGGCCGTACGTGACGGACGGCGAGACGAACGCGACGCTGCGGCGGGACGACGACGTCGAGACGATCACGCCGGAGCGGGG
Organism: Streptomyces sp. cmx-11-4; assembly: GCA_049998195.1. Lineage (GTDB taxonomy): Bacteria > Actinomycetota > Actinomycetes > Streptomycetales > Streptomycetaceae > Streptomyces. The sequence continues at coordinate 580,321 of JAEBET010000004.1, forward strand.
CTACGAGCTGCTCGCCGAGAAGCGGGCGAAGGGCCCGGCCAAGAAGACGGCGAAGAAGGCCCCGGCCAAGAAGGCTCCGGCGAAGAAGGCGACGGCGACGAAGGCCGCTGCCGCGAAGAAGACGACGGCGGCCAAGAAGACGACCGCGAAGAAGACGGTGGCGAAGAAGACCGCGACGAAGAAGGCGGCCACGGCTCCGGCGGACGAGTAGCGGCCGTCGGCCGTCGGCCACCGGCCACCGGCCACTGCCGACAGGGCAGACAGGGCCCCGTGCGCTCCGCACGGGGCCCTGTGCCGTGCCCGGCGCCGGGGCTGATCCAGCCTCGTCGGCGTTTGGGGCGCGGGGTCCGGGGAGGAGCCACGGGGGCCCGGCGCAGCCGGTCCCCGTCCTCGCGGCCGCCGTCGGGCCGTCGGGCCCTCGGGCAGTGCCCGGAGTCCGGGCCGGGGCGGAACTCCGGGAAGGTGGGGCCGGGGTCACAGCGGACCTTGTCCACAGGCCTCCGCAGCGGCCAAGCGCAGCGGATAGGCTGGGCGGATGACGCGAGCCGAGCAGCCGACGGTCGTGACCGCCCCCGCGAACCCCACCTACGACGAAGCCCTAGCCGCGGACTCCCGCGAGCGTGCGGTGCGCGCACTGCTGCGCACGCCAAGGCTGCGCCGGCTGTGGAGCGCCCAGCTGGTGAGTGGCATCGGTGATGCCCTCGCCCTGCTGGTGCTGGTGCTGCTGGCCCTTCAGGCGGCCGTCACCGAAGGAGCCTTCGGCGGCGGCTACCGGGGCGCGGCCCTCGCCGTGGCCGTCGTCTTCGGAGTCCGGATCCTCGCCACCCTGTTCTTCGGCGCGGTCCTGCTGGGACCGCTGTCCGGCCTGCTAGCCCCCGGCGGCAAGCTGGACCGCCGCTGGACGATGATCGGCGCCGACGGGGTCCGGCTCGGGCTCTTCGTCGTCGCCCCGCTGTGGCTCGACTGGATCCCGGCCCACGCGCTCACCGCGCTGCTGGCCACCGTCTTCGTCGCCGGCGCCGCCGAGCGGCTGTGGACCCTGGCCAAGGAGAGCGCCGCTCCGGCCCTGCTGCCCGCACCGCCGCCCGAGGGGGCGACCGTACGACCGCTGCCGGACCACCTGGACGCGCTGCGCCGGCTGAGCCTGCGTACGGCCTTCGCGGCGCTCCCGGTCGCCGCGGCCGCGCTGCTCGCCGCCACCCTGGTCGGCAAGGCGCTCGGGGTCGGCGTCGAGTGGTTCGCCGCGAACCAGGCCGCGCTCGGCTCGTACGTGGCCTCCGGCCTCTTCGCGGCCTCCGTATCGCTGCTGCTGCCGCTGGTGCTGCCCGGGGCGAAGACCCCGCGGCCGCGTTCGCCGCTGGAGGGCCTGCGCGCCCCCAAGGCGGGGGACCGGCCCGACAAGGGCCGCACCGGAACCATCCCGCTGCTGGTCCTGGCCTGCGCGGCGGTCGCCGGAGCGGTGTCCTGCGCCGTGGCCGTGGCCGTACTGCACGCCTTCGACCTCGGCGGCGGCCCGGCCTCCTTCGCCCTGTTCGTCCTCGCCCTGGTCGGCGGCACCGCCGTCGGCATCCGGGCCACCCAGGCAGGCAAGGTGCTGCCCGCCCTGTCCCGGCGCCGCCTGCTGGCCCTGGCCATAGCGGTGGCCGGGCTCGCGCTGCTGCTGACCGGGCTGGTCCCGGACACCGCGACCGTCCTGTTCCTGTCGCTGCTCGCCGGCGCCGCCGCCGGTGTCGCCGCCAACACCGGGCACACGCTGCTGGACCAGGAGACCGAGGAGTTCCGCCGGGCCCGGGTCACCGAGCACCTGCACGCGGTCGTACGGGTGGCCGTGGCACTCGGGGCCGTCGTGGCCCCGGTGCTCGCCGCCGTGATCGGGCCGCACCGGCTGGGAGCGGGCGAGGTCGTCGTCGCACACGGCGGCGCCGCCTTCACCCTGATGCTGGTCGGCGCCCTGCTGCTGCCGGTCGCGGCCGTGGTCCTGGCCAAGGCCGACGACCGCAGCGGCGTACCCCTGCGGCGCGACCTGCGCGAGGCGCTGCGCGGCGGGGAGCCGGTGCAGGCCCCGTCCGGCACCGGGTTCTTCATCGCTTTGGAGGGCGGCGACGGAGCCGGCAAGTCCACCCAGGTGGAGGCGCTGGCCGACTGGATACGGGGCAAGGGCCACGAGGTCGTCGTGACCCGCGAGCCGGGGGCCACCCCGGTCGGCAAGCGGCTCCGTTCGATCCTGCTCGACATCTCCTCGGCCGGGCTCTCGAACCGTGCCGAGGCACTGCTGTACGCCGCCGACCGCGCGGAGCACGTGGACACGGTGGTGCGCCCGGCCCTGGAGCGCGGTGCGGTGGTCATCTCGGACCGCTACATCGACTCCTCCGTGGCCTACCAGGGCGCGGGCCGCGACCTCTCCCCGACCGAGATCGCGCGGATCTCGCGCTGGGCCACCGACGGGCTCGTTCCGCACCTGACCGTGCTGCTCGACGTGTCGCCGGAGGCGGCGCGCGAGCGGTTCACGGAGGCTCCGGACCGGCTGGAGTCGGAGCCGGCGGAGTTCCACCAGCGGGTGCGGTCCGGGTTCCTGACCCTGGCCGCGTCCGATCCCGGGCGTTACCTGGTGGTCGACGCGGGCCAGGACCCGGACTCGGTGACCACCGTCGTGCGGCACCGGCTGGACCGGATGCTCCCGCTCTCCGAGGCGGAGGTGGCCGCCCAGGCGGAGGCCCGGCGGCTCGCCGAGGCCGAGGCCCGGCGCAAGGCGGAGGAAGAGGCCGCGCGCAAGGCGGAGGAAGCCCGGCTGAAGGCCGAGGAGGAGGCCCGCCTCGCACGCGAGGCCGAGGCGGCCCGGATCGCGGCCGAGGCGGAGGCCGCGCGCAAGGCGGAGGAGGAGCGGATCCGCGCCGAGGAAGAGGCCCGGGCCCGGGCCGAGGCCGAGCGGCTGCGCGCGGAGGCCGAGGAGAAGGCGCGGGCGGCCGAGGAAGAGCGGCTGCGCCGGCAGGCGGAGGAGGAGACCCGGCTGCGGGCCGAGGCCGAGGAACGGCGCCTGGAGAAGCAGCGGCGGGCCGAGGAGGCCCTGCTGAAGGCCGAGGAAGCGCGCCGGCAGGCGGCGGCAGCGGCTGTTGAGGCGGCGGCCCGGGCGTCGGCTGCCGCGGCGGCTTCGGCGGCTGCGTCGGCTGCTGCTTCCGGGGCGGCTGCCACTCCGGCTCCTGCCGCACCGGCCCCGGCTCCGGCGCCGGCGCCGGCTAGGGCTCAGGAACCGTCTCGTGGATCGACACCTGCACCGACTCCTGCACCGACTCCTGCACCGGCTTCGGCTCCGGAGGTGGATGGTCCGCATCCGGACGATGCCGTGACGCTCGAGACCCCGGCGCTCCGGCGGGTCGTCCAGCCCGACGACATCACGCAGACCGTCCCCGTCCCGAAGGTCGACACGACGAAGCCGCCGGTACGGCCGACGGACGAGACGGCCGTACAGCCCCCCGTACGCCCGCAGGCCTCGCGGCCCACGGCCCGGCGCCCCGAGGAGAACCCGGCCGACCGGGTGCCGCCGGGCATCTTCCGGGACTCCGGAAGCGCCGGCGCCGCGGGCGAGGACCGGACGCGGGAGCTCCCGGTCCTCGGCGAGGACGGCCGCCCGCGCCGGCCGCGGCCGGACTGGGCCGAGGAGACCCCGCTGGACGATCTGCCGACGCTGGCGGACGAACTGCTGGGCCGTCACCGGGACGACGAGCACGGCGACGACGACGAGCGCGGCCCGCGCAGGCGGCGCTGACCTGGGCGGGACCGGATTGTCAGTGCCGCGCGCCACAATGGGTGCACGCAGAGTGAAGTGAAAGGTGGTGGGCGGGATGCCCGTTTGGGACGACCTGGTGGGACAGGAGCGGGTCCAGAAGCAGCTGGCCGCCGCCGCCCGCGATGCCGACGCCCTGGTCACGGCCATCACGGACGGGACCGCGCCGCCCGCCGCCTCCAAGATGACCCACGCATGGCTGTTCACCGGCCCGCCCGGCTCGGGGCGGTCCACCGCCGCCCGGGCCTTCGCGGCCGCCCTGCAGTGCACCAGCCCCGACCGCGCCCTCGGGGGTGAGCCGGGCTGCGGGTTCTGCGACGGCTGCCACACCACCGTGATCGGCACGCACGCCGATGTGGAGATCATCCGCACCGATCTGCTGTCGATCGGTGTGAAGGAGACCCGCGACCTGGTGCGCCGGGCGCAGCTGTCCCCGGCCGTGGGCCGCTGGCAGGTCCTCGTGCTGGAGGACGCCGACCGGCTCACCGAGGGGGCGGGCAATGTGCTCCTCAAGGCCGTGGAGGAGCCCGCTCCGCGGACGGTGTGGCTGCTGTGCGCGCCCTCGCTGGAAGACGTGCTGCCCACGATCCGCTCCCGCTGCCGGCACCTGACCCTGCGCACCCCGCCGGTCGACGCCGTGGCCGAGGTGCTGGTGCGGCGCGACGGCATCGAGCCCGCCGTGGCCGCGGCCGCCGCCCGCGCCACCCAGGGGCACATCGGCCGGGCCCGCCGGCTCGCGACCGACGAGGCCGCCCGCTCCCGCCGGGCCACGGTGCTGAAGGTCCCGCTCCGCGTCGACGACGTGGGCGGCTGTCTCAAGGCCGCACAGGAGCTGGTGGACGCCGCCGCCGAGGACGCCAAGCAGGTCGCGGAAGAGGTTGACGTCAAGGAGACCGAGGAGCTGAGGGCCGCGCTCGGCGCCCAGGCGGGCGCCGGCAGCCGGATGCCCCGCGGCACGGCGGGTGTGATGAAGGAGCTGGAGGACCGGCAGAAGCGCCGCCGCACCCGGACCCAGCGCGACACCCTGGACCTCGCGCTGACCGACCTCACCGGCTTCTACCGGGACGTGCTGGCCCTGCAGCTCGGCTCGTCCGTGGCCATCGCCAATGAGGAGATACGCCCGGACCTCGACCGGATCGCCCGCGCCTCGGGTCCCGAGCGGACCCTGCGCCGGATCGAGGCGATCATCGCCTGCCGGGAGGCTCTGGACCGCAATGTGGCCCCCCTGCTCGCGGTCGAGGCGATGACGATGTCCCTGCGCGCGGGCTGACCGGCTCCGGCGTCCACGCCGGGTTGACCGGCTCACCCGTACGGGCGGATCCGTCGCCGGGGCGAGGACGGTGCCGGTCCCTTCCCGGTCCGTGCCCCGCCCGGCAGGGGCGACGGAAGGGGCGGGGCCGTCCGGTGCCCGGCCGCGGCCTGGCCCCGGCCGGCAGGACGTAGTCTCCGAGGATGGACACCAGTCGCCTGCTGCGTACCACCGGGACCGCGATCGCAGCCGCCGGGCTGCTGCTCGTCGGATGCACGTCCGGCGGGGCGGCAGGGCCCGAGGCCGCCGCGTCCTCCGGTTCGGCGTCGGCCGATCCTGCGGCGCTGCGCCCGTACTACGAGCAGAAGCTGAGCTGGCGCGACTGCGGTGTCCCCGGGTTCCAGTGCTCCACGATGAAGGCCCCGCTGGACTACGCGAACCCCGGCTCCGGCCAGGACGTCGACATCGCGGTGTCCCGCCGCCCGGCCACCGGCCCGGGCAAGCGGCTCGGTTCCCTGGTGGTCAACCCGGGCGGCCCGGGCGGATCCGGCATCGGGTACCTGCAGGCGTACGCGGGGATCGGCTATCCCGCGCCCGTCCGCGCCCGGTACGACATGGTGTCCTTCGACCCGCGCGGGGTGGACCGCAGCAGCCCCGTCGAGTGCCTGACCGGCCCGGCGATGGACAAGTACACACAGGTGGACCAGACCCCGGACGACGCGGCCGAGCGGGCGCTGCTGGTGGCGGCCTTCAAGGAGTTCGCCGCCGGCTGCCAGGCGCGCTCGCAGCGGGTCCTGCCGCACGTCTCCACGGTCGACGCGGCCCGCGACGTGGATCTGCTGCGCGCGGTGCTCGGCGACGAGAAGCTCACGTACGTCGGCGCCTCGTACGGCACCTTCCTGGGGGCCACGTACGCGGACCTGTTCCCCGACCGGGTCGGGCGGCTGGTGCTGGACGGCGCGATGGATCCCTCCCGCCCGGCCGTCGACCTGAACCGGGACCAGACGGCGGGCTTCGAGACGGCCTTCACCGCCTTCGCGAAGGACTGCGCCCAGCAGGCCGGGTGCCCGCTGGGCACGGGCGCTCCGGACGCGGTGGCGGCGCGCCTGAAGGAGTTCTTCCGCACACTCGACGCCCAGCCCGTACCCACGGGCGACGAGACCCGCCCGCTGGGCGAGGCCCTGGCGACCACCGGGGTGATCGCGGCCCTGTACGACGAGAGCGCATGGCCGCAGCTGCGCGAGGCGCTCACCGCGGCCATGGACGGCGACGGGGCGAGCCTGCTGAGCCTGGCCGACAGCTACTACGAGCGCTCGCCGGACGGCAAGTACGCCAACCTGATGTCCGCGAACGCCGCCGTCAACTGCCTGGACCAGCCCCCGGCCTTCACCGGCCCGGACGCGGTGAAATCGGCCCTGCCGTCCTTCGAGAAGGCATCCCCGGTCTTCGGCACGGGCCTGGCCTGGGCCTCGCTGAACTGCACGTACTGGCCGGTGAAGGCCACGGGTACGGCGAAGACGCTGGCGGCGAAGGGCGCCGCGCCGATCCTGGTCGTCGGCACCACCCGGGACCCCGCGACCCCGTACAAGTGGGCGCAGGCCCTGGCGGGCCAGCTCCAGTCGGGCAGCCTCCTGACGTACGACGGCGACGGCCACACGGCGTACGGCCGAGGCAGCGACTGCATCGACACCTCGATCAACCGCTACCTGCTGGAGGGCAAGGTCCCACCGAAGAGCAAAAAGTGCTGAACCGCTAGGCCGAAGTCGACGCATTCATCCCGGTATGTGACTTACGTCCCACCCCCGTAGAACCTGGTTCAGGGCACCCGCCGACACCCTGTAGACTTGGCGCCGCTGCTGATGAGAGCACCTCTTCGAGGGAATACTTGTCTGACCAGCGGTGCCGCCTTAGCTCAGTTGGCCAGAGCAACGCACTCGTAATGCGTAGGTCTCGGGTTCGAATCCCGAAGGCGGCTCTGTAGAACCCCCAGGACTCACTCGCCGTGACCTGGGGGTTTTGCTATTTCCGGGCCCGAACATCCTGCCTCGCGAGGCGCGCCAGCCAGGCCCAGCGGACGAGCCCGCCGACGGCTGCGGACACGATGACGGCGCCCCAGTCGATGACGTGGGGGAGGCCGGGGAAGAACGCGAAGAAGCCGAAGGACGCGGCTGCGCCGACGAGGAACGCGACGACGCCGGCACGGCGGCGTCCGGTTTCCCGGGCGGGGTCTTCGGGGGTGGGCTGGGTGCTCATGTGCGGCTCACTTCGTGATGTGGTGGCACTGGCTGACCCGGCGCACGCCGTTGATGTTGAGGTGGGCGCATGCCTTGCCGTAGCGGGGGAGCTTCTGGGGCGCGTTGTCGCGCATAGGGTTGATCTTGCACTCGGCGTGGGTCTTGCCGCGGGAGGTGCGGTAGGTCTTGTTGTCGGTGTCCGCGTAGGTGAAGTCGATGCGCCAGTTGCAGAAGCCGGAGTTGAGGGCTCCGACGAAGCCGCAGTCGACGCCGGCGTTCTGGTAGGTGATGTTCTTGCCGTCGCCGCGGATGATGTGGGTGAACATGCAGCCCGTGGGGACCTTCATCGTGACGCCCCCGACTTGGTAGTCGAACGTGGCGACGGGTGTCGAGCCGATGGCGCCCGCGTGCGCCTCGGCCGGGGGTAAGACGGCCAGCGCGGCCATGGTGGCGAGGGTGGCGGCGATCCGGGCGGGGAAAGTCGGTCCATCTGCGTTCCGTTCCGGCGGAGTGTCTGTGCAGATCGGAACTCCCGTTGCCGGTCCGGGGTTCTGCCTTGAAAGGCAGACCACCACGAACAGCGATCAACGGATTGGCGTGCTGACTGTCCGTAACCTGGGGCAGCGGAAGCGCGCCACGATCATTGAGGGCATGTGCGCCTCGGCTCTGCTGTCGTGCGACGGCCTGCTGTTTCTTCAGCGAGCCAGCCAAGCCAGGACCCACGACTCCCGGCCTGGAGCTACCCGCCAACGGGGGCCTGGAGGCCTCGGGGGCCGTTCCCGACGTGAACAAAGCGCGGAGCCGACCTCCACGGCCGTCACCCAGGCCTCCCACGTCGTGAACCGGTGGGCCACGGGGTCGGCCAGGCAATGCCACTTGGCCGCCGCCAGCGTGAGCGTCAGGGCGTTGAGGTAGGTCTGCGGCCCTGTGGTGGGAAGGTGGCGACTCCTTCTGCCGGATCTTGCAGGTGACCGTTTCCCGGTCGGGAGCGGTCGCGGCGAAGACGGCCGAGTGCACCTGCATGGTCAGCAGCCACGACTATCAGGTCTCCAGCATGACGGCACCGGGGTCCCCGACGGTGCGGACGAGGGCGACGTTCAGCGACTCCATGACGGCATCCGCCCTGGAGTTGTGGGAGGTCTCGATCCTCTCCAGCGATTCGGACAAGTCTGGGGTGGCTTACGTGGGGAACTCGCCTGCCCAGGTGCCCTCGACCAGGTGCTTCGGCAGGTACTCGGATTCGACTTCGAGGGGAAAGTCGGCGTCGTGGGCCAGGCAGGCCATTGCGAGTGGGGCCAGGGCCACCCATCCGTAACAGGAACCGGCACGCTCCTGGTCGGCGGTCCAGTATGCCTTGTGTGCGCGGAGAGCCTCTTCGAGTGAGCGGTTGAACTCGTCATGACTGCCGGTAGCGCGACAGCGAAGAAGGTCCATCGGCGGCCATACGACGTGCGAGACATAATCCTGGCCGAGGAAGGACGCCGTGCCGGGGTCAGTCTCCCCGGCGGTTTCTACCAGCCGTTCGGCGAGATCCGGTCGACCCAGCCAGAAGGACTTCAGTGTTTCGATCCACGCATAGTTGAATTCGTCGTAGACCGCGCCCGATTCGCGCAGCTTCTCCGTCGGAACGTTGCAGAGGTCCGTGATCCGCTGGGCATTGCGGCAGATGACCGCAAGGTAGAAGGCAGTGGTCCAGTGGCCGGCATCCACGAACGATTCGGGATGGGTGAAGGCCGGAACCGTGCGGGTCTCGTGGTGGATGAGGCACTCGACGCCGGCTTCGACCGTAGTGGCGGCGGCGAAGATGGCTGCCCCGCACTGCATGGCAGCGACCCAGGACTCCCACGACGCCAGCCATGCGGCGGTGGGGTCCTCCGCAGCGCGTTCGTGAGCGGTGACCAGAGCCGTTGACATCGCGCTCTCCAGGGCGAAGGGCGCCTTGTGGATCCTTTCGAGCAGCTGCGTCGTGTGCTCCGGCAGCGAGGGCGCCCGGCCGGGAAGGTCCTGCCGGGAGATGGTGTGACGGGGAACGACTGTAGCCACTGGTGTTCTTCCTATTGCAGTACTGACTTCTCCATGTCCTCGACGCGGGCCCTGAGGTACCGCTCAAGGCCAAGCACGGCCCGCGCGTAGCGCGACAGGTCGCTACTACGTCGGGAAATCGTCGAGCCAGGCTCGGTTCAGGAGCTGGCTCGGGGGGTAGTCCGAAGCCACGTTGATGGGAAAGGCGCCGTCGTAGACGAAGCACGCCATGGCCAGCGGTCCGATCGCCCACAGGCCGGAAACGTCGAAGTCGCGTTCCTCCTGGCTCCAGTACGCCTTGTGCAGCTTAAGGGCTTCGACCAACGCGGCGTTGAAGCCGTCATGGTCGCGCTTGACGAATCGGTAGAAAAGGTTGATCGGTGGATATGAGATGTGCCGCAACCAGTCCCGCGGGGCGATCCGCACCACATCCGGAGGGGATTGCCGGAATGCCTGCCTCAGCTCCTCCACCATGTCCGCTTGCCGGTGTGTCCCATACGCCTGCAGCGCCGCGACCCAGTGATACAGATACTCATCGTGGACTGACCCCGACGCCCGCAGTGTCTCCGGCGGGACTCCGCACAGCGCCACCATTCGCTTCCGGTCACGGCAGATGACCGCGAACCAGAAGGCAACAGGCCAGTTGGGGCAATTGGCGATCTGCTTCGGCCCGATCGCGGGAAGTCGCCGGATTTCGTGATGGATACGGCATTTCACGGTTCCGTCGGCGGCACCCGTGACCTGGAACAGGGCGTGCCGACCTGCATCGCGTTGACCACTGCCTCCCAAGTGGCAGTGCGCGAAGCGTCCGGATCCACGGCGGACCGCGCGGCGACACTGAGGCGGACGGAGTTCCATAGAGCGTCGAGCATTCCGGGAAAGCCCTGCAGGGACTCAATCCCCTCGATCGCCGTGGTCGTCATCCGCGCCGCGTAGTCCTCGTCGTCCGAGCCGCCCGCGGCGCCATGCCGGTCGACAGTGACGGTCACGCGATCTCCCTGATATCGAACTCCTGCTGCGAGGTACGCCGCTTCTCGGATGTCACGCGTTGAACTCGCCGCGCCAGGCGAAGTCGAGGAGGGCGTCCGGCAGATAACCGGACTCGACCTCGATCGGAATGCCGTTGGCCTTGGCCAGGCAGGCGATCGCCAGCGGGGCGATGGCCACGACCCCTTCGATGTTCTGGGTGCGGTCCTCGTCCGCCGTCCAGTACTCCTTGTGCCAGACCAGGGCGTCATTCAGGGCCTCGTTGAAGCCTGCCGCGTCGTTGCGCAGATAGCGGTAGAACATCATGATCGGCGGGTACTTGAGCTTGCCCATGGTCTCGGCGTCGAGGATGCGGGCGGCCTCGGGGGCGCTCAGGTCCACGGCGCGGACCAGGTGTCGGCTGACGTCGTCACCCCGCAGCCAGAAGGTCTGGAGGGTCTCGACCCAGGAATAGACGTACTCGTCCAACACCCCGCCGCAGTCAAGCAGCAGCGACACAGGCACCCGTGCCAGCATGTCGAGGCGGGCCGTCTCACGGCAGATCAGCGCCAGGCAGAAGGCGTTGATCCACGTCCCCGCATTGAGGTAGAGCTGCGGACCGGTGGTGGCGAGCTGCCGCTCCTCCTGGCGGATCTTGCATGTCACCGTGGCCTGGTCGGTGGATGCGGCCGCGAAGACCGCCGAGTACACCTGCATGGCCAGCAGCCAGGACTCCCAGGTTTCCAGCATCACCGCATCCGGGTCTCCGATGCAGCGGATGCGGGCCACGTTCAGGGACGTGGCCAGCGACGCGCTCCTGGATCCGTGCGAGGTCTCGATCTTTTCCAGCGAATAGGCCAGCGACCCCTCCATGACGGGAACCACCGCCGCCATGTCGGCGAGCGGATATTCCTGACGGAACACAGTCATGGTCAGGGGCGTCCCGGCTTCAGGAGCGTTCACATGGCCCTCATGTGGTGAACTCGCCCACCCACGAGTGCTGGATCAGGTGCATGGGCAGGTAATCGGACTCCACCTCGATCATCATGTCCACGTCGTGCGCCAGGCACGCGATGGCGAGGGGGGCCAGGGCGACGAGGCCGCCGCCGCTCAGGGAGCGGGCCTCGTTGGCGGTCCAGTACTCCTTGTGCCAGGTCAGGGCCTGTACGAGGGAATCGGTGAAGGCCTGGTCCTCGCGGCGCAGGTACAGCTGGAACAGCTCGAGCGGCGGATAGAGGATCTTCAGCATCAGGTCGGTGTCGGCGATCCGTGCCTGCTCGGGGGCGGTGCCCCGGACAGCGCTGAGAAGGGTGTCCCAGGTCTCCTGGCGGCCGAACCAGAAGTTCTGGAGCGTTTCGATCCAGGCGTAGACGTACTCATCGAACTCCGCGCCGGAGGCCCGCAGGAACTCGACCGGCACCTGTGCGAGCTGCTTCAGCCGGTCGTTCTCACGGCAGATCACCGCCAGGTAGAAGGCGGTGAGCCAGTTCCCGGCGTGCAGGTAGTCCTGGGGACCGGTGGCGGGAAGTCTGCGCACCTCGTCCCGGGTCCCGATCCGCAGCGGGACCGGGCCCTCCTGCGCGGTACCGGCGGCGAAGAGAGCGGAGCCCACCTGCATGGCCAGGACCCAGGACTCCCAGGTCTCGAGCTGGTCCGACGTGGGGTCCAGGAGGCAGCGCCACTCCGCCGCGGCGAGCGTGAAGGTCAACGCGTCGTAGCGGTCGAACTCGGACGTTTCGAGCCCTTCCACCGCTTCGTCGGCGCTGGCGGTGACCGGTGCCATGGCCTCGGCCGCCTTGTCCCTGCGGACCGCGTGGCGGGGGATGGTGATGAGTGTGCCTTTCGTGTGCTGCGGTGTTACGCGTCGAACTCGCCGCGCCAGCCGAAGTCGAGGAGGGCTTCGGGGAGGTAGCCGGACTCGGTCTCGATCGGGAGGCCGTTGGCCTTCGCCAGGCAGGCGATCGCCAGGGGGGCGAGGGCCACGACGCCCAGGATGTTGTGGGCGCGGTCCTCGTCGGCGGTCCAGTACTCCTTGTGCCAGCGGACGGCGTCGGCCAGGGCCTCGTTGAAGCCGGCGACGTCGCCCCGCAGGTAGCGGTAGAGCATCATGATCGGCGGGTAGCGGAGCTTGCTCATCTCCTCCGCGTCGACGACGCGGGCCTGCTCGGGAGCGCTCAGGTCCACGGCGCGCACCAGGTGCGTGCGCAGGTCGTCCCGGTGCAGCCAGAAGCTCTGGAGGGTCTCCACCCAGGCGTAGGTGTACTCGTCCAGGGCACCGCCGAAGTCGCGCAGCAGTGACACCGGGATCTGGGACAGCATGTCGAGGCGGGCTGCCTCACGGCAGATCATCGCGAGGTAGAAGGCGTCGAGCCAGGTCTCCGCGTTGAGGTAGGCCTGCGGCCCTGTGGTGGGGAGGTGGCGCTCCTCCTGCCGGATCTTGCAGGTGACCGTTTCCACGTCGGGAGCGGTGGCGGCGAAGACCGCCGAGTGCACCTGCATGGTCAGCAGCCAGGACTCCCAGGTCTCCAGCATGACGGCACCGGGATCCCCGACGGTGCGGACGAGGGCGACGTTCAACGACTCCATGACGGCATCCGCCCTGGAGTTGTGTGAGGTCTCGATCCTCTCCAGCGATTCGGCCAGTGACTCCTCCATGACGGGAACCACCGCCGCCATCTTGTCCTTCTGATAATCCTGGCGAGGCACGATCACGGGCCGGGTGTCCTTTGTCACGCCGCGCCGAAGACTTCGGCCAGGCGCGTAGATGCTCGTCGAACTCGACCGAGCGGGTCGCGGGCAGCTTTCGGAGATCCTGCAGAATCCCGCCCCGGCAGGCGACCGGACCCTCCTCCGCGGTCCTGGCGGCGGAGGGTGCGGTCACACCTGCATGGCCAGGACCCACGACTCCGGGTCTCAGGCCCGCCTGCCACGGGGTTCTGGAGGCAACGCCACTTTTCTTTCGCCGTCAAGCGTCAACCTCGCCGGCCCAGCCGAACTCCAGCAGCTCCTTCGGGAGGTACTCGGACTCGACCTCGATCGGCATGCCGGCGTCGCGGGCCATACAGGCGATGGCGAGCGGGCCGAGGGCGACCAGACCCTCGCCGCTCTTCGAACGGGCCTCGTTCGCGGTCCAGTACTCCTTGTGCCAGGTGAGAGCTTCGGCCAAAGCCTCGTTGAACAGCTGGCTCTCCTGGCTGAGGTAGCGGTGAAAGAGATTGAGCGGGGGATACAGGATCTTGAGCATCAGCTCTTTGCTGGCGATACGCACGTGTGCAGGGTCCGTGCCGTTGACAGCGCGGACCAGGGTGTCCCATGTCTCCTGCCGACCGAACCACCGGTTCTGGAGCGTCTCCACCCAGGGGTAGAGGTACTCGTCGAACTCTGCACCGGACTCCCGGAGGAACGAGGGCGGGACCTGCGCCAGCTGGTTCGCCCGGTCGTTCTCCCGGCAGATCGCGGCCAGATAGAAGGCGGTGAGCCAGTTTCCGGCATGCAGGTACTCCTGCGGTCCGGTCGCCGGCAGATTCTTCACCTCGCCATTGACCCCGATGCGGCAGGCGACCGGCCCCTCGGTTGCCGTCCCCGACTTGAAAAGCGCGGAGCCGACCTGCATGGCCTTCACCCAGGCCTCCCACGTCGTGAACCGGTCCGCGACGGGGTCCGCCAGACAGTGCCACTTGGCCGAGGCCAGCGTGAGCGTCAGGGCGTCGTAGCGGTCGTCCTCCGACGTCTCGAGCCCTGCCAGCGCTTGCTCGGCGCTCTCGGTGACCGGTGCCATGGCCTCGGCGGCGTTGTCAGTACGGAACTCGTGGCGGGGAATGCGGGTGACCACAAGCCCTCCTCTCGCTAAACCTTCAAGTACTCAAGCTTGGCACCAGCGTAGGTGGAGCCATGTTCGTTCGCCTTCACGAGGACATACTTCAGCTTTCCTTCCCTCAGAGCAGTGCGGAGCTCGGTGGCGATCGTGGCGTCCTCACCGCCTCGACGGGTCATCTCGGCCAGGATCGTGCGGATGTACGGCCGGGTCCCTTGTTTGACCCTCAGGCCCTGGGCGCCGCCGTCATCTCCGACATGCGGATTCGCGGGGTCCTCCGGGTCGGCACGTCCATTCCGCCAGTCGAGGTCACCCTTCGGCGCCTTGGCCTCCACAATCAGATATTCACCATCTTCGAGCCGGTAAGCAGCGTCGAACATGTTGGCACCGTTGGGCGTCTTCGGGAGCTCGATGGGCTCTACGACCTTGAACTCGCGCGGGACCACATGCAGCTCTGACGCCTTCTCGCCCAGCGCCTCGGCAATCTTGCTGTTGTTCGGAACTCCCGGAAGCTGCTTGTCGTAGGCCTCCTTGGCCGCTGTGAGGGCATCCTGGTTCGCCGGGGACGGATCCTCCTTGAACGCCTTCTCGGCGTTGGTGAGGTCCACCGACACTCTTCTGTTGGCCGCAGCGGTGTTGAGCTCCGCCTGATGTACGGGAGGAACCGATTCCGTGCCCATGGGCTTCGGGTTGTAACGGAACTCACCCGGTCCATGGGGCATGTCGTACTTGGAGATCCACTTGCCATCGGCGTTCTTGGTGAGGATGGGCAGCTCGACACCGTCCACCTTCGCGGACTTGGACCAGCGGTGGCCGTCGTCCCTGTAGTGCGCCTGGAACCAGGCCGGGTCTTCGTTCGCGAGCCGGACGTGCTCGTCCTGGAGCTCCTTGCGGCGCTCCACGGACAGCTGCTCCTCGTCGCCGTTGCGGGTGCCGTTGCCTGCGGCGTCGTCCGCGTGGCCGCTGGGTGTCGTGGCATCGTCCGCGCTGTGGCCGAGGTCGTCGAGGCCACCGGCGCCCGGGGTTTCGGGGTGGGCGCCACCTGCGGACGGGCCGTCCGGGTGGCCCGGCCCGCCCGTGTCGCGGGCGCCTCCGCCCGGGCCGTGGTCGGTCGAGTGGGGGGCGCCCGAGCCCTGGTCGGCCGTGTGGGTGCCGGCGGTGGTCGGGGTGTCCGGGCGGGGGGTGCCGCCCGGGTTGTTCAGGTCGTTGCGCGGCATGTTGTCCGGGGCGTGGCCGCCCGGCTGGGTGTCGGGGCGGGGGCCCGGGGTGCCGTTGTCCATCGCGTGGACCGGGTCGGAGATGTTGCTGCCGAGGCGGATGCCGTCGTCGCCGCCGCGGCCGCCGACGCCGGCCAGTTCCTTCTCCGGGACCTTGGCGGTGACCGGGGAGTCCGGCTTCGGGGCGTCGACGCGGGGGGTGTCCGCGCCCGTCTCCGGCGAGGGCTCCTGCTTGGCGGCCGTTCCGCTCTGCTCGAGGGTGCCGTCGGGCTTGTAGATGTTGCCCTCGAGGTCCATGAACCGCGACGGGCCGGCCGTCGGGAGTTTGACCGTGCCGGGCGGGAAGGTCGTCGTGCCCTCGGGGAGCTTGATGTTGCCGTCCGGGAGCCTCGCCGCGCCCTCGGGGATCGACGCGCCGGAGGGGAGGTGGATCGCGCCGTCCGGCAGCATGACCGCGCCGTCGGGGAGGGCGACCGCGCCGTCCACGTTGATGTTCGGGACCTCGAACTTGCCCATGCCCTTGAGACCGGCCATCACGTCGCCGATCTTGGAGAAGCCCGCGCCCGCGCCCTTGAACATGTACGTCATCGGGTCGATCGCGCGGCCGGCCTTGCCCGCGAACGACAGGGTCTTGGCGACCGCGCCCGCCTTGCCCGCGCCCGCGACCGCGCCGCCCGCGCCACCGGTGAACACCGTGGTCAGGACGTTGAAGGTGACCGCGCCCGCGGCCCGGGACGGGTTGGAGCCCCACTGGTCCCAGGCGAGGAGCGCCTTGCCCGTCTCCTTCATGGCGGTGCGCGAGTCGCGCAGCCATGAGGGGAGCTTGTCGTCGGGAGCGGCGAGGAAGAGGGGGCCGACGCCGGGGATCGACATGATGGCCAGGCCGGTGCCCAGCTTCGCGAGGCCGGTCCAGGACTGTTTGAACACGTCCCAGCCCTGGAGGCCGACGAGTCCGCCGAGGCCCTTGAGGGTGCCCCAGACGCCGTCGACGACGATGCCCTTGCCGAACTCCCAGGCGTGCTCCCACACCTGCCAGGCGGGGATGGACTCCTCGACGGCGTCGCCCCAGGGCAGGGACTTGGACTGCTTCATCGCCTCGGCGTCGTAGCCGTACATGTCCTTGCCGTTGGAGCCGTCGTTGACCTTCAACGGCTTGCCGCCGACCAGGGCGACGATCTTCCCGTGGGCCGCTCGCTCCACTTCCTGGAATTCGGCCCACACCTCGGCGATCTTGTTGCGGCGCTCGAGGTTCTCGTCGATCAGGTCGCCGTCTTCACGCCACTTGTCGTCCTTGTCGGTCTTCTCGCGGAACGACGCCGCTTCCGCCTTCAGGGATTCGAGCTTCTTGATGACCGGGGCGGCGTCGCGGGAGTACGTGCCCAGCGCGCCGGCGATCGTGCACATGTCGGAGCTGAGCTTCAGGCCCAGGTCGGAGACCGGCTTGGTCGTCGCGAACAACTGCTCCGCCTCCGGAGCCTTGTAGAAGGCCTGCACCCCGCCGAAGCTGGTGTGGACGTCCGAGGTCTTCGTCGCGACGGCCGCACCGCCCGACG